>NZ_JBIBSY010000001.1:1156645-1163123 GCF_043078065.1 Streptomyces sp. NPDC015532 | reverse complement strand
GGGACGGCGAGGCCGGCCGGGACGGCGAGGCCGGCCGGGACGGCGAGGCCGGCCGGGACGGCGAGGCCGGCCGGGACGGCGAGGCCGGCCGGGACGGCGAGGCCGGCCGGGACCGCTGAGACAGCTAGGACCACTGGGACCGCCAGGACCGCTGGGACCGCTGGGACCGCCAGGGCTGCTGGGACCGCCAGGGCTGCTGGGACCGCGAGGGCGGCCGGGACCACGGGGACCGCGGGGACGGCACCGTCGGTCAGCGGGGCAGTTCGGCGCGCCGCAGGTCCCGTACGCCCAGGGCGAGGACGCCGCCGAGGCCGCACACCGCGGCGCTGGTGACGAAGACGGGCCCGGTGCCCCACCAGCCGATCGCGGCGGCGGTCAGCGGCATGCTGAGCGGCGCGAGGCCCAGGCTGACGATCCCGCCGACGGCGGTGACCCGGCCCAGGTAGGCGGGGTCGGACTGGGTCTGGAGGAGCGCCCCGCACAGGGCTCCGCTGAGCCCGGCGAGCAGGCCGATGACGAGGGCGACACCGACGGCCGCGGCGACGCTCGGCGCGAAGGCGAGCGCGCCGATCGCGACGGAGCCGCCCAGGATGGCCGCGGCGGCGACGGTCCCCGCGCGCGGCAGCCGTCCGCGCAGGGTCAGCAGCAGCCCGGCGGCTCCCGCGCCGACTCCGAAGGCCGCCAGCACCCAGCCCATCCCGGACGCGCCCCAGCCGCGCCGGTCGGCCAGCAGGGTCAGTCCCACGTTCAGCGGTCCGACGAAGCCGAGGTCGCCGAGGGCTATGGCGGCGATGAGCGGGGCGAGGACGCGGTGGCCGCGGATGTAGCGCAGCCCGTCGAGGAGGTCGCGCCAGGCGGTGCGTTCCGCGGGATCCGCCGCGTCGCCCGGGGGCAGTTCCCGCATCCGTACGAAGATCAGCAGCGGCACCGACACGGCGATGAGCCCGCCCGCCAGCGCGAACGCCGTCGCCGAGCCGCCGAGGGCCACGGCGAGGCCGCCCAGCGGGGCGCCCACGACATTGGCGAACCGGATCGCGAGACCCCGCATGCCCTGCACCCGGGCGAGCTGGTCCCGGCCGGTGACACGGGCCGGGAGGGCGCCCACGGCGGGCATGAACACGGCGTCGACGATGCCGAAGACGACGGCGAGCAGGGCCAGCAGCCACAGCCCGGGACCGGTCGCGAAGAGCAGCGCGGCGACCGCCAGCACGGCCGCGCAGCGCACGGCGTCACTGCCGATGACGACCCTCCTCGGCCCGAACCGGTCGGCGACCACTCCCCCGCCCAGCATCAGCAGGGCCCGGGGTACGGCGCTGACGGCCATCACGAGCCCGGCCTGGGAGGGAGTACCGGCCTGGACGGCCGCCCAGGACAACGCGATGTAGAAGACGTTGTCGCCGATCATCGACGAGGTGTAGGCGCCGAGCCAGCGCAGGACGTTGCCGTCGCGGTGGGCGGGCCTGCCGGGAGTCCGCTCGGTGGCCTGGGCGGGGCTCGGTATGACGGTCGTGGTCACGGGACCGGGTCCTTTCGGGGCGGACGTGCTCTCGGGTTCAGACACGGAACGGGAATCCGTAGACGTGCAGGGCGACGTTCTCGCGCTCTTCGGTGTCCCCGGCCGCTTCGTCCGCGCGGCCCTTCTCGTCGTACCTCCTGATGACGGCGAGCAACTCGTGCTTCAACGCGCCGAGTTGGGCCGACGTCAGCCGCAGAGTGGCCTCCACGTCGGTCGCGGCGTCGTTCCACTCCGCCGGCCAGGCGGCTCGTTCGTCGAGGTAGCGCCGGTACAGCTCGCTGCGCTGGTCGTGGTAGAGCCGGGTGAAGGCGAGATGGGCCGCCTCCTTCTCGGGCGCGTCCCGGAAGTCGACGCCCTGGACGCTGACGCCGTCGGACGCCGGCTGCCACCACCGCTCGCGTCCGTCGCCGCTGCGCGGCCCGGCCTCCTCGATCAGCCCGTGTTCGGCGAGTTTGCGCAGGTGGTAGCTGACGAGCGACGGCGCTTCGTCGACCTGCTCACCGAGCTGGGACGCGGTGGCCGCGTCCGCGACGAGCAGGGCGCGGTACAGCCGCATGCGCAGGGGGTGTCCGAGGGCTTTGAGCGTGCCCACGTCCGTGATCCGGCGGTTCTCCTGGCTTGCCATGAGCCGACCCTAGATGCGAAAGAAAAGTTGCGCAACTAAAATTGCGCAACTTCTCTTTCGCATCTGGTCCCGCACGCGAACGTCCCGCCGGGCCTGTCCACCGGGCCGACGGCCGGGCGCCCCGGCGACCCGGTGGGCAGGCGGACAGGCCGGCAGGTCACGGATCGAGCAGGGAGTGCGCCGCCAGCGCCAGGGACAGCTCGACGACGTCCGCCGGTCGGGTCAGGGAGCGGCCGGTGAGCTGTTCGCAGCGCCGCAGCCGGTTCAGGACGGTGTTGCGGTGGCAGTAGAGGCGGCTCGCGGCCCGCTGGGCGGAGCCGTCGCAGGCGAGCCAGACCGTCAGGGTGTCCAGCATGATGTCCCGGTCGGACGGGTCCAGCCGCAGCAGCGGCCCGAGAACCCGCTCGGAGAGCGCCGCGCCGAGGGCCGGAGCCGAGACGACGAGCGCGGCGGGCAGATGTTCCTCCAGCACGATGGTCCCGCCGACGCGCGGGCAGGCCCGCAGCGCCGTGTCGGCCAGGCGACGGGCGTCGCCGATCGCCGCGAGCCCCTCCACCACCGGGCTCACTCCGACCCGGGCGACCGGCGGGGCGGTCAGCCTGCGGGCGATCTCCCCGGCGTCCACCTCGGGCCCGCGCGTCCCGGGGTGCTCCCCGCCCCGGGACTCCGCGCCGTCCCGGCCCGCCTCGGCCGCCGCAGCGGAGCCCGGCCCGTGGCCCGCGCCGGGGAGCCCGCCGTCGTGGCCGTGGCCGGGCTGCTCCCCGTCGTGCGGGCGGTCGCCGAGCAGGACGATGCCGTAGCTGCCCTCACTGTCGCGGTCGCGGTCGCGGTACCAGAGGACCCGCAGGCCGGAGAGGTGGACCTGGCCGCGTACGTCCGTGAACGCGCGACCGGACGGCAGCCGGGCCAGCACCACCGCGTACCGGCCCTGTTCGGGAAGCCCCAGGGCGGCGGCGGTGGCCGGCAGGTCGGCGATCCGGGCGGTGCCGTCGAGGAGCGCGGCCGTCATGAGCCGCAGCCGGTTCTCCCTGCGCCACATCAGCTCGCGCTCGGTCTGGCGGTAGGCGTCGGCGGCCACGGCGCAGTGGTCGTCGACGAAGTTCCACACGTCGGCGGCCACGTGCACGAGCAGGCGCGCGTCGGAGGGATGGCGGCGGGTCGTCTCGTCGACGAGCTCCTGCCAGATCATGCCGCCGCCCAGCCGGAAGGCGCGCAGCAGGGCGTCCAGCGGGAGGCCGCGTTCGGCGCGGGCCCTGCCGATGGCCCAGGAGCAGCGGTGGGCGGCCTCGCGCAGTTCGCCGGGCTGGATCAGGGATCCGACGTTGAGCCGCAGCGAGCGCCGCACCTCGTCGCGAACGCTCTCCGCGTCCGCCTCCATGGCCGCGCGGTACGCGGGTTCACGCGCCACCAGGAGGTCCACCAGGCGTTCGCCGAGTTCGGGCAGCCCCGCCATCAGCGCCCGGGCGGCGCGGTGCAGCACCGCGAGCGCCTCCGCGTCGACGGCCGGGCGGTCGGCCGGTACCGGGGACCGGGTTCCGGGCTGGGACCGGACATGGGCGGGTACGAGGTGCTGCATCGCTGTCCTCCACCGGAGTCGGCTCGGTCGGGGCTGCCCCGTCGGCCGACGCGCGGCACACGGGTGCTCCGGACCTCCTGATCCCGCAGGATGACATACCTACTGGTCGGTACCTAGGGGTGTGCGGTGGTCTTCTCGGCCCGGTCCACCAGACGGGACAGTTCGACACGGGAGCGGACCCCCAGAGCGGCGAAGACATTGCGCAGGTGGTGGTCCACGGTGCGGGGGCTCACGGACAGGCGCAGCGCCACTTCGCGATTGGTGGCCCCCTCCGCCACACAGCGGGCGATCCGCAGCTGCTGGGGCGTCAGAAGCGTGAGCTGACCGGCCGGTTCGCCCGGTCCGGCGTCGCCGGTGGCCCGCAGTTCGGCCCGCGCCTGCGTGGCCCAGCCGAGTGCCCCGCCCCGCTCGAAGGACACCAGCGCGTCCCGCAGCCGGCCGCGCGCCTCACCGGGTCTGCGCCGCCGCCGCAGCCAGCCGCCGTAGAGGAGTTGGGTACGCCCGCGTTCGAAGTCCCCGGCCACCTCGTCGTGCCGGGCCAGCGCGGCGGCGAACAGCTCCTCGCATTCCTCGGTGCCGCTCAGCAGCGCACGGCAGCGCGCGAGTTGAGCGGGGGCCTGGGGGTCGGCACCCTGCGCGGCCCAGCGGGCGAACTCGGCCACGGCCGACCGGGCGGCCTCCGTCTGTCCCGTGCGGGCCGCCGCCTCCACGAAGCAGGGAACGGCGAGCATCCGTACCGCGAAGTGACCGCGGCGCGGACCGGCGCCGACCAGGGGGCCAAGCCGCGCGGCGGCCTCGGCCAGCCGGCCGCGGGCCAGGTCGGCGCGGGCGCGTGCCCACTGGGAGAGCGTGGCCGCCAGCGCCAGTCCATGGGCCGCCGCGACCCGTTCGGCGGTCGTCGCGTGCTCCGCGACGGCCTCCGGGGAACCCTCCACGGACGCCACCAGCGCGAGGATCGCGTGGTGGTGCGCGGCGAGGTTGTCCTGACCCGCGTCGAGGGCCGTGCGCAGGCCGTCCTCGGCGTGGGCGCGGGCACGGGCGTGGCGGCCCGCCCGCAGCTCTCCGTAGGCCAGCCGTTCCAGTGCCTGGGCGACCAGGATGTACGGGCCCCGGGCCCTGGCGACGGCGAGGGCGCGGGAGTTGGCGCGAGCGGCCGCGGCGAGGTCGCCGACGACGAGGGCCGCGCTCCCGGCCCGCAGCAGGGCTTCCGCGCCGTCGGTCATCCCGGCCGCCGCGCCCGCTCCGGCCACCACCTCCCGCAACGGCTGCCGTCCGCTGTCCAGGCGGCCGTGCATCACCGCGGACATCCCCGCCCGGTACGCCGCGAGCAGCGGGTCGGACCCCGGCCGGGCGGGACCCGCGTCCAGGGCTTCCCCGCATGCCGCCGCGTCCCCCATCGCCCAGGACGCCTCGACGGCGGCGAGCCGCGCGGCCTGGGCGAGGTGAGCGTCGACGGGAGCCAGTGACTCGCCGGCCAGCAGCAGTGCCTCGCGGGCGTCGGCGACCGGGCCGTCCTGGAGCGCGAGCAGCCCGCTCACCCGTTGGGCCGCGCCGCGCACGGCGCCGTCCTGACCCTCGCAACCGGCCCGCGCGAGCAACTCCCGCGCGCGGTGCGGCAGTCCGGCCAGCCGGGCCTGGTCGGCGGCGTTGACCAGGCGCACGGCGCGCAGCACCTGGCCGGCGGCGAGTTCGGCGGACCGCGCCCAGGCCGCCGAGCGCTCGGCGTGCGCCGGTCCGCCGTCCGGCGGCTCCGCCGCGGCGGCCAGCGCGTCGCCGAGGCCCGGTGCGGGGGCGACGGCCGCCGAGGCCCGGTGGAAGAGGACCGGCAGAGCGTGCGGGCCCCCGGTGTGGGCGTCGGCCAGCAGCCGGTGCGCCGCACGCCGGCGGGCGGGCGGGACGGCGGCGTAGACGGTGCCGGCATGGCGGGGATCGACGAGCTGGACGCGGCCTCCGGCGAGGCGGATCAGTCCCGCGTCCTCCGCGGCGTCGAGGGCGTCCGCGTCGAGTCCGCCCGCTTTGGCCGCCCCGAGAATCACCGCGGCGTCGGCCCCGGCGCCCCTCGCGTCCCGCTCCCGCTCGGCCGCCACCAGCAGCAGCAGACCCGCCGGGCCGCGGCCCAGGACACCCGGCCCCGGGCACCCGTCCTCGCCCTCGCCCTCGTCGGACAC
Organism: Streptomyces sp. NPDC015532; assembly: GCF_043078065.1. NCBI lineage: Bacteria > Bacillati > Actinomycetota > Actinomycetes > Kitasatosporales > Streptomycetaceae > Streptomyces > Streptomyces sp. NPDC015532. The sequence continues at coordinate 1,157,238 of NZ_JBIBSY010000001.1, read as the reverse complement.
CGCAGCGGGCACGGCGCCTTCCCGGGCCTCCGGCACCGGAGTTCCGGACCCGCCGGCCGGGCGGGGCGCGCCGGGCGCCTCGGGCACGCCGGCCGGGCGGGGCGCGTCCGGCGGGCGAGGCACGTCCGGTTGCGGATCGTGGTCCGGGGCGAGCGGCCGGCCGGGGGCGCGGCGCTGGTCCGGCTCGTTCGGCGTGTGCCGGACGAGCAACGGTAATGAGCTCCGGGCCGCCGTCCGGAGGAGACCTGGCACAGTCGCGTTTCCCGTCACGACCCTGACGTTACTTCCGCGTAAACGATGGCGGAAGCCCCGCGTTCGCTTGCGACACTGGGCCTGGAAAACCCATCCGACCTGGGAAGACAAGGCCCTCGCGGGGATCACGGCTGGGCAGGCTCCCAGGCCCGGCGGGCCAGGCTTGTGCGCCCGCACAACGGCCGCGGCGCCCTCGCGGGCGCCGCGGCCGGACACACACGTGACGGCCGCCGGAGGACGGCGGCCGTCACCCCCGCACGGCCGGTCCGCACGGATCATCCGTGCGGACCGGCCCTGCGGGGCCGGTGCGGAGGTGGGCGGGGCGTTGCCCCGGGACTCCG
>NZ_JBIBSY010000001.1:964260-1156635 GCF_043078065.1 Streptomyces sp. NPDC015532 | reverse complement strand
GCGGCCGCGCCCCCCCCCCGGCGCCGCCGCGCCGGGGGCGCGGCCCCCCCCCCCCCCCGCGCCGGGCCGCCCTCCGCCCCGGGCCCCCCCCGGGGCGGGCCGGGACGGGTCAGGAGGTGTGCGGGCAGTTGCCCCGGTACTCGGCGATCGTCAGGGACGCCTGCGGCAGCGGGCACAGGAACTGCTCGTAGCGGGTGTCATTGTCGATGAACCGCTTCAGCCACGAAATGCTGTACTTCGCGATCGTGGTGTTCGAGCTGTTGGGCGTGAAGTGGGTGGCGCCCCTGAGTTCCAGGTACGCCTTGTCGAGCGTGCTCGGCAGGCTCGCGTAGAAGGGCTTGGAGTGCGTGGCCACCGGCGCGATCGTGTCGCCGTCGGCGCCCACGATCAGGGTCGGCGTCTTGATCTCCGGCCAGGTGGTGTCCAGGTTCCAGCCGGTGAGCGGGATCGCCGCCTGGAGCGAGGGACGGCTCTTCGCGGCCTCCAGCGTGCCGCCGCCGCCCATCGAGTGGCCCATCACGCCGAGCCGGCTGCTGTCGATCCTGGTCCGCACGGAACTGCTCTGCGTCAGGTAGTCGAGCGCGGCCAGCAGCTGCCGGCCTCGGCTGTCGGGCTGGTCGAGGGTGGTGTTGGTGTCGATGGTGAACACCACGAAGCCCTGGGAGGCGAGCCGGGGCCCGAGCCAGGAGATGGACGACTGGTAGGCGGTGTACCCGGGTGAGATGACGACCGCTCCGAAGGTGCCGTCGCTGGTCGAGGTCGGGTAGTAGACGGTGCCGCCGCCGAAGCCGCTCACGGACAGGGAGGAGACGGTGGTGGTGGAGACGGCGTACGAACCACGGGAGGCCTCGATACTGGCGTTCGAGGGGGCGGGGCCGCGCTCGTACGGGTTCGCGGCGGCCTGCGCCGAGACGGCCTGTGCTCCGGCGACGGCCTGCGCCCCGGTGGCCTGCGCGGCGACGAGGCCGCCCGCGGCCAGGAGCACCGCGAGTCCGGCCCGCGCCAGACGGCCGGTGAGCCGGTGCGGTCGGCGGGGGGACGATTCGGGTCCGACGGGTGCGGCGGGGAGTGCGCGGTTCGGCTGCTGCACGGTGGATGCGTCCTCTCGGTGAGGGAGGACGGACCCGCGCCGCGGCCGGGGCGCCGCCCTGGCATGGGGCACCAAAGGGCGCACGCCTCGAAACGGCGGGGGTCCGTCTCGGTTGGTTGCGGTGGTAACTGTCCGCCCCGGATCCGGCCCGTACATCGGCAGAATCACCGGCCGTGACCCACCGTGCCCCTGCGCGGCTCCCCCACCGGAGCGAGGCGTCAGGGTCCGGCGGCAGGCACCCGTTTCCCGCGAGCCCGCCTCCCGGAACCCGACCGCGAGGGCCCCACGCCGGCCGCGGAAACGGCGAACGGCCCGTACCCGGCAGCGAAGGCTGCCCGGGTACGGGCCGTGACGGAGACCGTGACCCGGCGGTGGAGGCCGCCGGGGTGGTACTGCCTAGCGGACGGGGTGCCCCGCCTCGCGCAGGGTCTCCTTGACCTCGCCGATCCGCAGGTCGCCGAAGTGGAAGACGGACGCGGCCAGCACCGCGTCGGCGCCCGCCCCGATGGCCGGCGGGAAGTGGTCGAGCCGGCCCGCGCCGCCGCTGGCGATCAGCGGAACGGTGACGTGCTTGCGTACGGCCTCGATCATCTCGATGTCGTAGCCGTCCTTCGTGCCGTCGGCGTCCATCGAGTTGAGCAGGATCTCGCCCGCGCCCAGCTCGGCGGCCCGGTGGGCCCACTCGACGGCGTCGATGCCGGTGCCCTGGCGGCCGCCGTGGGTGGTCACCTCGAAGGAACCGCTCCCGGTCCTGCGCGCGTCCACCGACAGCACGAGCACCTGCCGCCCGAACCGCTCCGCGATCTCCCGGATGAGGTCGGGACGGGCGATGGCTGCCGTGTTGACACCGACCTTGTCGGCACCGGCCCGCAGCAGCTTGTCGACGTCCTCGGCGGTACGGACACCGCCGCCGACCGTCAGCGGGATGAAGACCTGCTCGGCCGTGCGACGCACCACGTCGTACGTGGTCTCACGGTTGCCCGAGGACGCGGTGATGTCCAGGAACGTGAGCTCGTCGGCGCCCTCGGCGTCGTACACCTTGGCCATCTCGACGGGGTCGCCCGCGTCGCGCAGGTTCTGGAAGTTGACGCCCTTGACCACCCGGCCGTTGTCCACGTCCAGGCAGGGAATCACTCGGACCGCCAGCGTCATGACCGCGCTTCTCCCCGCTCTGTGGTGTCCTCGCCGGACCGTACTCCGTGGTCCTCGCCGGACCGTTCCGTACGGTCCCCGTCCGAACGGAACGCCTCCACCTCGACCTCGACCACCAGACGCGGGTCCACCAGACCCTCGACGATGATCATGGACGCGGCGGGGCGGATGCCGTCGAACAGCGCCTTGTGGGCGCGGCCAACATCCTCGACGTCCCGGGCGTGGGTGATGTGCATATGTGTGCGGACAACATCCTCGCGGCCCAGACCGAGCTGCTCCAGGGCCGCGAACGCGGCGCCGAAGGCGTTGACCGTCTGCTCGTACGGGTCACCCTCGACGACATCGCCGTCGACCACCGAGGTGCAGCCGGACACCAGCACCAGGCCGTTCGGCAGCTCCACCGCGCGGGAGTACCCGAAGGCCTCCTCCGAGGGGGCGCCGGTCGAAAGGCGGCGTACGGCGCTCACCGGGCTACCGCCGCCAGCGCCTCTTCCAGGGTGAACGCCTTCGCGTACAGGGCCTTGCCCACGATCGAGCCCTCGACGCCGAGCGGCACGAGTTCGGCGATGGCGCGCAGGTCGTCCAGCGACGACACCCCGCCGGAGGCCACCACCGGGCGGTCGGTCACCGCGCACACGTTGCGCAGCAGTTCCAGGTTCGGGCCCTGGAGCGTGCCGTCCTTGGCGATGTCCGTCACCACGTAGCGGGCGCAGCCCTCGGAGTCCAGGCGCGCCAGCGTCTCGTAGAGGTCGCCGCCGTCGCGGGTCCAGCCGCGGCCGCGCAGGGTCGTGCCGCGGACGTCGAGGCCGACCGCGATCCTGTCGCCGTGCTCGGCGATGACCTTGGCGACCCACTCGGGGGTCTCCAGGGCCGCGGTGCCGAGGTTCACCCGGGTGCAGCCGGTGGCGAGCGCGGCGGCGAGGGTGACGTCGTCGCGGATGCCGCCGGACAGCTCGACCTTGATGTCCATGGCCTTGGTGACCTCGGAGATCAGCTCCCGGTTGTCGCCGGTGCCGAACGCGGCGTCCAGGTCGACGAGGTGCAGCCACTCGGCGCCGGCGCTCTGCCAGGCCAGCGCGGCCTCCAGCGGGGAGCCGTAGGAGGTCTCGGTCCCGGACTCGCCGTGCACGAGACGCACGGCCTGGCCGTCGCGGACGTCGACGGCGGGGAGGAGTTCGAGCTTGCTCACAGTGTTCCGATCCAGTTGGTGAGGAGCTGGGCTCCGGCGTCGCCGGACTTCTCGGGGTGGAACTGGGTGGCCCACAGGGCGCCGTTCTCGACGGCCGCCACGAAGGGCTTGCCGTGCGTGGACCAGGTCACCAGGGGTGCGCGCATCAGCGGGTTGCCGACTTCCAGCGACCAGTCGTGGACGGCGTAGGAGTGGACGAAGTAGAACCGCGCGTCGGCGTCGAGGCCGGCGAAGGCCTGCGAGCCCTCCGGGGTGTCGACGGTGTTCCAGCCCATGTGGGGCACGACGTCGGCCTCCAGCGGTCCGACCGTGCCCGGCCACTCGTCGAGACCCTCGGTCTCCACGCCGTGCTCGATGCCGCGGGTGAACAGGATCTGCATGCCGACGCAGATGCCCATGACGGGGCGCCCGCCGGACAGCCGGCGGCCGATGATCCAGTCGCCTCGCGCCTCCTTGAGGCCCCGCATACAGGCGGCGAAGGCGCCGACGCCCGGAACCAGCAGCCCGTCCGCGTTCATCGCGGTGTCGAAGTCGCGGGTGATCTCGACCTCTGCGCCCGCGCGGGCGAGGGCGCGCTCGGCGGAGCGTACGTTCCCGAAGCCGTAGTCGAAGACGACGACCTTCCTGGACGCGCTCAACTCCACACCTCCAGCCTCATGACGCCCGCGACGAGGCACATCGCGGCACCGATGGACAGCAGGACCACGAGGCTCCTGGGCATGCCCTGCTTGACGAAGGAGTAGATTCCTCCGGCGAGGAAGAGACCGACGACGATGAGAATGCTGGAAAGGCCTGTCACAGTGCGCCCTTAGTGGAGGGGAGGATGCCGGCTGCGCGCGGGTCGCGCTCGGAGGCGTAACGCAGGGCCCGGGCCAGCGCCTTGAACTGGCACTCCACGATGTGGTGCGCGTTGCGTCCGTAGGGGACGTGCACGTGCAGGGCGATCTGGGCCTGGGCGACGAAGGACTCCAGGATGTGCCGGGTCATCGTCGTGTCGTACTCGCCGATCATCGGCGCCATCTTCTCGGGCTCGGTGTGCACGAGGTAGGGGCGGCCGGACAGGTCGACGGTGACCTGGGCGAGCGACTCGTCCAGCGGGACGGTGCAGTTGCCGAAGCGGTAGATGCCCACCTTGTCACCGAGCGCCTGCTTGAAGGCGGCGCCGAGGGCGAGGGCGGTGTCCTCGATGGTGTGGTGCGAGTCGATGTGCAGGTCGCCCTCGGTCTTCACGGTCAGGTCGAACAGACCGTGCCGGCCGAGCTGGTCGAGCATGTGGTCGTAGAAGCCGACGCCGGTGGCCACGTCGACCTTGCCGGAACCGTCGAGATCGATCTCGACGAGGACCGACGTCTCCTTCGTCACCCGCTCCACGCGTCCTACGCGGTTCATGCGCTCTGCTCCTTCGGGGATGTGGGGTCGTCCCCCACAGAGCCCAGTAGTTCACGTACCGCGTCGAGGAACGCGTCGTTTTCCTTCGGGGTTCCGGCGGAGACCCGCAGCCACCCCGGTACGCCGTTGTCCCGGACCAGGACGCCCTGGTCGAGGATCGCGCGCCAGGCCGCGTGGGTGTCGGCGAACCGTCCGAACTGCACGAAGTTCGCGTCCGACTCGGTCACCTCGCAGCCCATCGCGCGCAGTTCGGTGACCAGCCGGTCCCGTTCGGCCTTCAGCTGCTCCACGTACCCGAGCAGGGTGTCGGTGTGTTCCAGGGCGGCCAGCGCGGTCGCCTGGGTGATGGCCGACAGGTGGTACGGCAGCCGGACGAGCTGGACGGCGTCCACGACCGCCGGGTGGGCGGCGAGGTAGCCGAGGCGCAGTCCGGCCGCGCCGAAGGCCTTCGACATCGTCCGGGAGACGACGAGATTCGGCCGTCCTTCCAGCAGCGGCAGCAGCGAGTCGCCGTGGCTGAACTCGATGTACGCCTCGTCGATCACGACCATCGACGGCTTCGCCGCCTGGGCGGCCTCGTAGAGCGCCAGGACCGTCTCGGGCGGGACCGCGTTGCCCGTGGGGTTGTTCGGGGTCGTGACGAAGACGACGTCGGGCCGGTTCTCGGCGATCGCCCGCTCGGCGGCGACGAGGTCGATGGTGAAGTCCTCGTTGCGCGGCCCCGAGATCCAGGCCGTGCCCGTGCCCCGCGCGATGAGCGCGTGCATCGAGTACGACGGCTCGAAGCCGATCGCGCTGCGGCCGGGTCCGCCGAAGGTCTGGAGCAGCTGCTGGATGACCTCGTTCGAGCCGTTGGCGGCCCAGACGTTCTCGGTGCCCACCGGGTGCTTGCCGGTCTTCGTCAGATAGGCGGCCAGCTCGGTGCGCAGCTCCACCGCGTCCCGGTCGGGGTAGCGGTTGAGGCCGCGGGCGGCCTCGCGGACCCGCTCGGTGATCCGCTCGACGAGCGGCTCGGGCAGCGGGTAGGGGTTCTCGTTGGTGTTCAGGCGTACGGGGACGTCGAGCTGGGGCGCGCCGTAGGGGGTCTTGCCGCGCAGTTCGTCCCGTACGGGGAGATCGTCGATGCCGGTCACTTGCCTTCGGGTACCTTCCAGCCGAACCTCGCCTTGATCGCCGCGCCGTGCGCGGGCAGATCCTCCGCCTCCGCCAGCGTCACCACGTGATGGGCGACGTCGGCGAGCGCGTCCTTCGTGTAGTCGACGATGTGGATGCCGCGCAGGAAGGACTGGACGGACAGGCCCGAGGAGTGGCAGGCGCAGCCGCCGGTGGGCAGGACGTGGTTGGAGCCCGCCGCGTAGTCGCCGAGCGAGACCGGGGCCCAGGGGCCGACGAAGATCGCTCCGGCGTTCCTGACCCGGTCGGCGACCGCCGCCGCGTCCGCGGTCTGGATCTCCAGGTGCTCGGCGCCGTAGGCGTCGACGACCCTGAGGCCCTCGTCGACGCCGTCGACGAGGACGATCGCGGACTGCCTGCCGCTCAGGGCCGGGACGATCCGGTCCTCGATGTGCTTGGTGGCCGCGATCTGCGGCTCCAGTTCCTTCTCCACGGCGTCCGCGAGGTCGGGCGAGTCCGTGACCAGGACGGCGGCGGCGAGCGGGTCGTGCTCGGCCTGGCTGATCAGGTCGGCGGCGATGTGCGCGGGGTCGGCGGTGTGGTCCGCGAGGACCGCGATCTCGGTCGGGCCGGCCTCGGCGTCGATGCCGATCCGGCCGGTGAAGTAGCGCTTGGCCGCGGCGACCCAGATGTTGCCGGGGCCGGTGACCATGTCGGCGGACGGGCAGGACTCGGTGCCGTACGCGAACATGGCGACGGCCGTGGCGCCGCCGGCCGCGTACACCTCGTCGACGCCGAGCAGGGCGCAGGCGGCGAGGATCGTCGGGTGCGGCAGGCCGCCGAACGCGGACTGGGCCGGGGAGGCGAGCGCGATGGACCCGACGCCGGCTTCCTGCGCCGGGACCACGTTCATGATCACGGACGACGGGTACACCGACCGGCCACCGGGCGCGTACAGCCCGACCCGGCCGACCGGCACCCACTTCTCGGTGACCGAGCCGCCGGGCACGACCTGGGTGGTGTGCGTCGTACGGCGCTGTGCGCGGTGGACGAGACGGGTCCGGCGGATCGACTCCTCCAGGGCCGCGCGCACGGCGGGGTCGAGCTGTTCCAGGGCGTCGGCGAGGGCCTGGGCCGGGACGCGTACGGACTCCAGCCGTACTCCGTCGAACTTCTCCGCGTAGTCGATCAGCGCCGCGTCGCCCCGATGATGCACGGCCTCGCAGATCGGTCGCACCTTCTCCAGGGCGGCCGAGACGTCGAAGTCGGCTCGGGGCAGCAGGTCGCGCAGGGCGGGGCCCTCGGGGAGGGCGTCGCCGCGCAGATCGATTCGGGCGATCGGGAAACTTTGCAGCACGGACTCAATTCTCTCAGACCGCGGCAGGGCGCCGGACGCCTGTATCAGAGGCTGATACAGGCCACCTTCGGTTCCCCTGGAAGATCCCCTTCACCAGGAGCGTTCGCGCCGTCACTGAGCGGGCATTGCAGCACCGTACGAACCCGCGAGTAGCAGGGGAGGAAGTGACGTGCCGTGACCGATGGTGCCGGCCTGCGCACCGGGGATCTGCCGGACGAGCTGACCGCCGCCGAGGCGGGGATGTGGCAGGCCTTCCGCAACGGCAGTGTGTACGACCTGCGCAGCGGGGACACGGCCGTCGACGATCCGCACGGCGGCCGTCCCTGGGGGCCCGAGCGCAGTGTCCGGGCCCGGATAGTGGCCTGGCTGCTGCTCGACGGGCCGCCCGCCCTCCAGGGCCGGGTCGCCTCGCTGAAGCTGACGGGCGTACGGATCACCGGGGTGCTGGACCTCGCGGGCGCCTCGGTGGTGCCGTACCTGGAGCTGAAGGGGTGCCGGTTCGAGAAGGAGGTGCTGCTGCCGGAGTCCCGGTTCACGACGCTGCGGCTGGTGGACTGCGCGGTGCCCCGGCTGGAGGCGGCCCGGCTGCACACCGAGGGCGATCTGCATCTGCCGCGCTGCCGCTTCCACAACGGGGTGCGGCTGACGGACGCGCACATCGGCACGGATCTGCTGCTCAACCAGGCGGTGGTCTACCGGGACCGGCGCGGGCGATCGATCACCGGCGACGGCATGACCGTCGGCCAGGACCTCCAGGCCGAGATGCTGGAGTCGCACGGCGAACTCAGTCTGCGCGGCGCGACCGTCGGCGTGTCGCTGAGCCTGCGCGGCAGCAGACTCAGCAACCCGTACACCCGGCTCGCCCTCAACGCCCCCCAGCTCACCGTCAACCGCACGCTCTACATGACCCCCGCCGGCCTCGGCAATCCGCTGATGACCAGCGGCACCACACCGGCGCGCGGCACCCTGGTGCAGCGGTTCGAGTGCCAGGGCGGGATCCGTCTGGACGACGGGCGCTTCGGGGACGCGGTCGACTTCGACCGGGCCCGCTTCACCTTCGACGACGACCAGGAGCTGTCGCTGCTGCGGGTGCAGACGCCCGAGCTGCGCTTCCTCGGCGAGCGGCCCGAACGCGGCAAGGTCGTGCTGTCCGGCGCACGGATCGTCAACCTGGTCGACCGGGCGTCGAGCTGGCCGGACCCCGGCAGCCTGCACATGGGCGGCTTCACGTACGAGAACCTGGTCCCGCAGGGCGCCTTCCCGCTGACCCGGCGCCTGGAGTGGGTGGCGGCGGCCACCGCCGAGTACGCCCCGGAGCCGTACGAGCGCCTCGCGGCCGTGCTGCGCGACTCCGGTGAGGACGAGGACGCCCGTGAGGTGCTGCTCGCCAAGCAGCGCCGCCGCCGCGAGACCCTGCCGCTGGCCGCCAAGCTCTGGGGGTACGCGCAGGACTGGACGGTCGCCTACGGATACCGTCCCGGGCGCGCCGCCCTGTGGATGGCGGTGCTGTGGGCGGCGACGTCGGTCGCCTTCGCGCACGCCGATCACCGGCCGGTCAACACCGACGGGCACCCCGCGTGGAACGCCTCGCTCTACGCCCTGGATCTGCTGCTGCCGGTCATCGACCTGGGCCAGACCGGCTTCTGGCAGCTGCGCGGCGGCTGGCAGTGGCTGGCCGCGGTGGTGGTCCTGCTCGGCTGGATCCTGGCGACGACGGTGGCCGCCGGCGCCACCCGGCTCCTGCGCCGCGGCTGACGCCCGCCGCCGCACAGAGCTCGCGCAGGCATCGAGCAGGCATCGCGGTGGCCGCCCGTGGCCGTCCCTGGCCGTCCCTGGCCGTCCCTGGCCGTCGCATGGGTGCACATGACCGTCGAACGGCTGCCGAACGGCTGTCCACGGCCATCGCACGGCCGCTCGGTGCCGTCTCGCGGTCGTCGCACGGCCACCCGTGACCGTCCCTGGGCCGTCGCACGGCTGTCGCACGGGTGTTCATGGCGTCGCACGGGAAGCAAACACGCTTTTGCCCGTCCTTGACCATGTAGCGCACAACCAATTGGCTTTACGAAAGCGTCACCGATCACCTCTGGCACAGCTCCGACCTGCGGTTTTCAATGGTCGACACCATGGCACTGCTGAGCGCGCTCCTCCGTACCGCCCGGATGGCACGGCACACCTCACGCCTCGCCGCCGGACTGCCGGCCGACGAGGACGTGCTGCTCGACGCCCCCGACCACCGGCTGGGACCCGCGCTCGTCGCGGCGGCCCAGGGCGATTACGCCCCCGCGGCCGGGCTGCTGACCGCCACCCGCGAGTCCGCCGAGTGGGAGAACCGCGACCGGTACGCCGTACGCCTCGCCGCCTTCGCGCGCTCCCGCGACGAATGGCTCAGGCGGTGGCAGGCCGACGCCCCGCACGACCCGGACGCCCTGCTCGTCAAGGCCGAACTGGCCGTCCGCCGCGGCTGGGAGTCGCCCGCGCGGGTGGAACTGCTGCGCGAGGTCGGCCCGCTGATCATGTCCGCCGCGGAGGGCGACGCGCGCGACCCGGTGCCGTGGCGGATCGCGCTCGACCACGCCCGCGGAACCAACGTCGGGCACACCGGGTTCGAGCGGCTCTGGGCCCAGGCCGTCCGGCGCTCCCCGCACCACTACGGCTGTCACGTGGCCGCGCTCCAGTACCTCTCCGCCGCCTGGTACGGCTCGCACAGCGAGTGCTTCGACTTCGCCGAGCCCGCCGCGCAGGACGCCCTGCCGGGCTCCCTGGTCCAGGCGCTGCCGGTGCGCGCCGCCTTCGCCTATCTGACCGAGGGCGGCGGACCCGAGGTGCCGCGCGAGCGCCTGGACGCCGCGGCCGACCTCGCGATCTCGGTCTCCGCCTCCTACGCCGCCGCCGACCCGTGGCCCGCCGAGGTGCGGAACCTGCTGGCCTACGTGCTGGTCCGGCTGGAGCGCTGGCAGGACGCCCTGGAGCAGCTCCGCCTCATCGGCCCGTACGTGACCTCGTTCCCCTGGGCCCGGGTCTCCGACGACCCGCTCGGCCAGTATCTGGAGCTGCGCGACGGTGTCCGTCTGGAGGTGGCCTCGGGGCTTCCGCTGCGGGATCGCGCCCCCGGCCGGGTCCCACGGATCGGGTACGGCGGACTCGTCCGCTCCGTCGAGCATTAGGCTTTCCCGTCGTGACCACCGTCCGGCTCCCGCTCTTCCCCCTGAACTCGGTGCTGTTCCCCGGGCTCGTGCTTCCTCTGAACGTGTTCGAGGAGCGCTATCGCGCCATGATGCGCGATCTGCTCAAGACGCCCGAGGACGAATCCCGCCGATTCGCCGTCGTCGCCATCCGCGACGGCCATGAGGTCTCGCCCAGCGCTCCCGGCATGCCCGACGGGACCGCCGTACCCGCCCGCGGGCCCGCCGCCGGGTTCGGGGACGATCCGCTCGCGGCCTTCCACGAGGTGGGCTGCGTCGCGGACGCGGCGACCATCCGGGAACGCGCCGACGGCAGCTTCGAGGTGCTGGCGACCGGCACGACCCGGGTCCGGCTGCTGTCGGTGGACGCCTCCGGGGCGTTCCTGACGGCCGAGCTGGAGGAACTCCCGGAGGACCCGGGCGACGAGGCCGGAGCACTGGCCGAGGGGGTGCTGCGCGCCTTCCGGCAGTACCAGAAGCGGCTGGCCGGTGCGCGCGAGCGTTCGCTGTCGACCGGCGCGGACCTGCCGGACGAACCGGCGGTCGTCTCCTACCTCGTCGCCGCCGCCGTGATGCTGGACGTCCCGGCCAGACAGCGGCTGCTCCAGGCCCCCGACACGGCCTCCCGGCTGCGCGAGGAGCTGAGAGTGCTGCGCGCCGAGACGGCGATCATCCGTAATCTGCCGTCGTTGCCCGCGTCGGAACTGACGCGCGGCCCGACGAGCCTGAACTGACGCTTGCGAGAAGGTCGATGGCCAAGAAGGCGAAGAAGCAGTCCGGCGGCACCCCCGCCACGGTGGCGCTGACGGAGGCGGGCGTCCCGTTCACCGTCCACGCCTACGAGCACGACCCCTCCCACCCGTCGTACGGCGACGAGGCGGCCGAGGCGATGGGCGTGTCGCCGGAGCGGGTCTTCAAGACCCTGGTGGCGGACGTGGACGGCGTGCTCGTGGTCGCGGTCGTCCCGGTGGCGGGCTCGCTCGACCTCAAGGCCCTCGCCACGGCGGTGGGCGGCAAGCGGGCGGTGATGGCCGACCCGGCGGCGGCCGAGCGCACGACGGGCTACGTCCGCGGCGGCATCTCGCCCCTCGGCCAGCGCAAGAGGCTCCGCACCGTCCTGGACTCCTCGGCCTCCGGGCACGACACGATCTGTGTCTCGGCGGGCCGCCGCGGCCTGGAGGTCGAGCTCTCCCCCGCCGACCTCGCGAAGCTCACGGAGGCGGTGTCCGCGCCCGTCGGACGGACGTGACCCGCCGCTCGACGAGCCTGCCGACGCCGGCAGCCGTCCTGCCGTCCAGGACCCCTCGAAAGCGAGGGCCCGCGCGGCCCCTCGACGGATGCCTCTTCCTCGGTTAAGCACGAAGGGCATGTCGAAGAAAACGCGGAAACGCAAGTGGCGCATCAAGAAGGGCCGTTCGAACCACGGCCGCCGTCCCGCCTGACCCACGCTCCGCACCGAAGGGCCGGCCCGGACAGCCGTTCTCCCGGCACCCGGCCGGCCCTGCCCCCGTCCGGGGCAGGCCCGCCAAGCCGATCACGGCGAAGACGCGCGGTGTGACCCCAGGACCTGTCCGGCCGGTCCCGACGGAGACGCGGGGTGTGACCCTAGGCGGCCGGAGGTCCCGGCGGCGGCGCGGTGGCCGGGTAGGGGTTCTGCTGGTACGGATCGGGGTCACGGGGGCCGAACAGGGCCATGAGGCCGAGGTGGACCACCAGGGCGCTCAGGGACCACGCCAGCAGCGCGCCCTTGGCCCCGAGCTTCAGCGGCGCGGAGAACGTGACGCCCTTGCCCACCGCCTTGGCGTGCGCGACCACGTCCTGCGTGGGTCCGAGCCAGATCCCGACCCGCCAGGCGAACAGCGATCCGAGCAGGCCGCCCAGGGCGAGCCCGATCACCAGAGGCACACCGCCACGCCGCCGCACGAGGAACACGACCAGGGCGCTCAGCGCTCCGAAGCCCAGCGCGAGCAGGGTGAAGGTTCCGTCGACGCCGATCGCCTGCTCCCCCTCGGTGTCCTTGAGGTACACCGTGGTGGCGTCCGCGACCAGCGGCACATGGGGGGTCAGCCATGACCAGAGCACCCCGAGCAGACCCCCCACGAGGGCGACCGCGATCGTGATCACGGCGGCCTCCCGCAGTTCGGTCTTCATCCCGGGTCCGTCCTGTCCGTAGGAGACCTCGTACGCGCCCGGGTACACGGGGTGACCCGCCTGACCGGGAGCGGGCTGGGTCTGCCAGGCGGGGTACGGTTCGCGCCGGCCCTCGGGGGACTGTTCGTGCGGCGGCGGAGGTGGAGTCAGCGGAGCGGTCACCCTGCCATCGTGCCAGGCCCCGCTGTCGGCCGCGTCACCGGACGGCCGCCCGGCGGTAGGCCCAGGCGGCGAGGGCCAGCGAGACCACCCCGACTCCGGCGCAGACGGCCAGATCGGCGAGGACCGCGGCCCAGTCGGGAGCCGCTCCGAAGGTGCGGGCGAAGGCCTCGACACCGTAGGTCGAGGGCAGCAGGTCCCGGAGGTACTGCACCGGGGCCGGCATCCGGTCCGCCGGGAGAACGCCCAGCAGCAGGGCCGCGGACATGCCCATCTGACCGAGCAGGGTGGCCAGCTCGGGCCGCGGGGCGAGCAGCCCGAACGCGGCCCCGAGCCCGGCGAGCGCGGCGCCCGCGAGCGGGACGACCGCGGCCAGCACCCACAGATGGGCCAGCGGCAGCCCGAAGAGCAGGCACCCGAAGACGGCGGTGACGAGGGTGCCGGGCACGGTGAAGGACGCGTACGCGGCCGCGGCCCCGAGCACCACGGCCGCCGGCGGCACCGGCAGCGTCGCGTAGTGGTCGAGCCCGCCGCTCGCCCGGAGCTGCCCGAAGTACTGCGCGAGCAGGTTGAGGGCGACGAAGGCGACGACCAGGACCGTCGAGCCGGCGACCACGGCCCGCGCCTCGGCGCCTCCGTCCACCACCCCGCGCATCATGATCATGATGCCGAGGGACTGGAAGGTGGCCACGAACAGCAGCGGGATGCGCGCGACACGGGCCCGGGAGAGCTGCGCCCGGTACACGGCGGCCAGCGAGGGCCACAGCCGTGCCCGCGGTCCCAGTTCCGCCGCCGCGCCGGCGTCCTCGGCCAGGGGCAGCGCGCTGCCCGGCAGCACTCCAGCGGGTACGGCACTCACGTCGAACTGCTCCCCTTCGTCGGCAGCCGTCCTGTTCCGCTCACGTACGACGCCCCTCTCCCGTACGGATTCCACGCCCCGGACACTCACGCCTTCACCAGTCCCTGTGTCGCGTGGCCGCCGAGGGCCAGGTACACGTCCTCCAGGCTCGGCGTGGCCAGCGTGAAATCGTCGAGTGCGGCGAAGGCGGCTCCGCCGGTGACCGTGGCCACCGCCGCGCGGGCCTCCTCGGGCGCGAGCCGCAGGGTCCAGCGGCGGCCGGACTCGACGGCGCGGGCGCGCAGCGCTGCGACCTCGGGGACGTGCAGCGGAGCGCTCTCGCGCCAGACGAGTTCGACCCGCACCTCGCCCGCGACCCGCTCCTTGAGCCCGGCCGGGGTGTCGCAGGCGATGACCCGTCCCTCGTCGAGGACGGCGACCCGGTCGAGGACCGTCTCGGCCTCGATGACGTTGTGGGTGACGAGCAGGACCGTGGCGCCCTGTTCCGCGCGGCGCCGGTCGACGGCGGCCCACACGGCGCGCCGGGCGACGGGGTCCATGCCGGTGGTGGGCTCGTCGAGGACGAGCAGCGGGCGCCGTCCGACGAGGGCCGCGGCGAGGCAGGCGAGCCTGCGCTGTCCGCCGGAGAGCTTCTTCAGGGGACGGGAGGCGAGGGCGGTCAGGCCCAGCTCGTCGAGGACGGCGTCCCGTTCGGCCCGTGCCGCGCGCAGGTCGAGCCCGCGCAGCCGCGCGGTCGTCTCGGCGGCGAGGGACACGGTCAGCTCGTCCAGGGCGGTGGACTCCTGCCCGAGGTAGGCGAGGAGGCGGGCCGCCCGCTCGGGGTGGCGCACGATGTCGTGCCCGAGGATCTCGACGCTGCCGCTGTCGGGACGCATCAGCCCCGTGAGCTGGCGCACGACGGTGGACTTGCCGGCGCCGTTGGGCCCGAGCAGCCCGAAGATCTCGCCCCGGCGGATGTCCAGACGGACCCCGTCGGTGGCCCTGACCTCGGGTGTCGCCGGGGTGCCGCGGCGGCCGCGGACCGCCGGATAGGTCTTGGTGAGACCTCGCACGGCGCACACGACGTCGCCCCGGTGTCCCGTCGGGGGCGTCTGTGCCGTGCGCGTACTCACGAAGGACGAGAGTACGTGGTCCGATGCCCTGTTATGCGCTCGGGGCCGTGGCGGCCACCGGGCGGAGGCCCGCGCGGCCCCTGTCCGGCGCCTTGGGGATCACTCCCCCACGGGCGCGTGCTCGGTCGCGGTGCGCACATCGATCTCCCGCCAGAATCCGGCCCGGATCGCGTAGCGGTCGTGCTCGTCGATCTGGTCGTCCTTGTGCGCGAGCAGGCCGAAGCGGGCCGCGTAGCGCAGCAGCTCGCCGTCCACCCGGTGGGGTACCCGCGGGTACATCGCCGACAGTTTCTGGACATGGCTCGGGTCGGTGAGGCGCCCCATCCAGCGGCGCGCGAAGACCTGTCCGACCTCGTAGGGGTCGCCGCCGACCGTGGTGATGTCCTCCTCGCGGTCCGCCCAGCGCTGTTCCGCGGAGGTGAGCTGGGCGAGCGTGGGCAGGGCGGCGGCCTCCGGGGACTCCATGGAGGTGCCGGGCCGGTCGACCCAGCCCTTGTCCGAGGACCAGCGCAGCGTGGCGTTGGCGGGGTGCTGGGCGGGGTGCTGGGCGGCCTGGGTGCCCGGTGCGCGGAGCGCGGCCAGGTCCTTCGGTGTGGGGACCCCCTTGGCGGAGGGGACCCGTTCCTGGGTGCCGTTCGGCGATTCGGCCGCCTGGTGGTGCTCGGTCTCCTGGGCGGAGCGCTCGGCAGCGGCCGCGAGGGCCGACTCCGGCAGCGGCGCGGAGAGGATGGCGGCGATCTCGGGGCGCGGTACCGGCGGCGGTGCGCAGATCCCGCCGATCTCCTTGGCGCGGACCGCCTTGGTGATCCAGGCGCGGTCGAGCACCCGGCGCTCGTCGGCCTCGGCCACCAGGTCCTCGGACTGGTTGTAGTCACCGTCCGCGGCCTGCACGGCCCACAGGTGGACGGCCACGCCGTGCTCCTTGGCGGCCATCATGCCCGGCAGCAGATCGCCGTCGCCGGTGACGAGGACGATGTCGGAGCAGGCGCGGTTTCGCGCGAGCTCGGTCAGCTCGGCGTGCATGGCGGCGTCCACGCCCTTCTGTGCCCACCGCCCGTCGCTGCGGGTCAGCGCGCCCAGGCGCACCGTCACCCGTGGCATCACCCGCAGCCTGCGGTGCTCGGGCTGCGGTACGCGGTCGGGGGCGCCGTCGAACCAGTAGATGCGCAGCAGGGGCCGCTCGGTGTCGGACTCGGCGCGCTCGCGCAGTCCCTGGATGAGGGCGGGGTGGTCGACGGTGATCCGGGATCGTGACGGCTCCCCGGCGAGGAGGCTGGCGGCGGCCCCGAGCAGATACCCGGCGTCCACCAGGACGATGCAGCGGTCCACGCGGTCCACCCTCTTTCCGGGAGGTTTGCTTCGGGCTTCCTTGGAGTCTGCCCGACCGTGCGGAGGTTAACGGCCGGAACTCGATCTTCGGCGTGGCGGATCGGAAGAACACTTGCCGACAAGCCTCATTACGCACGGTAATTCTAGGAAATGCGCTGCTTGTCAGCTTATGTGAATCTGGTCGCGGCCCTGGCCCCTAGATCCCCCACAGGAGGCAGATCACCATGGCCAAGAACAAGAATCGCAAGCAGGGCGGCCAGCAGGACCGCTCCTCGCAGGCCGAGCGTGCGCAGGAGCAGGCCCAGCGGTCATCGGCGCAGGCACAGCAGTCGCCGATGTCGCAGGCCCAGGGCAGCCCCGCTGATGTTGCCCGTAAGCATCAGAGGCGTTTCGGCCACAACTAGCGGCCGCCGCGCGGGCTGTCGAGGCCCAGTACGCACCGAGGGGCGCATCCGTCGCAGGATGCGCCCCTCGGTGCGTCGGCAGGCCTCCGCCGTGCGACCGCCGTCCTCCGCCGTGCGGCCGTCAGCCGGCCAGGCAGGCCGGGCCGAGCAGCACCTTCAGATCACCGAAGAGCGCCGGGTCCGGCTTGACCCGGTGCCGGTCGAGCCGCAGCACCGTGGTCTTGCTCGGGCCCTGGAGCCGGATGCGGACCTCGCTCTCGCCCTTGTGGTGGCTGAGGATCTCGCCGAGACGGCTGATCATCGGCGGAGTCACCTTCAGGGCCGGGATGGTGAGGATCACGGGAGCGTTGGTGCCCGCGTTCGACAGGTCCGGGACCTGGAGCTCCATCGCGACCAGCCGCGGCACGTCCTCGCGCTTGTCGAGGCGTCCCTTGACGAAGACGACCGCGTCCTCGACGAGCTGGGTCGACACGAGCTGGTAGGTCGCCGGGAAGAACATGCATTCGATGGAGCCCGCGAGGTCCTCCACGGTGGCGATCGCCCAGGCGTTGCCCTGCTTGGTCATCTTGCGCTGCAGGCCCGAGATGATGCCGCCGATCGTGACGACGGCGCCGTCCGCGTGCTCGCCCCCGGTCAGCTGGGAGATGCCCGCGTCCGCCTTGTCGGACAGGACGTGCTCCAGGCCGAAGAGCGGGTGGTCGGAGACGTACAGGCCGAGCATCTCCCGCTCCTGGGCGAGCAGGTAGACCTTGTCCCACTCGTCGGTGGTGAACTCCACGTCGAGCCCGAAGCCGGGTTCGCTGGTGTCCTCGTCCCCCATGCCGCCGAAGAGGTCGAACTGGCCCTCGGCCTCCTTGCGCTTGACCGCCACCACGTTGTCGATCATCGGCTCGAACTGCGCGGTGAGGCCCTTGCGGGTGTGCCCCATCGTGTCGAACGCGCCGGCCTTGATCAGCGATTCCGTGGTGCGCTTGTTGCAGGCGACCGCCTCGACCTTGTCGAGGTAGTCCGGGAAGGAGGCGTACTTCCCCTTGGCCTTGCGGCTGCGGATGATCGATTCCACGACGTTCGTGCCGACGTTGCGGACGGCCGAGAGGCCGAAGAGGATCACGTCGTCGCCCTGGGCGGCGAAGTTCTGCTCGGACTCGTTCACATTGGGCGGCAGCACCTTGATGCCCATGCGCCGGCACTCGTTCAGGTAGACGGCCGACTTGTCCTTGTCGTCCTTGACCGAGGTGAGCAGCGCGGCCATGTACTCGGCCGGGTAGTTCGCCTTCAGGTAGCCGGTCCAGTACGAGACGAGTCCGTACGCGGCGGAGTGGGCCTTGTTGAAGGCGTAGCCGGCGAAGGGGACCAGGACGTCCCACAGGGCCTGGATCGCCTCGTCGCTGTAGTTGTTCTTGCGGGCGCCCGCCTGGAAGAGGACGAAGTTCTTGGCCAGCTCGTCGGGCTTCTTCTTGCCCATCACGCGGCGCAGGATGTCGGCCTCGCCGAGGGAGTACCCGGCGATGATCTGGGCGGCCTTCTGGACCTGCTCCTGGTACACGATCAGGCCGTAGGTGACGGCCAGCACCTCTTCGAGCGGCTTCTCCAGCTCGGGGTGGATCGGCGTGATCTCCTGGCGCTTGTTCTTGCGCTCCGCGTAGTTGATGTGCGAGTTCATGCCCATCGGGCCCGGCCGGTACAGGGCCGAGACGGCGGAGATGTCCTCGAAGTTGTCGGGCTGCATCTGGCGGAGCAGCGAGCGCATCGGGCCGCCGTCGAACTGGAAGACGCCGAGGGTGTCGCCGCGGCAGAGCAGTTCGAAGGTCTTGGGGTCGTCCAGGGGGAGGGCGAGCATCTCCAGGTCGACGCCCTTGTTGGCCTTCACCATCTTGATGGCGTCGTCCATGATCGTGAGGTTGCGCAGGCCCAGGAAGTCCATCTTGAGCAGGCCCAGCGACTCGCACTGGGGGTAGTCCCACTGGGTGATGGTCACACCGTCGGTGTGCCGCACCCAGATGGGCGCGTGGTCGACGATGGGCTCGCTGGACATGATCACGCCGGCGGCGTGCACACCCATCTGCCGGACCAGGCCCTCGACGCCCTTGGCGGTGTCGATGACCTTCTTCACGTCCGGCTCGTTCTCGTACATCCCGCGGATCTCGCCGGCCTCGCCGTAGCGGGGGTGCGTGGGGTCGGTGATGCCGTTCAGGTCGATGCCCTTGCCGAGGACGTCGGCGGGCATCGCCTTGGTGAGCCGGTCGCCCATCGCGTACGGGTAGCCCAGCACGCGCGCGGAGTCCTTGATGGCGTTCTTCGCCTTGATCTTGCCGTACGTACCGATCATGGCGACCTTGTCGGCGCCGTACTTCTCGGTCACGTACCTGATCACCTCGACGCGCCGACGCTCGTCGAAGTCGATGTCGACGTCGGGCATGGAGACGCGCTCGGGGTTCAGGAAGCGCTCGAAGATCAGACCGTGCGGGATCGGGTCGAGGTCGGTGATGCCCATGGCGTACGCGACGATCGAGCCGGCCGCGGAACCACGGCCGGGGCCCACCGCGATGCCCTGCTTCTTGGCCCACATGATGAAGTCGGCGACGACGAGGAAGTACCCCGGGAACCCCATCTGGATGATGACGTCCATCTCGTACTCGGCCTGCTTCTGGCGGTCGTCGGGGACGCCGCCGGGGAAGCGGCGCTCCATGCCGAGGCGCACCTCCTCCTGGAACCAGGTGACCTCGGTGAAGCCGTCCGGGATGTCGAACTTCGGCATGAGGTTCTTCGCCTCGAACATGCCGGTGGTGTCGATCTGCTCGGCCACCAGGAGGGTGTTGGCGCAGCCCTCCTGCCAGGCGTCCGAGGAGTCGACGGCGTACATCTCGTCCGTCGTCTTCAGGTAGTAGCCGGTGCCGTCGAAGCGGAAGCGGTCCGGGTCGGAGAGGTTCTTGCCGGTCTGGATGCACAGCAGGGCGTCGTGGGCGGTCGCCTCGTGCGCGTACGTGTAGTGCGAGTCGTTCGTCACCAGGGGCGGGATGCCGAGCTTCTTGCCGATGTCCAGGAGGCCGTCACGGACCCGGCGCTCGATCTCGATGCCGTGGTCCATCAGCTCGAGGAAGTAGCGGTCCTTGCCGAAGATGTCCTGGTACTCGGCGGCCGACTTCAGTGCCTCCTCGTACTGCCCGAGGCGCAGCCTGGTCTGGAGTTCTCCGGAGGGGCAGCCGGTGGAGGCGATGAGCCCCTCCGACCACTGGGAGATCGTCTCCTTGTCCATCCGGGGCCACTTCTGGAGCCAGCCCTCGGCGTACGCGTCCGAGGAGAGCTTGAAGAGGTTGTGCAGGCCCGTCCGGTTCGACGCCCAGATCGTCTTGTGCGTGTAACCGCCCGAACCGGACACGTCGTCGCGCTTCTGGTGCGGCTGACCCCACTGGATCTTGCGCTTGTTGCGCCGGGACTCCGGGGCGACGTACGCCTCGATGCCGATGATCGGGGTGACACCCGCCTTCTTCGCGGTGTGGAAGAAGTCATAGGCCCCGTGGAGGTTGCCGTGGTCGCTCATCGCGATATGGGTCATGCCCATCTCGTTGCAGGCGTCGAACATGTCCTTGAGCCGCGCGGCACCGTCCAGCAGTGAGTACTGGGTGTGGACGTGCAGGTGCGTGAACGGCGGCTTCGACACGGTTTCGGCCTCCAGGAAGAACCATCGGTTACAGGCTGCGGACAGTCTGGGGGGTCAGCGTCGAAGTCTATGACGCGGGACTGACACTCGGCGGAGGATCATCCGTACCGTCGTACGGGGGCCCGGCATCCGGGCTGTACGTTCGCCGCCGGAACCCGGGCACTCCCGCGTATGTTCGTCCGTTGGAAGTGGACGGACCCCTTGTCCCGGGGCGGCGCGTCCGCCCCGTCATGTCACGCACCACCTGCACCAGGAGGCACCCAGCGATGTCGGTCCCGCAGCTCAGCGCCGAGCAACGCGGCGAGCAGATCCTCGCCGTCTTCGACACCGCCTTCGGCGAGCTCCTGGCCGCCGACCCGGCCGCGTTCCGTGTGAAATTCCGCAAGATGGCGGCCTCCGCCTTCGCGTTCTACCGCGGCACCGCGGCGCTCTTCTACCACGACCTCGACCAGGACCGGCGCGGCGGCCCGTACCTGGACGAGCGCACCTCGCGCGTGTGGATCCACGGCGACCTGCACGCCGAGAACTTCGGCACGTACATGGACGCCCAGGGCCGTCTGATCTTCAACGTGAACGACTTCGACGAGGCCTATGTGGGCCCCTTCACCTGGGACCTCAAGCGCTTCGCCGCCTCCGTGGCCCTCATCGGCTACGCGAAGGCGCTCAGCGACGAGCAGATCACCGAGCTGGTGCGGGTGTACGCGGCCGCCTACCGCGAGCGCATCCACGCCCTGGCCACCGGCGCCAAGAGCGACGAGGTGCCGCCCTTCACGCTGGACACCGCCGAGGGCCCGCTCCTGGACGCGCTGCGCGACGCCCGCTCGCTGACCCGCTTCGGGCTCCTGGACTCGATGACCGAGATCCGCGACTTCGAGCGCCGCTTCGCGCCCGGCGGCGGCTCCATCGAGCTGGACGCCGCCACCCGCTACAAGGTCCTCGCGGCCTTCGACGGCTATCTGGAGACGCTCCCCGAGTCCTCGCTGACCCGCCCGGACTCGTACCGCGTGAAGGACGTCGTGGGCCGCCGCGGCATCGGCATCGGCTCGGCCGGCCTGCCCTCGTACAACATCCTTCTGGAGGGCAACAGCGACGCCCTGGAGAACGATGTGGTGATCTACATCAAGCAGGCCCAGACCCCGGCCGTCTCCCGGCACGTCACGGACTCCGCGATCCGTGGCTACTTCCAGCACGAGGGCCACCGCACGGTGATCTCGCAGCGCGCCCTGCAGGCGCACGCCGACCCGTGGCTCGGCTGGACCGAGCTGGACGGCGCGGGCCAGCTCGTCGCCGAGGTCTCGCCGTACGCGGTGGACCTGGACTGGGGCGACATCGACGACCCCGAGGAGATCGCCGCGGTGGTCGCGGACCTCGGCCGCTCCACCGCCACGATGCACGCGGCGGCGGACGACGAGAGCGGCCACTCGGAGCTGGTGCCGTTCTCCACGGAACGGGCCATCGACGCGGCCATCGCGGCCGACGAGGACGGCTTCGCCGACCTCCTGGTGGACTTCGCGCACAGCTACGGCACCCGCGCGCGCGGTGACCACCAGATCTTCGTGGACCTGTTCCGCAACGGACGGATCCCGGGCCTGTAGAGCGCACGGCCGGCCGCGGGGCCGCACGCCCCGCGACCGGCCGCCCCACAACGCTCCCGTAACGCACAGGAACCCTTTAGGGGACGCTTACGGGAGCGCGTGGGAGACTCACCTCCGCTATGGACATATCCGGGACCCAGCTCAGAGCCGCGCGCGCGGCCGTGTTCACGGCTGTCGTCGTGACGCTCTCCGCCGCGTCGCACGTGCTGCTGTCCCAGATGCCGCTGCCGCTGACCACCGTGGCCGCGATCAGCGCCGCCGTCTTCGCCCTCTCCTTCGCGCTCGCGGGCCGTGAGCGGGGCTTCGGCCGCATCGCCGCCCTGCTCGTCCCGCTGGAACTGGCCGCCGACACCGTGTTCACGACGGGCCAGCACGTCTGTTACGGCCGAGCGGGCGGCCCGGTCGCGGGCCCGCTGCGCTCGGTCGGCCTCGACGTGCTGTGCGGCGGCGGCAGCGTGGGGGCCCCGCTGTCCCGGGTGACCGGCGGCGCGCCCGATCGTGCCGCCGCCCTGCTCGCGCACGCCGACCCGGCCGCCGCCTGGCTGCTGCTCGGCGCGCACGTCACCGTCGGCCTGCTCGCGGCCGCGTGGCTGCGCCGGGGCGAGCGCGCCCTGGACCAGCTGCTGCGCGCGGTGGCCGCCTCGACCTTCCGGCCGCTGCTGCTCGCGGTCGCCGCGGTGACCGTACGACGCGCTCCGGCCCGTCCGCTGCCGCGCACCGCGCCCCGGCCGGCCGCCGCCCGCACCCGTCTGTTCGTGCACTCCCTGGGACGCCGCGGACCGCCCCGCCCGGCCGCTTTCGCCTGAGCCGGCCGGCACGGGCGAGCGCGCGGGAACGGACGTTCCCCGAAACAGCCCTGAGCATCAGCAGTCCCCCTTACGTATTCCGCGTACCACGTTGTGCGCGTCCCCGATGGAGAACACCACCATGAGCAAGCGGAACAGCCAGGCCTCGAAGACGGCGGCGCGCGAGAAGCTGCGCCTGGAGCGCGAGCGTCAGGCCAGGCGCGACAAGATCAAGCGCCAGGCGATCGTCGCCGGTTCCCTCGTCGCGGTCCTCGCGATAGCGGGCGGCATCGGCTACGCGGTCGTGCAGAACAACAAGCCCAGCTACTGGGAGAGCCTGAAGGACGCCAAGAACGTCGTGGCGCCCGCCAACACCACGGGCACCAAGGGCACCACCGTCGTCATCGGCAAGGACACCGCCAAGAAGACCCTCAAGCTCTACGAGGACCCGCGCTGCCCGATCTGCGCCTCCTTTGAGCAGACTGTTGGCTCGACGGTCAAGAAGGACCTCGACGACGGCAAGTTCAATATCCAGTACGTAGGCGCCACATTCATCGATAACAACAGCAACGGCGTGGGCTCCAAGAATGCACTGAGCGCTCTCGGTGCCGCATTGAACGTGAGCCAGGACGCCTTCCTCGAGTACAAGACCGCTCTGTACTCGGCGAAGTGGCATCCCGACGAGACGACGGACAAGTTCAAGGACGACTCCTACCTCATCAAGGTCGCCGACACCGTCCCCGTACTGAAGAACAACACCAAGTTCCAGGATGCGGTCAAAAAGGGCACGTACGACGCCTGGGCTATGGCCATGTCGAAGACCTTCGACGACAACAAGGACAGCGTCACCGGCACACCGAGCTTGATCATGGACGGAAAGGCCGTTACGGGCAGCGACGGAAAGAATGCCCCCATGACGGTGGCCGAATTCAACACAGCCATACAAAAAGCCATCACTTCATAGTTATCCGATCTCGCGAATCGTTACGACAAACGGTTCCGTAATCTCACACAGAGCGCCCCGGGCCAACCCAGGCCCGGGGCGCTCGTCCTTTCCCATCAGAGCCAGAGAATCCGCGGATCCAAAGCTGCCGCCGAAGCCGCCCATCAAACCGAGAGCAGACCACGCCCGGGGAGTCCAACAATCCGATTTCAGCCAGATCGTGCGGGCATGGAGGACGACACGACCCGTCATCACTCCGCCGCTCCGCCGCTCTGCTGCTACGCAGTACAGGACCCGATATCGGCCGACACCAAGGAGCAAGACGCTCCCCTCCCCTCGTAGCGGAATTAGTTATTCCCGAAAGGCGAACGGGGCAAATTGTACCTAATGCGACAGAAGGCGCTGGGGCCTTAAACAGCCATAACAGCCACCCCGGCTGGGCAATCCTTGCATCCACTCGATCATCAACCGTAAGATCCATTGCGCCTATCGATACAGAAAGGCGACACAAGCAAAGCGTACGTACCTAAAGACCACAAAACGGGGGGAATGAACCGATGAAGAAATTGGGCAAAAATATACAGCGGGCACTGACAGGAGCCAGCGTTGCGGCCGCCGCTTTCGCACTCAGCGTCACGCCGGCCTTCGCGGGATCTAACCTTCACCTTCAGGCGTACAGCGAAGAATGCACCCTGGGGACTAGCTGCATCGTCATCGAACACGCCGACGGGTATTTCTACTACAACGGTGACAGCTGGAAGGTCTGCGACAATTATCCAGATGGCGACCGCGCCGTATTGCATCTCTTCTGGTCCGACTCCTCGGGAAGCTGGACCAGAACCATTCAAGACACAAACGGATCCGGTAACTCATGCGCCACAGGATCGAAGAACATTGACGAAGGCACGACGGTCTACGTCAGCGTCTGGCACCAGAACGGCGCAGGCGGGACAGCGAAGGACGTCAGGAACGGGACCGGCAAGGCGTAACCGCTGGCACGTCGGCGCCTGGAGTACGTACTGACGCCGAAATCTAAAGCAACGTGCTGCCACAGGGCGGAGAATCTTCAGGATTCTCCGCCCTGTGGCGCTACTAGTCGGTAACCTCATCGCCCGTGACCAGTCGACAGAGATCATCCGACTTCGCGGGAGACATCAACTCCCGCGCCCCGCGCCGCCGTACGGTCGTCAAGGCCGCGGCCGCCACCGCCGTCCTCGCCGCCCCGCTCGCGGCCGCCCTGCCCGCCCGCGCCACCGAGGCGCCCGCGTTCCTGCACGGAGTCGCCTCCGGCGACCCGCTGCCCGACGGCATCCTGCTGTGGACCCGGGTGACGCCCGGCTCCCAGGCGATACCGGGCTCCGGGCTCGGCCCGGACACCGAGGTGAGCTGGACCGTCGCCAAGGACAAGGCCTTCACCACGATCGTCGCCAAGGGTTCCACCATCGCGACGGCCGCCTCCGACCACACCGTCAAGGCGGACATCCGCGGCCTCCAGCCGGCCACCGACTACTGGTTCCGCTTCTCCGCCGGCGGCACGGAATCGCCCGTCGCCCGCACCCGCACCACCCCGGCCGCCGACGCCTCCGTGGCCGGTCTGCGCTTCGGCGTGGTCTCCTGCGCCAACTGGGAGGCCGGCTACTTCTCGGCGTACCGCCATCTCGCGGCCCGGAACGACCTGGACGCCTGGCTGCACCTCGGCGACTACATCTACGAGTACAAGTCGGGCGAGTACGGGACCCGCGGCACCGTCGTACGGCCGCACGCCCCCGCGAACGAGATCCTCACCCTCGCCGACTACCGCACCCGGCACGGCCGTTACAAGACCGACCCCGACCTCCAGGCCCTGCACCACAAGGCACCGGTCGTCGCGATCTGGGACGACCACGAGTTCGCCGACAACTCCTGGTCGGGCGGCGCGGTCAACCACACCGAGGGCGCCGAGGGCGCCTGGTCGGACCGTCAGACAGCGGCCAAGCAGGCCTACTTCGAGTGGATGCCGGTCCGCCCGGCCATCGCCGGCACCACCTACCGCAGGCTGCGCTTCGGCAAGCTCGCCGACCTCGCGCTGCTCGACCTGCGCTCCTTCCGGTCACAGCAGGCGTCCACCGCCAGCGGCTCGGTCGACGACCCGGACCGTACGATCACCGGCCGCGCCCAGCTCGACTGGCTGAAGTCCGGGCTCAAGTCCTCGGACACCACCTGGCGTCTGGTCGGCAACTCGGTGATGATCTCGCCGTTCGCGGTGGGCTCCCTCTCCGCCGACCTGCTGAAGCCGCTCGCCAAGCTGCTCGGACTCCCGCAGGAGGGCATAGCCCTCAACACCGACCAGTGGGACGGCTACACCGACGACCGCCGCGAACTGCTCGCGCACCTGCGCTCCAACGCCATCCGCAACACGGTCTTCCTGACCGGTGACATCCACATGGCCTGGGCCAACGACGTGCCGGTGGACGCCGGTACGTACCCGCTGTCCCCGTCCGCCGCCACGGAGTTCGTGGTCACCTCGATGACCTCCGACAACCTCGACGACATCGTCAAGGTGCCCGAGGGCGTCGTCTCGGCCGTCGCCTCCCCGGTCATCCGCGCGGCCAACCGCCATGTCCACTGGGTCGACACCGACCGGCACGGCTACGGCGTCCTGGACATCACGGCCGACCGCGCGCAGATGGACTACTACGTGCTCTCCGACCGTACGAACCCGAACGCGACCTCGTCCTGGGCCCGTTCGTACCGGACGCGCAGCGGCACGCAGACGGTGGAGCGGACGTACGACCCGGTGTAGTCCCCCCGGGCTACAGCGAATCGAGGAAGCCGAGCGCCACCTTCCAGGTGGCCTCGGCCGCCTCGGCGTCGAAGTCGGGCAGGCCGGGATCGGTGTAGAGGTGCCCCGCGCCGGCGTACCGGTAGATCTCCACGTCCGCCCCGGTTCTCCGCATCTGGAGATACCAGGCGCTCAGCCAGTCGTCCGTCTCGAACTGGTCGGGCTCGGCGACATGCAGCTGGACCGGCAGTTCGTCCACGGACGCGCTCTCGGCGATGTCCGAGGTGCCGTGCAGCAGGAGCAGCCCGCGGGCCTTCTCATCGCCGAGGGCGAGGGTCTGCGCCACGGAGGCGCCGAGGGAGAAGCCCGCGTAGACCAGGCCGCGATCCGAGTAGGGCGCGGCGGCCAGGACAGCGCGCTTGAGCAGTTCGTCCTTGCCGACCGTGTCGCTGAAGGCCATGCCCTCCTCGGCGGTCTCGAAGGTCCGCCCCTCGAAGAGGTCGGGGGTCCACACCTCGTGTCCCGCGGCCCGCAGCCGGTCCGCGGCCGCGCGCACCGCCGGCCGCGGTCCGTAGGTCGAGTGAAAGAGCATGATGTTCATGGACTCCATGGTGCCAGCCGGTACCGGCGGCATCCGTCCGGCCCGTACCCGGCGGCGGCCCCTGGGATACCCCGTTCCGCCCCGAGAACACATGTTCATGACGCCGGTGGCCGGTTAGCTTCTCAGGCATGGAGAACGTACTGCGTCCGGTGATCGTCGTCGGTGGCTCGGTCGTGCTCACCCTGCTCATCGGATGGTCCGTGGACCGTCTGTTGCGCCGGGCTGACGACCGGCACAGCGAGACCTCCCTGTGGGGTCTGCTCCGCCGCGGCCGTGTCCCCTTCCAGCTGGTCCTGTTCGCGGCCCTGCTCAGAGGCTCCTACGGCCAGGTGAGGCTTCTGGTCGAGCACCGGATCGGCATAGGACGGACGCTCACCCTGATCCTCATCGGCGCCGCCGCCTGGCTGGTGGTGAGCATCGCCACGGCGGTCGTCGAGACCTCGTACAGCCGCTACGCGAACGCGCACCGCGATCCGGCCCGGATCCGCCGGGTCCGCACCCAGGTCACGCTGATCCAGCGGGTGGTCACCGCGGTCGTCGGCGTCGTGGCGGCCGCCGCGATGCTGCTCACCTTCCCCGCGATGCGGGCGGCCGGTGCCTCGCTGCTGGCCTCGGCCGGAATCCTCGGCATCGTCGCCGGTGTCGCCGCCCAGTCCACGCTCGCGAACCTCTTCGCCGGTCTCCAGATCGCCTTCGGCGACATGGTACGGCTCGGCGACACCGTGGTCGTCGACGGCGAGTGGGGCACGGTCGAGGAGATCACCCTGACGTTCCTGACGGTACGGACGTGGGACGAGCGCCGGATCACCATGCCGGTCTCGTACTTCACCTCCAAGCCGTTCGAGAACTGGTCGCGCGGCACCCCCCAGATGACCGGCATCGTCTTCCTGCACCTCGACCACTCCGCCCCGGTGGAGGCGATGCGCGGGAAGCTGCGCGACATCCTGCGCGAGTGCCCGGCCTGGGACGGCCGCGACTACGGCCTCGCCGTCACCGACTCGACGCCCAACACCATGCAGGTGCGCGCCCTGGTCACCGCGAAGGACGCGGACGACATCTGGACGGTACGGGTCACGGTCCGCGAGCAGATGATCCGCTGGCTGGCCGAGCAGCACCCCTACGCGCTCCCCCGCGTCAACACCGCCGAGGCGATGCTGCTCCCCGGGCAGAGCCCGCGCACGGGCCGCGCGGAGCCGGACGCGGTGGCGGCCCGCCCGAACCACGCCCGCCACGCCCACGAACCCCCTCGAACCGGTCCCGGCCGCGGCTGAGCCCGGGCAGCCCGTCCTCCGGCGCCGGGTGACCGCACCCGGCGCCGGTGACGCCGGTAAAGGCGCCGAGGCGTCAGCGGAGGCTGCGGACGTCGAGGTGTCTCAGGACGCGGTCCACGATCTCCGGGTCGGCCCCGGGTTCGCTCCGCGCGGACAGCACCTCGTGCCGGGCCGCGCTCATCATCTCCCCCTGGATCCGCCGCATCCGCTTCATCCGCCGGACCCGCTGGAGATGCGCCTCGCGCCGCTCCTCGTCCCCCATGTCGGGACTGATCCGGACACCGATCTCGAAGGCCCGGCGCAGCAGCTGCTCGGAGACCTCCTCCGGCAGCTCCTCCACCTCCTCGATCTCCCGGAGCCTTCGCTTCGCGGCCTTGGCGGCCCGTACCGCGAGCTCCTTCTCGAAGGCCTTCTCGACGTCCTCGTCGGCCCGCACCCCGAGTCTTCTGACCAGCCACGGCAGGGTGAGCCCCTGGAGCACCAGGGTCGCCATGATCACCCCGAAGGCGATGAACACGATCTCGTCCCGGTCGGGAAACGGCGACCCGTCGTCCATCTCCAGCGGAATCGCGAGCGCCAGGGCCACGGAGGCGACCCCGCGCATCCCCGCCCACCACATGACCACGGTCTCCCGCCATGAGGTCGGGATCTCCTCGTCGTAGTCCCGTTTGGCGTGCAGCCGCTTGGTCAGCCAGGTCGCGGGCAGCAGCCAGGCCAGGCGGACGAGCACGACCACCACCACGATCGTGGCGGCCCAGCCGAGCATCTCGCCCCAGCGTCCCGACGCCGTACGGATCGCGTTGTGGAGTTCGAGGCCGATGAGCCCGAAGGCGACGCCGGTGACGAGGGTGTCCACCACGTCCCAGACGGTCGACCCGGCGAGCCGGGTCATGACGTCGTCGGCGTCGGTGGCGTACTCCGCGAGGAACAGGGCGGTGGTGAGCACGGCGAGCACCCCCGAGCCGTGCAGTTCCTCGGCCAGCACGTAGGCGGCGTACGGCACCAGCAGGGTCAGCCCGACCTGGAGGGAGGCGTCGCCGACCAGCGTCATCAGCCTGTTCGCGGCCCACCCGAGGGCCACCCCGATGACGAGCGCGACGACGGCGGAGAGCACGAGGTCGAGCCCGGCCCGCCAGGGCGAGAAGGATCCGCTGACGGCGGCGGCGATCGCGACGTGGTAGAGCACGATCGCCGTCACGTCGTTGAAGAGCCCCTCCCCCTCCAGGATCGACACGAGGCGGCGCGGCAGCCCGAGCTGTCCCGCGACGGCGGTCGCCGCGACGGGGTCGGGCGGTGCCACGAGGGCGCCCAGCGCGAAGGCGGCGGCGAGCGGCAGGCCCGGCACGATGGAACTCGCGACGGCCGCGACCGCCAGCGTGGTGACGAACACCAGGGCCACGGCGAGCAGGAAGATCGGGCGCCTGTTCGCGGCGAACTGTCTCCACGAGGTGCGGCGCACCGCGGCGTACAGCAACGGCGGCAGCAGCGCGGGAAGGATCAGATCCGGCGGGATGTCCACGTTCGGGACGAAGTCCAGCACGGCCAGCACTATGCCGAGCAGAGTCATCAGGACCGGCGCGGGGAGCCCGAACCGCTCTCCGACCGGGACGCTGACCACGGCCCCGAGCAGCAGCACGAACAGCAGGGCCAACTGATCCACGGTCAGCGCTCCGGCGGGGTCTAGACGATCACGGGCGAACCAGACCTCAAGCGTGCCACGCCGCTACGGCGATCCCCGGCTCACAGCGCCTTGCGCATCGCGCGGTGCGGCATTCCCGCGTCCGCGAACTCCGGACCGTAGGCCACGTATCCGAGCCGTTCGTAGAACCCCAGCGCGTGGGTCTGCGCGTGCAGGTCCACTGCGGCGAGGCCACGCGCGCGGGCCGCGGCCTCGATGGCCCCGACGAGCGCGGCGCCGATGCCGAGCCCGCGCGCCTCGCGTGTCACGGCGAGCCGCCCGAGCGAGCCGACGGCCGGATCCCCGCCGACCTTCGCCGCGGCCGCCTCGCCCTCCAGCAGCCGTCCGGTGCCGAGGGCCACGCCGTCCTCGCGGACCGCGAGCACGTGCAGGGCGCCGGGGTCGTACGCGTCGTACTCGATGTCCTGGGGGACGCCCTGTTCCCCGACGAAGACGTCCTTGCGCACCGCGAAGCAGGCCTCGCGGTCGGTGGCGTGCTCGGCGACCCGCACCTCGAAGGCGACGCCCCGCACCGCGGAGGGGAGGCCGGCCGCCCCGTCAGGACCGCCGCTCACGCGTTGCTCTCCTCACGGACCTTGTCCAGCGCCCGCTGGAGGTCTTCGGGGTAGCCGGTCTCGAACTCCACCCACCGGCCGTCCGCGGGGTGCTCGAAGCCGAGCCGCACCGCGTGCAGCCACTGGCGGGTGAGGCCGAGGCGCTTGGCGAGCGTGGGGTCCGCGCCGTAGGTCAGGTCGCCGACGCAGGGGTGGCGGTGGGCGGACATGTGGACGCGGATCTGATGGGTGCGCCCGGTCTCCAGCTTGATGTCGAGCAGGGAGGCCGCACGGAACGCCTCGACCAGGTCGTAGTGCGTGACCGAGGGCTTGCCCTCGGCGGTGACGGCCCACTTGTAGTCGTGGTTCGGGTGGCGTCCGATGGGCGCGTCGATGGTGCCGCTGGTCGGGTCCGGGTGGCCCTGCACGAGCGCGTGGTAGCGCTTGTCGACCGTGCGCTCCTTGAACTGGCGCTTGAGCGAGGTGTACGCGTACTCCGACTTGGCGACCGTCATCAGGCCCGAGGTGCCCACGTCCAGGCGGTGGACGATGCCCTGGCGCTCGGCTGCGCCGGAGGTCGAGATGCGGTAGCCGGCGGCCGCGAGACCGCCGATGACGGTCGGGCCCGACCAGCCGGGGCTGGGGTGCGCGGCCACGCCGACGGGCTTGACGATCACGAGCACGTCGTCGTCGTCGTGGACGATCTCCATGCCCTCGACGGGTTCGGCGACGATCTGCACGGGCGCGGGGGCTCCGGGCATCTCGACCTCGAGCCAGGCGCCGCCGTGCACCCGCTCGGACTTGCCGACCACCGAGCCGTCGACCGTGACCTTCCCCGCCGCGGCGAGCTCTGCGGCTTTGGTACGGGAGAAGCCCAGCATGCGGGAGATGGCGGCGTCGACGCGCTCGCCCTCCAGGCCGTCGGGCACGGGCAGGGTGCGGATCTCGGGAACGGTGCTCACCCGTCGAGTATGCCGGACGGCTCGGACACCGCCGGACCACCGCCCGAACGCCAGTGCCCGGCCGGTCTCAGTCCTTGTGGACGGTGCCGTCCGGGTCCAGGCCCCGGAAGGACAGCAGCACGATCAGGATGCCGCCGCAGACGATCGCCGAGTCGGCGAGGTTGAAGACGGCGAAGTGCTTGGGCGCGATGAAGTCCACGACGGCGCCCTCGAAGACGCCGGGCGAGCGGAAGACGCGGTCGGTCAGGTTGCCGAGCGCACCGCCCAGCAGCAGCCCGAGCGCGATGGCCCACGGCACGCTGTAGAGCTTGCGGGCGAGCCGCGCGATGACGACGATCACCGCCGCCGCGATCACCGTGAAGATGATCGTGAAGGCCTGGCCGAAGCCGAAGGCGGCGCCCGCGTTGCGGATCGCCTCGAACTTCAGCCAGTCCCCGAGGATGTCGATCGAGTCGTGGTGCTCCAGCTTCGCCACCACGATCATCTTGCTGACGAGATCGAGGGCGTACGCGAGGACGGCCACCGTGAAGAGCACGGCGATCCTGCGCTTGCCCCTGGGCCGCTCGGCCGGGGCCGGCGCGTCGGCGCCGGACCGGTCGCCGGACGCCGCGTTCCCGCCGGACTGCTCAGGTTCGGCCCCCGCCGCCCCCGGAATGTCCGGCGTACCGATGATGCGCTCCGCCTCTGCCACGTGAGTGAGTCCCTCGACCTAGGTTCCTGACTGAGGACGAGGGTACGGCACCCGCTCGCGGGCCCAGGCGCTCAGGAGCACTCCCGTCCGCGCGACGGTCGTGCTCCGGCGCGGCGCCCGGGGTTCAGTGCCTGCGTTCCTGCTTCTGCTTGCACTCGACGCACAGGGTGGCGCGCGGAAACGCCTGCATACGGGCCTTTCCGATGGGGTTGCCGCAGTTCTCGCAGAGGCCGTAGGTGCCCGCGTCGAGGCGGTCCAGGGCGTGCTCGGTCTGCTCCAGCGTTTCGCGCGCGTTCGAGTTGAGCGCCATCTCGTGCTCGCGTGTGATGTTTTTCGTACCGGTGTCCGCCTGGTCGTCGCCCGCGCCGTCGCCGGAGTCCCGCATCAGGCCCGCGAGGGCCTCCTCGGACGACGAGATCTCCGTACGCAGCCGCAGCGCCTCCGACTGGAGTTCCGCGCGGGCCGCCCCGACCTCCTCCGGTGTCCAGGGGGCCTCTCCCGGCCGCACCGCGAGCTCTCCGGGCTCCACCGCGGCGAGCCTCGCCTTCGGTACCGCGGTGGCCTTCTTCGCGGCCGTGGCCGCGCCACGGGTCTTCTTCGCAACCACCGTCGTGGCTCCCGTCGTCTTCGCGGCCTCGGCCGCACCCTGGGCCGCCGAAGCGGCCGTCTTCCTGGCCGTACCGGTGCTCTTCCTCGACGTGCCCGTGCTCTTCCTCGCGGCGGAGGCCGCCGATTTCCCGGACGCGGAGCTTCCCGCCGTCGCCGCCTTCCTCGCCGTGCTCTTCCTGCCGGCGGTCTTCTTGGCCGCGGCCTTCGTCGCGGCCGTCTTCGCGGCCGGTGCCTCCGTCCCCGAGGCCGTCCCCACCGGTTTCGCCCCGGATGCCGCGGGGGCCGCCTGCGCGTTCTTCTTCCCGCCCGTCTCCTTGGCCGCCGCATTCGTGGATCTGCCCGACGCCGACTGCTGTACGGCGGTCTTCTTCGCCACCATGGCCGCGGCCCCTTCACATATTGTGATCTTGCTCGCGAATCGTGCTGGGACGATAAATCGACTTCCGGCCCGCGGCAACGGGGCCTCCCCACGATTCGCCCGCCACGCGAGCCCCGCGCGGCGAGTCTGCCTGCGTTGTGCCCAGCTCCCCGCCGGGTAATCCGCCGGGACCGGCGTCCCGGGATCCGGACGCGCGCGCCTCGCCATTCGGGTCACCCCGCGGGCCGCGGCGGCGCACCGGAAAACCGGTCGGCCGCCGTCCCCGGGGCGCCGTACACTGGGCGCAGCGAGAAGCGTGGATGGGGACGAGTAGCGGCGTACGCGGCCAGGAGCGACCCGGGGACGGTGGAAGCCCGGGGGCGAGCGCGACGTGAAGATCACCCCGGAGCCGCCGGCAGAACGCCCCCGAGGGGCCAGTAGACCCGGCATCGCGACCCCAATGAGGGGGCTCACCGACACGAACGGCGCGTCGGAGGGCCAAGGAGGGTGGTACCGCGGGAGCGCGCCGCACACGGCGTCCGTAGCAACACGGCTCTCGTCCCTCCGACGGAAGGCAGAAAGTCCGTTGGAGGAAGCTCGCCGATGACAGCGCCGACGTACCGCCAGGTACCCGCCCAGGTCGACCTGCCCGCCCTCGAGCACGCCGTGCTCGACTTCTGGCGTGAGCAGAAGATCTTCGCCAAGAGCCTCGAGCAGTCCGAGGGCCGGCCGGAGTGGGTGTTCTACGAAGGTCCGCCCACCGCCAACGGCATGCCGGGCGCCCACCACATCGAAGCGCGCGTCTTCAAGGACGTCTTCCCGCGCTTCCGCACCATGCGCGGCTATCACGTGGCCCGCAAGGCCGGCTGGGACTGCCACGGCCTGCCGGTCGAGCTGGCGGTCGAGAAGGAGCTCGGCTTCACCGGCAAGCAGGACATCGAGGCGTTCGGCATCGCCGAGTTCAACGACCGGTGCCGCGAGTCCGTGACCCGTCACACCGACGCGTTCACCGAGCTGACGAACCGCATGGGCTACTGGGTCGACCTGGACGACGCCTACCGGACCATGGACCCCGAGTACATCGAGTCCGTGTGGTGGTCGCTCAAGGAGATCTTCAACAAGGGCCTGCTGGTCCAGGACTACCGCGTGGCGCCCTGGTGCCCGCGCGACGAGACGGGCCTGTCGGACCACGAGCTGGCCCAGGGCTACGAGACGATCGTCGACCCCTCCGTGTACGTCCGTTTCCCGCTCACCTCCGGTCCGCTGGCCGGCCGCGCCGCGCTCCTGGTGTGGACGACCACCCCGTGGACGCTGGTCTCCAACACCGCGGTCGCCGCCCACCCGGGTGTCACCTATGTCGTCGTGACGAACGGCGAGGAGCAGCTCGTCGTCGCGCAGCCGCTCGTGGAGAAGGCGCTCGGCGAGGGCTGGGAGCCCACGGGCGAGTCCTTCACGGGTGCCGAGATGGAGCGCTGGACGTATCAACGTCCGTTCGAGCTCGTCGAGTTCCCCGAGCCCGCCCACTTCGTGGTCAACGCCGAGTACGTGACGACCGAGGACGGTACGGGTCTGGTCCACCAGTCCCCCGCCTTCGGCGAGGACGACCTCAAGGTCTGCCGCTCGTACGGCCTCCCGGTCGTGAACCCGGTCCGTACCGACGGCACCTTCCAGGAGGACGTCCCGCTCGTGGGCGGGGTCTTCTTCAAGAAGGCGGACGAAAAGCTCACCGAGGACCTCCAGAGCCGCGGCCTGCTCTTCAAGCACGTGCCGTACGAGCACAGCTACCCGCACTGCTGGCGCTGCCACACCGCGCTCCTGTACTACGCGCAGCCCTCCTGGTACATCCGCACCACGGCCGTCAAGGACCGTCTCCTGGAGGAGAACGAGGGGACCAACTGGTTCCCGGAGTCCGTCAAGCACGGCCGCTTCGGCGACTGGCTGAACAACAACATCGACTGGGCGCTCTCGCGCAGCCGTTACTGGGGCACCCCGCTGCCGCTGTGGACCTGCGAGGAGGGCCACCTCACCTGTGTCGGCTCGCGCGCGGAACTGTCCGAGCTGACGGGCACCGACCAGTCGGAACTCGACCCGCACCGCCCGTACATCGACGCGGTGACCTTCCCGTGCCCGCAGGACGGCTGCGGTCTGACGGCGACCCGCGTCCCCGAGGTCATCGACGCCTGGTACGACTCCGGTTCGATGCCGTTCGCGCAGTGGGGCTACCCGTACAAGAACAAGGAGATCTTCGAGAGCCGCTACCCGGCGCAGTTCATCTCCGAGGCCATCGACCAGACGCGCGGCTGGTTCTACACGCTGATGGCGGTCGGCACCCTGGTGTTCGACAAGTCCTCGTACGAGAACGTCGTGTGCCTGGGCCACATCCTCGCCGAGGACGGCCGCAAGATGTCCAAGCACCTGGGCAACATCCTCCAGCCGATCCCGCTGATGGACCAGCACGGCGCCGACGCGGTGCGCTGGTTCATGGCGGCCGGCGGCTCCCCGTGGTCGGCCCGGCGCGTGGGCCACGGCACGATCCAGGAGGTCGTCCGCAAGACGCTCCTCACCTACTGGAACACCGTCGCCTTCCAGGCGCTGTACGCCCGCACCAGCGACTGGGCGCCCAGCGCGGCCGATCCGGCCCCGGCGGACCGTCCGGTGCTGGACCGCTGGCTGCTCTCCGAACTCCACGCGCTCACCGACCAGGTGACGCAGGCTCTGGAGGCGTACGACACCCAGCGGGCCGGAAAGCTCCTGTCGGCCTTCGTCGACGACCTCTCCAACTGGTACGTGCGCCGCTCCCGCCGCCGCTTCTGGCAGGGCGACAAGGCCGCGCTGCGCACGCTGCACGAGGTCGTGGAGACCGTCACGCGGCTGATGGCCCCGCTGACCCCGTTCATCACCGAGCGGGTCTGGCAGGACCTGGTCGTCCCGGTCTCCCCGGACGCCCCGGAGTCCGTGCACCTGTCGAGCTGGCCGGAGGCGGACCTGTCCGCCATCGACCCCGAGCTGTCGCGCCAGATGGTGCTCGTGCGCCGTCTCGTCGAGCTCGGCCGGGCCACGCGCGCGGAGTCGGGCGTCAAGACCCGTCAGCCGCTGTCCCGCGCGCTGATCGCGGCGACCGGCTTCGGTGCCCTCGACCCCGAGCTGCACGCGCAGATCACCGAGGAACTGAATGTGAGTTCGCTCGCCTCACTCTCCGAGGTCGGCGGATCACTGGTCGACACCACCGCGAAGGCGAACTTCCGCGCGCTGGGCAAGCGCTTCGGCAAGGGCGTCCAGGATGTGGCGAAGGCCATCGCCCAGACCGACGCCGCGGCCCTGTCCCTCGCCCTGCGCGAGGGCACGGCGTCGGTCGAGGTCGGTGGCGAGACCGTGACCCTGGCCCCGGACGAGGTCATCATCACAGAGACCCCCCGCGAGGGCTGGTCGGTGGCCTCCGACTCCGGCGCGACGGTCGCGCTCGACCTGGAGATCACCGAGGAGCTGCGGCAGGCGGGCCTCGCCCGTGACGCGATCCGGCTGATCCAGGAGGCCCGCAAGAACAGCGGCCTCGACGTCGCCGACCGCATCGCGCTCCGCTGGACCTCCACGGACCCGGCGGTCGTCGCGGCGCTCGGCGAGCACGCCGGTCTCATCGCCGACGAGGTCCTCGCCACGGACTTCGCGCAGGGGGAGAGCGACGACACCTACGGGGCGCCGTTCACCGACGAGGGCCTGTCCCTGGTGTTCCGTCTCCGCAAGGCGTGACGAGTACGCCACACCCGTCACCGAAGGCCCGGGCCGCCAGGAAAACCTGGCGCCCCGGGCCTTCGGCGTGACAGCCGGCCCTCCCGCGCCCCGACCCCGGGCTCCGTCGTCACGGCCGGCCTTCTCACGCCCCGCCCCCGGGGCCTTCGGCGCCACGGCCGCTCCCCCGTCCCGGCCCCGGGCCCTCGGCGTGACGCGCCGGCGGGCCGGGGTGCGTACGCGGCCCGTACGGGGCCGTCCGGAAGTCGTGGGCCCCCGGGTGGGTCAGCGCACCCGGACCGGCGGCTCCTGGACCCGTACAAGCCCTCGGCGGGCACGCAAAAGGGCGGGGCCCCCGGATCTCTCCGGGGGCCCCGCCCTGAATGCTGCCGACGCCTAAAGCGTTCCGGCGGCCGTCAGTTGTCGTCCTCGTCGATGAGGAACCCGCGCATCGGCGAGGGCGCCTGCTGCATCGGCGACGGGCCCTGGGGCCGCACCGGAGCCATCGGCTGGGTCATCGCGGGCGACATCTGCTGCTGCCCGCCGTAGGACGGTCCGCCCTGCGACGGCCCGCCCATGCCCGGGTTGCCTCCGTAGGACGGCGCACCGGCACCCGCGGGAGCCATCGACGGCGCGGAGGCCGCCGGCAGGGACGCGGTGGCCGGGGTGCGCGGCGGAGCGAGCGAGTCGTCCGCCTGCGTCTCCAGCTGGCGCAGCTGCGACTCCAGGTAGGACTTCAGACGCGTACGGTACTCGCGCTCGAAGCCGCGCAGGTCCTCGACCTTGCGCTCCAGCGTGGCGCGGGCGGACTCCAGGGAGCCCATCGCGACGCGGTGCTTCTCCTGCGCGTCCCGCTCCAGGGCGTCGGCCTTGGCACGGGCGTCGCGCTCCAGACCCTCGGCGCGGCTACGGGCCTCACCGACGATCTTGTTGGCCTCGGAACGCGCCTCGGCGATCGCCTGGTCGGCGGTCTGCTGAGCCAGCGAGAGGACACGCGCGGCGCTGTCGCCACCGGGGCCCTGCTGCTGCATCTGCTGACCGGGGCCGCCCATGGGGCCACCCATCGGACCGCCCATGGGACCGCCCATCGGGCCACCCATCTGCTGCATCTGGCCGGGACCGCCCATCGGGCCGCCCATCTGCTGCATCTGGCCGGGACCCTGGCCCATGGGGCCACCCATCTGCTGCATCTGGCCGGGACCCTGGCCCATCGGACCCTGACCCATCGGGCCCTGCCCCATGGGGCCCTGGCCCATCGGACCCTGACCCATGGGGCCGCCCTGGCCCATCGGGCCCTGACCCATGGGGCCCTGGCCCATCGGACCCTGACCCTGCGGGCCGCCCTGGCCACTGGGGCCCGCGGGCAGCGCGGGAGCACCGCTCGGCAGCTGAGGCGGACCGCCCATAGGTCCACCCATGCCCTGCGGCGGACCTGATATTCCGGCGGGCACAGGAGCGCCGGGCCCTCGCATACCCTGCGGCGGGCCCTGCTGGTCCTGCTGCTCGGGCGGCTTGCGCATACCCTGCTGCTGCTGGTTCTGCGCGGCCGCGCGCGTGGCGGCGGCCAGCTTGGCGCGCAGGTCCTCGTTCTCGCGGAGCAGGCGAGTCAGTTCGGCTTCGACCTCGTCGAGGAAGGCATCGACCTCGTCCTCGTCATAGCCTTCTCGGAGGCGGACGGTCGTGAACTGTTTGTTCCGCACGTCCTCGGGGGTCAACGGCATCTCTTCACCTCAACGTAGTCGTCGGCATTCGGCAAGACCGTATCGTTCACATCGCTCACATCACGCTCTGCGCAAGTCTGATCAAGATGAAAACGATGATCATCAGTACGAAGAAGGACAGGTCAAGCGCCACGCCCCCGAGACGCAGCGGCGGAATGAACCGCCGCAGAAGCTTGAGCGGTGGATCGGTGACAGTGTAGGTGGCCTCCAGAACGACCACCATCGGCTTGCCGGGTTGCCATGAGCGGGCGAACTGGAAGACGTAGTCCATGACCAACCGGAAAATCAGCACGATGAGGAAGCACATCAGCGCGATGTAGAAGACCTGCCCGACCACGCTCATGATCCGTGCTTCCCTCTCCCCTGTTTTCCCTACGGTGTTCCGGTCCTGCGTCTCAGCTCTGGTTGAAGAACCCGCCCTCTGCGATGCGGGCCTTGTCCTCCGCCGTGACATCGACGTTAGCAGGCGACAACAGGAACACCTTCTGCGTCACCCGCTCGATGCTGCCGTGGAGACCGAACACCAAACCGGCGGCGAAGTCGACAAGTCGCTTCGCGTCGGTGTCGTCCATCTCCGTCAGGTTCATGATCACCGGAGTGCCTTCGCGGAAGTGTTCCCCGATGGTACGGGCCTCGTTGTAGGTCCGGGGGTGCAGCGTGGTGATCCGGTACGGCTCTCGTTCCGACACGACCTTGGGCATGATCACCGGGGCGTTCTTCTCCAGGCTCTGACGTTCTTGTGTGATGGACGCCACGGGGGCGATGCGCGCCGGACGCCCGGACTCCGCGGCGAACGAGGCGGAATGCGGCACCGGGTCACGAGGCGCCGAGGGCTGTACCACTCGTACCGGTTCGTCCCTTTGGGACGCGTGCACCTGATGTGACTGGTGCGGCGGTTCATGCCGTCGCCGGTCCCGCTCGGGCTCCGGGTCGAGCTCGGGCTCGAAGTCGTCGTCGGGGTCGAATCCTCTGCCGTCGTACCCATCGTCCTCCACGAGGCCGAGGTAGACCGCCATCTTGCGCATCGCGCCGGCCATGCTCTGAGTCCTCCGCTCTGTGGTGGATCGGCTGACGAATTGCCAAGTGCCCGCGATCCACGAGGTCGTTATGCCCGCATTTGGCGGTAATGACCATATTTTCTGCTGTGGTCCGACTTCTTGGCGACGTTACCGGAGGCCGGGTCGGACTCCGAGTACCGCAGTACCGACGCGTACATGTGTCGCTCCGGCTGCCACAGCCTGTTCGAGATCCGAGCTCATCCCTGCCGAGACCATGTTCGCAGCCGGATGGGTCCGGCGCAGGGCAGTCGACAAATCCATCAGCCGCCCGAACGCCTCTTGTTGGCGTCCCGCGTACGCGCCGGTGAGCGGAGCGACGGTCATCAGCCCGTCGAACCGGAGCCCCGGGGAGCGCGCGACGAGGTCGGCCAACTCCTCGACCCCGCCGACACCCACGCCTCCCCGCTCGCCCCGGCCGCTCTCCTGCGCGTCCAGCGCGACCTGGACGAGACATCCCACTTCGCGTTCCGCCGACACCGCTTCCTTCGAGAGAGCCGTGACCAGCCGGGAACGGTCGACGGACTGCACGAAATCCGCGTAACCGACCACAGAACGCACCTTGTTGGTCTGCAATTGACCGACAAAATGCCACAACAGGGGCAGATCCGAGCACTCCGCCTTCTTGGGCGCAGCATCCTGATCCCGGTTCTCCGCCACGTGCCGGACACCCAGTTCCGACAAGATCCGCACATCACTGGCGGGATAGGTCTTGGTGACCACGATCAGGGTCACCTCTTCACGCTTGCGCCCGGCGGCCGTGCACGCCGCCGCGATGCGCTCTTCCACTTTCGCCAGGTTCGCGGCGAGTTGCGCCTTACGGTCCGTCATGCCCTATCAGTCCAGCCAGACATAACCCGCGAGCCGCCCGGTGGTGCGGTCCCGTCGGTACGAGAAGTGGTCCTTCGATTCGAGCGTGCACACCGGTGACTGCTCGCGGTCACGCACTCCGAGCCGTTCGAGCTGAGCGTGCACCCCGGCGGTCACGTCGACCGCGGGAGTCCCCCACCCGGTCTCGGAGTACGCCGCCGGTTCCACGGCGGCGACCTCGGCGCGCATCGCGTCCGGCACCTCGTAGCACCGTCCGCAGACGGCGGGGCCGGTGCGGGCGACGATCCTGGCCGGATCGGCGCCGAGTTCCACCATGGCCCGTACGGCCGCGGGAACCACCCCGGCGACCATGCCGGGCCGTCCCGCGTGCGCGGCGGCCGCCACGCCGGCGACGGGGTCGGCCAGCAGGACGGGCGTGCAGTCGGCGGTGAGGACGGCGAGCGCGAGCCCTCGCCGCGCCGTGACGATCGCGTCGACGGCGGGGATCTCCGAGGTGCCCCAGGGCTCCTCGACGACCGCCACGTCCGGCCCGTGCACCTGGTTCATCCAGACGACCCGGGCCGGGTCGAGCCCGAGCGCCTTGGCGGCCCGTTCCCGGTTGGCGCGTACGGCGTCGGGGTCGTCGCCGACCGCCCCGCCGAGGTTGAGCTCCTCGAACGGAACGGCGCTCACCCCGCCCCACCTGTCGGTGAAGGCGAAGCGGGCGCCGCTCACGGTGCTCGCAGTGGAGCGCTGTCCTATCACTTCAGGAAGTCCGGCACGTCCAGTTCCTCGGCCGCGCTGTCCGAGTAGGAGCGGGACGGCGGGACCGGCGGGGACACCGGCAGCTCGCTGACCGGCTCCGGGGCCGGCTCCGGGGCGGGCTCCTTGGGCGTGACGCTGCCGAGCGACCCGAAGGACGGGCGGCTCTCGGCGGGACGCGACGGGACGGGGTCGTCGCGCCGGGTCGCGGCCGAGCCGAGGACGTTCTCCCGCTTGGCCGGCGGCTGTCCGCCGTCGAAGCCGGCGGCGATGACGGTGACCCGCACCTCGTCGCCGAGGGCGTCGTCGATGACCGCGCCGAAGATGATGTTGGCCTCGGGGTGCGCCGCCTCGCTGACCAGCTGGGCCGCTTCGTTGATCTCGAACAGGCCGAGGTCGGAGCCGCCGGAGATGGACAGCAGGACGCCGCGGGCGCCGTCGATGGACGCTTCGAGCAGCGGCGAGGAGATGGCCATCTCGGCCGCCGCCACCGCGCGGTCGTCGCCGCGGGCCGAGCCGATGCCCATGAGCGCCGAACCGGCCTCGGACATCACGGACTTCACGTCGGCGAAGTCGAGGTTGATCAGGCCGGGCGTGGTGATGAGGTCGGTGATGCCCTGGACGCCGGAGAGCAGGACCTGGTCCGCCGACTTGAAGGCGTCGAGGACCGAGACCTGGCGGTCCGAGATGGACAGCAGCCGGTCGTTCGGGATGACGATGAGGGTGTCGACCTCTTCGCGGAGTTCCGCGATGCCGTCCTCCGCCTGGTTGGCGCGGCGCCGGCCCTCGAAGGTGAACGGGCGGGTGACCACACCGATGGTGAGGGCGCCCAGCGAGCGGGCGATGCTGGCCACGACGGGCGCGCCGCCGGTACCGGTGCCGCCGCCCTCCCCGGCCGTCACGAAGACCATGTCGGCCCCCTTGAGGACCTCCTCGATCTCCTCACGGTGATCCTCGGCGGCCTTGCGGCCGACTGCCGGGTTGGCTCCGGCCCCCAGGCCGCGGGTGAGTTCCCGGCCGACGTCGAGCTTGACGTCGGCGTCGCTCATCAACAGCGCCTGCGCGTCGGTGTTGATGGCGATGAACTCGACGCCCTTGAGACCGACCTCGATCATCCGGTTGATGGCATTGACACCACCGCCGCCGACACCGATGACTTTGATGACTGCGAGGTAGTTCTGCGGTGCTGCCACGTCGAAGGCCTCTCGCCTCGAGTTACGTGTCGTCGCCTCGCACGGTCGCGATCCGACGACTGATGCCGAATGGGACGGTCCGAACGCCGACCCGAACCCTAACGCTGAAGTTTAGGGTTACCAGTGTGTCTGTTCCTTGGACTCTTCCGAACAGGACACTAAGTCGACAAGTGGCGCGCGTTCAACGAACACGCCGAACCTCCCGTTTTTCTTTTCACCCTATGTGATCAGGCTCGACACTGCCCAACCAGGGTGCTGGCCTGCGCCGATGCGAGTCAACTGCCCGATGATGCGGGGGCGGTGGGGGCACTTACGTCGAAGTGCCGGGCCCCGGAATCGGCTTTCATGAGAGCAAGGAGCGTCCTGGCCTTCGCCGGGCCCTTCTCCGCGCTGCCCCACTCGACGGTCCGGCCGCCCCTCAACTCCAGCGAGACGGCGTCGTAGGAACGGACCTTGACGGTACGGGTGTCACGGGCGACTTCGTCCGGGATGTCCCCGGCGATCCGCACCGCCTCGCGCACGAGCCGGTCGACGGGGAAGCGGAGGGGCGCGGCACGGTTCGAGACCGCCAGTTCCAGGACGGGCACGCCCTTCGGGGCGTCGGAAACCGTCGCGAACCGGACGCCCTCGGCGTCCACTTCGACGAATTTCGCGCCTTTTCTGA
Source organism: Streptomyces sp. NPDC015532 (assembly GCF_043078065.1). NCBI lineage: Bacteria > Bacillati > Actinomycetota > Actinomycetes > Kitasatosporales > Streptomycetaceae > Streptomyces > Streptomyces sp. NPDC015532. Next base: position 1,113,749 of record NZ_JBIBSY010000001.1, on the reverse strand, counting down.
CGATCAGGACCGGAGTCCGTTCGGTCACGCGCAGATCGATTCCGTGCGGCCAGGACCGGACGACCTCGACGGAGTCGATCCGGGGCAATTCCCTGAGCAGCCGCGCCTCGATCGCGTCCGTGTCGACGGAGACCAGCGGGGATCCGACCGGCACCCCGGCCGCCTCCCGCACCTGCGCGGCTGTCAGTACCCGCGTCCCGGAGACGGCCACGCGCTCCGTGCGCAGCCAGGCGGACCCGTAGAGGATCCACACCGCGGCGGCTCCGGCCAACACCACGGCGAGCAAAAGGATGATGAGCCTACGAAGGCGGCGGAGCCGCCCGGTCAGGGGCGGCCGGGGCGGGCCGGACTCCAGCTTCTGCCGTTCACCGCGCTCGGCGGTAGTCGGTCCGGCCACGCTCCCTGCCTTCCCTCATGCGGTCCTAGTGATGGCGTGAGGCGATCGCCTCGTACACCATGCCGACGAGCAGGTCGTCGGCGTCGCGCCGGCCGAACTCGCTGGCGGCGACGGACATCTCGTACAGCCGGTGCGGGTCGGCGAGCACGGGCAGCACGTTCTGCTGCACCCACTGCGGGGTCAGTTCCGCGTCGTCCACCAGCAGTCCGCCGCCGGCCTTGACCAGCGGCTGGGCGTTCAGCCGCTGTTCGCCGTTGCCGATGGGCAGCGGGACGTAGGCGGCGGGCAGTCCGACGGCGGAGAGTTCGGCGACGGTCATCGCGCCCGCGCGGCAGAGCATCATGTCGGCCGCGGCGTACGCGAGATCCATCCGGTCCACGTACGGTACCGGGATGTACGGGGGCATCCCCGGCATCTGGTGCACCTGCGGCAGTTCGTTCTTCGGGCCGACCGCGTGCAGGATCTGGATTCCGGCCTGCTGGAGGTACGGAGCCGCCTGCTGGACCACCTCGTTGAGGCGGCGGGCGCCCTGCGAGCCGCCCGACACGAGCAGCGTCGGCAGGTTGGGGTCGAGCCCGAACGCGGCGCGCGCCTCGGGCCGTACGGCGGCACGGTCGAGGGTGGCGATGGAGCGGCGCAGCGGGATACCGATGTAACGGGCCCCGCGGAGCTTGCTGTCGGGCGTGGAGACGGCCACCTGGGCCGCGTACCGCGATCCGATCTTGTTGGCGAGGCCGGGGCGGGCGTTGGCCTCGTGGACGATGATCGGCACGCCGAGGCGCTTGGCCGCCAGGTAGCCGGGCAGGGCCACATAGCCGCCGAAGCCGACGACCGCGTCCGCCTTGGTCCGCTCCATGATCTGCTCGACGGCCTTGATCGTGCCGCGCAGCCGTCCCGGGACGGTGATCAGTTCGGGGGTGGGCTTGCGCGGCAGCGGTACGGCCGGGATCAGCGCCAGTTCGTAGCCGCGCTCGGGTACGAGCCGGGTCTCGAGTCCGCGTTCCGTGCCCAGGGCCGTGATTCCCACGGTCGGGTCCTGCCTGCGCAGGGCATCCGCGAGGGCGAGCGCGGGCTCGATGTGGCCGGCGGTCCCCCCGCCGGCGAGTACGACATGCACCGAAATTCACCGCTCTCCGGACGAACGCGCCGCAGAGGCACGCCGTCGCATCGTGTTCCATCTCCGGGGCCCCGCGGCCCTTGCGGACTCTCTCACCGCACCCCGCTTTCTGCCAAAGCGGGGTTGCCGCATCGCGAGAGCCGCCCGCGCAGCGGGGTCCTCACGCGCGAAGGCGATCAGCAACCCGATGGCGAACATGGTCGGCAGCAGGGCGGAACCCCCGTAGGAGAACAGCGGGAGCGGGACACCGGCGATCGGCAGCAGACCGAGCACCGCACCGATGTTGATCACGGCCTGGGCCGTGATCCAGGTGGTCACGCCTCCCGCGGCATACCTCACGAAGGGGTCCTCCGTGCGTCCGGCCACGCGGATACCCGCATAGCCTAGAGCCGCGAACAGGGCGAGCACCGACAGCGTCCCCGCGAGGCCCAGTTCCTCCCCGGTGATGGCGAAGATGAAGTCGGTGTGCGCTTCGGGCAGTTGGCCCCATTTCTCCACACTGGCGCCGAGGCCGGAGCCGAAGAGCCCGCCGGAGGCGAGGGCGTAGATGCCGTGCACGGCCTGCCAGCAGGTGTCGTGCGGCCCCGGTTCGGTCGCACCGATGCAGGCCAGCCTGGACATGCGGTTGGGGCTCGTCTTGATGAGGAGGAAGCCGATCGCCAGGGCGACGGACAGTACGCCCACGAACAGCCGGGTGGGCGCCCCGGCCAGCCACAGCAGCCCGAACAGGATGGCCGTGAGGATGATCGCCGTGCCCATGTCGCCGCCCAGCATGATCAGGCCGAGCAGCATGAAGGCGGCGGGCACGAGCGGCACCAGCATGTGCTTCCACTGGGTCAGCAGCCGCTTGTCCTGTTTGCGGGCGAGCAGATCGGCTCCCCAGAGCACGAGCGCCAGCTTGCCGAACTCGCTGGGCTGGATCTGGAACGAGCCGCCCAGCGAGATCCAGTTCTGGTTGCCGTTGACCGAGAGCCCTATCCCGGGCACCTGCACCAGAGCCATCATGAAGACGGCGCCCGCCAGGATCGGGTAGGCCAGCGCCCGGTGCAGTTTCACCGGCATCCGGGAGGCGGCGAACAGCAGCACGCCGCCGATCAGGGCGGCCAGGGCCTGCTTGCGGAAGAAGTACGACCCGGGCAGCGAGAGCTGGAGCGCCGTGATCTGCGAGGCCGAGTAGACCATCACGAGCCCCAGCACGGTGATCAGCAGGCTGCCGCCCAGGATCAGGTAGTACGCGGTCAGCGGCCGGTCCCAGGCCTTGCGCGCACGCAGGTAGAGACGGCGTACGGGGTTGTCCCGCGGCACCCCGGCGGCGGGACGGCCGGCCCGCCGCGCGGGAGGGCGTCCGGTGCGGCTAGTCGGCATCGGAGTCTTTGGTCCACAGCGACGTCACGCGTCCGTCCCTCCCTGGTTCGCCCGGCCAGGCAACCGGGTCAGGCGCCGAGTTCGCGGACCGCCTCCGCGAACGCGTCACCGCGCTTGTTGTAGTTGGCGAACATGTCCATCGACGCACAGGCCGGGGCCAGCAGCACCGTGTCCCCGGGCTCGGCGAGCCTCCTGGCCTCCTGGACAGCCGCGAGCATCGCCCCAGTGTCGGTCCGGTCGAGGTCGACGACCGGTACCTCGGGGGCGTGTCGCGCCAGGGCTTCACGGATCAGCGCGCGGTCCGCGCCGATCAGGACGACGCCGCGCAGCCGCTTCGCCGACCGGGCGACGAGCTCGTCGAAGGCCGCGCCCTTGGCGAGCCCCCCGGCGATCCACACGATCGACTCGTAGGCCGCCAAGGAGGCTTCCGCGGCATGCGTGTTGGTGGCCTTGGAGTCGTCGACGTAGGCGACCCGGTCCACATCGGCCACGTGCGCGATGCGGTGCGCGTCCGGGGTGAAGTCCCGCAGTCCGTCCCGTACGGCCCGGGGAGGCACCCCGAAGGCACGCGCGAGGGCCGCCGCGGCAAGGGCGTTGGCGATGTTGTGCGGGGCGGGCGGAGTGACGTCGGAGACCTCCGCCAGCTCCTGGGCGTTCTTGTGCCGGTTCTCGACGAAGGCGCGGTCGACCAGGATGCCGTCCACGACGCCGAGTTGGGAGGGCCCCGGGGCGCCGAGGGTGAAGCCGACGGCGCGGCAGCCCTCCTCGACGTCCGCGGCGCGCACCAGGTCCTCGGTGGCCTTGTCGGCCACGTTGTAGACGCACGCGACACGATTGCCCTCGTAGATACGGCCCTTGTCGGCGGCGTACGCCTCCATGGAGCCGTGCCAGTCGAGATGGTCGGGCGCGAGGTTCAGCACGGCCCCGGAGTGGGCGCGCAGCGAGGGCGCCCAGTGGAGCTGGTAGCTGGAGAGTTCGACCGCGAGGACGTCGTACCGCTCCTCGCCGAGGACGGCGTCGAGGAGGGAGACGCCGATGTTCCCGACCGCCGCCGTGCGCAGGCCCGCCGCCTTCAGGATGGAGGCGAGCATCTGGACGGTGGTGGTCTTGCCGTTGGTGCCGGTGACCGCGAGCCAGGGGGCCGGCTCCCTGCCGTCCAGCCCCCGCAGCCGCCAGGCGAGTTCGACGTCGCCCCAGACGGGGACGCCCGCCTCGGCGGCCGCGGTGAACAGCGGCTTGTCCGGCTGCCAGCCGGGCGCGGTCACGATGAGTTCGGTGCCCTCGGGCAGGGTCGCGCCGTCACCGAGGCGCACGGTGACGCCGAGCGCCTCCAGGTCCGCGGCCTGCGCGCGGGCCCGTTCGTCGTCGCCGTCGTTGACGACCGTGACGAGCGCCCCGAGGCCGTGCAGGACCTTGGCCGCCGGGATTCCCGATACGCCGAGGCCGGCGACGGTGACGTGCTTCCCCTGCCAGTTGGTCACTTCTTGGCTGCCCATCCCGCGTAGAAGAGGCCGAGTCCGACGATCACGCAGATGCCCTGGATGATCCAGAACCGGACCACCACCAGGACTTCGGACCAGCCCTTGAGTTCGAAGTGGTGCTGAAGCGGGGCCATGCGGAAGACACGCTTCCCGGTCAGCTTGAAGGAGCCGACCTGGATGACCACCGACATGGTGATGAGGACGAACAGGCCGCCCATGATGGCCACCAGCAGCTCGGTGCGGGAGAGGATGGCCAGGCCGGTGAGGACACCGCCGAGGGCGAGCGAACCCGTGTCACCCATGAAGATCTTGGCCGGCGACGTGTTCCACCACAGGAAGCCCAGGCAGGCACCCATCAGGGCGGAGGCCACCACGGCCAGGTCGAGCGGATCGCGCACCTCGTAGCAGGCACCCGGGTTGGTCAGGGTCGTCGCGTTGGCGCACGACTCCTGGAACTGCCAGACCCCGATGAACGTGTAAGCGCCGAAGACGAGGACGGAGGCGCCGGTGGCCAGACCGTCCAGACCGTCGGTCAGGTTCACGCCGTTCGACATCGCGAGGATCATGAACAGCGCCCAGATCACGAACAGCACCGGGCCGATCTTCCAGCCGAAGTCGGTGATGAACGACAGCTTGGTGGAAGCCGGGGTGTTGCCTCGGTTGTCGGGGAACATCAGGGCCAGCACCGCGAAGGAGATGCCGACGATCAGCTGTCCTGCCATCTTCGCCTTGGCCCGCAGACCGAGCGAACGACGCTTGACGATCTTGATGTAGTCGTCCAGGAAGCCGACCATGCCCATGCCGAACATCAGGCCGAGGACCAGCAGACCCGAGTAGGTCGGCGCGTAACCGGTGATGAGCTTGCTCAGGAAGTAGGCGGCGATCGTCGCCAGGATGAAGGCGATACCACCCATGGTCGGCGTACCGCGCTTGCTGGCGTGCTCGCGCGGGCCGTCGTCGCGGATGTACTGGCCGTAGCCCTTCTTGGCCAGCAGCTTGATCAGCAGCGGAGTGCCGGCCAGGGTCAGGAAAAGACCGAGGACTCCCGCGAACAGGATCTGCTTCATCATCGGGCGGAAACCTCACCCTCGGTACCGTCGGCGAGCAGCGCGAGCGCCACCCGTTCCAGCCCGACGGACCTGGACGCCTTCACGAGCACGACGTCCCCTGGGCGCAGCTCGCTGCGCAACAGGTCGACAGCCGCCTGTGCGTCGGACACGTGCACCGACTCCTCACCCCACGAACCCTCGTTATATGCGCCCAGTTGCAGCCAGGACGCTTCCCTGCCCCCGACCGCGACGAGCTTGCCGACATTGAGCCGGACGGCAAGCCGTCCGACCGCGTCGTGCTCGGCGAGCGCCTCGTCCCCGAGCTCGGCCATCTGACCGAGCACCGCCCACGTACGACGTCCCCTGCCCATTGCCGCGAGCGCGCGCAGGGCGGCCCGCATGGACTCGGGGTTCGCGTTGTAGGCGTCGTTGACGACCGTCACGCCGTCCGGGCGCTCGGTGACCTCCATCCGCCAGCGGGAGAGGGAGCCCGCCTCGGAGAGCGCGCGGGCGATCTCGTCTGCGGACAGGCCCAGCTCATGGGCGACGGCGGCCGCGGCGAGCGCGTTCGACACGTGGTGCTCACCGTACAGGCGCATGGTCACATCACTGCACCCGGAGGGTGTGCGAAGACTGAAGGAAGGCTGTCCGCTCTCCGTGAGCCGGACGTTCTCGGCCCGTACGTCCGCTTCGCCGGACTCTCCGAAGAGGATCACGCGCGCCTTCGTGCGCGACGCCATGGCGCGGACGAGGGGATCGTCGGCGTTCAGGATCGCGGCGCCGTCCTCGGGAAGGCTCTCGACGAGCTCGCCCTTTGCTTGCGCGATCTGTTCGCGGCCGCCGAACTCGCCGATGTGGGCGGTGCCGACGTTGAGGACGAGACCGATCCTCGGCGGGGTGAGCTCCGTCAGATAGCGGATGTGGCCGACGCCGCGGGCGCCCATCTCCAGCACGAGGAACTTCGTCTCCTCGGTGGCGCTGAGCGCGGTGAGCGGCAGTCCGATCTCGTTGTTGAGGGAACCGGGGGTGAAGACGGTCGGCGCCTTGCTCCGCAGCACCTGGGCGATCAGGTCCTTGGTGCTGGTCTTGCCCGCGGAGCCGGTGAGGGCCACGAGGGTCGCGCCGAGCCGTTCGACGACATGGCGGGCGAGGGCGCCGAGAGCCGTCTGCACGTCGTCGACGACGATGGCGGGCACGCCGACCGGGCGGGACGCCAGGACAGCCGCCGCGCCGGCCGCGATCACCGCCTCGGCGAAGTCGTGCCCGTCCACGCGTTCGCCGGCGAAGGCGACGAAGAGGCTGCCGGACTCCACTTCACGGGAGTCTCTGACGACCGGTCCGGTGACCTGTAGCTCCGGATCCGGTATGTCGTACGTCTGCCCGCCGACGACTGCTGCGATCTCGGCGAGAGAGAGGGCGATCACAAGTTCATCCCTGGGTCTGCTGGATAGCTTCGCGAAGCACCTGGCGGTCGTCGAAGGGACGCACCACCCCGGCGATGTCCTGGCCCTGCTCGTGGCCCTTGCCCGCGACCAGCACGGTGTCTCCCGGCTTTGCGCGCGCGACGACCGCGGCGATGGCGGCGGCCCGGTCCTCGAAGACCTGGACCTCGCCCCGCTCGTGGGCCGGTACCTCGGCGGCTCCCGCGAGCATGGTGGCGAGGATCGCGAGCGGGTCCTCGGAACGGGGGTTGTCGGAGGTGAGGACGGCGGTGTCGGCGAGCCGGGCCACGGCCGCGCCCATCGGCATCCGCTTGGTTCTGTCACGGTCGCCGCCGCAGCCGAGCACCACGTGCAGTCTGCCCTCGGTCACCTTGCGCAGGGCGCGCAGGACGGATTCGACGGCGTCCGTCTTGTGGGCGTAGTCCACGACGGCGAGATAGGGCTGGCCCTCGTCCACGCGCTCCAGCCGGCCCGGGACCCCCGGGACGGCGGCGATGCCGTCGGCCGCGGTCTGCGGGTCGATCCCGGCGGCCGCGAGGGCGACGATCGCGGCGAGGGCGTTCGCCACGTTGAAGGGGCCGGCGAGCGGCGAGCGGGCGGTGACCCGCTCGCCCTTGGGGCCGACCGCGGTGAACGTCGAGTCCATCGGGCCGACCTCGACCTCCTCGGCGCGCCAGTCGGCGTCCGGGTGGCCCTCGGCGGAGAAGGTGACGACGGGGACGGTGGCCTCCCCGGCGAGCCTGCGGCCGTACTCGTCATCGAGGTTCACGACGCCGAGCCGGCTGCGCCTGGCGGTGAACAGCTGGGCCTTGGCCTGGAAGTAGTCCTCCATGCCCGTGTGGAACTCCATGTGTTCCGGGCTGAGGTTGTTGAAGACGGCGACGTCGAAGACGCAGCCGTCGACGCGGCCGAGGACCAGCGCGTGGCTGGAGACCTCCATCGCCACGGAGTCGACCCCGCGCTCGCGCATGACGGCGAACAGGGCCTGGAGGTCGGTGGCTTCGGGTGTGGTGCGCTCGGACTTGATGCGCTCGTCGCCGATGCGCATCTCGACCGTGCCGATCAGGCCGGTGGAGCGGACCGATTTCAGGCCGCCCTCGACGAGGTAGGCCGTCGTGGTCTTGCCGGAGGTGCCCGTGATGCCGATCTGCAGGAGATCGCGCCCCGGGTGGCCGTAGATGGTGGCCGCCAGCTCTCCCATCGATCCGCGCGGGTTCTCCACGACGAGGACCGGCAGACCGGTGGCCGCGGCGCGGTCGGCGCCGGTCGGGTCGGTGAGCACGGCGACGGCTCCGAGGCCGGCCGCCTGGGTCACGAAGTCGGCTCCGTGCAGACGCGCGCCGGGCAGGGCGGCGTACACGTCGCCGGGCCGCACCGCCCGGGAGTCATGGGTGATGCCCGTGACCCCGGTGTCGCTCGCCGGCCTCTCGGCGCCCAGCTGATCGGCCAGCTCCGCGATGGGGGTGGCGGAGACGTGAACCGGACGCGGCGGCCCCGGATATGTCACAGGGACGCCCTTCTGGGTGGTTTGGGACTGATCAGCTTGTGGCACGGCGGTGAGCGTACCGGGCTCACCCCCGCCGGTGCGAAGCGAGGGCGCGGACGGGGTGCGCGGGGAGGGCTGGTTCCCGGGGTCCGGGGTGATCGTTGTCACGAGTGGTTCCTGGTCCGTTGTGCGTGGGGGCTGATCACGGCGTGCGGTCGGAGGCGGTCACGGCTTGAACTCCACGGGCAGATGGGCGGCGGGCGCGCCGGTGGGCGGGACCTGAAGGGTCTTCAGGGCGAACTCCATCACCTGCTTGAACACGGGTCCGCAGATCTGGCCGCCGTAGTAGCTGCCCTTCGTGGCGTTCTGGATCGCGCAGTAGACGGTGACGCGGGGCTTGTCCGCGGGGGCGAACCCGGCGAAGGAGGAGGTGTAGCCGTGGTACTTCCCGGTGGCCGGATCCACGCGGTTGGCCGTACCCGTCTTGCCCGCGACCCGGTACCCGGGGATGCGCGCCTTGATGCCGGTGCCCTGCTTGTCGTCCACCACGGACTCCAGCATCTGGGCGAGTGTCTTCGCCGTCTTCTCGCTCACGACCCGGTTCTTCCTCGGCTCGGCGGCGGGGGTGAAGCGGCCGTCGGGCCCCTTCGTTCCGCGCACGAGGGTCGGCTCGACGCGGACTCCGCCGTTGGCGATCGTCGAGTAGACGGAGGCCGCCTGCATCGCGTTGATCGACACGCCCTGGCCGAAAGGGATCGTGTACTGCTGCGAGGTCGACCACTTGTCGGCGGGGGCGAGGATGCCCGCCGTCTCGCCCGGGAAACGGAGCCCGGTGGGGCTGCCGATGCCGAACTTGCGCAGATACGAGTAGAGGACCTGGTTGGCCTGTTTCTGGGTCTTCCCGAGCTGGCCGGTCGCCAGGATGGTGCCGATGTTGCTGGACATGGCGAGCACGCCGTTGAGCGTGAGGTTCCAGGTCTTGTGGTCGACGTCGTCCTGGAAGAGCCGGTCGCCGCGGTGCAGCCGGTTGGGCACGACCACATGGGTCCCGGGGGTCGCCGCGTTCTCCTGGAGGACGGCGGCCATCGACATCAGCTTGGCGGTGGAGCCGGGCTCGTACGCGTCCTGGAGGGCCGCGTTGCCCATGGCCGCCGCGTTGGCCTGGGTGAGGTCGTTGGGGTCGAAGCCGGGCGCGTTGGCCATCGCGAGGATCTGGCCGGTCCTCGTGTCCTGCACTATCACGTAGCCGCGGTCCGCCCTGGACTTCTTCACCTGCTCGGAGATGGCGTCCTGCGCGGCCCACTGGATGTCCCGGTCGATGGTGAGCTCCACGTCGGAACCGGCCACCGCCGGTGTCTCGGTGGAACCCACGGTCGGCACCTGACGGCCTCCGGACTGGGCGTAGCGGATCTTGCCGTCCTTGCCGGTGAGTTCCTTGTTCAGCTGCTGCTCGACACCGCCGCCGCCCTTGCCGTCGGCGTTGACCCAGCCCAGTATCCCGGCGGCGAGGTCGCCGTTCGGGTACACGCGCTTGCTGGCCGGTACCGCGAGGACGCCGGCGAGGACGTTGACCGTGCTCCGGTCGGTCTCGGCCTTGGCTCCCAGCGTGCTCTTCAGATCCTTGATCTGCTGCCAGACCTGGGGGGTGCGGCGGTGCGCGAGGAGCGTGTAGCGGGTGTTCCTCGTCCGCAGTTTCCTGGCGACGGTGTCCACGTCCTGGCCGATGATCGGACCGAGGAGGGCGGCTGCCTGTTCGGGGGCGTCCCCCACCTTCGTGGCCTCGCGCGTGAACATCGTCGGGTCCGCGGTGATGTCGTACGCGTCCACGCTCGTCGCCAGTTCGACGCCGTCCCGGTCGGTGATCCCGCCGCGCTCGGCGGCCAGGGTGCGCCCGACGTAGCGGTTCTGTTCGGCCTTGGCGGCGTAGGTGCCCGCGTCCACGGCCTGCACCTGAAGCAGCCGTACGACGAACGCGATCATCACCAGCGTCAGGGCGAGGCTGACCATGCGCAGCCGGGGGCGCGGGCTGCCGAGCCGGATGAGACGTGGGCCGTCGGAGCGGTTCGCGGCCGGGCGGCGTACCGGGCCGGCGCCCGGCCCGGGACGGTTCCGGCCGGCGGGGCGCGCGGGCCTGGCGGGGCCGGGCACCCGGCGGCGCGGCGGTTCCCTGTCGGACACTTCCGTCACCTGCCAGGGGTCGTGGAGGGCTGTGTGGACGCTCCCGCGGAGCGCTGCCGCGCGCCGGTCGCCGGGCCCGTGGCCCGGCTCGGGGTGCGGGCCGGGGCGGGGGCGAGAACCTCGGGCGGGGGGACCATCGGGGCGCGCGCGGCGGAGCCGGCGGCTCCGGGAACGCCCTTGACCTTGCCGTCGGGGCCGAGGAAGGCGGGATCACCGCCGGGGACCATGCCGAGTTCGCGGGCGCGGCGCTGGAGGGCGTCGGGGGCCGAGTAGGCGTCCACGTCCCGCTGGAGTGCCTGCTCCTCGTCGGTCAGGCTCTTGGTCTCCTTCTGGAGGTCGTCGAGGCGGAACGCGCCTTCGCTGAGCGCCGAGTTCAGCACGAGGAGCCCGATGAGGCCGCCGCCGAGGAGCAGGACGACCAGGAGGACGAAGGGGGTGCGGGCGGCCTGCCCGGCCCCGGTCGGAAGGAGCCGGGCGAGCCGGGCGGCCCGCCCCCTGAGTTCGGGTCTGCCGCTCACGCGCCCTCCCTGTGGCTCCGGTGCGCCGCCTTCACGGCCGCTCCATGGGTCCGGTTCCCCTACTCACGAAACCGCCGTGCGTCCGGTTCCCGGACCCGGGGAACCGGCGCCGGTCCGGATGCCCCGTCCCCGCCGTCCGGTGGGTCCGGGAAACGGGCCCACGGCGTGGCACGAGCCCGGGTGTCCGCCTCACGGCCCCTCCTTGTCCCCGCGCCTCACTCGGCGGACTCCTCGCGGATGCGCTCCGCTCCCCGCAGCCGGGCGGGGGCGGCCCGCCGGTTCTCGGCGACCTCTTCCTCGGTGGGAAGTTCGGCACCGCGGGTCAGGAGCTTGAGCCGGGGCTGGTAGCGCTCGGGGACGACCGGCAGTCCGGGCGGCGCGGTGTTGGCGGCGCCGGCCGCGAACACCTGCTTGACCAGGCGGTCCTCCAGCGAGTGGTACGACAGCACGGCGATGCGGCCGCCGACGGCGAGGGACTTCACGGCCGCGGGAATCGCCCTCTCCAGGACGCTCAGTTCGCCGTTGACCTCGATGCGCAGCGCCTGGAAGGTGCGCTTGGCGGGATTGCCGCCGGTGCGCTTGGCCGCCTGGGGCAGCGCGTCACGGATCAGCTCGACGAGCCGCGCGCTGTTGGTGAAGGGCTCCTTCTCGCGTTCGCGCGCGACCGCGGAGACGATCCGCTTGGCCTGCTTCTCCTCGCCGTACGCCCGCAGGATCCGCACCAGTTCGCCCGGCGGGTAGGTGTTGAGCACCTCGGCGGCGCTCATGCCGGTCGTCTGGTCCATGCGCATGTCGAGCGGGGCGTCCTGCGCGTACGCGAACCCCCGGTCGGCCTCGTCGAGTTGCATGGACGAGACACCGAGGTCGAACAGCACGCCCTGGACGCGCGGGATGTCCAGGCGGTCGAGCACGTCGGGCAGTTCGTCGTAGACGGCGTGCACCAGGGCGGCCCGGTCACCGTAGGGGGCGAGCCGCTCTCCGGAGAGGCGCAGCGCCTCCTTGTCACGGTCCAGGGCGACGAGCCGCACTCCGGGGAAGCGGGTGAGCAGTGCCTCGCTGTGACCGCCGAGCCCGAGCGTGCAGTCGACGACCACGGCTCCCGGCTCGGCGAGGGCCGGGGCCAGCATGTCCAGGCACCGCCGGAGCATGACCGGGACGTGTCGGCTCTGTCCCTCCGGTCGCCCGCTGTCACCCTCGTCGGGAAGCGCTTCGCGCCCTTTCATTCCGGGCCCTCTCAGGTCCGGCGCCGCCGTACGCACCGCCGGGTCCCCACCCGCTCGGGAAGGGGAGGCCTGCCGGCGCCGGATGAATGGCGTCAGCCGACCGGGAGCAGGAGGAGGCCGAGCCGTACGTACGCGCCGCGCACGCGGGGAAACTCCGGAAAGTCGCCGGGTCTCCTGGGGAAAACTGTCCAACGGGGAGAGCCTCGCCTCCCGCTTCGCGTCACTTTAGTCCACGGTGTCGCGCGGTCAACCAACTGGCATGCGCGTCGCGGACGGCGCTCGGACCGAAGCCGCGGATCAGGAAGAATCACCCGAACGGGCAGGCCGTCACCGCCCGTGTGGATTACCTCACAACAAGCCGCGATGACATTCTTTGTCCCCTCTCACAACAGGCCCGGCCCATGCGTGACCAGTAACGTCACAGGTATGTCGACTTCCGCATCCGTTCCCGCCGAACCCGAAGACGTCATAGACGGGGAGCCCTCGGTCACCGACCGACTCGTCGACGCCAACGGGAAATACGCCGCCGCCTTCTCCGACCCGGGAATGGACGCCCGCCCCGTGCTGCGCGTCGCCGTGGTCGCGTGTATGGACGCCCGCCTCGACCTGCACGCCGCGCTCGGCCTGCAACTGGGCGACTGCCACACCATCCGCAACGCGGGCGGCGTGGTCACCGACGACGTGATCCGCTCCCTCACCATCAGTCAGCGCGCCCTCGGCACCCGCAGCGTCGCCCTCATCCACCACACCGGCTGCGGCCTGGAGTCCCTCACGGAGGAGTTCCGGCACGACCTGGAGATGGAGGTCGGCCAGCGCCCCGCGTGGGCGGTCGAGGCCTTCCGGGACGTCGAGCAGGACGTACGGCAGTCGATGCAGCGCGTCCGCACGTCCCCTTTTCTCGTGCACACCGACGACGTACGCGGCTTCGTCTTCGACGTCACGACGGGTCTGCTGCGGGAGATCGACCCCTCCTGACGGGTCCCGCAGGAGCCCCCGGTCGCCGGTCCTCCGCAGCTCGTGGGACCCTCTCTGCACCAAAACCCCGGCCGTCCGGTGCCCAAAGAGCCGTAAGAACTGACATATCGCGGCCACTTGTCCACAGGCGGATGACACGAACCGGTAACGGCAACAAGAATGCGGGTGTGGCGTCACGCGGAACCTTTCGCGCGTGGTGCCCGTGTTTCGGGGTGGGCCGGTCCGCACAGGGCGTCGGCCCGAACGGGCCTAGGAGGGCCGGGTGACGACCTATGACGATCGAGCGAGCCTCACGGATCTGACCGCCACTGCGGAGCGTGTCCGCAGTTCGGTGGAAGGAGTGATCGAAGGCAAGCCTGAGGTCGTACGGCTTTCGCTGACCGTGCTGCTCGCCGAGGGCCATCTTCTGATCGAGGATGTCCCCGGCGTCGGCAAGACCATGCTCGCCAAGGCACTGGCGCGTTCCATCGACTGTTCGGTACGGCGCATCCAGTTCACGCCCGACCTGCTGCCCTCGGACATCACGGGTGTGTCGATCTGGGACCAGCAGCGCCGGGACTTCGAGTTCAAGCCGGGCGCGATCTTCGCGCAGATCGTGATCGGCGACGAGATCAACCGCGCCTCGCCCAAGACGCAGTCCGCGCTCCTGGAGTCGATGGAGGAGCGCCAGGTCACCATCGACGGGCAGACCTACGAGCTGCCCAGCCCGTTCATGGTGGTGGCCACCCAGAACCCGGTCGAGATGGAGGGCACCTATCCTCTGCCGGAGGCCCAGCGCGACCGCTTCATGGCCCGTGTCTCCATCGGCTACCCCAGCGCGGAAGCCGAACTGCAGATGCTGGACATCCACGGCGGCGCGAGCCCGCTGGACGACCTCCAGCCGGTCGCCCACGCGCACGACATCGTGAAGCTGATCGACGCGGTCCGCACCGTCCATGTCGCCGACCCGGTGCGCCGCTACGCGGTGGACCTCGTGGCGGCCACGCGCACCCACCCCGACCTGAGACTCGGCGCCTCACCGCGTGCCACGCTGCATCTGCTGCGCGCGGCGAAGGCGTCCGCCGCTCTCAGCGGCCGGGAGTTCGCGCTGCCGGACGACGTGCAGGCGCTCGCCGTCGCGGTCCTGGCCCACCGCCTGCTGCCCACGGCCCAGGCGCAGTTGAACCGCCGCTCGTCCGAACAGGTCGTGCAGGAGATCCTCCAGCGCACCCCGGTGCCCGCCGCTCCCCAGCAGTCCGGTCTCTCGATGGGCCGGGGCGCGCCCACCTACGGACAGCAACCGCCCCGGAGGCTGTGATGACGCAGGCGAGCACGGGGCCCACCGCCGAGGACATGGGCGGGCTGCGCACCACGCTCGCCGGCCTCACCACACGCGGCCGCTCGTTCCTGGCCGCCGGAGTGGCCGCCGCGATCTGCGCGTTCGTCCTGGGGCAGAGCGATCTGCTCCGGGTCGGCCTGCTCCTCGCACTGCTGCCCCTGTTCTGCGCGGCCGTGCTGTACCGCACCCGCTACCGGGTCGCGGGCAGTCGCAGGCTCTCTCCCGCGCGCGTGCCCGCGGGCTCCGAGGCCCGCGTGCATCTGCGGATGGACAACATCTCGCGGCTGCCCACCGGGCTGCTGATGCTCCAGGACAAGGTGCCGTACGTCCTCGGTCCGCGGCCCCGCTTCGTGCTGGACCGGGTGGAGGCGGGCGGTCGCCGCGAGGTGTCCTACCGCGTGCGCTCGGACCTGCGCGGCCGCTATCCGCTGGGCCCGCTGCAACTGCGGCTGACCGACGCGTTCGGCATGTGCGAGCTGACCCGCTCCTTCTCGGCGTACGACACCCTGACCGTCATACCCCGCGTGGAGGCGCTCCCGCCCGTGCGGCTGACCGGTGAGGCGAAGGGGTACGGCGAAGGGCGGCAGCGCTCGCTCGCCCTGGCCGGCGAGGACGACATCATTCCGCGCGGGTACCGCTACGGCGACGACCTGCGCCGTGTGCACTGGCGGCTGACCGCCCGCTACGGCGAGCTGATGGTCCGCCGCGAGGAACAGCCCCAGCGCTCCCGCTGCACCGTGCTGCTGGACACCCGGGGCATCGCCTTCCAGGGCGCGGGACCCGACTCGGCCTTCGAATGGGCGGTCTCGGGAACGGCGTCCACGCTGCTGCACATGCTCGAACGGGGCTTCTCGGTACGCCTTCTGACGGACACCGGCAGTTCGGTGCCCGGCGAGGGCTCCGACGGGTTCGCGGGCACGAGCCAGGAGTCGGCGGACGCGGCGGGCACGATGATGGACACCCTCGCCGTCGTCGACCACTCGGACGGCACGGGCCTGTCCCGGGCGTACGAGGTGCTGCGCGGCGGCAACGAGGGACTGCTGATCGCCTTCCTCGGCGATCTCGACGAGGAGCAGGCGACCGTGCTCGGCAAGATGCGCCAGCGCAGCGGCGGGGCCGTCGCGTTTCTGCTGGACAGTGACTCCTGGGTGCGGGATCCGGCCGCGGTTGCCGGCCCGTCGGACGAGGGCACGGACCCGCTGCGCATGCTGCGCGAGGCGGGCTGGACCGCCGTGAAGGTGCCGCGGGGGGCGTCGCTCGCCGGCCTGTGGCGCGAGGCGGACCATCAGCGCACGCATGTGGCGTCGACGGGGACTACCGCGGGGGATGGTGGCGTATGAGCGGGCGGGCCCGGCTGGCGCTGTGGGCGGCGGCGGCCACACTGATGACGTCCTGCGCGATGCTGCCACTGGTGAGCCCGGCGACGTGGATCTTCCAGGCGGCGTTCCTGCTGACCGTGCAGACCGGTGTCGGGGCGCTGACCCGGCGGGTCCCGCTGGCCCGGCCACTGACCGTGGCGACGCAGGCGCTGGTGACGCTGATGCTGCTGACGCTGGTCTTCGCCCGGCAGGAGGCCCTCGCCGGGATCGTCCCCGGGCCCGAGGCCTTCCAGCACTTCTCGGCACTGCTGCGGGCGGGCGCCGACGACATCGGCAGGTACTCGATCCCGGCTCCGCTGTCGGACGGGATCCGGCTGATGGTGGTCGGCGGCGTCCTGGTGATCGGGCTCGTGGTGGACACCCTCGCGGTGACCTACCGCAGCGCCGCGCCCGCCGGCCTTCCGCTGCTCGCCCTGTACTCGGTCGCCGCGGGCCTCTCCAACGGTGGCGCCGCCGGGCTGTGGTTCCTGCTCGCGGCGGCCGGCTATCTGATGCTGCTGCTGTCCGAGGGCCGGGACCGGCTCTCGCAGTGGGGCCGCGTCTTCGGCGGAGCGGCCCGGACACCCGGCCCCGAGTCCGCGAGCGGTGTCGTCGCGCGCGTCCGCTTCGGGCGGCGGATCGGGGCGGTCGCGGTGCTCGCCGCCCTGTTCGTGCCGTTCGCGCTGCCCGGGATCGACGGCGGCCTGCTGGACGGCGCCGGCCGGGGCATCGGCAACGGCACCGGGGGCGGCGGCACCATCGCCGCGGTCAACCCGCTGGTCTCGCTCCGCGACAGCCTGAACGTGGACGAGGACCGCACGGTCATGACGTACCGCACGGACACCGCGGACACACAGAACCTCTATCTGCGGATCGTCTCGCTGGACGACTTCGACGGCACGGCGTGGAAGCCGGCGCAGCGCCACATCGTGGACGTGCCGAAGACGTTCCCGGCGCCGATCGGTCTGGACGGCCAGGTCAAGCGGGCGACGATCCGGACCCGGATCGCGGCGGCCGACTGGTACGCGCAGGACTGGCTGCCGATGCCGTATCCGGTCAGCACGGTGGACATCAGCGGCAACTGGCGTTACGAACCCGTGGGGCGCACCCTCGTCGGCGACCACGGACAGAACACCCGTGGCGTGCGGTACGAGGTCACGAGCCTGATGGTGGAGCCGACGGCGCAGCAACTGGCGAACGCCCCGGAGGCCTCGCCCGCGATGCGGCGCGAGTACACCAAGGTTCCGAGGTCGCTGCCCGCGGTGGTGTCGAAGACGGCCCGCAAGGTCACCGCGGGCTCGGCCAACCACTACGAGCAGGCGGTCAAGCTCCAGGACTACTTCGCGGTCAGCGGCGACTTCCGGTACAACACCCAGGTGCAGGCCGGCAGCGGCTCCGCCGCGATCGCGAACTTCCTGAAGGAGAAGGAGGGTTTCTGCGTCCACTTCTCCTTCGCGATGGCCTCGATGGCGCGCACCCTCGGGATTCCGGCCCGCGTGGCGGTCGGCTTCACGGCGGGGACCCCGCAGGCGGACGGTTCGATGGCGGTGGGGCTGCGGGACGCGCACGCCTGGCCCGAGCTGTACTTCGAGGGCGTGGGCTGGACCCGTTTCGAGCCGACCCCGAGCCGGGGTTCGGTGCCGTCGTACACCCAGACGAACACGCCGGGCGAGATCGAGTCCGCGGCCCCGAAGCCGACGTTCTCGACGTCCGCGGCGCCCTCGGCCGAGGCGTCGGCGAGCGAGAGCTGCTCGTCCCGGCTGCGGAAGCTGGCGGCCTGCCCGGACCAGTCCGCCGCGGCGGCGCTCGGTCCCGAGGAGGACGACTGGCCCTGGACGATGATCCTCGTCGTGACGCTGGCCGGCCTCCTGATCCCGGGCCTGCTGCTGTCGCCCATGCTGTGGCGGACGCGGGTACGGGCGGTCCGGCTCGGCGGCCACGGCCGCACCGAGGCGGACGTGGCGGCGTACACGCTGGGGGCCTGGTCGGAGGTGACCGATACCGCGTGGGACTACGGGATCGGGCCGACGGAGTCGCAGACACCGAGGAAGGCCGCCGAGCGGATCGTCAGGCTCGGGGAACTGGACCCGGAGACCGAGGCGGCGGTGCACCGGCTGGCCGCGGCCGTGGAGCAGGTTCTCTACGCTCCGCGCCCCCGGCCGGTGGCGGGCCTCGCGAACGACGCGCGCCGCGTCGGGGAGTCCTTCAGGACGTCCGCGAGCCGTCCCGCGCGCCTGCGTGCGCTCTTCCTCCCCCGTTCGGCCGTCCGGGTGATCTGGATGGCCTCGGCCTCCTGGACGGCTCTGGGAACCCGGCTGTCCGCCCGTCGGCAGGCACTGCTCCACCGCCCGTCGCGCCAGAACGGCTGAGGCGGACCGGGCCCGTGCCCCTCTCCAGGCCGGAGCGTTTCCCGGCCTGGCGGGGGCGGCCCTGCCGGGGCGGTCCCGGCGGTTCCGGCAGGGCCGAGGGCGGCCCTGAGTCTCGGTCAGACCTGACCGAGGCCCGGTCCGAGGAGCCGGGCCCCACGACAGCCGGTCCGGCGGACACCAAGGGGCGAAGACCCGACCCTCCGGGGCGGCGCTTCGGGCCGGCCCGGCGGGCTCGCGCCCAGGGGCAGGCCCTTCAAGGGCAGGCGCTTCGAGGCAGGCCCTTCGAGGGTGGTTCTTCGAGGGTGGTGCTTCGAGCGGCCGAAGCCCGGAAGGGCCGGGGCTTCGAGGGGCCGGTCCTTCCGGGCTTCTGCCGTACATACGCGTGAAGGGGCGTCCACCCGGATGCGGGTGGACGCCCCTCACGCGTATGTCTGCGGCGCGAAGCCGGAGGCTCAGTTGCCGCCCTGTTCGTCGCGACGACGCTGCCAGCGCTGTTCGATGCGGTCCATCATGGAGCGGTGTTGCCGGGCCTGCCGACGAGCGGCGGGCGAGCCCGGCACGGTCGGCTGCTCACCGGGCTTGGGAGCCTTGCGCCAACCGGTGACGGCGAGCACCGCACAGCCCAGCATGACGAGGAAGCCCACCACGCTCAGCCAGATCTGAACCGCGACCATTCCAGCCATGAGGAGCGCGATACCAACCAGGAAGCCGACGACCGCCTGGTAGACCCGTCGCCGGGTGTACGTACGCAGCCCGCTTCCCTCAAGCGCTGTCGCGAACTTGGGATCTTCGGCGTACAGCGCTCGCTCCATCTGCTCGAGCATTCGCTGCTCGTGCTCCGAGAGCGGCACGGAGTCCTCCTCATCGTGCAGTCGCCGGGGCGACCGGGGGTCCCCTTCAGGATAGGCAGGGAATCGGCCCCGTGAAACCCGCCCTCTACGCCAATTCGCCGACCGGAACCCTTCACGGCGTCCCGATGCGCTGAGGCGTGCATTCCCCAGCGAACGGCCCGTCATGCCGGACGGTCTCCCCCGATCATACGGCGCCGAGCACTCGATCGGGTGGTCTGTGGCGTACTCCATGTGCCGCCAAGCCCCTGATCAGCGCCGCACCACGGGGGCGCTCAGTCCTCCGTGGCCCCCCGAGCCTCACCGAGCACATGGAGCTGTGTGGCCACGGAGTGGAAGGCGGTGAGCTCGGCCGCCGCGGCCTCCAGTTTCAGCAGGGCCTCCAGGGCACCCGGCTCGGTGTCCACCAGGACCCCCGGCACCAGGTCCGCGAAGACCCGTACGCCGTGCACGGCGGCGACGTGCAGGCCGGCGCCCGCGACCAGGGAGGTGAGCTGCTCGGCGGTGAACCGGTGCGGAACGGGATCACTCTCGCCCCAGCGTCCGTCCGGGTCGTCGAGCGCGTGCCGGGCCTCCTTGAAGTGCCCGGCGAGGGCGCGGGCCAGCACCGCGCCGCCCAAGCCCGCGGCCAGGAGGCTGAGCACGCCCTCGGGGCGCAGCGCGTCCACGACGTTGCGGACGCCCTCGGCCGGGTCGTCCACGTATTCCAGGACGCCGTGGCACAGCACGGCGTCGTAGCGGCCCCGTTCGACCACGTCGAAGAGGCCGTGGGCGTCGCCCTGGACACCCTGCACACGGTCGGCGACGTCGGCCTCGGCGGCACGCCGCTCCAGCGCGAACAGCGCGTTCGGGCTGGGGTCGACGACGGTGACACGGTGGCCGAGGCGGGCCACGGGCACGGCGAAGTTGCCACTGCCGCCGCCCGTGTCGAGTACGTCGAGCGACTCCCGCCCCGCGGCCTTGACCTGACGGTCCAGGGCGTCCTTGAGGACCTCCCAGACCACGGCGGTACGGAGAGAAGCGCGGGGGCGCATCGGGTCCGACACGGCAGTTGACTCCTCGGCGCGGCACCGCCTGTTGAACGGCGGAGCGATCTTCGGGCCTCCCGGCGGGGAGGCAGCAGGCGCCTCCACCCTATTGCCTCCGCCACCGTGACCGGCCCTCCGTCTCACGCGCGCCGGATCACGCGAGGCGCGCGCACCCGATCGCCTCGCGGCCGCCCGGGATTCCCTGCCCGTCAACCCGCGTCCGGAACCCCCCTGTCCGCGCCGTCCACCCGGTCCCGGCTCTGACCCCGGCCCTGGTCCGGGCTCTGGTCCCGGCTCCAGTCCGGACTCTGGTCCCGGCTCCAGTCCGGACTCTGGTCCCGGCTCCAGTCCGGACTCTGGTCCCGGCTCCAGTCCGGGCTCTGGTCCCGGTCTCCGTCCTGGCGCGGCTGGGGCAGCACGGGCTGCAACGCCAGCATCCGCTCGACCAGACGCAGGAACATGGCGACGTCGCGTATCAGGTCGTCGGCGTCGCGGGTCGTGGCCGCTCCCTGGATGCCGGCCTCCGCGCGGGCACGGCGGGTGGCCCCGGAGGCGAACAGCGCGCTCCACTCGGTCAGTTCGGGAGCGATCTCCGGGAGGACCTCCCAGGCGCTGCGGATCCGTGCTCTGCGCCGCGACGCGGGTTCCGGGCGGGCGCGCGCGGCGAGGACGGCGGCGGCGGTGCGCAGCGCGGCCAAGTGGGCCGTCGCGTAACGCTCGTTGGACGTCTCCAGTGCCGTCGCCTCGTCAAGTCCGGCACGGGCCTGGGAGAGCAGGTCGAGGGCGGCGGGCGGGGCCGTGGCCCGGCGGAGCACGGGGTGCACGTCGCCCGCCGGTCCGGTGGTCAGTGAGGGGGCAGGGCCGGGGGCGCGGCGCCGACGGGCGGCGGCTGCGGAAGAGCTGGCCATGACGAACCTCCTGTCGTCGTGTGACGGCACTGTGGCCGTATGTGCCCATCGTGCGGTATGCCACTGACAATCCGTTCTGACCTGCGCTTTTGCTTCGATCGCAAGTTCGGGTTAGTTTTTGCACTGACCAGTCAGTTCAAAAGTAGTTCGATGTGTTCCAGAGGATGGGGGAGCTGTGGACGGTCCGCACGGACTGCGCGTCACGGCCGAGGACTTCGGACTCCAAGGACCCCGCGGGTGGGCTTTCCGCGGGGTCCGTCTCGACGCGGAGCCCGGATCGCTCATCGCGATCGAGGGGCCGTCGGGATCCGGCCGCACCTGCCTGCTGCTCGCCCTCACGGGCCGGATGAAGGCCACCGAGGGGACGGCGGCCGTGGGTTCGGCACGGCTGCCGAGGCAACTGGCGGCGGTGCGCCGGACGAGCGCGCTCGCGCACGTTCCCGGCGTCACGGACCTCGACCCCGCGCTGACCGTCGGGGAGCACCTGCGCGAACGGGCCCTGCTCCAGCGGCGGTTCGGGGGTTCGCTGCGCGCCCTGCTGCGGCCTCGCGGGGAGCGGGCCGGAGAGACCGAGTCGCGGATCGGCGCCGCACTGGCCGCGGCCGGGTTCGACCCGGACACGCTGCCCAAGGGGCCGAGGACCGCCGTCCGCGATCTGGAACGGGTCGAGGCACTGCGGCTGTCCCTCGCGCTGGCCCTGATCAGCCGCCCACGGCTGCTCGGCGTCGACGACACCGACCTCAAGCTCTCGGACGCCGAACGGTCCGAGGTCTGGGCCCTGTTGACGTCCCTCACCGAGTCCGGAACGACGGTCGTGGCGGTGTGCAGCGAGGCTCCCGAGGGCGCCGTCGTCGTGTCCACCACACCGGCCGCCACGGCGAGGACCGCCGACGGAGAGGCCCCCGGCACCATCACGCCCGCCGAAGACGACGCCGACGCCGCCGGCACGGCCACCGCCACGGCCACAAGCACAGACGCGGACGCCGACGTGCAAGCCGACGCTGACGCAGACATCGACGCAAACAAAGACACCGCCACCGCCACCACCGCCGCCGACAGCGACAGCGACAGCGACAGCGACAGCGACAGCGACAGCGACAGCGACAGCGGGAACCCCGACAGGAAGACGGCCGATGCGCTCGCCTGAACTGGCCCTTCTCGAACTCCGCCGCTTCGGCCGGGGCAAGCTCCCGCGCGCCGCCCTGGTCGCGCTCCTGTTGCTGCCCCTGCTCTACGGCGCCCTGTACCTGTGGTCGTTCTGGGACCCGTACGGCCGTCTCGACCGCATCCCCGTGGCGCTGGTGAACGCCGACGAGGGAGCGACGGCCGACGGCCGCAGGGTCGCCGTCGGGGACACCATCACCGAGGGGCTGCGCGACAGCGGCACCTTCGAGTGGCACGAGGTGAGCCCGGCCGAGGCCCGCCGGGGCGTGGAGGACGGCACGTACTACCTGTCGCTGACCATGCCGGGCGACTTCAGCAGGAGGATCGCGTCCAGCTCCGGGACCTCCCCCGAGACGAGCGCGCTCCAGGTGCGGACCAACGACGCGAACAACTACATCGTCGGGCAGATCTCCCGCACCGTGTTCAGCGAGGTACGGACGGCCGCCTCAACGAAGGCCTCGCGTTCGTTCCTCGACAAGATCTTCATCTCGTTCTCGGACATCCACGGGAAGACCGTGCAGGCCGCCGACGGCGCCGACCGGCTCAACAGCGGCATCGGCAAGGCGAAGAAGGGCTCCAAGGATCTCGCCGACGGCCTGAAGGAGGCCAAGAAGGGCAGCGGGAAGCTCTCCGGGGGCCTCAGGAAACTCACCACGGGAGCGGGCGACCTGGAGGACGGTTCGCGGCAGGTCGCGGACGGCACCCGGGCGCTGGCCGACAAGGTCGACGGGGTCGCGGACAAGGTGGGCCCCTTCCTGGAGGACAACGAAAAGTCCATCGGCGACACGGCCCGGCTGGTCGCCGACTCCGCCGCGGGCATCCGCCACAACCTCGACACCCTGGTGAAGACCGCTCCGGCCGCGGCCAAGGGCGCGCGCACCGCTTCCGACGCGCTGAACGCCGTCCACCGCTCCCGGTGCGAGACCCTGCCGGTCCCCGACCCGGCGTGTCCCGAGCTGACGAAGGCCACGGAGGCCGCCGCGGACGTCCTCAAGGTCGCCGACGACGTGAACGCCCTGATCGGCGACCAGGACGGCGACCTCGTCGAACTGGACAAGAACCTGGCGACGCTGGAGAAGCAGGCGCGCGCCCTCGCCGCTCGCTCGCCGCATCTCGCCGAGGACCTCGACGACGCCGTCTCCAAGATCGACAAGCTGAACGAGGGGGCCGCCGCGGTCGCCAGGGGCTCGAAGCGGCTGCACTCCGGTCTCGGCACCGCCAGGACCGGCGCGGCGACCCTCGACAAGGGCGTCGGCCGGCTGAAGTCCGGTGCGGGCGACCTCGACGGCGGCCTGTACAAGCTCGTCGGCGGGTCCGGGAAGCTGGCGGGCGGCCTGCACGACGGCGCCGAGCGGATCCCCGACTACGACAAGCCCGACCGCGACCTGCGGACCGAGGTCATGGCCGACCCGGTGCGCATGGCCTCCAGGGACCTGCACAAGGCGCCCAACTACGGCACCGGTTTCGCCCCCTACTTCATCCCGCTGTCCCTGTGGGTCGGCGCGATGGTGGCGTACATGCTGATCCAGCCGCTGAACCGGCGCGCGCTCGCGGCGGGCGCCTCGGCGTGGCGCATCGCGCTGGCGGGCTGGCTGCCGGTCGTCGTCGTCGGCATCCTTCAGACGGCCGCCCTGATGGCGGTGCTGCACTGGGCGATCGGGCTCCAGATGGTCCGTGCTGCGGGAACGGTCGGCTTCCTGTTCCTGGTGACGGCCTGCTTCGCGGCGATCGTGCAGTGGCTGAACGCCCGTTTCGGAGCCGCGGGCCGGATCCTCGTCCTGGCCTTCCTGATGCTCCAGCTGACCTCGGCGGGCGGCACGTACCCCGTCCAGACCAGTCCGGGCTTCTTCAACGCGATCCACCCCTTCCTGCCGATGAGTTACGTCGTCGAGGCCCTCCGCAGGCTCATCACCGGCGGCGGCCTGGAGCCGGTAGGGACCGCCTGCGCCGTCCTGACGGCCTTCACGGTGGGCGCGCTGGCGCTCACCGCCCTGACGGCCCGCCGCAGGCAGGTGTGGACCCTCGACCGGCTGCATCCGGAGCTGAGCCTGTGACCACGCGCGCGGGTGCTCCTGTGACAATCGGAGCCATGGAAAGCAGCAGCACCACGGCGGCCGGTGGCAGCCGCCGCGAGGCGACCCGGCAGAAGCTCTACGAGGCGGCCGTCACCCTGATCGCCGAACAGGGCTTCTCCGCGACCACGGTGGACGAGATCGCCGAGCGGGCCGGGGTCGCGAAGGGCACGGTCTACTACAACTTCGCGAGCAAATCGGTCCTCTTCGAAGAGCTGCTGCGCCACGGCGTCGGGCTCCTCACCGCCTCGCTGCGGGAGGCGGCGGAGAAGACCGACCGGGACGGCGGCAGCAAGGTCGACGCACTGGACGCGATGATCCGGGCCGGGCTCGTCTTCATCAACCGCTATCCGGCGTTCACCCAGCTCTACGTGGCGGAGCTCTGGCGTACCAACCGGGCCTGGCAGTCCACCCTCATGGTGGTGCGGCAGCAGGCGGTGGCGGTCGTCGAGGACGTCCTGCGCGACGCGGTGGCGGGCGGGGAACTCAGCGACGAGATCGACATTCCGCTGACCGCGGCGGCCCTGGTCGGGATGGTCCTGGTGGCCG
Organism: Streptomyces sp. NPDC015532; assembly: GCF_043078065.1. NCBI lineage: Bacteria > Bacillati > Actinomycetota > Actinomycetes > Kitasatosporales > Streptomycetaceae > Streptomyces > Streptomyces sp. NPDC015532. Next base: position 1,088,904 of record NZ_JBIBSY010000001.1, on the reverse strand, counting down.
CCCTGGACTGGCAGGCCTTCCAGCCGGAGCGCTCCCTGGACGACGTCCACGCGGCACTGTCCCGGCTGCTCCAGGGGCGGGTGAGCGGCCACCGCTGAGACCCCGCGCACGGCCGGCTCCCCGCCGGCCGTGCCGCTTCGTCCCGTACGCGCGAAAGCGCCGGTACGGTCGGCCGCTTCCCCCGCGGGCCGTTCGTACCGGCGCTTTCGTCGTGCTCCCCCGTGCCCCCGTCGGGCCCCCGTTCGGTCGTCCCCCCGGGTTCCCCCGTGTCTCACTCCCGCCGAGCGGGTCGGCGGAAGGAGCGGCCAAGGGCGCGGGGTCCGTTCCGCCGCCCCGTGTCGGCGGTGCCGGAGCCGCGCCCCTTTCCGTGTCTCCACTCTGTCGTTCGCGCAGGTCGGACCCATCCGTGCGCCTACTCATCTCACCCGGTGAGTACGGATACTCAGACCTACGTGCTCAAGCCCAGGACGCCCCCGTCTCCCCCTGGTTACGATCCCCTCCGTGTCCGTACTCCCCCTGGTCTTCACCAGCGGCTGGGCCAGCGGCGTCAACGCGTACGCGGTCGTGCTGCTCCTCGGCCTGTTCGGCGCCACCGGGCTGAGCGACGACGTCCCGGAGGCCCTGCAACGCCCTGAGATCCTGATCACAGTCGGCGTTCTCTTCCTCTGCGAGGCGGTCGCCGACAAGATCCCGTACGTCGACTCGGTGTGGGACTCCGTGCACACCGTGATCCGGCCGGCGGCGGGCGCCTGGGTCGGGGCGCTGCTCGCCGGGCAGAGCGGTTCGGTCTCGGATCTGACGGCGGCCCTGCTCGGCGGTTCGACGGCGCTGGCGAGCCACACGGTCAAGGCCGGGACCCGGATGGCGATCAACACCTCGCCGGAGCCCTTCAGCAACATCGCCGTGAGCACCGTCGAGGATCTCGGGGTCGCGGGCGTCGTCACGCTGGCGGTCTTTCATCCCTGGGCCGCGGCGGTCGTGGCCGGCGTCCTGCTCTTCACCGGGCTCGCGGTGCTCTGCTTCGTCCTCTCGCGCATCAGACGGTTCCTGCGCCGCCGGGCGCAGCGCCGGGAGGAGCGGCGGACGGCGGCGGTGGCGGGGCAGCCGCCCGACGGGGCGCAGCGCGCGGAAGGCGACTGACGGGACTGTCGGCGGGGCCGGATAAAGTCGCCGCCATGGGACGGATTGCGGTGATCGGCGCCGGGATGGGCGCGATGGCGGCCGCCGCCCGGCTGGCCGTCGCGGGCCACCGGGTGGTGGTGTACGAGCGGACGGGGACGTACGGCGGTGCGGTGCGCCGCTTCGAGCGGGACGGCTTCGTCTTCGACACGGGCCCGGGCCTGCTGCCGGTACCCGCGGTCCATCGCGACCTGTTCGTCAAGACCGGGAAGCGGCCCCTGGAGGAGTGCGTCGAGCTGGTGCAGGTCGACCCGTCGGCCGCCCATGTCTTCGCCGACGGCACCCGGGTGTCCCTGCCGAACGCCTCGCGCGCGGGTGTGCTCGCCGCGCTGGACGAAGCGCTCGGCGACGGCGCGGGCGAGCGGTGGGGCGAGTTCCTGGTGCGGGCCCGGGAGGCCTGGGACCGCTCGCGCCGGCCGCTCCTGGAAGAGCCGCTGTGGCCGAACTGGACGGTGCTGGCCGAGCGCGAGCCCTACCCCTCGGTGCCGCACAGGAAGCTGCTGCGCACCCGCCGGGCCGGGACCCTCGCCGAGGTCGCCGCCTGGGAGCTGCGCGACCCGCGTCTGAGGGCCCTCCTGGAGAGCCACGCCCTGGTGTACGGGCTGGATCCGCGCGCGGCCCCGGCGAGCGCCGCCGTGCTGCCGTACATGGACCACGCCTTCGGCACCTGGTACGTGCGCGGTGGCATCCGGGAGCTGGCGCGCGCCGTGTACGAGCGGTGTCTGGAGCGCGGGGTCGAGTTCCGTTTCGGGACCCCCGTCGAGCGGATCGTCGAGAAGGACGGCCGGGTCGTCGGTGTGGAGCTCTCCCGGCACGGCTCCGCCGCCTCCGGATCCGGGGGAGACATGTTCGAGGGGGCCGACTTCGTGGTGGCGGGCGTGGCGCCGGGTGCCCTGGACGGTCTCGTCGACGGGGCGGCGCTCCGCGGCGGTGACGAGGTGCCGCCGCGGCCCGGCATGACCAGCAGACTGACGCTGCTGCTCGCGCTGCGCGGCGGACGGCCCGCCGGGACGGCGCACCGGACGGTGGTCCACTCGGCCGACCGCGACGGTGAGCTGGACCGGCTCTTCGGGGAGCGTCCGGGCGTCCCCGCGGCGCCGACCGTCGTGGTGGCACGTCCTGACGACCCGGCGCTCGTCCCGGACACGGGGCACGAGGCCGTCACGCTGACCGTCACGGTCCCGTCCGGCGCCCAGGTGTCCGGGGAGGATGTGGAGCGGGTTCTCGACGCCGCCGAGCGGGCCCTGCCCGGTCTGCGCGCCCGGCTCCTGTGGCACGAGGTCCGCACCCCGGCCGACATCGCGGAGGCGACCGGTGCGGAGGGCGGCGCGGTTCCGGCCCCGGCGCTCGCCGCGGCGGACGGCCGGCTGCTGCACCCGTCGAACACCACGCGGATACCGGGGCTCTTCGCTGCCGGAGGCTGGGCACACCCCGGCGGCGGTCTGCCGCACGCCGGCATGTCGGGGGCTCTGGTGGCCGGACTGATCGTGGAGGGGCCGGAGTTCCAGGGCTCGCAGTGAGCCTGCCGGCGGGCGGCGGTGCGGGAGGCCCTCGCCGCGGGCCTGCCGGTCAGTAGCGGTACTGCTCGTCGTACCCGGCGCTGCCGTTGCCCTGGTACGGGTACTGCTGCTGCTCAGGCGGGACTTCGCCGCCGTACTCGTCGGTGCGCTGCTGCGGCACCCAGACGCCCCCGGCCGGGGTCTCGCCACCGTACGTGCCGGTGGCGTACTGGTCCTGGGTGTAGTTCTGCTGCTGCGCGTACTGCTGCTGGTCGCCGCCGTTGTTGTAGGCGGTCTGGTCGTACGTGGCGCCCGTGTAGGTCTGCTGACCGGTGTACGGGTCCGTGTAGGTGGCGTACTGCTGCTGGCCGGTGCCGTAGCCGTACTGCTGTTGCTGCTGCTGGTCGTAGCCCGTGTAGCCGTCGTACGCGTAGGCCTGCTGGTTCTGGCCCGTGTCGTAGACCTGCTGGTTCTGGCCCGTCGCGTAGGCCTGCTGATCCTGGGACGGGGACGCGCCGGCGTAGGACTGGTCATTGGCGGCGGCGTAGGCGCCGGAGTCGTAGACACCGTAGGAGCCGGTGTCCTCGGGCAGCGGCTGCGGCTCGTACACCGAGGCCGGCTCGGCGGCAGCGGGCTCGGCCTGCTCCGGGGGCGCGAACCGGTCGGACGGGGCGGGCGTGAAGACGTCGTCCTCGTCGGCGAACTGGTCCTCGCGCCGGTAGGCGGCCACCTCGACCTCTTCGGGGCCGGAGTTCTCCTCCGCCGGGTCCGCCTCCTCCGGCTCGCCACGGCGGCGCTTGCTGAGCTTGCCGGGCTTGTCCTCCACGGCGGGGCCCTTGATGGCCCAGCCCTGCGCGAAGCCCTGGCGGAACGACAGCGTCACATAGGTCTGGCCGACCGTGAAGGCGGCCGCGCCGAGACCGATGACCACGACCGAGTGCATCAGTACGCCGAGGACCACACCGAGGAAGCCGACGAAGGCGAGCAGCCGGAAGCGCAGCCGCGCCTTGTACTGCAGCAGCACTTCGCCGAGCAGCCACAGCGCGACAATGCCGAATGCCAGATAGAGGACCGTCAAGCCCATGTACGCCCCTCTCCCAGTGGCCGCTACGCAGTGTGTCGTACGTGGGTGCGACCGGTCTAGGCCTGCTGCGGGTGATGCAGGCCCAGATTCTCGTAGATTTCCAGCGTCGCCGTGGAGTTGTTGAGCGTGATGAAGTGCAGCCCGGGGACTCCCTCGGTCAGCAGCCTCGCGCAGAACTCCGTCGCGAACTCGATCCCCATGGAGCGTACAGCCGCCGGATCGTCTTTGACTGTGAGGATCCGCTCTTTCAGGGCGTCCGGGAACGAAGCATTCGAGAGTTTGGGCAGACGTTCCAACATCTTCACACTTGTCACGGGCATGACTTCGGGGATGACCGGTGTCGCGCAACCCGCCGCGTCCACACGGTCACGCAGACGGAGGTAGGACTCGGGCTGGAAGAACATCTGCGTGATGGCGTAGTCGGCGCCGGCGCGGCACTTGTCGACGAAGTGGGAGACGTCCAGATCCCACTCCGTGGACCGGGGGTGCATCTCGGGGAAGGCCGCGACCCCGACGCAGAAGTCGCCGGATTCCTTGATGAGGCGCACCAGTTCGGCCGCGTAGGTCAGCCCCTTGGGGTGGGGCACCCAGTCGCCCATGGGGTCGCCGGGCGGGTCGCCGCGCACGGCGAGCATGTTGCGGATGCCCGCGTCCGCGTACTGCCCGATGATGTTGCGCAGTTCCGCGATGGAGTGATTGACCGCGGTGAGGTGCGCGACCGGGGTGAGGGTCGTGTCGAGGACGATCTGCTCGGTCTCCTTGACCGTGCCGGCCCGCGTGGAGCCGCCGGCCCCGTAGGTCACGGAGACGAAGTCGGGAGCCACGGCCTCGACCCGCCGCAGGGCGTTCCACAGGTTCCGCTCGCCCTTCGGAGTCTTCGGCGCCGAGAACTCGAAGGAATAGGTCTGTTTGCCGGTCGCGAGCATGTCGCGCACGGTGCGTGCGTGATCAGTCCTGGTGGAAGCAGATCCAAGGGCCATACTCGCAGGTTAGCCAGAGGGCGTCGGTCACCCAACCGAACCGCTGACTTTTGTCCGATCTGTCGATTTCTTGTCCACCCCTCGGACAGGGGCCTCGCCGGGACTCCCCGGGACCCTCCCCGCGGACGGCCGACGGGTCTACGCCGTGCGCAGCCGCTTCGCGAATTCCGCCGCCGCCCCGCCCGGGTCGTCCGCCTCGGTGATCGCCCGTACGACGACGACGCGGCGGGCGCCCGCTTCGAGCACCTCGTCCAGCCGGCCGAGGTCGATGCCGCCGATCGCGAACCAGGGGCGGTCCGTGCCGAGGGCCGCCGTGCCGCGGACCAGGTCGAGGCCGGGGGCGTGGCGGCCGGGCTTCGTGGGGGTGGGCCAGCAGGGGCCGGTGCAGAAGTAGTCCACGCCCTCCTGGACGGCGGCGGCGCCGGCCTCGGAGGCGGAGTGCGTGGAACGGCCGATGAGCACCTCGTCGCCGAGGATCGCGCGGGCCGCGGGAACCGGGAGGTCTCCCTGGCCCAGGTGCAGGACGTCGGCTCGGGCGGCGTGGGCCACGTCCGCACGGTCGTTGACCGCGAGAAGTCTGCCGTGCCGGGCGCAGGCGTCCGCGAAGACCTGGAGGTGCTCCAGCTCCTCCCCCGCCTCCATGCCCTTGTCGCGCAGCTGCACGATGTCGACGCCGCCCGCCAGGACCGCGTCGAGGAACTCGGCGAGGTCGCCCTGACGCCTGCGGGCGTCGGTGCACAGGTAGACGCGGGCGTCGGCGAGGCGGCTCCGCACGGTCGGGCCGGCGTTCTCGGGCATGTGTGGTTCCCCCCGTTTGTTCGGTGCGCGGGGAGCGCGGCGGCCGGGATGCTCCCGGCGTCGCGCTCCCCGTGCCGGACGGTCGCGTTCAGGTCAGACGGCGAGCGCCTGGGCGCGGCGCTTCACCTCCGTGCCGCGATTCTCGCTCAGAGCCTGCGCGGGGGTGCCGGGCAGGCTCGGGTCGGGGGTGAAGAGCCATTCGAGGGCCTCTTCGTCGGAGAAGCCGTCGTCCCTCAGGAGCGTCAGGGTGCCGGCCAGGCCCTTGACGACCTTCTGTTCGTCCACGTCGATGAAATCGGCGGGGACGTGCAGCGCACGGTTCTCACCACGGCGTACGGCGATCAGCTGGCCGTCCTTGACCAGCTGCCGGACGCGCGTCACCTCGACGCCGAACTGTTCGGCGATGTCGGGGAGGGTGAGCCAGGCGGGGACGAGAGCATCGATCTTTGCGTCAATCTCGGTCACGGGACAAGCGTGCCATCCCGCACCGACAGTCGGAAGCCGAGGGCGTCCGACCTGGGGTGACGGATCAGGTCGCGGCGGCCTTCAGCGGCCTCGACGCGTCCGCGAGCAGCTCCGGATCCATGGTGGCGCCCGCCTCGATCAGCTTGCGGCCCTGGGCGAGGTCCCTCGGGCGGCCCACCGCCAGGAGGGCGACGAGCCGTGTCTCGCGCAGCCAGCACACCGACCAGGAGGCGCCCGAGGGGGCGCCGCGCCAGACCAGGGTGTCGGCGGACGTGTGGTGGCCGGCGTACTGCACGAAACGGCCGAACTGCTCGGACCAGAAGTACGGCACGGGGTCGTAGGCGGCGGGCGTCTCGCCGACGATGTTCAGGGCGACCGTGCGCGGGCCCTGGAGGGCGTTGTCCCAGTGGTGGACGAGGAGGCGTTCCTCGTAGCGTCCGGACGGGAAGGAGGCGCAGTCGCCGACCGCGTAGACGTCCGGCAGGGAGGTGCGCAGGTGGTCGTCGGCGACGATCTCGCGGTGGGCGCCGAGTTCGATGCCGGAGCCGGCGATCCAGGCCGTGGCGGGCCGTGCGCCGATCCCGACCACGACGGCGTCCGCGGGCACCCGGGAGCCGTCGTCCAGGACGACCGCGCCGGGCTCGACGCGCTCCACGCGCGCGCGGGTCCGCAGCGAGGCCCCGCTGTCCGCGTACCAGGCGGCCATCGGCGCGGCCACCTCGGCCGGCAGCGCCTCGGCGAGCGGCCGGTCGGCGGCCTCGACGACCGTGACCGCGCAGCCGGCCTCACGCGCGGCCGTGGCGAACTCGGCGCCGATCCAGCCCGCTCCGACCACCACGATGTCGTGCTGCCGGGCGAGAACCGGGCGCAGCCGGTCGGCGTCGTCCAGGGTGCGCAGCAGATGCACGCCGGGCACGCCTTCGGCGCCGGGGAGCCGGATCGGTTCGGCGCCGGTGGCGACGACCAGGACGTCGTACGGGACGGGCCCCGCGTCCGTGTCCAGTTCGTGGTCGCCGGGGCGCACGCCGAGCGCCTCGCTGCCCAGTCTGAGGTCGATGTCCAGGGCCTCGAAGTCGACGTCGAAGGCGGAGCCCTCGGCCTTGCCGAGCAGGACGGCCTTGGACAGCGGCGGCCGGTCGTACGGCTGATGCGGCTCCGCGCCGATCAGCGTGACGGTGCCGGTGAAGCCCTGTTCGCGCAGGGCGACCGCGGTCTGCACCCCGGCCATGCCCGCGCCCGCCACGACGACCCGTCGTGCCGCGGGCCTCTGCGACGGTGCCTGTGCCTGCGTCTGATCGCTCACCTGATCACCATAGACACCTGACCATTCGTCAGTCAGTGGACGGGCTCGGTGACCTGGTCCACACGACAGGTCCCGCGCGGTTCCTCCACCACGCTCGTCCCGGTGCCCGGCCGGGACTCCCACGTCCAGGTCTCCTCCAGCCGCAGGCGCCCGTCGGGCAGTTCCACGACGAGGGACACGCAGTGGCCGGACGCGGTGGTCCCGTCGCGTCCGAGCTGTACGTACCGGAAGTCGAGGCGGTCGCCCTCGCGGGTGCCGACGAGGTGTCCGCGGACGACGTCGCCGCCCGTGTAGTCGGCCCACACCACGCCGTCCTCCTCGTGGTAGGTGAACCGGGTGCGGGTACCCACCTGGCCCGGCGCCTGGTCGGCGACGGGGGCGAGCAAGAGGCCGTCGAGCGGTCGCGCCATGGGCGGAGGCTCCCTTACTGAGACGGTCGGGGGCGGGCTAGGGTGGCCAACGTAAAGCACTCGCGGGAGCCCGGACGCACCGGGCTGAGAGGGAGGCTGGACGGCCTCCGACCGTACGAACCTGATCCGGGTCATGCCGGCGAAGGGAGGGGCTGGACGCCCATGCCGTCTGCACGTTCGTCGGACGTCCTCGTCGTCGGGGGCGGAATCATCGGTCTGGTGACGGCCTGGCGGGCCGCGCGGCGCGGGTTCACGACCGCCCTCGTGGACCCCGAGCCGGGCGGCGGGGCCGCGCAGGTCGCGGCCGGGATGCTGGCCGCCGTGACCGAGCTGCACTTCGGCGAGGAGACCCTGCTGGGCCTCAACCTCGCCTCGGCGCGCCGCTATCCGGACTTCGCCGCCGAGCTCACCGAGGCCACCGGCCAGGACCTCGGCTACCGGCGGAGCGGCACGCTGGCCGTCGCGCTGGACGCCGACGACCGTGCCCATCTGCGCGAACTGCACGCGCTGCAGGTCCGGTCGGGGCTGGAGTCGGAGTGGCTGAGCGGCCGTGAGTGCCGCAGGCTGGAGCCCATGCTCGCGCCCGGCGTGCGCGGGGGTCTGCGGGTGGACGGCGACCACCAGATCGACCCGCGGCGCCTCGCGGCAGCCCTGGTCACGGCGTGCGAGCGGGCCGGGGTGGTCATGCACCGGACCTGGGCGGAGCGTCTGAGCGTCGTACGGGAGCGGGCCGCCGGGGTCCTCACCGCGGACGGCACCGGACTCGGCGCGGGTCAGGTGGTGCTCGCCGGGGGCAGCCTCAGCGGGCGCCTGGCGGGCGTCCCCGACGACGTCGTACCGCCGGTGCGCCCGGTCAAGGGGCAGGTGCTGCGGCTGACCGTGCCGGGGCGGTACGCGCCCTTCCTCCATCGCACCGTGCGGGCCGTGGTGCGCGGCAGCCACGTCTACCTGGTGCCGCGCGAGAACGGCGAGCTCGTGGTGGGCGCGACCAGCGAGGAGCTGGGCTGGGACACCACGGTGACGGCGGGCGGCGTGTACGAACTGCTGCGCGACGCCCACGAGCTGGTCCCCGGGATCACCGAGCTGCCGCTCACCGAGACCCGCGCGGGGCTGCGCCCCTGCTCGCCCGACAACGCGCCGCTGCTCGGTCCGAGCGCGCTGGACGGGCTGCTGCTGGCCACCGGACACCACCGCAACGGTGTGCTCCTGACGCCGGTGACCGGTGACGTGCTGGCCCACGCCCTTGCCACCGGTGAACTCCCCGCCGAAGCCCGCCCGTTCACCCCCCTGCGCTTCGGCGCCACGGCCCGCACGGAGCTGCACGTATGAACATCGTCGTCAACGGGGAGCGGCGGCGGATCGCCGAGGGAACCGCTCTCGACACGCTCGTCGCGACCCTCACGCCGTCGTCGTCCGGGGTGGCCGCGGCCCTCAACGAAACCGTCGTCCCGCGCGCGCAGTGGCCGTCCACCTCGCTCGCCGAGGGCGACCGCGTCGAAGTCCTCACCGCCGTCCAAGGAGGCTGACCCATGGCAGACGACCCCTTCGTCCTCGGCGGTACGACCTACGCGTCCCGGCTGATCATGGGGACGGGCGGCGCGCCCAGCCTCGACGTGCTGGAGCGTTCCCTGGTGGCGTCCGGCACGGAGCTGACGACGGTCGCGATGCGGCGCGTGGACGCCTCGGTGCACGGCTCGGTCCTGTCGGTGCTCGGCCGGCTGAACATCCGTGTCCTGCCGAACACGGCGGGCTGCTACACCGCGGGCGAGGCCGTGCTGACCGCCCGTCTGGCGCGCGAGGCGCTGGGGACCGATCTGGTCAAGCTGGAGGTCATCGCCGACGAGCGGACTCTGCTGCCCGATCCGATCGAGCTGCTCGACGCGGCGGAGACGCTGGTCGACGACGGCTTCACCGTGCTGCCTTACACGAACGACGACCCGGTGCTGGCGCGGAAGCTGGAGGACGTCGGCTGTGCGGCGATCATGCCGCTCGGCTCGCCCATCGGGTCCGGGCTCGGGATCCGCAACCCGCACAACTTCGAGCTGATCGTCGAGCACGCGCGCGTGCCGGTGATCCTGGACGCGGGAGCGGGCACGGCGTCGGACGCCGCGCTCGCGATGGAGCTGGGGTGCGCGGGGGTGATGCTGGCCTCGGCGGTGACCCGGGCCCAGGAGCCGGTCCTGATGGCGGAGGCCATGCGGCACGCGGTGGAGGCGGGGCGTCTGGCGCGGCGGGCCGGGCGCATCCCCCGGCGGCACTTCGCCACGGCGTCCTCTCCGGTGGAGGGCAGGGCGGCACTGGACCCCGAGCGCCCGGCGTTCTGACCGAGGCCCCCGCGCCGCCGGATGCGCTCGTCGGATGCGCGGCGGCTCGCGCGCCGGTTCCTGCCTCGGTCTCGGTGTCGGATTCGGCGTCGGATTCCTCGGCGGTTTTTGGCCGGTCCGGCGTGCGGGTTGTCGCGTTGTGGCCTTGCGGTGACAGACAGGGCCTGATCGGACATCTGCCCTACGAACAGATATTCGGGCGGGCGGTGTGCGTCACAGCTCGGCTGCAGTCGAGCCCCTGTATCGGCCGAACGGGACCTCGTGACAGTGGCGGCTCGTAGACTCACCTGCGTGGATACGACCCTTCAGGACCCGCTTGTCGGACACGTGCTCGACGGCCGCTATCGCGTCGACGCACGGATCGCGGTCGGCGGGATGGCCACGGTCTACAGGGCCTTGGACACCCGTCTGGACCGCGTGCTCGCGCTCAAGGTGATGCACCCGACGCTGGCCGCGGACGTCTCGTTCGTCGAGCGCTTCATCCGCGAGGCCAAGTCGGTGGCACGGCTGGCGCACCCCAATGTGGTGCAGGTCTTCGACCAGGGGGCGGACGGGTCGTACGTCTATCTGGCCATGGAGTACATCGCCGGGTGCACCCTGCGCGACGTGCTGCGCGAGCGCGGCGCGCTCCAGCCCCGGGCCGCGCTGGACATCCTGGAGCCGGTGCTCGCCGCCCTCGGCGCGGCCCACCGCGCCGGGTTCGTGCACCGCGACATGAAGCCGGAGAACGTCCTGATAGGGGACGACGGCCGGGTCAAGGTCGCGGACTTCGGTCTCGTCCGCGCCGTGGACACGGTGACCAGTACGACGGGCGCCGTCCTCGGCACCGTGTCGTACCTCGCCCCCGAGCAGATCGAGCACGGCACCTCCGACACCCGGGTCGACGTCTACGCCTGCGGGGTCGTCCTCTACGAAATGCTCACCGGCGCCAAGCCGCACACCGCCGACTCCGCCGCTCAGGTGCTCTACCAGCACCTCCACGAGGACGTGCCGCCTCCGTCGGCCGCCGTGCCGGGCATGGCGTACCCGCTAGACGAGCTGGTCACCGCGGCCACGGCCCGCAATCCCGAGGTCCGCCCGGCCGACGCGGTGACCCTGCTCGGCCAGGTCCTCGAAGCCCGGGCCGGTCTCACCGCCGAGCAGCTCGACGCCGTGCCGCCGGGCGCGCTGTCCGTGGGCCACGACAACGCCGACGACCGTACGAGCGTGATCCCGCGCTCGCTGTCCGTCCCCCGCCTGCTGCCCGTGAACGAGGACGACAACGCCCTCGACCGGACCAGCCGGTTCGAGCAGAGCAGCCCCTTCACCACCGCGCCGGTCGGGCCGCCGCAGGTTCCGGGGACGCGGCCGCGGCGCGGGATGATGCTGGTCGTCGCCGCGATCGTGCTGGTGCTCGGCCTCGGCGCGGGTGTCTGGTACATCAACTCGGGCCAGTTCACCAAGGTCCCGCCCGTCCTGGCGAAGACGGAGCAGCAGGCCAGGACCCAGCTCCAGGGCGCCGGACTGGACGTCAAGCAGGTCAAGCACGCCTACAGCGACACCGTGAAGCGCGGCACGGTCATCAGCACCGACCCCGGCGTCGGCGAGCGGATCCGCGACAACGACTCCGTGACCCTGACCGTCTCCGACGGCCCCCGGACGGTCCAGGTGCCGGACCTCAAGGGTCTCGCCCTGTTCAAGGCGAGAGAGGTGCTCAAGGGCGACGGGCTCGCCCCGGGCATGGTCACGCGCGCCTTCAGCGAGGACGTGACCAAGGGCTTCGTGATCGGCACGGATCCGGCACCGGGCACGGAACGGCACTCGGGCTCGGCGATCGCGATCGTCGTGAGCAAGGGCGCCCCGGTGGAGCTGCCCGACGTGACCGGCTCGTCCGTCGAGGACGCCACCGCGCAGCTGGAGGGCGCGGGCCTGAAGGTGAAGATCGCCGCGGAGCGGGTCAACTCGGAGTTCGACAAGGGCCAGGTCGCCCAGCAGACACCGCGCGCGGGCCGTGAGGCCGCCACGGGGGACACGGTGACGCTGACCCTCTCCAAGGGCCCCGAGATGGTGGAGGTCCCGGACGTCGTCGGCGACAGCGTGGACGACGCGACGGAGACGCTGAAGAACGCCGGATTCGAGGTCGACAAGGACCGCGGGCTGCTCGGGCTCTTCGGCGACACGGTCAAGAAGCAGTCGGTGGACGGCGGCGACACGGCACCCAAGGGCGCGACGATCACGATCCAGATCCGCTGAGCCGAACCGCCGCCGGGGAACCCCGGCGGCGCACGGCCTCCGCCCGGGCAGCCGCTCGGAGGCCGCTCCTCCGCGAAGTCCGCGAAGTCCGCGAACCGGTCCGCTCACTGGTACCCCACGGGTCCGCCCGCGGGGTACCCGCGGGCGCGTGACACCCTGACGGGTGTGACCAGCAAGCAGCTCCGCAACCCCGTCGGCGGCCACGTGCCCGTGGCCGGCGGCCTCAACTCCGTCGGCCTGGCCTACGCCCGTGACCTCGCGGCCGAGGCCGTCCAGGTCTTCGTCGCCAACCCGCGCGGCTGGGCGACGCCCACCGGGAACCCGAAGCAGGACGAGGACTTCCGCGCCGCGTGCGCCGCGGGGTCGATCCCCGCGTACGTCCACGCCCCGTACCTGATCAACTTCGGTTCGCACACCGAGGCGACGGTCGAGAGGTCGGTGGAGTCGCTGCGGCACTCGCTGCGGCGCGGACGGGAGATCGGCGCCCTGGGGGTGGTCGTGCACACCGGGAGCGCCACCGGCGGCCGGGAACGGTCCGTCGCGCTGAAGCAGGTGCGCGACCGTCTGCTGCCGCTGCTGGACGAGCTGACCCATGACGACGACCCGTTCCTGCTGCTGGAGTCGACGGCCGGGCAGGGCGCCTCGCTGTGCTCGCGCACCTGGGACTTCGGCCCCTACTTCGAGGCCCTGGACGCGCACCCCAAGCTGGGTGTCTGTCTCGACACCTGCCACATCTTCGCGGCGGGCCACGATCTGACCGGGCCGAGCGGTATGCACCAGACCCTCGATCTGCTGGTCGACACCGTCGGTGAGGGGCGCCTGAAGCTGATCCACGCCAACGACTCCAAGGATGTGGTCGGCGCGCACAAGGACCGCCACGAGAACATCGGCTCCGGCCACATAGGCGAGGACCCGTTCCGCGCCCTGATGACCCATCCCGCCACGGAGGGCGTCCCGCTGATCATCGAGACCCCCGGCGGGAAGGAAGGGCACGCGGCCGACGTGGAGCGGCTGAAAAAGCTCCGCGACGGATAGTCCGCCCGCCGGTCCCACGACGCGTCCCGCCATCGCGCGGGAATACCCCAGGGGGGTATACGGTTGCTTCTGTGCGAAGGAGCCGTGACACGACATTGGGGGATCTCATGCAGCACGAGGGACACACGGACAGGCCCGCACACACGGACACGCACGAAGACCCGCACCACGCCCACCGCCACGCGCCGGCCGCGGCCACCTGGTCCATGGCCGCCCTGGCCACCCTCCACTGCCTCACCGGCTGCGCCATCGGCGAGGTGCTGGGCATGGTCGTGGGCACGGCGTTCGGGTGGGGAAACCTGCCGACGACGGTCCTGGCGATCGCGCTGGCCTTCTTCTTCGGCTACGCGCTCACCCTGCGCGGAGTGCTGAGGGCGGGTGTCGGTTTCCGCACCGCCGTCCGGGTGGCGCTGGCCGCCGACACGCTGTCCATCGCGGTGATGGAGCTGATCGACAACGGCGTCATCGTGCTGTGGCCGGACGCGATGGACGCGCAGCTGGGCGACCTGCTGTTCTGGGGGTCGCTGCTGATCTCGCTCGTGGCGGCCTTCGTGGTGACGACGCCGGTCAACAAGTGGACGATCGGCCGGGGCAAAGGGCACGCCGTGGTGCACCGGTACCACCACTGACCCGCCGGGACACCGGCACCGGGGACGCGCGCCGGCACTCGGGCCCAGGGGCTCAGAGCTCGGGGCCGTCCCCGGGTTCCTCCTGGTAGGAGTAACGCTGCTCGCGCCAGGGGTCACCGACGTTGTGGTAGCCCCGCTCCTCCCAGAAGCCGCGGCGGTCGGCGGTCATGTACTCGACGCCGCGCACCCACTTGGGCCCCTTCCACGCGTACAGATGCGGGACGACCAGGCGCAGCGGGAAACCGTGCTCCGCCGTCAGCAGCTCGCCGTCCTTGTGGGTGGCGAAGATGGTGCGCTCGGAGGCGAAGTCCGCGAGACGGAGGTTCGAGCTGAACCCGTACTCGGCCCAGACCATCACATGGGTGACGGCGGGCGCGGGCGGGGCTATCTCCAGGATCGTACGGGCGGGGACACCCCCCCATTCGGCCCCCAGCATGCTGAACTTCGTGACGCAGTGCAGATCGGCCACGACGGAGGCGTACGGGAGGGCGGTGAACTCGTCGTGGGTCCAGCACTGCTTCCCGCCGTCGGCGGTGGCTCCGAAGACCCTGAATTCCCAGCGCTCGGGGCGGAACTTGGGGACGGGACCGTAGTGCGTGACCGGCCAGCCGCGCTGAAGTCGCTGTCCTGGCGGAAGCTCCGACTGTGCCGTTTCTCCAGATTCGCGCTCCACCGGCTGACCCATGACTCCATCCTGACAGACCCGGAACGGTGCCCATGACCAGCGCGGGCGAGATCCGGGCAACTCGGAGTAAGCATGCACTTACTGGACGCTCCCGGACACCGGTGCAAGGATGCGGCGCAATCTGCCCAGTACCCGCTTGGAAGGAGCCTCTGCGATGCAGGGCGACCCCGAGGTCATCGAATTCCTCAACGAGCAGCTGACCGGTGAGCTGACCGCGATCAACCAGTACTTCCTGCACGCGAAGATGCAGGAGAACTTCGGCTGGACCAAGCTCGCGAAGTACACACGGCACGAGTCGTTCGACGAGATGAAGCACGCGGAGGTACTCACCGACCGCATTCTCTTCCTGGACGGACTGCCGAACTACCAGCGGCTCTTCCATGTCCGGGTGGGGCAGACCGTCACCGAGATGTTCCAGGCCGACCGGCAGGTGGAGGTCGAGGCGATCGACCGCCTCAAGCGCGGGATCGAGGTGATGCGCGCGAAGGGCGACATCACGTCCGCGAACATCTTCGAGTCGATCCTCGAGGACGAGGAACACCACATCGACTACCTGGACACGCAGCTGGAGCTGGTCGAGAAGCTCGGCGAGGCGCTCTACCTCGCGCAGCTCATCGAGCAGCCGGAGAGCTAGGCGCGGCCTCAGGGCCGGGCGGCTTCAGGGCTAGGCGGCCTCGCGCTCCGCGGTCCCGTACTCGGCGGCCTCACGCCGATCGGCCGCGGCCTCCGCGAGGACCTCGGAGAGCACGGGCATCCCCCGTTCGGCCAGCTCACGGCGGGGACACGAGCCCCGGCCCAGCAGCGCCTGGATCCGGCGAACGCACGAACCGCAGTCCGTGCCCGCCTTGGAGGCCGAGGCTATCTGCCGAGGAGTGCACGCGCCGTCCGCCGCGTGCTTCTTCACCTGCTGTTCGGTGATCCCGAAGCAACTGCAGACGTACACCCGGTTCACCTCCCGCCGGAATCGTTGGGTCACGCCGTCCCGATGATCGGTGAGGCTAACCTAACCTTACCCGTCACATAGGAACCACAAAAGTGGTGTGGGGCGCGGATCGTATGTGATCCGCGCCCCACCACAGTGCCCGTAACAGGCGTGACGCCTGTTGATCTCCTACTGGTCGCGGTACATCTCGGCGACGAGGAAGGCCAGGTCAAGCGACTGGCTGCGGTTCAGACGGGGATCACAGGCCGTCTCGTAGCGCTGGTGCAGATCGTCGACGAAGATCTCGTCGCCGCCGCCCACGCACTCGGTGACGTCGTCACCGGTGAGCTCGACATGGATGCCGCCCGGGTGGGTCCCGAGACCCTTGTGGACCTCGAAGAAGCCCTTGACCTCGTCGAGCACGTCGTCGAAGCGGCGGGTCTTGTGGCCCGAGGCCGCCTCGAAGGTGTTGCCGTGCATCGGGTCGGTCACCCAGGCCACGGTCGCGCCGGAGGCGGTGACCTTCTCGACCAGCTCGGGCAGCTTGTCGCGGACCTTGTCCGCGCCCATCCGCACGATGAAGGTGAGACGGCCCGGCTCACGGTCCGGGTCGAGACGCTCGATGTACTGGAGCGCCTCCTCGGCCGTCGTCGTCGGACCCAGCTTGATCCCGATCGGGTTGCGGATCTTCGACGCGAACTCGATGTGCGCGCCGTCGAGCTGACGGGTGCGCTCACCGATCCACACCATGTGGCCCGAGACGTCGTACAGGTGGCCCGTACGCGAGTCGACGCGGGTCAGCGCCGACTCGTAGTCGAGGAGCAGCGCCTCGTGGGAGGCGTAGAACTCGACGGTCTTGAACTCCTCCGGGTCGGTGCCGCAGGCCCGCATGAAGTTCATCGCGTTGTCGATCTCACGCGCGAGCTGCTCGTAGCGCTGGCCGGACGGGGACGACTTCACGAAGTCCTGGTTCCAGGCGTGCACCTGGCGCAGGTCGGCGTAACCGCCGGTGGCGAAGGCGCGCACCAGGTTGAGCGTGGAGGCGGACGCGTTGTACATCCGCTTCAGGCGCTCGGGGTCCGGGATACGGGACTTCTCGTCGAAGTCGAAGCCGTTGACCGAGTCGCCCCGGTAGGTCGGCAGGGTCACGCCGTCGCGGGTCTCGGTGCCCTTGGAACGGGGCTTGGAGTACTGGCCGGCGATCCGGCCGACCTTCACCACCGGCACCGAGGCGGCGTACGTGAGGACGGCGCCCATCTGGAGCAGCGTCTTGAGCTTGTTGCGGATGTGGTCGGCCGACACGGCGTCGAAGGCCTCGGCGCAGTCGCCGCCCTGGAGAAGGAACGCCTCTCCCTTGGCGACGGACGCCATCCGGGCGCGCAGCTGGTCGCACTCGCCCGCGAAGACGAGCGGCGGATACGACTCGAGGTCCGCGATCACATCGCGCAGAGCCTCGGCATCGGGGTACTCGGGCTGCTGCGCCGCGGGCAGGTTTCGCCAGGTGTTGCCAGCGCTCGCGCTGGGCTTAGCGTTCACGGTCACCCGGACAACATTACGGGGTCGTGTCGGGCGTCCCATCCACATGCCCATCAAGTGAGACGAACCGCGCTCGATCGGTGACCCCCCGGGCGGCCGTGCGGCGGTCGCGGCGCCCGCCCGGGGAGGAGACGGCCGGTGCCTAGTCCACGTCGAGCCGGTCACGGTCGATGGAGATCCGCACACCGCCGTGGGTCTCGGTCGTGTCGCCCACGTACTGGTGGACGCGCTGGTGCTTGTTCCACAGGGTCGAGGGGATCGAGGAGTCCGAGGTGCTCGACACCCGGTTCCAGCGGGCGAAGTGGATGACGTCGGGCAGGGTGACGCGGCTCTTGTTGGCGATCAGGTCGGACACCAGGGACGAGGTGTTGCCGTACGCGCCGGAGCGGTAGCCGAGTGCGTGCAGGCGCACGGTGTAGGCCTGGACGTAGGCGAGCACCTGCTCGGTGACCTTGCCTCCGGGTTCGTAGTGCTCCAGGTCGTCGTAGATCACGGACCCCTTGCCGAAGCCCAGCGCGGCCGCCTGCTTGACGGCGTCGTCGGCGGCCGCGGTGCCCTGCGCCACCGGGCTGGTGATCGCCGAGCAGCCGCCCCCGCAGCTGCCGCCGTCGGAGGAGGGCTGCCGGCCGACGTACAGCGGGAAGAACCGCCAGCCGCGCGTGTACTGCGTCCGCACCCAGTCGGCGGTCAGGTGCTGCTGGGCGCAGGCGCGGTTGAGACCGCCGATGTAGACACCGATGGCGCCGTACGGGGAGTCGTCGCGCCAGGCGTCCATCGCCGACTGGCTCGGGGCGGTGCAGGCGTCGAAGCCCTCGCCGCGGAAGGAGGTCGCGTCCTTCGGCAGCGGGGCCACCGCGCGCTCCTGCCCGGCCTCCTCGCGCCGTGCGGTGGCGACGGGCAGTCCGGCGCTGCGCAGGACGTCCTGGATGCGCGCGCGGTCGTATCCGTAGGCCGCGGTGATGGCGATGCGGTCGGCGGTGGCCCGGTAGGTGCGGGCCGTCGGGTTCTCGGTGACGGCCTTGGGGGCCACGGGAGCGGGCTGGACCAGCAGCGCCTCGGTACGGCCGCTGGCCCTGGCCGGGCAGTTCTGGTCGCTGCCCGGACTGCCCAGGTAGACGGCGTGCCGGTCGAAGCGGACACAGGTGTCGGGATGTTTCTTCAGGTCCACGATCTGCCAGGAGTCGGGAACGGTGAAGATGTATCCGCGGTAGGCGACCTGGGTCAGGTCCTCGGCGTCGCCCGTGCGCGGGGCGGAGCTCGCGGGGACGAGCGGAACGGCGGCGAGGGCGGCTGCCGCGAGGAGCACGGTCAGGGCGCGGACGCGCTTTCGGCGGGGCTGGGACGAACGGACTGCGTGCATGGTTCTCGTTTCTCGGTGCGTTCGGTCTGTCTGGCCATCCATGGCCGGTGACCGGACACTCGGAACGCCCCGCGGGACCCTTTCACGCTGTTGCCGCCCCTCACCGTCGGGTAAGGTGCGGCGCATGTTCGCGCATTCGAACCAGAACTGGTGGTGGACCGCTCATCCGGCGGCCCACTGACTGCGCGTAGACACGACTTCGCGAAGGCCGCCCGAGGGGCGGCCTTCGGTGTTTGCGGACCCGGGCCGTTCCTCTCCGAGATGCACGATTTCGAGAGAAGGACCGCACCGATGAATCTGCTCGACCTGCTGGACGACCCCCGTCCCTTCGCCCTGCTGCGCCGCCGCACTCCCGGCCGCGACCACGACGTGGTCGAGTTGCTGCTGGGGCCGGTGCGCGAGGTGGAGCGCCTCGCCGACATCCCCGACGAGGCGCTCGCGCTGATCCCGTTCCGGCAGATCAGGGAGCGCGGCTTCGACGTCCGCGACGACGGCACCCCGCTCGCGGTGCTCACCCCCGAGGAACGCCACGAACTGCCGCTCGCGCGGGCGCTGGCCGAGCTCCCGGCCCATGACGTGCGGGTCGAGGGCGGCGGCTTCGACGTCGGTGACGAGGCGTACTCCGAGATCGTCGGGCGGGTGCTGCGCGAGGAGATCGGGCGCGGCGAGGGCGCCAACTTCGTGATCCGGCGGACGTACGAGGGGCGGATCCCGGGGTTCGGACGGGCCGACGCGCTGGCGCTGTTCCGCCGGCTCCTGGTCGGCGAGCGGGGCGCGTACTGGACGTTCGTCGTGCACACCGGGGAGCGGACGCTGGTCGGGGCGAGCCCGGAGGTGCATGTGCGGATGTCCGCCGGGACGGTCGTGATGAACCCGATCAGCGGGACGTACCGCTACCCGGCCGGGGGGCCGACGCCCGAGGACCTGCTCGCGTTCCTCGCCGACGGCAAGGAGATCGAGGAGCTCTCGATGGTCGTCGACGAGGAGCTCAAGATGATGTGCACGGTCGGGGACATGGGCGGGGTGGTGATCGGGCCGCGGCTCAAGGAGATGGCCCATCTCGCGCACACCGAGTACGAGTTGCGGGGCCGCTCCTCCCTGGACGTGCGGGACGTGCTGCGGGAGACCATGTTCGCGGCGACCGTCACCGGCTCGCCCGTGCAGAACGCCTGCCGGGTCATCGAACGTCACGAGGTCGGCGGGCGCGGCTACTACGCGGGGGCGCTGGCGCTGGTCGGGCGGCAGCGGGAGGCCGGGCCGGACGGCGGGCCCGGGGCGCAGACCCTCGACTCCCCGATCCTCATCCGCACGGCCGACATCGACGCGGACGGCCGGCTGCGGGTGCCGGTCGGCGCCACCCTCGTACGGGGATCGGATCCGGCGGGCGAGGTCGCCGAGACGCACGCCAAGGCGGCGGGTGTGCTGGCGGCGCTGGGGGTGCGGCCCGGCGGGCCGCGTCCGGAGAGGGCCCGGCCGAACCTGGGCGACGATCCGCGGGTGCGGGCGTCGCTGGACGGGCGGCGGGCCTTCCTGGCGCCGTTCTGGCTGCGGATGCAGGAGCGGTCCCGGGACCTCACGGGGCACGCCCTGGTCGTGGACGCCGAGGACACCTTCACCGCGATGCTCGCGCACGTCCTGCGCTCGTCCGGGCTCGATGTGACGGTACGGCGGTACGACGAACCGGGGCTGCGCGAGGCGGTCCTCGCGCACGAGGGCCCGGTGGTCCTCGGCCCGGGTCCCGGTGACCCCTGCGACGCGGCGGACCCCAAGATGCGCTTCCTGCGCGGTCTGACCGCCGAGGTGCTGCGTGAGCACCGGCACGGGGTCCTCGGTGTCTGCCTCGGCCACGAGCTGATCGCGGCCGAGCTGGGGCTGGAGATCGTCCGCAAGGACGTGCCCTACCAGGGCGCGCAGACCCGTATCGACCTCTTCGGGCGGCCCGAGACCGTCGGCTTCTACAACAGCTTCGTGGCGCACTGCGACGACGAGACGCTGGCGGAGCTGTCGGCGCACGGCGTCGACGTCAGCCGGGCCGCGAACGGCGAGGTGCACGCGCTGCGCGGTCCCGGCTTCGCGGGCGTGCAGTTCCACCCGGAGTCGGTGCTGACGCTCGACGGCGCGTCTGTCGTACGGGAGCTGACGGGTCAGCTGCGCGGCACGAGCACGTTCTCCGAGCGGCGGCCCTCGGTGTAGTCGAAGACGTTCCGGGCGGTGGCGTCGACGATCTGGCCGACCGCGTCACGGGTGTAGTAGGCCTGGTGCGAGGTGACCAGGACGTTCGGGAAGGTGACCAGGCGGGCCAGGGTGTCGTCCTCGACGGTTTCGAGGGACTTGTCGAGGAAGAACAGTCCGGCCTCCGCCTCGTACACGTCGAGGCCGACGCCCGTGAAGCGGCCCTCGCGCAACTGGGCGACGAGGGCCTGGCTGTCGATCAGGCCGCCCCGGCTGGAGTTCACCAGGATCGCGTCGTCCTTCATGAGGCGCAGGGCGTCGGCGTCGATGAGGTGCTGGGTCGCCGGCATCAGCGGGACGTGCAGGCTGACGAGGTCGGACTCGGCGAGCAGGCGCTCCTTGGAGACGTACGTCATGCCGAGCGCGACGCACGCGGGGTTCTCGGCGATGTCCCAGCCGAGCAGGTTCATGCCGAAACCGTGGGCGATCCGGGCGAAGGCCTCGCCGATCTTCCCGGTACCGACGACTCCCGCGGTGCGGCCGTGCAGGTCACGGCCCATCAGCCCTTCGAGACGGAAGTCGAAGTCGCGGGTGCGGTTGGACGCGCGCACGATACGCCGGTTGACGGCCAGGCCGAGGGTCCAGGCGAACTCGGCGACCGAGTAGGGCGAGTAGGACGAGACCCGGGCGACCGTCATCCCGAGGCGCTCGGCGACGTCGAGGTCGATGTTGTTGAACCCGGTGGAGCGCTGGGCGACGAACTGTGTGCCGCCGGCCGCCAGGGTCTGCAGAACGCGGTGCCCCAGGGCGCAGTTGACGCTGGTGGACACGGCCTCGTAGCCGGTGGCGATGGGGGCGGTGTCCTCGCTGAGGAAGACGTCGAGGCAGCGGACCTCGTGGCGTCCCTCGAAGGCCTTCTCGATCAGGGGCTTCTCGTCGGACTGGACGCCGAACGCCAGAATCTCCACCGGTCTCTCCCGTGCTGGGGTACGGGCCGAATATACGGCCCGTACCCCGTCACCGCTCAGGCACGAGCGGGGCGCCGCCTCAGCCGAAGAACACCCCGACCTCCTCGTACAGGCCGGGGTCGACCGTCTTCAGCCTGGCGGTGGCCTCCGCGATCGGGACCCGGACGATGTCGGTGCCGCGCAGTGCCACCATCTTGCCGAAGTCGCCGTCGCGGACCGCCTCGATGGCGTGCAGCCCGAAGCGGGTGGCGAGCCAGCGGTCGAAGGCGCTGGGCGTCCCGCCGCGCTGGACATGCCCGAGGACCGTGGTGCGGGCCTCCTTGCCGGTACGACGCTCGATCTCCTTGGACAGCCACTCGCCGACACCGGAGAGCCGGACGTGCCCGAAGGAGTCCAGGCTGCCGTCCTTGAGGACCATGTCGCCGTCCTTGGGCATGGCGCCCTCGGCGACGACGACGATCGGCGCGTACGAGGCCTTGAAGCGCGAGGTCACCCAGGCGCAGACCTGGTCCACGTCGAAGCGCTGCTCGGGGATGAGGATGACGTTCGCGCCGCCGGCCAGACCCGAGTGGAGGGCGATCCAGCCCGCGTGGCGGCCCATCACCTCGCAGACGAGGACGCGCATGTGCGATTCGGCGGTGGTGTGCAGGCGGTCGATGGCCTCGGTCGCGATGTTGACCGCCGTGTCGAAGCCGAAGGTGTAGTCGGTGGCGGAGAGGTCGTTGTCGATGGTCTTCGGTACGCCGACGACGTTGATGCCGTACTCGTCGCCGAGCCGCGCGGCGACACCCAGGGTGTCCTCGCCGCCGATCGCGATGAGCGCCTCGACCTCCTGCTTGACGAGGTTCTCCTTGATCCGGCGGATGCCGTTCTCCTGCTTGAGGGGGTTGGTGCGCGAGGATCCGAGGATGGTTCCGCCGCGCGGCAGGATCCCGCGCACGGCGGGGATGTCGAGACGCACGGTGTCGCCTTCGAGCGGCCCCCGCCACCCGTCCCGGTAGCCGACGAAGTCGTAGCCGTACTCCTGCACGCCCTTGCGGACGATGCCCCGGATGACGGCGTTGAGCCCGGGGCAGTCGCCGCCTCCGGTCAGTACTCCGACCCGCATGGAAAGTCCCTTCGCCACGGTTGGCTGTCGGACTCACGCTAATAGTGATCCAGGTCACTTCGGCATGGTGCGGAAGGGCTGTTCCGATGAATTGTCGGCCAGTTGATCAATAGATCACCCGAAAGACGGCATCTGTGGCGGTCACGCCTCGTCCAGCCCGCGCTCAATGGCGTAGCGGACCAGCTCGACCCGGTTGTGCAACTGGAGCTTGCCCAGGGTGTTCTGCACATGGTTCTGGACCGTGCGGTGGGAGATGACCAGCCGCTCGGCGATCTGCTTGTAGCTCAGGCCCTTGGCGACCAGGCGCAGCACCTCGGTCTCACGGTCGGTCAGCTGCGGGGCCCGCGGTTCGTCGGCGCCCGTGGCCGTGACGGGTTCCGAGGCCAGCCGGCGGTACTCGCCGAGGACCAGTCCCGCGAGGCCAGGGGTGAACACCGGGTCTCCGGCGGCCGTCCGGCGCACCGCCTCGGTCAGCTCCTCCGCGGACGCCGACTTCAGGAGGTAGCCGGTCGCGCCGGACTTCACCGCCTCCAGCACGTCGGCGTGCTCGCCGCTGGCCGACAGGACCAGGACGCGCGGGGAGGGATCGGCGCCGACCAGCTCCTTGCAGACCTGGACGCCGGGCTTGGCGGGCAGGTTCAGATCGAGGACGAGCACGTCGGGTGCCACCGCCAGGGCGCGGCGCACGGCCTGTTCGCCGTCGCCGGCGGTCGCGACCACGTCGAACCCGGCGGCCGCCAGGTCACGGGCCACGGCGTCGCGCCACATGGGGTGGTCGTCCACCACCATGACCCTGATGCGGTTCTCCTCCGCCCGCGGCTGCGCCGCAGTCCCGCCCGTCATCGTCCTACCGTCGCCTTCGTCATCGTGTCTTCGCCTTCCCCCGCGCTTCCTTCGGTACCTTCAGCTCGACCTCGGTGCCCTGTCCCGGGACGGAGATCAGCTCCGCCTTCCCGCCCAGCTCGCGCAGCCTGCCGCGGATCGACAGCGCCACTCCGAGCCGCCCCTCGCCCTCGGCCTGGGCCAGGCGCCCCTCCGGGATGCCCGGGCCCTCGTCGCGCACCGTCACGATCACGACGTCCGGTTCGTCCTCGACCAGGATCCAGGCGCGGGCGTCCTCGCCCACGTGCCGACGGACATTGTCCAGGGCGGCGCCCACGGCCGCGGCCACCTCCCGCGCGGCGGGCGGGCCGAGCGGCACCGGCGCGCCGGGCTCGGAGAGCGTCACGCGCGCGGTGGCGTACGGGGCGAGCAGGGCGCGCAGGTCGAGCGGAGCCTCGGGGTCCGTGTCGTCGGGTTCGTCGACGGCGCGGACCAGCGCGCCGAGCGCGGCGTCCTCCGACACCCGGGAGACGGGCACCATGCCGCCCGACACCAGCGTGCGCAGCGCGGCCTCCTGCTCGCCGGCCATCCGGCCGAGCTCCGCGGCCTCGCCGCCGAGCGCGCTGCCGCGCCGCTGCACCATGGCGAGGACCTGGAGCACACCGTCGTGGATGTCCCGGGCGAGGCGCTCGCGTTCGCGGGTGGCCGCCTCGATCTCCAGGGCGCGGGCGAGGGTGCGCTCGGAGGCGCGGGCCACCTCGACGACGTAGCCGATGGCGATGGAGGCGACCCAGACGAGGATCACGTTGTGCACGGTGTCCCGGGCCGGGGCACCTCGCTCGACGAGGTTGGCCACGGCGACGAGCGTGGAGGCGAACGCCGCCCACCGCCAGCCGCCCTTGATCGCGAAGGCCAGGACGGCGCCCGCCGTCCATATCGACGGCAGGGTCGGGCCGCCCGCGTCGATGCGCGCGGCGGAGTCGGCGACACGGGTGAGCAGGATGCCGGCCAGCGCGACGGTGAGATCGGCGACGAGGAACCGCTTGGTGCAGTTGGCCGCGCCGGCGACTCTGGGCAGCGTGGCCAGCGTCCAAACGAGCAGGAAGGCGAAGAACGCGACGGCCACCCACGGGCGGGCGAACTTGTCGTACGCGGTCGCGAAGAGCCCGATCGCGTACAGCACGGTCAGCACCCGGTAGCCGGTCAGCGCACGCCACAGCGGCTGCTCGACCGACATCCTCATGACTCTCTCGCGCCTGGCCATGTCCCCCACCCCCGACTGCCGACGTCCCTACGGACGCTCCTGGGAGCCGGACCGTTGCCTGTCGGCCGGTTCGGCTTCCCCCTCGCCCCCCGCACCGGCCGACGGACCGGCCGGTTCCCCGCCTTGTTCCCCGGCCCGATCCTCGGCCTGTGCCCCGGGCTGTGCCTCGGCCTGCTTCTCGGGCTGCGCCTCGGCCTGTGCTTCGGCCTGCTTCACGGTCTGCGCTTCCGCCTGCGCGCCGACCTGCGCCTCGTCTTCCGCCTGCTTCTCGGCCAGTTCCCTGGCCGCCTGCTTCTCGGCCTGGGCCAGTGCCGCCCGGGCCGCCTTCTCGGCGTCCTTCTCGGCCTTCGCCGCGTCCGCGATCTGCCGCTTGGCGGCCGTCGCGTACATGTCGACGTACTCCTGGCCCGACAGCTTCATGATTTCGTACATGACCTCGTCGGTCACCGCGCGGAGCACGAACCGGTCGTGCTCCATGCCGCTGTAGCGGCTGAAGTCCAGCGGCTTGCCGATGCGGATGCCCGGACGCATCAGCTTGGGCATGAGCTTGCCCGGAGGCTGGATCTTCTCGGTGTCGATCATCGCCACCGGGATGACGGGCGCGCCGGTGGCGAGGGCCACCCGCGCGAGACCGCCGGGCTTGCCGCGGTAGAGGCGGCCGTCGGGCGAACGCGTGCCCTCCGGGTAGATGCCGAACAGCTCACCGCGCTCGATGACGTCTATGCCGCTCTTGATGGCCGCCTCGCCCGCGCCGCGCCCGCCCGAGCGGTCCACCGGGAGCTGGCCGACACCCTTGAAGAAGGCGGCCGTCATCCGCCCCTTGATGCCCGGGGTCGTGAAGTACTCGGCCTTCGCGATGAAGGTCACCTTGCGTTCGAGGACCGCCGGCAGGAAGAACGAGTCCGAGAACGACAGATGATTGCTCGCCAGAATGGCCGGGCCCTCGGCGGGGATGTTCTCGAGGCCTTCCACCCAGGGTCTGAAGGCGAGCTTCAGCGGCCCTCCGATGGAAAACTTCATAGCGCCGTAGATCACCCGCGTGCCTCCTGTGTCGTGGATCAGACCTTAACCCGGAGCACCGTCAAAGGACCCGACGACCCTGGTCGGTGTCAGTACGGTCGCGTACGGTGAAGCACACCCGGAGTCGTTTTCCGCCCCAACTCATGAACAGGAGACCGAGGTGCCGGTCCTTCCTGGAGCCGAGCCGTTCCGCCACGAAGGCGGAGAGGTCGGCGTCCTTCTCTGCCACGGTTTCACCGGGTCCCCGCAGTCGCTGCGCCCCTGGGCGGAGTACCTCGCGGACCGCGGTCTGACCGTCGCGCTGCCCCTGCTTCCGGGACACGGCACCCGCTGGGAGGACATGCAGGTCACCGGCTGGCAGGACTGGTACGCGGAGGTCGACCGCGAACTGCGCGCGCTGCGCGAGCGGTGCTCGCGGGTCTTCGTCTTCGGTCTGTCGATGGGCGGCGCGCTGGCCCTGCGGCTCGCGGCACGGCACGGCGACGACATCGACGGCATCGTGGTCGTCAACCCGCTGAACAAGGTGCACGGTGCCGCCGCCCGTCTCCTGCCGGTCCTGCGGCACCTGGTTCCCTCGACGAAGGGCATCGCGAGCGACATCGCGAAGGAGGGTTCCGAGGAGATCGGCTACGGCCGGGTGCCGCTGCACGCCGCGCATTCGATGCGCCTGCTGTGCGGGGTCGTGGACGCTGAGCTGCCCCAGGTCACCCAGCCGCTCCTGCTGCTGCACAGCCTCCAGGACCATGTGGTCTCCCCCGCCGACTCGGCCCGCGTCCTCGGCCGGGTGTCCTCCACGGACGTGACGGAGATCGTGCTGGAACAGAGCTACCACGTCGCGACGTTGGACCACGACGCGGACCGGATCTTCGAGGAGAGCCACTCCTTCGTCACCCGGCTCGCGCCCGGTGCCGGCAAGGAGGCCGACGCCGGTCGGGTGGGCTCACAGGAAGGGACGGCAGCCGGTGGCTGAGCACGACGCGGACCGCGGCGATCCGGAGGAGAAGGGCGTACCCGTCGGAGAGCCGCTCGACGGGGCTCGCGGCGAGGGCCTCGGTGACGCGCTCACCGAGTCCGCCGGGGACCGGCCCGAGGAGTCGCCCGGTGACGCCCGCGGGGAGTCCTCCGGCGACGAGCAGAGCGTGCCCTTCGACGAGGAAGCCGCCTGGAAGTCGATCGTCGCGGGATACGGCGAGGAGCCGCCGGACCCGCCCGGCTCACGGCCGTTCCGGTCGATCGAGGACCTGGCGCTCCCCGAGCCCGGGCCCGACACCGACTCCGGGACCGGTGGCGGCAACGCCGCAGGCACCGGGGACGGCCGGGGCGACGACACCCCGGCTCCGGGAGCCGGGGCCGAGCCGGAGGCCGCCGCCGGCGACCTGCCCTCCCCCAGCGACCTGCCCTCCGTCGTCAAGCCGCTCGGCAGCTCGGTCGCCTTCGCGCCCGGTGTCGGCGGCCCGCGGGACCACCGCGCGCCCGAAGCGTCCGAGGACGACTTCGACGAGGACGACGAGGGTCACTTCGTCCCGCCCGAGCCGCCTCCGCTGCCCGCCGCGGACGTGACCGCCAAGTTCGCCTGGCTCGGCGTGCTCGGCGGCCCCGCCCTGCTGCTGCTGGCCGTCCTGTTCGGCTGGGACATGACCTGGTGGCTCACCACCCTCGGCATCGGCGGTTTCCTCGGGGGCTTCGCGACCCTGGTGACGCGCATGAAGGACGACGACGAGGACCACGACGACCCGGGGCGCGGCGCGGTCGTCTGAGCACGGCTCCGCCCGGGTGCGGCGGGAGGTTCCGGTCCGTCCCCAGGACGAGGGCGGTCCGGGCCGCCCTCAGGACGCGGGCACTCTGAGGGCGGCCAGTACGGGCAGATGGTCCGTGGCCGCCCTCAGGTCGTCCTCGCTCACGCCGGGCAGGCCGAGCGGGACCCCGCAGCCGAGGACCTCGATGCCGGGCGTGGCGAAGACGGCGTCGATGCGCCGGTCGGGGCCCGCGAACGTCCAGGTGTGCTCCCCGCCCCAGGGACGGGTCGCCCAGCCGTCCTGGAGCGCGCCCGCCAGACGGCGGAACGCCGGTCCCGCCGGGCGTTCGTTGAGGTCGCCGCCCGCGACGGCGTGCGGGGTGCCGAGGCCGGCGAGACGGTCGAGGAGCAGGCCGCTCTGGTCGTAGCGCTCGTCCCTCTGGAGCGACAGATGGCAGCTCAGCACGCCGAGCCGGGCTCCGCCGAACCGTACGACCGCCGTGGCGAAGCCCCGCCGGTGCAGGCCCGGGGTGAGCGGGAGCAGGACGTCCTCGGTGCGCTCCACGGTGGCCCGCAGGGTGCACAGCAGCGCGGGGCCGGAGGCGGTGGCGCCTCCGGACAGGGTGACGAGTCCGGAGGCGGCGGCGAGACGCGCGAGCTTCTTGCGCCAGCGGAAGAAGCGGGGCGCCTCCTGGACCAGCACGAGGTCGGGTGCGCAGGCGCTGATCACCCGGGCGAGCGCGGTGGTGTCGTCGCGCATCGAGCGGATGTTGTAGCTGAGCACGCGGATGACGGCCGAACCGTCGGATTCGGTGCGGGACGCGGGCAGCGGACTGGCGGAGGAGCTGGTCGGCATGGCGATCAAGATACGCGCCGGGAGCCCGCCGGAAGGGCCGAAGAACCACATGGCTCGCCCGCGGGGGGCGCCGAGCCGGTGCAGCGGTGCTCCTGACCCGCCGCGGAACCCCTCGATCGGGTGAGACGGGCGCCGGGACGGACGATCCGGCGGACACGGCGGCGCCCGCCGTCCTGTGCGGGTGCGGCGGGCGCTGCCGTGCGGGAGGTGCGGGACCTACATGATCGGGTCGGGCTCCCGGGCCAGGTCCGCCGCTCCGACGAGACCCGCCTTGTTGCCCAGCTGGGCGGCGATCACATCGGCGACCGGGCGCCAGTTGCCGCCGACCAGCCAGCGCTTGTACGACTTACGGATCGGGTCGAGAACCAGCTCACCCTCGTCCGAGAGGCCGCCTCCGACGATGAAGGCGGACGGGTCGAAGAGCGAGGCGAGGTCGGCCAGACCCGCGCCGGCCCAGCGGGCCAGCTCACGGTAGGAGTCGACCGCGACGTGGTCGCCCTGCCGGGCGGCCATGGAGATGTGCTTGCCCTCGATGCCGTCGGGGGTGCCGTCACCGAGGCCCAGGAGGACCTCCGCCGCCTCCGGGGTCGCGTTGGCGCGCTGCTTGGCGTAGCGGACGAGGGCGCGCCCGGAGGCGTACTGCTCCCAGCAGCCCTGCGAGCCGCAGCCGCACAGCAGTCCGTCCGGCACCATCCGGATGTGGCCGAACTCGGCGGCCACGCCGAAGTGGCCGCGGCGCAGCTTGTTGCCGATGATGATGCCGCCGCCGAGGCCCGTGCCCAGGGTGATGCAGATGACGTTGCGGTGGCCCTTGCCCGCCCCGAACTTGTACTCGCCCCAGGCCGCCGCGTTGGCGTCGTTCTCCACGACGACCGGGAGGCCCACACGCCGCTCGACCTCTGCCTTGAGCGGTTCGTTGCGCCAGTCGATGTTCGGCGCGAAGTAGACCGTCGAGCGCTGGCGGTTCACATATCCGGCGGCACCGATGCCGACACCCACGATGTCGTGACCGGCGCGCGCGCCCTCCACGGCCGAGGCGATGGCGTCCACGATGGCCTGCGGCGTGGTGGGGGTCGGCACCTTGTGCGTCGAGAGGATATTGCCTTCCTCGTCGACCACACCGGCCGCGATCTTCGTGCCGCCGATATCGACGCCGATGGTGAGTCCCATGAATCCCTCAGTTTCGGTCGAGCCCCGCTACGGCCAACCGTACCCGAGGGGCGATTAGTCCAGGTCGATGTGTTCGCCCGGACCGGACTCGTCGTCGCGCGAATCCGTGCCCCGAGCGGTCCAGCGGCGCTCCTGGTTCTCGACGGCCGAGCGGTAGGCGGCGAGCAGTTCCGAGCCCGCGGCCGCCAGGTGGTCGAAGACCTCGGGGTTGCGCTCCAGCACCGGTTCCACGGCGGCCTTGGCCTGCTGCACGACCTGGCTGACCATCTGCTGGGCGGTGCCGGAGGCGACCGCGCCGAACAGCGGCGACTGGAGCCCGGAGAGCTTGTCGGCGACGGCGTCGACGAGTTTGCGCAGTTCCTCGGCGGCCGAGCCGGGCGGCGGGCCGTGCTGGGCGCGACGGCGGGCCTGCTCGGCGGCGAGGTCCTCCGCGCAGGCCTTCGCCCAGGCGTCGGCGTCCGTGGCGTGCGCGTCCTCGACGCGCACCTCGTCGGCCGTCTCCTCCTGAGCGGCGTCGGACGGGGGGCGCTCTTCGCTCATGGCGGGACTCCTGCCTACGTTTTCCTTGCTCTCGACGTTACCCGAACGGGGGTACCTCGTTCACCGTGCCGGGCACCCCGGATCGGGCACGGCCGATTCTCGGCGGTACGTCACTTCTCGCGTGGCCACAGCCCGGGATCCGGCGTGAAACGGACGCGCAGCTCGCCCTCGCGCAGCGCGGCTCCGGCCACCGTGCAGCGGCGCAGCGCCGACGGGAGCGGGACGATCCTGCGGAACTGGCCGACGGTGACGACGAGTTCGTCGCCGCGCCGGATGAGGTCGAGTTCGTCGCGTATCGCGCCGGGCAGCGGGATGTGCCACACGAGAACGCCGTCGTCGGCGAGCCGGTCGGTGACGGGCCACTCGACAGGGGTGGGCGCGGTGTTGACGCCGGGCACGGGAAGCGCGGCGAGGTCGTCGGTGCCGCGCGGGTCGTGGCCGCGGTGCGGGACCTCGTGGACCGTGTACGTCTCCCGCCACTCGTCCAGGGCCTTGCGCTGCTGGGCCGCGAGGGCTCCCAGCCAGGCGTCGTTGGTGGCACCGGGCAGCACCCGGTTGGCGACGAGTCCGTCGACGGGCAGTCCGCGCAGGGCGAGCGCGGTGGCGGTGGTGCGGACGGCGTCGGCGCCGGCGGGTCCCGGCTCGGCGACCAGTCGTACGGTCGTGGCGCGGTCCTCGACCACGCCCTGCACGGCGGCCAGCTCGATGTCCCAGCGCCCCGCGGTCTCGTACAGCCACTCGGCGGGCATGGGCACGCCCGCGAGCCGTCCGAGGACCGGGCGCAGGGCCCGGGCCGCCTGGCGCTCCGGCGGGAGCAGGCGGCGCAGGTAGCGGCGGAGCTCCTCGGGCAGGGCGAGGAGGGAGAGGGCCTGGGGGGCCGGGGGCAGGTCCACGACGAGCAGGCCGTACGCCTCCGACAGCGCGGCGTCGCGCAGGGCGCGCAGCAGGGCGAGTTCCTCGGCGCCGGGGAGCGGGGTGACTTCCTCCGCGTCCAGGCGTGAGGCGCCGAGGAGGTCGAGGGCGGTGGTGGCGCGCCGCTGGAAGGCGGTGAGGTCGTCGCGGAAGCGGGCGGCGGCGTCGGGGCGCCAGGCTGTGAGGCCGGGGGCGGCTTCCACGGGGTCGGGGCCGGTGGGGACGCCGAGGACGGCGCCGAGGGTGTCGGTGCGGTCGGCGGTGAGCACCAGGGTGCGGGTGCCTTGCCTCGCCGCCTTCAGCGCGGTGGCCGCGGCGACGGTGGTACGGCCTGTGCCGCCTTGGCCGGTGATCAGGATGGTGCGCATGGGGGTGAACGCTACCGGTGTGGTGGCCTCGGCGGTTTCCGGGTCCGGCAGGTGGGTGGGTCGGGGCCGTGCCGGTGCATCAGCCCGTCGCCGTTGGATGAGGCGTGGCCGTCGGTGGCGACGGGCATCGATGTACCGGCACGGCCCCTCCGGCGCGCTCCCGGCCGCGGGTGCGCGATCCAGACGGTCACAGCCCCGGCCGGGAGAATCCAGCCCCTCCGGCGTTTGAGGAGCGGGGTCCGGGGTGGAGCCCCAGGGGTGGAGCCCCAGGGGTGGGAGGGGCAGGGGTGGGACGGGCAGGGGTGGGGCGGAGGGGGCGAAGGAAGGTCGCGGGGGGCGAGGGTGCGGCCCGGGCGGGACGTGAAGGCGTGTCCCCAGGGGGACTAGACCGTTTCCTCGACGCGCTTCTTCAGGCCGGCCAGAGCGCGGTCGATGATGACCTTCTCGGCCTTGCGCTTGATCATGCCGAGCATCGGGATCTTGACGTCGACGGTCAGCCGGTAGGTGACCTCGGTGGCGCCCTTGCCCGCGGCCTTGAGGATGTACGAGCCGTCGAGCGAGCGGAGCATCTGGGACTTCACCAGGGTCCAGGAGACCTCGTTCTCCCCGGTCCAGGTGTAACCGAGGGTCTGGTCGTCCTTGATGGCGCCGGCGTCCATGACGAGCCGGACCTGTTCGGCGCGGCCGAGCTCGTCCGACTTGAGGACCTCCGCCTCCTTCACCTCACCCGTCCAGTCCGGGTACCGGGCGAAGTCGGCGATCACCGCCATGACGTCAGCCGGTACCGCCTCGATCGTGATGCTCGAACTGGTGTGTTCCGCCATCGCGGTGGCTCCTCCAGATGCGGTCCGGTGAGGGAGGTCGGTGCGCACGTGTGTGCAGCGTGAAGGCTACCGCGCACGACCGCGGGCGCCTCACCCCGCCCGGCCCTCGGAACCGTCGCGGCGTCACCACTCCAGCACCCAGGGGCGGCCCGACCCCGCGAAGTGCCCCACATTGACGCATTCCGTCGCCCCCACACGCATCCGGCGGACGAGGGGCTGGTGGACGTGGCCGAACAGCGCGTAGCGGGGGCGCGTGCGCCGGATCGCGTCCAGCAGCGCGCGGGAGCCGCGCTCGAAGCGGCGCGCCACGGTGTCGTACACGAGTTCCGGCACCTCCGGCGGAATGTGCGTGCACAGCACGTCGACCTCGCCGACCGCCTCGATCTTGGCCGCGTACTCCTCGTCGCTGATCTCGTACGGCGTCCGCATCGGTGTCCGCAGTCCCCCTCCGACGAAACCGAAGACGCGGCCGCCGATCTCGACCCGCTCGCCGTCGAGGACGGTGGTGCCCGGACCGGCGTACTCCGACCACAGGGTCGGCATATCGACATTGCCGTAGGTCGCGTACGTCGGTTCCGGGAACGCGGCGAACATCTCGGCGTACTGCTTGCGCACCGCCTTCTCGATCGCCGCGGCCCGGTCGGTGCCGATGCCGGCCCACAGCCGGGCACCGAACGCGCGCGCCTCCTCGAAGCGGCGGGCGGTGCGCAGCTCGACGATGCGGTCGGCGTTCTCCACGCCGAAGAGGTCCGGGAAGATGCCACGCGCGTGGTCGGCGTAGTCGAGGAAGAGGACCAGGTCACCGAGGCAGATCAGAGCGTCGGCGCCCTCGCCGGCCCGTGCCAGGTCGCGGGCGTTGCCGTGCACGTCACTGACCACGTGAATACGCGTCCTGGGACGGACGACCGGTGTGGATGCCATGACGATCAAGCGTAGGCCGGTGCGGCAAACGTGAACAGGGGCGGCCGGACCTGCGATTACTGGCATGCGCGGAAGGGCGTGGACTACTGTGCGCGCAGGAACGCC
Source organism: Streptomyces sp. NPDC015532 (assembly GCF_043078065.1). Lineage (NCBI taxonomy): Bacteria > Bacillati > Actinomycetota > Actinomycetes > Kitasatosporales > Streptomycetaceae > Streptomyces > Streptomyces sp. NPDC015532. The sequence goes on along the minus strand of NZ_JBIBSY010000001.1, from coordinate 1,055,678 downwards.
ACCACGTGTGACGCATGGAACATCTCGCGGGGACCCCCTGTCGAAGACCCCATACCGGCGGGTAACGTCCGGGCAGTCCAGTCGTACTCGGGATTTCAACAAATGATCTCTTGAGTACTTGCCCGAGCCTTGGACCGCACCGTCGCATCACACAGAGTCGTGGCGTCGGCGCCCTATGAGGAGCAGCAGTCTTGCGCGAGTTCAGCCTTCCGGCTTTGTACGAGGTCCCTGCGGACGGAAATCTCACCGACATCGTCCGCAGAAACGCCGCGCAGCATCCCGACGTAGCCGTGATCGCCCGCAAGGTGGGCGGCACCTGGACGGACGTCAGCGCCACCACCTTCCTCGCCGAGGTGCTGACCGCGGCCAAGGGTCTGATCGCCTCGGGCGTGCGGCCCGGTGACCGGGTCGGCCTGATGTCCCGTACCCGCTACGAGTGGACGCTGCTCGACTTCGCGATCTGGAGCGCCGGCGCCATCACCGTGCCGGTGTACGAGACCAGCTCCGCCGAGCAGGTGCAGTGGATCCTCGGCGACTCCGGTGCCACCGCCTGCATCGTGGAACTGCCCGCGCACGCGGCCACCGTCGAGTCCGTACGGGACCGGCTGCCCGCCCTCGAACACGTCTGGCAGATCGAGGCCGGCGGCGTCGAGGAGCTGGGGCGCCTGGGCGCGGACGTCAGTGACGCCACCGTCGAGGAGCGCAGCTCGTCCGCCAAGGCGGACGACCCGGCGACCATCGTCTACACCTCCGGGACCACGGGCCGCCCCAAGGGCTGTGTCCTGACCCACCGCGCCTTCTTCGCGGAGTGCGGCAACATCGTGGAGCGGCTGCGCCCGCTGTTCCGCACCGGCGAGTGCTCGGTCCTGCTGTTCCTCCCGCTCGCGCACGTCTTCGGGCGGCTCGTGCAGGTCGCGCCGATGATGGCGCCGATCAAGCTGGGCTGCGTCCCGGACATCAAGAACCTCACCGACGAGCTCGCCTCGTTCCGGCCGACGCTGATCCTCGGTGTGCCGCGCGTCTTCGAGAAGGTCTACAACTCGGCGCGCGCCAAGGCCCAGGCGGACGGCAAGGGCAAGATCTTCGACAAGGCCGCGGACACGGCGATCGCGTACAGCCGCGCGCTGGACACCCCCTCGGGGCCGTCCCTCGGTCTGAAGATCAAGTACAAGACGTTCGACAAGCTCGTCTACAGCAAACTGCGCGCGGTGCTCGGCGGTCGCGGCGAGTACGCGATCTCGGGCGGTGCCCCGCTGGGCGAGCGGCTCGGCCACTTCTTCCGCGGTATCGGCTTCACGGTCCTGGAGGGCTACGGCCTCACCGAGTCGTGTGCGGCCACGGCCTTCAACCCTTGGGACCGTACGAAGATCGGCACGGTCGGCCAGCCGCTGCCCGGCTCCGTGATCCGTATCGCCGACGACGGCGAGGTGCTGCTGCACGGCGAGCACCTGTTCCAGGGGTACTGGAACAACGAGGCCGCCACGGCCGAGGCTCTCGCCGACGGCTGGTTCCACACCGGTGACATCGGCACCCTCGATGAGGACGGCTACCTCCGCATCACCGGCCGCAAGAAGGAGATCATCGTCACGGCGGGCGGCAAGAACGTCGCTCCGGCCGTGATAGAGGACCGTATCCGTGCCCACGCGCTGGTCGCGGAGTGCATGGTCGTCGGTGACGGGCGGCCCTTCGTCGGCGCGCTGGTCACGGTCGACGAGGAGTTCCTGGCCCGCTGGGCCACGGAGCACGGGAAGCCGGCCGGCTCCACCGCCGTCTCGCTGCGCGAGGACGCGGACCTGGTCGCCGCCATCCAGGACGCGATCGACGACGGCAACGCCGCGGTGTCCAAGGCCGAGTCGGTCCGCAAGTTCCGTATCCTCGCCCACCAGTTCACCGAGGAGTCGGGGCACCTGACGCCGTCCTTGAAGCTGAAGCGGAACGTGGTGGCGAAGGACTACGCGAACGAGATCGAGGCACTTTATCGGGGCTGATGCCCCAGCGACCGGGTACTGCCCCGGCCGGGAACCACGGCTCGGCCCCCTCCACTGGAGGGGGCCGAGCCGTTTTCCGTGCCGGTGCAGGTGTTCCGGGGGCCGCCGGGAGCCGCCGAGGGCCGCCGTAGGCGGTGCGGGTCGTTCCCGGGCGGGACGTGCGTCGTGGTTGCTCGCGCAGTTCCTCGCGCCCCTGAGCGCCCTGGCGGGCGCCTGCCAGGGCGCTCAGGGGCGCGGGGAACTGCGCGCCCGGGCGAAGACGGCCCGCGGGCGCCGGCGGCCGGCAAGCGGCAGCCCCGCGGGCGAAGCCGGAGGTGCCGGCCGCAGGCGCGGGAACCCGGCGGCGCTGCGGGCGAAGCCGGAGGGGCGAGCCGCAGACGCCGGCGGGCGGCAACTGGCGGCCGTGGGCGGAGCCGGAGGGGCGGACCGCGGGCGCCGGCGGGGCGGCGAGTGGGGCCCCGTGGGTGCACCTGGTACGGCTAGAGCAGCTCTCGCAGGCGTTCCGCGAGGAGGTCCCAGCGCCAGTTCTCCTCGACCCAGGCCCGGCCGCGTTCGCCCATGCGGCGGCGGAGTTCGGGGTCGCCGAGCAGGGTGACGACGCGGTCGGCCGTCTCCTCGGCGGAGCCGCCGCGGACGACCCAGCCCGTCTCGCCGTCGAGCACGGCGTCGGGCGCGCCCCCCGAGTCGCCGGCCACCACCGGAAGGCCCGTCGCCGACGCCTCCAGGTAGACGATGCCGAGCCCCTCGACGTCGAGTCCGCCCCTGCGCGTCCGGCACGGCATCGCGAACACGTCCCCGGCCCCGTAGTGGGCGGGCAGTTCCGACCAGGGCACCGCCCCGGTGAACCGGACCGAGCCCGCGACCCCGGTCTCGTGCGCGAGCCTGCGCAGCTCCTTCTCGTACGGGCCGCCCCCGACGATCAGCAGCACCGCGTCCGGCTCCTTGGCCAGGATCCGCGGCATCGCGAGGATGAGGGTGTCCTGGCCCTTGCGCGGGACCAGACGGGAGACGCAGACGACGACCGGCCGGTCGGTGAGGCCGAGGCGGGCCCGGACCTCGTCGCCGCCCGAGCCGGGGTGGAAGGTCCGCTCGTCGACTCCGGGCGGCAGCCGCACCATGCGCGCGGCCGCCTCGGGGGTCAGCGCGGAGGCGATCCGCGAGCGGGTGTACTCCCCGAGGTAGGTGATCGTGTCGGTGGACTCGCCGATCCGGCGCAGCAGCGTGCGGGCGGCCGGGAGCTGGGCCCAGCCGGCCTCGTGGCCGTGCGTGGTCGCCACGAGGCGGGTCGCGCCCGCTCGGCGCAGGGCCGGCGCCATCAGGCCGAGCGGTGCCGCCGCCCCGAACCACACCGACGTACAGCCGTGTTCACGCAGCAGGCCGACCGCCCGCCGGGTGGCGCCCGGCGTCGGAAGCAGCATGGTCGTACGGTCCCGTACGACGGTGAAGGGCTGCTCGGCGTCGAACGCGGCGGTCGCCTCGGCGCCCTCGTGGCCGCGCTTCCAGGTCGAGGCGTAGACGACGATCCGCCCGGGGTCCAGGCGCAGCGCCATGTTGTGCAGGAAGGCCTGGATGCCACCGGGGCGGGGCGGGAAATCGTTCGTCACGATCAGGGTCTTGTGCATCGTGTTCGACACTATCGAATCTATACTCACAGCTCCGCACGGCCGCGCTTGACGGCTCGTACACAGACCGGCACGTCACCCTGGGGCCGCGAACAGCGCGGCGGCGGGACATACGGACTCCGGACGATGAGAGCCAGGTGGGCATGACGGCGGCACGGAGGACGAGGTTCCCGCTCGGTGTGGCCGTTCTGCTGGGAACCTGGGGTCTGACCAGGCTGGCGCTGCTGCTCTTCGTGGCCAAGGTGTACGTCTTCCCCGGTCCGGATGTCACCAGCGACGTCTCCGTGATCTACCACGGCTGGTACGACGTCCTGCGGCACGGCAGTTTCCCGCTGCACGACGTCACCTGGCAGTATCCGCCGGCCGCCTCCCTCGCGATCCTCTCCCCCGGCCTGCTGCCCTTCCTCGACTACCCGCACGCCTTCTTCGTGCTGGCCTTCGTCGCCGACCTGGTGGCCTTCGGACTGCTCCTGTACGCGGGCGCGCGCCCCGGCAGGACGCTGCGCGGGGCCTGGGTGTGGATGATCGGGGTCCCGCTGCTCGGTCCGACCGTGTACGCGCGCTACGACGTGATGGTGACGGCCGTGGCGGTGGCCGCGCTGCTCGCCGGTGCCCGCCACCCCCGCGTGATGGGGTTCCTCACGGGCTTCGGCGCGATGGTGAAGGTGTGGCCCGTCCTGCTGCTGCTCGGCGCCGTGCGACGGCGGTCCTGGGCCTGGGCGGCGGGGACGGCGACCGGGATCGCGGCGGTGTTCTTCGCGACGATGCCGGGCGCGTTCGCCTTCCTGACCTTCCAGCGCGACCGCGGCACCGAGGTGGAGTCGCTCGGCTCCCTCGTCTTCCACGTGGCCAGGCACCACGGCTGGAACGGGCGGGTGCTGCTCAACTACGGCTCGGTGGAGTTCGTCGGCCCCTACGTCGACATGGTGAGCACGGCGGCCCTGTTCCTGACCGGGGCCGCGTTCGGCTGGCTGCTGCTGTGGCGGCTGTGCGCCAAGCGGTTCCTGTCGCACACGCTCGCCGACGCGGCGTTCGTCGCGGTCCTGATGTTCACCGCCACCAGCCGGGTCATCAGCCCGCAGTACCTGGTGTGGCTGGTCGGGATCGCCGCGGTCTGCCTGTGCTTTCGCGCGAGCCGGATGCCGGTGCCCGCCTGCCTGGTGCTGGTCGCGTGCTTCGTGACGGTGCTGGAGTTCCCGACCTGGTTCGCGGACGTCGTCGACAGCACGGACCTCGGCATCACCCTCCTGGTCCTGCGCAACGGCCTGCTGGTGACCGCCGCGGTCCTGGCCGCCCGGGAGCTGTGGCGCGGAACGGTCTCCCGGCCGGCGCCCGGCCTCCCCGCTCAGGCCACCCGCACCAAGGAGACGCTGGCGTCCTCCTGACGCGCGCTCCGCCGGGCCCACAGCCACAGGGCCGAGCACTGCACCGTCATGGACAGCGCGAGGGCCAGGCAGACGCCCCGCAGCCCCAGTCCGGACAGGGCGAGGGCGAGGGGCAGCTGGACCGCCGTGCCGGTCAGCGTCACCCGCAGCAGCACCGGCGCTCCCCCGCTGCCCTCGAAGACCCCGCCGAGGGCGATGAAACAGGCCATGAGCAGCAGGTAGGGGCCGACGCAGCGCAGGAACAGCACGCCGTCGTGGGCGACCTCGGGGCCCGCGCCGAAGGCCCGCATGATCCAGGGAGCCAGGGCTGCGAGCAGTCCCGCGGCGAGCAGGCCGACGGTCCCCGAGACGAGGACGGCCTGCCGTCCGATGGCGGCGCGCTCGTCACGGCCCGCGCCCCGGCTGTGCGCGGTGTGGATCGAGGCGGCCTGGCGGACCGAGTAGAACGCCATGGTGGCGACGTACATGACCTTGTAGGCGATCGCGTAGGCGGCCACCGCCGTCGTCCCGAGCCGGGCCACGATCGCGACCAGGACCAGGGCGCCGCCCTGGCGCACGGTGAAGTCGGCGGACATGGGCAGCCCGGTGGTGAGGCACCGGCGCAGGGCCGCGCCGGTGCCCTCGGCGGGCGTCGCACGGGCCGCCTTCGACAGCAGGGGGTCGCGGCGCAGGGCGCGCAGGCCCGCGACGAGGGCCACCGAGCGGCACAGCACGGTCGAGAGGGCGGCGCCCCGGACGCCGTACGCGTGGACGAGGAACGGGTCGAGGCCGAGGATCAGGCCGTTGGCCAGCAGGGCGAGGCGCATCGGGGTGCGGGTGTCACCGGCGCCCTTGAGGATGCCGTCGACGAGGTTCTGCGCGAAGAAGACGGCGATGCCGGGCAGGGAGATCGCGAAGAACTCGACGGCGAGGGTCAGCGCGCGTCCGTCGCCGCCGAGGACCAGCCGGGCCAGTGGCTCGCGCAGCAGGAAGCCGCCCAGGGCGATCACGGGTGTGACGGCGGCGCACAGCGCCCAGCCACCGCGGACGGCGGCCCGGACCGCTCCCGGGTCGCCGGCGCCCCGGGCGTGCGCGACCAGGACGGTGGTGCCGGAGGCGAAGACCAGGGCGACGCCGAGCAGCACGTTCTCGGTGTTCGTCGCGACGGCGACGGCGGCCACGGCGTCACCGCCGAGCCGGGAGACCCAGACGGTGTTGATGATTCCGGCGGCGACGGAGGCGAGCAGCGAGAGGTAGACGGGGTGGGCGAGCGCTATGAGCTGCCGGCGATGGGCGTTCACAAGTGACTCCCTCTTATCGAGCTACCTCGTTTCGAGGTAGCTCGATAAGAGGTACCATGGCCGGGTGAACCCTTCAACCACCCGGACGCGCCGGCCCAGCGGGGCGTCGGCGTCCACGAAGGAAGGGCCGGCCTGATGCTGGAGCTGTCGATCCTGGGCTTCCTGTACGAGGAGCCACTGCACGGCTATGAGCTGAAGGAGCGCATCAAGGCCCTCAGCGGCCACGTCCGGCCGGTCAGTGACGGCGCCCTCTATCCGGCGATCACCCGCCTGGTCGGCGGGGGCCTGCTCGACCAGCACACCGAGCCCGGCAGCGGCGCGGCCCCGCGGCGCATCCTGTCGCTCACCGACCAGGGGCGCGCGGATCTCCTGGAGCGGCTGCGGCACCCCAAGCAGGCCGAGATCACCGACCAGGTCCGCTTCAACACCCTGCTGGCCTTCCTGCGCCACCTGGGCGACCCCCGCGAGCAGGCCGCGGTGCTGCGCCGCCGCCAGGAGTTCCTCCAGGCCCCGACGAGCTTCTTCTACGAGGGCGGCCGGCCGGTGCGCGCGGAGGAGGCCGAGGACCTGTTCCGGCAGGGCATGCTGCGGGTGGCGCGGGCGACCGGCGAGGCGGAGCGGACCTGGCTCGCGGAGGCCATTCACCGGCTGGAGGGGTGAACGGCTCCACGCGTCAGCCGAGTTGACCCCTGAGGTACTGCCGCCACAGCTCGGCGAACCGCTCCGGCGTCGTGTGCAGCACGTCCCGCAGCGCGTTCTCGACCGCCCCCTCGCGCTTCCCGTGGTCGCCCACCGCGCGGTAGAAGTCGTTCAGCCGGACCTCGCCCCAGTGGTCCGCGATCAGCCGGCAGGCCATCCAGCCGCCCTCGTACGCCCGCGCCAGCCCGCCCGCGTCCCCGGTGAACCCGAAGTCCTCGTCGTCGGGCAGCGCCGCCGGGACGCGCCCCTCGGCCACCGCGCGCTGGAGTTCCGGCGCGACCTGCCCGGGTGCCCGCCCGCTGCCGCGGTAGCCGGCCCAGTCCGCGTAGCCCTCGGACAGCCACAGCGGGGTGGCGGCCGTGGTGTGGGCGCGGGTGGCCACGTGCGTGGCCTCGTGGGTGAGCACGACCTGCTTGCCGAGGCCGCCGAGAACGCCGTACGCGTCCGGGTTGACGATGATCCGGTCCGCGGGCGCCTTCGCCGAAGGTCCCGCCTCCCCGGTGGTGACCGCGGCGATCCCCCGGTACCCGGACGCCGGAGCCCCGAGCAGCCCCGCCATCCCCTCCAGCGACTTCGGTACGAGGACCACGACGTGCCGCGACCAGTCCGCGCCCCAGGCGTCCGACACGGCCGGCACGGCACGGTCCGCGAGAGACGCGAAGGCCCGCAGCCGCTCGCCGGACTGCCCGACCCCCAGGACGAGGCTGTGCTCACCCCGTACGGCCGTCACGGCCCCCTCGTCCCACAACTGGTCGCCGCCCTTGCCGGCCGGTCTGTCGGAGGTGACGCGCCAGGTTCCGCCGGCGCGGGTCAGCGCGAGGGCGCGGTCCACCTTGACCGGTGCGGTGTCGTAGCCCGCGATGCGGTAGCGCAGTTCGGCGCGGGCGGTGGCACTGTCGCCGGAGCGGCTCAGCCCGGCCAGCCGGTAGGACCAGCCCGCCAGGGGTACCTCACGCAGGTTCGCCAGACCGGTTCCGGCGCCGGCCGCCGCTCCGGTGGCCCGGAACGCCGCGTCATCCCGGTCCAGGACCGCGGCCGCCCGCCGGTCGAGGACCCGCCGCACGTCGGCCGTCGCGGTGTCCGGCGCCGCCCGGCCGCCGCAGCCGACGAGCCCGGCGAGCAGCAGCACCACGGAGAGCCCCGCTCGCGACGCGCACCTTCGACCAGCCATTCTCCCGATCGTACGGTGCCCGCGCGCGCCCGCCGGAACGCCCGCCCCGCCCGTCTCCCGCCCCCTCCGCGCCCCGTCAGACCCGGGTGACGGACGAGATCGGCATCATCCCGACCGGGTCGTAGCGCACCGGGGCGCCCGGATAGGGCGCGTGGATCACCTGGCCGTTGCCCACGTACATCCCGACATGGCCGGCGTCCGACCGGTAGGTGACCAGGTCACCGGGCCGCGCCTGGGAGAGCGGGATCTGCCGTCCGGCGAACCGCTGGGCCTGCGAGGTACGCGGCAGGCCGACCCCGGCGTGCGCGTAGGACCACTGCATGAGGCCCGAACAGTCGAAGCCGCCGGGTCCGTTGGCGCCCCACACGTAGGGGCGGCCGAGCGCCGAGCGGGCCGCGGCGACGGCGACGGCAGCGCGGGACGAGGCGGCGACCGAGCCGCCGAGGCCGGGCACGTCGGCACGGGCCGAGCGCGACGCCCGGTCGTAGGCGGCGCGGTCGGCGTACGGCAGCGAGTTGAGCAGTTGCCGGGCCTTGGCCAGTTTGCCCTCGATGACCCGCTTGTTCCGGGCGACGGCCGTGCGGCTGCGCTCCAGTTCGGCGAGCTTGCCGTCGGCCTCCTCGTGTTCCTGAGCGAGGTCGCGCAAGGCGATCTGGAGCTCCCTGAGTTCGCCGGCCTGGCGGGTGCTCATCCGGTCGAGCGCGGAGGCCTTGTCGAGGTAGTCGTCCGGGTCGGCGGCGAAGAGCAGCGCGAGGGAGGGGTCGAGGCCGCCCGAGCGGTACTGCGCCCCGGCGAGCGAACCCAGCGCGTCCCGCATGGTGTTGACACGGTCCTGCTGCCGGGCGATCTCGTCCTGCGCCGTGCCGATCTGCTCACGCAGCGCGTCGCCGCGCTCGTCGGCCTTGTTGTACGCCTCGGTGGCCTTCTCCGCCTGGGCGTAGAGACGGTCCACCTCGGCCCGGGTGTCACCCCGCGGCGCCGCCGAGGCGGGCAGGGTGCCGAGCGCGGCGGCCGCCGCGGACATCACGCAGGCGGCGACACCGAAGGCGCCGGCGCCCCGGTCGAGGCCGGTCGGTGCAAGGCGGCGATGGAACCCCACGAGTGGCCGCACTCCCTTCCGCTGACGGTCCCCTCCGCCGGGGGAACGCGGCAGACAGTAACCGTGCGACCACGCGGCGGCCAAAGGGCTCGGCGGGCACACACAGTGACGCCCCGCCGGAGACGCAGGTCACCGACGGGGCGTGGGGTCAGCGCGAGTTGTCGCAATTCGCCCGTTTGGGCGGCGCGACAGGAGGGCGCTCCGGGCGGCGGGAGTCACATCCCGTCCGCCCGTCCGGATCAGATCCGGACGCCGAACTGGAAGGGCATGTTGCCGATCGCCTCGTAGCGGACGACGGCGCCGGTGTGCGGGGCGTGCAGCACCTGGCCGTTGCCCGCGTAGAGGCCGACGTGGTGCTGGTCGCCGTAGAAGATGACCAGGTCGCCGACCTGGAGGGCACTCTGCGAGTAGATGCGGGTGCCCGCGTTGGCCTGGGCCTCCGAGGTGCGGGGTATGGTCACGCCGGCCTGGGCGTACGCCCAGGAGGTGAGGCCCGAGCAGTCGAACGAGCTGGGGCCGGAGGCGCCGTAGACGTACGGCGAGCCGATGACGCTCTTGGCGGCGGCGAACGCGGCGCCGGCACGGCCCGAGGCGGCCGGGGTGTCGCCGAGGTCGACCCGCTCGCTGGCGCGGGTGGCCCGCTCCTGCTCCTGGGAGGCCAGTGCCGCCTTCTCCTGCGCCGTCAGCGAGTTCAGGAGCTTCTGCGCGGAGCCCAGCTTGCCCTGGACTTCCTTCTTCTTCTTGGCGAGCTCGGTCCGGGTGTCGGCGAGGTCCTTGAGCTTCGCGGACGCCTCGGCACGCTGCTGGGCGAGCGAACGCTGCTTCTCCTGGACCTTCTTGAGCGACTCGACCTGCTGGGCGCTCAGCTGGTCCATGGCCGAGGCCTTGTCCAGGAAGTCGTCCGGGTCGGAGGAGAGGAAGAGCGCCACGGAGGGGTCGATACCACCGGTGCGGTACTGGGCGCTGGCCATCGAACCAAGGCCCTCGCGCAGCTCGTTGAGCTCTTCCTGGCCACGGGCGACGTTGTCCTGGAGAGCGCTGATCTGCTTCTGCAGCTTCTGCTGCTTCTCCTTGGCGCCGTCGAGCTTCTCCGTGGCCTGCTCAGCCTCTTCGTAGAGCTTGTCGACCTTGGTCTTGACCTCGTCCTTGTTGGGCTTCTCGGACGGCGCCGCGTTGGCGGCATTCGCGCTGAGGGCAACGGCGGCAGCGGCGGCGGTGGTGAGCACGGTCACACGGGTGCGGCTCGGCTGCTTGGGTCGACGGTGGGACGCCACGAAGGCGAGCTCCTTCTTCCTCCAGCCGCCTGCCGAAAACGCCGACGGGCGGTGCCCCTCCACCGTCACTCCTCATGAGTGATCACCCTAGTTGGAGGTTCAGGCCATGACCCTAGTGACCTCCTTGTGATCAGTTCAAATCCAAACCTGAAAATTCTTTGTCACGGAGTGCATTCTTTGCCATCAACTCACCAGCAGTGATGTCCGCTTGACACTACGTCGCGTCAACACCAGTCGAATTCGGGCATCAGGCCCAGACGTTACGCATGGTGCGTACGCGGCTCATACGACTTAGGGCACGGATCGCCGCGCGGGCGAAACCCGTGCCGCGGGGAGCGGAACGAGACTCCGGAGCAGAGGAGAAGAGCGCACGGAAGGTGACGAACAGGAGGAAGCGCACGAAGAGATCCATGCCGGAGGAACGACCTGAAACGGGCGCACGGGGAACGCGAGCGAACCGCAAGGGAGTCGCACGGGGGCCGCGAGGGAGTCGCACGGGGATCGCGAGGTACGACGTGGGACAGGAACGCCCGCGGGAGTCGTTCAGCCGCGAGAGAAGCGCTTGAGGAGCACCACGGACGCCACCGGCCGCGCGCCCGCCTTGGCGATCCCGTCGGCGACCTCGCGGTCCGTCGAGGCGACGATGACCGGCCGGCCGGGCGGCTCGGCCCGTACGAGCTGACGGATCAGCTCGTCGGCCGTGACACCGGGCTTGGAGAACAGCACCCGCACCCCGCGCGGAGGCGCGAGCAGCACCGGCGCGGCCAGTTCGGCCCCGTCGAAGACACAGGTGACCTCGGCGCCGGTCTGCGCGGCCAGTTGCGAGAGCTGTCCGAGCAGCCGCAGCCGCTGCTTCTCCAGCGGCATCTGGGGATAGCCGGTCTTGGTGACGTTGTAGCCGTCGACGACCAGGTGCGCCTGCGGCAGCGCGAGCAACTGGTCCAGGATCGCGGGGTCGTTCTCGGACAGCGCGCGGGCGGCGATGTCCTTCGGGGTCATCCGTCCCGGCTCGACCGCCTCGACCGTCTCCGCGGGCCGCACCGAGAGGGGAGGCAACGCCAGTTCCCTGCGCAGCCCCTGGGCCGCCTCCAGCACGGTGTCCAGCAGCAGCCGCACCCGCATGTCCTCGACGCTGCGCCCCTCGCGGGCCGCCTTGCGGGTGGCCTCCAGGGCCGCCTCGGCCTCCGCGAGACGCGCCTTGAGCCGCCGCGTCTCGCTCTCGGCCGCGGACACCTGTGTCTGGCTCTCCGCCCTCGCCCCGTCCGTCTCGGCCTGGAGCTTGCGCAGGGCCGCCTCACCGCGCTTGACGTCGCTGAGGGCCCCGCGCAGCTTGCGGTGAAGCGATTCCGCTTCCTTGCGGGCCGCGTCCAGTTCCGCGCGCAGCCGTTCGGTCTCGGCACGCGTCTGCCCGCGGGCCTCGGCGAGTTCCGCGCGCAGCCGGTCCAGCTCGGCGCGGCTCTCCTCACCGGCGCGCTCGGCGTCCGCCCGCAGGGCCTCCTCGCCCGCGGCGGTCACCAGCTTCACCCAGCCCGCAGGACGCACGACATAGGCCGCGGCCGCCACGTCCAGCGGATCCGCGGCCGGGGGCGGCGCGCCCGAGTCGAGAGCGCCGACGACGTCCGGCTGGGTCTCTCTGAGCTTCTCGGCGATGCGCTGTCTGAACAGCGGGTCCGTCTCCAGCGCCGAGGCCATCGCGTTGCCGGCGAACTTGGCACGGCGGCTCGGTGTGAACCGGGCGTACTGCCTCAGCTGCGCGGGCAGTTCGGACACCGTCAGCCCGCCGAAGCCGTCCGAGACGATCTGGACGACGCGTCGGCGCACGCCGTCGGGCAGCGGACGGTCGAGCACCTCGGCGGTGCCGTCGTCCGGCTCCCCACCTGTGGTCTCCACCATCCGTTCACCCCAATATCCGTGCGGGGCCCGCTCCCTCAGGAGCCGGCGCCCGGCCTGTCCACCAGTTCGACCTGATCCACCGCGTTGCACCAACGGCACCGCACCGACTCGATGGTCTCACTGACCACCTCGCGCTCCTCGACCTTGGGCTCACCGGCCAGGTCCAGGTGCACATACTCGACGACCTTCGACGAGCGGGTCACGTCGAAACGCGTGAGATTGCCGCAGAGGGCACAGCGCCAGCGGGTCTTGGCGTCGGGCAGGGGAACTGTCATAGGGCAGCCGCTTTCCTTCTCGTGTCCGTCCGGCGCCGGTTTCCCGGTGCTATGGCTCGTAACCCTACGGCCTGGCGGGTACTCGACGCTCGGCCGTCCACGGCGGCGAGGCGGTCTGTGCGCATCGGTGCGGTTACGTCATGCTCTGCACCATGATCGGCAATTGGAGTGCGACGGTCGGCAGGGCGCTGCGGGGGCGGTCGACGCCGGTGACGTACGGACTGATCGTCCTGTGCTGTCTGATCTTCGTGATCGGTCCCGCCTCGGGCCTGGATCCCGCGTACGGCACCGGGGACGAGCTGCTGGTCGCGCAGCGTGCCTATTTCCGCCGCTGGGGCGTGGTGCCGGCCGCTCTGTTCGACGGGTCTCCCGGCGAGGTGCTCACCCCCGCGACCGCCCTGTTCATCCACGGAAGCTGGCTCCATCTCCTGGGCAACATGCTCTTCTTCTACGTCTTCGGGCTCATGGCCGAGGAACGCATGGGCCATCTGGAGTTCGCCCTCTTCTACCTGGGCTGCGGGTATCTGGCCCTGCTCGGCTACGCCGCCGCCAACGCGACCTCGCAGCAGTCCCTGGTCGGGGCCTCCGGGGCGATCTCCGCGGTGCTCGGCGCGTTCCTGTACCTGTTCCCCAGGGCCCGGGTGACCAGTCTCTTCCCGTTCCTGTTCTTCCTGCCGCTGCGGTTCCCCGCCTGGGTGGTGCTGCCGTTCTGGTTCACCCTCCAGTGGCTGGCGGCGGGCCGCAGCCCCTCGGGCCCCGGGGTCGCCTACCTGGCGCACCTGGTGGGCTTCTCCCTCGGTTTCCTCTACGCGTGGGCGCGGTTCCGGCGCCGTGCGGAGCCGGTGCCCGTCCGGGGGGTGCTGCCGGGGCCCCCGGTGGAGCGGCCGGGCCAGGTGGACCGCGAGTAGGGTGAGATCCCCAGCAGCGGCCCCCTAGGGAGAGAACCAGCCGTGATCACCGCGATCGTCCTCATCAAGACCAGCGTGGACCGGATCCCCGAGATCGCCGAGTCGATCGCGTCCCTGGAGAGCGTCAGCGAGGTCTTCTCCGTCACGGGTACCTACGACCTGATCGCCATGGTCCGGGTCCAGGCCCACGACGACCTGGCGGACGTCATCCCCGGCAAGATCAGCAAGATCCCGGGCGTCGAGGCGACGGACACGCACGTGGCGTTCCGTACGTACTCCCAGCACGACCTGGAGGCGGCGTTCGCGATCGGTCTCGACTCCTGACCGACGCGCCACCGCCTCCGGGCGGACGGGCCGCGGGCGTCAGACCGCCGGGACGCAGCGGCCGTCCTCGGTGCGGTACTGCCAGCGCGCGCCGTCCCTGACGAGCTCGCGCACCGCGCGCACGAAACGCTCGACGTGCTCGTCGGGGGTACCGGCGCCGAAGCTGACGCGGATGGCGTTGAGGGACTTCTCGCCCGGCGCCGCCTCGGGGGCGCCGCACTCCCCCTGGGTCTGAGGGTCGCTGCCGAGCAGCGTGCGGACGAGCGGGTGGGCGCAGAAGAGGCCGTCGCGGACACCGATGCCGTACTCGGCGGAGAGCGCGGCGGCGAAGTGCGAGCTGTTCCAGCCCTCGACGACGAAGGAGATGACGCCGACCCGCGGGGCGTCGTCGCCGAAGAGGGAGAGGACCCGGACCTCGGGGACCTCGGCGAGGCCCTCGCGGACGGTACGGATCAGGTGCCGCTCCCGGGCGAGAAGGCTGTCGAAGCCCTCCTCGGTGAGCGCCTTGCAGGCCGAGGCGATCGCGTAGGCCCCGATGACGTTCGGCGAGCCGGCCTCGTGCCGGGCGGCGCTGTCGTGCCACTCCACGTCCACGCCGCCGTCCACGCGCCGGGTGACCTTGCGGCTGGCCCCGCCGCCCGCGAGGTACGGGTCGGCCTCGCGCAGCCAGTCGGAGCGGCCCGCGAGGACACCGGAGCCGAACGGCGCGTACAGCTTGTGCCCGGAGAACGCGACCCAGTCGACGTCGAGGTCCTGGACCGACACCGGGTGGTGCGGGGCGAGCTGCGCGGCGTCGAGGACGATGCGCGCGCCGTGGGCGTGCGCGGCGGCGGCCAGTTCCCGCACCGGCCACAGCTCCCCGGTGACGTTCGAGGCGCCGGTGACGCAGACCAGGGCCGGTCCGTAAGGGTCGCGGGCGGCGAGGGCGTGCTCCAGGGTGGCGACGGCCTCGTCCGGGGTCCGCGGGGCGTTCAGGTAGGTCACCCGGGCGTCGCGCCAGGGCAGCAGCGAGGCGTGGTGCTCGGTCTCGAAGACGAAGACCTGGCAGTCGGCCGGGAGCGCGGCGGCGAGCAGGTTGAGCGAGTCGGTGGTGGAGCGGGTGAAGACCACCTGGTCACCGGCGCGGCAGCCGAGGAACTCCTCGACGGTCCTGCGGGCGTTCTCGAAGAGGTCGGTGGAGAGCTGCGAGAGGTAGCCGGCACCCCGGTGGACGCTGCCGTAGTAGGGCGCGTACGCGGCCACGTCGTCCCACACCCGCTGGAGGGCGGGCGCGCTGGCGGCGTAGTCGAGGGCCGCGTAGGTCACCTCGCCGCCGGTGACGAGCGGGACGGTGACATCCCGGCCCAGAACGGCCAGGGGGGCACAAACGGTCTGGTCGGCGGCAGCGGTGGAGACAGACATGGCGAGCTCCTGTGAGAGGCAGGCGGGATCACCGCGCGAGCCGGCCGCCCGGAGGCAGGGCTCGGCGCAGGAGAAGGTGAAAGGGGTGTGGAGGCGGGGCTCTACGCCCTAGCGCATTCGCTTGCTCACAGAAGGCTCCCTCGAACGACCAGGACCCCTGGTTGCGTCCGCCCGATGGGCGGGAGGGGTCCGCGCTTGCCGTAGGCCTCGCTGCCTACGACCTGGTCTTCACCCGGGGCACCCCGCCACGGACGGAGGGTTGCCGGACAGCCGGCCGGGGCCTGATGGCTGTCACTCATGACCTGATACAGCATCTTGCCAGAGGATCTTCCCCGCGCAAGACGTCGTCCGGATTCTGGACCACGTCCCGCGCGGGGTCTCACGCCGGTCAGGCGTTGCTGGCGGCCACCCAGCGCTCCAGGGTGCGCTTCGCGGCGCCGGAGTCGATCGACTCGGCCGCCTTCGCCATGCCGTCGCGGAGCTGGTCCGCGAGCGGCGCGCCGGTCGGCGACAGGGCCACCAGGGCCGCCGCCGAGTTCAGCAGGACCGCGTCCCGTACGGGCCCCCGCTCGCCGTCCAGGACGCGCCGGGCGACCTCCGCGTTGTACGAGGCGTCGGCGCCGCGCAGAGCCTCCACCGGGACGATGTCGAGCCCGACGTCGCGGGGGTCGAAGCGTTCCTCGGTGACCTTGCCGTCGCGGACCACCCAGACGTGGGAACCCGCCGTGGTGGTCAGTTCGTCGAGGCCGTCGTCACCGCGGAAGACGAGCGAGGAGTTGCCGCGCTCGGCGAACACGCCCGCCACGATGGGCGCCATCCGGAGATCGGCGACGCCGACCGCCTGGGCCTTCACCCGCGCCGGGTTGGTCAGCGGCCCGAGCACGTTGAACGTTGTCCGGATGCCCAACTGGCCGCGGGCCGCCGCCACATGACGCAGCGCCGGGTGGAACTTGACCGCGAAGCAGAAGGTGATCCCGGCCTCCTCCGCCACCTCGGCCACCCTCTTCACCGGCAGGTGGAGATTGACGCCGAGCTTCTCCAGGACGTCGGAGGAACCGGACGCGGAGGACGCGGCCCGGTTGCCGTGCTTGACGACCTTGGCGCCGGCGCCGGCCACCACGATCGAGGACATCGTGGAGATGTTGACGGTCTTCGCGCCGTCGCCGCCCGTTCCGACGATGTCGACGGTGTGTCCGGGCACCTCGATCACATTGGCGTGCTCGTACATCGCCCGGACGAGTCCGGCGATCTCCTGGACGGTCTCGCCCTTGGCCCGCAGGGCCACCACGAACCCGGCGATCTGCGCGTCGGTCGCCTCGCCGCGCATGATGCGGTCCATCGCCCAGGCCGTGTCGTCCGCGCTCTGGTCGCGGCCTTCGAGCAGGCCGTTCAGTACCGCGGGCCAGGAACGGCCCGCCGCGGTGTCGCCTCCAGCGGGGTTCACAGCGCTCATGGTCGCTCCTGGTTCGTAGGTCACGCGGTCGTGGGTGACACGGCGTGGGGTGAGGCGGTCGTGGGTGACGCGGGGTGGATCGCCCGCGGCACCGGGTGAGTCCACCCTATCCAGCCCGGGGGACGGCAAAGAGCCCCGTCCGTGTCATGGACGGGGCTCCTGCCGTGGCGAACAGCCGGGGATCAGTGGTGGCCGTGGCCGCTCGTGATCTCCTTGTACTCCTCGACGGTGGGCTTGGGGATCTGGCCTTCCTCCCCGTAGAAGCCCTCGCTCATCTTGGCGCGCAGCTTCTGCGCGCCCGAGACCTTGCGCTCGACACCGTTCTCGTCGACCGTCGGGCCGATCTCGGCCGGCTTGTACTGCTCGTGCGCCGTGAGCGTGTGCAGCGCGTCCTGGCTGAGCGGCTCGTGGACCTCGATGAACTCACCGTGCGGCAGGCGCTTGATGATGCCCGACTCGCGGCCGTGCAGCACCTTGTCCCGGTCCCGGCGCTGGAGGCCGAGGCAGATCCGCTTGGTGGCCATGAAGGTGAGCACCGGCACGACGAAGAACGCGATACGCACGAACCAGGTGATCGAGTTGATCGCCAGGTGGAAGTGCGTGGCCCAGATGTCGTTGCCGCCGCCGACGAGCAGGACGAAGTACCAGCTGATCCAGGCGGCACCGAACGCGGTCCGGGTCGGGACGTTGCGCGGGCGGTCCAGGATGTGGTGCTCGCGCTTGTCGCCGGTGACCCAGGACTCGATGAACGGGTAGACCGCGATCGCGACCAGGACCAGCGGGAAGATCACCAGCGGGATGAACACGCCCAGGACGAGCGTGTGACCCCAGAGGTTGATCTCCCAGCCCGGCATGACACGGATCAGGCCTTCGGAGAAGCCCATGTACCAGTCGGGCTGGGCGCCGGTGGACACCTGGTCCGGACGGTACGGACCCATGGCCCAGATCGGGTTGATCGAGGCGATCGCCGCGATGGCCGCGATGACACCGAAGACCAGGAAGAAGAAGCCTCCGGCCTTGGCCATGTAGACCGGCAGCAGCGGCATGCCGACGACGTTGTTGTTCGTCTTGCCGGGGCCCGCGAACTGCGTGTGCTTGTGGTAGAAGACCAGGATCAGGTGGCCCACCACGAGGCCGAGCATGATGCCCGGCAGCAGCAGCACGTGCACCGAGTAGAAGCGGGCCACGAAGTCGCCGCCCGGGAACTCGCCGCCGAACAGGAAGAACGACAGGTACGTGCCCACGATCGGCACGGACAGGACCGCGCCCTCCATGAAGCGGACACCGGTTCCGGAGAGCAGGTCGTCCGGGAGCGAGTAACCGGTGAATCCGGTGAACATGCCGAGGACGAACAGCAGGAATCCGAAGACCCAGTTGACCTCACGGGGCTTGCGGAACGCACCCGTGAAGAACACGCGCATCATGTGCACGAACATGCCGGCGAGGAAGATCAGCGCGGCCCAGTGGTGGATCTGACGGATCAGCAGGCCACCGCGCACATCGAAGGAGATGTGCATGGTCGAGTTGAACGCCTCGGACATCAGCTGGCCCTGCAGCGGGACGTAGCTGCCGTGGTACTCCACCTCGTTCATCGACGGGTGGAAGAACAGGGTCAGGTACACACCCGTGAGGATGATGATGATGAAGCTGTAGAGGCAGATCTCACCCAGCATGAACGACCAGTGGTCGGGGAAGATCTTGCGCATGTTGGACTTGGCCAGGGAGTAGATCCCGAGGCGGCCGTCGGCCCAGTCGGCGACCCGCTCACCGGCGGGTGCCTTCTCGCGCGAGGAGCGCGAGTCGGAGGTGGTGGTAGTGCTCATCCGCGCTCCCAGAATGCAGGACCGACGGGCTCCTGGAAGTCGCTGAGCGCCTCGAGGTAGCCCTCAGCGTTCACGCCGATCTGCAGCTGCGGCAGGGCGTGACCCGCCGGGCCGAAGATGACCCGGGCACCGTCGGAGAGGTCGAAGGTGGACTGGTGGCACGGGCACAGCGCGTGGTGCGTCTGCTGCTCGTACAGGGAGATCGGGCAGCCGACGTGGGTGCAGATCTTCGAGTACGCCACGATGCCCTGGTAGGACCACTCGAGTTCCTGCTTGTCCTTGATGTCCTCCGGCTGGAGCCGGATGATCATCAAGGCCGCCTTGGCGATCTCCTTCTGGAAGTCCTCGTCGTGCTCCTCCAGGCCCTCGGGCTTGGCGAAGGTGAGCGAACCGACGGCCAGGTCCGAAGGACGCAGCGGCTCGTTCGTGTTCATGTTGACGAGGAGCTTGCCCTTGGACCACAGCGTGTGGCGCAGCTTCGTGCCGGGCAGCGGGCCGAGGTCGCGCAGCAGCATGACGCCGGAGAGCGGGAACAGGGCCAGCGCGCCGAACATCGTGTTGCGGATCAGCTTGCGACGGCCGAGCGCGGACTCCTTGGCGCCTTCCTTGAAGTCGGCCAGGACCTTGGCCTTGACCGCGGGCTCCGCCTCGATCGGGTGACGCTCGTCGGCGATCTCCACGTCGGACATCAGGGTGCGGGCCCAGTGGACCGCGCCCGCGCCGATCGCGAACAGCGCCACGCCGAGCGACATGCCCAGCGCGAAGTTCAGCGCGCTGATGTGCCCGATCGGGAACACGTAGACCGACTTGTCGTTCGGGATCGCCACGTAGGAGGCGATGAAGCCGACGGTGGCCACCATCGACAGCACGAACAGCATGGCGACCAGACGCTCGGACCGCTTGGCGGCCCGCTCGTCGATGTCCTGGATGCGGTGCTCGTGGGGCGGCAGCCCCGGGTCCGCGAACGGGTTCTGCTCGTCCGCGACGGCTACCGGACCGTGACCGTGACCGGCGTGGTCGTCGGAGGCCCGCTCAGCGGGCACGTTCTCTTCTGGAATGTCTTGGCTACTCATGACTTCTTGGCCTTTGCGGTCCGAGCGGCGACCCAGACGGCGACGGCGACCAGGGTTCCGAGACCGAAGACCCAGCCGAACAGGCCCTCGCTGACCGGCCCGAGGCCGCCCAGTTCAAGACCGCCCGGGCTCTCGGTGTCGTCACCGTTGACCGCGTCGAGGTACGCGATGATGTCCTGCTTGTTCTTCTCCGTCAGCGTGGTGTCGGGGAAGGACGGCATGTTCTGCGGGCCCGTCTGCATGGCCTCGTAGATGTGCTTCGGGTCGACACCCTCCAGGCTCGGCGCGAACTTGCCGTGCGTCAGCGCGCCGCCCTTGCCGGTGAAGTTGTGGCACTGGGCGCAGTTGGTACGGAAGAGTTCACCGCCCTTGGCGATGTCCGCGCCCTCGGGGCTGACCTGGTTCTTGGTCGGGATCGCCGGACCGGCGCCGAGCGAGGCGATGTACGCCGCGAGCTGGTCGATCTCGGCCTGCGTGTAGATGACCTTCTTGCGCGGGATCTGAGCGCCCGGCTGCTGGGCCGGCATACGGCCGGTGCCGACCTGGAAGTCGACCGCCGCGGCGCCCACACCCACCAGGCTCGGCCCGTCGGAGCTGCCCTGACCGCCGGCGCCGTGGCAGCTTGCGCAGCCCACGGAGTACAGCTTCTGGCCCTCGGTGATCCCGAGGGACTGGGCGGTTTCGTCGGCCTGCGCCTTGCCCGCGGGTGCGAACGCGGCGTACAGCCCCCCGGTGGCCGCCAGCGCGAGGAGTAGGACGACGACCGCCGCCAGCGGATGGCGTCGTCGTGCGGAGAGCTTTTTCACGGATTACCCCGGTGTCAGGATCTTCTGCGTCGGTGCTTCTGGATGTTTCGGGCGGTGGGCCCGATTACTTGATCAGGTAGATCGTGGCGAAAAGGCCGATCCAGACGACATCGACGAAGTGCCAGTAGTAGGACACGACGATGGCGGCGGTCGCCTGCTCGTGAGTGAACCTCCGAGCCGCGTAGGTGCGACCGAGGACCAGCAGGAAGGCGATGAGTCCGCCCGTCACATGCAGTCCATGGAAGCCGGTGGTCAGGTAGAACACCGAGCCGTACGGGTCGGAGGAGAGCGAGAGCCCGTCCTTCTTGACCAGTTCGGTGTACTCGAAGACCTGACCGCCGATGAAGATCGCACCCATGATGAAGGTGACGATGAACCACATCCGGAGCTTCTTCACGTCCCCGCGCTCGGCGGCGAAGACGCCGAGCTGGCAGGTCAGGGAGGAGAGCACCAGGATCGTGGTGTTCGTCGCCGAGAACGGAAGGTTCAGGCTGGACGCCATTTCCTTCCAGTGATCCGGCCCGGTCACCGATCGCAGGGTGAAGTACATCGCGAAGAGGGCCGCGAAGAACATCAGCTCGGAACTCAGCCAGATGATGGTTCCGACGCTGGTGAGGTTCGGCCGATTGACCGACGGGTGCGCGTGCCCGGTTTCTACTGTCGTTGCTGTCGCCACGACCGACATTATGTCGGTCGCTTATCCCGCCCTCACGCCGGGGGGTGCCGTTCGGGGTGTTGACCGGGTGTGTCCAGCCCGGATGGACCATCGAAGCCGTGTCCGAACCGGTGCTGACGAGGTGTTCAAGGGAGTAGCATCCGCGCATCGGGCCGGGGACGATCAGCCCGATCGCACGATGTCCGTACGACGCTGACGTCTCGGAGGAAGAATGCAGCCGACCGCCACGGTGCTGGTCTACAGCGACGACTCCAACACCCGCGCGCAGGTGCGGCTCGCCACCGGGCGCAGGCCCGCCCCGGACGTTCCCCTCGTCGAGTTCATCGAGTGCGCGACGCCGGCCGCCGTCGTCAGGGAACTCGACAAGGGCGGCATCGACGTCTGTGTGCTGGACGGCGAGGCGGTTCCGATGGGCGGCATGGGGGTGTGCCGGCAGATCAAGGACGAGATCTTCAACTGCCCGCCCGCGCTGGTCCTCATCGGACGCCCGCAGGACGCCTGGCTGGCCACCTGGAGCCGTGCCGACGCCGCGGTAACCCTGCCGGTCGACCCGGTGGAGTTCGCCGCCTCACTGGCCTCCCTGCTGCGCCGCAGGAACCTTCTGAGCGCCTGAGGGACGCGCCCCCAGGGCCTGGCGGGCGGGAAGTGCCGGACAGGCCCTGAGGGCGCGGCCTCACACGCTCTCGGGGCGCAGCCTGGCGCGCTGGGCGGGACTCGGGGCGTCCGGGGACCCGGCCACCAGAGCGCTGCCGTCGCGCCAGTTCTTCCAGTCGAGGTTCCAGTCGCCGAAGCCGTTGCCGAACGCGTCCATGGTCGCGCCGTCGGAGTTGACGACCTTGACTATGTCGCCCTCGTTGAACGTGTTGAAGAACCACTCGGCGTTCTCGGTGCTCATGCCGGTGCAGCCGTGGCTGACGTTGGCGTACCCCTGGGAGCCGGTCGACCAGGGCGCGGCGTGGACGTACTCACCGCTCCAGGTGACCCGGGTCGCATAGCGCACCTCCAGGTCGTAGGAGTCCGAACTGCCCTCGGCGATGCCGATGCTGGTACCGCGCATCCGTACGAGGGACTCCTTGCCGAGCACGACCTTGACGCCGTTGCGCGTGTCGAAGCCGGGCTTGCCCGTGGTGACGGGGATCTCCTTGATGTCCTGGCCGTTGCGGTAGACCGTCATGGAGTGGGTGGCGGCGTCGGTCAGGGCGACCAGGCTGTCGCCTGTGGTGATCTTCACCGTCTTGGCGTCGCCGCCCCACAGGCGTTCGCCGATCCTGACGCCGGCGAGGTTGCTGTGGGCCGTCAGGGTGGCGTGGGCGGGCCAGTACTCCTTGGGGCGGTAGTGCAGCGTCTTGTCGTCCACCCAGTGCCAGGCGCCGTCCACCGCGGGGGTGGAGTCGACCCTGAGGGCGCGTTCGACGATCGTGCGGGCCGCCTTGTCCTTCACGGGGGCGCTGAGTTCGGCGGTTATCGGCTGGCCGACGCCGTACTTGCCGCCCTTGGGCCCGAAGGCGACGTTCAGCAGCTTCTTCGTCTTCGGCGTGCTGGTGTCGAAGCCGATGACCTTGCGGCCGGGGGCGCCGTCCTCGTCCTCGGTGCTCACACGCACCGTGTAGTGGGCGCCTGCTGCGAGTGGCGAGGTGCTGTGCCAGCGGCTGCCGTCGGCGGCCAGTTCGCCCGCGACATGGCGTCCTGACGCGTCCGTGGCGGTCACGTCGGTGATGCGCCCCGCGTCACTCTCGGAGGTGATTTCCAGGGGCTTGTCGGGGTTGACCTTGGTCTGCTTCTTGCTGTCCTCGGAGAGGCCCTTGAACGAGATCTGTCCCGCCGCGTCGTACGGCTTCGCCGAGAGCGGGTGGTCGTCGGAGCCGCAGGCGGCGGCGCCGGCGCCGAGGGCGATCACCAGCGCGGTGCAGCCGACGACCGTGCGGATTCGCGGTGAGTGATTCATGAGTCCACGCTATGAACGTCCGTCAAGCACGGCGCGCCGGGTGAGCCGAGCGAGGGACGGAAGTCACGGCAAACGAGGGAGCCCGGACCCTCCTGACGGAGTGTCCGGGCTCCCGTGCGTATCGCGGGTGCTACTGGGTGCGGTTCTCACCGTGGTAGTACTCGAAGACCCAGCCCCACAGGCCGAGCATGATCAGCGGCGCCGAGAAGTACAGCAGCCACCAGCCGAAGACGACGCCCAGGAAGGCGAGCGCGCCACCGGTGCCGAGCGCGAGCGGCTGCCAGCTGTGCGGGCTGAAGAAGCCCACTTCGCCGGCCTCGTCCGCGACGTCGGCCTCCTTGTCGTCCTGGGCCATCGCGTCGACCCGCCGGGCCGTGAAGGCCAGGTAGTAGCCGATCATGATGCTCAGGCCGAAGCCCATGAAGAGGGCCGTGGTGCCGGCCGGCTCCTTGGACCAGACGCCGTAGACGACCCCCATGATGAGGATGAACAGCGCCAGCCAGATGAACATCTTGCCTTGGACCTTCACTTGCCGGCCTCCTTTCCGCCAGGAAGGGCCGACGAACCGTGACCGGCGTTCTCGAGCTGGTCGAGAGCGGCGATCTCCGGGTGGTGCAGGTCGAAGGCCGGGGATTCACTGCGGATCCGCGGCAGCGTGAGGAAGTTGTGCCGCGGCGGCGGGCAGGAGGTCGCCCACTCCAGCGAACGGCCGTAGCCCCACGGGTCGTCGACCTCGACCTTCTTGCCGTATTTGGCCGTCTTCCACACGTTGTAGAGGAAGGGCAGGATCGACAGGCCGAGCAGGAACGAGCTGATCGTCGAGATCGTGTTCAGCGCGGTGAAGCCGTCGGCGGCGAGGTAGTCCGCGTAACGACGCGGCATGCCCTCGGCACCCAGCCAGTGCTGCACCAGGAACGTGCCGTGGAAGCCCACGAACAGCGTCCAGAAGGTGACCTTGCCGAGACGCTCGTCGAGCATCTTGCCGGTCATCTTCGGCCACCAGAAGTGGAAGCCGGAGAACATCGCGAACACCACGGTGCCGAACACCACGTAGTGGAAGTGCGCCACCACGAAGTAGGAGTCGGACACGTGGAAGTCCATCGGCGGCGAGGCCAGGATGACGCCGGTCAGACCACCGAAGGTGAAGGTGATGAGGAAGCCGACGGCCCAGAGCATCGGTGTCTCGAAGGACAGCGAGCCCTTCCACATCGTTCCGATCCAGTTGAAGAACTTCACGCCGGTCGGTACGGCGATGAGGAACGTCATGAAGGAGAAGAACGGGAGCAGTACGCCACCGGTGACGTACATGTGGTGCGCCCACACGGTCACGGAGAGACCGGCGATCGCGATGGTCGCGCCGATCAGGCCCATGTAGCCGAACATCGGCTTGCGCGAGAACACCGGGATGACTTCGGAGATGATGCCGAAGAACGGCAGGGCGATGATGTACACCTCTGGATGGCCGAAGAACCAGAAGAGGTGTTGCCAGAGCAAGGCTCCGCCGTTTGCCGCGTCGAACACATGCGCACCGAATTTTCGGTCCGCCTCCAGGGCGAACAGCGCCGCCGCGAGGACGGGGAAGGCCAGCAGCACCAGAACCGCGGTGAGCAGCACGTTCCACACGAAGATCGGCATACGGAACATCGTCATGCCGGGCGCGCGCATGCAGATGATCGTGGTGATGAAGTTGACCGCGCCGAGGATGGTGCCGAAGCCGGAGAAGGCCAGACCCATGATCCACATGTCGGCGCCGATGCCCGGCGAGCGGACCGCGTCCGACAGCGGGCTGTAGGCGAACCAGCCGAAGTCGGCCGCGCCCTGCGGGGTGAGGAAGCCGCCGACCGCGATCGTCGAGCCGAAGAGGTACAGCCAGTAGGCGAACATGTTCAGCCGCGGGAACGCCACGTCGGGCGCGCCGATCTGCAGCGGCATGATCCAGTTCGTGAAACCGGCGAACAGAGGCGTCGCGAACATCAGCAGCATGATCGTGCCGTGCATCGTGAACGCCTGGTTGAACTGCTCGTTCGACATGATCTGCAGTCCGGGACGCGCCAGCTCGGCACGCATGAGCAGCGCCATGACGCCGCCGACCAGGAAGAACGCGAACGACGTGACCAGATAGAGCGTGCCGATCGTCTTGTGGTCAGTGGTGGTGAGCCACTTGATCACAACGCTGCCGGGCTGCTTGCGCCGCACCGGCAGCTCGTTCTCGTACGAGTCTTCGGCGGCACCCTGGGGTTCGTTGAGGATGCTCACAGGTTGTTCGTCTCCCGGTTCTTCTCGTGGCCCGTCTGCTCAATGCCGGCCGGGACGTAACCGGTCTGTCCCTTCGCCACGAGCTCCTTGAGGTGGGCCTCGTAGCGCTCGGGGGAGACGACCTTCACGTTGAAGAGCATCCGGGAGTGGTCGACGCCGCACAGCTCGGCGCACTTGCCCAGGAAGGTGCCCTCACGGTTGGGCGTCACCTGGAAGGAGTTGGTGTGGCCCGGGATGACGTCCTGCTTCATGAGGAACGGCACCACCCAGAAGGAGTGGATGACGTCGCGCGAAGTGAGGACGAAGCGGACCGTCTTGCCCTTGGGGAGCCAGAGGGTCGGACCGGGGTTGCCCGTCTGCGGGTTCTTCGTGGCGGGCGTGCCGACGTCGTAGACACCGCCGGCGTTCGCCGGGAAGTCGTCCTTGAACCGGTCCGGAATCGCGGCCAGGTTCGGGTCCGTCTTGGCGTTCCCGGAGGAACCGGGGACGTCCTCGATGTAGTTGAAGCCCCAGCTCCACTGGAAGCCGACCACGTTGACCGTGACGTCGGGCTTCGGCTTGAGGCTGAGGAGCTTCGTCTCGTCACGTGCCGTGAAGTAGAACAGCACGGAGACGATGATGAGCGGGACCACCGTGTACAGCGCCTCGATGGGCATGTTGTACCGGGTCTGCGGAGGAACTTCGACCTTGGTCCGGCTGCGCCGGTGGAAGATGACGCTCCACAGGATCAGGCCCCAGACCAGCACGCCCGTGGCGAGCGCGGCCGCCCACGAGCCCTGCCAGAGGGAGAGGATCCGCGGAGCCTCCTCCGTGACCGGGGTGGGCATACCAAGGCGGGGGAAGTCTTCCCAGTTGTACGAGCAACCAGTGGCTGTCGCCAGGACCAGGCCCGCAGTCATTGCCTGCAGCAGCTTCCGCCGCATCGGGCGCCGCGGCGAGCGGTCGGAGCCGTTGGGACTCACGTAGCGCCTTCCCGAGAGTCTCGCCCGCGCTGTTGGCTGCGGCCTTCTCGCTGGTCGGTCGCCGCCCTGCGTCGGGCAGGGGTTTGGATGTTTATGCGGACCAAACCCTACTGGACGCTATTTGGGGTCGCGCGGGGAGGGTGCCCAACGCGCCGCCCGACTCCCCGAAGGAGTGCTGTTTCGCCTGCAAGGCCATGTCAGGACACCTGGAATGCCCCGGTCCGGATGGCTTCTGACGCCCCCTTGGGAGGGCCGCCGACGGGAGGAGGCGCCTGTCGGCGGGACTAGCGTGGGGGCGTGTCCTACTTCGACTCCGCGTCCGCGGCCCCGCTGCACCCCGTCGCCCGGCAGGCCCTTCAGGCCTCGTTCGACGAGGGGTGGGCCGACCCCGCCCGTCTCTACCGTGAGGGCAGGAGGGCCCGGCTGCTCCTCGACGCGGCACGCGAGGCGGCGGCCGAGGCGGTGGGCTGCCGCCCCGATGAGCTGGCCTTCACCACCTCCGGCACCCGCGCGGTGCACGCGGGGATCGAGGGTGCCCTGGCGGGCCGGCGGCGCGTCGGACACCACCTGATCGTGTCAGCCGTCGAACACTCGTCGGTACTCCATTCGGCGGACGCCCACGAGGCGGCGGGCGGTGCGGTGACCCGCGTTCAGGTCGAGCGCACCGGAAGGGTGTCCCCTTCTTCCTATGCCGGGGCACTGGGTCCGGGCACCGCGCTGGCCTGCCTCCAGTCCGCCAACCACGAGGTGGGCACGGAACAACCGGTGGCGGAGGTAGCACAGATGTGCCGGGAGTCGGGAGTGCCCCTGCTGGTGGACGCGGCGCAGTCGCTGGGCTGGGGGCGGGTGGAGGGCGACTGGTCCCTGTTGACCGCGAGTGCCCATAAATGGGGCGGCCCCTCGGGCGTCGGACTCCTCGTCGTCCGCAAAGGCGTGCGGTTCGCGCCCCAAGGGCCCGCGGACGAGAGGGAGTCGGGGCGGGCGGCCGGCTTCGAGAACATCCCGGCGATCGTCGCCGCCGCGGCTTCGCTGCGTGCCGTCCACGCGGAGGCGGCGGCCGAGGCGGTACGGCTGCGTGAACTGACGGAGCGGATCCGGGCGCGGGTGCCCGCGCTGGTGCCGGACGTCGAGGTGGTCGGCGACGCGGTCCGCCGGCTCCCGGGGATCGTCACCTTCTCCTGTCTCTATGTCGACGGAGAGACTCTGCTGCACGAGCTGGACCGCGCCGGCTTCTCGGTCTCCTCCGGCTCGTCCTGCACGAGCAGCACCCTGACCCCCAGCCATGTCCTGAAGGCCATGGGCGTCCTGAGCGAGGGCAATGTGCGGGTGTCGCTGCCGCCCGGCACCGAGGCGGAGGACGTGGACCGCTTCCTGTCGGTGCTCCCGGGCGTGGTCTCGGGCGTCCGCGAGAAGCTGGGGGCGCCGACGGCGGTGTCGAAGGTCCCCGCGTCCGTCGACGCGCTGGTGGTCGACGCGCTGGGCAGGCGCTGCCCGATCCCCGTCATCGAGCTGGCCAAGGTCATCGGGGACGTGCCGGTCGGCGGCACGGTCCGGGTCCTGTCCGACGACGAGGCGGCCCGCCTCGACATCCCCGCGTGGTGCGAGATGCGGGGCCAGGAGTACGTCGGGGAGGAGCCGGCGGATCACGGCTCGGCCTACGTCGTCCGCCGGCTGTCGTAGAACCGCTCCGCGAACGGGACTCCCGCCTCCGTACGACGGGAGCGGCCCGCCTCCCCCGGACAGGGCTCCGGGCCCGCTCCCGTCGTACGGAGGCGGGCCCGGACCCGGGTCTGCTGCGCGGGGTCTAGGACAGGTGCGCCCGGACCTCGGTGGCGGCGTCGTCGCCGTACGCCTTGGTGAAACGGTCCATGAAGTGGGCGCGGCTCAGCTGGTACTCCTGGGTGCCGACCGTCTCGATGACCAGGGTGGCGAGCATGCAGCCGACCTGGGCGGCGCGCTCCAGGTCGACGCCCCAGGCGAGACCGGAGAGGAAGCCGGCGCGGAACGCGTCACCGACGCCCGTCGGGTCCGCCTTGAGCTCCTCCTCGGGGCAGCCGACCTCGATCGGGTCGTGGCCGACGCGCTCGATGCGGACACCGCGCGAGCCGAGGGTGGTCACCCGGTGGCCGACCTTGGAGAGGATCTCCGCGTCGCTCCAGCCCGTCTTGGACTCGATGAGCCCCTTCTCGTACTCGTTCGAGAAGAGGAACGTCGCGCCGTCCAGCAGGACCCGGATCTCGTCGCCGTTCATGCGCGCGATCTGCTGCGAGAAGTCGGCGGCGAAGGGGATCGCGCGCGAGCGGCACTCCTCCGTGTGGCGGAGCATCCCCTCGGGGTCGTCCGCTCCGATCAGGACGAGGTCGAGACCGCCGACGCGGTCCGCGACGGCCTTGAGCTCGATGAGGCGGGCCTCGCTCATCGCTCCCGTGTAGAAGGAGCCGATCTGGTTGTGGTCGGCGTCCGTGGTGCACACGAAGCGCGCGGTGTGCAGCACCTCGGAGATGCGCACGGAGGCGGTGTCGACGCCGTGCCGGTCCAGCCAGGCGCGGTACTCGTCGAAGTCGGAGCCGGCCGCTCCGACCAGGATCGGACGGGTACCGAGCTGACCCATGCCGAACGCGATGTTCGCGCCGACCCCGCCGCGGCGGACATCGAGGTTGTCGACCAGGAAGGAGAGGGAGACCGTGTGCAGCTGGTCGGCGACCAGCTGGTCGGCGAAACGGCCGGGAAAGGTCATGAGGTGGTCGGTGGCGATGGAGCCGGTGACTGCGATACGCACGGCTAGGACACGCTCCTGCGAGGGGAGGGGATTGACAGTTAACGCTACCGGGTCCGCGCACGACCCCTGAAGGGCCAAAACTACCCGATAGTAGATCTTTCTTCGTGACGGCAACGGTGCATACGGTTCCGGTATGACGAACCTCAAGGTCCATGGCACCGCTCCGCTCGGCCCGGTCGGCGACCTGGAAGGCGATCTGGCCTCGCTGCGGGGCGACTGCGCCCGGATGGCCGGTCACTGGTCGGCCCCCGCACCCGTCCCTCCGGTCCATGTCTCCCCCTCCCTCATCCACGGGGTGACCGTTCCGCCCGCCTCGGCGCGGCTGCTGGACGCGATGTCCGACTACGGCGACTGACCGGCGGCGTCCGGGCGGCGCCGCCGAACGGGTGAGGGCCCGGGCGGCGCCGAACGGGTGAAGACGGGGTGCGCCCGCAGGGAACCGTGCGCTCCCCCGCTGCGTCCCATCGCTGTCCCCCGTAAAAGGGAGGCGCCGTACGACCCTGGAGTGCCCGTCATCGACAGGGCCGGGTCGTGGGACAGCAGTGGAGCCGAAGGAGCGATGCGGTGAGCACCGAGCGACCCGACAACGACGCGACCGACCCCGTCGGGGGTCACGCCGAGGGTCCCGTCGAGGGCGCGGCCGAGGACGCCGTCGCGGGTCCCCCGGAGGGCGCCGCCGAGGAAGCCGTCACGGAACCCGGGAAGCACCAGGCCGGGGGCCACACCCAGAACCGGACCGAGGCTCCCGCCGAGGACCGGGCCGAGGCTTCCGCCGATGACCGGGCCGAGGGTTCCGCCGAAGACGGGACCGAAGGCTCCGCCCAGGGCCGGGCCGAGGCTCCCGCCGAAGAACAGGCCGAAGACCAGGCCGAAGGCTTCGCCGAAGACCCGGCCGAGAACCGCACCGACGGTTCCGCCGAAGACGGGACCGAGGGTTCCGCCGAGGAGCAGGCCGAAGGCTTCGCCGAGGACCCGGCCGAGAACCGGGCCGAGGGTTCCGCCGAAGGCGGGACCGAAAACTCCGCCCAGGACCGGGCCGAGGCTCCCGCCGAAGAACAGGCCGAAGACCAGGCCGAAGGCTTCGCCGAAGACCCGGCCGAGAACCGGGCCGAGGGTTCCGCCGGAGACGGGACCGGGGGTTCCGCCCGGGACCGGGCCGAAGGGTCCGGCGAGGGCGTGGCCGGCGGGACGGCGGATGGCGCCGCCGGCGGGACCGCACCCGGGGCGCCCGGTTCCGTCGCGGGTTCCGGTGAGGAGACCGGCGAAGCTTCCGGCGGGCGTTCGGCCGAATCCCCCGCGGGTGCCGACGCGGCCGCCGCGCCGGGCTCCGAAGCGGGCGGCGCGGACGGGGACGGCGAGGACTCCCCTGCCGAGCACCCGGATGTCTCCGCTCCCGTCCCGGGTCCTGTCGCGGGCGACGGGGCCGGCAGGGTTCGTCGGCGGCACACCCCGGTGGTCGTCGCCTCGGTCGTGGCCGCCGTGCTGCTCGTCGGAGGCGGCGGCGCGTACGTCGCGGCGACGACATCCGGCGGCGGCCGTTCCGGCACCCCCGCGGCCGACGGCACTCCCCCGCGCCTGGCCCTCGACGGCTACGCCGCGGCGACCACCGGCGACGGCTCCACGGGCGGTACCGCCGGCATCGCGCCCGGCGAGCCGAACCCCTACGGCACGACCTACCGCGCGAGCGGCACACTTCCCGCGGGACCCGGCTCGGCGCACGTGCGGTGGGCCGAGGGCACGGTGACCCGGGCCGAGGTGGCCCGGCTCGCGAAGGCCCTGGGCCTGGCGGGCACACCCCGGCAGGCCGGGGACGCCTGGACGGTCGGCACCGCCACGGACGGCACCGAGCCCCAGCTGCGGGTGACCGCGGACGCCCCGGGCACCTGGACCTTCAGCTCCTCCCTGTCGGGGGGCGACAACTGCACCAAGGTCACGGTCTGCGAGTCCACGGGCTCCGGCTCCGAGACCGACTCCGCGCCGGGTCCGGTGAGCGAGGCGGCGGCCGAGAAGGCGGCCGCGCCCGTGCTGAAGGCGGTGGGCCAGGACGACGCGAAGCTCGACGCGAGCCAGCTCATGACCCAGGTGCGGGTCGTGAACGCCGACCCGGTCCTGGGAGGACTGCCCACGTACGGGTGGACGACCGGCCTGCAGATCGGTCCGGACGGTCATGTCGTCGGCGGCAGCGGCCAGTTGAAGACACCGGTGGAGGGAGACGCGTACCCGGTCATCGGTGCGAAGAAGGCACTGGACCTGATGAACGGGTCGGCGTCGGCGACGGGCGAGGGGCGTATGGGCATCGGCGGCTGCGCCAGCCCCGTACCGCTGAAGGACCGGGACGAGAAGCCGTGCGAGCACCCCTCCCCCGCGCCGCAGGCGGAGGCGGTGACCGTCGAGAAGGCCACCTTCGGACTGGCGGCGCAGCGAGCGGACGGGCGGCAGGTACTCGTGCCGTCCTGGCTGTTCGAGGTGCGGTCGCCGGGCGCGCAGGACACGTACACCGTGACGCATCCGGCGGTCGAGCCGGCGTTCCTGGCCTCACCGGAGTCGCCGGCGCCCCCGAGCGCGGATCCCACAGCGGTTCCGGGGCAGCCGTCCTCGCCGGCGGCGACCCGTGACGTCGGCGTCCAGGGCTACACGGCCGACGGCAGGGACCTGACGGTCAGCTTCACCGGCGGCGTGTGCGCCGACTACACGGCCTCGGCGAGCGAGAGTTCCGGCAAGGTCACCGTCACCGTGACGGAGAAGCCCTGGAAGAACACGGTCTGCATCATGATCGCCAAGATCTACGAGAAGACGGTGCGCCTGGACGAGCCGCTCGGCGGCCGCGAGGTCGTGGGGAGCGACGGCAAGGCGGTCCACCACGGACGCTTCGCCATTCCCGAGCCCTCCGGAGCGGCATCGGCCGGGCCCCGGTAGCGGCCGGCCGGTCCCGGACACGCGAAGGGCGGCGTCCCCCTCACAGGGGGCGCCGCCCTTCGTCCGTACCGGCTCGTGCTCGGGGACTAGCTGAAGGAGTCGCCGCAGGCGCAGGAGCCCGTCGCGTTCGGGTTGTCGATCGTGAAGCCCTGCTTCTCGATGGTGTCCACGAAGTCGATCGAGGCGCCGCCCAGGTACGGGGCGCTCATGCGGTCGGTGACGACCTTCACACCGTCGAAGTCCTTGACGACATCGCCGTCGAGCGAGCGCTCGTCGAAGAAGAGCTGGTACCGCAGGCCGGAGCAGCCGCCGGGCTGAACCGCGACGCGCAGCGCCAGGTCCTCGCGGCCTTCCTGGTCGAGCAGGGCCTTGACCTTGGCAGCGGCGGCGTCGGACAGGATGATGCCGTCGCTCACGGTGGTGGTCTCGTCCGATACGGACATCTGCTTCTCTCCCGGGTTGTACGGAGACTGCTTGCCGCTGGTTGCAACCGGCGGGGCCGCGGATTCATTCCGGGCCGAGCTCATGTCTTGTGCCTTCTCTCTTCATGCTCGCACATGCTCCCGCGCACGAACACCGGCCTGTGGACAACCCCACGGTCACCCGGGTGTCACCCGCCGGAGAGGCGATCGGGATTCACGTCACATGGACGTTATGGCCATCGTCAACGTGACGTGAAGCGGTTATGATAGATAGCGTCAAATAGACGAAAAGGCATCGAACCGCCGGACCGCTCCCCTTCGGGCCCGGCTACCCGCAGAACAGAAAGGGTGCGTGTCGTGACCACCGCCCAGCCCCAGGAGCTCGACGTCCAGCCGACGCCCCTCGCCCTGCTGCTGCTCGGCCGCCAGGCCGACCCGAAGAGCGAGCGGGGCGTGGAGTGCCCCGGCGACCTGCCCTCGCCGTCCGACCCGGACCTGGTCGAGCGTGCGCGGGCGGCCAAGGAGAAGCTCGGCGACAAGGTCTTCGTGCTCGGCCATCACTACCAGCGCGACGAGGTCATCCAGTTCGCCGACGTCACGGGCGACTCCTTCAAGCTGGCCCGCGACGCGGCGGCCCGTCCGGAGGCCGAGTACATCGTCTTCTGCGGTGTGCACTTCATGGCGGAGTCCGCCGACATCCTCACGGGCGACGCCCAGAAGGTCGTCCTGCCGGACCTCGCCGCGGGCTGCTCGATGGCCGACATGGCCACCGCCGAGCAGGTCGCCGAGTGCTGGGACGTCCTGACCGAGGCCGGCATCGCCGAGCAGGTCGTTCCCGTCTCGTACATGAACTCGTCCGCGGACATCAAGGCGTTCACCGGCAAGCACGGCGGCACGATCTGCACGTCGTCCAACGCCCAGCGCGCCCTGGAGTGGGCCTTCGAGCAGGGGTCGCAGGTGCTGTTCCTGCCCGACCAGCACCTCGGCCGCAACACCGCCGTCCGCGACATGGGCATGTCGCTGGACGACTGCGTGCTCTACAACCCGCACAAGCCGAACGGCGGGCTGACCGCGGAGGAGCTGCGCGGCGCCAAGATGATCCTGTGGCGCGGCCACTGCTCGGTGCACGGCCGCTTCAGCGTGGACTCGGTGAACGACGTGCGCGAGCGCATCCCG
The DNA here is from genome assembly GCF_043078065.1 of Streptomyces sp. NPDC015532. Classification (NCBI taxonomy): domain Bacteria; kingdom Bacillati; phylum Actinomycetota; class Actinomycetes; order Kitasatosporales; family Streptomycetaceae; genus Streptomyces; species Streptomyces sp. NPDC015532. The sequence goes on along the minus strand of NZ_JBIBSY010000001.1, from coordinate 1,022,072 downwards.
GGCGTCAACGTCCTCGTGCACCCCGAGTGCAAGAACGAGGTCGTCGCGGCGGCGGACTACGTCGGCTCCACCGAGTACATCATCAAGGCCCTGGAGGCCGCCCCGGCCGGCTCCAAGTGGGCGATCGGCACGGAACTGAACCTCGTACGGCGTCTCGCGAACCGGTTCGCGCCCGAGGGCAAGGAGATCGTCTTCCTCGACAAGACGGTCTGCTTCTGCTCGACGATGAACCGCATCGACCTGCCCCACCTGGTGTGGACCCTGGAGTCCCTCGCCGAGGGCAACCTCGTCAACCGCATCGAGGTCGACAAGGAGACCGAGGCGTTCGCGAAGCTGGCGCTGGAGCGGATGCTGGCGCTGCCGTAGACGTGCCGCGGAGCACCCATGGCGCGGTCACACACAAGGGGCGCCCCTCCTGGCCGAGGGGCGCCCCTTGCCGTCGAACCGACGGCGGCGACGGCGACGGCGACGGCCGGAAAACGGCGGGCCCCCGCCCCGGCGCGTGAACGCCGGGGCGGGGGCCGTTTCCTGGAACCGGATCAGACTCCGGCCGGCTCCGGGGACTTGTCCTCGTCGCCGACGGCACTCCTGTCGGTGCCGACGCCGGACTTCGCCTCCCGCTTCGCCGCCTTCTTCTTCGCCCGGCGCTCCTTGCGCAGTTCGATCATCGCGTAGAGCGTCGGGACGAGCAGCAGCGTCAGCAGCGTCGAGCTGATGAGTCCGCCGATCACGACCACCGCGAGCGGCTGCGCGATGAAGCCGCCCTCACCGGTCACGCCCAGCGCCATCGGCAGCAGCGCGAAGATCGTCGCCAGCGCCGTCATCAGGATCGGGCGGAGCCGGTGCCGGCCGCCCTCGATCACGGCCTCGACCACTCCGTAGCCCTGCGCCCGGTACTGGTTGACGAGGTCGATCAGCACGATCGCGTTCGTCACCACGATGCCGATGAGCATCAGCATGCCGATCATCGCGGGGACACCCATCGGGGTGCCCGTGACGACGAGCAGGCCGATCGCACCGGTCGCCGCGAACGGGATCGACACGAGCAGGATCAACGGCTGGACCAGCGAGCGGAACGTCGCCACCAGCAGCATGAAGACGATCGCGATCGCCGCGAGCATCGCCAGGCCGAGGTTCTTGAACGCGTCGCTCTGGTCCGAGGAGACACCGCCGATCGACGCCGTGGCGCCGGCGGGCAGCTTCAGCTTCGCGAGCTTCGCCGTGAGGTCGTTGCTGACCGCGCCGGTGTTGTCACCGGTCGGCCTGGCGGTGATCGTGGCGGCCCGCTGCCCGTCGATCCGGGTCATCGCGACCGGACCGTCGACCAGCTTCACGTCCGCGATGTCGCCGAGCTTGACCGCGCCGAGCCGCAGCCCGCGCAGCTCCTGGATCGTGGTGACCGGCTCGGCGGACCTGATGACGACGTCCCGCTCGGTGTCGTCCAGGGTCGCCTTGCCGCTGGTGGTCCCGCGTACGGCCTGGGTGACCGCCGCGCCGAGCGTGGCGTCGTTGAAACCGGCCGCCGCCGCCTTGGAGTTGGCCTTGACCGAGATCCGCGGCACGCTCTGCGACAGGTCGCTCGTGACGTCGGTGACGTCGTCGAGCTTCGCGACCTCCGCGCGGACCTGACCGGCCGCCTTGCGCAGCACGTCCCCGTCCGCGGCCTTCACCACGACCTTGAGGTCCTGGCTGCCGAACCCGTCGCCGGCCGCGACCGTGATGGTGCCGGCGCCGGAGAGCTTGCCGAGCTCGCTCTCCACGCGGTCCTGGACGTCCTTCGAGGACGCGGAGTCCTCCAGCATGATCTGGTACGACGCCTGGTTGGTGTCCGTACCGCCGCCGAAGGCCGCCATGAAGCCGGAGGAGCCGATGGTGACCTGGTAGTCCTTGACGCCCTTGACGCCGTCGAGGACCTTCTCGACCTTCTTCGCCTGCGCGTCGGTCGTCGCCAGGCTGGTGCCCGGCTTCAACTGCTGCTTGACGCTGAGGACTTCCTGCTCGCCCTGGTCGAAGAAGTTCGTCTTCAGCAGGGGCGCCATGCCGAAGGTGCCGACGAGGATCGCGGCCGCGATCAGCACACTGGTCAGCCTGCGGCGGGTGGCGAAGCGCAGGACCGGGACGTAGAAGCGCTGGAGACGGCTGCGCTCCTCCTTCTCCTCGGCCTTGCGGCGGGCCTCGGCGGCGTCCGCCGGGGTGCCCTTGGGCGCGCGCAGGAACCAGTACGAGAGCACGGGGACGACCGTCAGCGAGACGAGCAGGGACGCGAGGAGCGCCGCCGTGACCGTGAGGCTGAAGGAGCCGAACAGTTCGCCGACCATGCCGCCGGTCAGCCCGATCGGCAGGAAGACGGCGACCGTGGTGAGCGTCGAGGAGGTGACCGCTCCGGCCACCTCGCGGACCGCGGTGAGGATCGCCTCCTCGCGCTCCTCGCCGTACCCGAGGTGCCGCTTGATGTTCTCCAGGACGACGATCGAGTCGTCGACGACCCGGCCGATCGCGATGGTGAGCGCGCCGAGCGTCAGCATGTTGAGCGACAGGTCACGGGTCCACAGCACGACCAGGGCCAGCACCACGGACAGCGGGATGGACACCGCGGTGACCAGCGTCGAGCGGACCGACGCCAGGAAGAGCAGGATGACCAGGACCGCGAACAGCAGGCCGAGGGCGCCCTCGGTGGTCAGCCCGTGGATGGACTTGGAGACCGCCGGGCCCTGGTCGCTGACGACGGTGATCGCCGATCCGGCGCCCAGGTCGGCGCGCAGGCCGGGGAGCTTGTCCTTGACCGCGTCGGAGATGGCGACGGCACTGCCGTCGTGGTCCATGGTGACCATCACGGCGAGGCTCGGGCTGCCGTCGGTGCGCGTGATGGAGTCGGCCTTGGCCGGCTCCTGCTTCACGGTGGCGACGCTGCCGAGGCGCACCGGCTTCTTGCCGGGCTGGCCCGCGACCATCAGGTCCTGGATCTGCCCCAGCGAGGTGAAGCCGCCGCCGACCCGCACGGTCTGGTTGCTGCCGTCCTCGTCGAACGAGCCGGCCGGAACGGTCGCCCCGCCGGCCTGGAGGGCCTGACCGAGGGCGGCCGTGGTGAGGCCGGCCTTCGCCAGCTTCTTCTCGTCGGGCGTGACGGTGACCTGGAGGTCACGCACACCGGTGACCGCGACCCGGCCGACGCCGTCGATCCCGTCGAGGGCGGGGACGACCGTGCGGTCGAGCTGGTCGGCCAGGGCCTGCTGGTCCTTGCCGGAGGTGACGGCGAGGACGACGGTCGGCATGTCGTCCGTCGAACCGGCGATGACCTGCGGGTCGACGTCGTCAGGGAGCTGGGCGCGAGCCCGGTTGACGGCCTGCTGGACGTCGGCGACGAGCTGCTTGGTGTCGTTGCCGTAGTCGAAGGACGCCATGATCACGGCGTTGCCCTCGCTCGCGGTGGAGGTGACACCGGTGATGCCGTCGACGGCTTCGAGGGTGTCCTCGATGGGCTCGACGACCTGCTTCTCGACCACATCCGGAGACGCACCCTGGTACGGCGCGAGCACGGACACCATGGGCAGTTCGATGGTGGGCAGCAGCTGCTGCTTGAGCTGGGGGATCGCTATCGCCCCGAAAGCGAGCGCGATGATCGACATCAGCCCGATGAGGGCCCGCTGCGCGAGGCTGAATCTGGACAGCCAGGACATGGGTGGTGGGTCTCTCTTCTGTGGTTCGAGCGGAAGGCGGGGGACTGGGGAACACCCCACGTCACACCTTGGGCCATGAACGGGCGACGATCCGTAGCCCCTGGGTCCATTTCCTTACCCGGAACCTACTCCAGGCGCAGTACGCGCAGGTAACGCTCAGTCCACCCTCGGGCGTACCAGCCCCGACTCGTACGCGATGACCACCAGCTGGGCCCGGTCGCGGGCGCCCAGTTTGGCCATGGCCCGGTTGACGTGCGTCTTCACCGTGAGCGGACTCACTTCGAGGCGCTCGGCGATCTCGTCGTTGGAGTGGCCCGCGGCGACCTGGACGAGCACCTCGCGCTCGCGCCCGGTGAGCGCGCCGAGCCGCTCGGAGCGGGCGGCCCCGGTCCCCTCGTCGTCGCCCTGCGCGAGGAACCGGGCGATGAGGCCCTTGGTCGCCGCCGGGGACAGCAGCGCCTCGCCGCCCGCGGCGATGCGGATGGCGTTGAGGAGTTCCTCCGGCTCGGCGCCCTTGCCGAGGAACCCCGAGGCGCCGGCGCGCAGCGACTGCACCACGTACTCGTCGACCTCGAAGGTCGTCAGCATCACGACCCGTACGTGCGCGAGGCCCGGGTCGGCGGTGATCATCCGGGTGGCGGCGAGTCCGTCGGTGCCGGGCATCCTGATGTCCATCAGCACCACGTCGGCGCGCTCGTCCCGGGTCACCGCCACGGCCTCGGCACCGTCGGACGCCTCCCCCACGACCTCCATGTCGGGCTCCGAGTCGACCAGGACGCGAAAGGCGCTGCGCAGCAGCGCCTGGTCGTCGGCGAGCACGACACGGATCGTCATACGGGGTCCCCCACGGCAGAAGTGCGGCTCTTGACCGGAAGGATCGCATGGACGCGGAAACCGCCTCCGTAGCGGGGACCGGCCGTGCAGCTCCCGCCGATCGCGGTGACGCGTTCACGCATGCCGAGCAGCCCGTGGCCGCCGCCCTCCTGCGGTCCGGTGTCCGGTCCCGAGCCGTTCTCGTGCCCCCGGCCGTACCCCTGATCCGGTCCGGGGTCCTGGCCCGGGCCGTTGTCGAGGACGGTCACCTCCACCACCGGCCCGACGCGGACCACGCTGACCTCGGCCTTCGCTCCCGGGCCCGCGTGCTTGCGCACATTGGTCAGGGCCTCCTGGATCACCCGGTACGCGGCGAGGTCGGCGGCCGCGGGCAGCACGGTGCCGGAGTCGGAACGGGCGACCTCGACGGGGAGCCCGGCGTTGCGGAAGGTGTCCGCGAGCTCGCCGAGCCGGGCCAGGCCGGGGGCGGGCTCGGTCGGGGCCTCGGGGTCGCCCGACTGACGCAGCAGGCCCACGGTGGCGCGCAGTTCGTTCAGCGCCGAGCGGCTGGCCTCCCGTACGTGGGCGAGGGCCTCCTTGGCCTGGTCGGGGCGCTTGTCCATGACGTGGGCGGCGACTCCGGCCTGCACGTTGACGAGGGCGATGTGGTGGGCGACGACGTCGTGCAGGTCGCGGGCGATCCGCAGCCGCTCCTCGGCGACACGGCGGCGCGCCTCCTCCTCCCGGGTGCGCTCGGCCCGCAGCGCCCGTTCCTTGATCGCGTGCACGAAGGCCCGCCGGCTGCGGACGGCGTCACCGGCCGCCGCGGCCATGCCGGTCCACGCGAAGACGCCGAGGTTCTCCTGGGCGTACCAGGGCAGCGGTCCGGCGAGCATGGCGACCGCCGTGAGGACGGTCATGGTGAGCAGGCCGACGCGCCAGGTCGTGGGGCGGTCGGTGGCCGAGGCCACGGTGAACAGGGCGACGACGGCGGACATGGTGACCGGGGCGCGGGGGTCGGCGGTCACCAGCTCCACCAGAGAGACACCGACGGTCGCCGCGAGGACCTTCATCGGGGCACGGCGGCGGAAGACCAGGGCCGCGGCGGCGAGGACCATCAGGGCGAGGCTGAGGGCGTCCGGGGTGCGGGCGCTCCACGTCGTTCCGTCGGCGCCGTGCGCGTCGACGAAGGAGCCGGCCACCATGCAGACGAGGACGCCGGCGGCGAGGGCGGCGTCCAGGGCGAGGCGGTGGTCCCGCAGCCAGTCCCTCATACGCTCCAGGGTGCTCATCCGGTCCACGGTACGGGGCCCTGCCGGGCTTGAGACCGGCCGGTACGGCACGGCTGCACACCCGGCCCGCTCCCCGGCCGGCGCCCGGGAGGGCACACGCGTCCCGGTACCGCCCCCGGGTGGCCGCGACGGGCCCGGGAGGCGGAGCGGGGAGGGGTCAGCCGGGGATCAGGCCGTCGTCGCTCAGCATCTCGCGGACCTCATCGAGCGTGGCGTCCGGAGACGGGAGGATGAGCTCCGACGGCTCCAGCGAGTCGTCGGGAAGCGGGCTCCCCGCGGCGCGCACCGCGTCCAGGAGGGCCGCCAGAGTACGGCGGAAGCCGGACTCGTCACCCCTCTCCATCTCGGTGAGCAGTTCGTTGTCCAGCTTGTTCAGGGCGGTGAGCCGGCCGTCGTCCAGCCTCACCTGCCCCTCCCCCATGATCCGTACGATCATGTCGCCTCCTCAGGCCTGGGCCCGCCAGGTCACTGCTTGTCGAAGCGCGGAGTGTCCTGCGGCTGCGACGACGGCTGGGACTGTCCGTTGCCGCCCTCGATCGCCTGCTTCTGCGACGAGGAACCGCCGGCCAGCTCGGCCTTCATGCGCTGGAGCTCCAGTTCCACGTCCGAACCACCCGAGATCCGGTCCAGCTCGCTCTGGATGTCGTCCTTCGCCAGCCCGGACTGGTCGTCGAGGGCGCCGGAGGCGAGCAGCTCGTCGATCGCGCCGGCGCGCGCCTGGAGCTGCGCGGTCTTGTCCTCGGCACGCTGGATGGCGAGCCCCACGTCGCCCATCTCCTCGGAAATGCCGGAGAAGGCCTCACCGATCCGGGTCTGTGCCTGGGCCGCCGTGTACGTCGCCTTGATCGTCTCCTTCTTCGTACGGAAGGCGTCGACCTTGGCCTGCAGACGCTGCGCGGCGAGGGTGAGCTTCTCCTCCTCGCCCTGGAGGGTCTGGTGCTGCGTCTCCAGGTCGGTGACCTGCTGCTGGAGCGCCGCGCGGCGCGACAGCGCCTCACGGGCGAGGTCCTCGCGGCCGAGCGCGAGAGCCTTGCGGCCCTGGTCCTCCAGCTTGGAGGACTGGTTCTGGAGCTGGTTCAGCTGCAGTTCGAGACGCTTGCGGCTGGTCGCCACGTCGGCGACACCGCGCCGGACCTTCTGGAGCAGCTCCAGCTGCTTCTGATAGGAGTAATCGAGGGTCTCGCGCGGGTCCTCGGCCCGGTCAAGGGCCTTGTTCGCCTTCGCGCGGAAGATCATCCCCATACGCTTCATGACACCGCTCATGGGCTTCGCGCGCCCCCTTCTGACGGACTCCAGCTCCAGGTACTGCAACAGGACCCACAGTACGGGCCCTGCATCCATTACCGCACTGTTCGGGGACGGATGCGCTCATCCCCAAGGACGACTGCGCCCGCCACCGCTCCGGCGTAAGGAGTAGGTGGCACCCGGGGGTGCACCCCGGAGCGACGTCCCCTCTGTCCACCACAGACGCACGGTGTTGCCGGATCGTTCCCCACTCGATCGACGTCCATGCTCGCGGACCCCGTACCCTTGGGTTTTGTGTTCCGTAGCCGTGCGAAGGAAGAGAAGGCCCCCGCCGACAAGGCGCCGGTGACCGACTCCAAAGTGACCCGTGACCCTCAGGCCCCCAAGGGCCGCCCCACGCCCAAGCGCAGTGAGGCCCAGACCCAGCGCCGCAGCGTCGCCCAGACGCCGACGACGCGCAAGGAGGCCGCCAAACGCCAGCGCGACGACCGCCGTACGGCGATGGAGCGGCAGCGCCAGGCCCTGGCCAGTGGCGACGAGCGCTACCTGCCCGTGCGCGACAAGGGCAAGGTGCGCCGTTTCGCGCGCGACTACGTGGACTCGCGGCTCTGCGTCGCCGAGCTCTTCCTGCCGCTGGCCGTGATCATCCTCATGCTGAGCGTGGTGCCGGTCCCCGTTCTCAAGAACGTGGCGCTGCTGCTCTGGCTGGTCGTCATCGTGATGATCGTGGTCGACTCGGTCGGCATCGCGATCCGCCTGAGGAAGCAGCTCAACACGCGCTTCCCGGACGAGAACACCAAGGGCGCGGTCCGTTACGCGCTGATGCGCACGCTCCAGATGCGTCGACTCCGGCTGCCGAAGCCGCAGGTCAAGCGCGGAGAGCGGCCCTGAGCACTACGTCATTCTCCGGGGGCGCGGCGGATGCCTGGCTGAGCAGGCTGGGCGGGCTGCGGGATGTCGTACGGCAGGAACTGGTGGCCCGGCAGCTCGACGAGCAGATAACCGGGCGTTATCCGGTGGGGCGGCGCCTGCGGGTGCTCGACGTCGGCGCGGGCCAGGGCACACAGTCCCTGCGGCTCGCGCGGGCCGGCCACCAGGTGACCGGGCTCGAACGGGACGCCACGATGATGTCCGTGGCCCGTGAGGCGCTGGCCGCCGAGCCCGAGGGCATCCGGAGCCGGGTGCGCCTCATCGAGGGCGACGGGCACGAGACGGGTGTGCACTTCCTGCCGGGCAGTTTCGACGTGGTGCTGTGTCACGGCGTCCTGATGTACGTCGAGGAGCCGGACGCCCTGCTGGCCGGGCTGGCGAGGATGCTGGCCCCGGGCGGGCTGCTCTCGCTGCTGGTGCGCAACGCGGACGCGCTGGCCATGCGGCCCGGCATCGGCGGGGACTGGGCCACGGCGCTGGCCTCGTTCGACACGACCGCGTACACGAACCGTCTCGGCCTCGACGTCCGGGCCGACCGGCTCGCCACGCTGACCGGGACGCTCGCCGGGATCGGGGCTCCGCTGCACGCCTGGTACGGGGTGCGCGTCTTCACGGACACGGCCGCCGACGGCGCGTCGATGCCGCCGGACGCGGAGACGATGCTGGCCGCGGAGGAGCGGGCCGGCCGGACGGACCCCTACCGCCAGGTGGCGGCCCTTCTCCATCTGTGCGGCGTACGGGGCTGACCGGCCCCTCGTCGCCGACCGGCCCGGGCCGCCGATGCCGCTCGCACGGGTGCCGTGGCGGGCGGCCGCGGGTTGCCGGGGTGTGTCCCCGGCAACCCCTACCGGCCTACTCCGTTTCGGCGTGCAGGCTCATCGGGCCGTAGATCTGCGTGCTGTCCTCGAAGAGGAACACCTGGTCCGCGCCACCGGCGACGAGGTCCTTCCACACCTCACCGATCCAGGACTCGGCGTCGCCCTGGGTGGTGAACTCCTCGGGCTGCACCGCGGGTTGGACCTCTGTCCCGTCGGACTTCTCGAACCGCCACGTCCATGCCGCCATGTACGCCTCCAAGATGTGAGCACACTGCACAGCGGAAGCCGGACAAGATCCGTCTCCCGTCCGAAGCCTAGCCGGACGCGCAAGACGTCCGGGGACACGGAAAGATCGGCGGCGTGGAACTGACTCTGCTCGGCACCGGTGCCCCCGCGGGCCTGCCCCGCCCCGACTGTCCCTGCGCTGCCTGCGCGAGCGCGCTCGGCGAGGAGGCGCGGGCGGCCACCGCGCTGCTCGTGGACGGCACGCTGCTGCTCGACCTCACCCCCGGCGCCGCGTTCGCGGCGGCCCGCGCCGGACATTCGCTGGGCGGCCTACGGCAGGTGCTGCTCTCCCACCCGCACGACGGGCCCGCCATGGAGGTGCCGGCCGGACTGCCGCAGCCCGGCCGGGTGCCCGACGGACGGGAGTTGGCACTGCTGACGGGGCACCGGGTGCGGGCGGTGCCGATGGACGCGCCCGGCACGGGGTACGCGGTGACCGGCCCGTCCGGGCAGCGGCTGCTGTATCTGCCGCCGGGCGCGGCACCGGCCGGTCTGGACGAGAACGGCGAGGCGTACCACATGGTGCTCCTGGACGTGGTGGGACGTCCTGACGCCCTGGCGAAGCTGCGCGCGGCCGGCGCGGTCGACCCGACGACGGACGTGATCGCGGTGCACCTCGACCACGACGTGCCCCCGGGATCCGAGCTGCGCAGGAGGCTCGCCGCGGCGGGCGCGCGGGCCGTGCCCGACGGGACCACGCTCGACGTGGGCGTGTACGAGGACGTGCCCGACGTTCCGCGCAGGACGCTGGTGCTCGGCGGAGCGCGTTCGGGCAAGTCGGTGGAGGCGGAACGGCGGATGGAGACGTTCGCCGACGTCCTGTACGTCGCCACGGGGGGCACGCGCGGCGGGGACTCCGAGTGGGCGCAGCGGGTCGGCGCCCACCGTGAGCGGCGGCCCGGCGCCTGGCAGACCGTCGAGACGTGCGACCTGGTCCCCCTCCTGGACGAGGACGGTCCGCCCCTGCTCGTCGACTGTCTGTCGCTGTGGCTGACGGACGCGATGGACTCGGTCGACGCGTGGGACGACGCCGAGTGGTCCGGGGGTGGTGAACGCGCCCTGCGCGCCCGCGTGGAGGAACTCGTCGCCGCGGTCCGCCGCACCCGCCGCACGCTCGTGGCCGTCTCCAACGAGGTCGGCTCGGGCATCGTGCCCGCCACGGCCTCCGGGCGCCGCTACCGCGACGAACTCGGGCGGCTGAACGCGGCCTTCGCCGGGGAGTGCGAGCACGTGCTGCTGGTGGTGGCGGGGCAGGCCCTGACGCTGCGGGGCTGAGCGCGGGCGGCGGCGGTTCAGGCCTCCTTGCGGGCGACGACGCGGTACGCGTTCGAGAAGCGGGTGCGGCGCAGCAGGGGGGCCGACAGCCGGTCCAGCGCGGCGGCGGAGGCGAGGAGCGGAACGGACGCCCGGCTCAGGGCCCGGCGCGCCGTGCGCTGCAAGGGGGTCGGCGGTGCCGGGCGCCAGGGGGCGTCGGAGCGGGGGAGGGCGCGCCCGAGCGCCAGCGCGAGAGCCGCCGAGAGGTCGTGGGGGATGTGCGGTTCGCGCCGGTCCGTGGCGACGACGACACAGCCCAGGGATTCGAGTTCGCCGAGCAGGTTGGGCAGCGGCATGAGGTGGAGATGGCGCGGCTGGCCGTACGCCACCCACCACTTGCCGAGCAGCGCGCCGAACGCGCAGTCGGGGTCGGGCACTTCGACCAGGAGGTGTCCGCCGGGTCTCAGCACCGCGAGCGCGGCGCGCAGTTCCTGGCGCGGTTCGGGCGTGTGCTCCAGGTGGTGGAACATGCTCACGACGTCGTAGCGGGCGCGCAGCCGCTCCGCGATCCGCGGGTCGGTGAGCCGTCCGACGTGCGCCTCCTCCACCCGTCCCGCGGCCCGCGCCTTCTCGACGCGCCGCGTCGGGTCGAGGCCGTCGAAGGACGTGTACGGGTGGATCTCCTTGGCCACGGCCGGGAAGTGTCCGAGTCCGGTGCCGACGTCGAGCCAGCTCTCCGGCTCCGCGAAGGACAGCAGGGCGCGGGCCGCCGCGCGATGGTGAGCGGTGCCGCCGCGGGCGCCGAGCAGCCGTTCGGCGAGGCCGTCGTGGGCGTCCTCGCGCGGGTCCCGCCGGTAGAAGGCCAGCCCCTCGGGGGTGAGCCGGGGGTTCTGGAAGGCGTGGGCGCAGTCCCCGCACACGTCGACGGCGAACGTTCCGGGCTTGCGCTGCCGCAGGTCCGGTGTGCGCAGCCGGGTGCGCAGGCGCTCCGAGCCGCACCACGGGCAGTCGGCGCGGCGCGGTTCGTGGAACCGGGCGGTGCCCTGGGCGAGTTCGGCCGCGTAGGCGGCACGGCGTTCGGCGATCGGCTGGGGGGTGGGGGGCATGGACGCTCCTGTCGGGGACGAGCCGTACGACAATCCGATACAAACGGTACGTAGGTGATGGGGATCCGGAGTGCAACGACGTGGCGCGGACGCGTTCGATCGGTGCCGGTACTGTTCGGCGAATGAGCTCGCTTAATCTCGACGACTTCACCGATCTGATCGAGCGTCCCGACGGAGGCGTCCGCCGTGACGCCGAGGCGCACCGGGAGAGCCGGATCGTGCCGCCCGGGGCGCTGGGCCGTCTCGACGACCTGGGTGAATGGCTGGCGGCGGCGCAGTCCGCGGTGCCGGTACGGCCGATCGAGCACCCGCGCGCCCTGCTGTTCGCGGGCGACCACGGGATCGCCGCCCTCGACGTGTCGGCGCGCCCCGCGGGCGGGGCGGGCGCGCTGGTGCGAGCGGTCCTGGAGGGCGCCAGCCCCGCGTCGGTGCTGGCCCGCGGGCTCGGTGTGCCGGTGCGGGTGATCGACATGTCGCTGGACACCGATCCCGAGGGGCTGCCCGACGAGGTCGTGCGGCACCGGATCCGGCGCGGTTCGGGGCGGATCGACGTCGAGGACGCGATGACTCCGCAGGAGGCGGAGGCCGCGTTCCTGGCGGGGGTGGCCATCGCGGACGAGGAGGCCGACTCCGGTACGGATCTGGTGGTGCTCGGCGACATCAGCGTGGGCGGGACCACGGCGGCGGCCGTCCTGGTCGCGGCGCTGTGCGGGACCGACGCGTCCGTCGTGACCGGGCGGGGCGGACAGGCCATCGACGACCTCGCGTGGATGCGCAAGTGCGCCGCGGTGCGTGACGCGCTGCGGCGGGCGCGGCCCGTGCTCGGGGACCAGCTCCAGCTCCTGGCGACGGTGGGCGGGCCCGACCTGGCCGCGATGACCGGGTTCCTGCTCCAGAGCGCGGCGCGGAAGATGCCGGTGATCCTCGACGGGGTGGTGTCGGCCGCGTGCGCGCTGGTCGGCCAGCGGGTCGCCTTCCGCGCGCCGGACTGGTGGCTCGCCGGGCAGCGGAGCGGGGAGCCGGCCCAGGCGAAGGCGCTGGACCGGATGGCCCTCGAACCGTTGCTCGACCATGGGGTGACGGTGGGTGAGGGGGCCGGTGCGTTGCTTGCCCTGCCGTTGGTGCTGGCTGCGGCGCGGCTTGCGGCGGAGTTGCCGGAAGCCTCTGCTCCGGAACCGGAGGAAACCCCGGAGGAGCCCTCCAAGCCCGAGCCCGATTCCGGTCCCGAACCCGACTCCGGCCGCGCGATCGAGCCCGCGGCCGAGCCCGACTCCGGCCCCGCGTCCGACTCCGGCCGCGCGATCGAGCCCGCGTCAGATTCCGAGCCCGACTCCGCGTCCGAGCCCGGCCCCGCGTCAGGCTCCGCGTCCGGCTCCGCGCTCGATTCGGGCTCCGCCTCCGGCGCTTAGCGCCGGTCCAGGTCCCGGCCGGAGTTCCCGCGCGGGTCGGGTTCCGGGGCCGGCCGGGATCGTCACAGCCTTCTTTCGCCCCCTCCGCCCCTGCCCTTCCCGTACCCGGGGCTCCGCCCCGGACCCCGCTCCTCAAACGCCGGAGGGGCTGAAACTGTCCCCGGCCGGGGCTGGGCCTTCCCCGGGACGGGACCGGGCCTTCCCGGGGCGGGACCGGGCCTTCCCTGCCGGCGCTGGGCCTTCCCGGGTGGGGCTGGACCTTCCCGGTCGGCGCTGGAGTTCACGTGGCCGGGGTCGGACCGGGCCTCCCTCGTGGGGGGCGTTTTGCGCCATATCATCCGGGATTATGGGAGATGCCCGAAGTGCCGTTGCCGTTGCCGCTTCTGTTGACCCGGAGCGGGGCTCGGTTCGCCGGAGTGACGGGGACCGGCGGTCCACGGCTGCCTCCCGGCGGTGCGCCGCCTTCGCCGTCTGGTACCTGCGCGCGGTCACGTTCATCAACTTTCTGAGCGCCGCCTGGGTGTCGCTCGGACAGGACGTACGACGGCACAACACCGAGAACTACTTCACGCCGTATCTGCTGACCGCGGGCTTCGCCTCCGGTGTGTTCACGATGTTCCTGGCCATCACAACGCGACGGCGCAAGCGGGCCGCGTGGATCCTCAACTCGGCGCTCAGCGGGCTGTTCCTGCTGCTGTTCGGCGTCGCGATGGCGTTCCCGGAGATCCGCCAGTACCCGCAGAACTGGGTCTCGCTCGCGCTGACCGCGGCGTTCGTGGGCTCCCTGGCCGTCGGCCGCCGGGAGTTCTACGCCAAGGGCGACCGGTCGAACCCGAAACTGGCCGCGGCCGTCGCGGTCGGGGGGCTCCTGGTCACCTCGCTGCTCGCCGCGCTGCTGGTCACCGTCACCAACGACGCGCACGACGCGCACCGTTCGACCTTCCTGGACCGCTGGCGTTACGGCACCCTGCGGCTCGTCTCGGTCGCCGCCGACGACTCCCACTACCCCGGGATCTCGACACCGAACTGGGTCAACGTCACCGTCAACGTGCTCAGCACCCTGCTGGTGCTCGCCGTGCTCTACGCGGCCTTCCGCTCCCGGCGCGCCGTCGACCCGCTCACCGAGGACGACGAGAAGCGGCTGCGGGAACTGCTCGACCGCAACGGGGACCGGGACTCGCTGGGCTATTTCGCGCTGCGCCGGGAGAAGAGCGTGGTCTGGTCGCCCACCGGCAAGGCGGCGGTGGCCTACCGGGTGGTGGGCGGGGTCTCCCTGGCGAGCGGCGACCCCATCGGCGATCCCGAGGCGTGGCCCGGCGCCATCGAGCCCTGGCTCGCCGAGGCCCGGGAGCACGGCTGGATCCCGGCGGTGATGGGCGCGAGCGAGGAGGCGGGCACCGTCTACTCCCGCCATGGACTCGATGCCCTGGAGTTGGGCGACGAAGCCCTCGTCGAGACGGCCGAGTTCACCCTCGAAGGACGGGCCATGCGGACCGTCCGGCAGGCCTACAACCGGGTCAAGCGGGCCGGGTACCGGGTGCGCATCCGGCGGCACGAGGACATCCCGGCCGCCGAGATGGCGTATCTGCTCCAGCGCGCGGACGACTGGCGCGACGGCGCGACCGAGCGCGGTTTCAGCATGGCGCTGGGCCGGCTCGGCGACCCCGAGGACGGGCGCTGCGTGATGCTCGAATGCACGGACGCCGAGGGCGACTTGCGGGCGGTGCTGTCCTTCGTGCCCTGGGGGCCCGGCGGGCTCTCCCTCGATCTGATGCGGCGCGACCGCGACGCGGAGAACGGGCTCATGGAGTTCATGGTGATCGAACTCCTGCGGCGCGCCCGGGAGATCGGGATCACCCAGGTGTCGCTCAACTTCGCCATGTTCCGTTCGGTCTTCGAGCGGGGGGCGCGTCTGGGCGCCGGCCCGGTGCTGCGGCTGTGGCGCTCGCTGCTCAGCTTCTTCTCCCGCTGGTGGCAGATCGAGTCGCTGTACCGGGCCAACGCCAAGTACCGGCCGATCTGGGAGCCGCGGTTCCTGCTCTTCGAGAAGAGCGCCGACCTGCTGCGCATCGGGGTCGCGTCCGCGCGCGCGGAGGGGTTCCTGGAGGCGCCGGGCCTGCCGAAGTGGCTGCACCGCAAGCACCTGGAGTCGCACAGATGAGACCGGCGAGGGCCCGCGGGGGGAGAGCCGTGGGGACGACCGGATGAGCGCACCCGCCCGCTGGGCCCGCGCCGAGTGGGGTCTGCTGTACGCGACCGTCCGCCGGGCGCTGCGGGCGAGGGGGTGGCGGGCGGTCCCGATGACCCTGGGCGCGGTGATCCTGACGGCCGTCCTCCAGGTCGTCCAGAACCAGTCCTGGGGCTACCGTCTGGTGCAGGACACGGGTGCCGTCCGGGCCGAGGACCCGCTGTGGCTCGCCCTGGCCCGCACCCCGCTCTCGCTGTTCGTGCCGGCCCTGGATCTGCCCGTGTGGGGCGCGCTCGCACAGATCCTGATCGTCTTCGGGATCGCCGAGATCTGTCTGGGCTGGTGGCGCACCCTTGTCGTCGCGTACGTCGCCACGCTGGCCGGGACGCTGTACGCCCGTGCCGGCATCGCGCTCGGCCCGCACCGTCCGCTGGGTCTGCCCGGGGCGGACGCGCTGGTCGTCGACACCGGTCCGTCGGCGGCGGTGGTGGGTCTCGCGGTGTTCCTGTGCTGGCGCTACCGGGCGTATGTGACGGCCGGGATCGTGATCGGGGCCATGGTGGCCGAGGTGATCGTCAAGGACAACCTGGCGGGCAAGGAACACCTGGCGGCGATCGCCGCGGTGCTGGTGGTGTGCTGCCTCTCCGCCACGCGTCACCGCCGTTCGGACAGGGAGCGGGCGGGCGCCGGGTCGGGTTTGCCGCCGATCCACTCCTGAAGCCTGCGGGTGGGACCCGCCCAGCGGCGGTCGTGCCGGTAGGAACGCAGCCGTGCCCGGGCCCGGGTCCGCGGCCTGTTCCGGTAGAAGCGCTTGGCCCACGGCGACGCGGGCTTGGCCAGCCTGACGGCGCCGATGAGGGCGATGAAGGGAACGATCACCCCGAAGATCGCCGTGCGGGCCTTGCCCTTGCTCAGGGTGAGCAGCGCGAAGAAGAAGTTCAGCGCGATGGTCACGATCGCGCTGACGCGGTTCTGCGCCTCCTGGTCGCTGAGGTCGTTGACGCCCAGCGGCGAGAAGCCGCTGAGCATCAGGCCGAGGAGGGCGGCGGTGAGCACCACGACCTCGACGCTCTTGCGCCCGTCGTCGGTCCAGTAGACGTCGTCGAGGTGCAGGATCAGCGCGAACTCGTCGAGCACGAGGCCCGTTCCGATGCCGAACACCACGGCGCTCACGCACGGCCAGAATCCGTACCGGCTGCCGGCGACGGCGCCGAAGCCGCCGATCACCGTGAGCACGACACCGGGAACCACGTGGTGGATGTGCAGATCACCGGCTTTGACGTTGCCGAAGGGCCCCTTGCCGGCGCGGATCATCCGCACGATGACACGGGTGACCACGAAGGTCACGACGAACGAGGCCAGCGCCAGGAACAGGGGGAGCTTCCCGGGCTCGACGATGTTCCGATACAACCAATGACCCATATGCGAACTTTATCCAGAGCCGCCGTATCCGCCCTCCGGGCGTCCGGGTAGCCTGCGCCGATGTCCAAGACCGCCTCCGGCGCCTCGCTGCCCGACAGCCTCCGCTTCGCGTTCGGCACCCTCACCGCGCTCCCGGTGAAGGTGACCCGCTGGGACCGTGACGCGGCGCGCGGCGGGATGCTGTGCGCTCCCCTGGCCGGTCTGGTGGTCGGGGCGGGCGCGGCGCTCTCGGGCGTGACGCTGCTGGCCATGGGATCGGGCGCGCTGCTCGCGGCCGTGGCCACCGCGGCCGTACCGGCCGCGCTGACCCGGGGCCTGCACCTCGACGGTCTCGCCGACACCGCCGACGGACTGGGCAGCGCGAAGCCCGCCGAGGACGCGCTGCGGATCATGAAGCAGTCGGACATCGGGCCGTTCGGCGTGATCACCCTCCTGTTCGTCCTGCTCGCCCAGGTGGCCGCACTGACCCAGGCGTACGAGGTCTCGTGGGGCCGGGGTGTCCTCGCGGCCGTCGTCTCGGCGGCCGCGGCCCGCCTCGCGCTCACGCTCGCCGCCCGCACCGGGGTGCCGGCGGCCCGCCCCGGGGGTCTGGGCGCGGCGGTCGCCGGCACCGTGCCGGTGCGCGGCGCGCTGCTGGTGGCGGTGGCCGTGACCGGCGTGGCGGCGGGTGCCGGCGCGCTCGTGGGGACGTACGACCTCGTGCGCGCCGCGGTGGCGGTGGGCCTGTCGTGTCTGGCCGCCGAACTGCTGCTGCGGCACTGCACCCGGCGCTTCGGCGGGATCACCGGGGATGTGTTCGGCGGCCTGGCGGAGACGGCGGCGACGACCGCGCTCGTGGTTCTCTCGCTGGGCTGACCCCCGCGGTCACGGGGCGGTGATCACGGGGCGGGGGCCAGGCCGTGCGGCAGGGTGCCCCAGGGATGGTCTCCCGTGCCGGGGACCGCGCAGTACAGTCCGGCCCCGCGTTCCCCGGCCAGCGCCGCCGTGTCGGCGTCGGCCGGTGCCGCGTGCACGAGATGGCACAGGCGCGCGCCGGTGCCCGTCCACGGCGGCGGGGGCTTCCTGCGGTAGGTGGCCCAGGTGCCCTCGAAGGTGACGAGGACGTCGGCGATACGGGCGTACGAGGGATGCGGTGCCGTGCCGTGGTTGAGGACGAGGGCGCCGCCTCCCGGTCCCCGCACCGTCGTCGCCAGCCGCCGGTAGTAGTCGAACTCGCCCTCCGTGGCGGCCACCTGGTCCAGGAACACACCGTCGGTGCCGAACCAGTCGCGGTGCCGGGCGAGTTCGCGCCGGACGTCCGCGAGCGGCCTGCGTCCGTACGCCGTGTCGACGTACCCGAGGACCCGGACGTCCGCGGCGCGCAGCCGTCCGGCGACCGCCGCGAACTCCGGGTCCGGGCGGTCGCCGGGGCCGCTGGCGGGGTTGAGCACCACGCCGTACAGCCGGGGCGCTGCGGCGACGAGCGCGTCCCACTCGGCCGGGCGGACGGCGGGGTGTTCGTAGTACGGGACGAGGAGTGCCTTCACCGGTGGGCCGTCACCTTTCCCAGCCGGGCGCCGACGAGCAGGGTCTGGGCTCCCGCCGCCGCGCCGCACACGATCAGGCCCACCCAGTGCGCGTCGCCCGTGTGCGTGGCCAGTGCCGCGGTCTGGGCGAGCGCGGCGGTACAGACGACGGCGGCGGTGCCGGTGACGGCGCCGAAGGACTGGAGCAGCAGCCCGGTCCACATGACCACCCCCAGCAGGAGCAGTCCGCCGAGCCTGACCCCGTCCGCGGCCGCCGGCGCGTGCGGCCACAGCGCGGAGACACCGAGGCCGAGCACGAGCAGGGAGGCGAGATAGCCGGTCAGGCATCTCAGGAGCGCGCCGGCGGAGGCCCGGCGGAAGTTCCTCGCCGAGGTGCTGGAGCGCAGTCCGGCGAGGCTCCCGCTGCGGAACCGGAAGAGCAGCCATTCGGCGGGGCCCATGCTGAGGGTCAGCGCGACCGCGGCCGGAGCGGCGACCGCCGTACGGGCTCCCGTCAGGACGTCTCCGAGCGCCGCGTACAGCACGAGGACACCGCTGCCGAGCCCGAAGAGGGCGTACCCGAGGGTTCCGGCGTGCCGGCGCGCGGCGGACCGGCGGGCGCTCAGCCGCGCGGTGACCGCGGCGAGACGGCCCGGTGCGGTTCCGGTCTTCCCCGCGTCCGGCCGGCCGGTGGAGGCCGCGCGCGGCTCACCGGCCCGCCCGGACGGCTCGGCGCCGCCCCGCAGAGGGCCGTACGGCAGCAGCGCGATCAGTCCCGCGCCCCAGCTCCCCTCGCCCAGTTCGCGTACCGCGGGGGCCACTTCGAGGAGTCCGAGCAGGGCGACCGCCGCCAGGGAGCCCAGCAGCAGGGCCATGCGGGCCAGGTCGGGGACCGGGTGGAACACGGTGACGGCGGCGCCCGCCGTCATGGGGGCCAGGGCGGCGAGCAGCGTGCGCTCCTTGCCCATGACCAGCAGAACGGTGGCCGCGCCCAGGTAGCCGGACTGCCCGGCGGCGAAGGCGACGGCGCCCCGGCCGGCCGATCCCGCCGCCGCGAAGGCCACCAGGGAGCCGAGCAGGACACCGGCCGGGGTGCCGACGAGCAGCGCGCGGCGGGCGGCCGCGCGGTCGCCGAGCCCCATCCAGGTGTACGCGCGGTGGGCGAGCCCCTGGTTCCAGGTCCAGCCGCACAGCGCCCCGGCGAGCATCGGAACGGTGCCGGCCGGGAGTCCGAACGCGCCCTTCGGTCCCGCGAGGAAGGGGGCGGCCAGGACGTAGCCGAGGCCGGGGAGGGCGAAGACGATGCCGCGCAGGAGGCAGCCGATCAGACCGGTCCGCCAGGGGTCGGGGGCCGGTTCCCCCGGCTCGGGATAGCTCCGGTCGACGCGCTCGAACAACTCCTCGGCGAGGGCGAAGGAGTTGGTGACGCCGTACCGTTCGCGGATCTGGTCGTCGGAGAGGCCGTCGGATTCGAGGAGCGCGGCCACCTCGTCGGGATGGACGGCGGCGGTCACGAACTCCGCCAGGTCCGCGGCGAGTTCGTCGATCGGGTCGGGCCGTCCCCAGCTCGTCGAGCGGCGCTGGCTCGGCACCAGGGGTCGGATGGTCTCGGGCGCCCCGGGCCGGGTGCGCAGGGAGCCGCTCACCAGCCGGTCCCGTCCGTGGCGACGGCCTGGTACCAGGGGTCGCGCAGTTCGAGGGTCCAGTCGTCGACGGTCTCCACGGCGGGCTCGTACACCGCGGGCCGGCCCGCCAGTTCCTGGTAGACGGTCCTGAACGCGTCGACGGAACGGCGCAGGGTGAACCGGTCGATGACGCGCTGGCGGGCCAGCTCGCCGAGGTCCAGGCGCCGTTCCTCGTCCCGCAGCAGGGTGAGGGCGGCGGCGGCCATCTTCTCCGGTTCGCGGGGCGGGACGACGATCCCGGTGTCGCCGACCGCCTCCCGCACCCCGCCCACGTCCGTGGAGACCGTCGTACGGCCGCAGGACATGGCTTCGATGATCGAGAACGGGAAGCCCTCCGAGATGGAGGACAGCATGACGACGTGGCCGGCCGCGTAGGCGCGCCACACCTCGGTGATGCGGCCTTCGAAGGTCAGCCCGTCGGTGACGCCCAGTTCGGCGGCGAGCTTCTCCAGACGGGTGCGGTACGCCTCCCCGCCGGGGGGCACGGGACCGAACAACCGCAGCCGGGTCTCGGGGAGTTCGGCGCGCACCATGGCGTACGCGCGAAGGAGGGTCTCCAGGTCCTTGATGGGGTCGACCCGGCCGCACCAGGTGAGGGTGGGCACAGCCGGTTCGGGTCCGGCGTGCGGGAAGGCGTGCGGGTCGACGCCGTTGTAGACCGTGCGGATCCGGTCCCCGTCGGCGCCGCCGCGCTCCTCCCAGCGGCGGTTGTACCGGTTGCAGGGGGTGATGAGGTCGGCGGCGCGGTAGCCGAGGGAGTTCAGCTCGCGGTAGAAGCCGAGCATGAACGCCTTGACGGGCCAGCGCTGTCCGGCGCCGCGGTAGCCGAGGTAGCGCTCGCGCAGATAGATGCCGTGCTCGGTGAGCAGGAACGGGACCCCGTCCAGGTGGTGTGCGACGAGGGCGGGCAGCGTGGCGAGGCCGCTGCTGACCGCGTGGGCGACGGAGTCCTCAGGGATCCGGACGCCGAGCGGGCGCAGCGCGTGTTCCAGCAGGTCCGTCGCCGTGAGCGCGTCGTGCACGGTGGGCCGGGCCGCCGCCGTCGGCAGATGCGGCATGGTCCAGATCCACATCAGCGAGCGCAGCGCCGACTCGCCGCGCAGGGCGGCCGAGAGGCGTCCGTCGCGGGCGAGCGCGGCCAGTTCGTACAGGGCGTCGCCGAAGTCCTCGGGCGAGTCGGGGTCGAGGAAGGAGAGCAGGAAGCGCTCGTAGATCTCGGCGAAGCGCCGCTGGGCGCGGCCCAGTGGCGGGCGTGCGCGGCCGGGGCGCGGTCCCCAGGTCGGTACCCGGGTGTGCCGGTAGACGTTGGGCGGCAGCTCCCAGGTCACGGGTTCGCGGCCGCTGCCGGTGAGCGAGACGATGTGGAAGTCGACCTCCGGCATGCCCTTGATCAGCTGGTCGCACCAGGTGCTGACCCCGCCGTGGACATGTGGGTAGGTGCCTTCGGTGAGCATGGTGACATGACGGCCTGTGCGCATCATGCGTGGTTCCCCCCTGGGACTGTTTCTTCTTCCGGAGAGCCCCCCGGCTCCCCGTCGCACGGCTCACGAGCGCACCCCGGCCGGTCGGGCCGGGGTGCGCGTCGCGAGCCGAGGTGCCGCCGTGCCTACGCGGGCAGGTTCAGCTTGACCGCGGACTGAAGGAGCTCCGGCTTGGTCCAGTCATTGCGCGCTCCCGCGTACGACGTTCCGAACACGGCCGTGCCGACCAGGAGCTGCTTCTTGGTCCCCTCGGGCACGGTCACCGGGATCTGGGTCCCGGACGGGGCGGTGACGGTGACGGTGCTGCCGACGCGGTAGGCCGTGACCTTGTCGCTCGCCAGGGCCGTCTGCCAGTCCGTACGGCGCTGGAGTTCCGTGCCGATCGCGCTCTGGCGGGGGTTCTGCAGCGGGGTGTTGTCGGCGTAGATCGCCTTGTAGTCGGCGAGCACCTTGTCCAGGACCGGGTAGAGGATGCGGCCCTCGGCCAGGTTGGACTGGTGGACGTAGTGCGGACGCGGGTCGTTGCCGATGGCGTGCCCGAGCGCGTTGCGCGCCTCGGCCGGGACGATGTAGTCGGCGTAGCCGGTGGCCGCGTTCAGCGGGGCCGACAGACAGGTCGACGTCGCGTTGCCCTCGCACAGGCCGCTGCCGCCCGCGGCCTTCGAGGTGTAGATGTAGTTGTACTCGTCGGCCATCTCCTCGGGCGTGCCGGCGTTGTAGTAGATGTTCATCGGGTAGCGGGGGACGGTCATCACGCCGTTGCCGACCGAACGCTGCTCGGGCTCACGGGAGTTGTCGGACCCGGTCCACTTGACGCCGTTGTCGGCCATGGCGCGCGCGAGGTTCGGGTTGTCGACGGGCTGCTGGGGCAGCGTCTTGAGGCCCGAGTGCTCGCCGGTCACCAGCTCGGTGCGGTCGGTGGACAGGCCGTGGGAGGCCGCCCAGCTGTTGTTGCTCGCGATCTCCGCCGAGATGTCCGACCGGCTCATGTACTTCGTGGTGCCGTTGGTGTTCTTCGCGCAGGTCCAGGGGACGGTCGTGGTGTCCTGGACGCAGCCGAGGAACAGGTGCGTGTAGGTGTGGTTCATCCAGCGGAACTTGGCCTTGTCGGCGAGCAGCCGGTCCGTGAGGGCGTCGGTGCCGCCGTTCTCGGACTTCCACTGTTCGCCCGCGCCGGCGTTGAAGACCATGTCGAGCGTGAACCCGCGGTCGGCCTCCCACTGGGCGGCGTAGGCGGCGTCGGCCGCGGTCATGCGGATCGGCGTGGTGGTGTCCTCGCCGTTGCCGCCCGCGCAGTCGATGTCGCCCGGGGTGCAGTTGCGCTCGGAGTCCCAGCGGGCGTCGGGCGCGAAGACGTCGTCGACGTGGACGGCGAAGTAGTTCCTGGCCTGCCCGAGGTGCACTCCCTGGGTGAGCCATTCGACGATTCCGCGCGCCAGGACCTTGAACTGCTTCTGGTACTGGTTGTACGCGAAGGTCACCACGAGCTCGCGGCGCCCGTCGTGCTCGTACTGCCCGAGCATCGAACCGCCGCTGGGCGCGTTCAGGTAGCTGGTGAACCCCGTCCTCGGGTGGGCCGCGTAGCCGTAGGTCTCCTGCACGGCCGGGTCGTTGTCCTCGAAGGTCAGCGGTCCGTCGAGGTAGCGGAACGGGCCGGTCGTGCCCGCCGTGGTGATCTGGGAGGTCGTGCCGTCCAGCACGCCGGACCAGCCGCCGTTCTGGTCGGTGTAGTCGAGACCGACCTCGGGGTGGGCCCAGGTGTAGGCGTCGACCTGCGGGATGCCGAACGTCTTCTCGTAGGCCTCCAGCGCGGTCTGTTCGGCCGAACCCGCCCCGAACGGAGCCTCGTTCGGCAGGACGACGCCCTGGTACTTGGCGCGCGGGACGCCGCTCACGGTGTCGCTCAGGAACGTCGCGTTGATGGTCGGGCGGTTCGTGTCGCCCAGGTTGACCGTGGTGTACGGGACACCGGAGTTCTTGAGCTCCGCGGTGATGGCTCCGACCTGGCCCGCGCCGTTGTCCACGACCAGGACCTTGAGATCGATCCGCGGCGTGACCGCCGCGGACGCACCGGGCGCCCCCATGCCCAGTGCCAGGAGTCCGGCGGCCCCCAGGACGGCAGCCGTCCCTCTCCACCGTTGCAGACTCTGTGCCATATGTAGCTTTCTCCCCCTAGAGCATCCCCCACGGGTGGAAACCATGGGGAATCTGTGGAAATCGTGCAAAGCAGTGGACGGCGTGCCCACTGAACACGATGAGTGTGTCTCAGGTCACCGGGAGTGAGGGGCGGGAATACGGCAGGGCGCCACCTGTGGGTGAACGTCCGCAGGAATGAGCGAAACCCGACCCCGAGCGTAGGCTCGTCCCGGGTACTCGCCCGCCCTGTCAGGGGCCCCGGCAAGGACCGCCCCCGAGGACGGATCTAGGGTCAGCCGTCGGGCCCGGTCGACCCACCCCTTCTCGGCCAAACGAACTTTCAATGGAAGCGGAGATCTCACCACCGTGACTGCTCTCACTCTCAGCACCGCCGCAGCGTCGGGTCTGCGGGCCGACGCGATCGTCGTCGGTGTCGCGAAGGGCCCCAAGGGCCCGGTCGTCGCACCGGGCGCCGAGGCCGTGGACAACGCCTATGACGGCGGGCTCGCCGGAATCCTGGAGACCCTCGGGGCCTCGGGTTCCGAGGGCGAGGTGACCAAGCTGCCCGCGCCGTCCGGATTCAAGGCCCCCGTCGTGGTGGCCGTCGGCCTGGGAGCCGTCCCCGAGGACGAGGCCGGCTACGACGCCGAGGCGCTGCGCCGCGCGGCCGGTGTCGCCGCCCGCGCGCTCGCCGGCGCCAAGAAGGCCGCGTTCGCGCTGCCGGTCTCGGACGCCGCCGACGCCGGCGCCGTCGCCGAGGGCGCCCGCCTGGGCGCGTACGGCTTCGACGCGTACAAGGAGACGGGCCGCAACGAGGCCGCCAAGGGCCGCAAGGGTCCGCTCGGCGAGGTGACCGTCCTCGGCGGCAAGCCCCGCGACGCGGCGTACAAGGCGGCCCTCGCGCGCGCCACCGCCGTGACCGAGGAGCTCAACCGCGCCCGCGACCTCGTCAACACCCCGCCGAACGACCTCAACCCGGAGTCCTTCGCCGCCGTCGCCACCGCGGCCGGCAAGGAGCACGGCATCAAGGTGCAGGTGCTCGACGAGAAGGCCCTGGCCAAGGGCGGCTTCGGCGGCATCCTCGGCGTCGGCGCCGGAGCGGTCGCCGGTCCCCGCCTGGTGAAGCTGTCGTACACCTCCTCGAAGGCCAAGAAGCACCTCGCCTTCGTCGGCAAGGGCATCACCTACGACTCGGGCGGCATCTCGCTCAAGCCCGCCGGGCACAACGAGACGATGAAGTGCGACATGGCCGGCGCCGCCGCGGTCTTCGCCGCCGTGGTCACCGCCGCGCGCCTCGGCCTGGAGGTCAACGTCACCGGCTGGCTCGCGCTCGCCGAGAACATGCCGTCCGGTTCCGCCACCCGTCCGGGTGACGTGCTGCGCATGTACAGCGGCAAGACCGTCGAGGTCCTGAACACCGACGCCGAGGGCCGGCTGGTCCTGGCGGACGCGCTGTGGAAGGCGTCCGAGGAGAAGCCGGACGCGATCGTCGACGTGGCGACGCTGACCGGCGCGATGGTGCTGGCGCTCGGCAACCGCACCTTCGGCGTGATGGCCAACGACGACGCGTTCCGCGCCGCGATCGTCGAGGCCGCCGACGAGGTCGGCGAGGAGTCCTGGCCGATGCCGCTGCCCGAGCACCTGCGCAAGGGCATGGACTCCCCCACCGCCGACATCGCCAACATGGGCGAGCGCATGGGCGGCGGCCTGGTCGCCGGCCTGTTCCTGCGCGAGTTCGTCGGCGAGGGCATCACCTGGGCGCACCTGGACATCGCGGGCCCCGCGTTCAACGAGGCCGGCCCGTTCGGCTACACCCCCAAGGGCGGCACCGGTTCCGCGGTCCGCACCCTGGTCCGTCTCGCCGAACTGACGGCGGCCGGCGACCTGGGCTGAGCCCTGAGGCCTGTCCGGCCGAGCGCGTCGCCGCGCGGCGACGCGCTCGGCCGGACAGGCCCTCGTACAGCACACGGCCCCGGGCGTCCGCGCGCCCGGGGCCGCCCGTATGGCCCAACGGAGGTTTCGCCCTCGACGAAATCCGCAGGTTCACCCGACTCCGCACCCCGTCGACGTGATGGATCAGACGTCCCACACACCGGCCCGGCGTCTCGCTCGCCCTCGACAAGTGCGAAGATGGGTTCTCGGCAGGACAGGGCCCCCACCACAGGGCCGTAGAAAGAGCGGCCGGACACCAGCCGACCGACCGGTCAACCGCCCGCAAGGGACAAAGGTGCCCGGCGTAACGGCGCACATGCATGGAGGACGTGACGTGGCGAACGACGCCAGCACCGTTTTCGACCTAGTGATCCTCGGCGGCGGTAGCGGCGGTTACGCCGCGGCGCTGCGCGGAGCGCAGTTGGGCCTGGACGTCGCCCTGATCGAGAAGGACAAGGTCGGCGGTACCTGCCTGCACCGCGGGTGCATCCCCACGAAGGCCCTGCTGCACGCGGGCGAGATCGCCGACCAGGCCCGCGAGAGCGCGCAGTTCGGCGTCAAGGCCACCTTCGAGGGCATCGACGTACCCGCCGTCCACAAGTACAAGGACGGGGTCGTCTCCGGCTTGTACAAGGGGCTGCAGGGTCTCATCGCGTCCCGCAAGGTGACGTACATCGAGGGTGAGGGCCGTCTGTCCTCCCCGACCTCCGTCGACGTGAACGGGCAGCGCGTCCAGGGCCGCCACGTGCTCCTCGCGACCGGCTCCGTGCCGAAGTCGCTGCCGGGCCTGGAGATCGACGGCAACCGCATCATCTCCTCGGACCACGCCCTCGTCCTGGACCGCGTGCCGCAGTCCGCGATCATCCTGGGCGGCGGGGTCATCGGCGTGGAGTTCGCCTCCGCGTGGAAGTCCTTCGGCTCCGAGGTCACGATCATCGAAGGCCTCAAGCACCTCGCGCCCCTCGAGGACGAGAACTCCTCCAAGCTTCTTGAGCGCGCTTTCCGCAAGCGCGGCATCAAGTTCAACCTGGGCACGTTCTTCTCGAAGGCCGAGTACACCCAGAACGGTGTCAAGGTCACCCTCGCCGACGGCAAGGAGTTCGAGGCCGAGGTCCTGCTCGTCGCCGTCGGCCGCGGCCCGGTCTCGGCCGGTCTCGGCTACGAGGAGCAGGGCGTCGCGATGGACCGCGGCTACGTCCTGGTCGACGAGTACATGCGCACGAACGTCCCGACGATCTCCGCCGTCGGCGACCTCGTCCCGACGCTCCAGCTCGCGCACGTCGGCTTCGCCGAGGGCATGCTGGTCGCGGAGCGGCTGGCCGGTCTGAAGACCGTCCCGATCGACTACGACGGCGTCCCGCGCGTGACGTACTGCCACCCCGAGGTCGCCTCCGTCGGCATCACCGAGGCCAAGGCCAAGGAGATCTACGGCGCGGACAAGGTCGTCGCCCTGAAGTACAGCCTCGCGGGCAACGGCAAGAGCAAGATCCTCAACACCTCGGGTGAGATCAAGCTCGTCCAGGTGAAGGACGGTGCCGTGGTCGGCGTCCACATGGTCGGCGACCGCATGGGCGAGCAGGTCGGCGAAGCCCAGCTGATCTACAACTGGGAAGCGCTGCCCGCCGAGGTCGCCCAGCTCATCCACGCCCACCCGACGCAGAACGAGGCGCTCGGCGAGGCCCACCTGGCGCTCGCGGGCAAGCCGCTGCACGCGCACGACTGATCGGCCCGGCCGGGGGGACTCCCCCGGCCACCGGCTGTCCCCAGTCACCGCGTCGAGCAGGGCGCGACGACGACCACAGACTTCCGCACTTCCCCGAGCTCTCGATCCCGGTCGGGCAGGGGAGACCCCAATAAGGAGCAACAGAAACCATGCCGGTTTCCGTAACCCTTCCGGCACTCGGTGAGAGCGTCACCGAGGGCACTGTCACCCGCTGGCTGAAGGCCGAGGGCGAGCGCGTCGAGGCCGACGAGCCGCTGCTGGAGGTGTCGACGGACAAGGTCGACACCGAGATCCCCTCCCCCGCCGCCGGCATCCTGGCGTCCATCAAGGTCGCCGAGGACGAGACCGTCGAGGTCGGCGCCGAGCTGGCCGTCATCGACGACGGCACGGGCGCGCCCGCCGCCGCCCCGGCTCCCGCCGCCGAGCCGGCCCCGGCCGCCGCTCCGGAGCCGGCCCCGCAGGCGACCCCGTCCGCCGAGGCCGCCGCCCCCGCGCCGGCCCCGACCGCCGAGGCCGCCGCCGGCGGTGGCTCCGCCGAGGGCACGGACGTCGTCCTGCCCGCGCTGGGCGAGTCGGTCACCGAGGGCACCGTCACCCGCTGGCTGAAGGAGGTCGGCGAGGAGGTCGCGGAGGACGAGCCCCTGCTCGAGGTCTCCACGGACAAGGTCGACACCGAGATCCCCGCGCCGGTCGCCGGCGTGCTGCTGGAGATCGTCGTCGGCGAGGACGAGACCGCGGAGGTCGGCGCGAAGCTGGCCGTCATCGGCGCTCCGGGCGCGGCTCCGGCCCCCGCCGCTCCGGCCGCCCCCGCCGCCCCGGCCCCGGCTGCTCCGGCCCCCGCCGCCCCGGCCCCGGCTGCTCCGGCTCCGGCCCCGGCTGCTCCGGCCGCCCCGGCCGCCGCCGCCCCGGCTCCGGTCCAGCCGGCCGCTCCGGTCGCGCCCGCCGCCCCGGCCCCCGCGCCGGTGGCCGCGCCCGCCCCCGTCACCCCCGCTCCGGCGCCCGCCGCGACCGCCGGTGACGACGGCGCGTACGTGACCCCGCTGGTGCGCAAGCTCGCCGCCGAGAACGGCGTCGACCTGGCCGCCGTCAAGGGCACCGGCGTCGGCGGCCGTATCCGCAAGCAGGACGTCGTCGCCGCCGCCGAGGCCGCGAAGGCCGCCGCCAAGGCTCAGGCTCCGGCCGCCGCCCCGGCCGCCGCCGCCAAGAAGGCCCCGGTCCTGGAGGTCTCCCCGCTGCGCGGCCAGACCGTCAAGATGACCCGCATCCGCAAGGTCATCGGCGACAACATGGTGAAGGCCCTGCACGAGCAGGCGCAGCTGTCCTCGGTCGTCGAGGTCGACATCACCAAGCTGATGCGGCTCCGCGCGCAGGCGAAGGACTCCTTCGCGGCCCGCGAGGGCGTCAAGCTCTCCCCGATGCCGTTCTTCGTGAAGGCGGCGGCCCAGGCGCTGAAGGCCCACCCGGCCGTCAACGCCCGGATCAACGTGGACGAGGGCACGATCACCTACTTCGACACCGAGAACGTCGGTATCGCGGTGGACTCGGAGAAGGGCCTGATGACCCCGGTCATCAAGCGCGCGGGCGACCTGAACATCGCCGGTATCGCCAAGGCCACCGCCGACCTGGCGGGCAAGGTCCGGGCGAACAAGATCACTCCGGACGAGCTGTCCGGCGCGACCTTCACCATCTCCAACACCGGCTCGCGCGGCGCGCTCTTCGACACGATCATCGTGCCGCCGAACCAGGTCGCGATCCTGGGCATCGGTGCCACGGTCAAGCGTCCGGCCGTCATCGAGACGGAGGAGGGCACCGTGATCGGTGTCCGCGACATGACCTACCTGACGCTCTCCTACGACCACCGTCTGGTGGACGGCGCCGACGCCGCCCGCTACCTGACCGCGGTCAAGACGATCCTGGAAGCGGGCGAGTTCGAGGTCGAGCTCGGCCTGTAACCCGCACCGCACGCAGCACGCTGACACGGCACCCCCGTCCGGACCTCCGGGCGGGGGTGCCGTGTTTTCCCGCTCCGGACCTCCAGGCCTCTGGATCTCCGGACATCCGGGCGGACGTGCGGTGTTTCCCCGGGGCCGGGTTCCCGCGGCCGCCGTTCTTGCGCCGGGGCCCGCGTCCGGCGATCACATCGGCGGTACGAATCCGGACTCGACCCGGTACGAGCCCCTACGGCCGGGAACACTCCGACAGCGTGTAAGCCTCGTCTCACCTGCGGGAAAGCGCCGCCATGCGCCCCTCACCGACCGAGCCACGGCCTTATTGTCTAAAGGTCAAACGCCCTCGGGGTCCCGCCACCCCTGTCAAAGGAGCCTTCATGACCGCGCCCGTCGTCCACTCGCTGCGCGAACAGATCCGCGAGCACATCGTGGAGGGGATCGTCAGCGGGCGCTGGAAGCCGGGCGAGCGGATCGTGGAGCGGCGGATCGCCACCGAGCTGGAGGTCAGCCAGACCCCGGTGCGCGAGGCGCTGCGCGAGCTGGAGTCGCTGCGGCTGATCGAGTCGGCGCCGAACAAGGGCGTCCGGGTGCGGAACCTGACGGCCGCCGACCTGGAGGAGAGCTACCCCGTACGAGCCGGTCTGGAGGCCATCGCGGCGGAGCTGGCGGCCGGCCGGCTGGCGGAGGACTGCTCAGCCCTCGAACCCCATGTGGCGGCGCTGTACGAGGCCGACCGGCTGGCCGACGGGACCGGTCAGGTGCGGCACACCGTGGGCTTCCACCGCGAGCTGGTCCGGGCGGCCGGGAACTCCGTGCTCCTGCACACCTGGGAGGGCCTGGGCATCGAGGTCTTCACGGCCCTGTCCATCCGCTGGCTCGGGACCGTGCAGCAGTCGTACGCGGAGGAGCACGAGGCCCTCGTGGACGCCTTCCGGCGGCGCGACCCGCTGATCGCCGACCTCGTGAAGGCCCACGTCCTCGGTTGCGCCCCGCGCCCGTGAGGGACGCGCCGACGACATCGGCGCAGGGGAGCACACCCGCGCTCAACCGTGCTCCCACCTGCGAAAACCGTCACTTTTCACGGCACCCGGTGCCTGTCCCCAAGGCACCCCGTGCCGACTTTCCGATCTGAAGAGGATTTCCCCCGGATTCCTTTGATCGATCATCGATCAGGGGGTTACAGTCCTCGACGGGCTCCTACAAGAGCCCGCCGCCCTGTCCTGCCATAGACCAAGGGCACCCCCCGAAAACCCCTTGCCGACGAGGGAACCCCCCTCCGCATCCGGAAGGCGGCGCAATGACCGACCCCACCGCAATCCAGCCGAGCGAGCTCGACCAGCTCCCGGACCGCGACCCCGAGGAGACCGCCGAGTGGCAGGCCTCCCTGGACGCCGTGACCCAGGCGGCCGGGCCGCACCGTGCCGCGTACCTGATGCGCCGCACGCTGGAGCGCGCCGAGGGCAACGGTCTCGCGCTGCCCAAGCTGCTGGAGACCGACTACGTCAACACCATCCCCACCGCCGCCGAACCCGTCGTGGACGGCGACGAGGCGATGGAGACCCGGATCACCGCGTGGAACCGCTGGAACGCGGCCGCGATGGTGACCCGGGGCGCGAAGCACGGCGTCGGCGGCCACATCGCCACCTTCGCCTCCGCGGCCTGGCTCTACGAGACCGGCTTCAACCACTTCTTCAAGGGCAAGGAGGGGGACGGCTCCGGTGACCAGCTCTACATCCAGGGCCACGCCTCCCCCGGCATCTACGCCCGCGCCTTCCTCGACGGACGCCTGAACGAGCAGCACCTGGACAACTTCCGCCAGGAAGCGGGCGGCAACGGTCTCCCGTCGTACCCGCACCCGCGCCGGCTGCCCTGGCTGTGGGAGTTCCCGACCGTCTCCATGGGCCTCGGCCCGCTGTCGGCGATCTACCAGGCCCGCTTCAACCGCTACCTCACCAACCGCGCCATCAAGGACGTCTCCGCGTCGCACGTGTGGGCGTTCCTCGGTGACGGCGAGATGGACGAGCCGGAGTCGACGGCGGCACTCGCGCTCGCCGCCCGCGAGGGTCTGGACAACCTGACCTTCGTCATCAACTGCAACCTCCAGCGCCTCGACGGCCCGGTCCGCGCGAACTTCAAGATCGTGCAGGAGCTGGAGGCGCAGTTCCGCGGCGCCGGCTGGAACGTCGTGAAGTCGCTGTGGGGCTCGGCCTGGGACGAGCTGTTCCAGCTCGACACCACGGGCGCGCTCGTCCGCCGCCTGCGCCAGGTGCCCGACGCGCAGGTGCAGACGTACCAGACCCGCGACGCCGCCTACATCCGCCAGGACTTCTTCGGCGCCGACCCGGCGCTCGCCGAGATGGCGAAGCTGCTGAGCGACGACAAGATCCTGGAGTGCTTCCACCTCTCCCGCGGTGGCCACGAGTCCCGCAAGGTGTACGCGGCCTACCGTGCCGCCCTCGCCCACAAGGGCGCGCCGACGGTGATCCTGGCCCAGACGGTCAAGGGTCACACCCTCGGCCCGGGCTTCGCGTCGAAGAACGCCAACCACCAGATGAAGAAGCTGTCGACGGACGAGTTCAAGCAGATGCGTGATCTGCTCGAACTGCCCATCTCCGACAGCCAGTTCGTCGACGGTGTGGTGCCCTACGGCCACCCGGGCGCCGACTCCCCCGAGGTCCGTTACCTCCAGGAGCGCCGCGCGGCCCTCGGCGGTCCGGCCCCGGCCCGCCGCACGCACGCCCTGGCCCCGCTGCCGGCCCCCGCCGACAAGACGTTCGCGTCCTTCGACAAGGGCTCCGGCACGCAGAACCTGGCGACGACGATGGCGTTCGTCCGCCTCGTCAAGGACCTGGTCCGCGACAAGCAGACCGGCCGCCGCTGGGTACCGATCGTCCCGGACGAGGCCCGTACCTTCGGTATGGAGTCGCTCTTCCCGTCGCTGGGCATCTACTCGCCCAAGGGCCAGACGTACGAGCCGGTCGACCGCGACCAGCTGATGTACTACAAGGAGGCCAAGGACGGCCAGATCCTCAACGAGGGGATCACCGAGGCCGGTTCCATGGCGGACTTCATCGCCGCGTCCAGCGCGTACTCCACGCACGGCGAGGCGATGATCCCCTTCTACATCTTCTACTCGATGTTCGGCTGGCAGCGCACGGCCGACCAGATGTGGCAGCTCGGCGACCAGCTCGGCCGAGGCTTCCTCGTCGGCGCCACCGCCGGCCGTACGACCCTGACCGGTGAGGGCCTTCAGCACGCCGACGGCCACTCCCCCGTCATCGCGGCGACGAACCCGGCGGCGCTCTCCTACGACCCGGCGTTCGCGTACGAGATCGCGGCGATCGTCAAGGACGGTCTGCGCCGGATGTACGGCGAGGCCGCCCCGGGCGAGGACCAGGACGTCTTCTACTACCTGACCGTCTACAACGAGCCGATGCCGCAGCCCGCCAAGCCGGCCGGTGTCGACGAGGGCATCCTCAAGGGCCTGTACCGCTTCAACACGGCGGAGTCGGCGGGCCTGAACGTGGCCGCGGCGAACGCCCCGCGCATCCAGCTGATCGGGTCCGGCACGGCGATCCACTGGACCCTTCAGGCCCAGAAGCTGCTCGCCGAGGAGTGGGGCGTGGCCGCCGACGTGTGGTCCGCGACCTCCTGGACCGAGCTGCGCCGTGACGCGCTGGAGGCCGACGCGGCCCTGCTGCGCGGCGAGGAGCGGGTGCCGTTCGTCCGCCAGGCGCTTCAGGGCGCCGAGGGCCCGGTGCTCGCGGTCTCCGACTACATGCGCCAGGTCCCGGACCAGATCGCGCAGTGGGTCGAGCAGGACTGGTCCTCGCTCGGTGCCGACGGCTTCGGTCTCTCGGACACGCGTGTGGCGGCCCGCCGTCACTTCGGCGTGGACGCCCAGTCGATCGTCGTCGCCGCGCTGGCGCAGCTCGCCCGCCGCGGCGAGGTCAAGGCGTCGGCCGTGAAGGAGGCCCGGGAGCGCTACGGCCTGTAGTGCCCGGGGGTTGAGCACGGAGAAGGGGTACGGCGGTCGCCGTACCCCTTCTCGCTGTCCCGGATCCTTGCGCGGCCGCCCGGCGCGGCGAGCCGCGGACGCCCGGACCTCGCGGGATGGGCGCCCGCCCGGTCGTTGTCAGTGGTGCCCGGCATCATGAACCCATGCGTGCCGCTCGTCTGATCAAGATGGTGCTGCTGCTCCAGACCCGGGCGTCGATGACCGCCGCCGAGCTGGCGCGGGAGCTGGAGGTGTCCGAGCGCACGGTCGCCCGGGACGCGCAGGCGCTGTCGGAGGCGGGAATTCCGGTCTACGCGGACCGGGGCCGGGCCGGCGGCTACCGCCTGGTCGGCGGGTACCGCACGCGGCTGACGGGACTGGCGCGGAGCGAGGCGGAGGCACTGTTCCTGAGCGGGGTGCCGGGGGCGCTGCGCGACATGGGCCTTCAGGACTCGGCGTCGGCGGCCCGGCTGAAGGTGTCGGCGGCACTGATGCCCTCC
Organism: Streptomyces sp. NPDC015532; assembly: GCF_043078065.1. Taxonomy (NCBI): domain Bacteria; kingdom Bacillati; phylum Actinomycetota; class Actinomycetes; order Kitasatosporales; family Streptomycetaceae; genus Streptomyces; species Streptomyces sp. NPDC015532. The sequence goes on along the minus strand of NZ_JBIBSY010000001.1, from coordinate 988,725 downwards.
GCGCAAGGTGCCTCGCGATCGGTGGCGCAGCGCTTCCATCTGGACGCGCCCGCCTGGTTCAGCGAGCCGCTGACGCCCGAGCTGCTGCCCGCGCTCGCGGACGCGGTGTGGGACGACCGCCCGGTCCTCGCGCGCTACCGGCGCGGCGGGTCGGAGGCGGAGCGGACCCTCGAACCGTACGGGCTCGTCCTGAAGGCGGGGCTCTGGTACCTGTGCGCGCGGGTGCCGGACGCGGAGGCCTTCCGGGTGTACAGGATCGACCGGTTCACCGCCGTCGACCCCGGCGCGGAGCGGTTCCGGCGGGACGACGGCTTCGATCTGCCGGCGTTCTGGGAGGAGCGGGCCGAGGAGTTCGCCCGGTCCGTCCTGCGGTCCGAGGCCGTCGTACGGCTGTCCCCGGAGGGCGTACGACTGCTGCCGTACGCCCTCGATCCCGCCTCGGCGAAGGAGGGGCTCGGTACGTCCGGCGCCCCGGACGGGCGGGGCTGGGTGACCCTCACCCTGCCGGTCGAGTCCGAGGAGGTCGCCCGTGTACAACTGCGGGGGCTCGGCCCCGAGGTGGAGGTGCTCGCTCCGGAGGCGCTGCGGAGACGCTGCGCCGAGGACGCGGCCGCGGCGGCGGCGCTCTACGGGTGACGCGGGCCTCCGCCCGCCGGAAATGCGCAGGAACCCGGCGGTTTTACCTTCGGCATGTGCATGCATAACAATCTGCGCCGCTCCACGTGCGTCCCTCCCGCCCAGGCCCGATGCTGGACCCGTGATGGACGAGACGGAGTTCTGGCAGCTGGTGGACACGACCCGCGAGACTGCCGAGGGCGACCCCGAGGAACAGGCGGATCTGCTCGTCGAGCGGCTCGTCCAGCTGGACCCGGACTCCGTCCTGGACTTCTCCCGGCACTTCGAGTCCCGCTACAACCGCGCGTACCGCTGGGATCTGTGGGGTGCGGCCTGGGTGCTGCTCGACGGGGCCAGCGACGACGCCTTCGACTTCTTCCGGTGCTGGCTGATCGGCCAGGGCCGGGAGGTCTTCGAGGGGGCGATGCACGACCCCGACACGCTCGCCGAGCTCCTGGACGACTTCGACGAGGAGATCGACGGAGACGGCGAGGAGCTGGGGTACGCGGCCGACGAGGCCTACGAGCAGCTGACCGGTGCCGTCGCCCCCTCCCTCGGTATCCCGGCCGCCGCCGCCGAGCCCGAGGGCACCCCGCTGGAGTTCGAGAACGAGTCCGTCATCGCGGGGCGCTACCCCAAACTGTGGGAGCGTTTCAGGGAGGACTGACGGGCCGGCCGCCCCGGTGTGTCAGGGCGTGCCCGCGCGGCTCCGGGGTACGGCCGGCAGGCGCGTCCGGTCGGCGGGGACGTACGCCCGCGGACCGTCGGCTCGCGCCGTGTGATGCCGCGGGGCCGCGTTGGCCTGGTCCAGTGCGGACGCCGTGACCGCCGCCGGGCCCAGGACGACCGTGGCCACGGCGCACAGCACCGCCCACGGACCACGCGCCGCGCTCACCCGTCCTCCCGCCGGCTCCACGGCCCGCGTGTCCTGCCCGCCCGTGGTGCGCCCCGCGTGCGCCCCGCCGACCGCCCCGCGCGCGGGCTCCCCCCGACTGATCCTCATGATCCCCGCCTCCGGTCCGTGCCTGCGACGCCCTGTGGCGACGTACGCGGAACGGTAGGGTGCGCGGCTCGGGAGAGTCTGTGAGCGGCCCGGGACGCGCCTGTGACCGCCGGAGGTGGGCCCGCTCGGCCGTCGGCGCCGGGCGCCTCGGGCGCTCAGCGGCCCTGGATGCGTGCCGCCAGGTCGCGGATCTCGGGGAGGCGTTCGCTGAGGGCGGCGCCCGGGCACCGGGTCATGAAGGCCGCGTCGTGCCCGGAGACGGTGGAGAGCACGGCGGCGGTGCCCGCGGCGTAGCGGCTGAGGCTGTTGCTGGAGACGAGGCGGACCGTGCCGCGGGGGTCCGCACCGCTGAGCCCGAGCTTCCAGGCCACGAGCCGGGCGATCGCGTCGGTCATCGCCTTCGGCACCGGTGATCCCGCCGTGAAGGTGCCGATCGCGGCGATCCCGGCGGAGCGGTGGTTGAAGCCCTGGGTGTGCGCCCCGGTGACGGGCCGGTCGACCCCGCCCGCGCGGCCCTCGTAGATCGTGCCGCAGCGGTCGACGAGGAAGTTGTAGCCGATGTCGTCCCACTGCTTGGCGCCGGTCTGGCCCGCGTACACGTCACGGATGACGCGGGGCACGTCGGCGCAGTCGTAGCCGTTCGGCGAGTCGGTGTGATGGATGAAGACCGCCACGACGCGGTCGTCGTAGCGGGGTGCCGGCTGCTCGCGGGTTCTCGCGGCGTCCAGCCACGCCGTCCGCGGCACGATGGGCGGCCGGGCGACGGAACGGGGGACGGTGATCCGGGCCGCGACCGGGGGCGGGGGGGTGCCCCGGGCCGCCGAGCGGTCCACCCCGGCCGCGCACATCACCAGCGCCAGCACGGCGAGCAGGCCCGGCACGCACCCGAGCGCGACGAGGGCCGGCTTCGGCAGCCCCACCGGCGCACGCCGGCGCACACCGGGGGGCACAGGCGCCCGGAGGGCTCGCGCCGCTCCGCGGGTGAGCCTCTCGGACGCCCCGGGCCCCGGGCGACCGTGGCGCCCGTGCCGGGACGCTCGCTCCCCGCTCCGTATTCGTGGTCCTCGCGGCTTCCGGAAGACACGCATGGAGCCACCCTGACCCGGATCCTCGCGGGCCGCGATGTGTGGTGTGCCACCTGGTGGAACCATCGAGCGTGTGCGGGACGTTTCTACAGGTCCACGGGTGTGTGGCCGTTTCCGCGGCACCGAACGCGCGTGGCTGATCACTGGGCCCGCCCGACGCGTACTAAGGGGCCCTAGAGAAAGGCGGCTCCGTGGACGTTCTCGACCTCCTGCTGATGCTGGTCATCCTGGTCTACGCGGCGTCCGGGTACCGTCGCGGCCTGGTGGCCGGCTGTGTCTCCCTGGCCGGCTTCGTGGGCGGCGCCGTCATCGGCGTATGGGTGCTGCCGTGGATGATGGAGCTGGTCACGGCGGGGACACCGGCGGCGACGGTCACGGCGGTCCTCACGGTCCTGGTGCCCGCCGTGGTGGGCCACGAGCTGGCCGGGCGGCTGGCGCTGAAGCTGCGCCGCGAGCTGGACCAGGGGCCGCTGCGGGTGGCCGACGGGATCGGCGGAGCCGCGGCGAACACCCTGGCCGTGCTGCTGGTGGCCTGGGTGGCGGCGAGCGTCCTGGGCGCGTCCTCCTCGACGCTGGTGACGCAGTCGATCCGCAACTCGGCGCTGCTGGGCGCCGTGCAGAACACGATGCCGGAGACCACGCCGGCCTGGTTCTCGCGGGCGACCTCGGCCCTCACGGAGGCGGGGTTCCCGCAGGTCTTCAACCCGTTCGAGAACGAACCGGCGGCCGGTGTCGCCAAGCCCTCCGGGGACAGTGTCACGCCGTCCGCGACGGACGCCGCCAAGCTGAGCACCGTGAAGGTCGAGGGCGTCTCGGGCAACCAGGGCCGCGAGGGCAGCGGCTTCGTCTACGCCCCGCACCGGGTGATGACCAACGCGCACGTGGTGGCGGGTATCGACCGGCCGACCGTGCGGGTGGGCGGGGTCGGCCGCCCGTACCAGGCGCGGGTGGTGCTCTTCGATCCGCAGCGGGACGTCGCCGTCCTGTACGTTCCGGCGCTGCGCGCGCCCGTCCTCCCCTTCGACGGGGTCGCCTCGCGTGGCGACTCCGCGGTGGTCGCGGGCTACCCGCAGGACGGCGGCCTCGACCTCCAGGCGGCCACCGTCGCGAGCCGCATCAACGCGACGGGCCAGAACATCTACAACTCGGGCACGGTCACCCGCGAGATCTACGCGATCCGCTCGACCGTCCGGCCCGGCAACTCCGGCGGTCCGCTCCTGACCACCGACGGCGAGGTGTACGGCGTGGTCTTCGCCCGTTCGACCTCGGACGACGAGACCGGTTACGTCCTGACGGCGCACGAGGTCGCGAGCGACGCCAAGAAGGCGGCACACGCCACCGCACGGGTGGACACCGGCGACCTCGTCACCTCCTGACCGAGCGCCTCACGGAACGCGGCCCGGACGGGGGGATCCGCTCAGAGCGGCCGCCCCATCAGGACGTCGTCCACATAGGCGCCGTCCAGCAGGAACTCCCCGGGCAGGATCCCCTCGACGACGAACCCCTCGGACGCGTAGAGCGCGCGCGCCGGGGTGTTGTGGCCGAGCACGCGCAGGGTGATGCGCCGGGCGCCCTGGCGGCGGGCCTCCTCGCGCGCCGCCCGCAGCAGGGCGCGGCCCACCCCGGCGCCGCGGGCCTCGTCGGCGACGGCCAGTCCGAGGATCTGCCGGACGTGCGCGTTGCAGGCCAGCGGGGTCGGGAAGCCCAGCCGGACGTACCCCACGAGGCGGCCGTCGAGCTCGGCGACGACATGGTCCCGGGGCCCGAACCGCTCGCTGTAGAAGGGTTCGTACGGCGGCCTGGGGCGCGGCATGACCGCGTGCAGCGTGGACCAGGTGTCGCGGTCGATCCGGCCGAGCGCGTCCTCGTCGTCCAGGGTGGCGGGGCGTATCCGCGGAGCAGCTGACATACCGGTCACTGTACGGCCGCCGCGCTGCGGTCCTTCCGTGAAGTCCGCGGCGTCGCGGGCAGGATGGACCCATGAGCGACTCACCGCTTTCCCCGGGTTCCCGCATCGTGATCGCCGGCGCGTCCGGTCTGATCGGCTCCGCACTGGCACGCTCCCTGAGCGCCGAGGGGCACGAGGTCGTCCGGCTCGTGCGCCGTGAGCCGCGTTCGCCGGACGAGATCCGGTGGGATCCGCAGCGGCAGCGAATCGACGCGGTGGGGCTCATCGGCTGTGCCGCCGTGGTCAATCTGGCAGGGGCGCCGGTGGCGGGGCGGCCCTGGACGCGGGAGTACAAGCGGATGATCCGGGACAGCCGGGTGCTCGGGACGGCGACGCTCGCGGAGGCGGTGGCCTCGCTCGACGAACCGCCGCGGGTCTTCGTCAACGGGAGCGCGATCGGGTTCTACGGCGACACGGACGACCGCGCGGTGGACGAGTCCGCGCCGCCCGGGGACGGGTTCCTGCCGTCGGTGTGTGTGGAGTGGGAGGAGGCGACCGCTCCCGCGCAGGAGGCGGGGGTGCGCACGGTGCTTCCCAGGACCGGGCTCGTGGTCGCCCGCGAGGGCGGGGCCTGGGCGCGGCTGATTCCGCTGTTCAAGGCGGGAGCCGGGGGGCGGGTGGGGAACGGGCGCCAGTTCTGGAGCTACATCGCGCTGCACGACGAGGTGGCCGCGCTCCGGCATCTCATCGACACGGAGTCGCTGTCCGGGCCGGTGAACCTGACCGCCCCCGACCCGCTCACCAACGGCGAGATCACCGAGGCCATGGGCCGGGTCCTGCGCCGCCCGACCCTGCTGACCGCACCCGCCCCGCTGCTGCGCCTGGTCCTCGGCGACATGGCCGAGGACATCCTGGGCAGCCAGCGCGTCCTGCCCACCCGGCTCCTGGAATCGGGCTTCACCTTCGCGTTCCCCTCGATCGAGGGAACCCTGCGAGCGGCACTCGGCTGAGGAACGCTCCCTGGGAGGCGAAGACTCCGGGCATCCTCCGGCGGGGAGAGAAGACTGCCGGCATCCGGTCGGGCGGGCCTCGGCTCCGGGTGCTTCGACAGGTCCCGGCGGCTCCGGCCACCGCGCCCCGGGTCGACGTGACGGAGCGTCGTGCCGTGCCGCCCGGGGCTCGTGGGTCCGGCCGGGCGGGCCCGGCCGGACCCTCCGGGCGGGTACATGCACCCCCCATGCCCCCGTGCACGGCCGCCGCGCGGCTTCCGCCGCGCGGCCGAACCTCGCACCCTCGATCCGAACTCGGGCATTCCAGAAGCGTGTTGGGGGCATGACGTCCCCACCGGCCGCGCAACCTCGAGGAGGGGCACGTGCTAGAGCCCGCACGCCACGCCGCGCACACGGCACAGATCACGGAAGACGTCGACGTCGTCGTCGTGGGAGCCGGCGTCGCCGGCCTCGCGGCCGCACGGCATCTGACCGGGGCGGGGCTGAGGACCGCCGTCCTCGACGCCGCCCCCCACGTCGGCGGCCGCATGTCCACGGAGAAGGTCGACGGCTTCCGGCTGGACCGGATCGGCCGGCTCCTGTCCACCTCGTACCCGGAACTGCGCCGCACCCCGGGCCTGGACGGCCTCGTCCTGTGCCCGTTCTCGCCGGGCGTGCTGCTGCACAGCGACGGCCGGCGCCACCCCACGGGCACGCCCGGCACACCCCGGAGCGCGAGGGGCGCACTCACCACCGCGCGCGCCCTCGCGAGCGCCCCCCGGCTTCCGCTGCCCCGGCCCGCGCGCGGAACCACCCGCCCCGGACCGCTCGGCAGCCCCTTCGACCAGTCCCGTCTCAACACGGCCCTCGCGCGCCTCGCCGCCACTTCCCCGGAGCGCCTGCTCGCCCGACCCGACCTCACCGCGGCGCAGGCGCTGAGCGCCCGGGGGCTCCCGGCCCGTACGGTCGAGGCCTTTCTGCACCCCCTTCTCGCGGCCCTGCTGTGCGACCCGGAGTTGCGGACGTCGAGCCGCCTCGCCGACCTCGCGCTGCACTCCTTCGCGACGGGGCGGCTGTGTCTGCCCGAAGGCGGCGCGGACGCGCTCCCCGAGCTGCTCGCGGCCGCCCTTCCGCCCGGCACCGTGCACACCGGCGTCGAGGTCACCGCCGTCTCCACGACCCACGTCACGACGAAGGAGCACGGCGAACTCCGCTGCCGGGCCATCCTGCTGGCGACCGGGGCGCGTGCCGCCGCCCGGTTCCTGCCCGGGCTGCACGTCCCCGCCTTCCATCCGGTGACCGTCCTGCACCACACCACGGACGAACCGCCGCTCACCGAACCGGCGCTGCTCCTGGACGCCGACCGCGGCGGCCCGGTGGCGCACACGGCGGTCGTCAGCCAGGTCGACCCGACCCGGGCACCCGCGGGCCGCGCCCTGATCTCCTCGACCGTGCTCGGCACCCCGCCCGCCGCGCCCCACCTGGACGCGGCGGTCCGCGCCCAGCTCGCCCGCGTCTACGGCACGTCGACGACCCGCTGGGAACTGCTGGCGGTCCATCACGAGCCGGAAGCGGTCCCGGCGATGCCGCCGCCCCTCGATCCGCGCCGCCCCGTACGGCTGCTCGCGGGCCTGTACGTGTGCGGTGACCACCGGGACACCAGCACGGTGCAGGGCGCGCTGCACTCGGCCCGGCGGGCCGCCCACGCCCTGCTGACGGACCTGGACGTCCGCGCGGCCGCCCCGTCGGCCGAGCCTCTGGAGTCCGCCGCCGCCTGACCCCGCGGCTCCGGAACTCCGGTGCGGGGCTCCGGAGTTCCGGAGCCGCGGGCACACGGGCCCGGCGGCCTCCGGGCGCTCCCGGAGACCGCGGCCCGGCTCTCGGCGGACCCGGCGCGCGGCGGCGGGCAACCCCCGCCCGCGCCGGGGAGGGGTGAACCCCCCTCCCCTGGTGCGCGCATAGAGCTTCCCGGTCTCCGGTACCCCAGGCCGGAGACCGGGGACGCCCCGGCAGGGCCTGTCCGGCCCTTCCCGTCCGCGCCCTCAGCTCAGCGCGGCCACCTTGTCGCGATAGCCGCGGACGGGTGCGGCGTCCTTGTACGGTTCGAGCCGTTTCTCGAAGTCCCGCACGTACTCGACGGCCCGCGCCGACCGCATCTCCGCCGCCTGCCCCGCGGCCTCCGCGCCGAGCAGACAGGCCTGGTCGAGTTCTCCGAGCCCGAGCCGGGCCGAGGCGAGCACCACCCGGCAGAACAGCCGGCTGCGCGCGTAGCCGGGCGCCCGGAGCTGGAGCGAGCGTTCGGCGTGCTGCGCCGCCGCCCGGAACTGCTGGAGGTCCCGGTGGCAGTGCCCGAACTCGTCGGCGAGCTGCGCCTCGTCGAAGTACCGGGCCCAGTGCGGGACCTCGTCGCCGGTCCGGGACGCCTCCAGCGCGCGTTCGGCCCGGACCAGCGAGGCCGTGCAGGCCCGCACCTCGCCCAGCACCCCGTGGCCGCGCGCCTCGACGGCGTGCAGCAGCGCCTGGACGACGTGCGGCCCCCCGGAGCCGAGGCCCTGCTGCGCGACCCGCGCGAGCTGTACGGCCTCGCGCCCGTGCCCGAGGTAGACGGCCTGCCGGCTCATCGTGATGAGCACGTAGGAGCCGTACACCCGGTCTCCCGCCGCCTGCGCCAGGCGCAGCGCCTGGACGAAGTACCGCTGCGCGAGTCCGTGCGCGCCGATGTCGTACGACGTCCAGCCGGCGAGCCGGGTGAGGTCGGCGGCGGCGGCGAACAGGTGGCGGCCGGTCTGCTCGCCGTACACGCCGCGCAGCATGGGCTCGGCCTCGTGCTCCAGATAGCGGACCAGTGCCTGGCGGGCGTGACCGCCCCCGTACGCGTGGTCGAGGGCGCGGAAGAGTTCGCCGACCGAGCGGAGCGCGGCGATGTCCCCGCCGCTGACCCGCTGGCCGGGGCCCCGCTCGGTGCGGCCGCGCCGGAACGAGGGTCCCCCCGGCTCGGGCGGTGCCGTGACCCTGGGAGAGGCCGGGCGGCCCTGGGCGGGGATCCGGGAGGGCTGCTCGCCGCGGGCGACCCGGTCGTCGGCCCTGCCGATCAGCCAGTCCCGGCTGGGCACGACGAGCCCGGCCGGGGTGAAGGCGATCTTGCGCAGCTCGGCGTGGCTGCCGGAGTCCTTGCGCCACAGGCCGCTGACGATGTCCACGGCCTCCTCGGGGGTCGCGGCGAACTCCAGCCCCGCGTACACGGGCGCGCAGGCGTCGAGTCCGAGGTCCTGCGCGCTCAGACGCCGGCCGAGGCGGCGGGTGAACACCTCGGCGATGAGCGCGGGGGTGGTCCCGCGGGGCTGCTGGCCCCGCAGCCACCGGGTCACCGATGTCTTGTCGTATCTCAGGTCCAGTCCGTGTTCGAGTCCGAGCTGGTCCACGCGACGGGCGAGACCTGCGTTGGAGAACCCCGCTTCTGCGATGAGCGCGGCGAGCTGTCGATTGGGCGTGCGCTGCGCGGGTCGTTCCGTCATCTGCGGTGCGGTCTCCTGCCTTCGGGTCTCCAGGGGTCTCGGGGCGGCGTGGAACGTGCTTGCGCCTCCCCCGAGGCCTCCCTGTGCCCGGATTGCCTGTGAGCAGCCCTTATGGCCTAGTGAACGGCGCGAATGTAGCGGAGCGTGAGCACGTCATCGCACACATCGACATTCATTCATCCGATCGTGTGAGGATTAGCTGTCGGGCTGACGCGGATCGGGCGGACGTACAGTGGCGTGGGCGCGCGACGGACCTGACGAAAGGTTCCTCCGCGTGCCCCGCACGGGGACCACCACGTGCCCGAGGAAGCTTCAAGGGAGGCGCTTACCGTGAGTGAGTTGCGGTTCGTCCGCATGGGATTCGGTGCCGAGGCCGTCGAGTACCAGGAGGCGTGGGACGAGCAGCGCCGCGTGCACGCGGCCCGGTTCCTGGACGAGATCCCCGACACCTGTCTGCTCCTGGAGCACCCCCCGGTGTACACGGCGGGCCGGCGCACGGCGGACAACGAGCGGCCCCTGGACGGCACCCCCGTCATCGACGTGGACCGCGGCGGCAAGATCACCTGGCACGGTCCGGGCCAGCTGGTCGGCTACCCCATCCAGAAGCTCCCGCGTCCCGTGGACGTCGTGGCCCACGTACGCCGTCTGGAAGAGGCGCTCATCCGCACCTGCGCGGAGTTCGGCCTGGAGACGAGCCGGGTCGAGGGCCGCAGCGGCGTCTGGGTCCTCGGTGACGCCAAGGACCCCGCCCAGGGGGCCTCCGCGCTCGGGGGGCTCTCCCTCGACTTCGACCCCCGCCTCCAGGACGAGGAGTTCGACCCGCGGCTCAACGGCCCGGAGTACGCCCCGTCCAACGCGGGCCAGCGCCGCGAGGACCGCAAGATCGCCGCGATCGGCATCCGCGTCGCCAAGGGCGTCACCATGCACGGCTTCGCGCTGAACGTGAACCCGGACAACGTCTGGTTCGACCGGATCATCCCGTGCGGCATCCGCGACGCGGGCGTCGCCTCGCTCGCGGCCGAGCTGGGCCGTGACGTGACCATCGACGAGGTCCTGCCGGTGGCCGAGAAGCACCTCGGGGACATCCTGGCGAACGCGGACCTGAAGCCGCGCGTCGTGGAACGCGCCCCGGCCTAGAGCCCCCGTGTCGCGGAGGTCACACGGGCCCGGGGCCCGTTCCTCCACGGCGGAGACCCCTCGGGAATGCACCCCCGCTCCCGAAGGTTGCCCACCTCGGGGGCCGAGCACCGCACGGGCGTACCCTGATGTACGCCGAAGAATCGAAGTTACAGGGAGCCGATGTGTCCGCAGTCGCACCCGACGGACGCAAGATGCTGCGCCTGGAGGTCCGGAACAGCCAGACCCCCATCGAGCGCAAGCCCGAGTGGATCAAGACCCGGGCGAAGATGGGCCCCGAGTACACGAAGATGCAGGCACTCGTGAAGAGCGAGGGCCTGCACACGGTCTGCCAGGAGGCGGGCTGCCCCAACATCTACGAGTGCTGGGAAGACCGCGAGGCCACGTTCCTCATCGGCGGTGACCAGTGCACGCGGCGCTGCGACTTCTGCCAGATCGACACCGGCAAGCCGGAAGCGCTGGACCGCGACGAGCCGCGCCGTGTCGGTGAGTCCGTCGTCACGATGGACCTGAACTACGCCACCATCACCGGCGTCGCCCGCGACGACCTGGAGGACGGCGGCGCCTGGCTGTACGCGGAGACGGTCCGCCAGATCCACGCGCAGACGGCCGGCCGCGAGGCCGGACGCACGAAGGTCGAACTGCTCGCCCCGGACTTCAACGCCGAGCCCGAGCAGCTCGCCGAGGTCTTCTCCTCGCGCCCCGAGGTGTTCGCGCACAACGTCGAGACGGTCCCCCGGATCTTCAAGCGGATCCGTCCCGGCTTCCGCTACGAGCGCTCGCTCAAGGTCATCACCGAGGCCCGTGACTACGGTCTGGTCACGAAATCGAACCTGATCCTCGGCATGGGCGAGACCCGCGAAGAGGTCAGCGAGGCGCTCCGGCAGCTGCACGAGGCGGGCTGCGAGCTCATCACGATCACGCAGTACCTGCGCCCCTCCGTGCGCCACCACCCCGTGGAGCGCTGGGTCAAGCCGCAGGAGTTCGTGGAGCTCAAGGACGAGGCCGAGGAGATCGGCTTCTCCGGCGTCATGTCGGGCCCGCTGGTCCGCTCCTCGTACCGGGCCGGCCGCCTCTACCAGATGGCCATCGAGAAGCGTGGCGCGTACGTCGCCTCCCAGGCGGTCTGATCCCCCGAACGGGCACACGTTGCGAAAGGAAAGCGGTGGCACCGAGTGCCACCGCTTTCGTGTGAATCCGCGCACAAGCAACTCGCCCTTCACAACGGCCCGTTCACACCCCCTCACGGCATCCCCGCAGCTGAACGCGACGTCAGGAAGGGGGCCGGAAAGGGGCCCGCGGTATCAAGGTTTCATTGGTGTTTGACCGCTCGGTCACGTACTGGTAACACCAGTCAGTGACTCTGGTTCCACGTCACACCCGTCCCCGTCCGAGCCGTCGATCCCTAGGGGGGATCTCCATCATGCAGGCCGCGCCCGTACGCGCCACCGCGATTCCGTCGTTCACCGATGCACTGCGTGCCGTCGAATCGCTGCTCATGAGCAGCGGGCAGCGCACCGCCCGCCGCAACGCCTGGACCTCCGTCCTGGAGGACCGCCGCCGTGCCAAGGACCGGGTCGAGGCGCAGCGCGTGCTGGAATCCGTCACCCGTTCCTGACCGGCGCCGTCCGGCACCGGCCGATCCGGCCACGGCAGGCTCCTCCCCGCTGCCGCGGCCCCGCTCGCCCGGTACTGCCGTCGTCGGCACTTCACGGGCCACGTAGACTCGTGGACATGGCGAGGAAGGAACCCGCAGCGGACGCTGCGAACCCCGGGCGACTCAAGCAGATCGCTCTGACGTACAAAATGACCCGCAAGGCCGATTCCAAGATCGGTCTTGTACTCGCGGCTGTCGGAATTCTCACCCTCGGTGTCTTCCTCGCGATCGGCTTCTTGATCGGCCACCCGGTCTATCTCGGCATTCTCGGGCTTCTGCTCGCCCTCCTCGCGACGGCGATCGTCTTCGGACGCAGGGCCGAGCGGGCCGCCTTCGGGCAGATGGAGGGCCAGCCCGGCGCGGCCGCGGCGGTGCTCGACAACGTCGGCCGAGGCTGGACCACGACCCCGGCGGTCGCGATGAACCGCAGCCAGGACGTGGTGCACCGCGCGGTCGGCAAGGCCGGCATCGTGCTGGTCGCCGAGGGCAACTCGAACCGGGTCAAGACCCTGCTGGCCGCCGAGAAGAGGAAGATGGCGCGGATCGTGGCCGACGTCCCGGTGCACGACATCCTCGTGGGCACCGGCGAGGGCCAGGTCGAGCTGAAGAAGCTCCGCACGACGATGCTGAAGCTGCCGCGTGTGCTCGCCGGCCCCCAGGTCACCGCGACCAACGACCGGCTGCGCGCGATGGGCGACCTGATGAGCAACATGCCGCTGCCGAAGGGTCCGATGCCCAAGGGCATGCGGATGCCGCGGGGCGGTCCCAAGCGGTGACGCTCGCGCCGGCCTGACCAGTCCTACGACGATGGGGCGCCCGGAATTCTCCGGGCGCCCCATCGTCGTTGCAGCTGCCCTCCCCCGGCCCCCCGCCGGACGGGCGTCCCCACCTCGGGGCGGGGTTCTCCTGCACAGGGGCGAATGGCGCCCACGTGGCGCCGGGGCGCTTTGAGGCCGGCGGGCGGACCGTCCCCTGACCGGAGACGGGTCGGCTTCGCCGGGGCAGGTGCCCGCTCGCCGGGGCCAGGCGCCCTTCACCAGGACGGGGCGACGGGGCGTCCCCACGCCGGGGCGCGTTGCCGTCGGCGGGACCGGCCGTTCCCCAGCCGGAGACGGGTCGGCTTCGCCGGGGCAGGTGCCCGCTCGCCGGGGTGGGGACGACCGCCCCTGCGGGGAGTGCGGGTGTCAGGTGCGGACCTCCAGCGTTCGGGCCAGGCGGTCGTGGAGGCCTCGGCCGTCGCGGTCCCAGATCAGGGCCGGGACGGCCACGCACAGGAGCGCGGTGCGCAGCAGGACGCGCAGCGGGTTCGGCCGTCCGCCGCCCTCGGCCACGACACGCAGACCCAGCAGACGCTTGCCCGGAGTGAAGCCGACGGAACCGACCGTGAGCACGCCGAGCACGAAGAAGACAAGCAGGGCCCAGTTGCCCGTAGCCTGGTCATAGCCGTCGGTGAGCAGCCCGTAGGCGATCAGGAGGCACAGGCCCCAGTCGACGGCGAGGGCGGCCAGACGGCGGCCGGGGCGGGCGATCGAGCCCGGTCCGTGCTCCGGGAGACCGAGCTGTTCGCCCCGGTATCCGAAGTCGACACCGGCTTCCTCCGCCGCCGCGCGGGGGCCGGAGAGCCAGGATCCGATTGCTTGCCTGTTGTCCACCCGTCCAAGGTACTGTGCCCGTTTTGCCATACGGACAGGAGGGGCCCGGAGGACCTCGGTCGGTTAACTTGGGCGAAACAAATGGGTCACGCTGGAGAAATCCCCCGTCCCTATGGTCGGCCCCAGCGTGTGCCACCGCACTGGCCGCACGAACGAACTACCACCCCGGTCCACTGTGGGCGGGAGTAGGAGGAGCTGGATGTTCCAGAACGCCGACGAGGCCAAGAAGTTCATCGCGGACGAGGACGTCAAGTTCGTCGATGTCCGTTTCTGCGACCTGCCGGGTGTGATGCAGCACTTCACGATCCCGGCCGAGGCCTTCGACCCGGCTGAGGAGCTCGCCTTCGACGGCTCCTCCATCCGCGGCTTCCAGGCCATCCACGAGTCCGACATGGCGCTCCGCGCCGACCTGTCCACCGCGCGCGTCGACCCCTTCCGCCGCGACAAGACGGTCAACATCAACTTCTTCATCCACGACCCGATCACGGGTGAGCAGTACTCCCGTGACCCGCGCAACGTGGCCAAGAAGGCCGAGGCCTACCTCGCGTCGACCGGCATCGCCGACACCGCGTACTTCGGTCCCGAGGCCGAGTTCTACGTCTTCGACAGCGTCCGCTTCAGGACCGCCGAGAACGAGTCCTTCTACCACATCGACTCCGAGGCCGGCGCCTGGAACACCGGTGCCATCGAGGACAACCGCGGTTACAAGGTCCGCTACAAGGGCGGCTACTTCCCGACCCCGCCGGTCGACCACTTCGCCGACCTGCGGGCGGAGATCTCCCTGGAGCTGGCCGCGTCCGGCCTCCAGGTCGAGCGCCAGCACCACGAGGTGGGCACCGCCGGCCAGGCCGAGATCAACTACAAGTTCAACACGCTGCTCGCCGCGGCCGACGACCTCCAGCTCTTCAAGTACATCGTGAAGAACGTCGCCTGGCGCAACGGCAAGACCGCGACCTTCATGCCGAAGCCGATCTTCGGTGACAACGGCTCGGGCATGCACGTCCACCAGTCGCTGTGGAGCGGCGGCTCCCCGCTGTTCTACGACGAGGCCGGTTACGCGGGCCTGTCGGACATGGCCCGCTACTACATCGGCGGCATCCTCAAGCACGCCCCGTCGCTGCTGGCCTTCACCAACCCGACGGTGAACTCGTACCACCGCCTGGTCCCCGGCTTCGAGGCCCCGGTCAACCTGGTGTACTCGCAGCGCAACCGCTCCGCGGCCATGCGTATCCCGATCACCGGCTCGAACCCGAAGGCCAAGCGCGTCGAGTTCCGCGCGCCCGACTCCTCCGGCAACCCGTACCTGGCGTTCTCGGCCCTGCTGATGGCCGGCCTGGACGGCGTCAAGAACAAGATCGAGCCGGCCGAGCCGATCGACAAGGACCTGTACGAGCTGGCTCCCGAGGAGCACGCGGGCGTCGCCCAGGTCCCGACCTCGCTCCCGGCCGTCCTCGACTCGCTGGAGCGCGACCACGAGTTCCTGCTCGCGGGCGACGTCTTCACGTCCGACCTGATCGAGACGTGGATCGACTACAAGCGCACGAACGAGATCGCGCCGCTCCAGCTGCGTCCGCACCCGCACGAGTTCGAGCTGTACTTCGACGTGTAAACCCGTCGCTCCAGCCGCACGCGTCCTCGGCCGCGTCCTTCCTCCGGGAAGGACGCGGCCGCCGCGTTTCTCCCCCGGCGACGGAGTCGGGGCCGCGCGCCGCGGGGACGTTCTTTGCCCACCGCGGGGCCTTTCGGCACCTGTTCATGGGGAACCGCGGGCGCACAATGGAGAGCGGGACGAGTGCCCGACTGCGGGGTGGTGCGAGATGCGGAGCCGATTCCGGAACGACCGGCAGCTGACCGTGCGGATGACGGTCACGCTGTTCCTGCTCGGATTGCTGTACGTGGCCTTCGTCGCCGCGTTGATCGTGTTGCTGAAGTCGTGGGTGCTGGTCGTCGTGATCGCGGCCGGGCTCCTCGTCGCGCAGTACTGGTTCTCGGACCGGATCGCGCTGTACGCCATGCACGGACGGATCGTGGAGCGGGAGGAGTATCCCCAGCTGCACGGCGTGGTCGACCGGCTGTGCGCCGTGGCCGACATGCCCAAGCCGCTGGTCGCCGTGTCGGACCTCGACATGCCGAACGCGTTCGCCACGGGGCGCAACGCCGATCACGCCGTTCTCTGCGTGACCACCGGGCTGCTGCGCCGTCTGGAGCCCGACGAGCTCGAAGGCGTCCTCGCCCACGAGCTCTCGCACGTGGCGCACAAGGACGTCGCCGTGATCACCGTGGCGTCGTTCCTCGGGGTCCTCGCCGGGCTGATCGTACGGTTCGCGTTCTACTCGCAGCTCTTCGGCGGACGGGGCCAGAAGGACCAGAACACCGTGGCCGTGTTCGCCGTGGTGATGGCCGTGTCCGCGGCCGTGTACGCCATCAGCTTCATGCTGATCAGGGCCCTCTCCCGGTACCGCGAACTGGCCGCCGACCGCTCCGCGGCCCTGCTGACCGGCCGCCCCTCGGCGCTGGCGTCCGCGCTGACCAAGGTGACCGGTGACATCGCGCGGATCCCGACGAAGGACCTGCGGACCGCGCAGGCGTTCAACGCCTTCTACTTCACCCCCGCGCTCGGCGCCCAGCCGGGCATCGCCAACCTGTTCTCGACCCACCCGAGCCTGGAGCAGCGGCTCGGACAACTGGCCCGCATCTCCGCCGAGCTGGGCGAGCCCGCGGTGCCGGACACGGGCGCCCCGGCTCCCGGAGAGGCTCTCTGACCGCATGGGGTTCCTGGACATCCTGCTCGGCCGCAGCAAGCCCGCCGCACCCGACCTCGACCGGCTCTTCGCCCTGCCGTCGGCGGCCGTGACCCTCCAGGCGGCGACCGGGTTCACCCCGGCCGGCACGGGAGCGGTGTGCTTCACCTCCGCCGAGGGCGGGGCCTTCGCCCAGGCCCGCCAGGAGGCACAGGACCTGCTGGACGCGGACACCGGGCGGACGGGCCCCCGGGTGGAGACGGTCCGGGACGAGTACGGCTACTCGTGGCTGGTCTCCCGCCGCGCGCCCGACGACCTGCCGGCGCTGGTGAGCGATCTGCACGCGGTCAACAGCTCCCTGGAGGGCGCCGGCTTCGGTCCCCAGCTCCTCTGTTCCGTGGTGGGTTTCGAGGGCACCGGGCAGCGGCGGCTCGGCCTGGTCTACCTGTACAAACGCGGGACCTTCTTCCCCTTCGCGCCGCTCGCCGGCGGGGGCGAGCGGCGTGACAACGCGCTCGAACTCCAGGTCAAGGCGGCCCTGACCGACGACCTGCGCATCGAGCAGGACCTCGCCCGCTGGTTCCCTGTCTGGGGCGCCCCGGGGCTGTGATCGCGCCTGGGCCGTGACGACTTCTGGCGTTTCCGGCGGCGTGTCCGAAGCGGGTTTTCCCGACTGCACCCCATCCCATAGCGCTATAAAGTCGTACGAAATCGACACAAGGGGTGCCCTCATGAGCAATCTGTTCGTCGTCGCCTACAACGATGTCGCCACCGCCGGCCGGGTGCGCGACAAGCTGTTCGAGCTGTCGAAGCAGCATCTCGTCGAGCTGGAGGACGCGGTCGTCGTCGAGCGGAGCGAGGACGGCAGGATCAAGCTGCATCAGGCGGTCAGTCACACGGCCGTCGGCGCGGCCGGCGGCGCGCTGTGGGGCGGTGTCATCGGACTGCTCTTCCTCGCGCCGCTGCTCGGTGCGGCGGTGGGCGCGGCGGCCGGTGCCGCCGGGGGCGCGGTCACGGACACCGGCATCAACGACACGTTCATGAAGGATCTCAGCCAGAATCTGCGGCCGGGCGCGGGCGCGCTGTTCGTCCTGGTCAAGCAGGCGGCAGGCGACAAGGTGATCCCTCAGATCGCCGAGTTCGGCGGCCAGTTGGTGCAGACCTCGCTGAGCCAGGACCAGGAGGACCACCTGCGGGAGGCCGTCGCCGCGGCTCAGGCGAAGGCGGCCGCCTCCGGGACAGGCGGCGCCCCCTCCGGGACAGGTGCCCCCTCGGCGGCAGGTCCGGCAGGTGCCGCGGGCACGCCCGAACCGGCCGGCACGCCCGAACCGGACGTGAACGGCGCTCCCGCCTCTTCCTGAGCCGAGCGGGCGCCGCCGCCGACCGGCCTCCCCCGGAAAGAGGGTTGCCCGGTCACGGCGTCCGTCACGGCGTCCCGGTGCGGTCGGCGGTCGGCTCCCGGCGGCTGACCGGGCGGCGGCCTCACACCCCCGGGTCCGCCGGGACCACGCCCGCGATGACCGCCGCGCCCAGGGCGGCGTGGTCGGCGGCGTTGCGGTCGGTGTAGCGCAGCGCGAAGTTCGCGACGGCACGCTCGAAGGTGTCGGCGCCGCCGAGATAGGCGGCGATCGCGACCCGGTCGCCGGAGCGGGCGTGCGCGCGGGCCAGGGCGGTGCCGCACAGCCGGGCGTAGGCGCGCAGTTCACCCGGGCTCATGCCGCCGATGTCCGCGCAGGCTTTCGTGTCGTGGAGCTGGCGCCAGTAGAACGAGCGGCCCTCGGGGCCGGTCGTCCAGCCGAGGAAGACGTCTCCGGCGGCCTGCATCAGCCGCTGGCCCGCGACGACCCGGCGCCCGGGATGGGCGTACGGGCCGCTCGGCAGATGTTCTTCGAGTACGGACCGTCCCGCCTGCTTGATCTGGAGGAACAGCGGGTCGTCCGCGTCCCGCCCGGCGAGCAGCACGATGAAGCAGCGGGTGCCGACACTGCCCACGCCCACGACCTTGCGGGCCGCGTCGACGAACCGGTAGCGGTCGAGGAGCAGCCGGCGTTCCTCGGGGAGTGTGGAGCGGTAGTCGCTGAATATCTTGCGGAGCGAGGCCATGTCCATGGCTCCGGCCGGCTCCAGCAGGGGCGGGTCGTGGACGATGCGGCGGCGTCCGCCGACGGTCTCGGTGAGTTTGCCGAGGGCCTGGAGGCTGGTGCGGCGGCGGGCCCTGGTGAGGGTGGCCTCCGCGCGCCGGCGCCGGCGTCCCGAGCGGACCAGCGGCAGCAGCAGGTCGGCGTCGATGTGCTGGTACCAGACGGTCAGTTCGCCCTGCCGGGCCAGCCGTCGCACGGCCTCGCGGTACTGCCCGGCGGCGGCGCGTGCCGCGCCGAAGACGTGCTCCTCCTTGTGCCCGTTCTCCCGGGCCGCGATCGCGACGCTGGCCGCGAGCCGTTTGACGTCCCACTCGAAGGGGCCGGGGAAGGTCTCGTCGAAGTCGTTGAGGTCGAAGAGCAGGGAGCGTTCCGGGGCGGCGTACAGGCCGAAGTTCAGCAGGTGGGCGTCGCCGCACAGCTGGACGGTGAGCCCGGTGTGGGGCTGGGCGGCCAGGTCGGCCGCCATGACGGCGGCGCCCCCGCGCAGGAACGCGAGCGGTGACGCCGCCATCCGCGCGTACCGGATCGGCAGCAGTTCCGGGAGCCGGTCCCTGCCCTGCGCCTGGAGGAGGCCGACGGGGTCGGGGCGGTCGGCGGCGGGGATCCAGGTGCCGTGCGCGGAACGGGGCACCTGTTTGCGGGCCGCCCGGCCCCGGGCGGCCCGGTCCGCGGTGGTGGCCGTGACGCTGTCGCGGAGCACGCCGTCAGTGCCTCGCGGCGCGGGCGACGCCGGTCTTGACGTCGCCGGTGAGGGAGCGGTTGCTGCGGGCGGTGCCGCCCTTGGAGGCGCCTCCCGCGACGTCGTTCACCGTCACGACGGTGGTGTCGAGGAGGTTGCCGCCGGTGTCGCGGAAGTCGACCTGGACGACGTAGGACTTCGCCGAGGAGGTGGGATTGGTGGCGGTGACCCCGACCGTGGCGCGCCCGTCGGAGTCGGGGCTCGCGGTTCCGTCGAGTTTCACCTCGTCCTTGGCGTCCACGCCGCCCTTGAACTCGTCGAACTTCCGGCCGGCCTCGGCGGTCGCGGAGGCGACGGCGTCACCGGCCTCGGTGGCGGCGGACGCGGCCTTGGAGACGGCGGACGCGGCCTTGGACGCCGCGTCGGAGGGGCTGCTGTCGTCGGAACACGCGGTCAGTTGCGCGGCCAGGGCCGCCACCACGCACACGGACAGGATCAGGCGGACCGGTCCTCGTATGCCGTCCCTCTGCTGCATCGTCTCTCCCCACGTGGTCCTGGTGCGCCTCCGGATCCCGCTTCCTCGCGGTGGCCCCAGTCAAGGCCGCGCACGGGGCCGCCGCATGCCCGGCTGCGTCCAACGGGTGAACCTCGTCCCGTGACGGGCGGGCGTCCGACAGGATGAGGAACGGCGGGCAGGGAGCACCGGGCGAGGGACGGAGGCGACGTGACGGGGAAGCCGCGGCACATCGGGGTGGCGGAGCGGCGGGTACGGCTCGGGCTGCGGCAGCGGCTCGTGGGCGCCGCGCGGGCACGGACCCCTGAGGAGGTGGCGGACTCCCTGGTCGCACTGCACGGCACCGACCCGGCGACGGTGTACCTGGCGGTGGGCGCGCGGCTCACGGACGCCCGGACGACGGTGGCGCGGGTGGAGCGGGCCCTGTACGAGGACCGTTCCCTCGTACGGATGCACGGCATGCGCAACACCGTGTTCGTGTTCCCCACCGGCCTGGCGGCCGTCGTGCACGCCTCGACGGCGCTCGACATCGCCGCGAAGACCCGTGCCGGACTGGTCAAGGACATGGCCGCCGGGAGCGACGGGCGGCTGACCGGGCCGTGGCTCGACGAGGTCGAGACGTCCACGCTGGCCGCGCTGGCCCGGCGCGGCCAGGCCACGGTGAACGAACTCACCGGGGACGAGCCGCGGCTGAGGGAGCAGTTCGTCTACGCGCCGGGGAAGAGTTACGAGGCTGTGCAGACCGTGTCGTCCCGGCTGATGCGCCTGCTGGGGATCGAGGGCCGGGTGGTGCGGGGGCGTCCGCTCGGGTCCTGGACGTCGAGCCAGTTCCGCTGGGCGGTCGCGCCGCCGCATCCCCCGCTCCCGCCCGCCGAGGCCCGCGCCCGTCTGCTGGACCGCTGGCTCACGGCCTGCGGGCCCGCCACCGAGGCCGACCTGAAGTGGTGGACGGGGTGGAAGGTCACCGACGTACGGCGGGCGCTGGCCGCGGCCGGGGCGGTGACGGTCTCGCTCGACGACGGGGTCACGGCCTACGTGGCGGCGGGCGACGAGGGCCCGGTCGACGGCTCCGGTGCGCCCTGGGCCGCCCTGCTGCCCGCCCTCGATCCGGCGCCCATGAGCCGGGCGGAGCGGGACTGGTTCCTCGACCCGTCCCTGCGGCCCGCGCTCTTCGACCGCAGCGGCAACGTGGGGCCGACGGTGTGGTGGGACGGACGGGTGGTCGGGGGGTGGGCGCAGCGCCCCGACGGCGAGATCGTGTGGCGGCTGCTGGGTGCCGGGGACGTCGGCCGCGAGGCCCTGGACGCGATCTCGGCGGAGGCCGGGCGCCTTCGGGCCTGGGTGGGCGGCACCCGGATCACCCCGCGCTTCCGGACGCCCCTGGAGAGGGAGTTGTCGGCGCGGTGAGGTGGCCCGGCCCGGACGGCGTGCCGGCGTCGGGCGCACGGGCAAGGCGCCGGCACCTCGGTCGGTGCCGGCGCCGGGATCGGTGCCCTGACGGTGCCGGGTGCCCCGCTACGGGGCGAGGTCACCCGGCACCGGTGAACGGTGCGCTCGGTCGGTCAGCGCGCGTACCTCATCAGGGCACGCACCATGTGGCAGGTGGTGTCCGACGGCGGGTGCACGCCGATGAGTTGCGCGGTGGTGCGGATCTTCTCGTCACGGGCCTGGTTCGGCACGTACACACCGGAGTCGAGCAGGGCTATGGCGAGGCGCATCGCCTTGAGCCGGCGGTTGTGCGTGACGTACCAGTCGCGGGGACGCCCCGGCGGCAGCGGGCGCTTCTCCACGGGCTCGTACGGCAGATCCAGCAGGACCGCCGTCTTCGATGTGGACTGGGTGGGCAGCGGCTTGAGTGCGGCAGCGGGCACGGGCATCCTCCTGTCGCGGTCAGGGCGCCGTCCGGACCCCCCGGCGACACCCTCGAACACTGCTTCTATTCTACCGCCGGGCACTGACAAAAGGGCCTGGCCACAGGGCCTTTGGGGGTGCCGTGACAGCCGTGTCCGAAGGTGTCTGCCGTACCGTGTGGGGCATGGAGATCTGGATCAATCCGGCCTGTTCGAAGTGCCGCAGCGCGATCAGCCTGCTCGACGCCGAGGGTGCCGAGTACACCGTCCGCCGTTATCTGGAGGACGTGCCCGGCGAGGACGAGATCCGCGACGTCCTCGACCGTCTCGGCCTCGAACCGTGGGACATCACGCGGACCGGGGAGGCCGACGCGACGGAGCTGGGGCTCAAGGAGTGGGCGCGGGACGCCGGTTCACGGGACCGGTGGATCAAGGCCCTGTCCGAGCACCCGAAGCTCATCCAGCGGCCGATCATCACCGCGGAGGACGGGACCGCGGTGGTGGGCCGCACCGAGGAGGCGGTACGCGAGGCCATGTCCCGGTAGCCCACCGGCCCACGGTGAGCCCAACTCCCGTGTGATCCACGTTACTTAAGTGAATGCCGTAACCGTTGAGTAACCACGTTCGGCATCTCGTACATAGCGGCGTAACGCTCCCCCACTCTCTGGAGGCGCGCATGTCGCGTAGGAGAACTCTCAGCACCAAGAAGAAGATCGCTCTGCTGGTCAGCGCGGCGACTGTGGCCGGCGGCGGGGCGTTCGCCCTGGCCGCCACCTCGAACGCGGCGTCCGTGCAGACCGCTCAGAGCTCGGTCGCGTGCCAGGGCCTGGCCACCGCGCTCGGCAACAACCAGAGCTTCATCGCGGACCAGAAGGCCCACCCCGACTCCCAGTCGGAGGCCAGGATCGCGAACCGCGAAGCGGTCATCGCGCAGATCAAGGTTCAGCAGCAGGCGTCGGGCTGCGCTGTCGGGGAATCGGCTCAGGATTCTCAGACCGGCCAGCAGAACGCCCAGCAGCCCGCGCAGTCCGCACCGGCCCAGGCCGCCCCCGCGGCTCCGGCGCAGAGCGCCCCGGCACAAAGTGCCCCGGCGAACAACGCCGGCGGTGGCGCCGCCACCGGTCAGCAGGTCTGCAACGGTTCGACCGTCACGCTCTCCGGCGAGGGCGGCGCGCCCGCCGCGTCCAGCAACCAGTTCCCGGCCGGGACGAAGCTGAAGGTCACGAACCTGGACAACAACAAGTCCACGACCGTCGAGGTCACCTCGGTGTCCGGCAGTTGCGCCCTGCTGAACAACGCGGCCTTCGAGCAGGTCCGGGAGCCGGGCAAGTTCCTGATCCGCCGGGCCCTCATCGAGAAGGTGGGATAACGGGCGGTACGGACCACAAGCCCTGCCGCCTCCGGCCCTTCACGGGCCGGAGGCGGCAGGGCTTTCGCGCGAGCGGGACGGCTCCTCGCGGAGACGGGCGGCGGATCCCCCGGGACGGCCGAACCGGTCGATAAGCTGCCACACACCCCAATCCTTCCTCACCCGGATCGCATACGAGCAACCCCCGGCGGACCGCCTGGTCCAGGGCGGACGACCGGCCGGACGATCACGACCGCGAACGATCACACGCGGGCGCCCGCGCCCGTACAGGCCGTGTGAGACCGGGCACATACGGCCCAGGTAACACGGGGTTCACATTCGGGCAATGATCGGGAAATCCCTGGTTGACAGGCTTCCGGACATCCCCGGCGGCGCCCCAGTGCCGCAGCGCCGCAGCACCCGCAAGTGCGATCAAGACCCACCCCGAAGGATGTGGCCCGTGAGCTTCAAGGCTGAGTACATCTGGATCGACGGCACCGAGCCGACGGCCAAGCTCCGTTCCAAGACGAAGATCCTGGCCGACGACGCCAAGGGTGCGGAGCTGCCGATCTGGGGCTTCGACGGCTCCTCGACGAACCAGGCCGAGGGTCACGCCTCGGACCGCGTACTCAAGCCCGTGGCCAGCTTCCCGGACCCGATCCGCGGCGGCGACGACATCCTCGTCATGTGCGAGGTGCTGAACATCGACATGACGCCGCACGAGTCCAACACCCGTGCCGCGCTGGCCGAGGTCGCGGAGAAGTTCGCCGCGCAGGAGTCGATCTTCGGCATCGAGCAGGAGTACACCTTCTTCAAGGGCGCGCGCCCGCTCGGCTTCCCCGAGGGCGGCTTCCCGGCCGCGCAGGGCGGCTACTACTGCGGTGTCGGCGCGGACGAGATCTTCGGCCGTGACGTCGTCGAGGCGCACCTGGACAACTGCCTCAAGGCGGGCCTGGGCATCTCCGGGATCAACGCCGAGGTCATGCCCGGTCAGTGGGAGTTCCAGGTCGGCCCGCTCGCGCCGCTGGAGGTCTCGGACCAGCTGTGGGTCGCCCGCTGGCTGCTCTACCGCACCGCCGAGGACTTCGGTGTCTCCGCGACGCTGGACCCGAAGCCGGTGAAGGGCGACTGGAACGGCGCGGGCGCGCACACCAACTTCTCCACCAAGGCCATGCGCGAGGGCTACGACGCGATCATCACCGCGTGCGAGTCGCTCGGCGAGGGCTCCAAGCCGATGGACCACGTCAAGAACTACGGCGCCGGCATCGACGACCGTCTGACGGGCCTGCACGAGACCGCCCCGTGGAACGAGTACAGCTACGGCGTCTCCGACCGCGGTGCCTCGGTCCGCATCCCGTGGCAGGTCGAGAAGGACGGCAAGGGCTACATCGAGGACCGTCGTCCGAACGCGAACGTCGACCCGTACGTCGTGACGCGTCTCATCGTCGACACCTGCTGCGCCGCCCTGGAGAAGGCCGGCCAGGTCTGATCCCGCCCAGCTTGTCCCGAGGGGGGGGCCCCCCCCCCCGGGGGGGGCCCCCCCCCCGGGGGGGGGGGGGGGGGCGCGGGGGGGGCGGGGGGGGACAAAACCGACCCCCCCAACCCCACCACGGGCACCGGGCGCAGCCCCCCACACAAACCCCCCCCCCCC
>NZ_JBIBSY010000001.1:930101-964250 GCF_043078065.1 Streptomyces sp. NPDC015532 | reverse complement strand
GTGGCGCGTCTCTGGGGCGCCACCGGCGCGCCCCCCGGGGCGGCGGCGGCCCTGCTCTGCGCCCCCCCAGTGGGTCGCGGGGGGGCCCCCCCCGGCGGGGGGGGCCCCCCCTCGCGTTGTCGGTGGGGGTGTCACAGTGAGGGCATGGAGATCGACGAGAGCCTGGCCGTCAAGGCCGAGACGGAGAACGGGCAGACGCACACACGGATCCCGGCGGCCGCCCTGCGCGCGCTGGTGGAGCGGATCGGCGGCCCCGGCGACCGGTTCCTGGTCGTGCAGCGGATACCCGACATCCCTGACGTGTTCGCCCAGGTCTGGCACGAGGAGGAGGGGGACTACCGGCTGGAACACCGCCGTGCCGAGGAGGAGTTCTCCGGTACGAACCTCACGGACCGGGAACGGGTGGCGGACCTCCTGACCGGCTGGGCGCTGCGGCGCGAGGGCTGGGACGCGGGCGTGGACTGGGAGCCGGTGGACCTCGGACCGCGCGAGGAGGTGCCCGAACTGCCGGACGAGGTGCGCGAGAAGGTGGAGGAGCGGGTACGGCTGTCGCTGCGCTGCGGCTACGACTCCCGCAAGACGCTGGCCGAGACCGCCGAGGACTTCCTCGTCACGAAGAAGGAGCGGCCGGTCTCCAAGGCGCAGGCCCGGCGGTTGACGGACCGGCTGTGGCTGGAGAGGCTCGCCGAGCAGGAGACCTGGGAGGGCGTCACCGACCCCGAGCGGCTGACAGTCGCCTTCGAGGCGCTGGAGGAGGCCGGCATCACGGCCCGCGAGCACTTCACCTGCTGCCACGGCTGCGGCACGGCGGAGATCGGCGCCGAGCGGGAGGACGCGCGCGGTTTCGTCTTCTTCCACCGGCAGGTCACGGAATTCGCCGCCGAGGGGCACGGACTGAGCCTCCACTACGGCGGGTTCGACGGCTCGGCGCGGACCACGACGGACGTCGGACACGAGGTCGTCGCCGCCCTCGTCGGCGCCGGACTGTCCGCTTCCTGGGAAGGCGATCCGGACAAGGCGATCGAGGTGACGCGGCTGATCTGGCGCAAACGTCTGACGGGCTGATCCGCGCGGCGTCGGCTTCACGCCAGGAAGCGTCCGAGCAGTGAGAGGAGGCTCCTGTCACGGGGCCGGGTCTGCTTCAATGGGTTCATGGCCAACTTCCAGAAGTGCATCGCGACGGGTCGCCATGACCTCGAGCCCTTCTGGCCCTCCCGTCAGCATCACGACTTCGACCGGGTGTGTTGTCGCGCGACGAACGCGCCGGCCCTCTAAAGCCGTACACCCCCGGCCTTCGGCCAGCGCGCACGACGTACGTCCTCGACGAGCCCGACCACGAACTCGCGGCCGTCGAACCTCCCGACGAACTTCTCGCGCGAAAGAGCTGACCTCTCATGGCGACCACTCGATCCTTCTCCTCCGTCGCGACGTCCCCCATCCCCTCGACCCCCCCGGCACGGCACCGGCTCCGTGCCGTCGACCGGGACGAGGTCCCGGACGTGGCGACCTTCCTTCCGCCGGGCGCCACCTGGCTGCCCGCCCCCCAGAACGCGCTGCCCGTCCTGCCGGGGCAGCCGCCGATGATCGGCTACCTGGTCCTCGTACCGGCCGACCAGCAGCCCCTGTTGCCGGTCGCCGTGACCGGCCCGGCCGAGCCCCCGGCCGTCGCCGGTGA
This sequence comes from Streptomyces sp. NPDC015532, assembly GCF_043078065.1. Taxonomy (NCBI): domain Bacteria; kingdom Bacillati; phylum Actinomycetota; class Actinomycetes; order Kitasatosporales; family Streptomycetaceae; genus Streptomyces; species Streptomyces sp. NPDC015532. The sequence continues at coordinate 962,575 of NZ_JBIBSY010000001.1, read as the reverse complement.
CCTCACCGAGGCCGCCGGCGACGGCGGCGCCGACCCGCTGGTGCGGGTCGACGCCGTGCAGCGCACCGCCGAGGTCGACGGGCGGGCACTGGACCTCACGTATCTGGAGTTCGAGCTGCTCGCGCATCTCGTCCGCCATCCGCACCGGGTGCACACCCGCGACCAGTTGGTCTCCACGGTGTGGGGCTACGGACATGTCGGCGACGGACGGACCGTCGACGTCCATGTCGCGCGGCTGCGCCGCAAGCTCGGCGCCCAGCACCGGCTGGCGATCCAGACGGTGCGCCGGGTGGGGTACAAGTACACGCCGCCGACGGGTCGTTGACCCGTCCGTCCGGAGAACGGACCGGTTCCGGCCGGGGCCGGCCCGTCCCGTGAATCTCCTGTCGGCAGATTCGCGTGCCACCGGGCGGCCCGTGCGGGCAGAGTCGTCCGTATGACACGGAGACTTCTGATGCTGGGCGGTACGGAGTTCGTGGGACGCGCGGTCGTGGAGGCCGCGCTCGCCCGGGGGTGGGACGTCACCGTCTTCCACCGCGGCCGCCACGAACCCCCGGCCGGGGCGCGGTCGCTGCTGGGCGACCGCACCTCGCCGGACGGGCTCGCGGCGCTCGCGGGCACCACGGACACCTGGGACGCCGTCGTCGACACCTGGTCGGCGGCGCCGCGGACCGTCCGGGACGCGGCCCGCCTGCTGGCCGGACGGGTGTCCCGCCATGTGTACGTGTCGAGCTGCTCGGTGTACGCGTGGCCCCGCGCCGCCGGGTACACAGAGAACGCGCCGCTCGTGGAGGGCGCGTCGGCCGGCGCGGACGCGACCGAGTACGCCCGGGACAAGCGGGGCGGGGAACTGGCCGCCGTCGAGGCCTTCGGCGACGGGCGTTCGCTGCTCGTGCGGTGCGGACTGATCCTCGGGCCCTACGAGAACATCGGGCGGCTGCCGTGGTGGCTGAACCGGATCGCGGCGGGGGGTCCGGTGCTCGCTCCGGGGCCACGGGATCTGCCCCTCCAGTACGTCGACGTCCGGGACCTGGCGGAGTGGACGCTCGGCGCCGTGGAGGCGGAGCTCAGTGGGGCCTGCAACCTGGTCAGTCCTCCGGGGCACAGCACGATGGGGGCGCTGCTCGACGCGTGTGTCCGGACCACCGGGGCAGAGGCCGAGCTCCGCTGGACGGACCCCGGGACCGTGCTCGCCGCCGGGATCGAACCGTGGACACAGCTGCCGGTGTGGGTGCCGCCCGGGAGCGAGCTGCACGCCTCGGTGTACGCGGGCGATGTCTCACGGGCCCTGGGGACGGCTCTGCGGTGCCGGCCCGTCGAGGAGACCGTCGAGGACACCTGGAGCTGGCTCCGCTCACTCGGGGGCCCCGGACCCCTGCGCGCCGACCGGCCGAAGGTGGGACTGGATCCCCTGGTGGAGGCGAAGGTCCTCGGCCTCTGAGGCCCCGGCAATTACCGGCCCGGACATTCCGGGCCCGCCGTACGGACGGGATCGCCGTGTTCCCCGCAGAATTCCGGCGCGGCGGAGCACTCCTGTCCGCCGGCTGCGGCCTCCGCTCGCCCGGAAGCCGCAGTCGGCCGCGAACTTGACCGCGCGGTGCGGCAGTTGAGGTCGCCCGCACGATGCCCGCGACGGCACGCGGCGCCCCCTCAAGCCGACGACTACTGAATACGAGTCAAGAATGCGGTCTCAAACCTGAATTTCGAGATCAACTGCCGGGAATTCGCGGGCTTCTGAGACCATTGTGACCGAATTGGCCTCACGACTTTCTCAGATTCTTTCGAGACCCCTGAACACCTCGCGCACCACCCGCGTATGGAATGGAGCCGCTTCACTCCTGTCGGGCGCCTCGCTGCCCCGCAAGGAAGTCAGAGGAGTTCCATGGGACGCAACATTCGAAAACGACGTTCGCCGCTGGCCGTTCGCGCCGTTGCCGCGTCGGCAGCGCTCGCGATCGGCGGGGGTGGCCTGGTCTGGGCGAATTTCTACGCCTCGGCACACGAGAGCAACTCGGGCCGAAACACCACCAAGGCCGCGCCCGCGCAGGTCGCCACCATCAAATGTCCGGACGTCGGCCAGAAGCTGTCCAACGTTCCGAACCAGGCACGGGGCGAGGTCGACGGGGAGCTGGCGACGCTCGACCAGCAGATCACCACCGCCTACCAGCGCCTCGCGACCACCCGTGACGCGCAGGCCAGGGACGCGAGCTTCGTCCAGAACTCCATCCTCACGCCGCTCAAGCAGAACCGGTCGGTGATCATCGACCGGATCAAGCTGGAGATCAACCGCGTCGGCGGCAAGGCTCCGGGCTGGCTCGACGGTCTCTCCAGCTGCACGGGACAGCCCGCGGGCGGACAGAACAACGGCGGACAGAACAACGGTGGCGCCACGGCCGCTCCGTCCGCGAGCGCCAGTGCGGGTGCCGGTGCGGGCGCGGGTGCGGGTGCCGGTGCCGGTGCCTCCGCGAGTGCGAGCGCCCCTGCCGGTGGCGCCGCCCAGCCGGGCAACGGCGGACAGGCCGGCAACGGTCCGGTCGCGGCCGACTTCGTCGACATCACGAAGGTCCAGCCGAACGTCGCCCGCAAGGCGCGGACCGGGGCGGCCGGTTCGTCCGGTGTGTTCACGACGTCCTGCGGTGTCAACGCGAACAAGAAGTTCAACACGGACAACGTGATCGTGGCGCCCGGTGTCACCAACGGTGCGCACCACCTGCACGACTACGTGGGCAACCAGTCGAACGACGCCTTCGCCAACAACGACACGTTCGCCGCGGCCCAGACCTCCTGTGCCAACCAGGGCGACAAGTCGTCGTACTACTGGCCGGTCGTGCGTATCCAGAACGGTACGCAGGACTTCGACCAGAACAACGACGGCGGCGGCAAGGAACTCAACGTCGGCCAGATCCAGCAGGTGAGGCAGGCGCAGATCAAGTTCGTCGGCAGCCCGACCAGCAAGGTCGTCGCGATGCCGAAGTTCCTGCGCATCATCACCGGTGACGCCAAGACCACGACCAACGGTCTCGCGAACGCCAACGCGCACTGGAGCTGCACCGGCTTCGAGAACAAGGTGCAGCTGACGGCGCAGTACCCGATCTGCCCGCGCGGCAGCACCGTGGTCCGCACCTTCGCCTTCCAGAGCTGCTGGGACGGGGTGAACGCCGACAGCGCGAACCACCGTACGCACGTGGCCTTCGCCGACGCCCAGGGCAACTGCGCCAACGGCTTCAAGGCGATCCCGCAGCTCACGATGCGCCTGGTCTACGGCTTCCGGGCCCCGACCCTCACCAACGGGCAGATCAAGAACGCCTACGCGGTGGACGGTTTCCCGGAGCAGCTGCACAAGGCCACCACCGACCATGACGACTTCATCAACGTCTTCGACGAGAAGCTGATGAACAAGATGGTCACCTGCATCAACAACGGTCAGCGTTGTAAGTGACACCTGAGATGTAAGCAGCACCAAAGAAGGCCGGTGGCGGGATCTCCCGCCACCGGCCTTCTTCTCGTTCCCGCCTCCCGCGCCGTCAGCCGCTGTGGTGACCGGAGTGCCCGGTCCCGGTTCCCCCGTCACCGCTGCCTCCCGCGTGGTGCGAGGTCCCCTGCTCCAGGTTCCCGCCGAGCCGGCCACGCAGCGTCGTGACCATCTTCTGGTCCCCGACGGCGACCCACTTGGCGCCCACGAGGTACGAACCGCCGTAGTCCTTGGCCCCGTCGAGCCACTCGCGCTGGCCGCGGTCGGTGGCGAAGGTCGCCAGGATGAACTTGCCGGTGCTGATCTTGCAGACACCCTGGCGGATCTCGTCCGCGTCGGTCTGGATGCTCGGCTTGCACTTCACCTCGGCGGCCAGCTCCTCCAGACTGCCGGTCGCCGTGGCCGGCACGGTCTGCTCCGCCGCCGCGTCCTTGCCGTCCGATCCGCCGCCGCAGCCCGTCAGTGCCAGCAGGGCGGCCACGGCGGCCCCGGCCAGAAGCTTCCCGCGTGTCAACCTCATACGTTCCTCCGGTACCTGTCGGCGGTCACGCCGAGAAGAGCCCCGGCAGGGGCTCTGCCTTCGATACGGCTCCGGGCCGCCCGGTGCTCAATCCGCGCCCTCGGCGGACGGGGACCCCGGTACCGCCGAGGACACGGCTGTGCGAGGGTGGCACCCGTGAACGAAGACTGGGAAGAGCGTACGACGGCGGCCTGGGCCGGCTTCGACGACTACGAGGAAGAGCGGGCGGCGGACTTCCGGGCCGTGATCGACGCGCTGGTCGCCGAACTGCCCGCGGACAGCCCTCTCGGCCCCTTCGAGCAGGCCTGCGCCTGGGACTCGACCGGCCACTCCGACAAGGCCGTCCCCCTGTACCGGGAGGCACTCGCCCGGGGCCTGAGCGGGTACAAGGGCCGCCGCGCGAAGATCCAGCTCTCCAGCTCGCTGCGGAACATCGGACAGGCGGACGAGGGCGTCAAGCTCCTCACTCCCGAACTGGTCGGACCCCCGGACGAGTTGGACGACGCGGTACGGGCCTGTCTGGCGCTCTGCCTCGCCGACCTCGGCCGCGAACGCGAGGGCCTGGCCCTGGTGATCGGCGCGCTGGCCCCCCATCTGCCGCGCTACCAGCGGTCGATGGCGAACTACGCGCGCCTTCTCGTGGAACCCGGGGAATCCGCGGACTGAGTCCTGAGGGGCCCGGTGACCATCCGCCGATTCGCTCGTTCTGCTGAACGTGCAGTCACAGGATGTAGCCCCGCGCCCCGCACCCTCCTCCGGAGCTGTCGTCGACGTCGAGCAGGCCGAGGCCGCCCTCGTCGAGCACTACCCGCGGCTGGTCCGGCTCGCCTATCTGATGCTTCCGCCGGGCCTCGGCCGCAACCGGCGCGTGCTGACCGCGCACGCCCTCACCCAGCGCGCCCTGCCGCGGGGCCGGGCGGCGGGCGACGCGTCGGTGATCCCGGCCCAGCAGAGCGGCGGCGGCCGAGACGGCGACCCGGGCTACGCCTTCGTACGCCTCCAGGTGGTACGTATGGCCCTGGAGGCGGGGCTGCCGCTCAGGCGGCGGGCCTGGCCCAAGCGGTCCCAGCTTCCGCCGTTCCTCCCCCAGGTGTGGGGCCTGCGGCTCTTCCCCCGCTCGGGCGGCTCCGACGAACTCGCCCTGGAGCAGCGGCTGTCCGCGCTCCCGGGACCGGCTCGCGCCGCCTATGTGCTGCGCGGCCTGGAGAAGCTGGCCGACCCGCGGCTGCGCCAGGTGCTCGCGGCCGCGGGAGTCGAGGACCCGGCCGCGGCGCTGAAGGAGGCCTCGGGCGTCGAGGCGCGGGACGCGCTGCTCGACTCCCCCGAGTTCGACGCCTGCTCGCTCCAGGCCCGGCCCACCGATCTGCTGCGGCGCAGGCAGCACATGAAGGCCGCGCTCGCCGCGACCGCCGCCGTGGCCGTGTGCGGCGCGCTCCTCGCGCTGCCGGGCGACGGCTGGGGCCCGGACGGCGCCGCGGCCCCCTCCTACGCGCAGAACCCGGCCGCCGAGGCCGCGCTCGACCCGGCCCGGCTGGAACGGGTGGCGCCCACGGCCTGGGAGTCCTCCGCCCGCACCGACTTCTCCGTCTGGCCCGCGCGCGGCGGCCTCGTCGACGACACCGCCCTGCTGCGCCGCGCGCTCGCCGTCTGGGCGCGGCCCGGCGAGTCCGTCCAGGTCTCGGCGACACCCGGCACACCCTCCGGCGCTCCGCCCGGACCTCCCCAGCTGCTGTACGCGGGCGATGTCGACCAGGCCCGCGTGGTGGTCCTCTACGACGGTCTGCGCGTCGCGCGCTACGCCGAGCCGAGGGACGGCACCGGCGGCGCGGCCCTCGACTTCGCGCGGGCCGACGGCGCGAGCAGGGCGGAGGCGAGCGCGGTGGTCCTGGGCCGGACCGACGGCAACACCCGCTATCTGACCGCCCCCTGGGTGACCAAGGCCGCCGAGCGCGACCTGCTGAAGCCCTCCGCCGGGGCGATGGACCTCACCCTGTCCGCGGACGGCTCCACCTCACCGCTGGCCGGAGCGCCGGGGACCGGCGCGTGCACCTCGTGGAACGTGCTCCAGGTCGAGGACGCCTCGGGCACAAGGCTGCTGACCGACCTCGGCGAGCTGATCCCGGCCCATCTCACCGCGGGCCGGCCGGCCGCGCCCCGGGAGGCGGCGGGAGCGGAGAGCCTGCGGGAATGGGCGCCCTTCGCGTGCTCGCTGTCCTCCGTGCGCTCGCAGGGCGTGCGGACCGTGAACGCCTGGCGGTACGCGAGCCAGCCGCTGCCCGACGGCAGCGGACCGGCCACCTGGATGTGCACCCGGGCCGACACCTGGCGGGGCGGCGGCCCGCGGGTGATGGCCCAGTTCCGCACCCCCGGCGGGACGTACGGGGCGGTCGTGGCGCAGGCCGAGAACTCCCCGGCCTGCGGCTCCCGCGATCCGCATGTGCTCGCCGGCGTGCTGTGGAAGTCCGGCGCGGGGGTGTGGTACCTCCTCGCGGCCGGCGGCAAGGGGACCGCCTCGGTCACCGCGACGGGCGGGGTGCGCGGCTCCGCGGCGGGGCCCCTGCTCGTCGTACGGGCGGCACAAGGGGCGCGGGCCGAGCTGAAGGGGACCCTGACGGACGGCCGGGGCATCACCGGACTGCGCTGAACGCCCGTACAGCACAATGGACCGGACACCTGGCACGGATTGCTGACGCAGACGTAAACAAGTGGGCGCCCAGGGCTTCTCCGATCGCCTACCCGTCAGTACATTGACGCCATGTCTAACACGCAGGCCCGGCAGCCCCGGCCGGTCGAGTCCGAGCGGACGGCCCTCACGGCACGGAAGGTGTCGTTCTCGTGGGAGGACACACCGCTGCACTGGGTGCCGGGCGAACCCTTCGCCACGCACACCATGAACGTGCTGCATCTGCTGCTGCCGGCCGGCGAGCGGTGGTTCGTGCATGTCTACCGGCAGGTCCTGCCCCTCATCCGTGACGAGCGGCTGCGCCAGGACGTCATCGGGTTCATCGGGCAGGAGGCGACGCACTCGCAGGCGCACGACGAGGTGCTGCCCCACCTGGCGGAGCTGGGGCTCGACCCGACGCCGTACACCGCGCAGGTCGACTGGCTCTTCGAGAAACTGCTCGGCGACCGGACGCTGCCCCCGGGCAGGGCGCGCCGCTGGTGGCTGCTGGAGCGCGTCGCCCTGATCGCCGCGATCGAGCACTACACCGCCTTCCTCGGCGACTGGATCCTGAACGCCGGTGAACTGGACCGGCGCGGCGCCGATCCGGTCATGCTGGACCTGATGCGCTGGCACGGCGCGGAGGAGGTCGAGCACCGCTCGGTGGCGTTCGACCTGTTCCAGCACCTCGACGGCAGCTACCGGCGGCGGGCGCGGACCTGGGCGACCGCCTTCACCGCACTCGTCTTCCTGTGGCAGCGCGGCGCCCGGTTCTTCATGGAGAACGATCCGACACTCGTGAACGGCAGGGCGAGCTTCAAGGACTTCTACACCAGCGGTAAACGGGGCGTGCTGCCGCCGACCGGCGACCTGCTGAGGTCCGTCCCCCGCTATCTCAGCCGCACCTACCACCCCTCGCAGGAGGCCTCCACCGAGCAGGCGGTCGCCTATCTCGCCACCTCCCCGGCCGCGACGGCCGCCGAGAAGAACACGGGTGCCGCGTGATGCCCAGGCTGCGGACCGTCGTCGCCGTCGCCGGCGCGGCCGTGCTCGCCCGGCGTGCGCTGCGCCGCCGGATCGGGGTGTCACCGCTGTGGCCGCTGCCCGCTCTGGAGGATCCCCGCTCCGGCCGGCCCCGCACCCGGGCCCTGCGGCTGCTGGTCGCCCGGCACGAGCGCGTCGCCGACGGTGTCGTCCTGCTGCGCCTGGAAGGAGCCGGTCTGCCGCCCTGGGCGCCGGGGGCCCATCTCGATCTGGTGCTGCCCTCGGGGCTCGTCCGGCAGTACTCCCTGTGCGGGGACCCGGAGGACCGCTCCTCCTACACCGTCGCGACCCGGCTCGCCGAGGACGGCCGGGGCGGATCGCGCGAGGTGCACGAACACCTGCGGCAGGGCATGCGGGTCGAGGTGCGCGGACCGCGCAACCGCTTCCCGCTCGTGGACGCGCCGGCGTACGTCTTCGTCGTGGGCGGGATCGGGATCACCCCGGTCCTGCCGATGCTGCGGGCCCTCCCGGAGGGCACCGACTGGCGGTTGCTGTACGGCGGCCGGACACGCGCCTCGATGCCGTTCCTGGAGGAGATCGGGAAGCTGGACCCCTCGAAGGTCACCGTCGTCGCCGAGGACGAGGACGGACTGCCCGGCCTGGACGCGCTGTTCGCGGATCTCGTCCCGGGCACGGCGGTCTACTGCTGCGGACCGGACGGGCTCATGACGGCCGTCGAGGCGCGGATCCCGGCCGAGGCGACCCTGCACCTGGAACGGTTCACCGCCCGCGCGCCCACCGGGGGCGACACCGCCTTCGAGGTCGAACTGCGGCGCAGCGGACGCACGGTGACCGTGCCCGCCGGCTCGACGGTCCTCGCCGCGGTCCGCGCCGAGCTGCCCGGCACGCTCTACTCCTGCGAGCAGGGGTTCTGCGGAACCTGCCGGCAGCGGGTCCTGGAGGGGGAGATCGAGCACCGGGACGAGCTGCTGACGGACGCGGAGCGTGACGACTCGATGCTGATCTGCGTCTCGCGGACGCGAGGTGAGCGAATCGTGCTGGACATGTGAACATCCGCCGCCCGTACCGGCCCGATCCGGGCCGGATCCGATCGGTAAAGTGTCCGCATGACAACCGGGGTACGCCGCAGGATGGGTGTCGAGGAGCGACGGCAGCAGCTCATCGGCGTCGCCCTCGACCTGTTCAGCCGACGCTCGCCCGACGAGGTCTCCATCGACGAGATAGCCTCGGCCGCAGGCATCTCCCGACCGCTGGTGTACCACTACTTCCCGGGCAAACTCAGCCTGTACGAAGCGGCGTTGCAGCGCGCGGCGGACGACCTCGCGGGCCGGTTCGTGGAGTCCCGCGAGGGCCCGCTGGGGGCACGGCTGCTGCGGGTGATGCGCCGCTTCTTCGACTTCGTGGACGACCACGGGCCCGGTTTCGCCGCGTTGATGCGGGGCGGCCCGGCCGTCGGCTCGTCGACCACCAACGCGCTCGTGGACGCCGTACGGCAGGCGGCCTATCTCCAGATCCTGTCGCATCTGGAGGTCGAGGAACCGCCCGCCCGGCTAGAGCTGGTGGTCCGTTCCTGGATCTCGCTGGTCGAGTCGACCGCGCTGATCTGGCTGGACGGACGGCGGATTCCGCGCGGCGAGCTGGAGGTGCAGCTCGTGCACGACTTCGCGGCCCTGGCGGCGGTGAGCGCCGCCTACGACCCGGAGGTCGCCGCGCTGCTGCGCAGGGGCCTGCGGGGCGAACCGGGCGACGGGCCGTTCACCGACCTCGTCGTCCGGCTGCTCGCCCTCGCCTCGCCGCCCGAGGCCTGAGACCCGAGGCCCGAGGCCAGAGGCGCGGGGCGCGGGGGTTACGCCTCGAACTTGCGGTACGACGGGTCGAGGTCGCGCACCTCGGCCGAGGCGTGCAGTTCCAGCCCTTCGGCGGGCTTCACATGGGTCTTCAGCAGCTCCAGTACGGCCTCGGTCAGTTTCGCCTTGACCTCCTCGGTCCGCCCGGCGAGCAGGCCGAGGGTGACATGGACGACGGCGTGTCCGCCGGTGTCCGCGCCGACGACGGTGTCCTCGGTCGGGCGGAACTGCGTCTTGCACGCGCCGATCTTCGCGGCGGCCGTCTCGACCACCTCCGCGTGCAGCGCCAGGGCGAACCCGCGCCGGTCGAAGGCGTCTTCGAGCGGTGCGGAGTAGTCGACGGTGATCTGCGGCATGGGCACTCCTGTTCAGGGACAGTCGTGATCACCCTAGCCGCAGCGCCGGCCCCGCAGACTGATGAGGGCGGCCCCGGACACCCCTCGTACTCAGGGTGTCCGGGGCCGCCCCCACCGGGTCGGGCCGGGTCAGGCCGCCGTCACGGGGTCCGGGTGAACACCGCCACGGTGCGGGCCGGAACGGTGAAGGAGCCCGTGTCCTTCGCGTAGGACGAGGACTTGACGACCGTGTCCGCGCCCGACGCCTGCACCGGGTGCAGCGCGTACGCCGAACCGGCGAGCGGGCCGACGGTCTGCTTCTGCTTCTCCGGGGTCGCGTTGAAGACGATCACGAGGTCGCCGAGGCGCGCCGTGATCACTCCGGGGGTCTCGTCCTTGCCCGACAGCGGGAAGGAGAGCTGCGACTGCACCTGGGCGGCCGTGGAGAGCGAGAAGACCTTCTCGCCCGTACGGATCCGCTGAAGGTCCTGGAAGGCGGCGGAGGTGCCGTCGATCTGGCCGCAGCCCACCGAGACGGAGGTCAGCAGCGGCTTGGCGAACGGCCACTTCGAGGTGTTGTCCGCGGCCATCGGCAGCCCGCGCCCGAATCCGTTGCCGTCCTGGCAGTTCCAGTGGATGGCGTTGAACCAGTCGCCGCTGTCGAAGGAGTTGCGGTCCAGGGACTTGGAGCGCAGCAGGTCGGAGCCGGCCTGGGAGAGGGACGGACCCTGCGAGAGGGTGGCCGTCGCCATCGCCAGGACCTGCATCCGGGCCCGGTCGGCGGCGCTCGTCGTCGCCGGCAGCTTGTACGTCAGCGCGTCGTACAGCGACTCGTTGTCGTGCGCGTCGGCGTAGGCGAGCGCGTCGCCGGGCGCGGCCGCGTAGCCGGCGGGCTGGCCGTTGTAGTCGACCTCGGAGCCCTTGACCTCCTTGCCGTCGGCGTCGGTGAAGCGGTACGCCGCCAGGTTGCCGGTCAGGCCGACCTTGATGAGGTCCTGGTAGTGCAGCAGGCGGGCCTTCTGCTCGGCCGGGGTGCCGTTGGCGGTGGAGGAGTTCGGGTCGGTGTACAGGCCCGAACCGAAGCCCTGGACCCCGGGGTCGGAGTCGAAGGGGCCGCCGCCGCGGACGGCGTCACGGGCACGGTCGGAGAAGGTCGCGATGCCCGTCCCCGCCATGTTCTTCTGGGTGGCCTGGACGAACCGGGCGTCGTCGGCGACCTCGCCGAAGTTCCAGCCCTCGCCGTACAGGATGATCTTCTTGCCGTCGACGCCGTCCTTCGCGAGGGTCAGCCCGTCGAGGGCCTTCCTGACCGCGAGGATGTTGGCCTTGGGCTGGTGTCCCATGAGGTCGAAGCGGAAGCCGTCGACCTTGTACTGCTTGGCCCAGGTGACGATCGAGTCGACCACCAGCTTGCCCATCATGGCGTTCTCGGTCGCCGTGTTGGAGCAGCAGGTGGAGTTGGCGACGCTGCCGTCGGCGAGGAGCCGCTGGTAGTAGCCGGGGACGACCTTGTCGAGGACGCTGGTGTCGGCCTGGCCGCTCGCGGCGGTGTGGTTGTAGACCACGTCCATGACGACCCTGAGGCCGTCCTCGTTCAGCGACTTGACCATCTTGCGGAACTCGACCGTGCGGCCGGTGCCGTCGGGGTCGGTGGCGTAGGACCCCTCGGGGACCGTGTAGTGGTACGGGTCGTAGCCCCAGTTGTAGGCGTCCTTGGCGGCCGTCTTCGCCACGCACTCCTGCTGCTTCTCGGAGTCGGCGGCGTAGGAGGCCAGATCGCAGTCGGTGCTCTGCCGGTCCGCCTTCTTCTCGGGGATGGTGGCGATGTCGAACACGGGCAGCAGGTGCACGTACGAGGTGCCGGACGCGGCCAGCTTCCTCAGGTGCTTCGAGCCGTCGCTGTTCTTGTCGGCGAAGGCGAGGTAGGTGCCCTGGTCCTTAGCGGGGACGGTCTTGTCCGCCACCGAGAAGTCGCGGACGTGCAGTTCCTGGATCTGCGCGTCCTTGAGCGGCACGGCCTTGGGCTTCTTGAGCGAGGACCAGCCCGACGGGGCGAGGGACCGGGCGCCGAGGTCGGCGACCAGGCTGCGCTTCGAGTCGGTGGTCAGGGCCACCGAGTACGGGTCGGTCACCTTGTTGGTGACGATCTTGTGGACGGTGGGCGCCCACACCTTCACGACGTAGCGGTAGGGCTTGCCCGTCCAGGACCGCTTGCCGGTGACGGACCAGACGCCGGTGGCGCCGTCGCGCTTCATGGCGACCGTGGAGCCGTCGAGGTCGAGGCTCACGGACTGCGCCGTCGGGGCCCACACCGAGAGGGTGGGGACACCGTCGTGGAAGACCGGCCCGAGGTGGGCCTTCGTCGCGGGGTACAGGTCGTCGAGGGCTCCGGCGATCTGCACGCCGGTCGCCGCGAGCACGGCGCCGTTCGCGGCCCGCTGCGAGGCGACGAGCTGGCCGCCGAGCGCGGAGCGCACCCGGTCGCGGTCGCGCGGGTCGACGGACCAGGCGGTGTACGCCTTCAGGTGCGGGAACTTCGCCTTCTGAGCGTCGGTGAGGGTGGTCTTCCCCAGCCGCAGCCAGCGTTCGTCGTCGCTGGTCAGCCCGCCGTCCTTGACGGCGATCGAGCCGTCGTGGGAGGAGAGGAGCTGGGTGGACACGGCGGCGTCGGAGCCGTTCCAGGCGACCGTGTAGCGGTCGATCCAGATCGCCTTGGAGGTGGTCAGGTCGAGCGCGGCCGCGCTGCCCGCGGGCTGCGGGAGCAGGTACTTCTCCTGGCCGCCGAGCAGCCACACCTCGTGGCCGTTGGCCGTGAGGTCCAGCGACTGGTCGGTGGGCAGGTCCTTGTCGTCGCCCTTGTGGAGGATGTAGCTGAGGCTGGTGGCACCCTCGGCGAGCGGCACCTCGTAGACGGCGCCGTAGGCGTCGGTCCGCACCGGCTCCAGGGGCTTCGTCCAGTCCGTGGGCGTCGCGGCGCCGGTCCAGGTGTGCAGACCCCAGCCGGCGTAGTCGCCGTCGGCGCGGTGGTAGTGGATGACCGCCTTGGTCTTGTCCTGGGCGGGCAGGTCGGGCCGCTCGGTGAGGACGGTGTCCTTGCCCTGCTCGACCCAGACCTCGCCGGTCTTGGTGACGTCGATCGTGCGGTCGCTCGCGACGTCCTTGTTGCCGTCCTTGTCGATGACCAGGAAGCCCACGCTGGAGGCTCCCGGCTTCAGCTTGACGTAGGCGAAGGCGCCGTAGGCGTCGCGGCCGACGAAGTCGTGTCCCGCGGGCCAGGTGGTGGCCTCACCGTCGGCGATGTCGCCCCAGGCGTACAGGCGCCAGTCGGTGTAGTCGCCCTCGGTGCGCTTGTAGTGGACGACCGCGTAGTCGCGCGAGGAGGCCGTCGGGACCTCCGCGGCGGGCGCGGCGCCGGTGGTGGACTCCGCCGTCGCGCTCGCGGTGCGTCCGGCCGAGTCGACGACGACGGCCTTGTAGCGCAGGGCGGTTCCGGCCGGTACGTCCGCGCCGATGGCCTGGGTGACCTTGTACGGGGCGTGGTCGGCGGAGCCGAGGGTGTGCCACTTGCCGTTGCCGCTCTGGGCGGCGAAGACGACCCGGTCGAGCTGTCCGCCGGTGACGTCCGCCGACAGTTCGACGGTGCCGGTGGCGCCCGCGGCGGGGGCCTTCAGGGTCAGGGTGGGCTTGGTCGCGGGGGCGGCGAGCCGGCCCGCGGCCTTGAGGACGATCGCGGAACCGGCCGGCACGGTGACCGTGACCTTCTTGTCCGCGTCGCTCTTCACCGAGGCGGAGGTTCCGTACACGGCGCGGAAGTCCATGTCCGCCGAGCCCGTCGCGAACGTGGCCGACTTCGCCTCGTCGGCGTTGTTCACGGCGACGACGTACTCGGTGCCGGTCTTGGCGTCCGTGCGGGAGAAGGCGTACACGCCGGCGCCGTCAGCGGCGTACCGCTCGCTCTGGACTCCGTCGGTGAGGGCGGGGTTGTCCTTGCGCAGCCTGGAGAGAGCACTGATCGTCTTGTAGAGCGGTGCGCTCGTGTCGTACGCGTCGCTCGCGTGGGTGCGGCTCGTACCGATCTCGTCGTCGTCCAGGTAGTCGGCGACCTTGGAGGCGAACATCGTCTGCCGGGCGTCCTTGTCGCCGCCGGAGCCGGTGAAGCCCTGCTCGTCGCCGTAGTAGACGACGGGGTTGCCGCGGCTGAGGAACATCAGCTCGTTGGCGAGCCTGTCCTTCTTCAGCAGTTCGGCGTCGGTCGCCTTCGGGTTGTCCTGGTCCAGGAAGTACCCGATGCGGCCCATGTCGTGGTTGCCGAGGAAGGTGACCTGCTCGTACGCGTTGGCCTTGTCGGTCGTGTACTTGTAGTCGTCGCCGAAGACGGACGCCAGCTTCTGGGCGCTGCCGCCCTGCGAGGCGTAGGAGCGGGCCGCGTCCTGGAAGGGGAAGTCGAGGGTGGCGTCGAGGCGGCCCTGGGTGACGTACGGCGAGGTGATCGACGTGTCGGCGGAGTAGACCTCGCCGAACATGAAGAAGTTCTTGCGCCCGTGCCGGGCGGCGTACGCGTCGAGGGCGGTCCCCCACTGCGTCCAGAACTCCATGTTCACGTGCTTCACGGTGTCGATCCGGAAGCCGTCGATACCGAAGTCCTCGACCCACTTCTCGTAGATCTTCTCCATGCCGCTGACGACCTCGGGACGCTCGGTCCACAGGTCGTCGAGGCCGGAGAAGTCGCCGTACGTGGTGGACTCGCCGGCGTAGGTGGAGTCACCGCGGTTGGTGTACATGGTCGAGTCGTTGAGCCACGACGGGACCTTGGCGTTCTTCTTCGCGGCGGGAACCGTCGGCGTGCGGGGGAAGGAGTCGGCGTCCACCGACGGGAACCCGTGGCGGCCGTCCGCGTAGTCCGCGTCGTCGAACGGCCTGCCGTCCTTGGTCAGATACGGGAAGGCGCCCTTGGAGAGGTAGTTGTAGGACTTCTCCTCGTAGTCGACGACGTCGGCGGTGTGGTTGGTGATGACGTCGAAGAAGACCTTCATGCCCTTGGCGTGGGCCTTGGAGATCAGTGTCTCCAGGTCCTTGTTGGTGCCGAAGTGCGGGTCGACCTTGGTGAAGTCCGTGATCCAGTAGCCGTGGTAGCCGGCCGAGGCGTCCTTGCCGGTGCCCTGGACGGGCTGGTTCTTGAAGATCGGCGCCATCCAGATGGCGGTGGTGCCGAGGCCCTTGATGTAGTCGAGCCGCTTCGTCAGGCCCTTGAGGTCGCCGCCCTGGTAGAACCCCTTGTCGGTGGGGTCGTACCCGGTCGACAGGCTGGAACCGGTCAGTCCGCCCTTGTCGTTGGACGTGTCGCCGTTGGCGAAACGATCCGGCATCACGAAGTAGAACTGGTCACGGGTGGAGTCGTGCCGTGACGGCTCGGCGGCGAGCTTCGCGTCCGACGGCGGTGCGGGCGGGGTCTGGGCCCGCGCCACAAGGGGTTGCGCAAGCGATACGGCCAGTGCGGCGGCGAGGACGGCTGCACGCAGCCTGGGGCGGCTGGAGCGGCTCGCCGGCCCTCTCGGTATCAGGTCCACAGTCGTGAACTCCTAGCGATTACGGCGTACTCGGGTCCGACCCCGCGCAGCGTTTCGGCCACGATGCCGAACGCCCGCGTGACCGTATCGCTCACGCAAGGTTTACAGCAAGAGTCTTGCAACATGCGGAAAGGGTTTTCAGCAGCTGGACTTGCCCGCATAGATCGCGAGGGCCGTGTTGGCGCCCAGCGTCGCCGTGAACTGGCCCGAACTGTTCACGGTGATGCTCGTGTTGTTCTGGACGTTGCAGTACGTTCCCGCGGCCAGCGAGGTGCTGTACGTCCGGCTCAGCGCGGAGGTCTCGTGGTTGATGGCCACGAAGCCCTTGCTGCCCCGGCCGAAAGCGATCGCGTCATTGCCGTTGTCCCACCAGTTGGAGAGCGCTTGCCCGCGGGTGGTGTTACGGAAGGCGACCATCGACTTGATCTCCGGCCAGGCGTGCTGGCACTTCCAGCCGTCCTGCCAACAGGCGTTGACCGTACCGCCGTTGGGCGGTCCGGCGTCCGCGTCGGACCACTCGTAGCCGGAGTTGATGTCGGGGGCGCCGTAGGGGTAGGCGAGCATGAAGACGTTGGCGAGGGTGTAGTTCGCCCCGTCCTTGTAGTTGAGCGTCGAACCGTTGCGCTCGGTGTCGTGGTTGTCGACGAAGACGGCCGAGACAGAGCTGCTCATGTAGCCCCATCCCTCGCCGTAGTTCTTCAGGTAGGCGAGGTTCTCGTTGTTGAAGACCCGCTTGAGGTCGTAGGCGTAGCGGAACTCCTGGACGTCACCGTTGCCGGTGTACTCGGTGGGCTGGACGGCCTCGCCCGCGCCGTAGATGGCCTCCTGCTTCCAGTAGACGGACGGGTTGCTCAGCCGGGACTTGATGTTGGCGAGGTCGGCGGCCGGCATGTGCTTGGCCGCGTCGATGCGGAAGCCGTCGACGCCGTAGCCGAGCAGGGTGTTCATGTAGCCGGCGATGGCCGACCGGACGTACTCCTCGCCGGTGTCCAGGTCGGCGAGACCGACGAGTTCGCAGTTCTGGACGTTGGCGCGGTTGGTGTAGTCGCTGATGGAGGAGGTGCAGTTGTCCATGTCGGCCGAGGAGTAGAGGCCCGGGTAGTTGTACTTCGTGTACGAAGAGCCGCCCGTACCGGTGCCGGATCCGGCCGCCATGTGGTTGATGACCGTGTCCGTCACGACCTTCACACCGGCCGTGTGGCAGGCGCTGACCATGTTCTTGAAGGCGGTGGCGTCGCCGAGCCGTCCGGCGATCTTGTAGCTCACGGGCTGGTACGAGGTCCACCACTGCGAGCCCTGTATGTGCTCGGCCGGCGGGGAGACCTGGACGTAGCCGTATCCGGCGGGGCCCAGCGTGTTGGTGCATTCCTTGGCGACCGAGTCGAATTTCCACTCGAACAGGACGGCGGTGACATCCTTGGTGCCGGGCGGCGAGGCCGCCGCCGTACCGGGGGGAACGGTCACCGAGACCGCCAGGCCCGCCACGAGGGCGAACGAGGCGGCAAGCGTCTTCCTTGCCATGTGTGTACTCCTGCACTTCGTCGTGCGGGTGGGGGGATCGGAACGTACCGCTTGCAATCATGTTTCAGCAAGATGTCGAAAGAACTTCCAACTCCCTTATTGACGCGCCCCCTTCGGCGGTCCCACGCTCCACACGGGTCGGCTCACCGCGCCCCGCGGACATGCCGGCCCGATCCGGAGAGGAGCCGCACCCCCGATGGCCTTAAGACGAAGAAGGGTTTCCCGGCTGCTGGTGACCGTCGCGCTGGCGCTCGGCGGACTGGCCGCACTGCCCGCCCGGCAGGCAGCGGCGGTGGCGGCGGACACGGGCGTCCCCAACGGTGACGTGATCGCCAATCTGTGGGAGTGGAACTGGAAGTCGGTCGCGTCGGAGTGTACGAACGTGCTCGACCCGGCCGGCTACGGGGCGGTCCAAGTGGCGCCGCCCGGCGAGTCGTTGAAGCAGTCGAGCTCCTACTGGTGGGACGTCTACCAGCCCTACTCCTACAACTTGAACAGCCGTTTCGGCACGGCGGCCGGCTTCAAGGCCATGGTCGACACGTGTCACGCGGCCGGCATCAAGGTCTACACCGACGCGGTGATCAACCACACCGCCTGCCAGACCGGCACCGGGTACAACGGCACGGTCGTCTCCGGCAAGTACGACACCCCGGACTACGATCCGGCCGACAGCGACGACTGCACCACGACGATCACCGACTGGACCAACCGCTACCAGGTCCAGCACTGCGAACTGCTCGGCATGCCCGACCTGGACACCGCAGAGAGCAACGTCCGCTCGAAGATCACCGGTTTCCTCAACGCGCAGATCGACCTGGGCGTCGACGGCTTCCGGGTCGACGCGGCCAAGCACATCGAGGCCGCCGACATGAACGCCATCGTCGCCGGACTGCACACCACGACCTCGGGCCCGGCGCCGTACATCACCCAGGAGGTCTATCCCGGCACCCCGCCCTCCATCGACGAGTACTACGGCAGCGGTGACGTCCTCGACTTCGCCTTCGCCTCCCAGATCAAGGCGCAGTTCCAGGGCGACATCGCCAACCTGTCTAGCTTCGGATGCAGTTGGGGGCTGGTCGCGGAGGCGAACTCCACCACCATGGTCACCAACCACGACACCGAGCGCAACGGCTACTCGCTGAGCTACAAGGACGGCGCGACCGCCCTGCTCGCCAACGTCTACCAGCTCGCCCGCGGTTACGGCAGGCCCTCGGTGTACGCGGGCTGGACGTTCAGCCAGAGCGACCAGGCCCCGCCGAACTCGGGCGGCGGCTTCGTGACCGACACGGACTGCGCCTCGGGCTGGTACTGCCTGGACCGTGACACCGCGGTCTCCGGCATGATCGGCTGGCACAACGCGGCCGCCGGGTACTCCGTCGCCAACTGGCAGTCCCCCGCGTCCAACGTGATCGGCTTCGGCCGGGGCGGCGGCGGTTTCGTCGCCATCAACAACAGCTCGGGCGCCAGCACCCACACCTACACGACCGGTCTCGCGGACGGAACCTACCCGAACGTCATCGACGGCGGCGCCACCTCGGTCACCGTCACCGGTGGCACGGCCTCCCTGACCGTGCCCGCGAAGGGCGCGGTCGCGTTCTACGACCCGGACTACGTCTGCACGGTCAACTGCGGTGGCGGCGGCACCGATCCGGGCACCGGCACGGTCACAGCGACCTTCTCAGAGTACGCGTCGACCACCTCCGGCACCGACGTGTACGTGGTCGGTTCGGCCGCGGCGCTCGGCGGCTGGAACACGGCGAGCGCGGTGAAGCTGTCCTCGTCCGGCTATCCGGTCTGGAAGACGGACGTCCAGGTCCCGGCGGACAGCGCGATCACGTACAAGTACATCAAGAAGGACTCCTCGGGGAACGTCACCTGGGAGTCCAGCGCCGACCGGACCCTGACCACCGGCACGGCGGCCGTGACGGCGCAGAACTCATGGAACGTGGCCGACGCCGCCGCGACGGACCTGACCTTCGGGGTGACCGCGACCACCGTCTTCGGCACCCAGGTGTACGTCGTCGGCTCGATCCCCGCGCTCGGCTCCTGGAACACCGCCGACGCGATCCCGCTGTCCTCGGCGTCGTACCCGTACTGGGGCCGGATGGCGATCATGCCCAGGTCGACGTCGTTCACGTACAAGTACATCAAGAAGGACGCTTCGGGCACGGTGACCTGGGAGTCCGGGGACAACCGCGCCTACACCACCGGCTCGGGCGCCGGGTACGCCGTGAGCGACACCTGGAGGTAGGCACACACACGGAAGCGGTGCTCCGGCCGTCAGGTCCCGGAGCACCGCTCACGCGTGCGTCCGACCGCCCATGGGCGAGCGGTGCTCCGGTGGTCAGGACCGGAGCACCGCTCACGCGTGGGTCAGGCCGCCCACCACACGGTGGTGTCGGCGGGCAGCTGGGCCTGGCCGTCCTTGGACAGGGTCACCTCGCCGCTGGAGACGAGCACCCGGCCGTACGCGGGAACGGTCACGACCTTGTTCCCCGTGTTCGCGGTGCAGACGAAGTCACCGCGCCGGAAGGCGAGAACACCCTCCGGTGCGGTCAGCCACGTGACACCGTCGCCCGCGCCGAGGTCGGCGCGCTCACGCCGGACGGCGAGCGCGTCGCGGTACAGCTCCAGGGTGGAGCCGGCCACGCCGGTCTGCGCCTCGATGCTCAGCTCGGCCCACTCGGCGGGCTGCGGCAGCCAGCTGCCGCCGTCGCCGAAGCCGTACGAGGAGCCGGCGCGGGTCCACGGGATCGGCACCCGGCAGCCGTCGCGGAAGCCGTCCTGTCCGGCGCCCCGGAAGTAGGCCGGGTCCTGGCGCACCTCGTCCGGCAGGTCGACGACGTCCGGCAGGCCGAGCTCCTCGCCCTGGTACACGTAGGCGGAGCCGGGCAGGGCCAGCATCAGCAGGCTCGCCGCGCGGGCCCGGCGCAGCCCGAGCTCCCGGTCACCGGCGGTGCGGATCTGGGTGCCGAGGCCGGCCTCGTTGGCGAAGCGGGTGGCGTGCCGGGTCACGTCGTGGTTGGACAGCACCCAGGTGGAGGGGGCGCCGACCGGGCGCATCGCGTCGAGCGTGCGGTCGATCACCGCGCGCAGCTCGGCCGCGTCCCAGTGGGAGCCCAGGTACTGGAAGTTGAAGGCCTGGTGCAGCTCGTCGGGGCGCACGTAGTTCGCGGTGCGCTCGACGGTGGGCGTCCACGCCTCGGCGACGAAGATGCGCTCGCCCGAGTACTCGTCGAGGATCGTGCGCCACTGCCGGTAGATGTCGTGCACGCCGTCCTGGTCGAAGAACGGCGTGACATCGTTGCCCAGCAGTTTGAGCTGGTCGCTGTCACCGAGGTCGGGCAGGCCCTCGGCCTTGACCATGCCGTGCGCGACGTCGATACGGAAACCGTCCACGCCCATGTCCAGCCAGAACCGCAGGATCGAGCGGAACTCGTCGCCCACGGCCGGGTGTTCCCAGTTGAAGTCGGGCTGCTCGGGCGCGAACAGGTGCAGGTACCACTCGCCGGCGGTGCCGTCGGGCTCGGTGACCCGGGTCCAGGCGGGTCCGCCGAAGATGGACTCCCAGTCGTTGGGCGGCAGTTCGCCGTTCTCGCCCTTGCCGGGACGGAAGTGGTAGCGGTCGCGCAGCGAGGAGCCGGGGCCCTCGCGCAGCGCGCGCTTGAACCACTCGTGCTGGTCGGAGGAGTGGTTGGGCACGAGGTCGACGATGATGCGCAGCCCGAGACCGTGGGCGTCGCGGATCAGGGCGTCGGCGTCCAGCAGGTTGCCGAACATGGGGTCGACGGCCCGGTAGTCGGCCACGTCGTAGCCGGCGTCGGCCTGCGGCGAGGCGTAGAAGGGGCTGAGCCACACGGCGTCCACGCCGAGGTCGCGCAGGTACGGGAGTCGGGAACGTACGCCCTCCAGGTCGCCCATGCCGTCGCCGTTGCTGTCGGCGAAGCTGCGCGGATAGACCTGGTAGATCACCGCGTCGCGCCACCAGTCGCGATGCGCGGCGACGGTGGCGAGAACGGAGTTCGGGGCCTGGTCGGCGGAGTGCTGGCTCATGGCGTCCTTGATGCGATGAGGGTCCCCGCGTCCGGGCGCTGCCGGGCATGGGGAGGAATTCGGCTGTGGGGGCAGACCCTGCTCACGCGAGGCCGGGAGCACGGGGCGGAAGGCTTCGGGGCGGGGGGAGTGATGAGGCGGCCGCGGTACCGGCGGGGTCGGATGGGCACCGCGGCCGCCACCCGCGCGCGACGAGCGCGCGGGAGACTGGGGCGTTCTGGGCGTCCTTTCGGATCAGCCCTTCGTGCCGCCCGCGGTGAGTCCGGTCACCAGGTTCTTCTGCACGAGGTAGAAGAAGGCGGAGACGGGTATCGCGACCAGCACGGCGGTGGCCGCCATCAGGTTGCGCTGCGCGTCGTGCTCGCTGACGAAGCTCTGCAGGCCGACGGCGAAGGTGTACTTCGAGTCGTCCAGCATGAACGTCGAGGCGAAGGCGACCTCACCGAACGCGGTGATGAAGTTGTAGAAGGCCGCCACCGCGAGACCCGGCTTGGCGAGCGGCAGGATCAGCCGGAAGAAGGTGCCGAAGGGGCTCAGTCCGTCGACCCGGCCGGCCTCGTCGATCTCGAACGGGATGGTGTCGAAGTAGCCCTTGAGCAGCCAGGCGCTGTACGGCACCGCCGTCGAGCAGTAGACGAGGATCAGGCCGAAGTAGCTGTCGATGAGCTGGAGGTCCGAGAGGATCTGGTACATCGGCACGATCAGCACGGCGATCGGGAACATCTGGGTGACCAGCAGGACCCACATGAACTTCTTGTAGCCGGGGAAGCGCATGCGCGAGACCGCGTAGCCGGTGGTGGCCGCGACCATGACGCCGATGACCGTGGTGCCGAGCGACACGATGAGCGAACTCTTCATCCACTCGAAGAAGTTCGTGTGCTGGAGCACGAAGGAGTAGTTGCCGAGCGTCATCGTGTGCCAGATGCGTCCGGGGTGCAGGTAGTCGTCCTGCTCCGGTCCGAGGGACAGGAAGACGAGCCAGCCGATCGGGAACAGCGCGATCAGGCTCGCGACGGTCAGGATGCCGTGGGAGGCCAGCGAGCCGGCGAGGCTGCGCCGACCGCGCCCGCGCGCCGGACGGGGCGGCTCGGCGGACCTGGTGGCCTGGTCGGCCGGAGGCGTCTGCAGTGTGGTGGTACTCATGGAGACTCCTGCCTCAGATCGCGAGCTGCTGGTCATTGCGGTTCAGCCAGCGGCGGTAGAAGGAGGTGAAGACGATCAGGATGGCCAGCAGCAGCATGCCGTAGGCCGCCGACTGAGCGAAGTCACGCGGCTGCTGTCCGAAGCCGAGGTAGTAGGCCCAGGTGACGAGGATCTGCGCGTCCGGCGCCGTGCTGCCGAACAGCAGGAAGATCACGGCGAACTGGTTGAACGTCCAGATGATGCCGAGGAGCACGACGGTGGAGCTGACCGACCTGAGACCCGGCAGGGTCACGAAGCGGAACTGCTGCCACTTGTTCGCGCCGTCCATCTCGGCGGCCTCGTACAGCGTCCCGTCGATGGACTGGAGTCCGCCGAGCAGCGAGACCATCATGAACGGGACACCGCACCAGGTGTTGACCATGATGGCGGCGAAGCGCTGCCAGAAGGTGTCCTCCAGCCACGAGGGCGCCGGCAGGTGCACCGCGTCGAGCATGGAGTTGATGATGCCGCCGTCGGCGAGCATGAAGCGCCAGCCGAAGACGGTGACGAAGGTCGGCACGGCCCAGGGCAGCACCAGGATCAGCCGGTAGACCGTGCGGCCGCGCAGCTTCTGGTTGAGCAGCAGCGCGAGGCCCAGGCCGACGCAGTAGTGCAGGGCGACACAGATGGCGGTCCAGGCGATGGTCCAGATGAAGTGCGACCAGAAGCGGTCGTACGACGTCGGACCCCACAGGATGTCCTTGTAGTTGTCCAGCCCGATGAACTTGTAGGTGGCGTCGATGTGGTTGACGCCGATCGTGCGGGCCGAGTTGAGGCTGTTGGCGTCCGTCAGCGTCAGATAGAGGCCCCGTACCAGGGGATAGAGCACCAATCCGCCGAGTACGACGACGACCGGGGCGATCATCGCGTACGCGTACCAGTACTTCTGGTACGAGTGCTTGAGACGCTGCATCCGGCCGGGACGCGGTGCTCGGTCACCGCGGCGCTTGCCGGTCGCGCGGTCGATGGCGACTGTCATGGTTCGACACCTTCTGCAAGATCAGGAGTTGGGCGCACACAGCCGGTGGCCGCCGGTTCCGTTCCCCCGGTTCTCGGGGGTCCCCCCGGCCCGACCGAGGTCGGGCCGGGGAAGGATCCGGCGGCCACACGGGCTCACTTGCTGAAGTCCGGGACCAGCTTCGCGATCGCCAGTTCGGCGTTGCTCAGGCCCTTGTCCAGGGACTCCTTGCCACCCGCGATCTTGGGCAGCTCGGTGTCGAGCGGGCCCCACAGGGAGCCGTACTCGGGCAGCGCCGGGCGCGGCTGGGCGGCGGGGAGGACGCCCTGGTAGCCGGCGATGCCCGGGTCGGCCTTGACCTCGGCGGTGTAGGCGTCGTCACGCGTCGGCAGCGTGGAGTTCTTGAGGGCGATCGTCGCCTGCGACTTCGCGGAGGTCATGAAGTTGACGAACTTCAGCGACGCGGCCTGGTGGGCCTTGTCCGAGCCGGCGTAGACCGAGAGGTTGTGGCCGCCGGTCGGGGCGCCCGCCTTGCCGGTGGAGCCGGCCGGGACGGTCGCGATACCGAGGTTCGCCTTGTCCGAGAACGCCGAGCCCTTGTAGAAGTTGGTGATCTCCCACGGGCCCTGGATGATCGAGGCGACCTTGCCGTTGACGAAGGCGTCCTGGATGTGGGCGTACGCGTCGGCGGTGGTGTCCGCCTTGTGCAGGCCCTTGCCGGAGAACAGACCCTGCCAGGTACCGAACGCCTTCTTCGCCTCGGCCGAGTTGACCGTGATCTTCTTCGCGTCGGCGTCGACGGTGTTGGTGCCCTCGCCGTAGAGGAAGGACTGCGCGTAGTAGGCCTGGGTCGAGCCCCAGTAGCCGTCGACGCCCGTCTTCTTCTTAATCGTCGCGGCGGCGGTCTTCAGGTCGGCCCAGGTCTTCGGGGCCTCGGTGATGCCGGCCTTCTTGTACAGCGCCTTGTTGTAGACGAGCGCGAGGGTGTCGGTGACGAACGGCACACCGTACGTCTTGCCGTCGAACTTGGCCTGCTCGATCAGGTTGGGCTGGAACTTCGCCTGGTCCGCGAGGGCCGCGGTGCCGTCGAGCGGCAGGAAGTAGCCCTTCTTCGCGAAGGCCGGGGTCCAGCCGACCTCGGAGCGCAGGATGTCCGGGGCGCCGGAGGCACCGGCGGCCGTGTCGAACTTGTTCTGCGCCTGGTCGAAGGGCACGTTGACGTACTTGACCTTGATGTTCTTGTTGGCGGCCTCGAACTCCTTGGCCAAGGCCTTGTACGTCGGCGCCTCATTGGTGGCGTTGGACGTGTCCCACCACGTGATGGTGACCGGCCCGCTGGCCTTGTCGCTGCTGTCACTGCCGCTGCCGCCGCAGGCCGTCGCCGCGAGGGCGAAAGATGCCACCAGCGCACTGGCCGCTATGCCACGCCGCATGAGTTCTCCTTGAGGGTGAAAGCCCGAGTAGGTGGGGAACCGGTCCCGCCCGGTCCCCTTGCCGACTTGCCGACTGCGCCGTTGCGTCCGCCGGGCGACTGGAACGTAACAGCGATGTAAGCGGCGCGAAAGGTCTTGCAGCAAAAAAGTGAAAGACCTAACGACAGTTATGCTGCCGTGACCTCGTGGCGACCGTCCCGAAACCCTGCTACCAGGCCGCTCAGCGGACATACGGACGTCTGTGCAAGACTCTGCAAGCTCTTGCCACGGATGTCGCATACGGGGATCATCGGCCGCCAGTGCCTTGCAGGAGCCACCCCTTTCCCGCGCGGCGCACGCACGGGACACCGAGCCGACCAGAACACGAGGGAGCGCGATGACGCAGCAGCCCGGAGCGGGCCGATCAACCGCCCGCACACGGCGTCTGGTTGGTGGGCAGGGTGAGATGCGACCGGTACAGTCCAATCCTGTGACCACACGGCTTGCCGACATCGCAGCCCAGGCGGGGGTCAGTGAGGCGACTGTCAGTCGCGTCCTGAACGGGAAGCCGGGCGTCGCCGCGACCACGCGGCAATCCGTCCTGGCCGCGCTCGACGTACTGGGCTACGAGCGCCCGGTGCGCCTGCGGCAGCGCAGCGAGGGCCTGGTGGGCCTCATAACCCCCGAGCTGGAGAACCCGATATTCCCTGCCCTCGCGCAGGTGATCGGACAGGCCCTGACGCGCCAGGGCTACACCCCCGTGCTCGCGACCCAGACTCCGGGCGGTTCCACCGAGGACGAGCTGACCGAGATGCTGGTCGACCGCGGGGTCGCCGGCATCATCTTCGTCTCCGGCCTGCACGCCGACACCTCGGCCGACATGCAGCGCTACGAGCAACTCCGCGGCCGCGGTGTCCCCTTCGTCCTGGTCGACGGCTTTTCGCCCAAGGTGCAGGCGCCGTTCATCTCGCCGGACGACCGCGCCGCGATGGCTCTCGCGGTCACCCACCTCGCCTCCCTCGGGCACACCAGCATCGGACTGGCCCTCGGCCCCAAGCGGTTCGTGCCGGTGCAGCGCAAGATCGAGGGCTTCGTGCGCTCGATGCAGGAGCAGCTGAACCTGACCCCGGCGGACGTCGAGGAGCGACTGGTCCAGCACTCTCTGTACACCCTGGAGGGCGGCCAGGCCGCCGCGAGCGCGCTCATGGACCGCGGCTGCACGGCGATCGTCTGCGCCAGCGACATGATGGCCCTCGGCGCGATACGGGCGGCACGTCAGCGCGGTCTGGAGGTCCCCACGGACATCTCGGTCGTGGGGTTCGACGACTCGCCGCTGATCGCCTTCACCGACCCGCCGCTCACGACGGTCCGCAAGCCGGTACCCGCGATGGGCCAGGCCGCGGTGCGCACGCTGCTGGAGGAGATCGGCGGCACGCCCGCGCCGCACAGTGAATTCGTCTTCATGCCCGAACTCGTGGTGCGCGGTTCGACCGCTTCTGCCCCTGGGGACCGGAATCGTCCCTGAGCAGGACGACAAAGGGGGCGTAGCACTCCCACAGGTGTAGAAAGTGCGGCCAGGACCCGACCGGAGCATCATCGGTGAGGGAAGGCTTTTCTGGCAGACTCTGTGCCTATGGGTGATTCGACCGTGACGACACTGGAAGGCCGGGAACAGGCCACTCCACAGCCCGTCGCGGAGGAGAAGGCGGGGAACGGACTCCTGCGTCGTATGCGGGCCCCCCGTCGCCCCCGCGTCTGGTTCGAAGTCCTGCTCATCGCCATGAGCTACTGGACGTACTCGCTGATCCGCAACGCGGTACCGGAGCAGAGACACGAGGCCCTCCGCAACGCGGACTGGATCTGGCGGATGGAACACCACCTCGGCGTCGCCGTCGAGGAATCCGTCAACCACGCGGTGAACTCGGTCGGGTGGCTGATCATCGGGATGAACTACTACTACGCGACCCTGCACTTCGTGGTGACACTGAGTGTTCTGGTCTGGCTGTACCGCTGTCATCCCGGCCGCTACGCGGCGGCCCGTCTCGCACTCTTCGCCACCACGGTGGTCGCGCTCGTCGGCTACTACTTCTTCCCGCTGGCGCCACCCCGTCTGATGACCGGCAGCACCTTCGTCGACACGGTCACGGTCCACCAGACCTGGGGCTCGATGGCCTCCGGCGACCTGAAACACATGTCCAACCAGTACGCGGCGATGCCGTCCATGCACATCGGCTGGTCCCTGTGGTGCGGGCTGAGCGTCTTCGCGCTGGCCAAGGCTCCCTGGGCGCGCATCCTCGGTGTGCTCTACCCGGCGGCCACCCTTGTGGTCATCGTCGCCACCGCCAACCACTTCTGGCTGGACGCGGTGGGCGGCGCGCTCTGTCTCGCCTTCGGCTTCCTGGTGGCCCGCATCTGGTACGGCGCGCTGCCGTACACGCTGCCGCAGTGGGTGCCGGGGACGCGCGGGTCACCGACGGTCCTGCGCGTGAAAGCCTGAACGATGTACGGAAGAGGGCCCGGACGACACCGGGCCCTCACGTTCGGTGACCGCCCGTGGCACCGTAGAACAGTTCGTCCACCACGGCCCGGGCCCGGCGGGTGGTACGCCGGTAGTCGTCGAGCATGTCTCCGACGTGCCCCGGGTCGTACCCGAGGTAGCGGCCCACGGCGGCCAGCTCCCGCCCGTCCGAGGGGAAGGTGTCGCCTGCCCTGCCCCGCACGAGCATCACGGCGTTGCGCACCCGGGTGGCCAGCACCCAGGCCTCGTCCAGCGTCGCCGCGTCCTCCGTCGACAGCAGTTCCGCCGCGCGCGCCGCGGCCAGTGCCTGGCGGGTCCGGGTCGTGCGCAGGCCCGGCTCGGCCCAGCCGTGCCGGAGCTGGAGGAGCTGAGCCGTCCACTCCACGTCGGAGAGACCGCCGCGCCCCAGCTTGGTGTGCAGGGTGGGGTCGGCGCCGCGCGGCATCCGCTCCGACTCCATCCGGGCCTTCAGCCGCCGGATCTCCCGTACGGCCTCCTCACCCAGACCCTCCGCCGGATACCTGAGCGGGTCGATCAGCTCGATGAACCGGCTCCCCAGGTCCAGGTCCCCGGCCACGACCTCCGCCCGCAGCAGCGCCTGCGACTCCCACACCAGCGACCAGCGCCGGTAGTACGCCTCGTACGACTTCAGTGTCCGCACCAGCGGCCCGGACTTCCCCTCCGGCCGCAGATCCGCGTCGATCAGCAGCGGCGGATCCGCGCTGGGGAGCTGGAGCAGCCGCCGCATCTCGGACACCACGGAGTTCGCGGCCCGCGCCGCCTCCTGCTCGTCCACGCCCTCGCGGGGCTCGTGCACGAAGAGCACGTCCGCGTCGGAGCCGTAGCCGAGCTCGTGGCCGCCGAAGCGGCCCATCCCGATCACCGCGAACCGGGTGGGCAGGGTGTCGCCCCAGCCGTCGCGCACCACGGCCCGCAGGGTGCCCGCGAGCGTCGCCGCCGTCAGGTCCGAGACCGCTCCGCCGACGAGGTCGACCAGCGCCCCCTGATCGGCGACCGCCGGCGTCTCCTCGGTCCCGTACGAGGCGACGATGTCCGTCGCGGTGATACGGAACAGCTCCCGGCGCCGGACACCGCGGACGACGGTCACGGCCTGCTCGCCGCCGTCGGCCCGCCGCACCGCGGCGAGGATCTCCTGCTCCAGCTGGGCACGGCCGCGCGGTTCGAGGCCGCCGCTCTCCCCGTCACCCAGCAGGGCCACCGCCTCCGGCGCGCGCATCAGCAGGTCGGGGGCGAGCCGGCCCGCCGACAGCACCCGCGCGAGGTTCTCCGCGGCGGCGCCCTCGTCCCTCAGCAGCCGCAGATACCAAGGGGTCTTGCCCAGCGCGTCCGACACCTTGCGGAAGTTGAGCAGACCGGCGTCGGGGTCGGCCGAGTCCGCGAACCAGCCCAGCAGCACGGGGAGCAGGGTCCGTTGGATGGCGGCCTTGCGGCTGACCCCGGAGGCCAGCGCCTCCAGGTGACGCATGGCGGCCACCGGATCGGCGTACCCGAGGGCGACCAGCCGCTCCTTGGCCGCGGCCGGGCTCAACCTGGCCTCGCCCGGGGCCAGTTGAGCGACCGCGTCGAGCAGCGGCCGGTAGAACAGCTTCTCGTGCAGCCGCCGGACCATGGCCGCGTGCCGCTTCCACTCCCGGTTCAGTTCCTTGACCGGGTCGACCCGCAGCCCGAGGGACCGTCCGATCCGGCGCAGATCGGCCTCGTCCTGCGGCACCAGATGCGTGCGGCGCAGCCGGAAGAGCTGGATGCGGTGCTCCATCGAGCGCAGGAAGCGGTAGGCCTCGTCGAGCTGTACGGCGTCGGCGCGCCCCACGTATCCGCCCGCGGCGAGTGCCTTCAGGGCGTCGAGGGTGGTGCCGCTGCGCACGGTCGTGTCGGCCCGTCCGTGCACCAGCTGGAGGAGCTGCACGGCGAATTCGACGTCCCGGAGTCCTCCGGGGCCGAGCTTCAGCTCCCGTTCGATCTCGGCGGCCGGGATGTTCTCCACCACCCGGCGCCGCATCTTCTGCACATCGGCGACGAAGTTCTCCCGCTCGGCGGCGTGCCACACGAGCGGGGCCAGGGTGGCGACGTACTCCTCGCCCAGCTCCAGGTCCCCGGCCACCGGGCGGGCCTTGAGCAGCGCCTGGAACTCCCAGGTCTTGGCCCACCGCTGGTAGTAGGCGAGATGACTGCTGAGCGTCCGCACCAGGGGGCCGTTGCGTCCCTCGGGGCGCAGATTGGCGTCGACCGGCCAGATGCTGCCCTCGACGGTCGTCTCCGAGCAGATCCGCATCATGTGCGAGGCGAGCCGGGTGGCCGCCTGCACGGCCTTGGCCTCGTCGGCGCCTTCGACCCCCTCCCCGACGAAGATCACGTCGACGTCGGACACGTAGTTCAGCTCGTGTCCCCCGCACTTGCCCATCGCGATGACGGCGAGCCGGCACAGCGCGGCGTCGTCGGGCGCGGCGGCCACGGCGACGGCGAGCGCCGCGCGCAGGGTCGCGGTGGCGAGGTCGGCGAGTTCGGCGGCGGTCTGGGCGAGGTCGATGGTGCCGCACACGTCGCGCGCGGCGATGGAGAGCAGGCAGCGGCGGTAGGCGACGCGCAGGGAGACGGGGTCGGTGGCGTCCGCCAGTCCCCGTTCGAACTCCTGGACCCCGGGATGCAGGTCCCGCGCCTCGTAGGTGACGAGGGTCTGCCAGTCGTGCGGATGCCGGGCGAGGTGGTCGCCGAGCGCGGCGGAGGCTCCGAGCACTCCGAGCAGCCGGTCCCGCAGCGGTTTGGACGCGATCAGCGTGTCGAGGAGCTCCCGCTGGGCGGGGTCGCCGTCCTGCGCCTCGACGAGCCGGACGAGTCCGAGGAGGGCGAGGTCGGGGTCGGCGGTGGCGCCGAGCGCGTCCAGGAGGACGGGGTCGGACCGTACGGGTGCCAGTTCGGGACCCTCCAGGAGCCCCTCGGCCGCGGACGGATCGGTGAAGCCGTGCCGCAGCAGCCGCGTGAAGATACTGCCCCTGCGCCCCGGCGCCGTCATCCCGGCCTCCTGTCGGATCGGACTCCACGGACCATCGGATCACGGTCGTGCGATGCGAGCCTAACCCCGGCCCCCAGGGTGGCGCCCCGCGCCGGTCTGGGCTTCTGTGGACAGAGCCATGAGCCGTCCGACAAGGGAGTCAAGCCATGGACATGACCCTCGAAGTGATCCTGCTGCCGGTCTCCGACGTGGACCGGGCCAAGGAGTTCTACCGGGACAAGGTCGGCTTCCATGTCGACCTGGACGGGGAGGTGATGGAAGGGGTGCGGATCGTTCAGCTGACGCCGCCCGGGTCCGGGTGTTCGATCGCGCTCGTCGACGGGCTCGAGGTCCCGACGGGGACGCCGCGGCCGGGGACGTACCACGGGATGCAGCTGTGCGTGACGGACGCCAAGGCGGCGTACGAGGAGCTCACGGCCCGGGGGCTCGAGGTCAGCGAGCCGGTGGAGTTCGCGCCGCGGGACGGTGCCACGTTCATGTACTTCAAGGACCCGGACGGGAACGGGTGGGCGATCCAGGAGTACCGGCGGCGGGCGACGGAGCCGCTGCACCGGCTGCTGAGCGAGCTCGCCGCCCAGCGGCAGTAGTTCATCCGCTCTTCATCCCTCCGGTTGGGCGACGTGGGGGGAGGGAATCTTGGCGTGTGCATGCTCTGTCCGCACCGCCACCGTCGCCTCTCCCCCACCGGAGGTCTGAAGTGTCCGGCAGAAACGTGTACCGCCGCAGTCGTGCCGTCGTGGCATCGGCCCTCGCCTTCACCGCGGCCGCGGTCGGGCTGTGGACCGGGTTCGCCGGCTCGTCCCCCGCCCGCGCCGCGGCCGCGGTCCCGACCCCGGACCACGTCGTCGTCGTGGTCTTCGAGAACCACGCGTACAGCCAGGTGATCGGCTCCTCCAGCGCCCCGTACATCAACTCGCTCAGGACCGGCGGGGCCAACCTCTCCCAGACGTACGCCGAGACGCACCCGAGCCAGCCCAACTACTTCGCCCTGTTCTCCGGCTCCACCCAGGGCATCACGGACGACAGCTGCTACACACCCGGCTTCTCCTCCGCCCCCAACCTCGCCTCCGAGCTGATCGCCGCGGGCAAGACCTGGGGCAGCTACAACGAGACGCTGCCCAGCCAGGGTTCGACCACGTGCAGCAGCGGGAACTACGCCCGCAAGCACAACCCCTGGTTCGGCTTCGGCAACGTCCCGACGTCCAGCGCCAGGACGTTCGCCCAGTTCCCGACGGACTACACGACGCTTCCGCAGGTCTCCTTCGTGGTCCCGAACCTGTGCAGCGACATGCACGACTGCTCGGTGTCCACCGGTGACACCTGGCTGAAGAACAACCTCGGCGCGTACGCCACCTGGGCCAAGACCCACGACAGCCTGCTCGTGGTCACCTTCGACGAGGACAACCGGCTCGCCGGCAACAGGATCCCGACCGTGCTGTACGGCCAACCGGTGACCGCGGGTTCCTCCTCCGCCACCACCTACAACCACTACGACCTGCTGCGCACGCTGGAGGACATGCACGGCCTCACGCACGCGGGCAACGCGGCCTCCGCCAAGGACGTCACGGGCATCTGGACGTCCTGACATGTACGTAGCGGACAGCCGCGCCGGTACACCGGAGACAGCGGCGGCGTCCGCGGAGAGCGCCGCCCGGCCCCGCGCCGGGCGGCGCCTCACCGCGGTCGGGCCCACGGTGCTGGCCCTCGGCACGGTCAGCCTGATCACCGACGTCTCCTCGGAGATGGTGACGGCCGTCCTGCCCCTGTACCTGGTGGCGGGCCTCGGCCTGTCCCCCCTCGGCTTCGGGCTCCTCGACGGGATCTACAACGGCTTCTCGGCCCTGGTCCGCCTGGCCGGGGGGCATCTCGCCGACCGGGGCGGCGGCCGCCACAAGTGGGTGGCGGGTGCCGGATACGCCCTCTCGGCCCTCTGCAAACCGCTGCTCCTGGTGGCCCAGACCCTGACCCCCATCGGCCTGGTCCTCGCCGCCGACCGCACCGGCAAGGGCCTGCGCACCGCCCCGCGCGACGCCCTGATCTCCCTGTCGAGCGGCCCCGAGACCCGCGGCCGCGCCTTCGGCGTCCATCGCGCGATGGACACGGCGGGCGCCCTGCTGGGCCCGCTCGTCGCCTTCCTCATCCTCCGGACGACCGTCGACGGCTACGACGCGGTGTTCACGGTGAGCTTCTGCGTGGCCGTCGTGGGCGTCCTGGTCCTGGTCCTGTTCGTGCCGGGCGGCCCGGCCGCGCGGGCCACGCGTACGGCGTCGGGGGGGGGGGGCCCCCCCCCCCCCCCCAAGCCCATGACCCTGCCCGGGCCCGTGGCCGGGCCGACCCCCCGGCCGGGGGGCGGGGCCGCCCCCCCCCCCACCCCCGGCCCCCCGGGGCCCG
>NZ_JBIBSY010000001.1:712334-930091 GCF_043078065.1 Streptomyces sp. NPDC015532 | reverse complement strand
GGGGGGGGGGGGGGGGGCCGGGGCCGGGGGCGGGGGGGGGGGGGGGGGCCGCGCCGGGGGGGCCCGGGGCCGGGGGGGGGGGGGGGCCCCCCCCCCGACGCCGATGCCGATGCCGATGCCGGTGCCGGTGCCGGTGCCGACCGCCCGTCCGGGGTCCGGGGCCTCCCCCGCCCCGACCGCGGGCCTCCGGGAGCCGGGCACCCGAACCCCGGGCACCGCCTCCGAAAGCCTCCCGGGCTCCCCGGGTCCGCTCGCGGAGGCCGGGGCCACCGCCACGCCCGCCGTCCTCGCCGCGCCCCGCCCCACCCTGCGCGCCGCCCTCGCCCTGCTGCGCCGCCCGGGGCTGCGCGGGATCGCGCTCTGCGCGCTCCTGCTGGGTCTCGCCACCGTCAGCGACTCGTTCGTGTTCCTGCTGCTCCAGCGCAGACTCGGGGTGCCGGACCGCTGGTTCGCGCTGCTCCCCGTCGGCACCGCCGCCGCGTTCCTGCTGCTGGCCGTACCGCTGGGCCGGCTCGCGGACCGGGCCGGCCGATGGCGGGTGTTCCTGGCCGGACACGGCGCCCTGCTCCTCGCGTACGGCCTGCTGCTGACGTCCTGGCACGGTACGGCCCTGCCGTTCGCCGTCCTGTTCCTGCACGGCGGCTTCTACGCGGCGACGGACGGCGTACTCATGGCCGCGGCCTCGGACAGCGTGCCCGGGGAACTGCGCTCGTCCGGGCTCGCGCTGGTCCAGACGGGGCAGGCGCTGGCCCGTTTCGTCTGCTCGCTCGCCTTCGGCGCGGCCTGGACGGCGTGGGGCGACCGTACGGCGCTCACGGCGTCGGCCGTGGCACTCGCCCTGTGCGCCCTGTTCTCGACGATCCTGCGCCCCGCCCGCCGCACTCCCTCGGAAGGTCTCGCATGACGCCGCGCACCCGCGTCCTGGTCCTGGTCTCGGCCCTGCTCGTCCTCGCGGGCGTCGCGACGGCCTCCGTGCTGCACGCCTCGGCCCGCGCGGAGCGCCGGAACCAGGCACGGCCGGGCGGCCCGCGGATCACCGCGGGGCCGGTCTCCCTGACCGGCTCCCGGCGGCTGGTGTTCCGGAACATGGCGTGGGGCCCGCACCGCGACGAGCTGACGTCCGTCCCGGCGTCCGCCCCGTCGGGTCCGCGCACCGCGTCCAAGGTCACGTGCCTGCGCTTCTACGCCGCTTCGGGCACCGGGGTGTGCCTCCAGGCGGTGCGCGGCACGGTCCAGGACACCTACCGGGCGGTGATCCTCGACGCCGCTCTGCACGTCAGGGCCCGCTACGACGTGCCGGGCATCCCGTCCCGCGCCCGCGTCTCGCCCAGCGGCCGGTACGCCGCCTGGACCGCGTTCGTGGGCGGCGACTCCTACGCGGGCACGGACTTCTCCACCCGGGCGGCGATCGTCGACACCCGCACGGGAAGGCTGACGCCGTCCCTGGAGGCGTACCGGGTGGTGAAGGACGGCAGGACCTACCGGTCGGCCGACGTCAACTTCTGGGGTGTCACGTTCACGGGCGACGACCGCGGGTTCTACGCCACCATGGCCACGCGCGGCACGACCTACCTGGTCCACGGCGACCTGACCGCCCGCACCGTCACCACCGTGCACACGAACGTCGAGTGCCCGTCCCTCTCCCCCGACGGCACCCGGGTCGCCTTCAAGAAGCGCGTCAAGGGCCTTCCGCGGGACGCCCCCTGGCATCTGTACGTCCTGGATCTGCGCACCGGACACGAGACGGCGCTCGCCGATCCCCGCAGCGTCGACGACCAGGTGGTCTGGCGCGACGACCACACCCTCCTCTACGCCCTCCCCGGCGACTACGGGGCCGACCTGTGGACACTCCCGTCCGACGGCACGGGAAAGCCGCGGCGCGTGAGCACCGCGGCCGTGTCACCCGCGTACGTGGGCTAGGACTTCCACCGGGCCGGGCAGGGGGCCGTCAGGACCCGGCGCCGGCGCGGCGCCGGCGGACGGCCAGGACCAGGCCGCCGCCGAGGACGGCCGTGGCGGCCGCGGCCGCGGCGAGGACCGGGGTGCCGTCGGAGCCGGTGCTCGCGAGGCTGCCGTCGACGTCACCGCTGGTGGAGCCGCCCGACGTGGAGCCCGTACCGCCGGTACCGCCGGTACCGCCCGTGCTGCCGGAGCCGCCGGTGGACTGGCCCTCGGGGTCGTTGCCGCCGGTCGAGGTCCCCGGGGAGGTGGCGGAGGGCGACGGGGAAGGGTCCTCCTCGTTGTCGGTGGGGATGGCGACGTGGATCTTCGCCGTGTCGTTGGCGGGGTTCTTGTCGAAGTCCGGGTGGATGTCGTAGACCGAGGTCGCCTTCACGGAGCCGTCGGTGGTCTTCGTGCCCTTCGCGACGTCCAGCATGAAGGTGTACGTGAGGGCCTGGCCGACTTCGATGGTGTGGTCGTCGGGCGTGCAGACGTAGACGGCCCTGCCCGGCGTCCCCCCGGGCGCGTTCGGGCCGTCGATCCCGAACGGCTGGCAGTCCTGGGGAACCATGGAGGCGGTCGTGCCCTTGGGTATCCGCACCATGAGCGCCGGCTGGTCGTCGCTCGTCTGGACCCGGATCCAGCCGGGGCCGTCGTTGCGGAGCTGCACGTTGATGGACTGCCGGCCGCCCGCGAGGGCCTCGGTGTCCTCACCGACGGCGACGAGGTCGGCCGAGCTGTCGGCGGTCAGGTTCAGCCGCCGGTAGCTCTCGGAGAATCCCTCGCCCGGAAGCTCGCCCGTGGCCGAGGTTCCGTACTCGACCGCTTCCATCAGCGCCTTGGGCAGCGCCTTGAACCGCACGGGCGTCTCGACCGAGGCACCGGGCTCGATGACCGTGTCGAGCTCGCAGACGGCCTGGCGGACCTGGTCCGCGAGGGTCGAGTAGGTACAGCCCTTCACGTCCTCGGGGAAGTCGAGCCCGCGGGTCAGCCGGACCCGGAAGGTGAAGCCGTCCGCGGCCGCGGTGCCCTTGTTGGTGATGACGACGTTCTTGTCGTACACCTCGCCCGGCTTGGGCGACGCGCTCGCCAGAGTCGAGATCTCCAGGGACGCCTCACCCGGCTCGGCGTACGCCGGGGCCGCGGCGACCGCGGGAACGGCCGCGACGAACGCGGCGGCGGCCACGAACGCCGCCGGCTTGCTGAGGCGTGAGGGGCGGATGCGCTGGCGCACGGTGGGGTCTCCTCGTCGGAACCGGACGGACGACGACCGGAGGTCGGTCGTCCGGTCACGTACTGGACACCCGAGTGGCGCCGATGGTTGTGCGACCGTTCGAAAAAGGCGGGAGAACACCGCCGCCCGATCCAGGTAACGCTCATGACTCGGGCATATTCAAGACGACGATCAATGCCCTAAGCTGCGGTTTGCGCATTCGGGGGGCGGCCGGCCTGCTTGACGACCGGCACCGTGACACATGCGCATCACCCACGCCGTCTCAGGTCGAGCTTCAGCGTGCCCAGGCGTCCGCGCCCGTGCGCGGCTGCCGCCCGGGGCCGCCCGCAAGGGCCGATCGGCGCGCCTCCCCGGACCCCACGGTCATCGGAAGGCAGAGAGCGTCATGGCAGAACGTCAGTACCTCGGTCAGGGCTCCACCACCTCGGCGGAGAAGTTCTGGTACATCCTGGGTTGCATCTACTTCGGTGCCGCCTACTTCCAGAAGGTCCCCGTGAAGAAGGCGCTGAGCGAGTACGGGCTGGTCGAGATGACCGGCGCCGAGAAGTTCTGGTACGTCGTCGAGTGCATCTTCTTCGGCGCCGGCTACATCGCGAAGGTCACCATCAAGAAGGCCCTGTCCGAGGTCCGGAACGGCGGCGGGGTCCCCACCGTCTGACGGCACCACGGCAACAGACGGCCGACGGGCCCGGACCGCGAAAGCGCCCCGGGCCCGTCGCCCTTTCCACAGACCGACTCCGGCCGGCGCCTACAGCACCGGCAGGTTCTTCCGCAGCTCGAAGGCCGTGACCTCGCTGCGGTACTCCTCCCACTCCGCCTTCTTGTTGCGCAGGAACTTGTTTGGCGTCGGGCGGCCCTCGGACGATCCACGCCACGGCGCCGGTGACCTGCGATCGAGCGGCCGTCCACGGTCGTTGTTGGTCAATGTGGGCCGCCCTCCGACGGTCCACAGACGGCCCAGCCTTCAAGGCGGATACGAGCAGGACCGTCGACTACCGAACCACCGCCTTGTAAGGGCGGACGTGATCGGCAGCATGGGTGCCCAGGTTGCTCCGGCTGTAGCCACTGCCCAGGTGAACGGTGCATCTCGACTGTGGCGAGCCGTCGTTGACCGTGGTTGACCGCACGATGTGGCACGGCTGTGGCACGTTCGGAACGGCCGAGCGCTTAGAAGGCGCTCGGTGCGTCGAGTGAGGCACTGCCTCTGACCTGCGTCGCTCCCCCGCCCCGACTCCCAGTCGGCCAGTCCTCGACACGCATTCGACAGGGCCCGGGGTTCGCTACGGTCGCCGGTAGACCTCGGGGTCAACTCCCGCCTCGGGCTTCCTGGAGAAGCTCACATAGACGGGGTACTCAGAATCGCCCACCTGCATGAGGGCAAACTGATCCACATCGTGGTTGGCGAGCCGGTGCAGATACTGGAGGAACAACTCCAACTCCGCTTTGGACAGTGGCTCGTCGTGCCGCTCATTGCGCATGCATGCACGATACGAGCCCAGGTCGCAGGGCCCGCGCGGAACCGTCCCGCTAACGGTTGGACGCCGCAGCTGGGGCGGACGAAGCCGGCCGGATTCGAACCGGCGTCCTCGCGATTTTGGAGACCGCGCGCGACTACCTCTGCGCTACGACTTCGCCCGGCTGGGATCCTAGTCCCGCTGGCCATGCGCGAGGCGTACAGGCGCTCTTCGTCAGGACCCACACGCTTTCCAACTGTGTTGATGGGGTCTTGGGCCGCGTTCGGGGACGTTCACCTGCGTTCATGCGCGGCTGGTCGGCTTAGGGGAGTGGGCTTGTGGTCTCGCCTGAACGTCCGTGAACGGTGGTGAATGAGACGGAAACTGAGACGGTGGCGATTAGCCGGTCGCGTGCTCCTGCCCAGGTGAGCGCTCAGGGATGGCTCGCCAACGCGGTCTCGGCTTCGGCGCGGGTTGGGGGCTGTCCCGTCTCGGATGATCTGGACTGCGGGCAGAGCCGCGACCTGCGGCGACCGGATCGCTTGAGATGCCTGGTCGCCGGGAATCCCAGTGGATCTGGTCCCGGGCGCTTGGCTGCCGGTTGCTGTCTCACTTGATGTGGTTCGACCCCACCGTGGCGAGCTGACACGTCTCGGTAGGATCTCTTGATCATGGACGTGGTCGCGGGAAACGAGATGGTCGCCATCCCGCCGGGGCAGGTAACGCTGTCGGACCGGCGGACGCAGCGCAGTTGGTCGGTCGAGCTTGCGCCCTACCACCTCGCGGCATTCCCGGTCACCCAGGCGTTGTATGCACAAATCACCGGCCAGCGGCCGAGTACCGCCCACGGGGACCAGTTGCCCGTCGAGTGCGTTTCCTGGTGGGACGCGGCACGGTTTTGCAACGCCCTGTCCCTGCGCGACGGGTTCACGCCCGCCTACCACTTCTCTGCCGACAGCGAAGGCATCGAGTGGGACGCGTCCTCCAACGGGTACCGGCTGCCGACCGAAGCCGAGTGGGAGCACGCCTGCCGTGCCGGCACGACCGGGCCGCAGTACGCGCCGCTCGACGAGATCGCCTGGTACCGCGGCAACTCGCACGAGCGCATCCACGCCGTGGGCGGCAAACGCCCCAACCCGTGGGGTCTCTACGACATGCTCGGCAACGTCTGGGACTGGTGCTGGGACGTCTACGACGCCGAGGTCTACGGCACCTACCGGGTGCTCCGTGGCGGTGGCTGGTTCGATGAGCACTGGAGTTGCCGGGCCTCCGCGCGACGCCGCAGCCACCCGACGTTCCAGGTCGACGACGTAGGGTTCCGCATCGCGCGCTCCATCCTGTGACGACCGGTTCCCCCGCGTCGTCGAACGTGACGTCCGCCGCTTCCGCCAACGGACGGCGCACCTCTGTCCCGCACGCGGGACAAACACGCCACTTCGTAGGCCAGGCCCCGCCGGCCCCACCCGTTGAGAGCCAGTCGGCCTCGACGAAGCATCGAACGAACTGGCGGACCCGATCACCTGAGACAGCAAGCGAATCGGACCCGTTCACTTGAGAAGGGGACCAGATCGACAGAGACGGGACAGGGGCGAGGCGTGCCGCCGAAGGTGCGTCTGGGTTGTCCTGTGCCACTGGATCCTGACCGTTTGCCATCGGACTTTGACGGACGCGAGTTTGTGCCATCGGAGCTTGATCACCGCAGGCCAGCGACTCAGCGCACCGAAGGTACATTGAGTCGCTGACCTGCACTTATGTGCAGTTCCTCGTAAACGTGTAGGTCAGAGCCTTGCGATCGTCATGCAGGCTGCTCGTTTTGTGGGGATGGTGGGGTCAGGAAGGCTTGACCGCCGAGACCGGGGTGACGGTCACCTTGTTGTCGCACTCGGCCCACCACCCGTCGTTCAGGGCGACCTGGTGCTTCCCGGAGTGCGGCAGCCCGATGACCATCGTCGGATACGCCGCCGGGGTCTTGCCCGACACGCAGTAGCCGTCGCCCTCCCCCTGGACCTGGACGAAGGTCAGCTTCACCCACGCCTTGCCGTGCGGCCGGACCGTCACGGTGGCCGCCCTGCCGGTGGGGGTGACCTTGAGCGGGGTGTTGTGGGCGGGGGAGCCGTTGCTGGCGCCCGCGACCGTCGGATGGCCCTTGAGGACGCACGTCTTCCGGGAGACGTTGGTGAACTGCACGACTGCCGCCCCGGTCCCGGTCCCGACGGGCGGGTGGGCCGCCTGCCAGGCGCTGGCCTGGAGGGCGGAGGCCGGGCAGGCGGGCGGCGGGGTAGAGGTGGTGGTGCTCGCCGCCATGGCGGTGCCGGGCAGGATGCCGGTCACCGCCGCCGCGACGGCCGTGACCGCCGTCGTCGCCAGAGCCGCCCTGCGAATGCCGTTGCTGTGACGCATGTTGTCGTCCCCCTGAGTCGTCTCGTCCGCGGGTTTCGGTCGTCGGTTGTTGCCCCGCGGTACGCGTGGTCGTGGTGCGTGAGTGCAGATAGGGCGGGAGAGCGGCAGGGTTCCGTGCGGCGATTACTTGTGACGGAACGGTGACGACAGGCTGCACCCGTGCAGATGGCCGTTGCTGACACACCGAAGGCAACACGCCTTGGAAACAAGGGCGATGCGGCCACTCGATGTGCACTCGTCACGCTCTCAGCTAGGGAAGCTGATGTGATCTGGGGCTTGCTCCGAGGCTGACCAGCTGCTGAGCGGTATCGGCGCCTGGGGCAAGGCCGGCTTCCTCCCCCGCTGTTCCCCGGTGTTCCCCGCACGATCTGGCACGGGTCTGGCACGGCCTCTTCGTCCCGGACTCTCGGCTGAGAGGCCGCTGCGGTCAGGTGGGCGGGCCAATCGGCCGTTGTGCCGTGTTGGCGGTGGCCTGCGGTCACTACGGCTGCTCAAGGCGAACACATAAGCGGCGAATCGGGCCAACGTCGCCCGGACACAGTGCAGTTCACGTGCTTCCACACCCGCCACGCTCTTGGCCGGCACTCATGGGAAGACCGGCCGGAGTCCTGGCAAGCGGTGTCAAAAAAGATCTCTTCGCGGTACAACCGTCCCGGGGGTTCGGCAGTCGTCTTCGGTGCCGTCCGGCATCCGAGGCGGATCAGGCCGCCCTCACCCGGGCGACCCGATCTGCCCCGCGCCGGATGCGCCTCGCCAGCTTTGGCCTCGGGCGTCTCGGGGTCACCAGAGTGTGGGGGAAACACACTTATGCGTAAGCGCTCCACTGTGGCCGCCGTTGCCGGTGCCCTGGTCCTGTCCGCGTTCGCCGTTTCGGGCGCCGCTCAGGCGGACGAGGCCGTGGGTGACACCAAAATCACCAAGGTGGTCGTCAACGGCGGGTCCGACATCGTCCTGGGCACCACGAACCCGAAGACCTTCACCATCGCGGTGACCGCCACCGACGACTCGGGCATCAAGGAGGACTACACCTTCCCCGTGCTGTGGCACGGGCCCGGCCAGGTCATGCCCGACGACCCTTACGGGCTCGTGGTCCCCGACGACGTGTCCGGCGACTGCGTGGCCCACAACGCCACCACGACCACCTGCACCTTCACCCTGACCATGAACCCGCGGATCGATCCCCAGGACAACACCACGGCCGGGACCTGGAAGGTGAGGGCCAGTGCCAGCGGCAACGACTGGGACTACGTCAGCAAGGACGTCGCCGCCACGGTGCAGGTCCAGCGTTACGCCAAGCTGACGGTCAACGCCTCGCCGGAGCCGGTGAAGAAGGGCAAGACCCTCACCGTCAGCGGCAGCCTGACCCGTGCCAACTGGGAGACCTACAAGTACGCCGGCTACACCGGCCAGCCGGTGAAGCTGCAGTTCCGCAAGAAGGGCACCAGCACCTACACCACCGTCAAGACGGTGACCACGGGTACCGGCGGTGCCTTGAAGACCACAGTCAAGGCCGCCGCCGACGGCTACTGGCGCTGGTCCTTCGCCGGCACCTCCACCACCAACACCGCGACCGCCACCGCCGACTTTGTCGACGTGCAGTAAGCAGCGATGCAGCACCGCGGCGCGGGTCCCGTGAGCCGGGGCCCGCGCCGTGTCGTCTCCGCATGGCCTGTCGGCCAAATAGACCGGCTCGGAGCGCTTGCAGCGCGAATCAAGGCGTTGCCCTGTGCGTACTTGGGGCGCTTGCCGCTGTTCCCCGTCGTTCCCCCCGTTGGTCGCTCCTCGTTCGGGCACGTGCCCTCTTGGATGCGGCTTACTGCCGGGCGAGAAGTACGACCCCAGCGATGGCGCACGCGGGCCCAATGAACGCGAATGCCCAGCCTACGAACATCCCGACGGTGCGTCTCCTATGGGAGGCTGCGGCACTTGGCGGGGCGCCGCGTCGGTAGGCGACGTGGACGTCCTGCTGCATCTGATCCCCCCATGCCGCCATGGCTGCGGCACCGCCGAGCACCATGAACCACCCCATCAGGCCCGCCCCCACCCCCCAGATCAGCAGGCCTCGCCCTGAGGCGACATTCGTTGACCAGCCAGACTCACGAGCATGCGTACGACAACTCCTTGTGGTCAGGACGGATCAGCGAGCACCGTAGCCGAGGGCAAGACATCAACCTGACCTCCCCTACACGCTGGGCTCATTGTGCATGGCTGACCTGCTCTGAGACGGGCCCGTCCGACGGCCGTTGTCAGCGGCCTCGCCTAGTCTCCGGCGATGAGCATGATCACAGCATCTGTGGAGGCAGGGGCACCCGGTGCCGACGCGCCCGTTATTGATAGGCCCACTTTGCGACGGTGAAGGTCGCTGAACGAGACGATTTGGTGCGGGCCAGATCCGGTGCAACCTTCTGATCTGTAGCTCTATATAGAGCGGTCACGAACAGTCATACCGGCCGCGCTACGGCCTTTCGAGGATGCTGCCGGGCTGGGACGGTTAATGGAGTTGCTGTACTCCTGGAAGCTCTGCGAGGTCGGCGCCAAGGGCCTACCCACCCGAGCCTCAGCTGAATGTTCCGTTCATTGCTAGTGCTCTGACCGCATAGGTTCGCCGGGGCGGTCGGTCTAATCTGGCTCCGTGACGCAGCAAGTGAGTACAGTGGTGCTGATGTGCGGTCTTCCGGGAGCGGGCAAGACCACCTACGCGATGGAGCTGGTGCGCCGCGGTTTCGCCCGGCTGTCGATCGACGAGGTGGTCTGGCAACGACTCGGGCAGCGCGACGCCGGCCTGGTGCTGGGAGCTGAGGCGTTCGACCGGCTCAAGGAAGAGGTCCGCCGCGAGCAGCGGCAGGAACTGGTCGAGCTGATGCAGGCCGGGTGCGACGTGGTCGTGGACTACAGCTTCTGGAGTCGCGCCGCCCGCGACGACTACAAGGCGCTGATCGAAAGCCACGGTTGCCGCTGGGAACTGGTCCACCTCAAGGCCGACCGGACGACGCTGGAGCGCCGCCTCGAAGTACGGAGCGGTACGGAAGGCGCTAACGCCGTCACCGTGGATGAGACGCTGTTCAACCGCTATCTGGTCAACTTCGAGGAACCGAACGGAGAGGGCGAGCAGGTCGTCATGCAGTCCTCAGACTTGAGGATCTGAAGCTGTTCGGCGGGGAGGGCACGCCCGCCCCAGCGGATGCCCTTCTCGCTGCGGATGCGAGCGCGCTCCTTCCGCTGGGCGGCGAGGACGTCGGGGTGGCGTGCGTTCTTGTTGCGCCATCGCAGGTAGGCGTGCAGCGCACGGGTCTGGGCTGAGTGGCTGTGGTGGTGGGAGTTCGCGACGGTGAACTGCCGCAGCGGGCCGAAGTGGGCCTCGATTGGATTAGCCCAGGACGCGTAAGTCGGGGTGAAGCACAGCTGGACCCGGTTCTTCCTCGCCCAACGCCGGATGGCGTCGCCCTTGTGAGCGGAGAGGTTGTCCAGGATGACGTAGATCGGGGCGCCGTCCGGGCGGGCCGCGCGGATCGACCTCAGTGCGGCCAGGGTGTTCCCGGCGCCCTTCTTGGCGCGGTTGACGCCCCACAGCGTCTCGTCACCCACCGAGTAGCAGCCGTGGAAGTACCGCACCCCGTGAGTGCGGTGGAAGTTCGCGGTGCCGCTCGGGATGCCCCTGCTCGCCCAGCAGGACCCGGCGGTGGGCCGGATGCCGAGCGGGCCGAACTCGTCGAACGTGAACACCCGGTCAAGGAACCGCTGCAGGACCTCCTCGATTCGGTCGAGCTTGGCGTCGCGCTCGGGATCCGGGGACTCCCTCCAGGTCTTGGGGCGCTGGAAGGTGATGCCGCGGCGGGCAAGCAGGCACCGTAACGCCTCGCGGCCGATCCGGATGACGCGGCCGTGAACGCGTCGCAGGTAGGCGGCGAGTTTGCCCAGTGACCAGCGGGTGAAGGGCTGGCCGAGCTTGGTCGGGCGGATGGTGGCCGTCTGGACGACGAAGTCCTCGTCGTCAGAGCTGAGCAGGCGGGGACGGCCTCCCGCCCACTGAGGGTCCAGGCAGGCGAGGCCGATCTCGTTGAACCGGTGGATCACGTCCCGGGCGGTGTCCTCGTCGGCCTGCACCAGTTTCGCAATCACCGGCACCCGGTTCCCGCCGGCCGAAACC
Organism: Streptomyces sp. NPDC015532; assembly: GCF_043078065.1. Lineage (NCBI taxonomy): Bacteria > Bacillati > Actinomycetota > Actinomycetes > Kitasatosporales > Streptomycetaceae > Streptomyces > Streptomyces sp. NPDC015532. The sequence goes on along the minus strand of NZ_JBIBSY010000001.1, from coordinate 918,915 downwards.
AACAGCATCATCGCCCGCCGATACCGCGCCGAACTGGTGCTGCCCCGACGCACGATCTGCTGCAGCTTCTGCCCCTCCTGGTCGGTCAACCTGCGCACACAGACAGGCTCAGCCACCACACCCCCAGCAGTCGGATCGGACCTCACCGGATATCCAACCGCTAGAACCACCAACCCGGCGAACCTACGTGGTCACAGCACTAGGCAGGTTGTACCTGGTACAGACACGGTCTGCCTGTTGGTGCCGTGCTCTCCTCTGCCCCCACTCTCTCCAGCTTCCATCCCGTCCGCCGTCGACCCACGCACCGTGGAACGGGCCTGGTTCCTGGCGTCGAGGTGGAGCGCAACTGTACGAACGACTGTGAGGATTGGGGTCTGCTGCAGCGGAAGCGTCAGGTCAGCACGAGCCGTCGGCCTTCTTCCGGAACTCCTTCAGGGACATGCTCTTGCCGTCGGCCCAAACGTCTCCCGGAGCGAGCTTCTCGATGTCCGAGGTGCGAAAGCCGCCGATTCCGTGGTAGTCGACAGAGTCGTCGTGTCCCGAGGTGAAGTTGAGCGAGTAGAACGCTCCGGCGGTCAGCTCTCCGGTTCCCAGTCGGCTGGCCCCCCAGTCCGCGGGAAGGGACACCAGGCTGATGTCCTGCTCCCCCTTCAACGGCTCGGGAGGCGTCCCCACCCAGTACTCCACCCCTTGCGTCGCCGCGCTGGCGGACTCCTTCCCGTCCATGCGCATGAGCGTCATCGAGGTGACGGCGGAATTCGGGCAGGCCCGCAAAAGAGCCCGAACCTCTCCACCCTGCGCCGCGTAGATGGCGACCAGGGGGCGCTCCGGCGGACTGCACCCAACCATGGTGGTGAGCGTGAGCGCAGTGCACGCCAGGAGTACGACCTTCCTGCTCACCCGCAGGCGATCACGAATAGCCACGCCGATAACCACCCGTTCTCATAACAGTCACGTCGGTTGCTGTACTTCTGTGCTGTACCGGGCGGTCGGAAGGGCCGGTCGCATGGCTGACCGGATCGGCGGTGGACACCGGCCCGGGTGAGGACCGTGATCGAGTGGCGCTTCCACGTGGTGACGTGGCCCGGGTGGAAGATCAGCTCACGCGATACCTACTGAGCACGTGCACCACTCCTCCCATCAGGAACTTTCCGCGGCCGCCCAACTCCCCGTAGATCTCGACGAAGGCGTCTGTCGAATCCGGCACTGCCGCGATCCGCACGGTGAACGTGCGCCGGCCGGTCAGCCGGTGGCTGTACCAGGCATCACGCTCGATGTCCGTTCCCGGCAGGGCCGCCTCGACGACCTCCCATTCGGAGTCCCCGAAGTCGTGTTCGGCGAAGTGCGCCAACACCTCGCACAGGGGCCGCAGATTCTCGCCGTATATCCGCTGCTTGCCCATGGCGCGAGTCTCGCCAACCGAGTGGGCGTGGATACCGTCCCAGACTCCCAGGCGCACGAGGCGGCGCTGGCGGGCTCTTTCGAACCGGGCGATCAACCCGAACCATCCGCCGAGCAGCATGCCCACGCCCAACGCGAGCAGAACGTCGCCATCGAAGACGAGGATGAAGAGACCCCAGAAGAAGATCCCTGCCACAAGCCAGACAACGAGTGGCCGCCTCGCTGAGAACATCTGAGATCTAGTCGGAGGCCGTTGTCCTCCGATGGCACGGTCGAAAGCCCAGTATGCACGCGCCAGATCCCCACCCTTGATCGGCATGGCGGGATCTTAGCCCGTCCCCTGCTGCAGAAGTAGGCCCCTGAGCTGTCAGCAATTGTCAGCGTTGAGTGCCCCTCCACGGCCTCGAGACGACCCCGGGCGGGCGCTCCGTTGCTGTGGTTGCAGAAGGTGGCACCCCGCGCAAGGTACCCAACTTTTGAGGTCTGGCCTCATCCTTATCAGGTCGATCACAGGGGTCTACCAACGTCGGCAAATCGCCCGTGCGCGCGCCTCGGCCGATCAGCCTCTGAGGTCCGGCCTCGACCGCCACTACCGCTTCTGGGCCCGTGACAGCCGCAGGGCTTCGTCACGGACTCCCTTGTCCTGGTCGGCAGCGAGTCTCACAAGCTGGTCCACGAACTCGTCCGTCCGGTCGTCGGCGATCATCCAACTCTGGTAGCCGAACACCTCGCCGTAGAGCTGGTCGGCGGTCGACCACTCCTCAGCCCGCGACAGCGCCGCCAGCACCGCGCGCAGACCGACCAGGTCCCTCCGTTCGAGCAAGGCCTGCGCCGTCTCCTGCGTAACTGCGGTGTCGTGGGCGTCCAATAGGAGCCGCTCAAGGATTGGGCCGACCTCTTCCCGCTCGGCCCAGGCCGCAAGCTGTCGGCCGGCCGCGGCTCTTCGAGACCACGATTCCGATTCCGAGTCACGAAGCGCTGCCGTCAATCGGTCCGCCCACTGGTCCTGGCTCACGTAGCCATACTGCCTGTAGCGAGATCGTGCAGGAAGAAACCAAAGCACAGATCAAGCGCCGGGAGAAGGCTTGAAAACCGTCGTGGCGCGAGTCGCCGTGGGTTCAAATCCCACACCCACCGCAGGTGAACGGCCCCGAGAAAGCGCCCAGATCGGTCAGGGGTCGTTGCGTTGCCTGCTGCCCGTAAGTGCCCGCGGTTCACCGTTGTTGCCCGCTGGATCGGGCACGATTGGGGCACGACGCCTTCTGATCCGTAGTTCGGCGGAGCTGCCGTCGGTGGCGTCTGGTGCGTGGCGGTGCCCCCTGGGGTCAGAATGGCGGGTCGTCGGAGTAGCCGGCTGTCCAGGAAGCCGAGATCCGTGAGTCAGGCAGAGGGCCGGGCTCCACACCCCAGGTCACGAGGCACCACTTGGCGATATACCGGTAGCCCCGGTAATCGCTGGTGCTTAGCGTGCTGCGCACCAGCGGCACGAGCTCCGGGATGTGTACGGCCAACTCGGGTGCGGCGAGCGTCATCGCGGCTGCGTGCACCGCAGCTTCCCGGATCAGAAGGTCCGGATCAGCAAGGTACGGCCGCGCTGCCTCGTAGATGAGCGGGAGGATGGCACGTACCGCGGCGACATCGTCAGGTTCTCCCGGGCCGTCTTCGTCGTACGTCGCGTCGTAAACGAGGTCACCCAGCCATTGCAGGAGTGCCGCGCGCATGGGCCGGCGGCGCTCCTCGTGGAAGTAGATCCCCGCGGTCGTCGTTCGGGGGTGGCCAAGGATGGCGATAACGAAGCGAGCGGCCGGGGCGGTGGCGCCGTAGATGGTGTTCTGGTGGGTCACGGCCTGACCGAGGTTGTGTACGGCGGTTCGCTGAACGTCCTCGTCGTCATCCAGTAGCCCTGCCAGGATGACGGGGGTCGCCGGGGCTACGTTGGGGCAGCAGTGTTCGACGCCGTTCCAGTCCGTCGCCAGGAGGAGCGCCCAGGGGTCGCTTGCCCCGCTGCCGTCATTGATCGTCACGGGTCCAGTGTGGCCTGTGGGTCATGTGTGGCCAAGGCCCGGTCGGCGCCTCTCGCAAGGCCTCTGTCGACCTGGAGAGCCTTCGGCCTGTGGTCGACGACGCTGGGAGGTTGGCTCCGAGACTTTGGGCGGGAGCTGCCATGGGGCGAGTGATCATGGCCCCGTAAGCTTCCGGCGAGTCGGGCAGTCTGCACCAGCCCGGGTGAGGCGTGCTCCTCTTGCTGTTCGGCGGAACGTCGCCCAAGGGTCGCGCCGCGCAGCGGCTCCTTCTTCGCTCTGTAAGGCGCACCCGAGCACTACAGGCGCCCCCTTCTTTGTCCTAACTAGGAAGACGCTGCGTCACCTGCGTCACCCGGTGACGCAGCCGATGACGTACCGGTGACGCAGCCCCGAACTGCCGCGTCACCCAAAACCGCAGGTCAGAGCCTGAAGTGACGCTGATGACGCAGTGACGCAGAAACCCGAACCTCGGACAAACCTGGGCCCCCGAGAAAGCCCGGAGCCACCAGAAACGCGACTCGACTCCCGAGGACTCCATGAGCCGAACCCGTTCCGCTCAACCCGATCCGCGCGCCACCCTCCGTGGCGGCCTACCCGATCGGTACCTCACCCCGACGACATCGCCGAGATCTTCGAGGTGCCCAAAGAGACCGTCTACCAGTGGCGCGGTCAGGCGCACCGACTTCAACGTCCGCTATTGGAAGCCCGCGCTCGTCGCCGCCGGCGTCATCCCTGCGCCCCGGCCGGGTGAGCGCTTCCAGGCGGCGCGAGAGCACGGCATGCACGCGCTGCGGCACTTCTACGCGTCGGTGCTCCTGGACGCCGGGGAGAACGTCAAGGCGCTGAGTACCTATCTGGGGCACACGGACCCTGGCTTCACGCTCCGGGTCTACACGCACCTGCTGCCGAGCAGCGAGGGCCGCGCCCGGCGGGCCGTGGACAGCATGTACGAGGGCGGCGTTTTTGGGGCGGACGGCCCACAGACGGCCCAGAGGTGGTGAGGACAGCCGCGGGGCCCACGGTCACCGACCGTGGGCCCCGCGTGCTGGGCAAGAGAAAACGTCCCTGACCTGCGTCTACAGCACCGGCAGGTTCTTCCGCAGCTCGAAGGCGGTGACCTCGCTGCGGTACTCCTCCCACTCCGCCTTCTTGTTGCGCAGGAAGAAGTCGAAGACGTGCTCGCCGAGGGTCTCGGCGACGAGTTCGCTGCGCTGCATGAGCGCCAGGGCCTCGCCGAGGTTCTGCGGGAGGGGCTCGATGCCCATCGCGCGGCGCTCGGCGTCGGAGAGGGCCCAGACGTCGTCGTCGGCGCCCGGCGGAAGCTCGTAGCCCTCCTCGATGCCCTTCAGGCCCGCGGCCAGGAGCAGCGCGTAGGCGAGGTACGGGTTCGCGCCCGAGTCGATCGAGCGGACCTCGACCCGCGCCGAGCCGGTCTTGCCGGGCTTGTACATCGGCACGCGGACGAGTGCGGAGCGGTTGTTGTGGCCCCAGCAGATGTACGAGGGGGCCTCGCCGCCGGCGCCCGCGGTGCGCTCCGAACCGCCCCAGATGCGCTTGTAGGAGTTGACCCACTGGTTGGTGACGGCGGAGACCTCCGCGGCGTGCCTCAGCAGGCCGGCGATGAAGGAGCGTCCCACCTTGGAGAGCTGGTACTCCGAGCCGGACTCGTAGAACGCGTTGCGGTCGCCCTCGAAGAGGGAGAGGTGGGTGTGCATGCCGCTGCCCGGGTACTCCGAGAACGGCTTCGGCATGAAGGTCGCCTGGACCCCCTGCTCCAGCGCGACCTGCTTCATGATCAGCCGGAAGGTCATGATGTTGTCGGCCGTGGAGAGCGCGTCGGCGTAGCGCAGGTCGATCTCCTGCTGGCCGGGGGCGCCCTCGTGGTGGCTGAACTCGACCGAGATGCCCATCGACTCCAGCATCGTGATGGCCTGGCGCCGGAAGTCCTGGCCCACGTTCTGCGGGGTGTGGTCGAAGTAGCCGGAATTGTCGGCCGGGGTGGGCCGTGAGCCGTCCAGCGGGCGGTCCTTCAGCAGGAAGAACTCGATCTCGGGGTGGGTGTAGAAGGTGAAGCCCAGGTCCGAGGTCTTGGCGAGGGCGCGCTTGAGGACATAGCGCGGGTCCGCGAAGGACGGGGAGCCGTCCGGCATGAGGATGTCGCAGAACATGCGGGCCGTGCCGGGGGCCTCGGCGCGCCAGGGCAGGACCTGGAAGGTGGACGGGTCCGGCTTGGCGATCATGTCCGACTCGTACACGCGGGCGAAGCCCTCGATGGCCGAGCCGTCGAAGCCGATGCCCTCGTCGAAGGCCTGTTCCAGCTCGGCCGGGGCCACGGCCACCGACTTGAGGAAGCCGAGTACGTCCGTGAACCACAGACGTACGAACCGGATGTCACGCTCCTCCAGTGTCCGGAGCACGAACTCCTGCTGCTTGTCCATCTTCCGCTTCCACCCATCCTTGCTGGTCAGGCCGCCTGCTCCCACGCCTCGAAGACGATCGGCGCACCTGAGCATCCCACCACAACACCATTTCATGCGCGTTGCGGACCATGATCGGCCGGGCGACCTCGGTCTGAACGCCTCGCGTACGGCAGGTGTCCTGCTCTGCCGCACATACTGCCTGCTCACACGCGCACCCGTAAGGGGCGGCCGGTACTCACCCGTCCCTCGCGATTAAATTTGCATCTCAGATGCAAGTTTAATTAGTGTGCGATCCATGCGGAGAGGTGCAACGCACCGCTCCGGCCCCGGCTTTGAGGAGTCCTGATGCTGTCCGAACAATCCGCTGTCACCGTGCGCGCGACCCTCCCCGTGGTCGGCGCCGCCATAGGTGAGATCACCGAGCGCTTCTACGGCCGGCTGTTCAGCGCCCACCCCGAGCTGCTGCGCGACCTGTTCAACCGCGGCAACCAGGCCGCGGGCACCCAGCGCCAGGCCCTCGCGGGATCCATCGCCGCCTTCGCGACCCACCTGGTCGGCCACCCCGACGAGCGGCCCGACGCGATGCTGAGCCGCATCGCCCACAAGCACGCCTCCCTGGGTGTCGCGCCCGAGCAGTACGAGGTCGTGCACGAGCACCTGTTCGCCGCCATCGTCGAGGTGCTCGGCGACGCGGTCACCGCGGAGGTCGCCGCCGCCTGGGACGAGGTGTACTGGCTCATGGCGAACGCCCTGATCGCCATCGAGAAGCGCCTGTACGACGAGAACGCGGACGACGGGTCCCTGCGCCCCTGGGTGGTCACCGAGCGCGTCGAGGAGACCGCCGACGTCGCCACCTTCCTGATCCGCCCGGCCGACGGCGCGCCCCTGCCGGACTTCCGCGCCGGCCAGTACGTCTCCGTCGGCGTCGAACTCCCCGACGGCGCCCGCCAGATACGCCAGTACAGCCTCTCCCGCGCGCCCGGCTCCCCGGAGCGCCGGATCAGCGTCAAGCGGGTGCGCGCCGGCGAGAACGGCGTGACGAGCCCCGAGGGCGAGGTCTCCGGCCATCTGCACGCCCACGTCCGCGAGGGCAGCGTCCTGGAGGTCTCCGCGCCGTACGGCGACCTGGTCCTCGACGACACGGACGCCCCGCTCCTCCTCGCCTCGGCGGGCATCGGTGTCACCCCGATGATCGCCATGCTGGAGCAGCTCACGATCTCCGGCCACAAGGCCCCCGTCACCGTGGTGCACGCCGACCGCTCCCCCGCCGAGCACGCGCTGCGCGCCGACCACGAGGCGTTCGCCGGCGAGCTCGCCGACGCGGAGACCCACTTCTGGTACGAGCGGCCCGAGCCCGGCCACCCCGCCGAGCGCACCGGTCTGGTCGACCTCTCCGCAGTGACCGTGCGGCCGGGCACGCACGCCTACCTGTGCGGCCCGCTGCCCTTCATGCGCGCGGTACGCACCCAGCTCCTCGCCAAGGGCGTGCCCGCCTCCGACATCCACTACGAGGTGTTCGGCCCGGACCTCTGGCTGGCCCAGGGCTAGGGACGGGACCTCCGACCGGGTCAGGGCCAGGGCACGGACCGGCGGCCGGCCGCCGGCGGGACCGGCGGGGTGCCGTGCGGACCGGTCAGGATCCGCTACGGCCTGCGGGTGATGCCCAGCAGTACGGGCCCGGTCGGCTCGGCGACGACGTCGGTGATGGTCAGCGGGTCCAGCGAGGCGTAGAAGGCCTCCTGGGCCCGCCGCAGGGCGCCCCGCAGCCGGCACGCCGAGACGAGCGGGCACGGTGTGTCGCCCTCGCACTCGACGACGTCACCCTCGCCCTCGAAGGTGCGCACGATCGCGCCGACGGACTCCCCGCGCCCCTTCTCGGTGAGCGTGAGACCGCCGCCCCTGCCGCGCCGGGCGTCGAGCAGCCCGAGGTGCTGGAGTTCGGCGACGACCTTGGCGGCGTGCGTGTAGGGGACCAGCATGTCGGCCGCGACCTCGCGCGTGGTGGGCGTCGAGTCGCCGGCGACGGCCAGTCGCATCAGGACGCGAAGGGCCAGGTCGGTGGAGCGCAGCAGCCGCATACCCGTCAGGGTAGGTAATGCGCATCTCCGGTTCAAATTTTCTTTTCCGGCCCGGTCCGGGGTGATTCGGGCCGGACCCGTGCCGGACCCCGTGCCGTCCCCCCGCGTCCCTGCGCGGTCCCTGCGCGGTCCGGACCCGCTCCCCCGCGGGAGCCGCCCGCCTCCGCTCCACTCACATCCACCTCTCCCTCGTCCACCCCCTTCTTCGGCCAATCCCGTGCACTCCCTGGGCCAATCCGGTGCCCTCCCTGCCGACGCCCCTCCCTGCCCGATTACGATCGGCGCACCCGACCGTCCCATCCTCATAAGGACTCACCATGGGTTCCGCCAAGAACACCAGCACCGGATCGCGCAAGGACCGCATCGAGGAGCTGCGCCGCGCCGAGCGCGCCCGTGAGCGGCGCAACCGGTTCCTCGTGATCGCGGCCTCCACGGTCGTCGTCGCCGGTCTCGTCGCCGGTGGTGTCGTGCTCGTCCGGTCGCAGTCGGACGACGCCAAGAAGGACACGGCGAGCGACTCGAAGCAGCCGTCGGGGCACTTCGTCACGGGCGCGGACGGGGTGAACACCTGGAAGGGCACCCTGACGCGCAACCACGTCGCGAAGACCGTGACGTACGCGATGGAGCCGCCGGTCGGCGGTGACCACAACCAGGTCTGGATGAACTGCAACGGCGACGTCTACACCAAGGCCGTGAACAACATGAACGCCGTGCACTCCCTGGAGCACGGCGCGGTGTGGGTGACGTACAACGGCAAGGCGTCCGAGGCCGATGTGAAGGCGCTCGCGGCGAAGGTCAAGAAGACCCCGTACACGCTGATGAGCCCGGTCGAGGACCAGAAGGACCCGATCATGCTGAGCGCCTGGGGCAAGCAGCGCACGGTGACCGGCGCGAAGGACAAGAACGTCGACGCGTTCCTCTCGGAGTTCGTGCAGGGCAAGCAGACGCCCGAGCCGGGCGCGGCCTGCACCAACGGCCTGTCCCAGTGAGGCACGTCGGGTGGATCGCGGGGGCCGCGGCGACCGTGCTCGTCGCGGCCGGGGCGATCACGTACGCGGTCGCCGACGGCGGCGGCTCCGGGACGCGGACGCCCGCCGCGGACTCCGCGGACGCGGGCTTCGCCCGGGACATGGCAGTCCACCATCAGCAGGCCGTCGAGATGTCCTACATCGTGCGGGACCGCACCAAGGACGTGGAGGTACGGCGGCTCGCGTACGACATCGCGCAGACCCAGGCCAATCAGCGGGGCATGCTGCTCGGCTGGCTCGACCTGTGGGAGCTGCCGAAGGTGTCCGCGGACCCGCCGATGACCTGGATGGGCATGGGTGACATGGCGTCCGGGAAGGACGGCTCGCTGATGCCGGGCATGGCCACCAACGCCGAGATGAAGCGGCTCGGCACGCTCAACGGGAAGAAGGCCGAGGTCTTCTACCTCCAGCTGATGACCGACCATCACAAGGGCGGCATCCACATGGCCGAGGGCTGTGTCGCCACATGCGCCGTCGGCGTGGAGAAGCGGCTCGCGCAGGGCATGGTCGACGCCCAGCAGTCGGAGATCACGTTGATGGCCGACATGCTGAAGGCCCGGGGCGCGAAGACCCGCGACTAGACCGGTCGTTCGGATCGCGTGGCGGGGCGGGGCGGGGCGGGGCGGGGTCTGACCGGCGTGGGGACGGTGGGGACTCGATCCGCTCACAGAAATCGTGCGCCTCTTTACAGAGTTCGGATCGGGACATAGGGAAAACCCTCGACTATGCGCGAGGGTGCATGTCAAACCATCCCAAATGATCGCCAATTGCTGCCACTTGGTCTTTCCTTGGCTTTTTCATTCCCCTGGCATGAACGGTTCACCGTAAGAGTTGCCCCCATCTGTGATCCATTCCTCACGCTCCGGCAGGACGTGGGGCTTTCGCATGGATCACCGCAACCACTACATGCGACGAATCGCATCGCAGGGGGTTCTATGAGATCCAACCGCGCCACCGCGCGCGCCGGAGTGAGCCTGGCGGCGACCCTGCCCCTGCTCGCCGGCGCGCTGGCGCTCGGCATACCCGCGGCACACGCCACGGACGGCCCGAGCCGGGACACGCTCGCGGGCACCAAACCCGCGTGGGCGACCGCCCACGCGGACAAGGGAGCGGCTTCCGACAGCTCCCAGGTCTCGGCCCGGGTGTACCTCGCCGGCCGGGACGCCAAGGGCCTGGCGGCGTACGCCAGGGCCGTGTCCGACCCGCACTCGGCTTCGTACGGGAAATACCTCAGCACCAAGAAGACGCAGGCCCGTTTCGGCGCCACCAGGGCCCAGGTCACCGCGGTGACCACCTGGCTGAAGTCGGCGGGCCTGAAGGTCACCGGAACGACGCAGCACTACGCCTCCGTCACCGGTGACGTGGCCGCCGCCGAGAAGGCGTTCGGCACCCAGCTGCACAACTACGCCAAGGGCGGGAAGACTTACCGGGCGCCGTCGAAGACGGCTTCCACGCCCGCCGCCCTGAACGGCGCCGTCCTGACCGTCACCGGTCTCGACAACGCCCCGCACAAGGCGCGGCACGCCGATCAACTGCCGCCTCCGGACGCGGTGTTCAACAACTCCGGGCCGTTCTCCTCGTACTACGGCTCGAAGATCGCGAGCACGCTGCCGGACGCGTACGGAACGAAGATCCCGTACGCCGTCCAGGGCTACACCGGCAAGCAGCTGCGCGCGGCGTACGGAGCGGGCAAGCGCACCGGCAAGAACGTGCGGGTCGCCATCACCGACGCGTACGCCTCGCCGACCATCGCGTTCGACGCCGCCACCTACGCCTCCAAGCACGGTGACGCGAAGTACGCCAGCGGTCAGCTCCGTCAGGTGCTGCCCAAGACGTACACGAAGACCGAGGAGTGCGGGGCGGCCGGCTGGTACGGCGAGGAGACCCTCGACGTCGAGGCCGTGCACGCGGTCGCGCCGGGCGCGAGCATCACGTACGTGGGTGCCGCCTCCTGCTACGACGACGATCTGCTCGACTCGCTCAACAAGATCGTCGACGGGCACCTGGCCGACATCGTCTCCAACTCGTGGGGCGACATCGAGGCCAACCAGACCCCGGACCTGGCCGCGGCCTACGACCAGACGTTCCAGTTCGGCGCGGTCGAGGGCATCGGCTTCTACTTCTCCTCCGGTGACAACGGCGACGAGGTCGCCAACACCGGTACGAAGCAGGTCGACACCCCGGCCAACTCGGCGTGGGTGACGGCGGTCGGCGGTACCTCGCTGGCGGTCGGCAAGGGTGACAAGTACCTGTTCGAGACCGGCTGGGGCACCGAGAAGGCCACGCTGTCCGAGGACGGCAAGAGCTGGACCGGGTTCCCGGGCGCGTTCACCTCGGGTGCGGGCGGCGGTACCAGCAAGACCGTGGCGCAGCCCTACTACCAGAAGGGCGTCGTCCCGAACGCGCTGGCCAAGGCCAACAACGCGGCGGGCAACCGGGTCGTCCCGGACATCTCGGCGATCGCCGACCCCAACACCGGTTTCAAGGTCGGCCAGACGCAGACCTTCCCGGACGGGACCGAGCAGTACAGCGAGTACCGCATCGGCGGCACCTCGCTGGCCGCTCCGGTGATCGCGGCGGTCCAGGCGCTCGCCCAGGAGGCGCGCGGCGGCAAGGCGATCGGTTTCGCCAACCCGTCGATCTACGCCAAGTCCGGCTCGAAGGCGTACCACGACGTCACCGACACGCCCGGCGGCAAGCACTACGCCGTGGCCCGTGTCGACTTCGTCAACGGCTTCGACGCGGCCGACGGTGTGGCCACCTCGGTCCGCAGCCTCGGCCAGGACAGCTCGCTGAAGGCGGTCAAGGGCTACGACGACGTCACCGGCGTCGGCTCGCCCGCGAACGGCTACGTCGAGTCGTACGCCACCACCAAGCACCACCGCTGACGACCGCTCCACGGCCGTCCGCCCGGCGCGCCCGCCTCCTCCGGGAGCGGGCGCGCTCGTGCGTGCCGGGGGCACGGGGGCCGGGGCGCCGCACGTCTCGCGCGCGTCCCGGCCGGGTCCGCCACCCCATCGCGTCGGTCTGACGATTACACTGGGCGGGTGCCTCGACTTCACCCTTCTCCCCAGCAGCCGCCGGAGTTCCGGTCCCTCTACCAGCACGGCTTCGCACGCGTCGCCGCCTGCACGGGCCACACCGTCATCGCGGACCCGCACGCCAACGCCGAGGCCGTGCTGCGGCAGGCGCGCGGATGCGCCGAGGAGGGCGTCGCCGTCGCCGTCTTCCCGGAGATGGGGCTGTGCGGCTACTCGATCGAGGACCTGCTGCTCCAGGACGCGCTGCTCGACCAGGTGGAGACGGCGCTCCAGGAGGTGGTGACGGGGTCCGCGCAGCTCCTGCCGGTCCTGGTCGTGGGCGCCCCGCTGCGGCACCGCAACCGGGTCTACAACTGCGCGGTGGTGGTGCACCGCGGCCGGGTCCTCGGCGTCGTGCCCAAGTCGTACCCGCCGAACTACCGGGAGTTCTACGAGCGCCGGCAGATCGCCTCGGGCGACGACGAGCGCGGCGGCACGATCCGGGTCGGCGGGGAGTCGGTGCCGTTCGGCGTGGACCTGCTGTTCGCCGCCGAGGACGTGCCGGGCCTGGTGCTGCACGCGGAGATCTGCGAGGACATGTGGGTGCCGGTGCCGCCGAGCGCCGAGGCGGCCCTGGCGGGCGCCACCGTCCTCGCCAACCTCTCCGGCAGCCCGATCACCGTGGGCCGGGCCGAGGACCGCAAGCTGTTGTGCCGTTCGGCGTCCTCACGCTGCATCGCCGCGTACGTGTACGCGGCGGCCGGGCTGGGCGAGTCGACCACCGACCTGTCCTGGGACGGCCAGACCATGATCTACGAGAACGGGTCGCTGCTGGCCGAGTCCGACCGCTTCCCGCTCGACGACCAGTTCGCCGTGGCGGACGTCGACCTCGACCTGCTGCGGCAGGAGCGGAGCCGGACGGGCAGCTTCGACGACAACCGGCGTACCCACACCGCCCGGACCGCCGATTTCCGGACCCTGTCGTTCCGGCTCGACCCGCCCGCCGGTGACCTGGGCCTGCGGCGCCGGATCGAGCGCTTCCCGTTCGTGCCCGCGGACCCCGACCGGCTCGCCCAGGACTGCTACGAGGCGTACAACATCCAGGTCGCGGGGCTCCAGCAGCGGCTCGCGGCGATCGGTGGCCCGAAGGTGGTCATCGGGGTGTCCGGCGGTCTCGACTCCACACACGCGCTGATCGTCGCGGCCCGCGCGATGGACCGGGCGGGCCGCCCGCGCAGCGACATCCTCGCCTTCACCCTGCCGGGCTTCGCCACCAGCGACCACACCAAGGGCAACGCGCACGAGCTGATGCGCTCCCTCGGCGTCACCGCGGCCGAGCTGGACATCACGCCGACCGCCCGGCTGATGCTGAAGGAGATGGACCACCCCTTCGCCTCCGGCGAGCCGGTGTACGACGTCACCTTCGAGAACGTGCAGGCCGGTCTGCGCACCGACTACCTCTTCCGGCTCGCCAACCAGCGCGGCGGCATCGTGCTCGGCACCGGTGACCTGTCGGAACTGGCGCTCGGCTGGTCCACGTACGGCGTGGGCGACCAGATGAGCCACTACAACGTCAACTCGGGTGTGCCGAAGACGCTGATCCAGCATCTGATCCGCTGGGTCATCGGCAGCCACCAGTTCGGCGAGGACACCGACCGGACCCTCGCCGCGATCCTCGACACGGAGATCAGCCCGGAGCTGGTGCCGGGTGAGGAGATGCAGTCCACCGAGTCGAAGATCGGCCCGTACGCGCTGCACGACTTCACCCTCTTCCACGTGCTGCGCTACGGCTTCCGGCCGTCGAAGATCGCCTTCCTTGCCTGGCACGCGTGGCACGACCCGGACGGCGGCGCCTGGCCGCCCGGCTTCCCCGAGGCCGAGCGGGTCGCGTACGACCTGCCCGAGATCCGGCGCTGGCTGGAGGTGTTCTGCCGCCGCTTCTTCGGGTTCGCGCAGTTCAAGCGCTCGGCCATGCCCAACGGGCCGAAGGTCTCGGCCGGTGGTTCGCTCTCGCCGCGCGGCGACTGGCGTGCCCCGTCCGACAGTTCGGCCCGCACCTGGCTCCGCGACCTGACCCGCTTCGACCCCCCGGAGACGGACGGGGCCACGGACGAGCAGGCGCGCGGCTGACGCCTGACGGCCGGAGCCGCGGGCGAGCAGGCACGCGGCACCCGGCTGACGGACGACGGCACGCGGACACGCGGGCACGCGGCACCCGGCTGACGGACGACGGCACGCGGGCACGCGGCCGGTTTCACGGACGAGCAGGCACGCGACTGACAGCCGGGGTCGCGGGCGCGCGGCCGGCGGACGAGGCCGCGGCCACGCGGCACACGGCCAACGGCCGGGGCCGCAAACACGCGGCCGGCGGACGGCCGTTCAGCCGTGCAGTGCGGCCGGCCGGTCGGGGACGTGGGTGGCGACCACCCGCTCGTGGCCGGCCGCCGGGGCCGCGCGGCGGCGGTCCACCGCGTGGGCCACGGCGGCCACCGCGAGGCCCAGCACCGCGAGTCCCGCCCCGGCGAGGGCCGGAGAGGTCGCGCCGAAGCCCGCCGCCAGGGCGAGCCCGCCGATCCACGCGCCGCCCGCGTTGGCCAGGTTGAACGCGGCCTGGTTGGCGGAGGACGCGAGGGACGGCGCGGCGGCGGCCTTCTCCATGACCATCAGCTGGAGGGGCGAGCCGGTGACGAAGGCGGCCGTGCCGAGCAGCACCACCGCGACCGCCGCGCTCCACTCCGTACGCATCAGCACCGGGAAGGCTGCCAGCACGACCACCAGCGAGGCCAGGCCGCCGAACAGGGTGCGGCGCATCGCCTGGTCCGCGAGCCGCCCGCCGAGCAGGTTGCCCGCCGTCGCGCCGACCCCGAAGAGCGCCAGCAGCAGCGTGACGCTGCCCTCGGTGTATCCGGCGGCGTTCGTGAGCATCGGCGTGATGTAGCTGTACGCGGAGAACAGGGCCCCGAAGCCCGCGACCGTCGTACCGAGGGCGAGCCAGACGGGCAGCGGGCGCAGGGCGGCGAGTTCGCCGCGCAGGCCGCCGCCGGGGGTGTGACCGGGAGTCGACGGGATCAGCAGGTACAGCGAGGCGATGGCGGCCACCCCGATCGCGCTCACGCCGAGGAAGGTGGCCCTCCAGCCCAGGTGCTGTCCCACGAGGGTGGCGGCCGGAACGCCGGCGATGTTCGCGACGGTCAGGCCGAGGAACATCAGCGACACGGAGCGGGCCTTGCGCTCGGGCGCGACCAGACCGGTGGCCACGACGGCGCCGACGCCGAAGAACGCGCCGTGCGGCAGGCCGCTGAGGAAGCGGGCGGCGAGCAGCCAGTTCTCGCCGGGGGCGAGGGCGGAGAGCGCGTTGCCGGCGACGAAGAGGCCCATCAGGGCGATGAGGACCGTGCGGCGGGACATCCGGGCGGTGGCCGCGGCGAGCAGCGGGGCGCCGATGACGACGCCGAGCGCGTAGGCGGAGACCAGGTGTCCGGCGGCCGGGATGGATATGCGCAGGTCACCCGCGACGTCGGGCAGCAGGCCCATCATCGCGAACTCGGTGGTGCCGATGCCGAAGGCGCCCACGGCGAGGGCGAGCAGGGCCAGAGGCATGAGAGGCCTTTCGAAGGAGCTGGGGCGAGCGGGACTCCGTACGGGCGCGGCGGTTCGCGGGAAGCCGCGCGGGTACGGGCGCGCCCGCGCACGGCGATGTGCGCGGGACACGGTCGGTCGAACACCGGCTATTAAGTTTAGCTGGTGAACAAAGTCCCGCGGTACCGTGTTCCCGGAAGCCGAAAGGCGGTTCCGGGCGGGTCAGGACGCCGTCGCGTCCACCTTGACGCGGGCCGCGATCGGAAGGTGGTCGCTGCCGGTCGACGGCAGGGTCCAGGAGCTCACCGGCTCGATGCCCTTGACCATGATCTGGTCGATCCGGGCCATCGGGAACGAGGCGGGCCAGCTGAACCCGAAGCCGCTGCCCGCCGCGCCCTGCGTGGAACGCATCTGAGCGGTGACCGCGTTCAACGCCCGGTCGTTCATCGTGCCGTTGAGGTCGCCGAGCAGGACGACCTGCTTCAGGGAGTCGTCGGCGATGGCCTCGCCCAGCGCGTTCGCGCTCTTGTCGCGCTGGTGGGCGGTGAACCCGGCCTTCATCTTCACCCGCACCGAGGGCAGATGGGCCACGTACACCGCGACCCGGCCGGCCGGCGCCGTCACGGTCGCCCGCATGGCGCGCGTCCAGCCCAGCTTGATGTCCACCGGCCGGACGTCACCGAGCGGGTACTTGCTCCACAGTCCGACGGTGCCCTGCACCGAGTGGTACTTGTACGTCGGCGCGAGCGCCTTCTCGTACACCGGCACCGCCGAGGCCGTCAGCTCCTCCAGCGCGAGGACGTCGGCGCCGGAGGCGGCCACGTCCCGGGCGGTGCCGGACGGGTCCGGGTTGTCGGCGTTGACGTTGTGGGTGGCGACGGTCAGATCGCCGCCCCCGCCGGTCTTGTCGGTGAGCAGTCCGCCGAAGAGGTTCAGCCAGACCGCGCCGGTCAGCACCACGGCGATCAGGGCACTGGCGGACCTGCGCACGAAGGCGAGGACCAGCAGGACCGGGATGAACACCCCGAGCCACGGCAGGAACGTCTCGGTGAGACTGCCGAGGTTGCCGATCCGGTTCGGGATCCGCGCGTGCGTCAGCATCACCAGGGCGAGCAGCAGCGCGATGGCGGCGAGGATCAGCCCGCGCCGCCAGATGCCGCGGTCGCCGCGCCAGCCGTCGAGCAGGCGCCGGAGCCGGGAGTCTCTGCGTTCCGGCCCCCGGCCGTCGCTGCCCGTCTCCGTCATATACGCCTGCGCCATACCGTCGCCTCACAAAATGCCGTGCGCACCGTCTGCCCCTCGACTACGACCCTAGGGGATGTCCGGTGTGGTTCTCGCCGTCCGGGACGGCCGTACAGGCAAGGGGACGTACAACTCGGCGTCCGGAGTTCCGCATCCTGGCACGAGGTGCGGCCTCTGTGACGAAACGCGCACATTCACCCCGTCAGAAACAGTTCGTGTCACGGCCGGGCGGGGCGCAGGCCCTCCAGCAGCGTGTCGACGATCTGCTCGGCGAGGCCCTCCGGGAGTTCGGTGTCCGGGCGCATGACGGAGCGGACGAGCATGGGGCCGACGAACATGTCGTTGAGCAGCTCGACGTCGACGTCGTCGCGGAGTTCGCCGTTCTCCTGTCCGCGGCGCAGCAGTTCGTAGCCCTGTTGGCGTCGCGGCGCTATGACCGTGGCGTCGTACGCGGCCCACAGTCTGGGGCTGCTCTTCATCTGCGCGTAGACGTTGTGCAGGATCGCCGAGGAGCGGCTGACGAGACCGCGGCGGCGCAGGGACTCCAGCAGGACGACGAGGTCGTCGCGCAGGGAGACGCCGGGGAGTTCGGGGTCGGTGGGCTCGGCGCCGCGCAGGACGTCGACGAAGAGTTCTTCCTTGCCGCTCCAGCGGCGGTAGATCGTCGCCTTGCCGACGCCGACGGTGCGCGCCAGCCGCTCGATGGAGATGTCGGCGAGCGGGACCCCGTCCTCCAGGAGCTTCATCACGCCCTCGATGATGGCGCGTTCCACCGCCTCGCTGCGGGGACGACCCCGGCTGGGGCACACCTGCCTGTCTCGGCTGTCCGCGAGGCTCACGTCGAACTCCGTTCCCATCGTCGACCAGGTGTCATTCTCCCCCGTTCACAGCGGTGGCGGGCACACCGCGCGACGTGCCCGCCGTGGGCACCCGGGGCGTGGGTGCCCACGGTCGCGTACGCGCGTGTCAGTCCTGTCCGAGGTCGGCCGTCACCAGCTCGGCCTCCTCCTTGCCCTCCGGCTCGGCGGCCGGACGGCCGGGCAGGAACAGCGCGACGACCACCGCGCCGATGACCGCGACACCCGCGCCGCACAGGGCGGTGACGTGCATCGCGTGCAGGAAGGCGTCGTTCGCCGGGGTGACGAGGGCCTTGCCCTGCGGGCCGAGCTTGGCGGCGACACCGAGGGTGGCCTCGATGGACTCGCCCGCGGTGTGCCGCAGGGGGGCCGGGACGAGGGAGAGCTTGTCCTCGATGCCGTTGCGGTAGGCGGTGGAGAGCACGGAGCCGAGGACCGCGATGCCGAGGGCGCCGCCGACCTGGCGGAAGGTGTTGCTCAGCGCGGACGCGGAGCCGGCCTTCTCGCGCGGCAGCGCCTGCATGATGACGACGCTGGTCGGGGTCATGATGTGCGCCATGCCGGTGCCCATCAGGAAGAAGATGACTTCCAGGAGCCAGATCGGGGTGTCCGCCTCCAGGGTGGCGAACGCGGCCAGCATCGCGGCGATGAGCACGAGGCCCGCCGTGCAGGTGGCGCGGTTGCCGAAGCGGTCCACGACCAGCCGGGCGCGCGGGGCGAAGATGAGCTGGGCGACGGCCAGCGGGAGCATCAGCAGGCCGGTCTGAAGCGGCGAGTAGCCGCGCACGCTCTGGGTGTAGAAGACCGAGAAGAAGGTCACGCCCATCAGCGCGAAGAAGACCAGGGCAATGGCCGACATCGCCGCCGAGAAGACCTTGTTCTGGAAGTACGAGACGTCGATGGACGGATGGTCGCTGCGCTTCTCGAACAGCACGAAGCCGATGAGGACGGCGAGTCCGGCGCCGATCGTCGCGAGGACCTGCGGGTCGGTGAAGTCGGCGAGCTGGCCGCCCTTGATGATGCCGTAGACGAGCAGGACCAGGCCGATGATCGAGAGGACCACGCCGACCGGGTCGAGGCGGCCCGGGTTCGGGTCGCGGGAGTCGGGGACCAGCCAGATCATGAGGCCGATCGCGAGCACCACGATGGGCACGTTGATCAGGAAGACCGAGCCCCACCAGAAGTGGTCGAGGAGCACGCCGCCGGTGATCGGGCCGATCGCGATGGCGAGGCCGACGCCGCCGGCCCAGATGCCGATGGCCTTGGGCTGCTCGTCGCGCTCGAAGACGTTCATGAGGACGGCGAGGGTCGCGGGCATCACGAAGGCGGCGCCCAGGCCCATGAGCGCGCGGAACGCGATGAGCTGGACGGGCGAGCCGGACTCGGCGGCCAGCGCGGACCCGATGCCGAAGACGGCGAGACCGGCGAGCAGCACCTTCTTGCGGCCGAGCCGGTCGCCGAGGAGGCCCGCGGTGAACAGCAGGCCGGCGAAGACGAGCGTGTAGGCGTTGATGGCCCACTCCAGCTCGCCCTGGGTGGCTCCGAGCCCGGTGGGCGCGGGGGTCGAGATCGTCTTGATCGCGACGTTCAGGATGGAGTTGTCGAGCACCACGATCAGCAGGCTCAGCATGAGCGCGCCGAGGATCGCCCAGCGGCGCCGGTGCACCGCCTCGGGTACTCGTCGTTCGAGCGGTGGAGCGGAAGTTGTCATGACGGCCAGCCTAGAGGAAATTCGATACGGCACCGTCTCGTATCGGAAATGCTTTACGCAGAACTTACGAAGAGACCTGGGCCTCCGGACGGAGGCCGAGGGGGAAAGCCGGAGGGAGCGGGTGGAGCGTGGCGTGAACGACATCGGGTCGGGCGGGCCCGGTCTAGCCGCGCGTTGCGCGAGGTGCCACCATGGAGGTGATCCGGGGACGCCGTCAGGGTGCCTCGAGATGACATAAGGAGCCGTTGCGATGACGCAGGTTTCGGCTGCCCAGGAGCAGCCTGCGGAGGGTGTCCTCAAGGCCGGCAGCAGCAAGGCGCTGTACGGGGGCAAGAGCACCCGCCGTATCACGGTGCGCGACATCACCGCCGCCAAGGAGCGCGGCGAGAAGTGGCCCATGCTCACCGCCTACGACGCGATGACCGCGTCCGTCTTCGACGAGGCCGGCATCCCGGTCATGCTCGTCGGCGACTCGGCCGGCAACTGCCACCTGGGGTACGAGACGACCGTCCCGGTGACCATGGACGAGATGACCATGCTGTCCGCCGCGGTGGTCCGGGGCACCAGCCGCGCCCTGATCGTGGGCGACCTGCCCTTCGGGTCCTACCAGGAGGGTCCGGTGCAGGCGCTGCGCTCGGCGACCCGGCTGGTCAAGGAGGCCGGGGTGGGCGCGGTGAAGCTGGAGGGCGGCGAGCGCTCGCACCGCCAGATCGAGCTGCTGGTGGAGTCCGGCATCCCGGTGATGGCGCACATCGGCCTGACCCCGCAGTCCGTGAACTCCATGGGCTACCGCGTCCAGGGCCGGGGCGAGGAGGCCGCGCACCAGCTCCTGCGGGACGCCAAGGCGGTCCAGGACGCGGGCGCCTTCGCCGTCGTCCTCGAACTGGTCCCGGCGGAACTCGCCGCCGAGGTCACGCGCAGCCTGCACATCCCGACCGTCGGCATCGGCGCGGGCCCCGAGACCGACGCGCAGGTCCTGGTGTGGACCGACATGCTCGGCCTGACCGGCGGCAGGATGCCGAAGTTCGTCAAGCAGTACGCCGACCTGCGCGGCATCATGGGCGCGGCGGCGAAGGCGTTCGCCGAGGACGTCGTCGGCGGGACGTTCCCGCTGGAGGAGCACTCCGTCCACTGAGCCGCCCACCGAGGCACCTCGGCCGCCGGGACCCGGGCTCTCGCGGCCGATGAGCCGCCCGAACCCTGGCCCTCGCGGCCGATGAAACGCCGAGTCCCTTGAACCTCCAGGACACCCGGGGGGTCCCGAGGCACCGAGCCACTGCGGCACCAGAGACAACCCGCCGATCTTCCCCCGTCGGCGGGTTGTCGCCGTTTTCGCGCCCTGTCGGCGGTTGTCGCCGCGCAGGCGTGTCCTGTCGGCGGATCGTCGCCGCGCGGGCGTGTCCTGTCGGCGGATGTCGCCGCGTGAATGCGTCCTGTCGGCCGACTGTCGGCGACCTATCGGTAACGGTCGGGTTCTGTAGGCGGCCTGTCGGTCGTTTGTCGGTGGCGCCTGGCACCTTGATGGACATGACGCGAATCGACAACACGCCCCGGCAAGCTGCGACCGGCCGCAGCGCCGTCACCGTACGGGGGCTGGTCAAGCACTACGGCGAGACCAAGGCGCTGGACGGGGTCGACCTGGATGTGCGCGAGGGCACCGTCCTCGGAGTCCTGGGCCCCAACGGCGCCGGCAAGACCACCCTCGTCCGCTGCCTGTCCACCCTCATCACCCCCGACGCCGGAACGGCCACGGTCGCCGGCTTCGACGTGCTGAGGCAGCCCCGGCAGCTTCGCCGGGTGATAGGCCTCACCGGCCAGTACGCCTCGGTCGACGAGAAGCTCCCCGGCTGGGAGAACCTCTACATGATCGGGCGGCTGCTCGACCTGCCCCGCAAGGACGCCCGCCGCCGCGCCGACGAGCTCCTTGAGCGCTTCTCCCTCACGGAGGCCGCCAAGCGCCCGACGTCGACGTACTCCGGCGGCATGCGCCGCCGGCTCGACCTCGCCGCCTCGATGATCGGCAGCCCGGCCGTGCTGTACCTGGACGAGCCGACGACCGGTCTCGACCCGCGCACCCGCAACGAGGTGTGGCAGGAGGTCAAGCGCATGGTCGCCGACGGCGTCACCGTGCTGCTCACCACCCAGTACATGGAGGAGGCCGAGCAACTGGCCTCCGAGCTGACGGTCATCGACCGCGGCAAGGTCATCGCCGGCGGCCGGATCGACGAGCTGAAGGCGCGCGTCGGCGGCCGGACGCTGCGGATCCGCCCGCTGGATCCCCTGCAACTGCGCCCGCTGGCCACCATGTTCGACGAGTTGGGGCTCACCGGCCTCGCCACGACGAGCGTGGACAGTGAGACCGGCAGCGTGCTGGTCCCGATCCTCAGCGACGAGCAGCTCACCGCCGTCGTCGGCGCGGTCACCGCGCGCGGCATCACGATCTCCTCCATCTCCACCGAACTGCCCAGTCTGGACGAGGTGTTCCTGTCCCTCACCGGTCACAAGGCCAGTGCCCCGCAGGACGAGAACCCCGCCCGCGCCTACGAGGAGGTCTCCGCATGAGTACCGCCACTGTCGAAGCCCCCCTCGCCGTCGAAGCCGACGCCCGCATCTCGCCGCGTGCGCACGCCCGCCATATCGGCGCCCTGATCCGCCGCAATCTGCTGTGGATCCGCCAGGACCCCGAGTCGATGTTCGACGCCGTCCTGATGCCGATCATCTTCACCCTGCTGTTCGTGTACGTCTTCGGCGGCTCCATCGGGCAGTCGCTGGGCGGCGGCCAGGACGTGTACGTGCAGTACGTGATGCCCGGCCTGATGGCGATGACGACCATGAACATGGCGACAGCCGTCGGTACCGGCTTCAACGAGGACTTCCACAAGGGGGTGATGGACCGCTTCCGCACCCTGCCGATCGGCCGGGGCTCCGTGCTCTTCGCCAAGATCGTCGTGGAGCTGATGCGGATGCTCGTCGCCACCACGGTCCTCATGATCGTGGGCGTGCTGGTGGGCTTCGACATCACGAACTGGCCTGGCCTGTTCGCCTCGGTGGGCCTCGCCGCCCTCTTCTCTTCAGCCCTGATGTGGATCTTCCTGGTCCTCGGGGTGACGATGAAGAACGCCCAGTCCGTCCAGGCGATGGGCTTCCTGGTGCTGTTCCCCCTGCAGTTCGGTTCGTCGATCTTCACGCCGACCACGACGATGCCCGGCTGGCTGCAGACCTTCACCGACTACAACCCGCTGTCCAACCTCGCGGACACCGCTCGGGGCCTGATGGTGGGCGGCCCTGTCGCGCACGACCTGTGGCTGACCCTCGGCTGGTCGGCTGCCATCACCCTGGTGATGGCGCCCATCGCCATCCACAAGTTCCGCACCAAGAGCTGACGTCCGACGCACGGACCCGGCCCCCCACCGGGGCCGGGGCGCGCCGGTTCGCGTCCGCGCCTCAGATGAGGGCGGCGGCCTCCTCCACGGAGAGGCCGCCGCCCTCCGCGTATGCCGCCTCGTACGCCGCGTCGCCGAGCACGGCCCGCGCGCCCGTCTCGGCCCGCTCGCGCACCTCGACCTCCATGGGACCGGCGAAATGGCCCGGCGGCAGCAGGGCGTCCGCGGCGCCCAGGAGCCGGGCCGCGTCCGGGGCGCGACGACCGCCGTCCAGTTCGCCGAGGGCGATGGCCGCCGTCGTCAGATGGGCGGAGGGCATGTGCGGCGCGATCATCCGCGACAGCCGGTCGACGGACCGTTCCAGAGCCACGCACACCTTGTCCAGGGCGCTCTCGCTCTGCCCGTCGATCGCGTCCAGCCAGGCTTCGATGCCCAGCATGAACCCGTCGAACAGGACGAAGGAGCCGGCCCCGAAGTCCTCGCGGAGCAGCCGGATCTGCTCGCGCGCCTCATCGATCCTGCCACTGCGGCCGAGCCAGGTCGCGAGGAAGAGGTGGGCCGCCGGCATGGCCTCGTTGTGGGCGCCGTGCCCGTTCGCCAGGACGTCGCGGATCATCCGCTCGCCGCGCTCGGCCTCGCCCAGTTCCATGTACATGCAGCCGAGCCGGACGTCGAGCACGGCCGTCTGGGCGCGCGCGCCCAGCCGCTCGGCGTACTTCCCCGCCTCCGCGTAGTCCGCGGCGGCCGCCCGGAAGTCGCCCTTGCGCTCATGGGCCTCCCCGCGCGCGGAGAGGGATTCGGCGGCGCCCCAGGCGTCACCGATGCGTCCGAAGAGCTCCAGTGCCTCGTCGGCGTCCACGGTGGCGTCGCCCGCCATGTCGGCACGGTTGGCGAGGATGTTGGCACGCATCTGGAGGGCGGTGGCCAGTTCCCAGTCGTAGCCGAGCTCGCGGCAGGTGCTGACCGTCCTGTTGATCACCTCGGTGAACCGCTCCATCGTGCCGGTGAGCAGCACGGCGTAGAACCAGAGGTAGCCGGGGGTGCGGCAGGTCTGCGGCATGCCGGGCTCGTAGGTCGTGCTGATGGTACGGAGCTTCTCCTGGGCCTGCGGGGTCTGCCAGGCCCCCATGTCCATGTCCATATAGGCGAGATGGACGAGGTGGACGCCGCGCCGGGCCTCTTCGAGGACCTCCGCGCGCATCGGCGGCGGCGAGTCCGTGCAGCGCTCGTACAGCGGGACGGCCGGGCGCACGGGCGGTGCGAAGGGGTCGGGGCCGAGGCCCATCACCTCCATGGACCAGGCACGGGCGTCGACGCGCTGGTCGCGGATCTGCCAGTACCAGGCCAGCGACAGGACCATGCACAGCGCCTCCTGCTCGTCGCGTTCGGCGACGGCGTGCCGCAGGGCGGTGCGCAGGTTCTCGTACTCGCGCTCGATGTGGTCGATCGCGGCGCGCTGTCCCGGGCCGCGCAGCAAGGGGTCGGTGGTGCGGGCGAGTTCGCGGTAGTACGTGAGGTGGGCGCGCTCGGTGGCCCCGCGGGCGCCCGACTCGTCGAGACGTTCGCCCGCGTACTCGGCGACGGTCTCCAGCAGCCGGTAGCGCATCTGCGTGTCCGCCTCGCCCGAAGGGGCGGCGACGACAAGGGACTTGTCGACGAGCGAGCCGAGGACGTCCAGCGCGGCCGGACCGCAGACGGCCTCGGCGGCGGCGAGGTCGCAGCCGCCCGCGAACACCGACAGCCGCCCCAGGGTGTCCCGTTCGGCCTCGTCGAGCAGATCCCAGGACCAGTCGACGACGGCGCGCAGGGTCTGCTGCCGGGGCAGCACCGTGCGGCTGCCGGAGGTGAGCAGCCGGAACCGGTCGTCGAGCCGGTCGGCGATCTGGCGCGGGGTGAGCATCCGCAGCCGGGCGGCGGCGAGTTCGATGGCGAGCGGGAGGCCGTCGAGGCGCCGGCAGATCTCGGCGGCCGCCTCGGGGTCGTCCTCGACACGGAAGCCGGGCCGGGCCGCGGCCCCCCGGTCGGCGAGCAGCCGCAGCGCGACGGGTTCCGGCAGCGGGTCCACCGGGCGCAGCAACTCCCCCGGTACGCCGAGGGGTTCACGGCTGGTGGCGAGCACGGTCACCCCGGGACAGCGTTCCAGCAGGGCCTCGGCGAGGTGCGCGGCGGCGACGACGACATGTTCGCAGTTGTCGAGGACGATCAGCATCCGGCGCTTGGCGCAGTGTTCGGCGAGCCGGGTGAGCGGGTCGTCGTGCCGGTCGGCCACGGCGCGCATCTCCTCGGCACCGGCTCCGCGCAGGACGGTCTCGCGGGCGCCGACGGCGGTCAGCACGGCCTCGGGCACGGCCTTCGGGTCGTCCACCGGGGCCAGTTCGGCCAGCCACACCCCGTCCCGCAGGGTGGGCGCCAGGGCCTCGGCCGTCTCCTGCGACAGCCGTGTCTTGCCCGCGCCGCCGGGCCCGAGCAGGGTCACGAGCCGGGCGGTCGCGAGGTCGCCCCGGATGGCATCGATGTCTTTCTCACGCCCCACGAAGGAGGTGAGCCGGGCACGGAGGTTGCCGGGGGGTGGTGACCCGGGGCGGGAACGCCGCTCGACGAGGTGGTGATCAGTCCCCGTGGCGCGAGTCTCCGCGCCCTGCGTTCGCTCCCCGCCACCGACCCCGGTCGGGCGGAGCAGCTCCCCGTACAGGGACTGGAGCTCCGAGCCGGGGTCGGATCCCAGGCGATCGGCCAGCACGTGTCGTACGTCTTCGTACGCGGCCAGGGCCTCCGCCGTGCGGCCCGCTTCGCGCAGAGCGCGGAGACGCAGGACCTGGAGGGGCTCGTCCAGGGGGTGGGCGTCGCACAGGGCGGTCAGTTCGGGAAGGGCGGATTCGGCGTGTCCGAGGGCCAGCGCCGCGGTGAGGCGAGCGTGCCGGGCGCGCAGGTGACGGGTTTCCCATTGGGCTGCTTCGGCGGTGCGGTCGGGCAGGTCCGCGAGGGCGGGGCCGCGCCACAGCGCCAGGGCGTCGTCGAGGATGACGGCGGCCTTGGCCGGGTCCCCGTCGGCGACGGCCCGGCTGCCTTCACCGGCGAGTCGCTCGAAACGGTGCAGGTCGACATCGTCGGGCGAGGCTTCGAGCCGGTAACCGCCGTCGGCCGAGGCGACGGAGTCCGCGCCGAGGGCCCGACGCAACCGCCCGACCAAGGCCTGCAGCGCTCCTGTCGCGTCGGCGGGCGGGTCGCCGTCCCACACCTCGTCGACCAGGAGCGCCGCCGGCACGGTCCGGTCGACCCGCAGGGCGAGGACGGTCAGCAGGGCACGCAGCCGCGCGCCGCCGACCGGGACGGGCGTGCCGTCGGGGCGGAGTGCCTGGGTGGTGCCGAGAATGCGATAGCGCACGGGGTCCATTGTCTCTGGTGGCTTCAGGTGCGGGGGCCGGGTACGTACAGATCGGCCAGGACTCCGGCCCGGCCCTCGCCGAACCATCTGGGGCTGCGGTCCACGGCCTCCGACGAGCGCGACGCGGGCACCGGCTCCCGGGTGCGCGAGCCGGGCCCGGTCTCCGCGAAGTCCTGGTGCACCAGGTGGATCGTACGGACCGTGCCGGTCGTCCCGGGCCACCGGGCACCGTGCCGCTCGACGGTGAGCAGACCGCTCCAGGCCACCCGTCGGCCGGGACCCGGCCCGGTTCCGTCACCGCCCGAGCCGGAACCGGTGCCTCTGGCCCTGCCCCGGCCCCTGCCCGTACCCCTGCCCCTGCCCCTGCCCCTGCGGGTGTCCGCGGCATTGTCGTCGGGATCACCGGGCAGAGCCACGACCAGGCCGTCGTCCGCGCGCAGCACCCGGATCTCGGCTCCGTCGTCGCGCACGTACTCCGGTGTCGCCGTGATCGCGCTGAGCGCCCCGGACCAGCCGCCGCCGAGGGTCTCGCCCCCTTCGTCCAGCAGGAGCGGCCAGGTCACCTCGTCCCCGACCGAGAAGGGGGTGCCGCAGCACTCCATCTGCCAGTCCGCGTAGAACACCCGCCACAGCCCCATTCCCCCAGCCTCCCCGGAACCGATGCCCCATGGCGAGACGTTTTCCGCTTGAGCCCGGTACGGTCGGGCAGTCTCCAGCACACGTTCGTCGGCCCAGCCAGTCCAGGGAGCCCCATGACCACCGTCGCGACCCGCCGCAGTGACCGGAGGATCAGCCCCGTCTTCGTCGGCATCGTGGCCGTCATGGGGGTGACCGGCTGGGCGGCGTGGTCCGGGTTCGCCGAGCAGCCCGGTGTGGCCGTGTTCCTCTTCGTGACGGCGGCCTGGGTCGTCTCGTTGTGCCTGCACGAGTACGCGCACGCCCGCACCGCCCTGCACAGCGGCGACATCTCGATCGGCGCCAAGGGCTATCTGACCCTGAACCCTCTGAAGTACACGCACGCGCTGCTGAGCATCGTGCTGCCGCTGCTCTTCGTGATCATGGGCGGCATCGGTCTGCCGGGCGGGGCGGTCTTCATCGAGCGGGGCCGTATCCAGGGCCGCTGGAAGCACAGCCTGATCTCGGCGGCGGGCCCGCTGACGAACGTGCTGTTCGCCGTCGTGTGCACGGCCCCGTTCTGGCTGCACGCCCTGGACGGCGTCCCCCCTGCCTTCCGCTACGCGCTGGCGTTCCTCGCGCTGCTCCAGGTCACGGCCGCGATCCTGAACTCCCTGCCGGTCCCGGGCCTGGACGGCTACGGCGTCATCGAGCCCTGGCTGTCGTACGGCGTCCGCCGCCAGGTCGAGCCCTTCGCGCCGTTCGGACTGCTCGCGGTGTTCGGGCTGCTGTGGATCCCGCCGGTGAACCAGGAGTTCTTCCACCTGATCGACGCCGTCCTGGGGGGCCTCGGCATCGACGGCCAGGACACCGACTGCGGACAGTGGCTCTACCGCTTCTGGGAGGCGAACAGCGACATCTGCGTGCGGTCCTCCTGACAGGACCGGGGGCGGGAACCCACGTCCCGGCCGCGGGGTCCTGCCCAGCGGCTACGCCCTGCCCCGCCGCGCGTAGTACCAGGTCATGTTCGACGACAGGCCCGCCATCAGCACCCAGACGATGCCCAGCCAGCTGCCCTGGACGAACGAGACGACGGCCGCGGCCACGGACAGCACACAGACGGCGAGGGCGTAGAGAGCGAGGCGGGGCATGGGGTCGGCTCCTGTCGGGGGGACACTGCTTGGCACCAGTGTCCCCCACGGGAGCCGGAGGGTGGCGCACCCCCCGGGCCCGGCCGCCGGCCGGGACGAGACCCTAGACGTCCGTGACCCGCAGGCCCGCGTGTGCCTTGTAGCGCCGGTTCACCGAGATCAGGTTGGCGACCAGGGCCTCCACCTGATGGGCGTTGCGCAGCCGGCCGGAGAAGACGCCCCGCATACCGGGGATGCGGCCCGCGAGGGCCTGGACGATCTCGACATCGGCGCGCACCTCGCCGAGGACCATCACGTCGGTGTCGATCTCCTCGATCTCCGGGTCCGAGAGCAGCACGGCGGAGAGGTGGTGGAAGGCCGCGGTGACCCGGGAGCCGGGCAGCAGGGCGGCGGCCTGTTCGGCGGCGCTGCCCTCCTCCGGCTTCAGCGCGTAGGCGCCCTGCTTGTCGAAGCCGAGCGGGTTGACGCAGTCGACGACCAGCTTCCCGGTCAGTTCCTCGCGCAGCGATTCGAGGGTCTTGCCGTGGCCCTCCCACGGCACGGCGACGATGACGATGTCGCTGCGCCGCGCGGTCTCCGCGTTGTCGGCTCCCTCCACCCCGTTGCCGAGCTCCTCGGCCGCGGCCCGCGCGCGGTCGGCGGCGCGCGAGCCGATGATCACCTTCTGTCCCGCCTTGGCGAGACGGTGGGCGAGGCCCTTGCCCTGCGGACCGGTGCCGCCGAGCACGCCGACAACGAGCCCGGACACGTCGGGCAGGTCCCAGGGGTCCTTGGCGGGGGCCTTCTGTGCACTGTCAGTAGAGGTCATGGGCCGACTTTACGTGCGCGGGCCGTGCCAGGACGTCCGGGTCGGCCGAGCGCCCGGGGTGAGGACGGTCACCCGAGCGCGGTCACCGGGACGCGCCGGAAGGTGATCGTCTCGTACGCGCCGAAGTCCCCCGTCTCGTAGAGGAGTCCGACCGTCGTGGTGTCGACGCGGACCAGATCGGAGTACGCGGCGGGCAGCCCGTCCACCGTGAGAGCGGACCGCCAGGTGGTGCCGCCGTCGGCCGAGACCCGGACCGTCATCAGGGCGCGGAAGTCCGGGTCCGCGGGCCCGGAGTACAGGAGCAGGTCCGGGTCGCGGAGCTGGAGCAGGCTGCCCTGGACGACCGGAGTGACCAGGCCGGCCTGTGGGCGGAAGGGCTTGACGAGGGTTCTGCCGCCGTCGAGGGAGTGGGCGTCGGCGCGGTTGCCGGGGGACGGGGAGTCGTTGCGGGTGTTGAAGTAGACGCGGCCGTCGGGGAGTTCGGCGGCGGTGGTCTCGTTGACGTTGACGTATCCGTTGGTGTTCTCGTCGAGGTAGCCGAGGTACCAGGTCGCCCCGCGGTCGTCGCTGAGCAGACAGTGCCCGCTGTTGTACTTCGCCTCCGTGCCGTTGTCCGTGCCGGTGGGCGGCAGGGTGTGGTTGCCGGGGACCACCACCCGGCCGGAGCCGAGCTGGAGCGCGTGCCCCGGAGTCGTGGCGTACCAGCGCCAGCCCGTCCTCCTCACCTGTGCGGTGATCTCCCGGGGGGCCGACCAGACGCGTCCGTCGTCGTCGCTGTGCTGCACCCATACGCGCCGCCCGTCGGCCGCCTTCACCTTGCCGCGCAGCAGGGCGTCCTCGGTGGCGGTGGCGGCGCTGCGGACATGGACGAGCAGGACGCGGCCGGTGTCGAGGGTGACGGGTGCCGGGTTGCCGGCGAGGTCGGTCCCGTTGTTCGCGACGACCTGGAGCGGGCCCCAGGTCCGGCCGCCGTCCGCGGACCGCTTGAGCACGATGTCGATGTGTCCGTGGTCCTTCGCGGAGCCGACCCGGCCCTCGCAGAAGGCCAGCAGGGTGCCGGTCCGGGTGGCGACGACGGCGGGGATCCGGAAGCTGGCGTAGCCCTCGCGCCCGGCGCGGAAGGGGACGCTCACCCCGGGGCCGGGGCCGGTGCCGGTGCCTGTCGCGGTGCCCGTGCGGGGGCTCGTCGCCCGGTCCGTGCCGGGGCTCGTCGCCCGGTCCGTGCCGGGGCCGGTCTCTGCGCTCGACTGTGTCATGGCCGGGCTCCCTGCCGAGGTCGCTCGTGGGGTCGGTGATGCCGCCTTCTGCCCAACTTGGGCGAATTCGTGGTGAACTCCGGGTCACGAGTGGCCCGTTGCGGCAGGATGCGGTCATGGATGCCGTACGGGTCGCGTTGCTGCGCGAAGTGCTTGCCGGGACCGAATGGCTGGGTGCGACACGGCGTTTCGGGGGAACCCTGCGGGGGGCCGTGGTGTCGCACGGAGGCGGTCTGCTGCTGGTCGGTTCCGAGGCGTACGAACCCTGGCACCTCGCGGCCCACCTCGTGGACGAGGCGGCCTGGTCGGGGACGCCGGAGCTGTCGCCGACGCTGGTGCGGCACGGGGCGCGGCAGTCGGATCCGGCGCACCTCGCGGTGGGCCTCGGACGGATCGAGGCGGCCCGGCGCGGCGAGACGCTGCTCGTGGTGGCGCCGGACGTTCCCGGGGACGCGCTGCTGGAGCGGGTGCACGGCGCCCGGCGGGCCGGGGCGACGGTGCTGGCCCTGTCCCACGGGGAGGGCGAGCTGCCGGCGCTGGCCCACGAGTCGCTCACGGTGCCGCCGGATCCCGAGCTCGACCTCGACACCGTGCAGCATCTGGTCAGCGCGGCGGCCGGGGAGAACGCGCTGCCCTCACCCCGGGGCCGCCACCGCTTCCGCGACCGGCTGTCCCGACTCGCGGACCAGTTGACGGCCCCACCGTCGTACCGGTGGTAGCGGGGTCATCCCCCTCCCCTTTCCCGGCGCGGCTGACGGGCCGGGAAGGGACCGGCAGGGCCCCCGGCGTCCGCTGGAGACGTCGCGCCGGCACGGGGTCGTCGGCCCCGTGAACCGGTTGCCCCGTGTCCTTGGGCCGTCGGCCGTCCCGGAACGCTCTCCAGGGCCGTCCAGGGCGCGGCACCCGGGGCGTGGTGCCCGGAACGCGGTGCCGTGGCCGGCCGGGGCGCCCGCGTCAGCCGTCCTCGGCGTCCGGCGCCTTGCCCGACGCGTCGTGCCACTTCGGGTCCGTCTCCCATTCGAGGTTCCGCTCCCGCGCGAGCTCCATCGCGTGTTCGGCCTCCCCACGGGTGGCGTACGGGCCGAAGCGGTCCTTGGCGGGGCACTCGGGGCCCTCCTCGACCTTCTTGTGCTCCAGGCAGTAGTACCACTCGCCGGGCTTGCCGACCGTCCGCTTCTTGAACAGGGCCATCACCAGCTCCTTTCGCCAGGGACATGTTCCCCCATGCCCGCTGGTTAGACTCGCTGCCATGTCTGGCCAGTCGCTGCTCGTACCAGGGGAGCTTTCTCCCACCCGCCCCGTGCCGGGAAACATCAGGCGCCCCGAGTACGTGGGAAAGCCCGCCCCCACGCCGTACACCGGACCGGAGGTGCAGACGCCCGAGACGATCGAGGCGATGCGTGTCGCCGGGCGGATCGCCGCGCGGGCGATGGCCGAGGCCGCCAAGCTCATCGCGCCGGGTGTGACGACGGACGAGCTGGACCGGGTGGCGCACGCGTACATGTGCGACCACGGCGCCTACCCGTCGACCCTCGGCTACCGCGGCTTCCCCAAGTCGCTGTGCACCTCGGTCAACGAGGTCATCTGCCACGGCATCCCCGACTCAACGGTGCTGCGCGACGGTGACATCGTGAACCTCGACGTGACGGCGTACATCGGCGGCGTGCACGGCGACAACAACGCGACCTACCTGGTCGGCGACGTCGACGACGAGTCGAGGCTCCTCGTGGAGCGGACCCGGGAGTCGCTCGACCGCGCGATCAAGGCGGTCAGGCCGGGACGCCAGATCAACATCATCGGGCGCGTCATCGAGTCGTACGCGAAGCGCTTCGGGTACGGGGTCGTCCGTGACTTCACCGGGCACGGGATCAACTCCTCGTTCCACTCCGGGCTGATCGTCCCGCACTACGACAACCCGCACGCGACCACCGTCATGCAGCCCGGGATGACCTTCACCATCGAGCCCATGCTCACGCTCGGCACGCACGACTACGACATGTGGGACGACGGATGGACCGTCGTGACGAAGGACCGCAAGCGCACGGCCCAGTTCGAGCACACCCTCGTCGTCACGGCGAGCGGCGCGGAGATCCTGACCCTGCCGTAGCCGCCGAGCGTTCCCGCGACCACCGAACCCGTCCTGTCCACAGGGCGGGTTCTTCCCTGTTGGCGCGGCCCTCGATCGGGGTACGGTTTTACCGACAGCACGTCGGGAAGAGTATTGACTTAGGTAAGCCTAACCATAGAAGATTCGACTGATCTCGCCACGGGCTCTCGCCCTTCCTCATCGGCTCCGGAGGCCCCATGAACGCGTCGGACACGTCGGACACGATGAGCACGCCGGACACCACGGGCCCGGCGGGCACACCCTTCTCGACGCTCATCCGCACCGCGTCGCACGAACAGCACACCGAGGCGGAGACCTCGACGTTCATGAGCGACCTCCTCGGCGGCCGGCTCGGCGTCGAGGCGTACGCGCGCTACACGGAACAGTTGTGGTTCGTGTACGAGGCACTGGAGGCGGAGACCGGGCGGCTGGCCGCCGATCCGGTGGCCGGGCCGTTCCTGCGGCCCGGGCTGCTGCGCCGCACCGCCCTCGAACGCGACCTCGCCCACCTGCGGGGCCCCGACTGGCGGGACACGCTCAGCGCGCTGCCGGCGACCCGCGCGTACGCGGACCGGGTCACGGAGTGCGCCCGCGCCTGGCCGGGCGGCTATGTCGCCCACCACTACACGCGCTACCTGGGCGACCTCTCCGGCGGCCAGATCATCCGCGGCAGGGCGGAGCAGACCTGGGGCTTCAGCCGCAAGGGCGACGGGGTCCGCTTCTACGTCTTCGAGGACATCTCCAACCCGGCCGCGTTCAAGCGGGAGTACCGCGAACTGCTGGACGGGGTCCGGGCCGACGACCTGGAGAAGCAGCGGATCGTGGCGGAGTGCAAGCGGGCGTTCGCCCTGAACACCGGGGTGTTCAGGGCCCTCGGCGAGGAATTCCCGCTCACCGCCTGACCGCCCGACCGCGTGACCGCCCGAGGGGCGGTGGGAGGCGGGCGTGCCGGGTGAGGCGGTCCGGCCTCAGCGTTCGAGGCGGACCCGGCCGCCCATCTCGACCCAGTCGCCCGGCTGCGGTGCGGTGAGGATCTGCGATCCGACGCCCTGGGTGATGTTGAGGGCCCGGCCGAGCTGCCGGGTCAGCAGCAGCGCCGCCGCTCCGGTGGCCTCGTCCTCCTCGATGCCGTCGTTGCGGCCGGGGAAGGCGCGGGCCCGCACCCGGCCGGCGGCCTCGTCCTCCCAGGCCCAGGCGTAGATCCACTCCCCCGACGGCGGCACGGCCAGCGCCTCGACCTCGGCCGCGGTCCCGTGCCGCCGCAGCGTCCTCGGCGGCGCCCACTCGGCCCGCGCCTCGATCCAGCTGAACTCGCCGTCCAGCCGCACGCCCACCACACCGGCGGGTGTGACCAGTTCGGGCACGTCGAGCAGCCATCCCACCCCGACGCACGGGTGTCCGGCGAACGGCAGCCGCAGCGACGGGGTGTAGATGTCGATGATCCCGCGCTCGGGGTCGTCGACGAACACGGTCTCGCTGAAGCCGAGCTTCGCGGCGAACTCCTGCCGCTCGGCGCGGTCCGGCATCACCGAGCCCTCGCGCACGACCCCGAGTTCATTGCCATACCCGCCGCCTGGTCCGCAGAAGACCCGCAGCACGTCGTAGTCAGTCACTCCGGCATTCAAACATTCATCCGCCCGATCGGTGACCCACAAGACCGGACCGCCCGCCTCCGAAAGCTCCCTGATCATCGGGAACGCTGTCGGAGGCGGGCGGTCCGGACGGGGTTCCCGTCCGGACGGTCCGGACGCGTTCGCGTCCGGACCGGTTCCGACGGATCAGGCGTTCTGCCGCCGTCGCATCGCGACCACCACGCCGGCGCCCGCCGCGACGGTCACCGCGGCCGCGGCTCCCAGCGCTCCGGCCGGCACCTGCGACCCGGTCGACGCCAGGGCACCGCTCACACCGCCCGTCGTGGACCCGGTCGTCCCCGCGCCGCCCGTGGTGCCCGACGACGAACCGGAGCCGTCCGAGCCGGAGCCCGAGTCCGACCCGTCACCGTCCGGCAGTTCGGCGTCGTCGCTCAGCGCCACCGAGAGGCCGACCGGGTCCAGCTCGGCACCCTCGGCGTAGAAGCCCCCGAAGGCCTCCGCGCCGGCCTTGGTGAGCTTGGCGGTCACTCCGTCGAGCGTGATCACGTCGTCCTGCGCCGTCAGTCCCGCGGTGTCCGTGCTCAGGTCCGCGAGGACGACGTCGTCGGAAGTCTCGCCGAGGCTGTCGACGTCGGCGGTCAGCTCGCCGGAGCCGCCGTCGAGCTCCACACCGAGGTCGCTGAGGGTGAGGTCGAGACCGTAACGGCCGTTCGCCTCATGGCCCTTGAAGTTGACCGCGCCCTTGAAGGAGGCCGAGAGCGTGTCGGCGTCGGTGTCATAGGTACCGGTGGCGTCCGCGAAGGTGAAGGCGCCGTTGCCGGCGGCCTGCGTGGCACCGCCGGACGCGGTGATCTTCCCCTGGGCGGCACCGTCCACGACGTACGTACGGAAGGACCGCTTCACGCCCCAGCCGAGCGTGCCGTCCGCTATCTCGCCCCGCGCGGGGGCGCCGGTGCCGGAGGCCGACGCGCTCGGGCTCGCGCTCTCCGAGGCCGAGGCCGAGGCCGACGGGGACGCCGAGGAGGTCCGGCTCGGTGACCGGGAGGTGCTGCGCGGGGTCGACGTCACCGCCCGCGCGGGCGAGGTCCTCGCCCTGGTCGGGCCCAACGGGGCGGGAAAATCGACCCTCCTGGCCGCGCTGGCGGCCGATCTGCGCGCCGGGGAAGGGGTCGTACGTCTGCACGGGCGTCCCGCGCAGGACTGGTCCGCGGCCGAACTCGCCCTGCGCAGGGCCGTACTTCCCCAGTCGGCGACGCTCTCCTTCCCGTTCACCGTGGAGGAGGTCGTCCGCATGGGGCGGGCTCCCTGGGCCCACAGCCCGCGGGACGACGACGCGGCGGTCGGCGCGGCCATGGCCGCCGCCGAGGTCACCGCCTTCGCGGCCCGCTCGTTCGCCGCGCTGAGCGGCGGGGAGCGCGCCCGGGTGGCGCTCGCCAGGGTGCTCGCGCAGCGCGCGCCCCTGCTGCTGCTCGACGAGCCGACCGCCGCACTCGACCTGCGGCACCAGGAGTTGGTGCTGCGGGTGTGCCGGGAACGGGCGCACGCCGGTGACGCGGTGGTCGTGGTGCTGCACGATCTGGTTGCTGGCTGCGGCATACGCGCACCGGGTCGCGATTCTGTGCGCCGGTCGTGTCGCGGCCCACGGCCGGCCGGCGGAGGTCTTCACCGACGGCCTGCTGACCGAGGTCTACCGGCAGCCGGTCGAGGTGTTCCCGCACCCCAGGACCGGCGCCGCGCTCATCACCCCGAAACGCGACGAAGCATTCCACTTGACCATTCCTTGACCCTTCCGTGGGGTCCGTTTTGAGTCACCGTGATCAAGCCGTTCCTGTACGGCATCTGTGAGAGGTGAATCACCGAACGGGCGGGTATCAGTGAGGCAAGCCTCAGATAAGTTAGGCCAGCCTCACCATGCCGAACGGGCCCCGCCGTGCGGCTTGTCCGACTTCTCTTGGAGCCTGTATGCGAGCCGTTCGACTGTCCGTTGTCACCGCTGCCGCCACCGCGGCAGCTCTGGCCGCCGTCACGGGTTGCACCGAGAAGAGCGACGCGAAGAACGGCGACGCGATCCAGGTGACGGCCGCCGACTCCACCTGCACGACCTCCGTCAAGACCGTGCCGGCCGGCCACGTCACCCTGAAGATCGAGAACAAGGGGTCCCAGGCCACCGAGGTCGAGATCGTCTTCCCCGACGACCGGATCGTCTCGGAGAAGGAGAACATCGGCCCCGGCACCAAGTACACGCTGACCGCCGAGGTGAAGGCCGGTTCGTACGAGATCGCCTGCCGCCCGGGGATGAAGGGTCACGGCGTCCGACAGAAGCTGACCGTGACCGGCGGCAAGGTCGCCAAGCGCGACCCGCGCCTGGACAAGGCGGTCGCCTCCTACCGCGAGTGGGCGCAGGCCGAGGCCGACACGACGATCCCGAAGGTGAAGACCTTCACCGACGCGGTCAAGGCCGGCGACCTGGAGGCCGCCAAGAAGGCGTACGCCCCCTCGCGTGTGGGCTGGGAGAGCACCGAGCCGATCGCCGAGTCGTTCGGCGACATCGACCCCAAGACGGACACCCGCGCCGACGGCCTGGAGAAGGGCCAGAAGTGGACCGGCTGGCACGCGCTGGAGAAGGCCCTGTGGGCGGACAAGAAGATCGGCGATGAGCAGAAGGCCCTCGCCGACCAGCTCGTCACCGACCTGACCGACTGGCAGAAGCGCGTCGGCAAGGCCGAGATCACCCCGACCTCCATGGCCAACGGCGCCAAGGAGCTGCTCGACGAGGTCGCCAGCGGCAAGGTCACCGGCGAGGAGGACCGCTACTCGCACACCGACCTCAGCGACTTCAAGGGCAACGTCGACGGCGCGCAGAAGGCGTACGAGCTGCTCAAGCCGGTCGCCTCGGAGAACGACGCGGCGCTGACCGCGGAGCTCGACAAGCAGTTCGCCGCGCTGAACAAGCTGCTCGACAAGTACCGCACGGACAAGACGTCGGACGGCTTCGTCGCGTACGACACGGTCGGCAAGGCCGACCGCAAGGAGCTCTCGGACGCCGTCAACGCGCTCGCCGAGCCCCTGTCCAAGCTCGCCGCCGCCGTCGTGAAGTAGGAGCGACGCCATGACGGACACCCCGAACAGCACGAACAGCACGGACACCCCGGACAGCACGAACGGCGCCGCCGAGCCCGCCCGCGCCGGCTCCGCGCCGAGCCGGCGTTCCCTCATCGGCTGGGGCGGTGCCGGGCTCGCGCTCGGTGCCGCCGCGGCCGGCGGCGGTGTCGCGATGACCCGCGTCGGCAACGACGTCGATCCGGCCGGCGCCGACACCGGTGCCGCCGTCCCCTTCCACGGCCCGCATCAGGCCGGCATCGCGACCGCGGTGCAGGACCGGCTGCACTTCGCCGCGTTCGACGTGAAGACGGACGACCGCGACGAGTTCGTCCAGCTCCTCAAGGACTGGACGCGGGCCGCCGCCCGGATGACCGCCGGACACACGGTCGGCGAGGGCGCCTACGGCGGTCTGGCCGAGGCGCCGCCGGACGACACCGGTGAGGCGCTGGGGCTCAAGCCGTCCCGGCTGACGCTGACCATCGGCTTCGGTCCGTCGCTGTTCGGGAAGTTCGACCTGGCGGACCGGCGGCCGGAGGCGCTCGTCGAACTGCCGGCGTTCTCGGGCGACAACCTGGACAAGGCCCGCAGCGACGGCGACCTGTGCATCCAGGCCTGCGCCGACGACCCGCAGGTGGCGGTGCACGCCATCCGCAACCTCGCCCGCATCGGCTTCGGCAAGGTCGCCATCCGCTGGTCGCAGCTCGGCTTCGGCAAGACGTCGTCCACCACCCCGGACGCGCAGACCCCGCGCAACCTGATGGGCTTCAAGGACGGCACCCGCAACATCGCGGGCACCGAGACCGCGCGGCTGCGGAAGTTCGTGTGGGCCGACGAGAAGGACAACGGCCCGGACTCCACCTGGATGAACGGTGGTTCCTACCTCGTCGCCCGGCGCATCCGGATGAACATCGAGACCTGGGACCGGACCCCGCTCCAGGAGCAGGAGGACATCTTCGGCCGCGACAAGGGCGAGGGCGCCCCCGTCGGCAAGGCCAAGGAGCACGACAAGCCGTTCCTGAAGGCGATGAAGCCCGACGCGCACGTCCGGCTCGCGCATCCCGACTCCAACGACGGCGTCACGATCCTGCGCCGCGGCTACTCCTTCACGGACGGCACGGACGGTCTCGGCCGCCTCGAAGCGGGCCTGTTCTTCCTCGCCTACCAGCGGGACGTGCGGGAGGGCTTCATCCCCCTTCAGCGCAACCTGTCGCGCTCCGACGCGCTCAACGAGTACATCCAGCACGTGAGTTCGGCGGTCTTCGCCGTTCCGCCCGGCGTCCGGGACAAGGACGACTGGTGGGGCCGGGCGCTGTTCTCCAAGGAGGCGTAGCCGTGTTCAGCAACTACCTGATCGGACTTCGCGAGGGCCTGGAGGCCAGCCTCGTCGTCTGCATCCTCATCGCCTACCTGGTGAAGACGGAGCGCAGGGACGCCCTGAAGCCGATCTGGGCCGGCATCGGCGTCGCGATCACCGTGGCGCTCGGTTTCGGCTGCGCCCTGGAGTTCGGCTCCCAGGAGATGACGTTCCAGGCCCAGGAGGCGCTCGGCGGTTCGCTGTCGATCGTCGCCGTGGGCCTGGTGACGTGGATGGTCTTCTGGATGCGGCGCACCGCCCGGCATCTGAAGTCCGAACTGCACGGCAGGCTGGACGCGGCGCTCGCCATGGGAACGGGCGCGCTGGTCGCGACCGCGTTCCTGGCGGTCGGCCGGGAGGGCCTGGAGACGGCCCTGTTCGTGTGGGCGTCGGTGCACGCGGCAAGCGACGGCACACCCCGTCCGCTGATCGGTGTGGCGCTGGGCCTGGCCACCGCGGTCCTGCTCGGCTGGCTGTTCTACCGCGGCGCGCTGAGGATCAACCTGGCCAAGTTCTTCACCTGGACCGGCGGCATGCTGGTCGTCGTCGCCGCGGGCGTGCTCGCCTACGGCGTCCACGACCTCCAGGAAGCCGACTTCGTCCCGGGACTGACGAACCTGGCCTTCGACATCAGCGGCACGATCGACCCGTCGAGCTGGTACGGCACCCTGCTGAAGGGCGTCTTCAACTTCCAGCCCGACCCGACCGTCCTTCAGGTCACGGTGTGGGCGCTGTACTTGGCGCCTACGCTCACGATCTTCTTCGCCCCGGTAGGGTTCGCCTCCGGGAAGAAGAAGGTGAAGGCACCTGATGAGCAGGGATCGCACGGGTCGCAGCCCTCGAAGGCCTCGTAGTCTCCGTCCTTTCGGCCGTCTCGCCCTGGCGGCGACGACGGTGACCGCGCTGTGGGCGGCGGCGAGCGGCTGCGTGGTGGTGCACGGCGAGCGAGAGGTCGTGCCGGCCACGACCCGCGCCGAAGCCGCCCGCGCGCTGGAGGACTTCACCGCCGCCTACAACAAGGCGGACGCGACGTACGACCGTTCCAAGGACGCGGACCGGGTGACCGGCCCGCTCGCGGACATCGACGGCGCCAAGCTGAAGGCCGGACGCATCGGCAGACCGGGCGGGAATCCCACGCACTCGGCGCTGACGTTCGACGACGCCGAGTTCTCGATCCCCGCGAAGGCGGGCTGGCCCCGCTGGTTCGTGGCGAACGCGACCGCCAACAAGGGCGTACCGGGCAGCCGCTGGCTGCTCGTCTTCACCCGGGACGACGCCCGCGAGCTGTGGCAGGCCTCGTATCTGACGGTCCTCGGGGCCGGTGACGTACCGGAGTTCGCGAAGGACGAGAGCGGCTGGGCGCAGGCCGTCGCCGCCGACGACCCGGCGCTCGCGGTCGAGCCGCGCAAGCTCGGCCAGTCGTACGCGGCCTACCTCAGGACCGGCGGCGACACCTTCGCCACCGGCGTCCACACCTCGCAGTGGCGGGCCCAGCGCGAGAAGTTCGCCAGCCGGCCCGGGCTCGCCCGGCAGTACATCGACCAGCCGCTGACCTCGGGCGACTACGCGCCGGTGGGGCTGCGCACGGCGGACGGCGGGGCGCTGGTGTTCTTCGCCACGCACCGCTTCGAGAAGGAGACCGCCGCCGCGGGCACCGAGATCCCGGCCCCCGGCGCGGAGGTGCAGGCCCTGACGAAGGGCGAGATCAACCAGTCCCTGACCCTGGAGTTCGTCTCCAACCAGGTCGTCATCGACCCGCCCAAGGGCTCGGGCCCGGGGCAGGTGTCCGTCCTCGGACGGGTCGAGGGGCTGACGGGCGCCAAGGGCGAGTAGCCCGGCGCCGCCCGCTCGGGGCTCAGCCCCCGTGCGGCCAGGCGGCGAGCTGGTCCGCGCCGTTCTCCCCGGCGTAGCGGGCGCATTCGTCGGTCAGGATCTCCAGGAGCGTGAGCGGGTCCGGCAGCGGATGCTCGGGGCCGCGCACCCAGTCGACGCTCAGACCTCCGGGGAGCTGGGCGGGCGGCACGAGGACGTACGAGCCGCGGCAGTGCCAGCGGAAGCCGGGGTGTTCGTCCATCGTCTCGGGGTGGCAGTCCAGCTCGCAGGGCCACCACTCGTCCTCGTCCTCGGGCGTACCGCGGGTGAGGGTGAAGAACAGCATGCGGCCGTCGCCGGTCTCCGCGACGGGTCCGACGTCGATGTCCGAGGCGAGCAGGCGCTCCAGCGCCTCGCGACCGGCGTCCAGCGGCACGTCCAGGACGTCGTGCACCATGCCGGTCGCGGTGATGAAGTTCGCCTTCGGCTGGTGCCGGGCCCAGCGCTCGATCTGCGCACGGTCGGTGGTCGACTGCGTCTGCCAGGCGAAGGAGACGGGATGGCGCGCGGGGGTGGGGCAGCCGACGCGGTCGCAGGAACAGCGGTAGCCGGCGGGGTGGGCGGCCTGCGCGAGCGGCAGTCCCGCGGCGGCGGCGGCGAGCAGCAGGGCCTCACGCGCGTCGGCGGATGTCTCCGCCGGGGCTTTGGGCCGGCGTCCGCGCAGCCACTTCGAGATCCTGCTCCGCGTACCGGAGCGGTGACCGAACTCTGCGCTCATCTATCCCCTCGCCTCGCCGTCGTGCGAATCGTCCTCGCCCCATGGTCCCACCATCCTGCGCTCCGGGTGGCCGGAGCCGACAACCGGGGTAGGTGGGGCGATGCGTTCGCCAGACCCTGATCAGGTGTTATTACGTGATTAGTGCTGATTTCCCGGGCACCGGGCGGCTGGCCGGTCCGTGCGGGGTGTAGTCGACCGACACGCCCGCGTAGTCGCACCGAGACCGACGCCACTCGGACGGGACGGCGGCGCGGGGGCCCGGTGACTCGGGGGCTTGGTGACGCGGGAGGCGGCGGTTCGCGCGCGGTGGGGCGGATCGGGGGAACACCACCCGCACGCCTCCCGCTCCCGGGGCGGGGCGCACCGCACCATGAGCAACAACTGCCCCTGCGGTTGCGTAAGGAGCCTTCCTTGCACCCTCTTCGCCGCGCCACGCCCCGGCGCTACCTCATGTGCCCACCGGTGCACTTCGACGTCACGTACGCGATCAATCCGTGGATGAACCCGGCCAAGCCGGTCGACGTGCCGCTCGCCCTCGCCCAGTGGGAGGACCTCCGGGACCGCTACCGCTCCCTCGGCCACTCGGTCGAGGAACTCGACCCCCGCCCGGGTCTGCCGGACATGGTCTTCGCGGCGAACGGCGCGACGGTCGTGGACGGGCGGGTGCTGGGTGCCCGGTTCGCGTACCCGCAGCGCGAGGCCGAGGCCGCGGCGCATCTGGAGTGGTTCCGCGCCCGCTGGTCCGGGCGGATCCGTGAACCGGAGCACGTCAACGAGGGAGAGGGCGACTTCGTCGTCACGGGGTCGTACCTGCTCGCGGGCCGGGGCTTTCGCGCGAGCCCGCTCTCGCACGGGGAGGCACAGGAGTTCTTCGGCCGCCCGGTGATCGGCCTGGACCTGGTCGACCCGCGCTACTACCACCTGGACACGGCCCTCGCCGTCCTGGACGACGGCACCGACGAGATCATGTACTACCCGCCGGCCTTCTCCCCCGGCAGCCGCGAGGTCCTGCGCCGGCTGTTCCCGGACGCGCTGACCGCCACACCGGAGGACGCCGCCGCGCTGGGCCTCAACGCGGTCTCGGACGGACTGCACGTGCTGCTGCCGCAGGAGGCGGCGGGCCTCTTCGACCCGCTCCGGGACCGCGGATTCGTTCCCGTCGGCGTCGATCTCGGCGAGCTCCTCAAGGGCGGCGGAAGCGTGAAGTGCTGCACCCAGGAACTGCGGGCCGCCTAGGGGGCGTCCCCGGGCGGTGGCCAGGCGTCGCCCCACTCGGCGTCGCGGGCCGCCTTGTACAGCGGTCCGTGGCGCTTGGTCACCGTCTCCCGGCGCAGTGCCTCGTCCGGCTCGCACAGGTCGAGCAGGACCTGCCCCTTGCGGATCTGCGGCTTGCGCACGACGCGCGAGGGCGCCGGGGCGGGCTCGAAGCGGGTCGCGGCGACGTAGCTGAACTTCTCGTCCTCGTACGCCAGGGAGCCGCCCTTGACCTGGCGGTGCAGGGAGGAACGGGCGACCCGCGCGGAGAAGTGGCACCAGTCCTGGCCCGGGACGATGGGGCAGGCCGCGCTGTGCGGGCAGGGGGCGGCGACGTGGAAGCCGGCGCCGATCAGGCGCTCGCGCGCGGCGAGGACCCGGGTGTAGCCACCGGGGGTGCCGGGTTCGATGATCACGACGGCCCGGGCGGCGCTCGCGGCCGCGTCCACCACGGAGGCGCGGTCGCCCTCGGTGAGTTCGCCGAGGACGTACGAGACCGTGACGAGATCAGTGCTCTCGATGGTGAGCGCCGCTCCGATACGAGAGCGCTGCCATGCGGCGTCTTCCAGTTCCGGGTTGGCGGCGGCGATCTCCTGGCCGAGCGCGAGGGCCGGCTCGGCCCAGTCGAGCACGGTCACCGGACGGACGCCGTCCCAGGTCTCGTTCACCGCCCAGGTGGCCGCGCCGGTGCCGCCGCCGACGTCCACATGACTCTCCGGCACCCAGCCGGGCACCGCGTCCGCGAACGCCTCCAGCGCCGCGCACACCGCCTCGAACGTCGCGGGCATCCGGTACGCGGCGTACGCGGCCACGTCCGAGCGGTCCCGCAGGATGGGCGTGTGGGTCGGGGTCGTCCCCCGGTAGTTCGCGATCAGCCGCTCGACCGCCTGCGCGGCGGCCTTCGGCGGCAGACCGTCGAGCAGTCCGGCGAGGGCGCCGCGCAGGGTGTCGGCGGGGGATACGGGGGCGTTCACGGCCCGATTCTCTCAGGTGCCCCGCACCGCCCGCCGCAGCCGTGTCGCGGCCGCCGCCCGGGGCGCGTTGTCCGCCGGGCGGCGCCGGGGGTGCACCGTGTTGGCGAGCAGGACCAGGAACGTGTCCGTCGCCGGGTCCAGGACCAGGGAGGTGCCGGTGAACCCGGTGTGGCCGGCCGCGCCGCGGCCCGCGAGGGTGCCCATGAACCAGGGCTGGTCGAGGGCGAATCCGAGGCCGGGCGGGGTGAGGAGGAGTTCGACGAAGTCGGGGCCGAGGATGCGGGCGGGGCCGTACGAACCGCCCGCGAGCAGGGTGCGGCAGAAGACGGCCAGATCGCGCGCCGTGGAGAACAGGCCGGCGTGCCCGGCCACCCCGCCGAGCGCCCACGCGTTCTCGTCGTGCACGACACCCCGCAGCATGCCCCGGTCCGCCTTGGCCCACGGCCGCCGCTGGTCCTCCGTGGCCGCCGCGCCGGGACAGGGTCCGAAACCGGTGGCGTTCATCCCGAGCGGACGGGTGATGCCGTCCCGGACGAGGACGTCGAGCCCCCGGCCGGTGACGCGTTCCAGGACGAACTGGAGGAGGAGCAGGTTGATGTCGGAGTACCGGTACTCGCCCGGCCTCGACGAGGGGGCCTCGGCCCGCAGCAGCGCCAGCCGGGCCGTGTCGTCCGGGCAGTCGTACAGCGGGAGCTCGGGGCGCAGCCCGGAGGTGTGGGTGAGCAGCTGCCGTACGGTGAGGCCGTGCTCGCGGGCCGCGCGGAACTCCGGCAGGTACGCGCCGACGCGCGCCTCGATGCCCAGCGTGCCGCGCTCCAGCTGCTGCACGGCGGCGACCGCCGTGAACAGCTTGGTGAGGGAGGCCAGGTCGAAGGGCGTGTGCACGGTCATCGGCACCCGCGCGTGCGGCGGCAGCTCGACCCCGGTGTCCTTGTCCTCGTCGTGGGCCGCGTAGCGCACCGCCCAGCCCGCCGCCTCCTCGACGGCGATGACCGGGCCCCGTCCCGCGACCACCACGACGCCCGCCGCCCAGGGGTCGTCCCCACGGGTGAGGGCACGGACCTCGTGGACGAGCCGACGCAGTTCACCGGCGTCGAGTCCGGCGCGTTCCGGCGTGCCGTTCCGCAGTCTTGGTGCGCTCAGTTCTCCGCCCCTGTTCCGTTCGCAGTGCGTCCCGTCCGCCGGGGACGGCACAGTCCCACGAAGCAGCCGACGGCCACCAGCGCGGCCACCAGCTGGACAACGGCCATCGGGACGGCGGTGTGCTCCCCGGCGACGCCGACGAGCGGTGAGGCGACCGCGCCGACGAGGAAGGAGGAGGTGCCGAGCAGTGCGGAGGCGGAACCGGCCGTGTGCCGTACGCGCATGAGGGCGAGCGCCTGGGTGTTGGGCAGGGCGAGGCCCATGGCGGACATCAGCACGAACAGCGCGGCGGCGACCGGGGCGAGCCCGACGTGCCCGAAGGCGCCCGAGGACATGAGCAGCAGCGCGGTCGCGGCGAGGACGACGAGGGCGAGGCCGGTGGCGAGGACCTTTTCCAGGGCGACCCGGCCGACGAGCACTTTGCCGTTGATCTGCCCGGCGATCACGAGGCCGACGGAGTTCACGCCGAAGAGCAGGCTGAAGGTCTGCGGGGAGGCGCCGTACAGGTCCTGGATCACGAACGGGGAGGCCGAGATGTAGGCGAAGAGGGCCGCGAAGGTGAAGCCGCCGGTGAGCATGTACCCGGTGAAGGCGCGGTCGGCGAGCAGCCGGCGCATGGCGCGCAGTGCCTCGCCGACGCCGCCGCCGTGCCGGTCCGCGGGTTCGAGGGTCTCTGGCAGTTTCGC
Source organism: Streptomyces sp. NPDC015532 (assembly GCF_043078065.1). Taxonomy (NCBI): domain Bacteria; kingdom Bacillati; phylum Actinomycetota; class Actinomycetes; order Kitasatosporales; family Streptomycetaceae; genus Streptomyces; species Streptomyces sp. NPDC015532. The sequence goes on along the minus strand of NZ_JBIBSY010000001.1, from coordinate 874,155 downwards.
CCAGACCAGGGCCGTCAGCGCGATGCCGACGGCGGTGAGGACCACGAACACGCCCCGCCAGTCCGTGAAGCGCAGGATCTGTCCGCCGATGAGCGGCGCGACGACCGGGGCGACGCCGGAGATCAGCATGAGGGTGGAGAAGAAGCGGGCCATCGCCACGCCGTCGTAGAGGTCGCGGACGACCGCGCGGGCGATCACTATCCCGGCCGCGCCGGCGAGCCCCTGGACGAGCCGGAAGGCGACGAGGAGGCCGATGCCGGGCGCGAGGGCGCACAGGGCGGTGGCGAGGACGTAGACGGCGAGGCCGGCGAGCAGCGGGCGCCGGCGGCCCCACCTGTCGCTCATGGGTCCGACGACGAGCTGCCCGAACGCCATGCCCGCGAGGCACGCGGTGAGCGTGAGCTGCACGGTGGCGGCCGGAGCGTGCAGGGAGCCGGTGACCTCCGGCAGCGAGGGGAGGTACATGTCCATCGCGAGCGGGGGTGTGGCGGTGAGCCCGCCGAGGACGAGGGTGACGAGGAGTCCGGTGCGGCGCGGACCGCCGGGTCCCGCGGGCGGTCGCGCCGGTGCGCCGGAGTCGGCTCCGGCGGCCGGCGGTGACGCCTCGGCGACCGCCGGCGCGGTGCCCGCGGTCCCTGCCTCGGGTATATGCCCTCGCGGGCCCTCCTGGTCCCACGCGGTGCGGCCACGCTCGGGCATGTGCCCCCCTCTCCGAAAGATGCGGCCCCTATGCTCTCAGTTCGAGCGGCGAGTTCGGAGTCACGGATCAAGGGGCGGGCATGACGGGCGAGCGTGAACGCGTGCGGTGGGGGATTCTGGCGACCGGCGGGATCGCCGCGGCGTTCACGGCGGATCTGGTGGACATGCCGGACGCCGAGGTGGTGGCCGTCGCCTCGCGGTCCGAGGCCCCGGCGAAGGCGTTCGCGGAACGGTTCGGCATCCCCCGGGCGTACGGGGACTGGGCCTCGCTCGCCGCGGACGAGGACGTCGACGTCGTGTACGTCGCCACACCGCACTCGGCGCACCGGGTGGCCGCGGGGATGTGCCTGGAGGCGGGCCGCCACGTGCTGTGCGAGAAGGCGTTCACGCTGAACGCGCGGGAGGCCGAGGAACTGGTCGCGCTCGCCCGCGGGAGGGACCGCTTCCTGATGGAGGCCATGTGGATGTACTGCAATCCGCTGGTCCGGCGGCTGAAGGCACTGGTCGACGACGGGGTGATCGGTGAAGTGCGCACGGTGCAGGCCGACTTCGGTCTGGCCGGGCCGTTCCCGCCCTCGCACCGGCTGCGCGACCCCGCGCAGGGCGGCGGCGCGCTGCTCGATCTCGGCGTCTATCCGGTGTCGTTCGCGCAGCTGCTGCTCGGAGAGCCCTCGGACATCGTCGCGAGAGCAGTGCTCTCCGACGAGGGCGTCGATCTCCAGACGGGTGCACTGCTCTCCTTCGAGAGCGGTGCTCTGGCTTCGGTGCACTGCTCCATCAACGGTGGCACTCCCGTCGCCGCCTCCGTCACCGGCTCCGCGGGCCGCATCGACATCCCGGGCGGCTTCTTCTTCCCGGAGCACTTCGTCCTGCACCGCGACGGCCGCGAGCCGGAGACCTTCCGCGCCGACTCCGCCTCCGGCCCCCGCAACAGCCTCAAGCACGAGGCCGCCGAGGTGATGCGTGCCCTGCGCGCCGGCGAGACCGAGTCCCCCCTCGTCCCGCTCGACGGCACGCTCGCCGTGATGCGGACGCTCGACACGATCCGCGAGCGCGTCGGCGTCCGCTACCCGGGCGAGACGCAGGCGCAGGCGTAGGAGCGCAGGCGCAGGGGCGGGCGTAAGGGCGGGCGCAGGGGCCGGATCCGCCGGGTCTCACGTACGGCGGGCCCCGGTGGTTCACCAAGAAACGGTCAACGGCTCAACCCTCACATACGGAAGCCGCATCTCCGGACCATATAAGCCGTTGGTGCGCTTATGCTCATCATCTCCCCCATCAGAGCTTCACAGGTGGAGCCCACTGCTTCGGTACGACCACGGTCCACTCCGAGGGGGAGGTGGCAGCCGCTCCGCGGCCCGGGCGGGGGCCTGCCTCGCGCGGGACTGCGAGGCACGCACCGGACCGCGGAGCGGCTGCCCCCGTCATCCGTCCTGACGGCCGCCTTCCGCCTCGGCCGGTTCCCCGGCGGACCGGCGCCGGCGGTTGCGCAGCGCGAACGCGCCGCCCGCGAGGAGTGCCACCGCCGCCCCGGCCCCGCCGATCAGTCCCCACGGCGCGCCGTCCCCCTGCCCGGAGGCGGCCGGAGCCGGAGCGCCCGGCGCGGCCTTCGCCGTCTTGCGCGTGGGCTTCGCGCTCGCCCCGCCCTCGCTGAGCGGATCGACCAGCGTGCCCACCGGCTCGGCCCGCGCGCCCTTGCCGAAACCCCAGTCGAGGAGCTGGGCCGTCTCCTCGTAGACCCCGTTGCCACCGCTCTTGGGGTGCATCACCGTGACGAGCAGGGTCCGTCCGTCGCGGGTCGCCGCGCCGGTGAAGGTGTTGCCGGCATGGCTGGTGTAGCCGTTCTTGACCCCTATCAGGCCCTCGTACGGCTTCATGCCCCACGCGCCCGTCAGCAGGCGGTCGGTGTTCTGGATCTGGAAGGTCTTCTTGCCGCCGGCCGGGAAGTCCGCGGTCCTGGTCGAGCAGTAGCCGCGGAAATCGGCGTCCGCGAGACCGTGCCGGCCGAAGAGCGTCAGGTCGTACGCGGACGACAACTGGCCCTTGTGGTCGAACCCGTCGGGGCTGACCACATGGGTGTCCAGAGCCTGAAGGTCCTTCGCGAGCGCCTGCATCTCGGCGACGGTGGCCTCGATGCCGCCGTTCATGTGGCTGAGCACGTGCACCGCGTCGTTGCCGGAACGCAGGAACACGCCCTGCCACAACTGCTCGACGGTGTACGTGATGCCGGGCTTGACGCCGACGAGGCTGGACCCGGCGGGGACGTCGGCGAGGTCGGCGTCGACCACCTTGTACGTCTCGGCGCGCTCGAACTTCTTCAGCACGGCGTCCGCGAACAGCATCTTCAGGGTGGAGGCGGGCGCGAGACGCCGGTGCGCGTTGTACGAGGCGAGCACCTCGCCGCTGGTGTGGTCGGCGACCAGCCAGGAGCGGGCGGTGAGGTGCTTGGGCAGCCCCGACGCGCCGCTCACCTGTATCCCGGCACGGGCCAGCCTCGCACCGCCGATCGTCGTCGTGGCGTACGCGGTCGTGGCGCTCGCGGCGGTGAGGGGGACGGTGGCCGCGAGGCCCAGAGCGGCACGGCGGGAGAGCCCGGAAGAATCACGCATCCCGGGACCGTACAAAGTCTCTCCGAGCAGCGTGGCAGCGGGGTCACCAAGAGAAGGAACGCCAATTCCCAAGCGAGCGCAAAACCGGGCGCGCGGGAACGGGACCGACCCGCCGGAACCGGCCACCCGCCCACCGGAACGCGCCGCGGCGGGCCCGCCCCTCCGCGCCGCGGAGCCACGCGAAAGAGGTTTCACGGAGCCACGCGAAAGGGGTCTCGCGGAGCCACTCAACAGGGGTTTCCTGGCAAGGAGCCCTTGAAAGGCTGAGAAGGGGCTGTCTGACCCAATATTGATTCCTGGGTCCGGATTCTCAGCCCTCACACATCTCTTACTCAGCCCGGCTCAAAGGTTCCTCCATAGTTTTTGGCCGCGCCCACAGGGGCGCCAAGAACCTTTGAGGAACGGGATGTTTGGCATCTATCTCAAGCGTGAGCTGAGCCGGCGCAAGAAGGCGGCGCTGGTGATCGCCATGGGTCTGGCGCTCGGTATCGCGCTGGTCATCACCGTCAACTCGGTGTCGGCCGGCATGCAGCAGGCCCAGGACAAGGTCCTGAAGTCGCTGTACGGGCTCGGCACGGACATGACGGTCACCAAGGCCCAGGCGGCACCGTCGGGCAGTTCGTCGGGCCGCCCGAAGTTCGACTTCGACGCCAAGTCGGACAGCGGCAAGACACAGAGCTCGGACCGGGTGATGACGCAGGGAGGACAGTCCCTGAAGTCCTCGCTCGTCACCGAGGTCGCCGCGCAGAAGGGTGTGGCGAGCGCGGTGGGCGCGCTGAGCCTGAACGTCACCAAGGTCGACGGCTCCTTCACCCAGGGCAAGGCGAAGTCCACCACCTCGGGCTCCGGCCAGCAGGGCGGACCCGGCGGCCAGAGCGGCGGCGGCACCGGCACACCGCAGGTGCAGGGCGGCGGCGCCTCCTTCGACGTGAACTCCTACTCCGTCGCGGGCGTCGACGTGACCCGGCAGGACCTCGGCCCGCTGGCCACCTCGAAGATCACCACGGGCAGCACGTTCACGGCCGCGCAGACCTCCGCGAAGGTCGCGGTGCTCAGCAAGTCCTACGCCAAGGAGAACAAGTACAAGGTCGGTTCGACCTTCAAGATCTCCGGTACCAAGTACAAGGTCATCGGCATCGCGACGCCCGACAGCAGCGAGTCGGCCACCGACGTCTACGTGCCGCTGAAGCAGGCCCAGACGCTCGGTGACGCCAAGAACAAGGTCACCACGATCTACGTCAAGGCGACCGACTCGAAGCAGATCTCCACGGTCAAGACGACCATCCAGAAGAACATCTCCGGGACGACCGTCACCACCTCCGCCGACCTCGCGGACACCGTCTCCGGCTCGCTGTCCACCGCCTCGAACCTCGCCACGAGCGTCGGCAAGTGGCTGTCCATCGCGGTCCTGGTCGCCGCGTTCCTGGTGGCGGCGCTGCTCACCTCCTCCGCCGTCTCCCGCCGGGTGCGCGAGTTCGGCACCCTGAAGGCGCTCGGCTGGCCCTCCCGCAAGGTCACCCGTCAGGTCGTCGGCGAGTCCATCGTGAACGGTCTGCTCGGCGGCGCCCTCGGTATCGCCCTCGGGCTCGGCGCCGCCTACACGGTCACCGCGATCAGCCCGAAGCTGACGGCGGAGCTCGGCTCCACCGGCGGTGGCGGAATGGGCGGCCCCGGCGGCGGTCCCGGCGGGCCGGCGTCCTCCGCGGCCAAGAACACGGTCGACATCGCCCTGTCCGCGCCGGTCTCGCTGACCACCATCGCGCTCGCCGTGGGCCTGGCCGTCACCGGCGGTCTGATCGCCGGTGCCATGGGCGGCTGGCGCGCCTCCCGGATGCGCCCGGCGGACGCGCTCCGCAGCGTCTCGTAACCCGCCCCCCGGGCCACACCCCTTGAGCCGGGGCGCCGTGTCCACTCCCCCGGGCCGCGGCGCCCCACCCCCTTCATCCTCGGAGAACCTCATGTACAAGCTCACCGGCGTCACCAAGCGCTACACGCGGGGCAAGGAGACGGTCGAGGCCCTGCGCGGCGTCGACCTCACCATCGAGGACGGCGACCAGCTCGTCATCCAGGGCCCCACGGGCGGCGGCAAGTCGACGCTGCTCCAGATGATCGGCGGGCTCGACCGGCCGACCTCCGGCAGCGTCGAGCTGGACGGCGTGGACCTCGCCGCCATCAGCGAGGCCAAGCTGACCCGGCTGCGGGCCGAGAAGATCGGCATCATCTTCCAGTCGTTCAACCTCATCCCGACGCTGACCGCGCAGGAGAACGTCGAGACCGCCCTCGTCCCCCTCGGGGTCAAGCCCGCCGAGCGGCGCGACCGGGCCGCCGAGGCGCTCCGCTCGGTCGGCCTCGGGGAACGGCTCACGCACGTCCCGACCGAGCTGTCCGGCGGTCAGCAGCAGCGGGTGGCCATCGCCCGGGCGCTGGTCAAGAAGCCGAAGGTGCTGCTCGCCGACGAGCCGACCGGCAACCTCGACGAGGGCACCCGCGACGACATCATGGGCCTGCTCGAAGGGCTGTGGCACGAGTACGGGCTGACCTTCGTCATGGTCACCCACGACTCGTCCATCGCCCGCCGCGCACCCCGCCTCGCGACCATCAAGGCGGGGCAGATCAGTCTGACCGAGCAGGGTGCCCGCCGGGCCGTCTCCGAGAGGGCCGGACACCCGGCCCCGCAGCAGCAGTTCACGCCGCAGGGGTACGCGGAGGCGCAGTACGCGCAGGAACCGTACGGGGCCGCCCGGGGCCACTGAGCCCGACGGCGGCCCCGGCCTCCGCGCTCACCCCCACGCCTCGCGCTCCCCGCGCCTCCGGGCCGCTCACCGAACCCCGGTGAACGGCCCGTCGGCGTTCACGCCTGGCCGGTCTCGAAGCGGCTGATCCTGCCGCCGTCGTCGACGGTGAAGCTCCACCTGGTCTTCATCTCGCCCCAGGTGTCGTTGCTGTACCGCACCAGGAGGGAACGGCCCTCGTCGGACTCGTTGTCGACGTCCATGTGGCCGCGCGAGGAGAAGATCTCCCGGTCGCTCCAGTCCCCGAGGTCACGGTCGGAGCCGTCGTCCGACATGGTGGCGTCCGGCGCGAGAAGCGCCTCGAAGGCGTCCCGGTCATGGGCGTTCACCGCGGTGACGAAGGCCCGGACCGCCGGGTCGCTGAGGCGCGTTACCTGAATGGTCATGGGAGTCACCCTCACACCGGCTCCCCGCGCCCGCCACCCGAACGGCGGCGCGCGCCCGCCGGACCCGTTCGATCGGTGCGACGGTGGTCACCCGGGAGAAACCCGTTGCCGCCCTCTGGACTGGGAGTCACCGTGACCTGTATCGACCGGCGTGATCTGGGACTGCTGCTGCTCCGGCTGAGCACGGGCGGGGTCCTGGCCGCGCACGGAGCGCAGAAGCTGTTCGGCTGGTTCGGCGGCGGTGGTATCGAAGGCACCGGGCAGGCCATGGAGGCCATGGGGTACGCGCCGGGGAAGGCGAGCGCCACGGCCGCGGGCCTCGCGGAGGCCGGTGGCGGCACTCTGCTGGCGCTGGGCCTCGCCACCCCCGCGGCCGGCGCGGCGGCGGCCGGAGCGATGGCGGGCGCGGCGGCCGTGCACGTACCGAACGGGTTCTTCGCGCAGAGCGGTGGCTACGAGTACACGGCCTCGCTCGGCCTGGCGGCGGCGGGCCTCGCGGTGACGGGTCCGGGCCGGCTGTCCCTCGACCATCTGATGGGCCACGCGGTGAACCGCGGCTGGATGGTGCCGATCGCGCTGGGTACGACGGCCACGGTCACCGCGGTCGTCGTGGGCGTCCGCAACAAGCGGGTGCGCGCGAAGCGGGAAGGCATGCAGGAAGCCCTGTTCGACGAGTAGGAGTTGATGTCGGCGTCGGCATCATGTCCGATGCGCGCCGATTCCTGATCGGTCTTTGTTCGATCGCGTTTGCCGAATGCTCGCCCTCATGGCTTCGCGGGCAGATTTACCGACCGCGAGCCAAAAGCCTCCCGCGTCACGCTACCGTGGCCTCCGCCGCGGTGTTCTTTGTCGCGGCACGGGGGCTGGGGGGAAAGTGACGACGATTCTGTTTGTCCACGGAACGGGCGTTCGATCGAAGCGCGAAAAGGAAGCACTCGATCGTATCGAAGGCGGTTTTCGCGACGCCCTGCCGGACACGACGGTGGAGACGTGCTCCTGGGGTGACGTCCTGGGCGTCACGTCGATGAGCGAACCCGCGGAGGAAGACGGCGCGGGCGGGTCGACGTCTCCGAACGCCACGCGCCTGACCTGGCCGGACGCGGAGCGGGCCGTGTGGGCCCGGCTCTACGACGACCCCCTGTTCGAGATCCGGCTGGCGGTTCCGGCGGATCCCGGTGACGCGTCCTCCGTCTCCCCGAGGGTTATCGACCTGCTGGTGGCCCGCATACGGAAAATACCCGACGAACCATCGGTCCAGGAATTGGTTCCGGCCGGCGAGGGTCAGGACCATCTGCGTGAGGCCGTGGCCGATGTACTGCGGAACACGGAATTCACGACGGCCCTCCCTTTTCTCGCGGCCAGGAAATCGCACGACCTCGTCGCCCGTTGCCTGACAGCCGTTCATGTCCGGGTCCGCGAGCGGGACGGCGGCACCGTGGTCGTCTCCGCGGCGGAACGCGACCTGCTGTGGCGCCTCTTCGAGAAGTGCCTGGGCTCCGCGCCGCTGGGCCTGGGCGACAGAGCCCGCGCCGCGGCCTGGTCCACGGCGCAGCACATGGCGCGGCCGGTCGTCCGGCGCCATCGCGGCCGGCTTCTCACCCGGGCGACGCCCGCCCTCGGCGACATCCTGCTCTACCAGGCCCGCGGCAAGCCCCTGCGGACCTTCCTGGCGGAGCGGGTCAGGGAGATCGCCGGACCCGTGGCCCTGCTCGGGCACAGCCTCGGCGGAGTCGCGTGCTTCGAGAGCCTGGTGGCCCACGACCTGCCCAACGTACGGCTGCTGGTGACGGTCGGCAGTCAGGTGCCCTACCTCTACGGCCTGGACGCGCTGGCCACCCACCGCCTCGGGGCGCCGCTGCCGGACCACTTCCGGGCCCGGTGGGTCAATGTGGTCGACCAGGAGGATCTCCTGGCCTTCACGGCCGAGGACCACTTCGAAGGCCGGGTCACGGACGTCGGGGTCGACACCCGGGAACCCTTCCCCCGGGCGCACGGCTCGTACTGGACCACCCCGCAGGTCTACGAGGCGGTCCGCGCGGCCGTCGAGGAGTGCTGAGGTGGCGGTACGCGCTCTGGTGGTGTGTCCGGAGACGTACGAGGGCTCATCGCTCCGGGACCTGCCCGGTTCGGCGGTCACCGGCGCCCGCTTCGCCTCCTGGCTGTCGAGCCACGTCGAGGAGCCCTGTTCCGTCACCTTCCTGACCAACGCCGACCGGTTGCCCGACGAACTGGCCGCCGGCGCGGTGTCCCGGGAACGGGCCGAACTCGGCCCGCTGTCGGACCTGTTCCTCCGGCCGGGTTCCCTGGACGAGCTCGGGGAGGAGGACGCCTTCGTCCTCTACTGGCTCGGCCACGGCGCCATCGGCCGGGAGAACGGCCGCCACCGCCTGTACGTGTCCCACAAGGGGTACGTCGAGCTCGAGGACCTGCAGGCCCGTATGTCCGGCCCGGGCAGACCCAGGCGCCTGCTCTTCGTGATCGACGCCTGCCGGGAGGGCGACTCGGGACCCGGCGGTGACACCGGCGGCCAGATGCTGGTCACCGCGGTGGGTGGCGTACCGCACCCGGACTGGAACGGACTCGTGCTCTACGGCGCCCGCCACGGCGAGCAGGCACTCTTCGACGAGCAGGGCGGCGTCTTCACCCGCCGGCTCGTCGAGGCCGTACGGACCCTGCCGCGCGGCGACCGGCTCGACCTCGTCCCCATCGAGCGGACCGCCGTCGAACTCGAGGCGCGCTTCCGGAAGGCCTACGAGCAGGAAGACCCCGACTACGGCCAGATACCCACCCACTACTGGATCTCCCGCCGGGGCCTGATGCTCGTGGACAAGGATTTCCGGCCCGGCGTGGCGGTGACCCCCTTGCAGGCCGAACGGCTGCGCACGCTTCTGAGCGAGGCCCGCCTGACCGCTCAGGAGGAGGGCGAGGTGGGGGACTGGCTGCACACCCACGGCCCCCGCATGCAGGACGACGACCTGCCCCTGCCGGAGCTGGCGGTACGGATGACGCGGCTGCCCCATCGCGCGGACGGCAGCCACTGCATCACCGGGCTCTGTACCGTTCTGGCCCGGATCGGACGCCTGCGGGACGAGATCCACGACTGGTACGGCTCCTGGGCCGCCGACAAGGGGCTGGCTCCCCTGACCGCCGGCAAGGTGCCGGCCACCATGGCCCGGGAACGCGCGCACCACCCGCCGCCCCGGCCGCAGGCCCACCTGGTCATCGACCTGGAGCGGCTGGACGAGATCACCCACGGCAGCGCGGCCGTGTCCGGCCAGGATTCCCTGGAGCCGAGCTACCGCGCCCAGGCGTGGTTCTACACCGGCCCCAGACGCCGCCGGATCAGCGTGCCACAACGGACCTGGCACAAGGACGAGTTCGCCGCCCTCGTCGCGCAGGTCTACGACGAGGCCTATGCCAAGGTGCGCTCCGCGCTGCACAACGCCTGGGTGGAATTCATCGTCGACCGGGACCTGTTCGGCCACCGGTTCGACACGATCCCGAGTTTCACCGTGCCGAGCGGAAGCCCGCCGCTGCTGGGAGACAAGGCCCCGGTGGTGCTGCGCGACCGCTGGCGGCACCGCCGGGGCCCGCAGACGCTGAACTGGGAACGCCTGGGCACACTGCTGGACTCCGTCCCCGCGGCGCGGCTGAACTGGCAGGGCTGCGCCGTGCCGTGCGCACCCGGCGACGAACCGCCCGCGGGCCCGGCCCACGCCACGGACTACGTCTTCACCGCCACCGGAACGACGGACGCGTGTGCCGGGATCGTGCTCTCCCGCCCGTTGGAGGACCGCGCGTCCTCCGACATCGTCGGCACCGCCCTCAACAACGGTGCCGTACTGGCCATCTGGACCGACCGGTCCGCCGTCGACGACTGTGCGCGCGGCGGTGACGGCGGTGCGCTCTGCGACGGCGCGCTGGTGCGGGAGAGCCTGCTCCGGCAGCTCGAGGGCCGCCCCCTGCGCGATGTGCCCGACATCGTCTTCGGCCTGCGCTGCAAAGGGGGCGACGAGGCCGAGGTGTTCCGCGACGTGGTCGTGCTCTTCGACGATCCGCGTCGTTCTCCTTTGGTACGGACCGCGGTGGCCATGCCGTGACCGGGCGACGGCCGGCGAGCAGAAGGGAAGAGCGATGACGGAAGGCCCGAGCGCCTCTGCGGAGGCCCCCGACTGGTGGGTCTACCGCGGACATTGGGGCACACCCCGCGACACGGCGTCCGCGGCGCCCGCCATTCCGGAGCCCCCGCCCTGGCGTTCCTTCGGCCTGTCCACGCTGGTGCCCGCCGCCGACGAGGCACGGCTGCGGCAGCGGGATCCGGACGACATCACGCTTCCCGTGCCGCCGCCCGGAACCGAGGGCGAGCGGTCCTGGGACGACCGGGTCGCGGTCTCCTACCGCGGCGACCGCGAGGTCCACGATCTGGTGAACGCGGCCATCCAGCTGCGCCGTCCCCTGCTGGTCACCGGTCCGCCCGGCACCGGGAAGACCACCCTGGCCTCCTCCGTGGCCCGGGAACTCGGTCTGGGGCCGGTGCTGAGGTGGGGCATCACCAGCCGCTCGACCCTGCGCGAGGGGCTCTACGACTACGACGTGCTGGGCCGCCTGCACGACATGAACCTGCGCAACGGCTCGGCCCTGAACCGCAGGGGAGTCAAGCTCAAGGGCGAGCACGAGAACATCGGGCAGTACATCAGGCTCGGCGCGCTGGGAGACGCCCTCTTGCCCAGGCGCAGGCCCCGGGTCCTGCTGATCGACGAGATCGACAAGAGCGACGTGGACCTGCCCAACGACCTCCTGCACGTCTTCGAGACGGGGGGCTACGAGATCCCCGAGCTGCGCCGGATCGCCGACTCCCCCGTCCGGGTGCTCAGCTGGGACGGGAACGACCGGGCGCCCGTGCACAACGGGCGGGTGCAGTGCGCGCAGTTCCCCATCGTCATCCTCACCAGCAACGGTGACCGGGAGTTCTCGCCGGCCTTCCGCCGCCGCTGTCTGTTCCTGGTCCTGAGGCGCCCCGAGGGGGACCGGCTCCACGAGATCCTCCGGGCCCATGTGCCGGAGATGCGGGACCTGTCCCAGGTCGAGGACGTCCTCAAGCGCTACGACCGGCTGACCACCGACGGCCGTCAGCTCTCGCCCGACCAGCTGATCAACGCCGTACGCCTGAGGCTCACGGCCCAGTTGGGACCGGAGGACATGGAGACCATCGCGAACGCGGTGTTCCACCCGCTCTCCGGGGCGTGACGCGATGGGCCCCGAGTTCGCGAGGGTGCTGCTGGACTGCGATGCCGGAATCGGCCTGGAGGAGATCCTCGACATCGGCTGGCTGGCCGCACGGCTGCCCACGGTGAACCCGGCCCCGGGCGGTGACCGTCCGGACGAGGGAGGGAGTTCCGCGGCCCTCGGCGCCGACGGCCCGGGCGGACGCGAACGGCCGGCTCCCGAAGATCCGGTGGTCACCGGCGGCGGCCCTCTCCCGGTGCCGTGCGTCCCCGCGCTCGACGACATGGGGGTGTGGCCGCGGGCCGCCGAACCCGTGATCGCCGAGATGGGCGGCGTCTCCAGCCGTGTCGTGGCGCCGCTGCCCGCTCAGTGGCTGCCCCGTCGTACGGAGCTGGGCATCGCCCTGCGCCCGCTGCGCCGTACCAGTCCCTCGCCCGTACGGACAGTGGTGGACGAGGAGTTGACCGCGCAGTGGGCGGCGGCGACCGGCATGGTCGTCCCCATGGTCACGGCCGCCGAGGAGCCGCACTACGACCTCGCGCTGGTGTGTGACACCGCGCCCTCCATGAAGCTGTGGGCGCCGCTGATGCGCGAGATGGGCAGGGCCGCCGCCCGGTTCGGTGCCTTCCGGTCGGTCACCGTGCGCCGGCTGGACTCCGACACCGCCCTGACCACGCCGACGTCCGCCGGTGGCGGCCGCGCCGGTCTGCGCACGCTCCTGGCGCCCGGGAGCAGGCGCGTGACGGCGTTCGTCACCGACGGTGTCGGCCGGGGCTGGCACGACGGGCGACTGGCCGCGCAGGTCCATCTGCTGGCGGCGTACGGGCCGGTGGTGATCGTCCATCTCCTCCCCCGCCACCTGTGGGGACGGACGGGTGTCGCCCCGCTGCCGGTCTCCTTCCACCCGCAGGCGGACGGGTCCGGGACCGGATGGTGCGCTCCGGCCCAGCGTTTCAGCCCGGCGGGCTGGTCGCTGCGAGACCTGTGGCCGTCGGGCCGTCCGCCCGGCGGCGGACGGCCGCACGCCGTCCCGGTGGTGCCGCTGGAGCCGGACTCCCTCAACCGATGGGCCACGTTCGTGACCGGGTCCCGTACCCGTTCGGTGTCCGCGCCGGCCTGGGTGGTGACGTCCGGGCCGGCGGACGGGCACGGCGCCCCCGTTCCCGTTCAGGACACCGTGCCGGAACACCCCGTCGACGAGGACGAGTTGCTCGACGACTTCGACGCCACCGCCACCCCGAGGGCCCGGCGGCTGCTGCGCAGTCTGGCCGCGGTGCCCCTGAACCTGTCGACCATGTGGCTCACGCACATGGTCACCAGCCAGTGGCGCAGGGAGCCCTACGACCCGGCTCCGCTGGCCGAGGTCTTCTTCAGCGGTCTGCTGCGGCCCAGGACCGTACAGGACGGCGGCGCATGGCAGGACGCGGATCCGGCCTACGAGTTCGTCGGGGACACGCGGCAGACGCTGCTGGAGGGCATGGACCGGGTCGAGGCGGTGCGGACCTTCCAGACGGTCTCCGCGTACGTGTCCACGACGATGGGCCGCGCCGCGCTCGCCTTTCCCGCGCTGCTGGCCTCGCCGCGCGACGTCCGGTTCGTCGGCCAGATCGATCCGGAGACCCGTCCGTTCGCGGAGATCGCGGCACGGATCCTGCGGGGGCTCGGACCGGCCTACGGCGAAGCCGTACGCCGTATCGAGGCGGCCGTCGCCGGATTCTCCGAGGGCGCCGGCCCGTCCGTCGCGCCGCCCACCGACGACGACGCGGCCCCGGTGTCCTCCGCTCCCCCGGATCCGGCTCCCGCTCCCCCCGGGCCCGCTCCCCGGCCCCCGGCCGTCGCCACCCCGCTCCCGCTGCGGCCGCTCGTCGCGGTGGCTCCCCTCACCGTCGCCGTGAAGGACCCGGTGCCGTCCGAGGAACCGCGGCACCGGGCCGTGAAGCCGTCCGAGGAACCACGGCACCGGGCCGCGCGGCAGCCGAGACGCACGATCGCCGTCCTCGGCGCGGCCAACAGCGGCAAGACCACGTTCCTCGCCGCGGCCTCGCTCGCCGCCACGACGGCACGGCCGCGGCTGGGCCGCTGGAACGTCGTCGCCGAGAGCGAACAGGCCGAGAACTTCCTGGTCCAGCAGACCAACGCCTTGGCGGTGGTGCGCCGTTTCCCCGAGGCGACGATGGGCCCGACGGCGTTCTCGTACGTCTTCCGCGCCGAGGTGACGAACGGACGGCGTGTCGAGCGGGTGGACTTCGCGCTGAACTTCTGCGACGTCGGAGGCGGCGAGTTCCGGCGGGAGAACTACGGCCGGAACCATGTCCTCGACGCGCACCTGGGACGCGCCGGGCATCTGGTGATCCTGCTCGACCCGCTGAGCCACGGCGGTCAGGCCGGCTTGCTGATTCCCCATCTTCAGCGGCTGGCGCAGGAGTTCCACGAGAGCGGCCGGCTGCTGAAGGGGCGGCTGCCGCACCATGTCGCCTTCTGTGTGACGAAGTTCGACGACCCGGCCGTCTTCCAGGACGCACGGCGCGGCAACTGGGTCGGCCAGACCTCGCAGGGCGACCCGTGTGTGCCCGCCGCCGACGCCGAGGACTACATCGCCTGGCTGAGCCGGAGTTCGGCGGATGTGGCCGAGGCCCGGACCCTGGTGCTGGAGAGCTTCCTGGCCCAACGGGTGTCGTGGTACGCGGTCTCGGCGATCGGTTTCCACCGCACCCGCGACGGGTTCCTCAATCTGGACGACTGCTCGAACCAGACGTACGACGAGAACGGCCTGAGGGCGCTGCGGGGCCCGGCCCGGCCACTGAACGTACTGGAGCCCCTGATCGCGCTGGGGCGGGCGTCGGGAGACATCTGACATGAATCCTTCCCTCACCCTGCGGGCGCGGTGGGCCGTGCTGTCGAAACCCCAGGCCGACAGCAGCGACTACCGCGTTCTGGTGTGCAGCGACGGCCCCTCGGCCGTGTGCTGGTTCGAACGCGTCGTCCGGGACACCCTGTTCGGCACGCCACCGCCGTGGTCCACGGCGGGTCGGCCCGGCGAGACCCTGCCGTGGATCTCGTTCGGGGCGTGCGACGCCGGGGCCGCGGGCGCGGGCGGCCGGTGGGTGACGGTCTCCGTGACGGACTGGAACAGTCCCACGCAGGCGACCTGGGACTCCTCCGGCCGGCGCTCCGCCACCACCCGCTGCTTCCTGGTGCCCTACGAGGACGTGGCCCGGCACGGCGTCGGGCTGGTCTCCCTCTGGAACGCGGTGCGGCCGGTTCGGCTGCCTCCGGAGGCGGGGCAGGACGCGGCCCCGGTCCTCCTCACGGCGCAGACCGACCACCTGGAGCGGACCGCGCGGCTGGTGGACGAGCTCGGCTTCCGCTGGGTGGCCGCCACCGCGGCGGCCGCGCTGGAGACGCCGCTGGCCCTGACCGCCCAGGGCGACCGGTTCGCCCTGGTGCGGATCGGCACCATCGACGCGATCGCCTCCCTGCTGCCGTTCGGCTACCGGGCCGCGCTGACCGCGTCGACGTGGGCCCCGGACGCCACGGCGGCCGATCCGTGGATCTGCTACACGAGGGCGTCCTCGGCGCGGCGGCTCACGGTTCACGAGCGCGCCGCGCCCACCCCCGCCGCTCCCCGGGCCCGGGCCCATCTGGCCAGGCTGCACCTGCTGCACGACGAACTCGGCACCCTCGGACTGCTTCGCGCGCTGGCCGAACGGACCGCGCCCACCGCGTTTCCCGGCGTCGTCGGCACGCGGCCGGGGACGCGGCGCTCCGACTCGTACCTCAAGGACTGATCGATGGAAGCACTGCGAAGAGGCGACCCCCGGCGGCTCGGACGGTTCGGGCTGCTCTCCCGGATCGGCGCGGGCGGCTTCGGCGAGGTGTTCCTCGGGCAGGAGGAGTCGGCCACCGGCCGGATCGCGGCGATCAAGCTCATCCGTGCCGACGTAGCCGAGTCGGAGCGGCTCCGGCCGCGGTTCCGCAGCGAGATCGAGGCGGTGAACCGCGCGGGCGGCGAAGGCATACCCGAGCTGCTGGACGCCGACCCGGCGGCCGACCGTCCCTGGCTGGCGACACGGTACATCCCGGGTCCCTCGCTGCAACGGCTGGTCGACGACGCCGGTCCGCTGCCCGAGGACACGGTGCTCGCCCTCGGCCGCCATCTCGCGGGCACCCTCGCCGACCTGCACGGCGCCGGGCTCTACCACCGGGACATGAAGCCGAGCAACGTCCTGGTCACCAGGACCCGGCCCTGGATCATCGACTTCAGCCTCGTCCGGCTGGCCGCCGACCCCAGCCTGACCGTCACCGCGGACGCCATGGGCAGCTTCCAGTACGCCCCGCCGGAACAGGCGGGCGGACTGGGCCGTGCGCAGGGTCCCGCCGACGTGTTCGCCTTCGCCGCGACCCTGCTGTTCGCCGCCACCGGACATCCGCCCTACAGCGGCCGCAACCAGTTCGACATCCGGCTGCGGGCACTCACCGAGCCACCGGACATCTCCGGTGTGCGCGAGGGCGCCCTGCTCGAACTCATCACCGCCTGCCTGCGGTTCACGGACACGGAGCGCCCCTCGATGAACGAGGTGCGGGCCACCCTGTCCGGTGTGGCGGACACCGACCGCATCCCCTATCCGCCCGCCGCGCGGCGGGTGTTCGAACGGCACTGGTCCGCACTGCGCGCCCTCCTCGGGCCGCGGGCCGACCACCTGGAGCGGGAGGAGGCGGGCGGCCGGGAGCGGCCCAGGAGCCGGACGCGGCACGACCCGCCGGGCAGGGCGCCGTCCGCCACGGCCGGCGAGCAGTGGGTGTGGCACTGTCACGACTGGATCCGTGCCGCCCCCTGGCTGCGCGGGAACGTGGTCCTGACCGTCACGTCGTCCGGGATCCTCTACTGGGTGGACTACCGCAGCGGGCAGCTCCTGGACCGTACGGAGCTGGGGGCGCCGGTACGGGGCGCGATGGTCCCGGCGGGCGACGCGGTGGTCCTGGGGACCGCCGACGGAAAGGTGCACCACGTCCGGCCGGCGTCCGGCCGCCTCACCCGCGCGCGGCACGCGTTCGCGGCGACCGTGCACGCGGTGGGCTGGTCGGCGGGCCGGGACGGGGACCCCGGACAGCTCTTCGTCGCGGAGGGGACGGGCGTGCGGATGCTCGACCCCGGGTCGGGGGACGTTCGCTGGGCCGCCGGGGACGTGGGAGCGGTGACGGGACGGCCCCTGCTGACCGGCGCGACGGTGGTGTGCTGCACCGACCGCGGCTCGGTGCGGTGCCTGCGGACGGACGACGGAAGCCCGCTCTGGGACGCCGGCCTGCGTGCCGTCTCCCCGGCCGGTCCGACGGCGCTCGGTGACGCCGTGGTCGTCGCGACCGCGGACGGGCGGGTCGAGGCCCTGCACCGCGACGCGGGCCGCCGCCTGTGGAGCACGTCGGTGGGCGGCACCGTGCACCTGCCGGCCGTCGCCCGCGCCGGGGCCGTCGTGCTGGCCACCACCGAGGGCGCGGTGACCGCCCTGGACGCCGTGGACGGCAGCGCGCGCTGGAGGGTGGCCGCCGGCGACGGTCCGGGTCCACGGGCCCTGGACGTCCTCGCGGACGGCTCGGCGGTGTGCGTGGCCGGCCCGGACGCGATCCGGCTGCTGGACATCGCCGACGGCCGTGAGCGACGGCGCTGGGACGTGCCCACGGTATCGGCGGTGCGCCCGGTCGAGGGCGGTCTGATCGCGGTCGGACTCGACGGCGCGGTGCGCCGGATGGCGCTGGACGGCGCGGACGTCCGGGCGGAGTCCGGCGCAGTCGATCTCCACCGAATTCACTGACATACACGTACTTAATATTGCAAGTTCCGAAGAAATATGTCATTTCATCGGACGATGACCGGTGATCTCACTACGATCGCTGACGGTCCTCAAGCTGCCAGTCCTTCACCGGGAGTTCATCGCCCCGGTGCAGCCGTGGGGACGCCGGTCCGAGGGGGGAGCCGTGCACAGCGTTGCCAGGGCGCGCAAGCGCCCGACACCCGCGTACTGCGGGCAGGGTCAGGCCCTTGGGCGCCGCCCGTGACGGGCGTCCGCCGGGACGGGTCCGAGTTCTTCGAAGCGCGGACCCCGGACGCCGAGGACCTGGACGCCGGGGAACCCGGACGCTGTCCCGTCTGCTGGTCGAGCGGCACTCCCGGACCGTGCGGCACCTGCGGCTGGGAGCCGGAGGCGGCCACCGGCCCCGACGCGCGGAACGAGGAGATCGCCGCCTGCTGGTCCTGGGACATCGCCGCCGCCGTCCTCGCCTCACAGCACATGGCGACGAGCGGCGCGTCGCACGGCAGGCCGCCGGGCGGCACCGTCGACGTCCGGCTCCGGTCACTGATCCGCCGCGCCCCCTCCCGGCGACCGGACCGCGACGTCCGGGCCCCCGGCCCCGACGAGAACCGGGGCGGACCGCACGGCGGTCTCTCCGGTGCCGTGTCCGTCCTCACCGCCCTCGCGGCCGGCGAGTGCGACGCCGTCTGCGTCCTCGGCATCTCCGCGACCGGCCTGGCCGTACGGGAACTGGGGCGGGACGAGAACGGGACCGGCTGGACCCACGGCCTCGTCGAGGACGGGACGGCCTGGTCGGAGGCCGCCGCCTGGCTGCCCACCGCCGCGGTGGAACGCGCCTTCGTTCTGGCCGGAGGCATCGGCACGGCACCCCCGTACGGAATCCGGGGCGTGCGGCGGGCCGCCGATCACGCCTGGGAGCCCGCCATCGACCGGGCCCTGACGGCGGCGCTGGCAGCTCTTCGCGCCGCACGCGCCCAAGGCCGTGCGGTGCCGCTGGTCCTCGTCTGCCAGACAGCCGGCTGGCGCTGGCCCGGCCACGCGGCCAGGTCCCTGGCGGCCCGGGCGCCCGCCGCGGCCCAGGTGCTGCTCGACGCCTCCGACCCGCGCACCCTGGACGAGATCGTCGCCGAGGCCTGTCATCAGGTACCGCTGCGCCGCGGCTACGCCCTGCTCACCCGGCCCGGACCGGCGGACCGGCGGGCCACCGCGGCCCGCGTCCTCTTCCCCGGCGGCACCACGCTGCCCCGGAAAGGCGAACTGCTGGCCTCCGTCGAGCTGTTGGCGGACCCGGGACAGACCCCCGGGGTGTACGCCCTGCCGCTCGTCACCACCCGGGGGGACCGCACCGAGGACTGGCCCGTCCTGCGCACCGGGCGGACCCGGGTGGACCCCGGGTCACGGAGCACCGTCACGGTCGCCCTCGACCGGAACGGCCGACTGCGCTTCACCGAACCGAAGGTGTTCACCGAGGAACGGGACGGACACACGCTGCCGTACCCGGCCGGCCCCGCGTCGCACCACTCCGGCGCCGCCGATCTGCTGCTGCTGCTCGAACTCGGCGGCGAACGCGGCGAGTTCGAGACGCGCACGGACTTTCTGAACGCGTTGCTCCAGCAGGTCGACAGCGCCTGGCGCCGGCACCGGGACGGCGGCGGCCCGGCCGGGGGGCCGCCGGGAAATCTGCGGGTCGGGCTCATCGGCTACGAGGACCACACCTTCCTGCCGGCGCGGGCCCCGACGGCGGTCAACGTGCTCAGACCCTGGGGTCCCGGCTCGGCGGGAGCCGCCGCCGAGGCCGTCCGCCTGTTCGCCCCGCGCCCCGTACGACACGACTACGCGGCCCCGCTGGAGGACGCCCTGCACGCCGCGGCGCACTGGCGCCACTGGCGGGACGGTGCCCGGCAGGTCCTGCTCGTGCTGGCCCGACGGCCACCCCATCCGGTGCGCCAGCAGGCCGACCTCAGCCTGCCCTGCCCCGACGGACGCGACTACGAGAAGTCCCTGGACCGTCTGCGGTCGGAGACCTGCCCCGGCCTGACCCTCGTCGGCGTGCGCCAGCCGGCCGTCGGCAGCTCCGGGCACTGGCGGCCCAAGACCCTCGAACGACTGCAGAAGGCGTGGCGCGGCCTCGGCCGCGACCACCTCTTCGCCCTCGGGACCCACACCCCGGAAGATGTCGCCCTCTGTGTCAGCAGCGCCTTGGGCCGCCCCGCGGAGGCGCCCGCGCTGCTGACCGATCCCGGCGGCCGACGTTCCGCCGTGCCGCACGGCTTCGGCCCCTCGCCGGCACGACTCAGCCTGAAGGACAGTGAGCACGATGACTGAAGACGAGTCGGACAAGACCCGGTTCCCACCGGCTCTCATGCCACCGAACCTCTTCGGGGAACCCGTCGAGGACGACGGGGCGGAACAGCTCTGGCCGGTCGAGGCCTCGCCCGACCCGACCGAGCACAGCGTCCGGGACCCGGCGCCTGCCGGCCCCGGCGATCCCGCCGCCACCCGGCAGCAGGACGGCACCACCCGTATCGGGGTGTGGGGTTCCCCGGCCTCGGGCAAGACCACGTTCCTGGGCGCCCTGCGGCTGGCGGCGCTCGACCCTGACGGACCGTTCGGCCGCTGGCAGGTGGTGCCGTCGGACGACGCCTCGGAGGCCTTCCTGGTGGAGACCTCCCGGCAGCTGGCCATCGACCGGGTCTTCCCTCCGGCGACCCAGCAGGTCCGGTCCTACGCCTGGCGGTTCCGGGGGGACGTCAGCGGCACCCCCTTCGGCAGACGCAGGCTCTGGCGCGCGCGGCCGTCGCACCGCATGGAGTTCGACCTGAGCGTTCTGGACGTGCCCGGCGGCGCGTACGAGGACCTCAGGGGCGGCGCCATCGCCACCCGCAGCATCGAGCACCTGGCCCAGGCCCAGGGCCTCGTCTATCTCTTCGACCCGCTGCGGGAGGCCCAGGACAGCGACTCCTTCGCCTATCTCAACGGAACGCTCACCCGGATCACCCGCATCTGCATGGAGGAGAACCGGCTCGACGGCCCCTATCTGCCGCACCACATCGCCGTCTGCCTGACGAAGTTCGACGACCCGGAGGTCTTCGACCGGGCCCGGCGCGGCGGCTGGACGGACCTCGGCCGCAACGGTGTGCCCGTGGTGTCCGACCCGGCCGGCTTCTTCGACTGGCTGGCCGACGACCTGCACGGCAGCACCATGCGGCTGGTGGGACAGACCCTGCGCGCCAACTTCCATCCGTCGCGCATCCACTACTTCACCACCTCCGCGATCGGATTCGGCACCATGCCGGGCGGCTCGATCGACCTCAAGCGGTTCGGCAACGTCAACGTCGTCGACGGGAACTACCGCATCGTGGGCCCGCTCAGCCCGTACAACGTGATGGACCCGCTCGTGGCCCTGCTGCTCGGCATGCGGGACGGAGTACGCGCGTGAACGACATGTTCGCCGTGAGGGCGTCATGGGCCTGGTACAGCAAACGACCCGGCTCGCTGCACGAGTACGACGTGCTGCACTGCGCCGGAGGAGCCGAACGCCGCGACTTCTTCGCCCCGGGCATCGCCGCCGCGGGCCTCGGCAACCCGCCCTCCGCGAACGCTCTCCACAACCGGCTGCCATGGGTCTCCGTGAGCGGGCTGCTCTTCCCGGAGGGACAGTGGACCGGCATCTCGGTGATGGAGTCCTCGACGCTGCGCGACGGCGCGAACCGCGAGGTCACCCCGACCCGCTACTTCCTGCTGAACTCCTCCCCCGAGCTGGCTCTCCACCGAGTGGAGTACGTGACCCTGTGGGACGCCGTGGAGAACGTACAGCTGCCCCCCGACCACGACGACAGCATCCCGCTGCGGGTCGCCGCGCAGTCCGGTCACGGACTGCTCACCGGGCTGGACACCGTCGCCGGCCATGTGCCCGGCATCTCCGCCGGGTTCGAGGACGACCAACGGCGCTCGGCGGCCGCGCTGTGGGCCGCCGCCGTGGCGGCCCTCCTCCTCGGCGGCGTCCGCGTCGTCATCACCGGCGGCGGCTCGCTCGGCACCAGGACCCGGCTGGCCGTCTTCGACGCCGTCGCCGGCTTCCTGCCGTACGGAGTACGCAGCGAACTGGCCGTGGGCAGTTGCATCGACGGGGGTGAACGTCCGCCCACCCACCTGGCGTTCGGGCCGGCGTACACCCCGGACACCACCCCTGTGCGGCTGGGCACCGTCCCGCGGGTGCCCGAAGGCCGGCCCGACCAGTACCGGCGCCGCCTGGCCCATCTGATCGGGGATCAGGGTTTCCTGGCGGTCGCCAACAGCCTGCTGTCCTACGACGCCCCCGTCCCCCTGACCGACCACGACGGCATCCTGCGCTGCCTGGACCGGCTGGACCCCTTCCAGGTGGCGGTGAACGCGGTGGAGGCGGGCCACGAGTCGGTCCACATGGTCGCCGAGGGCCTCAACAGCCTGACGGGCAAGGCCGGTCCGGACTCCGCCAAGGTGCAACGCCTCGTCCAGCGCGGGATCGACTACGTGGTCGAGGACACCGCCCGGGAGATGGACGACGCGATGCGGCGTCTGTGGGTGGACGAGGGCAACGGGCCGCTGGTGTCCGCGTGCGTGGCGGAGAATCTGCTGAACACGGCCCTGAGCGTCGCCGCCTCGGGCACCGACAGTGCGTCCTGCCGTACGCGGCTGAGCCGCCTGTGGCGGATGGTGAAGGACAGCGCCAGGGAGGCCGAGGTCCTGCGGCTGCTCTCGGACGACGGGGGCCCCGAGGCGGACCAGCGGCTGCCGTACATGGTCGACTGCCTGTGCGTCCTGGGACCGGCCGAGGTGACCGGGAACGGTCCCGCCGTCGCGCGGGCGCTGTGGGAGGCGCGCCGGCTCACCGCCGGGGTGCTCGCCAGGGAAGCGATCGCCCCGGCCGGGCTGCGGCAATGGCTGGAGGCCCTCGCGGTGAACAACCGTGAGGCGCCGACCTGGTTACGGGCATGGGCGGTCCTGCTGCCCGGAACGGAGGAGTGCTCGGTCTTCGGCGACCCGCGACCGACTCCGCTGGAGGCCCTGAACGTACTCTCCGCCACCGTGGGCGCGGGACGGGCGGACCTGACCGCCGAGACCGTCCGGGGTCTGTGGGGTCCGCTGCGCACACTGGCCCTCGGATCGCACCAGACGGAACAGGCCGCAGGGAACGGCCGGGACGGGGGGACGTTCACGCGTTCCTTCCTGAGCCGCGGGGGGACGCAGACCCCGTCCCCGCCGGACGCGGCCGAGGAGATGGGCGCGCGGGCACTCGCGGACCTGCTCGCCGAGGACGTCTGGCAGGACTGCCCGGCATGGGCGGACGTCCTGCGCTGCCTCGTGGGACTGCCGGCCTCCGGTCCGCAGTGGCGCGAGGACACGTGCCTCGCCTACGCCGAGAGCCTGAAACTCCTGCTGTGGGACAAATGGCTGCGCCCCTGTCTGGACCTGCTGCTGGACCAGCTCGCCCGCCCCGTGCTCGCCGAGCCCTGGGGCAAGGAGGGCGAGTCCGTCGTCCTGGCGATCCTTCAGAAGGCGCCGGACCAGAAGGCCGTGGCGGAGCTGTACCAGCGGGTGGCCACACGCGACCGGATCCTGCGGGAGCGATGGGAGGCGGAGGAGGCCGCCCGTGCCGCCGAGGCCCGGCGCAGGGAGGAACAGCAGGCGGCCGCCCTGGCGCCACGGCCGTTCTCTTCGGGGCCCCGCCCCGGCACGGGTCCTCGCGTCGCGGGAGCGCGCGCGGCCGGCGACGACTCCGGACGTGGGCACGTCGTCGGCGTCGGGGCATCGGCCCGGGACGCCCTGGACAGCCGGCGGCACGGCGACCTGGCCCATGAGGCGAACACCCCGATGGAGTTGCTCGGCTTCTCCGTCCGCCAGTCCCTTCCGGCCGGCGAGATCGCCGCGATGTGGGCGCCCTTCGCCCTCCAGCTGGAGACCCAGGACGGCCGCCAGGCCCTCGAACTGGCGGGCCGCTGGTGGGAGAAGGCGATGAACGAGGACCGCGAGGCGCTCTTCGAACACCTGGAGCGCGTGCTCCTCGTCAAATACCGGTACAGCCCCCGCGAGGCCGCGGACGCGCTGCACGACATCCGGCGGCTGATCGTGGCCGGCCAAGCCTCCGGCCACGGCGGCGGTGGATGGCGGGCTCGAACGATCCTCAAGCAGACCAAGAGGGACCTGAGACGGCAGCGCTCCCGCGTGCGTGAACTCCGCAGGGTACGGCTGCTGTCCTTTCTCAACCTGTCCCCGGGAACGCCGCGCAGGCACAAGAAGCCGTGGAGAAAAGGAAGCAGCCAATGAAGAACGACAAGCGGCGCGGAACACCCCGGCGCGCCCTGACAGCCCTCCTGGCCACAGGCCTCCTCGCGCTGGGGCCCTGTTCGTCCGCCCGGGCGGCCGACTCCGTCGACCTGGAATCCTTCCTGGACACGGTCGTCAGCCCCCGGGGAGCGAGCTACGCGGTGCTCGTCGACACCTCGCGGTCCATGGCCGACGACGGTGCCTACGACAAGGTCCGCGCGGTGCTCCCGACCTTCCTGAAGTCGCTCCGTTCCCAGGACCGTGTCTGCCTGATCCCCTTCAGCGACGGTGCCCGGGCCTGCGAGATGGTCTCCCGGGACGAGGCTCTCGCGGAGATCGACGACATCCTGCCCACGAGCCCGGACGGACCCGCCTCCAACTTCGGACGCGCCTTCGAACAGGCTCTGGACGGGCTCCAGCGCACCGACACCGACGTCTGCGGGGTGCTGCTGCTGTCCGACGCCGAGTTGCGAGCGCCCGATGATCCTCGCTACAGCGACTTCGACGCGAGCGGCTGGTCCACCCTGCGCAAACAGGCCTCCGGCCTGCCGGCGGACCGGAGCCTGACGGGCTACGGCATCTCCCTGGCACCCGGGACCGACGTCAAGAACGTACTGGCCAAGGTCTTCCCGGCCTACCGGATGCTGGACACGTCGGGCAGCCGGATCAGCGCGGCCATGACGGAGGCCCAGGACGACACCCGTCTGCGGCAGGCCGCCCTGTCCGTGGCCGGCGACCGGGGCAGGGGGATCCGCGTCTCCTGGCCCGGCGCCCGGAAGGGCGGGCAGGCGCCCGCCGCGTCGGACCTCCGGGTGAGGCTCACGGCGTCCACGAAGGCGCTGCCCGTACGGCTCACCGGCCTCCGGATCTCCGGTCTGCCCGACGGAGTCGCCCTCGCCTCGAAACTGCCCGGCTCGGTCGAACTCGAGCCGGGCGAGTCCCGGGACCTCGACCTCTCGGTGCGGTCGGCCACGACCCACCGCAAGGGCTGGACCAGCGGCCTCGGGCCCGAGACGTGGAATCTCTCCGTGACCGGCAAGGTGAGCACGCCGCTGGCCGCGGCGGCCCGGCGCTACGTCGGCAAGGACGTCCGCCTCGCCGACCGTCCGCTCGGCGATCCCCTGGCCGTCGAGGGGACGGCGCGGACGTCCGTCGATCCGCTGCGGTGGGCCGTGCTGTCGGCCGCTCTCCTGATGGCCCTGGTCCCGTACGGCGTCTGGCTGCTGCGGCGGCACCGTCCGGTCCTGGGAACGGTCTCCGCCGAAGCGGTCGACGCCCGGCAGCCCCTGCAGATCCCTCTGCAGGGACGCCGTGAGGTCACGGCCGACCTCTCCTCCCTGCTGGAGAGCACCGGCACGGTGCGCATCAAGAGCGTGCCGGGCCCGCTCGGCCAGCAGCCTCCCATCCGGCTGCGCTGCCGCACGGCCGACCGGCCGGAACGCGAGATCATCTGTCCTCCCGGCCAGACCGTCCTGCTGTGCGGAATCGAGTTCCACTACGCCACGCTGCCCGCTCAGCGCCTGTGATCCGAGGAGCGGTTCGCAGCCGGTGGGGCGCCAGCCTCCAGCGTCGGAGCCAGGCGTACGAGGCCTCCAGGAGGGCGATCCTGGAGGCCTCGGTGGCACCGATCGGAGATCGGTCCCGGACTCCGGACTCGCCGAGATCGCGGGCGGCCCCCCTCCCCCGGCACGTACAACGGTGCGGCTAGGTTCCGGCGGCTTGTGCCTGGCCGGTCTCCCCGCTCAGCGGTTCACCGACCAGCGCCGCCGCCGCGATCCCGTAGAGCAGATGGTCTTCCGGGAGCCCGCGAGAGGTGAAGGCCGCCCGCAATCTCGTATACAGGGCGTTGAAGGTCAGCGGCTGCTCCGGGTCACACAGCGCACCGATGGTTCCCTTGGGCAGGCCCCACGTTCGCAGCGCCAGGGCCGGCTCGCCCTCGGCGGCGAGGTGCGCGCCGTCGGCGAGCCAGGGCGCGTCGAGTTCGCGGCTCACCTGGTCGAAGAGCTCCACGTACGACTCCCGCGAGTGGCACTGGATCGCGTCCCAGTCCCCGGTGGTCTTCAGGTAGGAAGCGCCGAGCGGAGTGTGGATGGGTGCGGAGCCGAACATCCCGGGGGTGAAGGGGACGGCCCCCGCGCCGGTGGTGGACGCGGCTTCGGTCACCGTCAGGGCCAGGTCGAGGGTTTCCTGGGCGAGTCTGCGCTCGTCGGGGCTCATCTCCCGCAGCAGCGCGGCCGCTCGCCGGCGCGCAGGCGGATGGCTGACACCCCGTCGGACGAAGAGCCCTCGTTCGGTGGCGTGTACGGCCAGCATCCCGATGGCGGCCCCCACCGCTCCGAGAGCGGCTTCGCCTCCCTCGGGCGGCAGCTCGTCGAAAAGCTGTTCGCAGGTACGCCGGACCGCCCGCAGCGCGTGCAGGTCGGCCTCTGTCTCGAGCCGGTGGCTCTCCGAACAGACAGGCACGTACTCGTCCGGCGCGAAGGCACTCACCGCGGACGCGTGCCCCAGCACGTAGTGCGCGAGTTCGTGGGCCAGGACGAACTGTGCGGCCAGGTACTGGAAAAGGGCGGCCGACTCCGCGGCCTCCGGTTCCAGCCGGATCTCCACCTTCCCCGCCAGCCCGAACACCCGTTGCTGGGTGAAGTAGTAGCGCAGCACCCCGGTCAGCACCTGCGGCTCGGGACCGCGCCGACCCGCGAGCCCGAGGGCTTGGGCGTACAGACCGCACAGGCTGAAGGTCGCGTCCGAGACGAGGACGAGTCCCGAGTTGTCGGTGAAGCGTGTCATCCGGGCGGAGAACGTGTCGCGCTTGAGGGCCATCGCCCACACATCGCCCAAGACCGCGCGGCTCGCCCCGAGATCGGCCAGGGCGTCCTTCATCTGCCGGACCAGTTCAGCGACCATCTCACCGACCGGGTCGTCCGGTGCCTGGGGGCCGGTCGCACCGAACTCGGCCATCATCGTGTCGAGTTGCCGCAGCCCGCGGTCGTCCCCCAGCTCCGTGAGCCGCGCGCGCATCTGGGACAACTGGCGTGCCCGGTTGACCCGCAGCTTCTCGTACTGCCGGAAGGCGAGTCTCTCGCCGCTCACGCGGAGGGTTCCGGCGCCGGAGCGTTGCGGCAGAACACACCCAGCCCGACCCGGCCCACCAGCACGGCGATCAGGACAGCGGTCCTGGCGTCTCCCGCGAAGTCGGCGATCAGTTCCTGCACGGTGAAGGCATCGAGGAGCCGGTCCGTCGACGTCGTGCCGAGAAACGGCTGCACCTTCGCGTGATGGCAGATCCGGCGCTGCAACTCGGCATGCTTGTCCGCGAACCACTCCCTGCCGAAGTCCCGCTGGCTCTCCTCGTCCTCCGGCGACAGGCCAAGGCCCTCGCCCAGAAGTTCAGCCCCCAGCAAGGCGTACAGCTCGTCGTCGGTCTTGCCCCAGTAGCTCTCGACCGCAGTCATGGGCCCCGCCTCCCCGCACTCGCGCGACTACTGACCGGCGGCATGCTACTGACACCGGCCGCCGTCCAGGGGCAGGTCGGTGCGATGAGCTCTTTTTCGAAGAGACACCCCGCGAACCGGACGCGGAAGGTGTAGCGGACGCCGAGCGAAGCGGGCTCGGAAAGGGCCTCCGACGCGGATCAGAGGCCCATTTCCAAGGCAGAGCCGCGAGTGGCGGCAGACGAGTCGGGCTGTACGCCGGGTTCTGTCGCCCGGTCGCCTCGCGGCGGCCGGGGAGACGGCCATCCATCTAGGACCGGCGTTGCCGCCGGCCTCGTGCGGTCTACCCGCGAACTCGGGCGGGCAGCCCTCGAACGTTCGCGCAGAACCGCCTTCTCTTCCGAGAGAGCGGCTCCTCTTGACCTTGCTCCGGGTGGGGTTTACCTAGCCGCCTGAGTCGCCTCAGGCGCTGGTGGTCTCTTACACCACCGTTTCACCCTTACCGGGAACCGGAGTTCTCGGCGGTCTACTTTCTGTGGCACTGTCCCGCGGGTCACCCCGGGTGGCCGTTAGCCACCACCCTGCCCTGTGGAGCCCGGACGTTCCTCGGGAAGGTCCACAAGAACCTCCACGCGGCCGTCCGCCCGGCTCGTCTGCCGTGCCGACCATGGTACCGGGCGGGCGGGACGCCGGGGACCGGCGGTCGCCGTGGCGAGGACGGAGCCCGCCAGGATGAGGGCGAAGGCGGCGAGGATCCCGGGAGTCAGTCGTTCGTCCAGGAAGAGGGCGCCCGCGGCGACCGCGACCGCCGGGTTGACGTACGTGATCACCGTCGCCCGGGTCGGGCCCGCCTCCTTGATCAGTTCCAGGAAGGCCACGAAGGCGACGGCCGTGCAGATGACGCCGAGGCCCGCGAGGGCGGCCAGGACCTGTCCGGAAGGTATCGCCTCCGGCCGGGTGAAGAGGGCCGCGGGGGCGTAGACGAGCGCAGCCAACGCCAGGCAGGCGGCCGTCAGATGGAGCGAGGGCACGTCCTTGAGGCGGCGGGCGACGATGAGCGGCGCGGCGGCGTAGCCGACGACCGTCAGCAGCACCTCGACCAGCGAGCGGGCGTCGCCGCCGGTCAGGTGCGGTGCCGTGAGGACCGCGACTCCGGCGAGGCCGAGGGCGAGGCCCGTGACGCGCCGGGCGCCGAGCCGTTCCGTGTCGCCGAGGAAGCGGGCCGCGGCGACGCCGACGATCGGCACACCGGCGATCAGCAGGCCGGCGGTGGAGCTGGACAGATGGCGTTCGGCGTCCGTGAGGGTCCACCAGGGGACCATGATCTCGATGACCGCGAAGGCCAGCATCGGGCGCCAGTGGGCCCGGACGGTCCCGGCGAGGCCGCCCTGGCGGATCGCGAAGGGGAGCAGCAGCGCGGCGCCGACCGCACAGCGGGTGAACACCACCACCGACGGGGACACCTCGCCCACCGCCACTTTGATCATCAGATAGGGGATGCCCCAGATCACTCCCATCAGGGAGAACAGAAACCAGCCGCGTGCAGTCATACGGGCAGTCTCGGGCACCTCCGCGCGGTGCGTCTTGAACGCTGTTGCGCTCCGCGGACGGAACCGGCGCGCGCTACCGGAGCGGGGACAGGGACGGGAACGGGGGCGAGGACAGGGAGAGGGACGAGGACGGGAGCACGCTCGCGCGGTACGCGGCCGGCGTCACGCCGAGCACACGGCGGAACCAGCGGGTCAGATGCGCCTGGTCGGCGAAGCCCACGAGTCCGGCGACCTCGGCGGGGCGCAGTCCGGACTCCAGGAGCCGGCGGGCCCGGTTCACCCGGTGCTGGGCCAGCCAGGCGTACGGCGGTATCCCCGTCGTCGTACGGAAGGCGCGCAGGAGCTGGTAGCGGGACAGGCCGAGGTCCGTGGCGAGGGAGGCGAGGGAGGGCGGGTCCTGGAGTTCGCCGGCCAGGCGGTCCCGTACCGCGTCGGCTATGCGCGCGGCGCCGGGGACCTCGTCGCGGTCCGGACGGGCCGTGGAGTGGCGCCGGGTCAATGCGGCGAGCAGCCACGGGAGGCGGGACTCGGCCTCCAGCGGGTCCGGGCAGACGCTCAGTTCGGTGTGCGCGGCGCGCAGCGCGGCGGCGAGTTCGGGGTCGTCGAGCAGCGGTTCCCGGAAGTGCGGGAGGCCGCCGGCGGCACCCTCGGAGAGCAGGGACGGCTCCGCGTACAGGGCCCGGTAGGCGTAGCCGTCGCAGGCGGCGGGACCGCCGGTGTGCATCTCGCCGGGGGCCAGCACGACGATGGATCCCGGGCCGGTCCGGATGTGACCGCCGCGGTAGCCGATGAGCTCCGAGCCGCCGACGCTGACGCCGATGGTGAACTCGTCGTGGGTGTGCGGGGCGTAGCGGTGCTGGTCGAAGCGTGCCGTCAGCAGGTCCAGGGGCCGGCCGTCCCGGCCGAGGGTGGCCCGGGTCCAGCGGGCCTCTTCCTTCCCGGAGGGCTTCGAGGGGTTCCTCGCCGGTTCCGTGACGGTCCCGGCCGTCGCCTCTTTCCGTCCGGTCATGGCCGTCCCTCCCCCTCGCCGTCGTGGCCGGACGCGTCCGCGTCCGCTCTACGGGGCAACATCCGCGGCCCCCGTTTCCATGCCGGGGGCCGTCGCCGGATCAGGCGGGTTCGAACTGCGCCTTCGCGGTTCCGGGGTCCGCCCGGGTGAGCCGGGCCCGCAGGTGTTCGCCCAGGGGCAGTTCGGTCGTCCCGCCCGAGATCCGGGCGAACACCGCCGGGGACTCCAGCTGCACGGTCCCGACGGTGGGGTCGTGTTCCTGTACGTCCACCACGCAGGCCTCGAAGACCTCGCCGACGCGGTCCTTGAGGAGTGCGGCCTCCACGATGTCGACGCACTCGCGCTCGACGGTGCCGGCCCGCCTGCTGCCCTCGGCCATCTCCTTGGGCAGGGCGTCGAGGGCCGCGAGGACCCACTCGGGAGTCGGCAGACCGGCGGCGGCCGCGAGGCAGATCTCCGAGGCGTAGCGGTCGACGAGCCGGCGGAGCGGGGCCGTGCAGTGGGCGTAGGGCGCGGCGACGGCGGCGTGCGCGGTGACCTCGGGCAGCACCCCGTCCCGGAAGACGGTGTATCCGGCGCCGCGCAGCAGGGTCGTGCACTCCTGAAGGAAGGCGGCGTGGTGCGGCCGGTGCGGGTCGAGGGAGCGGACGAGCTGCGCGTACGAGACGTGGTGCGGCCAGTCGATGCGCAGGGCCAGAGCGGTGCGGCGCAGCCGTCCGACCGCCCCGTCCGGCGCCGGGGGCAGTGTCCGCAGCACTCCCGTGCCGTGGTCGAGCATCAGCTCGGCCGCCGCCATACCGGTGAGCAGGGAGATCTGCGCGTTCCAGCCGTCGGCGGGCAGCGGGGCCCGGTAGACGAGTTCGTACGTCCCGTCCTTCTCGGCGATCTCCTGCTCGGGCACGTTGAGCGAGATGCCGCCCCGCTCGGCCTCCAGGGCCTCGCGCAGGGTGCCGACCTCCTTGAGCAGCGCGAGCGATTCCTCCGCGGTTCCGTCGTCGATCCGGCGCTGCGCGGTCGCGTAGTCCAGTTTGGCGCGGCTGCGGACCAGGGCGCGGCGGACGTCGGTGACCTCGGTGCGGCCGTCCGGACCGAGGTCGATCGTCCACAGGACGGCCGGGCAGGTCTGGCCCGGGAGCAGGCTCGCGACGCCCTCGGAAAGCGCGGGCGGGTGGAGGGGGACCTTGCCGTCGGGGAAGTAGAGCGTCATCACGCGCCGGTGCGCCTCGGCGTCCAGGGCTCCGCCGGGTGCCACGAAGGCGGCGACGTCGGCGATGGCGTACTGGACGCGGTAGCCGCCCCGCTCGCGGCGTGACAGGTGCATCGCCTGGTCGAGGTCCTCTGACGTCGGCGGGTCGATGGTGAACAGGGGGATGTCCGTCGCGTCGTACGCGGGCAGGCGGGCGGGGCGCCCGGCCTCGGCGAGGACGTCGGCCGGGAAGCTCCCGGGGACGCCGAGCTCGGTCCGCAGCGCGCGGAGAGCGGCTCGCAGCGGAGCATGCGGGGCACCGGTGACACGGACGTGACGGCGGGGCATGGGTCGAGCGTAGGCCGGGGCCGACGGTTGAGCACGCGGAGCGGGGCGCCCTCCGGGCGAGGGGAACCGGTTCACGCCCGCCTGCGCCGGGGGCCGTTTCCAGGTGCCGGGCGCAGGGCGGGGGCCGGTGGCCCGGTGGCCAGGCAGGGCCCGTGGCCCAGTGACCCGGCAGGGCCCGTGGCCCAGTGACCCGGCAGGGCCCGTGGCCCAGTGACCCGGCAGGGCCCGTGGCCCAGTGACCCGGTGGCCCGGCAAGGCCCGGTGGCCCCGCAGGCCCGTGGTCCGGTGGCCCCGCAAGGCCCATTGCCCAAAGGCCCCGCAAGGCCCGTGGCCCGGCGGGCCCGGCAGGGCCTGTGGCCCGGCAGGGCCCGTCGCCCGGGGGCCCGTCGCCCGGGGGCCCGTCGCCCGGGCTACGGGCCCGTGGCCCGGGGGGCCCGTAGCCCGGGGGTGTGCCGGGGGCGGGCGGGGTGGTGGGTCGGGTGTGCGTCGTAGGCTGGCGGCGGTCCGTATCCACCGTGAGGAGAACCAACCGTGCTCGTGCTGCTGCCGCCCTCCGAGGGCAAGGCACCCTCCGGCCGGGGATCCGCGCTCAAGCCGGAGTCGTTGTCCCTGCCCGGTCTCGCGGAGGCCCGTCAGGCGGTCCTCGACGAGCTGGTCGAGCTGTGCGTGGCCGACGAGGAGAAGGCCCGCGAGGTGCTCGGGCTGAGCGAGGGCCTGCGGGGCGAGATCGCGAAGAACACGGAACTGAGGACCGCGGGCACGCGCCCGGCCGGGGAGATCTACACGGGGGTCCTGTACGACGCCCTGGACCTGGCCTCGCTGGACACCGCGGCCAAGCGGCGCGCGAGCCGTTCGCTGCTCGTCTTCTCCGGACTGTGGGGCGCGGTGCGGGTGACCGACCGGATCCCCTCGTACCGCTGCTCGATGGGTGTGAGGATGCCGGGCCTCGGAGCACTGGGCGCTCACTGGCGTACGCCGATGGACGCCGCGCTCCCCGAAGCCGCTGGCGACGGGCTGGTGCTGGACCTGCGGTCCTCGGCGTACACCGCGGCGTGGAAGCCCAAGGGCGAGGTGGCGGGGCGGACGGCGACCGTACGGGTGCTGCACGCGCAGCTGGTGAACGGGGTCGAGAAGCGTTCCGTCGTCAGCCACTTCAACAAGGCGACCAAGGGCCGGATCGTCCGCGGCCTGCTCACCGCGAACGCCGCGCCGAAGAACCCGGCGGAGCTGGTGGAGGCGCTGCGGGATCTCGGATACACGGTGGAGGCGGAAGCCCCGGACCGGGCGGGCAGGCCGTGGGCGCTCGACGTGGTGGTGCGGGAGATCCACTGAGCCGACGTCCGGTGACGGACGGGCGCCGAATGGCTGCCCGGCGCGCGGTGGCCGTCCGGTGGCCGTCCGGTAGCCGCCATTTCACGGGCGTTGCAACATGTGCAATGACCTTTGCGCATGATGCGCACCCCGGGCAGGATGAGGGCATGACCTCGTCGTCCTCCCCGTCTCCGCATGCCTCCGTCCTGGATCTCGCGCCCGTCGTCCCCGTCGTCGTGGTCGCGGACGTCTCCGACGCGGTGCCGCTGGCGCGGGCCCTCGTCGCGGGCGGGCTGCCCGCGATCGAGGTGACCCTGCGGACCCCGGCGGCACTCGACGCGATCCGGGCCATCGCGGCCGAGGTGCCGGACGCGGTGGTGGGCGCGGGCACGGTCCTGACGCCGGAGCACGTGGCCGGGGCGGTGGCGGCGGGCGCCCGTTTCCTGGTCAGCCCCGGCTGGACGGACGGACTGCTGGACGCGATGAAGGCCTCCGGGGTGCCGTTCCTGCCGGGGGTGTCCACGACCTCCGAGGTGGTGGCGCTCCTGGAGCGCGGGGTGCGCGAGATGAAGTTCTTCCCCGCGCAGGCGGCGGGCGGTACGGCCTACCTGAAGTCGCTGGCGGGGCCGCTCCCCCAGGCACGCTTCTGCCCGACGGGAGGCATCGGCCCCGAGTGCGCGCCCGACTACCTCGCGCTCCCCAACGTGGGCTGCGTGGGAGGCAGTTGGATGCTCCCGGCCGACGCGGTCGCCGCGCGGGACTGGCACCGGGTGGAGGACCTGGCGCGGGCGGCGTCGGCACTGCGCCGATAGTCACGCCCCGTCCCGTCCCGTCCCCGCTCGGCTCACACAGGCCCGCCCCGGCTCGGCTCGCACGGCCTCGCCCCGGCTCGCCTCGGACGGCCTCGCCCCCGCTCAGCTCACCCGGATGACCACCTTCCCGAAGGCCGCGCCGCTCTCGTAGTACCGGAACGCCTCCCGCACCTCGTCGAAGCCGAGGACCCGGTCCACGACCGGGCGGGTCCCGTGCAGTTCCAGGGCCCTGTTCATGGACTCGAAGTGCGCTCGGCTGCCCACGAAGACCCGGCGGATCGTGGCCAGACTCGCCGCGTACGCCGCGCTGGAGATCGCGATTCCGGACCTGCGCTCGTTCCCTGTGATCAGGAGCACGATCTGGCCGTAGAGCGCGGCGGCACGCACCGACTGCTCGATGGTGTCGGGCCCGTTGGTCTCCACGACGAGGTCGGCGCCGCGACCTCCGGTCAACTCCCTGACGGCGCGCGCCCATTCGGGGTTCTCGGCATAGTCGATGACGTGGTCCGCACCGAGGGCCTTGAGGCGGTCCGCCTTGGCCTCGCTCGATGTCGTCGCGATGACCTCGGCGCCCAGCATCTTGGCGAACCGCACGGCGAAGAGGGACAGCGCCCCGGTGCCGAGGGTGAGCACGGTCTGGCCGGGGGCGAGCGGCTCGCCCCCGGTCAGACAGTGCCAGGCGGTCACCCCGGCACAGGGCAGACAGGCCGCCTCCTCCCAGGTCAGATGGCCGGGAACGCGCACGGCGGCCTCCTGGCCCAGGCAGGCGTACTCGGTCAGCATGCCGTCGAGGGTGGCGCCGGGCTGGTCGAAGCGGTCCGGGGTGATCCGGCCGTCCAGCCAGTTCGGGAAGTACGTGCCGGCCACCCGGTCGCCCACCCCGAACCGGGTCACCTCCGGCCCCACCGCGACGACCTCCCCCGCTCCGTCGCTCAGCGGGATCACGTCCGGCACGGCCTTCAGGGGATAGGTCCCCCTCAGGATCAGCAGGTCACGCTTGTTGAGGGAGGCGGCACGGACGCGGACGAGGATCTCGCGGGGCCCCGGCTCCGGGCGGGCCGACTCACGCGGCACGATCCCGTCGACGGTGCCGGGCGTTTCGAGGTGGTAGGCGCGCATGTCCGCTCCCAAAGTGGGCTCCCGAGTGGTCGCGTCCATGCTGGTGCGCCCCCGTGCCCCGCTCAATTCCCGGCGAGGTATGACGAGTGCCGCCGTGCCGCTGCCGTGGGCGTGACGTACAACTGACCGCATGACGAGCGGTATCTCCACCGAGCCTCCTCCCTTCGCCCGGGAGCTGCTGCGCTGGCGGCACGCCCGCCGGGTGAGCCAGCTGGAGCTCGCCTCCCGTGCGGGGACGACCCAGCGGTACGTCAGTTTCATCGAGCGGGGGCGTTCGGTCCCGGGCAGAGAGATCGTGATCAGGCTCGCCGAGTCGCTGGACCTGACCCTGCGGGAGCGCAACGCGCTGTTGCTGGCGGCCGGTTACGCTCCCGCGTTCCCCGAGTCGACGCTCGACGCGACCGCGCTGAAGCCCGTACGCGAGGCGCTGGACGGCATCCTCGAAGGGCATCTGCCGTATCCGGCGGTGGTGGCGGGGCCGCGCGGTGAACTCGTCGCCGCCAACGCGGCGTTCGACGTCCTGACCGAAGGAGTCGCTCCCGAGCTGCTGCAACCGCCGGTGAACGTCCTGCGGCTGGCGCTGCATCCGCGCGGGATGGCGTCACGGGTGGTGAACCTCGACGCCTGGGGCCGGCACATCGTGGAGAACCTGCGGGCCCGCGCCCTGCGCAGCCCCGACCCCCGTCTCGACGCGCTGGTGGAGGAGTTGGCGGCGCACGTGCCGGCGAGCGAGCCCGGCGCGGACTACCTCGGCTTCGCCGTGCCGCTGCGACTGCGGTGCCCGGAAGGCGAGTTGAGGCTGCTCACCACGCTGACGTCGTTCGCGACCGCGGTGGACGTCACGCTCGCCGAACTCCATCTGGAGGCGTTCCTCCCGGCGGACCCGGAGACCGCCGGGATCCTCCGCGACCGAGCCGCCCGGCGGGGATGAGGCCGACGCCGCCAGGATCGGCGCGGTCGGGGTCGGCGCGGTCGGCGTCAGCGCAGATGCGAGGTGTCGTTGAACAGCCGGACGCTCGCGTTGCCGTCCCCGTAGTACGCGACCGCCGAGAGCGACGCCGCCGACAGTTCCATCCGGAACAGGGACTCCGGCGGGGCGCCGAGGGCCAGTCGTACGAGCGTCTTGATCGGGGTGACGTGCGTGACGAGCAGGACCGTGCGGCCGGCGTAGGCGGTGATCAGCTTGTCGCGGGTGGCCGCCATGCGGTGCGCCGTCGCGGCGAAGCTCTCGCCGCCGCCGGTCGGTTCGGCCTCCGGTGAGGCGAGCCAGGTGTTCAGGTCCTCCGGGTGGCGTTCGCGCACCTCGCCGAAGGTCAGTCCCTCCCAGGCGCCGAAGTCCGTCTCGCGCAGACCGTCCTCGATGACGACGTCGAGGCCGAGCCGGGCGGCGACGGCACCCGCGGTCTCACGGGTCCGCGCCAGCGGGGAGGCCACGATCGCCTGGATGGTGCCGCGCGCCGCCAGCGCCGCGGCCACGCGCTGGGCCTGTTCCCTTCCCACGTCGGACAGCGACGGGTCGCTGCCGCCGCTGCCCGAGAACCGCTTCTGCGGGGTCAGCGGGGTCTCGCCGTGCCGCAGCAGGACGAAGGTGGCGGGGGCGCCCATGTCCGGGGATGCGCTCCAGCCTGCGGCGGGCGTGGTGGTCGGGGTGGCGGCCACGTTTCTCGCGGCCCGCTGGTCGTCGCCCGCCCTCTCGGCTCGGCCGGCGTCTCCCGGCCCCGCGGCCGCCTTGCCGGCTTCGCCGCCGGGGGACGGGGTGCCGCCCGTGGCCGCCGGCCGGGTGCCGCCCGCCGGGGGCTGATCGCGCCGTTCCCCGCACCCCTCGCGGGGCTCTGCCCCCACCGCCGGGATCGCGGCTTCGCCGCCGGGGGACGGGGTGCCGCCCGTGGCCGTCGGCCGACTGCCGGTCGATGTTGGCTGAGCGCGCAGTTCCCCGCGCCCCTTACGGGGCACGTACGGAACCGCCGGTTCGCCGGGGCTCTCGGTGGCGCGGGTTTCTGCCAGGGCCGCGCGGGCCTTTGCCGCGCCTGCCGTCGCGTCGCCGGGCGGGCCCGTCGGCTCGGGTGCCGCGGACCGCGTCGCCCGCGCGTTCAGCTCGGCCGTCGACGCCGAGGGCGACCAGGCCTCGCCGCGCTTGCCGGCGTCCATCGCCTCGTTGGCCAGCCGGTCCGCGTGCTTGTTCCGCTCG
Organism: Streptomyces sp. NPDC015532; assembly: GCF_043078065.1. Taxonomy (NCBI): domain Bacteria; kingdom Bacillati; phylum Actinomycetota; class Actinomycetes; order Kitasatosporales; family Streptomycetaceae; genus Streptomyces; species Streptomyces sp. NPDC015532. The sequence goes on along the minus strand of NZ_JBIBSY010000001.1, from coordinate 837,376 downwards.
CGCGGCATCCACTCGTACGTGACCTGGGAGGCCGGGAGAACCCGGGCCGCCCGCGCCGCCAGGGGCTTCATGTCCGGGTGCTTGATCTTCCAGCGCCCGGACATCTGCTCCACGACGAGCTTGGAGTCCATCCGGACCCTGACCCGCGCGCCCGCGTCGAGGTCACGGGCCGCCTCCAGACCGGCGACCAGGCCCCGGTACTCGGCGACGTTGTTGGTGGCGACGCCGATGTACTCGGCGCGCTCCGCCAGCGTCTCCCCGGTGGCCGCGTCGATGACCACGGAGCCGTAGCCCGCGGGCCCCGGGTTGCCCCGGGAACCTCCGTCGGCCTCGACGATGAACTCCCGCACGAACCGGACTCCCTACAGGCCGGACTCGGACGTACGCACGAGGATGCGGTGGCAGTTCTCGCAGCGCAGCACGGTGTCGGGGGAGGCCGCCTTCACGTCGTTCACCTCGGTGATGTTGAGCTCCAGGCGGCAGCCCTCGCAGCGGCGCTGGTAGAGCCGGGCGGCGCCGACGCCACCCTGCTGGTCTCGCAGCTTGGTGTACAGCTTGAGGAGATCGGCGGGCACCGAGGCCGAGATGACCTCACGCTCCTTGGTGACCGAGGCCGTCTCGCTGTCGAACTGCTCGAAGGCGGCGTCCCGGCGCGCGGTCGCGTCGTCGATCTTCGCCTGGACGGAGGAGACCCGCTCGGTCAGCTCGGCGACCCGCTCCTGGGCGGACTCGCGGCGCTCCATGACCTCCAGGACGACGTCCTCCAGGTCGCCCTGGCGCTTGGCGAGGGAGACGATCTCGCGCTGGAGGTTCTCCAGGTCCTTGGGGGAGGTGACGGCACCCGAGTCGAGGCGCTGCTGGTCGCGGACGGCGCGCTGACGCACCTGGTCGACGTCCTGCTCGGCCTTGGTCTGCTCGCGGGCGCAGTCGCTCTCCTCGGTCTGCGCGGCGACGAACAGGTCGCGCAGCTGGGTGAGGTCCTTGTTCAGCGACTCGATCTCGGCGTGCTCGGGCAGCGACCTGCGCTTGTGCGCGAGCTGCTGAAGACGGGCGTCGAGTGCCTGGACGTCGAGAAGTCGGATCTGGTCGGCGGGCGCGGCGTTCAGTTGGGGGCTCCTGATGTGTCGGTGGGTGAGGCCGCGTGGGCGGTCCAGGGGTCGGTGACCGTCCGGGAGACGTGGACGCGCAGTCCCCATCCCTTCCGGTCGGAGATCTCGTCGAGCTGGGCGGCGGCCAGCTCGCACCAGGGCCACTCGGTGGCCCAGTGCGCCGCGTCGAGCAGCGCGAGAGGACTGTGGGCGCGGGCCTCGGACACCGGGTGGTGCCGCAGGTCCGCGGTGAGGAACGCGTCCACGCCGGCGGCGCGCACGTCGTCGAAGAGGCTGTCCCCGGAGCCGCCGCTGACCGCGACGGTCCGCACCAGCGCGTCGGGGTCGCCCGCGACGCGGATGCCCTGCACGGTGGCGGGCAGCCGCTCGGCGGCCCGGGCGGCGAGTTCGCGCACGGTCAGCGGGTGGTCCAGCTCGCAGACGCGGCCGAGGCCACGGCGTCCCTCGGGGTCGGTCGCGTCCGGCACGAGGGGCCGTACGACCCGCAGGTCCAGCGCCCCGGCCAGCGCGTCGCTGACTCCCGGGTCGGCGCGGTCGGCGTTGGTGTGGGCGACGTGCAGCGCGATGTCGTTCTTGATCAGCGTGTGCACGACCCGGCCCTTGAAGGTGTCGGCCGCCACCGTCGTCGTACCGCGCAGGTAGAGCGGGTGGTGGGTGACGAGCAGGCCGGCCTCCAGCTTCACCGCCTCGTCGACGATGTCCTGGACCGGGTCGACGGCGAACAGGACGCGCGTGACGTCCTGGTCGGGGTCGCCGCAGACGGTGCCGACCGCGTCCCACCCCTCGGCCCGCTCCGGCGGCCAGAGGGCGTCGAGCGCGGCGATGACTTCAGACAGACGGGGCACGGGGAAAAGGCTACCTGGCTTACGTCCCTGTCCGACCGGTCGTGGGCCACGGGCCCGTGCCGGAGCGGGCGGCGGACGCGCGGGGCCCGTGCCGGGGCGGCCGGACGGACGCCGATCCGGCCAGTCCCGGCGCACCTCTCCCCACCATCGTTCAGCACATCCGCCCCGTTCCCTCAGGCGAATCCCGACAGGGCCACCCTTATGTGTGAAGCAACAGCCCGTCGCTCCCCCGCCTGTGCGTACGAAAACTACCTTCGTCGCCGGAGGTGACCGAACGATGACGGCCGGTGCGAGAGAACCCATGGTGCGGAGCGAGCGCGCGGACGGCGGCGAGTACGGTGACGCCGCGGGCCGGTGGGCCGCTCCCCCCGTCTGTGTCATCACCGCCGACGGCACCTACGGAGCACGGCTCGCCCGCGACGGCGAGTCCTGGTACCCGGAGCGCTGGACGCTGGACGGACCCGAGCCGTACGCCGTACCGCTGCCCGGTCCGCAGCCCGAGGAGCCGGGCACCGAGGTGCTGCCGCTGACCGACGGCAGGGTGCTGATCCATCGGGTCGACGACGGGCGCCACGCCTTCTCCCTGCTGTATCCGACCGGGCCGGGCACCGGCGAGCTCCCGCTGGGCGCGGTGGAGTGCCCCGACGCGGGCACCGTGCTGCGGCTGCTGCCGCCCGCACCGGACGGGGAGCGCGCCTACGCCCTCGCGGTGGGTCGGGGGTCGACCGCGGTGTGGCTGGTGGCGGGCGGCGCGTTCGGCCCGGAGCATCTGGCCGAGGTGCCGGGCCACTGCTCGGGAGGGGTGTGGCTGGACGGCACCGGCCGCCTGCTCGCGCTCGACCGCCTCCAGAACGGCCGCACGAAGACCGTGGTCGTCGATCTGGAGCGCGGCGGCGAGGTGTCGCCGCTCCTCCAGATCGCCGAGCACAGCAACGACCGGCTGCTCCTCGCGGACGCGGACAGCGGACTGCTGCTCATCCGGTCCGACGCGCCGTCCCCCGGCCGGGACCGACTCGGCTGGGGCGTGCTCGGCAGCACCCTTCCCGTCCGCTTCCCGGACTGTCTGACCGCGACGGGCTGTTCGGTCAGCCCGTTCGCGATCCAGCCGGGCCAGGTGCTGACCCCGGAGTCCTGCGCGGTCGCCCTGCGCATGGACGGACCCGGCGGCACCTGGGTGGGTGTGTGGCGCCCGGCCGAGCGCCGGATCCACCACAGCCCGGCGCCGGAGGGCTGGTTCGCCGGCACCGGGGTGTGGACCGCGGAGGGGGTGCTCCGCCTGCCGTACGCCACCGGTGGCGTCCCGTGCGGTGTCGCCCGGCTGGGAGCGCCCGAGGGTGCGGGGGAGCCGGACACGGGGGTTCCGGCTCCCCCTGGTCCGCCCGCACCGCGACCGGTCCCCCTCCAGCAGGCGCCCCTGCGGAGCGGCCGGCCGGACGGTTCGCCGCACCCGGCCCGGGAAGCCGTGCCGCCCCGGGCGCTCCCGGTGCACCTGGCCCTGAGCAGCGGCACCGTCCGCGCCCCCGGGGACGAAGCGGTCCGCCCTGTCGAGGGACCCCGGGTGTCGTCCGCCGGTACGGGCCCCGCGCCCGAGGGCCGGGAGCCGCTGTCGACGGTGACGAGCCTCACCCCCAGGACTGCTCCCACCTCTCCCGCCTCCCCCGCCTCCTCCGTCGAAGCGTGGCGGGCGGACCCGGACCCCGGCCACGAGCCCGGCGGGACACTCCCGCCCGTCGTGCGGCCCGCCGACGAGACGCACGAACCGCCCCGGCCGGTCGTGCGACGCGCCGCCCCCGCGTCCGGGGAGCCGGCCGCCCGGCCCCAGCCGAGCCGTTGGACCAGGGTTTTCCTGACGCCCGCGCCCGCGCCGGAGCGCCGGCCCGCGCCCGCCGGAACACCCGCGGCCGAGGCGAACCTCTGGACCAAGGTCGCCGAGACGCCCCCACCCGGCATGGGCCTCAGGACCAGGGCCGACGGGACGCTCCCGGGCGGCATGACCGTCGTCGTCGAGACGGCACAGCCCCTTCCGCCGGTCAGGAGAGTCGGTGCCGGCTCCGGTTCCGGCACCCACGCCATGGCCGCCGCCGGGCCCGCCACCGATCCGGGCCGGGGGCCCGCCGCACGGACCGCCGCGGACACCGGCACCGAGGCTGATGCCACCGCTGGTTCCGGTGCTGGTGCCGTCCCGGGTTCCGGTGCTGCCGTGTCTCCCGGTGACCGTGCGGATGTCGCCCCGCGTACCGGCGCGCGTACCGGTGCCGACGGGACCCCGTCCGCCGAAGGACCCCTCCCGGCCGAGCCGCTCCCGCCCGTCTCGGGTCACCGCGGCCGGACCGCCGAACCGCTCCCGGCCGTCGCGGGCCCCTCCGCCGAAACCGCCGAACCGCTCCCGTCGAACCCCTGGGCGGGCGTTGCCGGTGTCTCCGGGGGCTCCGCCACCGACCCCGGCCTCTGGACCAAGGTCGCCGAGACGCCTCCGCCCGGCATGAGCCTCGGCACCCGGGCCGGTACGACACCCGCGGGCGGCACCGTTCTCGGAGAGGGGACCATCGACGCGCTGCCGGCCGTCGGCGCGTTCAGGGGTCAGGTGGTCCTGCGGCCGGCGGTCGGCCGTCCGGGGTCCGACGCCCAGCCGGCCTCGGGGCTCACCACCGTGTCGGGGACACTCGCCGCCCTGCCGCGGACACCCCCGGAATCCGGGGGTCCGTGTGTACCGGCCCACACGGACGAGGAGAAAAGGGGCAGTATGGGCGAAGAAACGTCACCCTCCGACTCCCACGCGATGACGGCACGTTAGACTCCCCCGGCTGTAAAGAAGGATCTTGCATACGGGGTGAACACTTCAATGAACGACTTCAGCACCATGGAAGCACCGGGTACGGACGTCCACGAGACGTCGTCGGCCCGGTCCGAAGGCCACGGCAGACACCGCGGCCCGGTCTCCGGCCACGACGGCGAGGCGCCCCCTCAAGGCCGCCACCGCAAGCCGTCCGGCCAGTCGGCCACGACGGCCTGACGGTCCGCGGGACCGGCCGGGCGCACAGCGCCCGGCCCACGTGACACGGACGACCGGCACGACCGCCCGGGGGCGCGACGGCCGACGCAGACGACGGCCCGACGGACCTCATGGCAAGCCGAAACCGGATACGGCCCCGCGCACCTCAAGGTGAGCGGGGCCGTATCCGTTCGGGTCGCGCACCGCCGGACGTCCGCTCAGCGGGGAGAACCCTCCCGCTTGAGCCCCAGCACCTCCGTCGCCGCGAACGTCTCTCCGCTCGGGCGCTGCGCGTAGTACGGGGTGAGCAGCGCGTCGAGTTCGTCGTGACTGAACGTGTCCTGTTTGCTGTCGAACTTCGCGGCCACCCGCGGGCGTTCGACGACCGCGACCATTCCGCCGTGCACGACGAGGAGCTGTCCGTTGACGTGCCCGGCGGCGGGCGAGGCCAAGTAGCCGACGAGCGGGGCGACATGTTCGGGGGCGAGCGGGTCCAGGCCTTCGTCGGGCCGTCCTAGTCCGGCGAAGACGTCCTCCGTCATGCGGGTGCGGGCGCGCGGGCAGATGACGTTGGCGGTGACGCCGTACTTGGCCAGCGCGAGCGCCGTCGAGGTGGTCAGACCGACGATCCCGCCTTTCGCCGCCGCGTAGTTGGGCTGTCCGGCGGAGCCGGCCAGGAAGGCTTCCGACGAGGTGTTCACGATCCGTCCGTAGACGGGTCCGTCGGCCGCCTTGGCACGGGACCGCCAGTGCGCGGAGGCGAAGTGGGTGGTGTTGAAATGGCCTTTGAGGTGGACCCTGATGACCGAGTCCCACTCGTCCTCGGTCATCGAGAAGACCATCCGGTCGCGCAGGATGCCCGCGTTGTTGACGAGGATGTCCAGTCTCCCGAACTCCGCGACGGCCGACTCGACCAGTGCGCGGGCCTGTTCGTGATCGGCGACGTCCCCGGTGTGGGCCAGAGCCCGGCCGCCCGCCGCACGGATCTCGGCGGCGACCTCCTCGGCCGGGGTGGCCGAGGCCTCGCCCGACCCGTCCCGTCCGGGCTGTCCGTAGTCGTTGACGACGACGACCGCGCCCAGCCGTCCGAGTTCCAGCGCCTCGGCCCGGCCGAGCCCGCGCCCGGCGCCGGTGACGATCGCGGTGAGCCCTTCGAGTGGCAGTGACATCAGGGTCCTTAGCGGTTGTGGTGGAGGTCCGCGCCGGCGGGAGCCCGGGTCAGATCTCGATGCACGTCCGGAGTGCGGTGCCCGAACGCATCTGGTCGAGCGCCTCGTTGATCCCGGCCAGCGGCACCCGGTGGGTGATCAGCCCTTCGAGGTCGATGCGGCCCGCGCGCCACAGGGCGATGGTGCGCTCGTACGACCGCAGGACGTCCCCGCCGCCGTACATGGAGGGCAGGATGCGCTTCTCGTCGAAGAACAGCTCGAACATGTTGAGCTGGAGGAAGTCGTCCATGGCGCCGGCGCCGACGACGACGAGGGTGCCGCCGCGGCGGGTGTGGTCGTAGGCGGTGCGTGCGGTGGCGGACCTGCCGACGACCTCGAAGACGTAGTCGAAGCCCTCGCCCTCGGTCACCGACTGTTTGGCGTCGGCGAGTTCGTCGGGCGAGACGGCCTTGGTGGCGCCGAAGCCGAGGGCGGCCTCCCGGCGTGAGGCGACCGGGTCGACGGCGACGATCTCCGCGGCCCCCATGAGCCGGGCGCCCTGGATCGCGGAGATGCCGACACCTCCGCAGCCGATCACGGCGACCGACGAACCGGCTTCCACGTCGGCGGTGTTGAGGGCCGCGCCGAGTCCGGTGGTGACGCCGCAGCCGATCAGGGCGGCGATGTCGAAGGGCACGTCGTCGGGGATGGGGACCGCGCAGCCGGCCGCGACGACCACCTCCTCGGCGAAGGTGCCGGTGCCGGCGAAGCCGAAGACGTCACCGCCGGGGCGCTGGAAGTTGGGAGTGCCCGCGTTCATGAATCCGGCCAGGCACAGTTCGGTCTGGCCCCTCTTGCAGGCCGGACAGACGCCGCAGGCGGGAAGCCAGCAGATGACGACACGGTCGCCGGGCTTCACATGGGTGACTCCCTCGCCGACCTCGGTGATCTCGCCGGCGCCCTCGTGCCCGGGCACGAACGGCGCGGGCTGCGGCAGCACGCCGTTCATCGCGGACAGGTCCGAGTGGCACAGTCCCGTGGCCCGCACCCGGACGCGCACCTTGCCGGGCCCGAAGCCCACCGCCTCGACGTCGTCGAGGACCTCGAGTTTGTCCTGGCCTATCTCGTGCAGTACGGCTGCGCGCATGGTGCGGCTCCCCTCAGGACGGTTCGTACGAGTGTCAGACGTGTTCGACGACGGTGTCGGCGAGGACCGGCGCGTCGTCCCGCTCGACCGCGCTCACCGCCACCCGGACCCCGCCCTCGCTCCGCCACATCCGGATGCGCAGGGTCTCGCCGGGGAAGACGACTCCGGCGAAACGGGTGGTGTACGAGCGGACGCGGGTCACATCGCCGCCGAGCACGGTGTCGACGACGGCCTTGAGCGTCATGCCGTATGTGCACAGCCCGTGCAGGATGGGCCGGTCGAACCCGGCGAGCTTGGCGAACTCGGGGTCGGCGTGCAGCGGGTTCCCGTCCCCGGACAGGCGGTAGAGCAGGGCCTGGTCCTCGCGGATCGGGCGTTCCACGGTTCGCTCCGGCGGGCCCACGGGGGCTTCGAGGCGGGTGCCCGGTCCGCGGTCGCCGCCCCAGCCGCCTTCGCCGCGTACGAAGATCTGGGCGTCGTTGGTCCACAACGGGCCCTCGGCGTCCGCCACTTCGGTGCGCATGACGAGGATGGCGGCGGTGCCCTTGTCGTAGACCGCGGCGATGCGTCCGGTGGCGGTGGCCGTGCCCTCGGCGGGGATCGGGCGGTGCACCCGGACGCTCTGGCCGCCGTGCAGGACGCGGGCGAGGTCGACGTCGACGCCGGGCATCGAGAGCCCGCTGATCACTCCCGGTGAGCCGGCGCCCGCGACGGTGGCGAAGCTCGGCAGGACGTGCAGCCTGGATTCGAGGGTGTACCGCAGCTCGTCGGGGTCGGTCGCGGGGACGCCCGCGCCCAGGCCCAGGTGGTAGAGCTGGACGTCCTTGTGGCTCCAGGCGATCTCGCCGGTCCGCGGTTCCGCTGCGACGGCCTTGGCGGCGTCAATGGGCATGGGGCTCCTGACTCGACTGCGCGAAAGACCTCGGTGCGGCCGTCCGCACCGTCGGCCGCACCGAGGTCGACACTGGGCCGCGGAACCCGCTCGTTCTAGAACGCGTTCCAGTCCGGCGCACCCTTGTATAGCCCAGCGTCCAGCACTTGTGAAGACTACTGACGCCATGTCAGATCGAGTGGCCGTACCGGTCTTTCACGGGAGCGCGTCGCGACGGCGGCCGTGACATTTGTCCCGGCCGATCGCCGACAAGTGCCTCTGCCGGGGCACCGCCCCGGACCCCTAGCGTCGTTCTCATGACACGGACGACGGGGACGACGGGGACGACGGCGCGAAAGCCGCGGGGGACGACGGCACCGCCGCCGGCGGGGGCGGCACCGGCGGTGCGCTTCAGGGGTGCGGTCAAGACGTTCGGCGCCGTGCGCGCCGTGGACGGTCTCGACCTCGACGTGGCGAGCGGCGAGACGGTGGCGCTGCTGGGCCGCAACGGCGCGGGCAAGTCGACGGCGATCTCCCTGCTGCTCGGACTGGACGAGCCGGACGAGGGCTCGGTGGCGCTCTTCGGCGGCGGCCCGCAGGAGTCGGTGCGCGCCGGACGGGTCGGCGCGATGCTCCAGGACGCCCGGCCGGTGCCGCGGGTCACCGTCCAGGAGCTGGTGTCCTTCGTGGCGGGCCGCTATCCGGCGCCCCTGCCGGTGGCCGAGGCGCTGCGGCTCGCGGGCGTCACGGAACTGGCCGGGCGGCGCGTCGACCGGCTGTCCGGAGGGCAGGCGCAGCGGGTGCGGTTCGCGGTGGCGCTCGCCGGCGACCCCGCGCTGATCGTGCTGGACGAGCCCACCGCGGCGCTCGACGTGGAGGCACGGCACGCGTTCTGGGAGTCGATGCGGGCCTACGCCCGGCGCGGCCACACCGTGCTGTTCTCCACGCACTACCTGGAGGAGGCCGACGCGCACGCCGACCGGATCGTCGTCGTGGACCGGGGGCGGATCGTCGCGAACGGGACCGGGGAGGAGCTCAGGCGGTCGGCCGGCGGCAATCTGGTCTCCTTCGACCTGGCGGGGCTCGGCCCGGAGGGCCTGGCGCTGCTGCCCGGCGTGGTGGCCGTGGAGGTGCGCGGGGAGCGGGCCCGGCTGCGCACGGACGATTCGGACGCGACGGTGATCGCGCTGGCCGAGCGGGGGGCGATACGCGGCCTGGAGGTCGTCCCCGCGTCCCTGGACGACGCGTTCATGGCCCTCACCGCACCCACCACGCGCGATCGGGAGAAGGCGTGATGTTCGACTATCTGCGGCTCGAAGTGCGCCGGACGCTGCGCGACACCGGCTTCGTGATCGGCGGCGTCGCGATGCCGGTGATGATGTATCTGCTGTTCACCAACCTCGGCGGTGGCGACGACGGCGCGTGGAGGACGGCGTCGATGGTCGGCATGGCCGCGTACGGGGCGGTCGGCTCGGCGCTGAACACCGGCGGCGGGGTCTCCGAGGACAAGGTGACCGGCTGGCTGCGGCAGCTCCGGGTGACCCCGATGACGCCGCGCGAGGTGGTGCTCGGGCGGGCGCTGACCGGGTCGGTGACCGTGCTGCCCGCGATCGTCTCGGTGCTCGCGGCCGGCGGCCTGGTCAACGGCGTACGGCTGGACGCCTGGCAGTGGGCCGCGACGGCCCTGCTGCTGTGGCTCGGCTCGGTCCCCTTCACCCTGCTGGGCCTCGGCAACGGGTACCGGATGACCGCGCAGACGACGGGCGTCGCGAACATGGTGTGCAATCTGGGGCTGGCGGTGGTCGGCGGCCTGTGGTTCCCGCTCGCCCTCTTCCCCGGCTGGCTGCGCTCGGTCTCGGCGTACACGCCCACGAACCGCTTCGCGCAGCTCGGCGTGTCGGTCACCGAGGGCCGGGCGCCGGACCTCACGGCGGTGGCGGTGCTGATCGCCTGGCTGCTGGTGTTCGGTTCGTACGCTGTGGTCTCGTACCGTCGATCCGCACGAACCGCCTGAAGGGGGAGCTGGACATGCCCTTGATGAAGAGCATCGGCTGCCAGGTCCGCGCGTGGCGGGCCGAGCGGAGCCGCTGGAAGGCCGACATGGAGCGGTTCAAGGCCGAGCAGCGGGCCGCGCGCAGGAACGGGGGCGAGATGCCCGAGAACCCGGGCCCGCCGCCGACCGGCTTCGCGCTGCTGCCGTGGCTGCTGCTGGGGCTGGGCTCCTTCTCCAACCTCCTCCAGGGCAGGACGGCGCAGCCCTGGATCGGCGGCCTGGGCCTGCTCGTCTTCAACTCCCTGTACATCTACGTCACGTTCCGCGCGTTCGTGAAAACGACGCGGGAGGCCCGCTCGACCCGGGTGGCGCTCGCCTTGATGGGTGTGGTCACCTGCGCGCTGGCCCTCGGGTACGGCGGAAGCTGGCTGTACTTCTTCCCGCTGCTCGGGCTGGCCACCGGGGCGGTGGTGCGCGGCCCCTGGCTCGGGAAGATCGGGCTCGCCCTGACGGCGGTCGCCGCGGCGGTCTCCGTCGTCCGGGCGGGCTGGGACGCGGTGAACGTCGCCTACGGCACCTTCCTGTCCACGATGGTGACGGCCGCGATCCTGTCCCTCTCCGAGGCGGTACGTGAACTGCGCGCGGCCCGGGAGGAGTTGGCGCGCCGGGCGGTGGAGAAGGAGCGGATGCGTTTCTCGCGCGACCTGCACGACCTGCTCGGGCACACGCTCTCCGTGATCGTGGTGAAGTCGGAGGCCGCGCGTCGGCTCGCTCCCCGCGATCTGGACGCGGCCCTCGTCCAGGTCACGGACATCGAGTCGGTCGGCAGGCAGGCGCTGACGGAGATCCGCGAGGCGGTCACCGGCTATCGCGAGGGCAGTCTCGCCACGGAGCTGGACCGTGCCCGCTCGGCGCTTTCCGCGGCGCGGGTGGAGCCGGTCGTCCGGCAGTCGGGGCCGCCCCTGGTCCCGCAGACCGAGGCCCTGCTCGGCTGGGTGCTGCGCGAGGCCGTCACCAATGTCGTACGCCACAGCGACGCCACGCGCTGCGAGATCACGGTGGACGGCACCGCGGACCTCGTCCGTCTGACCGTCTCGGACAACGGCACCGACGCCTCCCCGGCAAATCCCGAGCCGGGCGTCGGCGGCACCGGCATCAAGGGCCTCACCGAACGCCTCGCGACGGCCGGCGGCTCCCTGCGGGCGGGGCGGACCGCACGCGGCGGCTTCGAGGTGAGGGCGGAACTCCCCGTGGAGGCGGCGGATCTGACGGAGACCCCGGTGTGAGCGGTGCCCTCGACGGGGCGGTGGGCCGGGCCCTCACGGGCCGGCCCGCCGCCGCGCGGCCGGGCGGCTAGGGAGCCCAGGGAGCCGTGACGGCCCAGCTCACGTCGTCCGTCCACGAGGTGGCGCTGTCGAAGGCGTTCGAGCCGCCGTTGCTCGCCACGTAGACGTTGTAGTTGTAGTGCCGGAGGTAGCGCGTCGGGTAGTTGTACGACGCGAACGAGGTCCCGGTACCGCTCTTGCCGGTCCCGGCGCAGAACGTGGCGTCCTGCCGGAACTGCGGGGTGCCGGTCATGGGCTGCCGGTAGAGCTGGTAGTTGTAGTGCCGCAGGAAGTCGCCCGGGTAGTTCCGCGACTCGAAGGAGTAGCAGGAGCCGGCGGCGAGACCCCGGCGGACGATCCAGGTGGCGTCGCTCTTGTCGAGTGCCGGACTGCTCGACGTGACCGCCGAGACGACCGCCGCGTTGGCCTGGTGGCGGATGTAGTCGGCCGTGCAGCACGCGGTGGTCGCGCGCAGCGAGATCTCGGACCCGGCCGTCAGAGAGCCCGTGATGCCGGTCGAGCCGCCGTAGCCGACGGAGACGATGTTCGACTGCACCAGGTTGTCCGCGGCGTCCGTCGGGATGCCCGAGGTCATGACGCCCTCGAAGAAGGACCCGATGGAGCCGTTGCTGTTGTCGCCGCCGGTGCCCAGGACGATCGCGCCCTCCTGGTGCATGGGCGAGTAGCCGCCTGCGGTGGGTTCACCCCCGGAATAGGTGGTCGTGAGACTGCCCGACTGGGCGTTGCCGTATTTCAGCGCGAAATGGTCCTGACCGTTGTTTTTCAGCAAAGCGGTCACGAAGGGCATCGCACCGGTTCCGGTGTTCGACGTGTTCTTGCTGTATCCGGCGTCGGACTGGAACAGCCCGTTCTCCAGGTCGGCCTGCACCCACGGGCCCTGGCCGTAGCAGGGCGAGAACCAGCACTCGGTGCCGAAGTTGATCGCGTCCATGTGGCCGTTGCCGGTGTCCAGGTTGTTGGTCTCGGCGTTGCCGTAGTCGAAACAGCAACTGCCGTTGACGTGGGTACCGGAGGTCACCATGTACATCCCCTCGGCCTGCCCGTTGACGGCGACGCCCGAGGTGGAGTTGTCCCGGTAGCCCATGCCCGCCGAGATCTCCAGACCGTAGACCTGGTGGCCGCCGGCGGTCACCGGCAGCGCGTCCGCGGGCGCCCCGACATCGGCCGCGCCGGCCCCGCCCGCGCCCTCGATCGTGAGGTCGTTGTGGCGCGAGGACTGGTCGTAGATCTTGGTGATGATACAGGTGGTGCCGTTGCAGAAGGAGTCCTGCGCCGCCGCGTTCGCGTATCCGCCGGCCGCCAGGAGACCGATGTTCGCGGTGGCGCTGTCGGAGGCGCGCTGCACCTGGTAGAGCGAGCCGTTGTACGACGAGTAGAGCGCCCTGACGAGGCTGTGCGCGGCGACACAGGGGGTGCCGGCGGTGGCGTAGATGTCGCAGGGGAGCGACCCCGCGGCGGTGGCCTGCGGCGCGCCGACGGCGAACGCGACGACGGCCGCCATCACCGACAGCACGGCCAGGGCCGTGTTTCTGAGGCGCTGTAAGCGCGGGAGGGATGACATCACGGTGCACTTCCGTTCCTGGTAGGACAGTGCGGGTGTCCGGTTCGAGATACCGGACATCGTTCGATCGATATACCGAACCCATTCCCGGTCGAAATTCCGAACGTTTACGGAAAGCGGCCCGGCTCAGGAATTCCAAAGGGGAGTGCTGAATTCCGAGGCGATTATTTGCCCGCGACCGGGGGCCGTCAAGACGCGCGGACAGGAACCAGGACGATTTTTCCGGAGACCGCCGGAGCGTGCGGAACGGGCGGCCGGGCGGCCCTCTCGCCTTACGCTGGGCCGCGTGAACGAGATGCCCCGGGACCACCGGCCCGCCAAGTCCGTCCGTGTCCTGCTCGCCGAGGACCAGATGATGATGCGCGGGGCACTCGCCCTGCTGCTGGGGATGGAGCCGGACATCGAGGTGGTCGCGCAGGTGTCCGCGGGGGACGAGATCGTGGACACGGTGCTGACCAGCCGGCCCGATGTGGCCCTGCTGGACATCGAGTTGCCGGGGATGAGCGGGCTGGACGCCGCCGCCGAACTGCGGGAGCAGGCGCCCGACTGCCGGGTGCTGATCCTCACCACGTTCGGCCGTCCGGGCTATCTGCGGCGGGCCATGGAGGCCGGTGCCGCCGGGTTCCTGGTCAAGGACGGGCCCGTGGAGGAACTGGCCGAGGCGATCCGCCGGGTGCTGACCGGGGAGACCGTCATCGATCCGGCGCTCGCCGCCGCCGCGCTGAGCGCCGGACCCAATCCGCTCACGGCCCGCGAGTGCGACGTGCTGAAGGCCTCGGTGGACGGCGCGACCGTCGCCGACATCGCCGGCAAGCTGCACCTGTCCGAATCGACCGTCCGCAACTACCTGTCCTCGGCCATCGGCAAGACAGGCACCCGCAACCGCATGGAGGCAATGCGGGAAGCCCGCCAACAGGGGTGGCTGTAGGGCTTGTTCACCCGCAGCGCGCGGGACCGCCCCGCGTCACGCGGGTTACCACCGACAGGGTTGACGGTGAGGCCTTCTCGCACGGAGTGCGCCGGCGCCCGCCACCAGGCCACGCGGGTGACCGCCAACAGGGGCGGCCGTAAGACCTGTTCGCCCGGAGCATGCGGGCGCCCGCCGCCGGGTCGCGCGGTGGCCCGCCAACAGGGGCGGCTGCAGGGTCTGTTCACCCCGCGTGCGCCGGGGCCCGCCATCAGCCACGCGGGTGGCGCGCCAACAGGGGCGGCCGTAAGACCTGTTCGCCCGGAGCATGCGGGCGCCCGCCGCCGGGTCACGCGGGTGGCGCGCTCCTGGTCCGGTAGCGGGCCGCCCGCCGGTTCACTCCTCGTCCGCCTTCGCTACTTCGTCACCTTCGCCGAGCCGGAGCCGACGTGCCCGGCATGCGGCGCCACGCACACGAACCAGTTCGGCCGGGAGCCGTCCACCGGCCGGATCAGATCCTCGTAGGACGAGCCGAGGTCGGTCCCCGGGGCGGCCTTCCCGGCCTTGATCGTCGTGCCGTCGTCCCAGGTGCAGGTGACCTCCCGGACGGTCGTCGCGACCTTGCCGATCACCAGCAACCCAGGCGCCCCCGCCGTACCGCTCCGGCCGGTTCGCAGCGGCACCAGCGCGGCCTCGATGTCCTTGCCCGACAACGAGTCGCCCTTGTCGACCGGCCCGTCGAGCACCGTTTCCGGGCTGTCGTCCCCCACGAGGAGGCGGACGAACAGCCAGCCCTTGCCGATGAGGTCCGAGGCGACCTGGGTGCCCGTCGGCTTGAGGGCGTCCTCGCTCATGCTGGCCCACTGGGACCGCGCCTCCGTCTCGTTCCTCGGCGCCCCCCAGACGACGACCTCGACGCTCCACTCCCTGCCGGGCTCGGTCCCGCGCGCCACGGTGGTCGCCTGCGGCTCGTACACATGCCGCCGCTCCGGCGTCGACGGCCCGGACGCGGCCGGCACGACCCGCCTGCCGCCGTCGTTCCCGCCCGTGCCCCCCGCGAGGGCCAGCGTCCCCGCGGAACCCGCGGCGACGACCAGGGCCGCCGCCGCCACCGTCGCCCAGCGGCGCGCCCTGCGGCGCCGGCCGCCGCGCACGACCGCCTGGCAGGGGGCCGCGCCGATCTCGACCTCGTCCGCCGCCCGGGCCAGCAGGACGGCGATGTCCGCGTCCGTCGCCATGTCGTGATCCGTCTCCCGGTTCGCGCTCATCATGTCCGCCCTCCGTGCTTCACCGTGTCCGCCAGGCCCGGCAGGACACGGAGTTTCGCGATCCCCTTGGACGCGTTGCTCTTCACCGCGCCCACCGAGCAGCCCATCGCCTCGGCGGCCTGGCTCTCGCTCAGGTCCTCCCAGTAGCGCAGGACGACCGCCTGCCGCTGACGCGGGGGCAGTTGGGCCAGTGCGGTGACCAGAGCACCGCGGTCGTCGGCACGGGCCATCGGGTCACCGCTGTCGGGGACCTCGCGGCTCAGCCCCGCGTCGTCCTTCGGCGCGAGGAACTCCTTGAGCTTCCTGCGGTGCCGGCGAGCGTGCGCGTTGATCATCACGCGCCGCACATACGCGTCCGGTTCGTCGGCCGAGCCGACCCTGCGCCATGCCACGTACACCTGCTCCAGCGTCGTCTGGACCAGGTCCTCGGCGGCGTGCCGCTCCCCAGTCAGGAGAAACGCCGTACGCATCAGTCGCGGCCAGCGGCCGACGACGAAGCTCCGGAACTCCGCGTCCCGAGCCTGTTTCCGGTCCCCCATGTGCACCTCCTAGATGACTGAAGGAGTCCGCGGGCACCGGATTCCGTTGCCTCAGCGCCGTGGGACCGTCCGCGGCAGCCACAGCAGCATCAGCACGGCACCGGCGAGCAGCATCACACCGCTGACGCGGAACGCCAGCGCGTACCCGGCGGTCAGTGCCTCCCCCGAGACGCTTCCCCCCGTACGGGCCGCCGCGATCGTGGACATGACCGCGAGCCCCAGCGAACCGCCCATCACCCGCGAGGTGTTGACCAGGCCCGACACCACCCCCGCGTCCTCCGGCGCCGCGCCCGAGGTCGCGAGCGCCGCCAGCGGTGTCGCGGCCAGGCCGGCGCCGGCCATCATCAGGATGCCGGGGAACATGATCGCCGTGACGTACAAGGCGTCCGCCGTCATGGTCGACTGCCAGCCGAAGCCGGCCGCGGCGAGAAGCGTGCCGAGGACCGCCACGTTGCGCGCCCCGACGACCGGCATGAGGCGGGGCGCCGACTTCGAGCCGATGACCACGGCGAGCGAGCTCGGCACCAGGGCGAGGCCCGCGCCGAGCGGCGAGTAGCCGAGCACGTTCTGCGCGTACAGCGTCATGAAGAACCACATGCAGAACATCGCCGAGCCGGAGACGAACACGGCCGCGTTCGCCGACGCCACCGAGCGCAGCCGCAGCAGCTTCAGCGGCATCAGTGGCGCCCGGGTCCGCGCCTCGACCGCCAGGAAGAGCCCGATGAGAGCCGCCCCCGCGCACAGCGGTACGAGCGTCGCCGCCGCGGTCCAGCCCTCGGCCTCCGTCTGCACGATCCCGTACGCCAGGGTCGCCAGTCCCGCCGTCACCAGGAGCGCGCCCGGCAGGTCGAGCCGCCGCCCGTCCCCGGCCCGGCTCTCCACCAGCCGGGACGCCGCGCCGGCCAGCACGATGGCGCCGACGGGCACGTTGATGAGAAGCACCCAGCGCCACGACAGCCCGTCGACCAGCAGTCCGCCGACGAGTCCGCCCGCCGCGCCGCCGCCGGCCCCCACGGCGGTCCAGGTCGCGATGGCCCGCGCGCGTGCGGCGCCCTCGGGGACGGCCGACGTCAGGATCGTCAGCGTCGAGGGCGCGAGCACCGCGGCCCCCAGGCCCTGCGCGGCGCGCGCGAGGAGCAGTTGGGTCCCCTCCTGGGCGAGGCCGCCCGCGACCGAGGCGAGCGTGAAGAGCGCGAGGCCCACCAGGAACATCCGCTTGCGCCCGTACAGGTCACCGGCCCGCCCGCCGAGGAGCATGAATCCGGCGAAGGCCATCGAGTAGGCGTTCACCACCCACTGGAGTCCGGGGGCGCTCAGCCCCAGGTCGGTCCGCATGGAGGGCAGGGCCACGTTGACGACGGACACGTCCAGGACGACCAGGAACTGTCCGGCACACGCGAGCGCGATCACCACCCAGGGGGGCGGGGCGGTGCGGACGGATATCCGGGTGTCTTCAGCGGCTCGGAGCATGGCTGTCATGCTCTCAACCCGCTTACGCCCCTTGCATCAGGATTTCGGCCCAGCCGGCATACGGCGGGGGACCTAGGCCGTGTCCGGATCACGCGGCGGGACGCGGCCCGACCCGAACGACGGACCCCGGGACCCGGAACCGGTCACGCTCCCGCGCGCAGCAGCGTGACCACCGCCGCGCCGCCCAGCCCGATGTTGTGCGCGAGTCCGACCCGCGCCCCCGGGACCTGGCGCGCCCCGGCCTGTCCCCTCAGCTGCCGGACGAGCTCGGTCACCTGGGCGATCCCGGTCGCTCCCAGCGGATGGCCCTTGGAGATCAGCCCGCCGGAGGGATTCACCACCCAGCGCCCGCCGTACGTCGTCGCCCCGGACTCGACGAGTGCGCCCGACTCGCCCTCCGCGCACATGCCGAGCGCCTCGTAGGTCAGCAGTTCGTTGACGGAGAAGCAGTCGTGGAGCTCGACGACGTCCACGTCCTCGATGCCGAGCCCGGAGCGCTCGTAGACCTGGCGCGCGGCCTCCCGCGACATCGGCTGCCCCACGACGTCGATGCAGGAGCCGGAGGCGAAGGACTCCTCGGTGTCGGTGGTCATCGCCTGCGCGACGATCTCGACGGCCCTGTCCTCCAGCCCGTGCCGCTCGGCGAACCGTTCGGACACGACGACGGCGGCGGCGGCTCCGTCGGAGGTGGGCGAGCACTGGAGCCGGGTCAGCGGCCGGTGCACGGCCTTCGCGGCGAGGATCTCCTCGACGGAGTACACGTCCTGGAACTGGGCGTCGGGGTTGTGCGCCGAGTGGCGGTGGTTCTTGGCGCCCACGGCGGCGAGCTGGGCCTCGGTCGTGCCGTACCGCTCCATGTGCTCGCGGGCCGCGTCGCCGAAGATCTGCGCGGTGGGCGGGGACATCTCGAAGCCGTGCCGGGCGGCCATGACACCGTAGTGGCGGGCGACGGGTGAGGTGGCGAAGTCGCCGCCGTCGGCCCCCGATCCGAGCGAGCCCCGCTTCATCTTCTCGAAGCCCAGTGCGAGGACGCAGTCGGAGATCCCGCCCTGCACGAACTGCCGGGCCAGCATCAACGCGCTCGCCCCGGTGGCGCAGTTGTTGTTCACGTTGTAGACGGGCACGCCGGTCAGGCCGAGTTCGTAGGCGGCTCGCTGACCGGCGGTGGACGCCTGGAAGCAGTAGCCGACGGGCACCTGTTCCACCTCGGTGTACGAGATCCCCGCGTCGGCCAGGGCGCCGGAGCCGGCCTCGCGGACCATGTCCCAGTACTGCCAGTCCCGGGTCTCGGGCTTCTCGAACTTCGTCATGCCGACACCGACGACGTACGTCTTCATGGCGCTCCTAGTCTCGCGGCAGGCCGAGGATGCGCTCGGCCACGACATTGAGCTGGACCTGGGTGGTGCCGCCCGCGATGGTCAGGCACCGGGAGAGCAGGAAGCCGTGCACGGCCCGCTTGCCGGGGCCCTCGCACAACGCGCCCTCGGGGCCGAGGAGTTCGAGGGCGAGTTCGGCGACCTTCTGCTGATGTGCCGTCTGCACGAGTTTGCGGACGGAGGCGCCCGCGCCCGGTTCGACGCCGGAGACCTGGCGGAGCGTGGTGCGCAGGGAGATGCAGGCCAGGGCGTGCGCCTCGGCCAGCAGCGCTCCCAGCCGGGGGCCGTCGGCGTCGGCCGGTATCAGTGCCTCCAGGCCGGTGTCGAAGGTCAGCTGGTCGGCCATGTGGACGCGTTCGTTGCCGAGCGTGTTGCGGGCGACCCGCCAGCCGTCGTCGACCTCGCCGACGACGGCATCCGCGGGCAGCAGCACGTCGTCGAACCAGACCTCGTTGAAGAGGGAGTCCCCGGTGATCTCCTTCAGGGGGCGGATGCCGATGCCGTCCGTGTTCTTCATGTCGACGACGAAGTAGGTGAGTCCCTTGTGCTTGGGCGCGGCGGGGTTCGTCCGGGCGAGGAGGATCCCGTGGTCGGCCCACTGCGCCGCACTCGTCCACACCTTCTGTCCGTTGATCCTCCACCGTCCGTCGGCGGTGCGCTCGGCGCGGGTGCGCAGCGAGGCGAGGTCGGATCCGGCGCCGGGCTCCGAGAAGAGCTGGCACCACAGGAGGTCGCCGCGCAGGGTGGGCAGCAGATAGCGCTCCTGCTGCCGCCGGGTCCCGTGCGCGATGAGGGACGGCACGACCCAGGTCGCGATCCCCAGATCGCTGATCCGCACTCCGGCCCCGGCCAACTCCTGCTGCACGGCGAGCTGTTGTACGGGCCCCGCGCCGAGGCCGTACGGCGGCGGAAGATGCGGGGCGGCGTACCCGGTGGGCGCCAGGGACCGGCGGGCGTCCGCCGGTCCGAGCCCGCGCACCCGGTCGATCACCTCACGGGCGGCGGCCCGGTACCCGGACGCCTCCGGCGGCAGTTCCAGGCGCAGTTCCCGCCGTACGCCGTCGCGGGCGAGCCGTACCGCCCGCCGCAGGTGTCCGCTCCCGGTCCCGAGCAACTGCCGTGCCACCAGGGCCCGGCGCAGATGGAGATGGGCGTCGTGCTCCCAGGTGAACCCGACGCCGCCGAGGATCTGGACGCAGTCCTTGGCGCAGGAGCAGGCGGCGTCGAGGGCGGTGCCCGCCGCGAGCGCGGCCGTCAACTCCCGTACGCCGGGCGGCTCCTGTCCGGCGCGGGCCGCGTCCCAGGTGAGCGCCCTGGCCTGTTCCAGCCGCAGCAGCATGTCGGCGCACAGGTGCTTGACGCCCTGGAAGCGTCCGATGGGGCGGCCGAACTGCTCGCGGACCCTGGCGTGCCCGGCCGCCGTGTCCAGCGACCAGGCCGCGGTGCCGCAGGCGTCCGCGGCGAGGACGACGGCGGCCAGGTCCCGGACCAGTGACGGGCCGACCGCGAGGACACGGCCGGCGGGGACCCGCACCCCCCGGGCCCGGACCTCGGCGGTCCCCCGGGTCGGATCGGCACTGTCGTGCGCCCGGACATCCAGATCGACGGCGTCCACCACCAGCCAGACAGTGCACTCGGTCACGCCCCCCGCGCCGGGAGTCCGGTCGGACCCTGCACCCGCGCCGGAGGTGTCGTCGGACACAAGCTCCGTGTCGACGATGGGGTCGGACACGGCGCTCGACGCCGCCAGGACGAGCACGTCCGCGTCGGCACCCGACAGCACGGGCGGCGCGGTCCCGTCCAGCACGTACCCGCCGTCCACCGCGCGGACCGTCATCGTGCCGGTGCCGAACGCGACGGCGCCGATGCGCTCCCCGCACCCCAGGGCCCGTAAGAGATCAGCCCGCTCCGGGTCCCGTACGAGATCGGAACGCCCGAGGCCCCGTCCGAGATCAGCCCGCCCCCGGTCCCGTACGAGGTCCTCGCGCCCCGGCGCCCCCACCGGAGGGCCGAACCCGGGCCCCCGCGGAGAATCACCCGCCTCACCCGCTCCCCGACGAAGCTCCGCCGCCAGCACCGCGGCCGCCAGGACGGTCGCCGCGAACGGTCCCGGCAGCGCGGCCCGCGCGGCCTCCTCCACGACGACGGCGAGGTCGACGAGGTCGCCGCCGCCACCGCCGCAGGCCTCGGGAAGGTGCACGGCGAGCAGCCCCTGCGCGGCGAGCGCGTCCCAGAACGGGGGCCTGCCGCCACCCGGCGCGTCCAGGAGCTTGCGGACCTCCTCGGGCGGCACGGCGCGGGCGATCCATCCGCGCACGGCCTCGGCGAGCTCCTGTTGCTCCGGCGTGACCGCGATGCCCATGCGTGCCTCCCCAAAGGCCCAAGGTGCGTGGATCCGCGTCAGACTAGAACACGTTTCATTCTGACGGTAGGTCAGATACCCATGACTCGGTCAAGAAATCGTTAGTGCGCCGAAGCATCGGAATAGTTGCCCCGGCGCACCGGTTCCTCCTGCACGTACCCGCGTGGATCGCGCGGCCGACGTCCCCTGCCCCCAGGGACCACCCGCCCGACCGTCCCCGCGTCCCCATGGACCCGCCCCCTCCCGCGCGCTCTCCCGAGAGCGCCCATCACCTACGGCCTGGAGGCCCCCCGCAATGACGCACACGACGACCGGCAGGACCGCGCGGAGGCCGGGCGGCGCGACCGTGCCGGTGCTCGCCTTCGCGGGCATCGTTGTCGCGGTGATGCAGACCCTGCTCGTCCCGGTCATCAAGGATCTGCCGACGCTCCTGGACACCGCGCCCAGCAACGCCACCTGGGTCCTGACCTCGACCCTGCTCGCGGGCGCCGTCGCCACCCCGATCATGGGCCGCCTCGGCGACCTCTTCGGCAAGCGGCGCATGCTGCTGACCAGCCTGTCCATCATGGTGGTCGGCGCCCTGGTCAGCGCGCTGAGCAGCACCCTGCTCCCGATGATCGCGGGCCGTACCCTCCAGGGCTTCGCGATGGGCGCGATCCCGCTGGGCATCGGCCTGATGCGCGACATGCTGCCCCGCGAGAAGCTCGGCTCCGCGATGGCCCTGATGAGCTCCTCGATCGGCGTCGGCGGCGGACTCGCGCTGCCCGCCGCGGCCCTCGTCGCCCAGCACGCGGACTGGCACGCCCTCTTCTACGGCGCCGCCGGCCTCGGCGTCCTCTCGATCGTCCTCACCCTCGTCCTCGTGCCGGAGTCCCCGATGCGCGCCGAGGGCACCTTCGACGTACTGGGCGCGATCGGCCTGTCCGCCGGGCTCGTGCTCTTCCTGCTGCCGATCACCAAGGGCAGCGACTGGGGCTGGACCGCGCCCACCACGCTCGGCCTGTTCGGCGCCTCCGCCGCCGTCCTGCTGCTGTGGGGCGTGATGGAGCTGCGTCTGAAGGCCCCGCTGGTCGACCTGCGCACCACGGCCCGCCCGGCGGTCCTCTTCACCAACCTCGCCTCGATCATGGTCGGCGTCTCCTTCTACGTCGTCTCCCTGGTCCTGCCGCAGCTCCTCCAGCTCCCGACGTCCACGGGGTACGGCCTCGGGCAGTCGATGGTGAACGCGGGGCTGCTCGTGGCACCGCTCGGCCTGACGATGATGCTCACCGCCCCCGTGTACGCCCGTCTGTCGGCGAAGTACGGCCCGAAGGTCACGCTGATCATCGGCATGGTGATCATCGGGATCGGTTACGGCGCCGGACTCGGCCTGATGAGCGCCGCCTGGCAGTCGCTGGTCATCGCGGTGATCCTGGGCGCGGGCATCGGCCTCGCCTACTCCTCGCTGCCCGCCCTGATCATCGGCTCCGTCCCGGCCTCGGAGACGGGTGCCGCCAACGGTCTGAACACCCTGATGCGTTCCATCGGCACATCGGTGTCGAGCGCCGTCATCGGCATGGTGCTCGCCAACACGGCGCACCACGTCGGCGGAGCCGCCGTCCCGACCATGCACGGCTTCCGCGTGTCCTTCCTGATCGCCACGGGCGCGGTCGCGGTCGGCGTGCTCATGGCGCTGTTCCTGCCGGGCCGCCGCCCGGCCACCAAGCCCTCGCTGGTGGCCAGCAGCGAGGAGGACGCGGCGCTGGAGCGGGCGCACGAGGTGCTCGGCGGTTTCCGCGGCCGGGTCCTGGACACCGGGGGCGGCCCGGTCGCCCGCGCGAAGGTCACCCTGATCGACCGGCGCGGCCGCCAGGCGGGCGCCACCTTCTCCGCCGAGGACGGCAGCTACGCGCTCGCCGTACCGGCCGAGGGCGCCTACGTGCTCGCCGCCCGCGCCGCCGGCCACGGTCCGCTCGCCTCGTCGGCCACGCACACCGGCGACGACCGTCCGGTCGCCCTCGACCTCTCGCTCCCGGGCGAGAACGCCGACGTCACGGCCTGACGCGGGGACCCGCCCCGCGAGTGATCATCGCCACCCCCGCCGCCCGTTCGGCGGGGGTGTGGTGCACGATGCTCCGCGTACCCGTTGTTCGCACCGATGGAGGAAACCCCATGCCCGCGGCACCCAAGCCCGAGATCCTCGCCGCCTTCGAGGCCGCGAAGGGGTTCATGCCGAGCGGTGAGGGACTCGCGCTCCACGAGGCCGCCGTCGAGGCCGGACGGCTCGGGCTGCCGCTCCTGGAGGTCGGCACCTACTGCGGGCGTTCCACGATCCTGCTCGCCGACGCGGCCCGCGAGGCCGGGGTGACCGCCATCACGCTCGACCATCACCGGGGCAGCGAGGAGCAGCAGCCGGGCTGGGAGTACCACGACCCGTCCACGGTCGACCCGGAGATCGGCCTGATGGACACGCTCCCCGCCTTCCGCCGCACCCTGCACCGGGCGGGCCTGGAGGAGCACGTGGTCGCGCTGGTCGGCCGTTCGCCGCAGATCGCCGCCTTCTGGGGCACGCCCCTCGGTCTCGTGTTCATCGACGGCGGTCACACCGACGAACACGCGAGCGGCGACTACGAGGGCTGGGCGCCGCATGTCGCCGAGGGCGGCCTCCTCGTCATCCACGACGTGTTCCCTGACCCCGCCGACGAGTTCACCGGCCAGGCCCCCTATCGCGTGTACCTCCGGGCCCTGGAATCCGGCGCGTTCACCGAGATCGCGGTGACGGGCTCGCTGCGCGTCCTGCGGCGAACCGGAGCAGGGATCTGAGCTCCCGGTTAGAGTCGCTGACGTGTCGTACGTAGGCCCAGACTTCGATCCGCCCCAGCCGCGCCGCTCCCGGCGCGGTCCGCTCACCGTCGCGCTCGCCGCGCTCGTACCCGGCGCACTGGCCGGATACCTCGTGTGGCAGGCCGTGGGAGACGATTCGGGGGGCGGTTCCGACCGGGCCGTTCCCGCTTCGTCGTCCTCCGCGCCCGGCTCCGTCTCCCCCTCCTCGCGGGCATCCGCCTCGGCGACGGACGACGCCAGGCCGAGTGCGTCGTCGGCCCCGGCCTCCTCGTCCCCCTCCTCGTCCTCGAAGCCCGCGGCGTCCGGCTCCCTCAAGGGCAAGGTCGTCGTCATCGACCCGGGGCACAACCCCGACAACTTCCGGCACACGTCCGATATCAACCGCAAGGTGAACATCGGGACGAACTGGAAGGAGTGCGACACGACCGGCACGTCGACCAACGCGGGTTACACGGAAGCCCGGTTCACCCTCGACGTCGCGCACCGGATGCGGGACATCCTGGAAAAGCAGGGCGCCACGGTGAAGTTGACCCAGGACGGCGACCGGTCCTTCGGCCCCTGCGTCGACGAGCGGGCCCGTATCGGCAACACGGCGCACGCGGACGCGGTCGTCTCCCTCCACGCCGACGGATCGGCCGCCGGCAACCGCGGCTTCCATGTGATCCTCCCGGCGTCGGTGCACGCGGGTGCCGCCGACACCCGACCGATCGTCTCCTCCTCCCGCGACCTCGGCGAGCACATCGCGGGGCTGTTCGTCCGCGAGACGGGCAGCGCGCCCTCCAACTACGTCGGTGACGGCACCGGACTGGTGGTCCGTAAGGATCTCGGCGGTCTCAATCTGTCAACGGTTCCCAAGGTGTTCATCGAGTGCGGCAACATGCGCGATACGAAGGACGCTGCGCTGCTCACCAGTGGCGCGTGGCGAGAGAAAGCGGCACGGGGGATCTCTGAAGGAATCGTTGGTTTCCTGCACGGGTAGTGATCTACGGATCCAACCCCGCGACACCCTGATCGACCGGGCGATAGGGTCGTCCGTACGATAAAGGGCCATCCCCCGCGCTTCACACCGCGTCCCGACGGCGGCACCATGTCGGCGACACGGTGCACAGCGATGCCTCACCGATGACGAGACGACTGACGAAGGACCTGAAGTGAATATCCGCTCCCTCACTCGAGGCGACGGCGTGGTGATCGGAGCAGCGGTGTTGCTGTTCATCGCGTCGTTCCTCAATCTCTACTCCTTCTCCGGGTACAGCATTGACTCGAACGCCTGGGACAGCCTCGGCGAAGGCCTCGGCGTCTTCATGGGCGGGGTCATCGGCGCAGCCCTGATCGTCGTCAACCGCTGCCTGCCGCAGCCGCGCAAGGTTCTCGGGCTCGACCTGGGCGCGGTCGGCGTGGCGTTCACGGTTCTCGTCGCGTGGACCATGTTCTGGTCCCTCGTGGACGTCCCGGACAGCGCCAGCGCCTCCGCGGGTCTCATCCTCGGCTTCATCGCGGCGCTCGTCCTGGCCGGCGCGGCCGTCGCGACCCCGCTCGTCCCGGCCCTCCAGGCCGCTCTCGTCGGCGCCCCGACCCCGATCGCCCCGCAGCCCTACGGCGGTCAGCCGCAGGGTGGTTACGGCTACCCGGGCGCCTCGCAGCCCGGTCAGCCCGGCCAGCAGCCCTACGGCGCCCAGCCCTCGCAGCCCACGCAGCCGTTCGGTGGACAGCCGAGCCAGCCGTCGGCGCCGCAGACGCAGTCGCCGGCCCAGGACTTCTCCCCGTTCTGGTTCGCCGTCCCGGTCGCGCGGCCGCTGTTCGGTGAGGACGGCTCGCCGTCGCCGATCGCCGAACTGGCGCCGGGCACCTGGTACCTGGCCGTCGAGCAGCGTGGTGCGACCCTGGTGGCGCAGACGCAGGACGGCCGTCGTGGTGTGCTTCAGGACACCTCGGGGATCCAGCGCGGCTGATCCGCCCATCGCTCGCGCGACGGCCCCTCGCCCTTTCCGGCGGGGGGCCGTTGTCGTACAGTCGCAGCACGCCATGAACTGACGGACCGTCAGGACTCTGTCTCTGGAGGCGACATGCGGCTCGGTCTCGCGCTCGGCTACTGGGGGCGCGGCCCCTCGGCGGACCATGTGCCGCTCGCCGTCGAGGCGGAACGGCTCGGCTACGACTCGGTGTGGACCGCGGAGTCCTGGGGCTCGGACGCGTTCACGCCGCTCACCTGGATCGCCGCGAGGACCACCCGCATCCGGCTCGGCACGGCGATCGCTCAGATGGCCGCCCGCTCCCCCACCACCACCGCGATGCACGCGCTCACCCTCGACCATCTCTCCGGCGGGCGCATGATGCTGGGGCTCGGCCTGTCGGGGCCTCAGGTCGTCGAGGGCTGGTACGGGCGGCCGTTCCCGAAGTCGCCGCTGACCGCGACCCGGGAGTACGTCGACGTCGTACGCCAGGTCCTGCGGCGCGAGGGGCCGGTCGAGCTGGACGGACGCTTCCACTCCCACCCCTACCGGGGCGCCGACGGCACGGGACTCGGCAAGGCGCTGAAGCCGATCACTCACCCGCTCCGCGCCCAACTGCCCATCCTGCTCGGGGCGGAGGGCCCGAAGAACATCGCTCAGACGACCAGGATCGCGGACGGCTGGCTGCCGCTGTACTGGTCGCCGACGCGTCCCCAGGCGTACGAGGCCTCGCTCACCGACCTGCCCGAGGGCTTCCTCGTGGCGCCGATGGCCCGGGCGCACGTCTGTGACGACGTCAGCGAGGGACTCCTGCCGGTCAAGGCGATGCTCGGCTTCTACATCGGCGGGATGGGGCACGCGGCCCGCAACTTCCACGCCGATCTGATGGCCCGGATGGGCTTCGAGGAAGAGGCCCGCAGGATCCAGCGGCTGTTCCTGGAAGGACGCCGGGAAGAGGCCGTCCTGGCCGTCCCCGACGCCTTCGCGGACGAGATCTCGCTCGTCGGACCGCGTGAACGCATCGCCGAGCGGCTGGAGTCGTGGCGCAAGGGCCCGGTGACCGACCTGCTGGTCCTGTCCCCGGACCCCCACACCCTGCGCGTGCTGGCCGAGCTGAACTCCTAGGCCGTGTCCGCAAAGTCGCGCCTGCCCGGCGACCGGGCGAACGACGCGACTTTGCGGACACGACCTAGCCGCAGCGGCGGACGGATGGCGCTGGTCAGCCGGACGGCCTAGCCTCCGCTCAGCTGGGACGCCGACGGCACCTTGTCCTTGACCTCGGCGCCCGCGCTCTTCCCGGCCGCCTTCACCTGGTTGATGACATCGTCGAAGGAGTTCACGACGGAGTCCGTGGAGTCGCCCTTGCGCAGCTTGGCGGGCAGGCCCTTGAGGGCGGCGATGCCCGCGGCGAGCGGGGCGACGGCCTTGGACAGCGCGGGGTCGCCCTCGGCGTTCTTCGAGGCGGCCTTGAGCCGGTTGTACGCGAAGACGCCGGCGAGCCCTGCCTTGACCAGGGCGACCTTGCGGCCCTTCGCGCCCTTCTTGAACGTGCCCGCCTTCCAGGGCTTGACGATCCACTGGTAGGTGGCGCCGGCCGCGAGCCCCGCGTTCGCCACGAAGCGGGTCTTGGCGAACTTCTGTTTCTGGGCCGACGTGGTCGGCGCCGGGGTGGCGGCCAGCCGCGTCGCGGCCGCGGTGTCCTGGCCGGATCCGCCGCCGCTGCCACAGGCCGTGGCACCGCCGATCAGGACACAGGAGAGGGTCAGCGCCACGATCAGGCGCCGTATCGGTACGGGCACGGGATCCTCCGGATGAGGGGACGGTTCTCCCCGGTCCGCCGGTGCTCGCCCCGCGGGGGCGAACGCGGCTCTCCCCGGCAGCCTGGCCCGGTCCGGACACCCGTGCCAGTCGGCGCGGCCCGTTCGGGTTTCATCCGCAAGGGACGGGCAATCCGCTGGACATGTCCCCTAGATACCGCAACGGTTCGAATCAGGCGGGGACGGTCATCGCGATCATCGCGGACGTCATGGCCGTCATCCTCGGTCTCTGGATCCTGATGTATCTGCTCGACGCCAATCGTGGCAACGACCTCGTGCAGTTCATCCACAGCACCGCGGCCTGGCTGGCCGGCTGGTCGCGCGACCTGTTCACCTTCGACAAGGAGTGGGCGCGTGTCGTCGCCGGCTACGGTCTCGCCGCCGTCGTCTACCTGTTCATCGGCCACGCGGTCGCCAACCGCATCCATCGCCACTGACCGGCACCGAAACGGCCGGGAGCACCCGAGGAGTCCGAAGAGTTCACAGCGTCCGGACGGTCCGCGAAGCGGGGACCGTCCGGACCTTCAGCGTGTCGGCGTGCAGCAGTCGGGGTCCAGGCCGGCCGGCAGCCGCTCGCCGCCGAAGACCGCGCAGGTGGCCTCGTCGCCGCCCAGCGCGGCGACCGCCAGGAGCAGGGAGCCCGCCGTCCAGGTGGTGAGCTCCTCGGGCCAGACGGCCCGGTCCTCGAAGACATAGCCCGTCCAGTACAGACCGGACCGCGGATCACGCAGGTGCTGGATGGACTGGAGGATCTCCAGAGCACGGTCCGACTCACCCACCACCCAGAGGGCCAGGGCGAGTTCGGCCGACTCACCGCCGGTCACCCACGGGTTGGGAATCACGCAGCGCACCCCGAGACCGGGCACCACGAAGCGGTCCCAGCCCTCCTCTATACGGGACTTGGCCTCGGCACCCGTCAACGCGCCGCCGAGCACCGGGTAGTACCAGTCCATGGAGTAGCGGTCCTTGTCGAGGAACCGCTCCGGGTGCAGCCGGATCGCGTGCCGCAGCGCGCCGACCGCCAGCTCCCAGTCGGGCTGCGGCTCCTCGCGCTGCTCGGCGATGGCGAGAGCACAGCGCAGCGCGTGATGGACCGAGGAACTCCCGGTCAGCAGCGCGTCGTCGACCGCCGTTCCGTCGTCCTCGCGCTTCCAGCCGATCTGCCCGCCGCTCTGCTGGAGCCGCAGCACGAACTCCACGGCCGCGTAGACCGCGGGCCACATGCGGTCCAGGAAGACGTCGTCGCCGGTCGCCAGGTAGTGGTGCCAGACGCCCACCGCGATGTACGCGACGAAGTTGGTCTCGCGTCCGCGGTCGGTGACGTCCTCGAAGTCCCCGTCCGCGTAGGCCGCGTACCAGGACCCGTCCTCGTTCTGATGCCGTGCCAGCCACTCGTAGGCCCGCTCGGCGGCCTCGTGCTCGCCGGCCGCGTCGAGCGCCATGGCGGCCTCGGTGTGGTCCCACGGGTCGAGGTGGTGGCCGCGGAACCACGGGATGGCTCCGTCGGGGCGCTGCACCGCGAGGATCCCGCGCACCGTGGCGAGGGCCTCCTCGGCGGTGAGGACTCCGGGCAGGACGAGGTGTTCTGTCCGCCGGGGAGTGGTCACGTGGCGTCCGCCTCGGAGGTCTTCGCGGCCGTACCGGCGAGCTTCGGCAGGTGCGGCTTGGTCGCGTACGCCACGAAGCTCTTGCCGATCAGGGGGTTCAGGGTCTGCTCGACGACCCGGGTCGCCAGCGGCTTCTTCATGATGTCCCAGACCAGCAGCTTGTGGTACGCCCGCACGGGCAGCGCCTTGTCGTTGTCGACGCCGAACGCGCACTTGAGCCACCAGTACGGCGAGTGCAGGGCGTGCGCGTGGTGCGAGCCGTAGGGCCGCAGGCCGGCCTCGCGGATCTTCGCGAGCAGTTCGTCCGCCTTGTAGATGCGGATGTGGCCGCCCTCGACCTCGTGGTAGGCGTCGGACAGCGCCCAGCAGACCTTCTCCGGGCCGTAGCGCGGCACGGTGATGGCGATGCGCCCGCCCGGCTTGAGCACCCGGACCATCTCGGCGAGGACGCCCTTGTCGTCCGGGATGTGCTCCATGACCTCGGAGATGATCACGACGTCGAAGGACTCGTCGGGGAAGGGCAGCGCGAGCGCGTCGCCCTCCATGGCCGTCGCGGTGGCACCGGCGGGCGCCTCCCCGGCCTCCTTCATCGCGGCGAACCACTTGGCGACCTCGCGGATCTCCTCGCCGTTCTGGTCCAGCGCCACGACCTGCGCGCCGCGCCGGTAGCACTCGAAGGCGTGCCGGCCGGCACCGCATCCGAGGTCCAGGACGCGGTCGCCGGGGGCGAGCGGGAACCGGGAGAAGTCGACGGTCAGCACGTGGCCCTGCTTTCGCGATTGGCTGCAACTAGTTCTTCGGCGGCGGGAGCGGCTTCCGCGGCCTCGGCGCGATCGGGTCCCGGGGCCGGGGAGCCGGCGTCCGGCGCGGCTGCGCGCCCGTCGGTGCCCGCGGCCTCGCGCGTGCGGCGCCGGGACGCGGAAAGGGCCATCGCCGCACGGTAGTGGGCCACCGTGCCCTCGGCCGCCCTGGCCCAGGTGAAGCGCGCGAGGACGCGCTCGCGGCCGGCTGCGCCGAGCCGGGCGCGCAGCGCGGGGTCGCCGAGGAGCCGCCCGAGGGCCGCCGCCAGCGCTCCCGGGTCGCCCGGGGGGACCGCGAGGCAGGTCTCGCCGTCGGGTCCCGCGACCTCCGGGATCGCTCCGCCGGTGGTCGCCACGAGCGGTGTCCCGGTGGCCATCGCCTCGGCGGCGGGCAGCGAGAAGCCCTCGTACAGGGAGGGCACGCAGGCGACCTCGGCCGAGCGGACGAGGTCGACGAGCTCGGCGTCGGAGATGCCCTTGACGAACTCGACGGCGTCTTCGAGGCCGTACCGCTCGATGGCCTGGGCGACCGGCCCGTCCTCGGCGCGCCTGCCGACGACGACGAGGTGCGCGCCGGGGTGTTCGGTACGCACCTTCGCGAGCGCCTCGACGAGGAACACCAGGCCCTTGAGCGGGACGTCGGCGCTGGACGTGGTGACGATGCGGCCCGGCACCTGGGGCACGGAGGGGTCCGGCGAGAAGAGGTCGGTGTCCGCGCCGATGTGGACGACGTGGATGCGGTCCTGCTCCACCCGCAGGTGGTCGACGATCTCCTGCCGGGAGGTGCCGGAGACGGTGAGGACGGACCGCAGGCGGCGGGCGACGCGCTTCTGCATGCGGGTGAAGGCGTACCAGCGGCGGACCGAGGCCCGGCGCTGCCAGCCCTCGGCGGCGTCCAGTTCCAGTTGCCGGTCGACCGTGATGGGGTGGTGGATGGTGGTCACCAGCGGGGCGCCGACGTCCCCCAGCAGTCCGTAGCCGAGCGTCTGGTTGTCATGGATGACGTCGAACTCGCCGCGCCGGGCCCGCAGATGGCGGCGGGCGCGCAGCGAGAACGTCAGCGGCTCGGGGAAGCCGCCGGTCCACATGGTGCCGACCTCGAGGGCGTCGATCCAGTCGCGGTACTCGCCCCGCGCGGGGGTGCGGAAGGGGTCCGGCTGGCGGTACAGGTCCAGGCTGGGCAGCTCGGTGAGACTCAGCCCGGGAAGGCCCTCGTCGAGCACGGGGTAGGGCTGGGAGCCGATGACCTCGACGCGGTGGCCGAGGCGGGCGAGTTCGCGCGAGAGATGCCGTACGTAGACACCCTGGCCGCCGCAGAACGGGTTTCCCTTGTACGTGAGAAGCGCGATGCGCAGGGGTGGTTCCCCGTCGGCTGCCGTGCCCTTCCCGGGGTCCGCCTCCATGGCCTCAGCGGTCACTTCCGGTCCCCTTCTCCCTGCACTTTCCCGCGAGATTACGCCGGGACGCTAATCTAGAACAAGTTTCAGACTTGATCGTTCACGGAGCACTGAATCTACCGGCAGGTAGCGCCGCTGTGAGCGGTGGATCAGGTGATTCACGCCACGACGGAGCGGTGGGATCAGCTGGTCCACTCGGTGGTGTCACCCCCTGGCGGGCCGGCTCGTCGCTCCCTCTCGCTGATGTCACGGAACGGACCCATGCCTGCGGAAGCCAAGGCGGACTCGAAGAACGCGCGACCCGCGCCGGGGACCGGCACGCCCGCCGTGCCGACCGGTGCCGCGCACACCCGGCCGCACTCCACGTCGCATCCCGCCTCTCCTCCGCTCACCGAGCGGCAGGAGGCGCGCCGCCGCCGGATCCTGCACGCGAGCGCGCAGCTCGCCAGCCGGGGCGGCTTCGACGCCGTGCAGATGCGCGAGGTCGCGGAGTCCTCGCAGGTCGCTCTCGGCACCCTGTACCGCTACTTCCCCTCGAAGGTGCATCTGCTCGTCGCCACGATGCAGGACCAGCTGGAGCACATGCACGGAACGCTGCGCAAGAAGCCGCCGGCCGGGGACACGGCCGCGGAGCGGGTGGCGGAGACGCTGATGCGGGCGTTCCGTGCCCTCCAGCGCGAGCCGCATCTGGCCGACGCGATGGTCCGCGCGCTCACCTTCGCGGACCGCAGTGTCAGCCCCGAGGTCGACCAGGTCTCGCGGCAGACCACGGTGATCATCCTGGACGCGATGGGCCTCGACGACCCGACGCCGGCCCAGCTCTCCGCCGTCCGCGTCATCGAGCACACCTGGCACTCGGCCCTGATCACCTGGCTCTCCGGCCGCGCCTCGATCGCGCAGGTAAAGATAGACATCGAGACGGTCTGCCACCTGATCGACCTGACCGACCCGAACGGCCGGTAGCCCCTCCGGGACGGCCGCGAGGTCCGGGACACCCCGGCCGCCCGGGAGGGCGGCCGGGGGAACCGGAACGCCCGGACCGGCCGAAGCGCTCACGCCGGCCGGACCGGTCGAAGCGGTCACGGCAGCGGGACCGGCCCGGACGGCCGGAGCGGCGGCGGCAGGAGGCATCCCGTCCCCCGCGCCCGGCCCGGCACCCTATTCCTCCGGCGGGAACACCGGCTCGCCGCCCGCCAGCAGCGAGATCATGACGGCCTCGACCGGGCAGCCCTCGGCCGCTTCGAGAATCCTCTCGTTGGCGTCGGTCTCCGGCTCGACGGGATGGGACTGCATGCCGGCGTCGAGACGGAAGGCGTCCGGGGCGAGGTGGACGCACTGGGCCGAGCCGATGCAGACGGAACGGTCGACCTCGACCTGCCAGCGGTCACCCATCCTCAGGCCTCCCAGCCGGCCGGCAGGTGGATCATCTTGTGCTCCAGGAACTCGCCGTACCCCTCGGGCCCGAACTCCCGCCCGAGGCCCGAGTTCTTGTAGCCGCCGAAGGGGCCCAGCATGTCGAGGCTGAAGGTGTTCACCGAGTAGGTGCCGGTACGGACCTGGCGGGCGATGTCGACGCCGTGGGCGACGTCCGCCGTCCAGACACTGCCGCTCAGCCCGTAGTCGGAGTCGTTGGCGATCTTCACGGCCTCGGCCTCGTCGCCGTAGGGGAGCAGACAGATCACCGGGCCGAAGATCTCCTCCCGGGCGATGCGCATGCTGTTGTCGACGTCCCCGAACAGGGTCGGCTCGACGTACCAGCCGCGGTCCAGCCCCTGCGGGCGCCCGCCGCCGGCCAGGATCTTGGCGCCCTCCTCCTGGCCGATGCGGATGTAGTCGAGGCTGCGCCGCCGCTGCCGTTCGGCGACCAGCGGTCCGACCTGGGTGGCCGGGTCGAGCGGATCGCCGACGACCAGCGCGTTCGCCGCCGTGGCGAAGGCCTCCGCGAACTCGTCGTAGCGCGAGCGGGGCACGAGGATGCGGGTCTGGGCCACGCAGGCCTGGCCGTTGTTCATCCAGGCCGCCGAGACGATCCCCGGAACCGAGGTGTCGAGGTCCGCGTCGGGCAGCACCACGGCCGCCGACTTGCCGCCCAACTCCAGTGTCACTCGGGTGAGATGGCGGGCGGCGACCTCCATGACGCGTTTGCCGGCCGCGACCGAGCCGGTGAAGGAGACCTTGTCGACGCCGGGGTGTCCGACCAGGTACTCACTGACCTCGCGGTCGGCCGGGAGGATCGACAGCACCCCTTCGGGCAGCCCGGCCTCCTTCGCGATCTCCCCGAGCAGATAGGCGTCCAGCGGCGATTCGGGGGACGGCTTCAGCACGACCGTACAGCCGGTCAGCAGGGCGGGCGCGAGTTTGGCCGCCGCCACGAACTGCGGGACGTTCCACGGGACCACGGCCGCCACCACGCCCACCGGCTCACGGCGGACGAGGATCCTGCCGAGGACTCCGTCGCGGGTCTCCTCGTACGTGTAGCCGCGCGCGACCGTGATCGCCGTGTCCCACACCATCATCGCGCCGAGGGCCTGCGCGAGGACGCTCCAGGAGTAGGGGGAGCCGTTCTCCGAGGAGATGACGCGGGCGATCTCCTCGTGGCGTACGGCGATGGCGTCCTTGATCCGGGCGACGACCGCAATCCGCTCGTCGAGGCTCATGCGCGGCCAGGGCCCCTCGTCGAACGCCCGGCGCGCCGCGGCGACGGCGCGGTCGACGTCCGCGGCGGAGGCGTGCGGCACCCGGCCGATGACCTCCTCGGTGTGCGGCGAGATCACCTCGATGACGTCCTTGCCGAGCGGGTCGGTCAACTCCCCGCCGATGAACAGCTGTCCGTGTTCCACGAGCTCGGTCATGGCCGACTGCCTCCCAAGGGTGCTCTCCGGCACCATGTCTGACGGTTCATCAGATACGAGAACTGATACCAGTTCCCGCCACATGAGTCCACGGCACGGACACCGCCGTACTCCCGGACGGAACAGTCGACTTGGGCTCCCATTGGAACCCGTTCTAGTTATAGTGGCGGGAATCGGCGATGGGTGGAAGCGCATGACGCAGGTGACCGATCACGGCGGGGGCGTACGGTCCATCAGCGTCCCCATCCCGGACAACCCGCTCGGCCACACGCTGGTGTACCTGGTCGACACCGACGCGGGGCCCGTGCTCGTCGACACCGGCTGGGACGACCCGGCCTCCTGGGACACCCTCGTCGAGGGGATCACCGGCTGCGGGACCTCGGTCGCGGAGATCCACGGCGTGGTCATCACCCACCACCACCCCGACCACCACGGACTGTCGGGCCGGGTCCGGGAGGCCTCCGGTGCCTGGATCGCGATGCACGCCGCCGACGCGGCGATCGTCCGGCGTACCCGGGAGACCCGGCCCGAGGGCTGGTTCGCCTACATGGCCGCCAAGCTGACCGCCTCCGGCGCCCCGGAGGAGCATGTCGCCCCGCTCCGCGCGGCACCCCGCTCGCTCCGCCGCCCCAGTACCCTGCCCGGCTTCTCCCCCGCGCTGCCCGACCGTGAGATCGTCCCCGGCGAACTCCTGGCCCTGCCCGGCCGCCGGCTGCGCGCCGTATGGACCCCCGGCCACACGCCCGGACACGTCTGCCTCCACCTGGAGGAGGCCCACCCGGACCGGCTGCCCGGCAACGGACGCCTGTTCTCCGGCGACCACCTGCTGCCGAGGATCACCCCGCACATCGGTCTCTACGAGGACCCGGACACCCACGGGCGCCCTCCCTACGGGAACGGGATCGAAGGCCTCGGGGAGATCGCCGACCCGCTCGGCGACTACCTCGACTCCCTGGAGCGCGTCGGCCGTCTCGGCCCCGCCGAGGTGCTCCCGGCCCACCAGCACGTGTTCACCGACGCCCCCTCCCGGGTCGCGGAGCTGCTCGCGCACCACGAGGAGCGGCTCACCGGCCTGCTCACCCTGCTCTCCGTACCGCTCACGCCCTGGCAGCTCGCCGAACGCATGGAGTGGAACCGCCCCTGGGCCGACATCCCCTACGGATCACGGAACATCGCGGTCTCCGAGGCCGAGGCGCATGTCCGCCGGCTGGTGAAGCTGGGCCGGGCGGAGGCCGTGACGGGCAGCGATCCGGTGACGTACGTGGCCGTGTGACCCGACACACCCGTCGATCCAGACCAACCGACTCCCAGCCCGGCCGAACCCCGCACGCCGACGAGGGACCCGGCTGAACCCACGCGCTCCGATCCCCCAGCCCGGTGTCACGCCCCCGGCCGGTCGCTCAGCCCAGCAGCTCGCGAACCAACGCGTCCGCCTCACCCAGGAGTCCGACCTCACGCGTGCTCATCGTCGGGTTGGCCGCCCTGCGCCGGCCCGCCTCCCGGAGCCCCTCCTCGGTCACCTGGTCCTCGTTCCCGTCGAGCAGCGCCTCCAGCGTCTCCTCGGCCACGCCCCCGATCGCCTCGCCGCCGACGGCGACCTGGGCGAGGATCACGGCGGACATCGCCCAGTCGAGACCGGGCGCCCCCTCCTCGGTGTTGGACCAATCGATGACCTTCGGTCCGTCCGGGGTGAGCATCACGTTGTCGGGGTGCAGGTCCAGGTGCAGCACACGGACGGCGGGGTCGGCGGAGAGCCGCGCGGGCACGGCATGCAGCTTGCGCAGCAGCCGGGCCAGGGTGAGACCCGCTTCCTGGGCGGAGAGCAGGCCCTGGCCGAAGGCCTCCAGCATGGTCGGCCCGGACAGCCTCTCCATCACCAGATCCCCGCCGGTCGCGGCCCGCACCCCCGGCACCGGATAACCGTGCGAGCGCACGTGCTGCATCACCGCCGCCTCGGCCGTCGCGTCGCCCCAGCCGGCGCGGTCGCGCCGCAGCACCCACGCCTCGTCTATCTCGTAGACGTCCGCCGAACGCCCCGAGCCGAGCAGTCTCCCCGTACGCATGACCCGAACCTAGCGGATGTCGCCCAGGTCACTCCGGGCCCGTGCCCCGGGCAACACCCGGCGGAATCCGGGCGGCCGGTAGAGTGAGCGCGTCGTCATCACACCTCCACGAGGAGAAGCCGGTGCGAATCCGGCGCTGACCCGCAACCGTGAGCCACTTCGGTGGTGAGCCGGATCGCCTCGCACAGGACGTGACCGGCTCGTGCCCTCGGCAGCCCGCCGACGGCCGGCATCGTCGAGGGATACGGAGCCGGAGCCGCCCGGATACCTCAGCGTGCCCGGTGCTGCCCGGCTCCCCACAGGGGAGAGTCATGTTTGTTCGCCGCACCGCCGCGGTACTGGCCGCCACCGCCGTCATCGGGGCGGTCGTCGCACCCGCAGCCTCCGCGGACTCGTCCCCGTCGCCCTCGGCGGCACTGCCCTCGGGCCTGTTCGGCTCGACCGACCCGACCTACGACGGCGTGTGGCGCCAGTCCCTCGCCCTGCTCGCCCAGCACACCGTCGGTGTGCGGCCCGCCGAGAAGGCCGTGGACTGGCTGACCGGCCAGCAGTGCGCGAACGGCGCCTTCGCCGCGTACCGCGCCGACGCGGCCGCCGCGTGCGACGCGAAGACGCAGGTCGACACCAACAGCACCGCGGCCGCCGTACAGGCCCTCGCCGCGCTCGGCGGGCAGGACGACGCCACCAAGAAGGCCGTGACCTGGCTCAAGTCCGCGCAGAACAAGGACGGCGGCTGGGGCTACATGGCCGGCGGCCCCAGCGACACCAACTCGACGTCCGTCGTCATCGGCGCGCTGAAGGCGGTCGGCGAGAAGCCCGCGAGCGTCTCCAAGGACGGCAAGTCACCCCTCGACGCCCTGCTGAAGCTGTCGACGGCCTGCGACGCGGAGGGCGACGGCGCCTTCGCCTACCAGCCCGACAAGAAGGGCAAGCTGGCGGCGAACGCGGACGCGACCGCGGCGGGCGTGACCGCCGGCATGGGCCAGGGATTCGCGGCGGCGCCCGGTAACCCGTTCGACCTCACGGGTTGCGTCATCGCCGACGTCCCCGACCTGGCGACCGCGGCGGGGAACGGCGCCGACTATCTCGCCAAGGCGATGGCGAAGACCTCGTACCTGAAGTCCGCGCTCCCGGGCGCCAAGGACCAGCCCGACTACGGCAACACGGCGGACGCGGTCGTGGCCCTGTCCGCCATCGGCGCGACGGAGGCCGCGCAGAAGCCGCTCACCTGGCTGGAGAAGAACTCCGCCGACTGGGCGGCCAAGTCCGGCCCCGCCGCGTACGCGCAGCTGATCTTCGCCGCGCACACCTCCGGCACCGACCCGCGCGACTTCGGCGGCAAGGACCTCGTGGCACAGCTCAACGCCACGGGCCCGGCACCGGCCGCGGCGGGCGCCTCGGCGAGCCCGAGCGAGAAGAAGAACGACGAGAAGAAGGACGGCGACAGCGGGCTCGGCGTCTGGTGGATCGTCGGTGTCGGCCTGGTCGCGGGCATCGGCGTCGGCTTTCTGATCAGCGGCCGCAACAAGAAGCGACAGCTGTGACCGGCCGTCGGACGGCCGCGCCCGTTCTGACCCTGGCGCTGGCTCTCCTGCTCCTCGTCCTCGGCGGCGCGGGGCAGGCCGGAGCCGTCGGCTACCGCTACTGGTCCTTCTGGGACCTGACCGGCGGGAAGTGGACCTACGCCACCCAGGGCCCGTCGACCGCGCGGCCGTCCGACGGCGACGTCCAGGGCTTCCGCTTCGCGGTGAGCGAGGACTCCCAGCACGCCGTACAACCGCGCGGGGAGCGGGAGTTCGCCGCGATATGCGCCAAGACGCCCGCCCTGCAAGGAAAGAAGCGGGTGGCCCTGGTCATCGACCCGGGTACGGCCGCCGACGCGCCGTCCGGCGAGCGGCCGCCGGCCGCGCGCACCGCCTGCGCCCAGGTCGCGCCCGACGCGAGCACCGCGGAGGCCCTGGCCGCGGTCGCCGGCCCCCTGCGCTACGACACCAACGCCCTGCTGTGCGCCATCACGGGCTATCCGCGGACGGGCTGCGGCGACCCGGTCGCGGCCGGCGGATCCACCGCGACCGCCCGCCCGCACACCTCCGCACCGGCCCGCCAGGGCCCTTCGGTCGGCTTGCTGGCGGGAGCGGCCGCGGTGGCCGTGCTGGGTGCGGCGGCCGTCTGGCAGGCCCGTCGGCGCAGGGGCTAGGCGCAGGTCATGAGCAAGGCCGACCGCCCCACCACCTCCACGAGCGGCCGCCCCGCGGCGCGGTGGGGCTCCGCCCTGCCCGAACGGGGCCGGGACACCCGGGTGTCGGGCCCCCGGCGCCCGGCCGCGGAGGAGACGCACGCACCGCCGAGCGCCGACCCGGCGGAGACTTCGGGGAGCGTCAGCCCGGCCGGGCAGCAGCCGAACTCCCGCCCCCTCCGTCTCTTCCTCTCCCTCAGCCGTACGAGCAATACGAGCGATACGAGCAGGACGAGCAGGACGGGTACCGTCGCCATGGCGACCCGGTCCGACGCCCTGCACCCCGGGGCCTGGTGGATCTGGGCGCTGGGGCTCGGCACGGCGGCCTCCCGCACCACGAATCCGCTCCTGCTCGCGCTGCTCATGGCGGTGGCGGGGTTCGTGGTGGCCACTCACCGCACCGACGCCCCCTGGGCCCGCTCCTACACCGCCTTCGTGAAACTCGCGGCGGCCGTCCTCGTCATCCGCCTGGCCTTCGCCGTCTTCCTCGGCTCCCCGATCCCCGGCACGCACGTGATCGTCACCCTCCCCGAGGTCCCCCTCCCGCACTGGGCACAGGGGGTGCGCATCGGCGGCCGGGTCACCTCCGAGGGCCTGCTCTTCGCCCTCTACGACGGCCTGAAGCTGGCCGCCCTCCTCGTCTGCGTCGGCACGGCCAACGCCCTCGCCAACCCGGCACGGCTGCTCAAGTCGCTGCCGGGAGCGCTGTACGAGGCGGGCGTCGCGGTGGTCGTCGCGCTCACCTTCGCGCCGCATCTGATCGCCGACGTCCAGCGCCTGCGCGCCGCGCGCCGGCTCCGCGGCCGTCCCGACCGAGGGCTGCGCGGTCTGCTGCACGTCGGACTCCCGGTCCTGGAAGGCGCGCTGGAACGCTCGGTCGCGCTGGCCGCGGCCATGGACGCACGGGGGTACGGGCGCACGGCACAGGTCCCGGCCGCCGTGCGCCGGACCACCTCGGCCCTCACCCTGGGCGGCCTGCTCGGCGTCTGCGCCGGCACCTACGGACTGCTGACCGCGGCGGGCGACAGCTACGGCCTGCCGGTCCTGCTGGCCGGGCTCGGCGCGGCGCTCGGCGGTCTGTGGCTGGGCGGCCGCCGTTCGGCGCGGACGCGGTACCGGCCCGACCTCTGGGGCGTCCGGGCCTGGCTGGTCGCCGGGTCGGGCGTGGCGGTCGCGGCCCTGATGATCGTCGCCGCGTCCTCCGACCCCGCCGCGCTGCGCCCCGGCGTCATCCCCCTGGTGGCCCCCACCCTCCCGCTCCGGCCGGCGGCGGCGATCCTGCTCGGTCTGCTCCCCGCCTTCGTGGCCCCCACCCCCCAGCGAACCCCGGCCCCCGAGGAGTCATCGTGATCCGCTTCGAGGATGTCTCCGTGACGTACGACGGAGCGGCCGAACCCTCCGTCCGGGGCGTGGACTTCGAGGTGCCGGAGGGCGAACTGGTGCTGCTGGTCGGCCCGTCCGGGGTCGGCAAGTCGACGGTGCTG
The DNA here is from genome assembly GCF_043078065.1 of Streptomyces sp. NPDC015532. Taxonomy (NCBI): domain Bacteria; kingdom Bacillati; phylum Actinomycetota; class Actinomycetes; order Kitasatosporales; family Streptomycetaceae; genus Streptomyces; species Streptomyces sp. NPDC015532. The sequence continues at coordinate 797,411 of NZ_JBIBSY010000001.1, read as the reverse complement.
GGCGCGGTGAGCGGACTGGTCCCGCACTTCACCGGCGGCACGCTGCGCGGCCGGGTCACCGTCGCAGGACGGGACACCCGTACCCACAAGCCACGCGAACTCGCGGACGTGGTCGGCACCGTGGGCCAGGACCCGCTGTCCCACTTCGTGACGGACACGGTAGAGGACGAACTCGCCTACGGCATGGAGTCGTTGGGCCTGGCGCCGGCCGTGATGCGCCGCCGCGTCGAGGAGACCCTCGACCTTCTCTCGCTGGCCGATCTGCGCGACCGCCCGATCGCCACCCTGTCCGGCGGCCAGCAACAGCGGGTCGCGATCGGCTCGGTGCTCACTCCGCACCCGCGGGTCCTGGTCCTCGACGAACCCACCTCGGCCCTGGACCCCGGCGCCGCCGAGGAGGTCCTCGCCGTCCTCCAGCGCCTGGTCCACGACCTCGGCACCACGGTCCTGATGGCCGAGCACCGCCTGGAACGCGTCGTCCAGTACGCCGACCGGCTCGCCCTCCTGCCCGCGCCGGGGGCACCGCTGACGCTCGGCACCCCGTCCGAGATCATGGCCGTCTCCCCGGTCTGCCCGCCGGTGGTGGACCTCGGCCGCCTGGCCGGCTGGTCCCCGCTCCCCCTGACCGTGCGCGACGCGCGACGCCGGGCGGGAACACTGCGCGAGCGTCTCACCACCGCTCCGACCCCGGCCGTACCCACCGCTCCCCTCCGCGCGCCCCTCCCCCTTCCCGAGGCGCCACAACGCCCCGCCCCGCCCTCTTCCCCGCTCTCCCGTCTCCTTCGCGGCCGCGGTCGTGGGCGCGGCCCCGCCGCCGCCCCGACGTCGTCATCGGAGGTGGCCGCCGCCTCGTCGCTGGCCGTGCGGCGCGGACGCGTCGAGGCTCTGCGCCGGGTCGATCTGGCGGTGGGGCCGGGCGAGACCATCGCGCTGATGGGCCGCAACGGCGCCGGGAAGTCGACGCTGCTCTCGGCGCTGGTCGGGCTCGTCGAGCCGACCGCCGGTTCCGTCCGGGTCGGCGGGGCGGCACCGCATCGCCTGGCGCCGCGTGACCTCGTACGGCGGGTGGGACTCGTACCGCAGGAGCCGCGGGATCTGCTGTACGCGGACACGGTGGCCGCCGAGTGCGCCGCGGCCGACGAGGACGCCGGGGCCGCCGCCGGAACCTGCCGGTCGCTGGTGTCCGAGCTGCTGCCGGACATCGCCGACGACACACACCCGCGTGATCTCTCCGAGGGCCAGCGCCTGGCACTGGCGCTGGCCGTCGTCCTGACGGCCCGCCCCCCACTGCTGCTCCTGGACGAGCCGACCCGCGGCCTCGACTACGCGGCCAAGGCCCGGCTGGTCACCGTGCTGCGCGGGCTCGCCGCCGAGGGGCACGCCATCGTGCTGGCCACCCACGACGTGGAACTCGCCGCCGAGCTCGCCGACCGCGTGGTGATCCTCGCGGACGGCGAGGTCGTCGCCGACGGTCCCACCGCCGAGGTGGTCGTCGCGTCCCCGTCCTTCGCCCCGCAGGTCGCCAAGATCCTGGCCCCCGCGCCCTGGCTCACCGTCGCCCAGGTCAGAAGGGCCCTCGCATGACCACCGCCGACACGCCCGCCGCGCGCCCGCAGGCCCAGCCCCAGGCCCGAGCCGTCCGCCTCGGCCCGCGTTCCGTCGCCGCCCTGGCCCTGGTCAGCGCGACCGGAGCCGCCGGGTTCGCCTGGCCGCTCTTCGCGGGCCCCGGCTCCCAGGTCAGCGCGCACGCCCAGGACGCGCCGTGGCTGTTCGCCGGGCTTCTCGTCCTGCTGGTCGCGGTGGTCGCGGCGACGATCTCCGAGTCGGGCCTCGGCCCGAAGGCGGTCGCCATGCTCGGCGTGCTGGCCGCGACCGGCGCCGCGCTGCGCCCGATCGGGGCCGGGACCGCCGGCATCGAGCCGATGTTCTTCCTGATGGTGCTGAGCGGCCGGGTGCTCGGGCCCGGTTTCGGTTATGTGCTCGGGTCGGTGACCATGTTCGCGTCGGCGCTGCTGACCGGCGGGGTGGGGCCCTGGATGCCCTTCCAGATGCTGGCCATGGGCTGGTTCACGATGGGGGCCGGGCTCCTGCCGGGGCCGGACCGGCTGCGCGGCCGCGCGGAGCTCTGGATGCTCGCCGGATACGGCTTCCTCGCCGCCTTCGCGTACGGCACCGTCATGAATCTGGCCGGCTGGCCCTTCATGGACGCGCTCGCCTCGAACATCGCCTTCGACCCGCACGCCGCGCTCCCCGCCAACCTCGCCCGCTTCCTCGCCTACTGCCTGGCCACCTCCCTCGGCTGGGACCTGGGGCGGGCGGTCGTCACCGTCGTCCTGACCCTGACGATCGGCACGACCCTCCTCAAGGCGCTGCGCCGGGCCACGCGGCGGGCGGCCTTCGAGAGCCCGGTCACGTTCGAATCCCGGTGAGCGGGACCCACGTCACATCACCCGGCAGCACCGCGTGGTCTCCCCCGCACCGTGCGTCAGGCACGGGGTGAAGCGGCCCACAGGGCCCAGGTCACATACGAAGCGGCTTCGTAGACAAGAAGGCGTGGCATGGACGCGTCGTCATGCCCTCTGACCTGGGGTTTGAGAGCCACGTCACACAAGGGACGTTCACCCCGCATGCGACCACAACTAGTAAAAAGGGTCATTGCGGACGAGCCCGGATCCTGTTTGTCTTGAGGACGTCGCCAGGCACCACGAGCCCCCACGGGCCGCGGCGCCGACGTACGCCGCTCCTTCCACACACCACGTGGTCACGACGTACGAGCGACTCCATGTCCCCGAGGAAACAGGTTCTCCGTGTCCGTCTCCGTCATCCGCCGCATCGTTTCTTCCCCGAAGAAGGCTCTCGCCGGTACCGCCGTGGCCGCGGCCACCGCCGGTATGGTCCTCGCCGCGGCGCCCGCCCAGGCCGCCACGCCGACCAGCGCCTCCGCCGCGAAGTCGATCGCTCACTCGATGATTCCGGACGCCGCGCAGTTCAACGCCTTCAGCAAGATCGTCGAGCACGAGAGCGGCTGGAACGTCAACGCCACGAACTCCTCGTCCGGTGCGTACGGGCTGGTCCAGGCCCTGCCCGGTTCGAAGATGTCCTCCGCCGGCTCCGACTGGAAGACCAACCCCAAGACCCAGATCAAGTGGGGCCTGGACTACATGAACTCCCGCTACGGCAGCCCGGCCGGCGCCTGGGGCTTCTGGCAGGCCAACGGCTGGTACTGATCAGCCCCTCAGCACACACAGGCGGCACCCCGTTTCCGGGGCTGCCGCCTTTGTCGTACCCGCCCCCACTTCCCCTCCCGAGCCCCGGCACCCGGCAAAGCCACAAGCGACTCTCGCCCCCTCCGCCCCTACCCGACCCACCCCTGGGGCTCCGCCCCAGACCCCGCTCCTCAAACGCCGGAGGGGCTGAATCTTCCCCGGCCAGGGCTGAAATCCGAACCGGCCACCACAACGCACCCGCACCCGGGATCCGACGCGAGGGGCCGTGCCGGTACATCGATGCCCGTCGCCACCGACGCCCACCCCTCACCCAACAGCGACGGGCTGATGCACCGGCACGGCCCCGACCCACAACACACCCGGCACCGACCGACACCCGCAGACGCCGACGCCGACGCCGACGCAAGCGAACCAACACCCGCGAACGCCAGCGCAGCGAACCCTCAGGCAGCCACAGCCTCGTACAAGCTCCAAGCCCCCAGCCCCAGCATGAGCACAGCCGCCACCTTGGTGATCAACGACAACGGCACCCGCTTCATCAGCGCCTTGCCGCCCACGATCCCCAGCCCCGCGACGGCCCACAGCCCCAGCACGGCGCCGAGCCCCACCGACAGCGGGTCGTCGTACCGCGCGGCGAGGTTGGCCGTCATGATCTGCGTGAGGTCGCCGAACTCGGCGACCAGGATGAGCATGAAGCCCGCCCCGGACACCTTCCAGAAGCTCTGGTTCGCCGGCTTGCGGACCTCGTCCTCGTCCTCGTCCTTCTTCATCAGCAGCACCGCGGCACCGCCGAGGAAGAGCACACCGGTGACGGCGTGCACGATCTGCTGCGGCAGCAGCGTCAGCACACTGCCCGCCGCGACCGCGAGGGCCACATGGACGGCGAACGCGGCGGCGACACCGACGAAGACGTACGAGGCGCGATAGCGCGTGCCGAGGACGAGGCCGGCGAGCGCGGTCTTGTCCGGCAGCTCGGCAAGGAAGACGACACCGAAAACGAGTGCCATCACGCTGAAGCTGATCAAAATTCCTCAATCGGTCGGGCTGCCCCGCCGAGAGGGTTGCGATGACGCTTGCTGTGACTGCGCGACAACCTCGGCACGGCAGCACACAGCAACGCCCGCGCCGGGAGGCACGGGCACCAGCGCCCACGCCGGAAAGGCCCGGCAGGGCAAGTGCACTGCTTGCCGAAGGTCTCGCTGGCCGGCCTCGTGATCGAGACCTGCCTCCGGGCGCCGGCTCAGACGAGCTGAGCAGTATGTCGACGGTCCGGCGAAGAGCTACTCCCCTTCTGCGCCGTCCATAGTACGCGACCCGCGCGGCGGCCCCACAGGGCCGAAAGTCCCCCGGGCCCAAACACCCTCACACCGGAGAAAGTTCTGTCATGAACCTTGTTATGTCATGCACGCGTCATTATTTTCTAACCGCGCACTTACCTCACGGCAACACGACGCCGCGAGCATTCGTTCGCCCGTACTCCAACACCCCCACACCACAAGGGAGTTCGCATGCCAAAGGTCTACGCGCGTCGACGGCTGAGCATACTCGCAGGCATCACCGGTCTGATAGCCATGGCCGGCCTTTTCAACGGCCCGGCCGCTTCCGCCGCTCTCCCCACCCCGGTCAGCGCGGCCACCGCCCGCACCTACCTCGCGTCCCTCACCGTCGCGACGGAGAGCCGCACCGGCTACAGCCGTGATCTGTTCCCCACCTGGATCACGATCAGCGGCACCTGCAACACCCGTGAGTACATCCTCAAGCGCGACGGCTCCGGCGTCACCACCGACTCCGCCTGTGTGGCCACCAGCGGCAGCTGGTACTCCGTCTACGACGGCGCCACCTGGACCGCCGCCTCCGACGTCGACATCGACCACCTCGTACCGCTCGCCGAGGCATGGGACTCCGGCGCCGGCGCCTGGACCACCGCCCAGCGCCAGGCCTTCGCCAACGACGTGACGCGCCCCCAGCTCCTCGCCGTCACGGACAACGTCAACCAGTCCAAGGGCGACCAGGACCCGGCCACGTGGATGCCCTCGCGCACCGCGTACGCCTGCACCTACGTCCGCGCCTGGGTCCAGGTGAAGTACTACTACAACCTGAAGGTCGACTCCGCCGAGAAGACCAAGCTGAGCTCGGTCCTGGCCGGCTGCTGACCCGCACCCCGACCCGCGCCCTCGGCGCAGACCGGCGGCCGTAGGCCGCCGGGGTTCCGGACACCGTCCCCCCACGGTGTTCCCACGGTCTCCGGAACCTCCCCACGGGCCTCCGTCGTTCCGTACCGTACGGGGCGACGGAGGAGGGGGATCACCATGGCCGAGCTGCTTCTGGGACCGCTGCTGAGGTATGTGGACGGCTCGTCGGCGACCTTCTGGGTCGAGGCGAGCCGTCCGTGCACCGCCGAGGTGCGCTGCGCGGACGGCACCCGCGGACAGGCCCGCACCTTCCAGGTCGCGGGCCATCACTACGCGCTCGTACCGGTGAGCGGACTGGCACCGGGCACGACCACCCCGTACGAGATCCTGCTGGACGGCACGCCCGTGTGGCCGCTGCCCGACTCACGCTTTCCCCCCTCGGTCGTCCGCACCCCCGAGGGCGACGACGCCGTCGTCCGTGTCACCTTCGGTTCCTGCCGCTGGGCCTCACCGCCGGCGGACGAGAAGGACCCCGTGGGACCCGATGCCCTGGACACCCTCGCCGCCCGGATCGCCTCGGCTCCGGACGCCGAACGCCCGGACGTGCTCCTGCTGTTGGGCGACCAGGTGTACGCGGACGAGGTCTCCAGGGCGACCCGCGCGTGGATCGCGGCCCGAAGGGGCCTCGCGGACCCCCCGGGCCATCAGGTCGCGGACTACGAGGAGTACACCCGCCTCTACTACGAATCCTGGCTCGACCCCGAGATCCGCTGGCTGCTGTCGACCGTGCCGAGCTGCATGATCTTCGACGATCCGAAAGCTGCGAACTCCCAGTTCTAGCACAAACGGCCTGGTCAGCGGGCCGAAACAGCAGCAAGAGGAACGCCCGGCACCCCCGAATCAGCACGCCAGCGGACGCGCCTGCGCCCGTAGCCTGAACGGGTCACATAAGCGCCCCGGCGGGAAGGCTTCCGCACCGGGGCTTACCGACTGGGTTGGGAGTCGGCATGGCTGAGCTGATCGCCGAGCAGCAGCGCATTACCGATCGCACGGAAGATCACGTCATCAACGCAGCTCGCAACGATGCCGCTTACGCGCTGGCCAAAGCAGCGCAACCGGAAGCCTCGCGCGCCGACCTTTACCTACTGGTGCGGAAGTTGGCCGATGCCGTGGACGACGTTTCCAGGGTGGCCGAGCTGCGCGGTGAACGACTGACCGAACCGGCATACGCCACTGCTGCGCGAGCTCTTGAAGAGGCCTTGCGCGGGGCGCTTCGCCAACTCTGAATATGTGACCGCCGTGGTCCCTCAGCGGACCGGCGCCTATTCCTCGCGGGTCACGCGCGCATGGTCGGTCACGGCACGGCGGAACAGATCATGTGTGGGGTTCCGGCCGGTATGCCGCAGGCACCAATCCTGCGCAGCATCCTGCGTGTCCTGCGGGCCGGAATCCTCGGCGCAGTTCGACGCAACGCAGGCCGCTTCGAATACCCAGCCACCCTCAGGCACGTGGCGGATTGAGTGCCTGACGTACCGCAGGATTGCGCGGGTCATGAACCCTCCCCATGGGCATGCCTGCGAATCTCGATGTTGATGTCGGTCACTCGGGAAAGATCGCCGCGCGCTCTGGCTTCCGTTCGCTGCGTATCCAGGGCCCGGCACACGTCACAACCGGCCGAAGGTTCCGGCTCCGGTACCAACATCAGCGGCGACACGAACGGCGCTGTCTGGAATCGCTGGGGCTCGCTCATGCCGTCCAGGCTCCGCCCGGAAATGATCAGTGACTAGCGGCCCCGTGTAGGCCAACTGTCGGCCAGAATCGAGCCATGGGCAGTGACATCGGGGCCAACATCAAACGCTTGCGCGAACAGCGCGGGTGGAGTCAGGCACGGCTAGCACATGAGGTCTGTCGGACATCCGGGGTGATCGGCGATCCGGTCGGGCGGCAGGAAGTCAGCCGCTGGGAAACCGGAAAGCGCACCCCTCGCGAATGGCTGCCATTCATCGCGGCCGCTCTAGGCGTGTCCGTGGATGTACTCCGCGCGCCCCTGGCGCCCGCTGAGCCGCCGTTGCCGACCCTGGCCGAGTTCCTGCCCGAAGGTGACCCGCTAAGCCCCGCAGACGGCCGTACAGGGCGTCGAGTTGGCATGGGCCAGGTGGACGACTTGCAGCAGCGGGTGCACGGCCTGCGGCTGGCCGACGACGTCCTAGCCGGGGGTGATCTCATCCGGCCCGCGCTGCGGGAACTCCGCTCCGCCGTGAGGCTCTACCGGGAAGGCAGCCACACGAGCGAGGTAGGCCGCCAACTACTCGTACAGATTGGGGAGTTGGCACAGATCGCCGGATGGATCGCGAGCGATGCCGGACAGCACAGCGAGGCAGAGCGCATTTACCGGCTGGGAATCAGCGCAGCGAGGCAGGCCGAGGATCACACCCTGGCCGGGAACGTCGCCGGATCGCTGGCCTACCAACTCAGCAACACGGGTCGGGAATCCGAAGGTCTGACACTCGCCCAAGCAGCCCTGAATGACGCTGGCAACGACGCTCCGCCAAAGGCCCGCGCGCTCTATCTCGATCGGGTCGCCTGGGCTCACACGAAACTCGGCGGAGTCGACAACGGGCAGCAGGCAATGCGTGCCCTGGGGGAAGCCGGGCAAGCACTCAGCGAGGACGGCGCCGGAATCGCATCGCCCGCATACCTGTACTGGGTCGACGCTGGCGAACTGCGCGTCATGGAATCCCGCGTGTACACAGAGCTGCACCGGCCCTTGCGCGCCGTGCCATTGCTCCGTGATGTCCTCGGCGGGTACAACGCGACGCATTCACGGGAAGTCGCCCTGTATCTCTCCTGGTTGGTCGTCGCTCTCGCGGATGCCAATGAGCCTGAGGAAGCAGCCGCAGTAGCCGAACGGGTTATCTCGCTGGCATCCGACATTCCATCGGAACGGACGGCCGAACGGGTGCGCGTGATACTCCGTCGCTTGCAAGACTTCGCCGACGTGCCGGAAGTCGCATCCCTACTCGCCGAACATCAGGCGGCTTAGCGCTAGCGCATGCCATCGCAATCTCTCTCGGGCACAACGTTGCAGGTCAACGCCCATGTGGGGCTCAGCCGGCGAGGGTCACCATATACGGAAGCTAACGAAATCCAGAACGCAGCAAAGCCCCGATCCTGGAAATTTCCAGGATCGGGGCTCTTGCTACTCGGTTTCGGCGAACTCGGTAACGCGCTCATCAGACTCAGCGAGGGCATGCGGTTGCAACTCAGGACCGGCACTCAGAATGCGGCGGCGCGCACGCTGGACCAACGACACATCGAGTGGCGGAAACGTCCACAGTGGCGCGCTCAATTCCTCGGCGGACAGGCTCAGGTAATGCTCTAGATCACTCATGCATCACCGGCCAGCGCAAGGTACCGGCGTCCGGTCCGTTCGGACACCCGGAAGTGGTCGGCCAACATGCGACCGGTCACGGGTCGGCCATGGTCCGCAGCGAGTGAAGCCATGACCGTGCGCACGTCCTCGGCGCTCGGAGGGGTAACCGGGTCGACGTCCGCCGCGCTGCCGTGGAAGTCGACCCAGAGGTCATCGTCCGGCCAGGTGTCCGGGAGGCTCTCAGCGGCCACAGGAGCGACCGCCAGGGGCGCAGGGTCCCCGGTCACCGGTACGGCCAGGGCGGGCGCCTCAGCGGTCACCGGCCGGTGCATCCGCCAGAGGGTCAGCGGGAACACGGCATGCAGTCCGGCACTGACCCAGGTGTCGACGCTGGCGAGCGGTTCGGCGGTCAGCACTCCGGCCACGTTGGCGGCGACGGACACGAGGACGGCCAGCGCCACATCCCGCCGCATCCGCACTGCCCACACCAAGTAGAGGTCGATAGCCAACGGGACTGCGTACGAGGGGAGTTGGGGCACCTCATGCGTTACGGCCAGGTGTTGTTGAGTGGCGAATGAGATGGACATCGAAGCCAACAGGGCTGCATATCGCGCGCAGTTGGCTACTGAACGACCGTTCAATAGAGACTCCAGGGCATGACAGTGCCCCCGACTCCAGCGATGGGAGTGGGGGCACCTACCAATTTTGGGATGTGATCGCGCTGCGCGCTTAGACCATTTCGCAGTTGCTGCGGTCGACAGGCGTTTCCGTCCCGTCATCCCAAACAATCGCGTGCGTTCCATGCAGCCAACGGGAGCGAGGGACTGGCTTATCCGCTGGCCACGTTCGCCAGTCAAGCCCCAGGTGGAACAAATCCCAGGGCTTCCAGGCTGCACGCCACTTCGCCGTATCGCCGTCCGCCATAGCGGCCAACTTGTCTTCCAGGGATAGCGTGTTCGGCCGTGGAATGAGCCCCGGTTTAGCGGCCCGACCCTTGCGCTGCGCACGCTGCCTGTCAGTCGCCATCCGCGATCCTCACTCCCATTCGAGCGCGGGACGCCGGACTCATGCCCAGCGAATCGGCCAGCGACTTGATCTCACGAATCGTGGCGGCAGTGCCCGACCCGCTGAATAGCTGGGATTCCAGGTGGACGTACGCAGCGACTAGGCCCAGTTCGGGCTCACCCCAAAGCCAGGCAACGGCGCTACTGAATAGCTCCTCCCATCGCTGCTGCTGCGCCTCGCTGAATGCAGATCCAGGGGGAGCGTCTGGCACCGGCAGATCACAGATAACCGGCAGCGTGGTGGAGCTGTCGCCGCCGGACATGGCCTTACGGCGAATTGGCTGCTTCATACCGGGAACACCGGGCATGGGTCCTCCAAAGGTTACGGATTGTGTTCGCGCACTCGGCACGGAAAGTTGATTCTCGGCGTAAATGGGCGAGACACCTCCCCCGCGCTCGATGGTCCCTACCGCCGCCGGGGTCCATCCCCACCCCTGGGCACGCAAAGTGATGACGGAATCGGGTCAGCGATCACATTCGGTTGCCCTGGTCGCGCATGGTTCGTCGGTTAGCCATTGCCCGAGGGCCCGACCAGTCATAAGCGCGCGGACCCAGCGAACCGAGCCCGTCAATGTGGTCGACCACTTCGGCCGAAGATCTCAGCGGGCATGGTGGAAGGCTCAGGGGGTGGCGCCGCATTCTCCGGCCAGACACCATCAGCGAGCACTACCAGGCCCGTGGATAGCCATTGAGCGGCGCTCTCGTCGGGCACGTCGAACTCATCTCCGCCGCTGAGTTGGGAGTCCTGGTAGACCAGCCGACACAACGTTCCGACACGCAGTCTCACGGGTCCACTGTCCTTTCATGGAAGGGGGCCCAGCAGGAATGCCGGGCCCCATATCCAGTAGCTCAGTCGGTGCGCAGATCAGCGGGTCGGCAGTTACTTCCCACTCAGGGTGTGCCGGGTGTACGCCGTGGCAGCCGCACGGGCCCTTCGCAGTTCGGCCAGCGCGAGAGAAGTACGACCGGCGGCACTCCGCTTCGGGTCGGCGCTTTCGGCCGCAGTCTTGAATACCTCGGCGCGAACGCTCGTGAGGATGGCGTCACGCACCTGCGGCTCAATCCCGTTCGCGTCCAGGAAATCCCCGAGGTAGGTCGAGTCAGCGACCAGGGCACCCACACCGTCACCCCGCTGGGCAATGGCCTTGAGTGCGCCAGCGAGCGCCCCGGGGTTACCGAGATGGCGGGCCGTGAGCATGGCCAGGTCGGCGCGAGCAGGCATTGCAGCGTCGGCCGAAAGGCTCGGGCGGGCAGCCTCATACAGCCCAGCCTCGGCAATCTTGATCCGGACATCGGCGCTCGCGAACGACTCGGTCACCTTGTCGGCAGCCGTGCGGATTGCCTCGCTGGCCTTCAGCTCGCGACCTTCCGGGTACATCGTCAGGTCCGCCCGGAATCCCTCCGCCTTCAGGCGAGCCTGCGCCGCTATGCCGATAGGCGAAGTGATGGCCGTAGAGGCTTCGTTGACCAGCTCGCGCACATCCTGCGGCAGATTGGCCGACAGATCAGCAGCGGAACGGAAAGCGGCCTCATAGCCCCGCGCATCGTCCGCCAGTGAAGCAATGGAAGTCGCAACCGGGTCCGGGGCAGACGTACGCGCACTGAAGGTGAGCGGGTCCTTTTCGGTGCCGGTGCCGGTGATCTGCGTGGTGTTCTCGGTCATGGGTGAATCTCCTTGGCAGCAGGTCGAGCGGGTTTGTTTCGGTGATGCGTCAAGCGGTTTGACGCTGGGCATAACGCACGTTGATTGCGCTGGCTAGATCTGCCTGCGCTTGCGTCAATTCGGCGGCACTTCGAACTAGGCGCGTCAGGTGAATGACTGCCTCCATGTCGAGACCGTCGGTATCGGCTGCAATGGCCTCAGCCAGTGCAGTTATGAGCCCTTCCAGGCTGGCCCGAGTACGAGCACTGCTGGGGATTTCCTTGCGCGTCTGCGGCATGTCGGCAGGTGTCGCGGCGGGTAGGTTCATCGAGCATTCCTCCGCATCACGCGGATCTTTCGTTCCAACTCAAGGCCATGCCCTCGTGCACCTGGGGCGAGAGCCACGTCACGGGCGAAGTGCTCCCCGCATTCGGCGCCGCGCACAGATACACCCGCAGCTCGAAGAGCGGTCTTCACGTCACGGAAGCTGAGGCCCCGCTCAATCCCCAGGTTTGCCATCACGGCGCCATAGACCAGCGGAATCGGTACGGAGCTGCCGGGGCGCGGTTCGAGCACTTCGGCCAGCGCCTTAGTGATGGAAGGGTTGATCATGCGGAAGCCTTTCGATCGTTCAGGAAGTCAGGGCGCTGGCACTTGCGGCCGCACAGAAAGCAGAGAAGACAGCGAGCAGGATCACGAGGGCTCCAGATTTGCGAACTGGGAAGCGTGGCAGGAGCGACGCACAGGGCGCTGACCAGCGAGGATGCTCCGGCCGGCTGCGGGTGACCCTTTGCGCGAGCAGCGGGTGAACGTACAAAAGACCCGTAGGCCCAAATCCACTGCTACCTGTCCGCATAACAGGGAGTGGACCTGGGCCTACGGGCCTAGATCATGGGGTGAGCCTCAATACCAGGGATGCGGCCCCAGTAGATGTCTCGGGAACGGCGTCAGTCACGTACCAAAACTGGTAGGTGGTCACCGCGTTGAACGTTGCGCGGATTATCCGTCGCGCCCCGGCATGCCTAGTAGCAGATTCATCACTACCCCCTACGGTTGAACTGCCTTGCTATCCGTACGGCCGATTCACGCTGTCGCTCTTCATGTGCGCGCTGATCATCAGAGACAGCGGACCACGCCCGATCGCGCAGGGGCTTGACCCGCTCGGCTAGTAGGCACCGGTCATAACCACTCTCGCGGTAAGTCCGGTCCATCTGTCGATGATGGCGCAGGCACATTGGCGCGTAATGCGACTCGTCGGCAGACCAGAGTCGACGCGCTTCCAGGTCGAGAACTTCATTTTCGTCGGTGTGCAAGTACGCCCATTGGTCAGCAGTACGGCCACACCATGCGCACGCATGATGCCTTGCTGGGCCGCACCGCCTGGTTAGTCGGACGTGCACTGTGCGATAGCCGGGTCGAGTCACGGATACGTCCCCCTCGCGGGAAAAAAGAGAAAGCCCCTGGCCGGTTGCTCAGCTCGCAGACCCAGACGCCAATCTGACTGCGAGGAACAACCGAACCAGGGGCTCAGTGCAAGGTGGGCTTTCGCCCTGGGTGCTCAGGATTGCGCAGCCTTGAAGGCGTGCGCTGGCGTCTGACTGAGCTAGCGGGCGGGGACGTATCCGCCCTACTCGTTATATGTATCGGGCGACCGGCCCCACCCAGAGGCGGCCGAGTGCAGAAGTGCAGAAACCGGGGTCGTCTCGGTTACTGCTGGGAGCCCCTAGGAGGAACTGAGATGTTCGTCATTTCTACACTTCTACACTTCCTGCTGGTCAGAGGGTTTTTGATCTTGTCTAGCCATTCATCGATCTACACTCCCGCCGATTCGACAGGTCTATACCAATCTCACATGGCGAGACAACGAGACATTCCGTTACCTAGCCGTTATCCGGGCTACGGAAAGGCTGGCGGGTTACCTGCCCGCCTGGGAGCCCCGGCCCTGTACGCCCCGCTGCGGGCATGCGAAAGCCCCTCCCGGCCGAGGGGGCCAAGAGGGGCTGAAAGGCTGCGAGAGAGGCGCCTAGTCGTTCGCTGCCAACTCGTCAGCCATCGCCGTGAACTCGCTCGCCGCTTCCGCATGGAACGGGTCTCGCACGGTGAAGTCGACGCGCCGCTCATCAAGGCTGCGCCAGCCGCCGGGAGTCCCCGACATAACCGCCAGGTGCGCGCCAGCCTCGATCAGCATCTTCCGCCGTCCGGCCGTTTCATCCTTGATCCAACGCTCCGCATACGTCGTGCGGGTGCGGATTTCCTCGGTGCGCGGTTCGATCTTTTCCCTGCTCTCAAGCTCGGCGAGTCGGCTGTCGAGTGCGTCCCGGTGCTGCTCCCAAGACTTCATCGCAGCATTGGACTTGATGCTCTTCCGTTCCGCGCGGTGCGCTTCGTACTCAGCGAGCGTCGCGTCGATTTCCGGCTGAGGGTCGTAACCGGGGATGTTGCGCTTGGTGGTGATCTCCAGGCCGCCGAGGATGTGCAGGAACTCGCGGGTCACGTACTCATCAACCCAGTCAGCGCGAATGTTCATCGGGTGCTCGCAAACCTCGCCCCTGGGAGAAGCACCACACCGATACGTGGGACGCTGACCGGGCTTGCCTTCCTGTCGATTCAGATACATCCGGCCACGGCATGACGAACAGTGGACGATGCCGAACAGAAGCGCATTCGTGTCTCGCCTGACGGGGTTGTCAACGCTGCGCTCATTCAGCAGAGCTTGAACGGCGTCGAACTCAGCGCGAGTCAGGATCGGTTCCCGAGTCGCCATGACCGGGCGCCCCTCGCTATCGCGTACGGGCTTGTCGTCGCTGAGCTTCCATCCGATCAGGGTTTCAGAGCGCAGGATTCGCGTGACCGTTACGGAACTCCACCGCGTGGGCTTCTTCACCTTGCGACCCTTGTACTTCGACCAGTGGTCGGCTGGGGAAAGCACGTCGTCAGCGTTCAGGGCAAGCGCGATGCTGTTTGCAGTCTCGCCCTCCAGGAGCGCCTTAATCATGCGCTCGATGATCTTGACTGTGTTCGGGTCCCGCTCCAGGGTCCAGCCGCCAGCATCCAGCGGAGTGGGCACGTAACCGTACGGCGGACGTGAGCCCCGCCAGCGGAAAGGCATGACCCGCATTGCTGCCTGCGCACCGATCACGCGTTCACGGATTGAGTGCGCTTCCATCTGTGCTGCGAAAGCGAAGAGAGTGACCATGAGCTGTGCCATGGGGTCCAGCGGATTGCGGAAGTCGAGAATCAGGCGCCCGCCCGGACCCTCAGCGAACACGACCATCTTTTTGTGATCGCGTGCCCACTTCGCCAATTCGTGCATGTCGTCCATGGACCGGATGGCACGGTCGAAGCGCCAGAAGAACAGTGCGTCGAACTCGTCGGGACGCTGAAGCCAAGCACCCAATTCCGGGCGCTCAAACGGCGTGGTCTTGCTGGCGCTGACTCCCAGGTCGACGGCCTCGCGGTCGGCCAGGTCGATTCCCAGGGCAGCGGCAGCAACATGGTTCGCCTCGCGCTGGCGCTCGGGGCTGGTGGTCTCGTCGGTCAGCACGGACAGACGGAGGCAGGACACGCCTCGGAGCTGGGTGGGCATGTGGGTGCTGTAACGGGTGAACGGCCTGGTGCTCACGCTGGCCGCGCTCGAACTACCTCTGACCTGCGATTTTGATGCCACGACGGGGGTCTCCCAGAACTGCTAGTCGGGAGCCTTCGGAGACCACGACGTCATCGATGACTGGAACACCAGCGAGTCCTGGCTCGCGGAGATCCGGGCGACCCCGTGGTGGCGCGAGCGGGTGCTCAGCGGTCTCATGTCGTACTGGGTCCACCAGCACCTCGGCAACCTCTCCCCCACCGAGCTCGCCGCGGACCTGCTGTACGCGGCCGTACGCGAGACGCCCGACGGCACGGACGTGCTGCGCGCCTTCGCCGCCCAGGCCGACGCCGACCCGGCCTCGGTCCGCTGGAGCTACCGCCGCGACTTCGGCCGGACCCGTGTCCTGATGCTCGACACCCGCGCGGCCCGCGTCCTGGACGAGAAGCACCGCGCGATGCTCGATCCCGGGGAGGCGGCCTGGCTGCGCGAGCAGGCCCTGGAGGCGCCGGACTCCCGGGACCATCTGCTGATAGGCACGTCACTGCCCTGGCTGCTGCCCCCGCTGATTCATCACGTGGAGACGTGGGACGCCGCTCTGTGCCGGGGCGAGCGGGGCGGGCGCTGGGCACGGTTCGGCGAGCGGCTGCGGCGCGCGGCCGACCTGGAGCACTGGGCGGCGTTCCCGGAGTCGTTCGGGGAGCTGGCGGAGCTGATCGCCGAGGCCGGCTCGGGCGAGCGGGCGCCGGCGACCGTGTGCGTGCTGTCGGGAGACGTGCATCACGCGTACGTCGCCGATCCTGTCTGGGCCGACCCCGCCGAGCAGCCCTCCGCCCGGGTTCTCCAGCTGACCTGCTCCCCCGTCCACAACTCCATCCCGCTCTCCGTACGGCTCGGCTTCCGCTTCGGCTGGAGCCGCCCGGCCCGGCTGCTCGGCACCCTCCTTGCCCGGCACGGCCGTTACGGACGCTCACCGGTCGACTGGCGGAAAACCGGCGGCCCTTGGTTCGGCAATCAGCTCATGACCCTTACCCTGCAAGGCCGTTCGGCCTCCCTGCGCCTCGAACAGGCGCGGCCGGTGCGGGGCGGCGGCGCCGGGCGTCCGGGCCGAGGGGCCCGGCTGACGACGGTGGCGGAGTCCCGGATCACCCCGGAATAGGTGCATTCCTCGCGGTTGCCCGCGCCGTACGGCATACCGGAGCGTGCGGGCGCGTGAACGTGATGTGACCGACACATGCGTCCCCGGAGGATCTTCCGCCCCATCCGCGGCGTACGCTGTATGGCGGTCACAGGCTGCCACGCCACTCCCCCGCGAGTAGCGCCGCGGCCGGGCTTACGGGGGAGTCGGGGGAGAGTTCGGTGCTGGAGAGTGTGGGGTCGCTGACAGGCAGCCCATGGATCTACGCGGTGATCGCCGTGTCCATCGTTCTTGACGTCTTCCTGCCTGTTCTGCCGAGTGGCGTCCTGGTCATCACGGCGGCGACGGCCGCCGCGGGCTCGGCCACGGCGACCGGCGCCGTCCCCCATGCCGTGCCCGACATCCTGGTGCTCACCCTCTGCGCGGCCACGGCCTCGGTCCTCGGCGACCTGGTGGCGTACCGCGTCGGCTGGCGTGGCGGCGACCGTCTGGATCGCGCCATCGCCCGGTCCCGCCGCCTGACCCGAGCGCAGGAACGTCTCGGCGAGGTCCTGGCGCGCGGCGGCGGTGTGCTCGTGGTCGTCGCCCGGTTCGCGCCGGCCGGCCGCTCGGTCGTCTCGCTCGGCGCGGGCGCCGCGCACCGCCGGTTCCGCGAGTTCCTGCCCTGGTCGGTCCTCGCCGGTCTGACGTGGGCCGGTTACAGCGTGGCCCTCGGCTACTTCGGCGGCCAGTGGCTGGGCGCCACCTGGCTCACGACGGCCATCTCGGTCGGGGCGCTGTTCGTCGCGGGGGCGGGTGCGGCCTATCTCGTACGCCGCCCCGCGCTACGGGAGCAGGAAACCAGCGCCTGAGCCACCACGCCGGTCCACACCGGCGCCATGGGCACGCGGGCACAGAGGCACGCCGCCCCCTGTCCCACGGACCCAGGCACACGGGCACACGGGCCCTGGCCACAGGCGCAGACGACCGGCCCGCCCCCGGACACAGGCCCAGGCGTACGGGCGCACCGGCGCGGCCACACGGGCGTCGACGTACGGGCGTGGTTCCGGGCGACGGGTGCGCTAGCCGGCGCGCTGGGCCGTCGCCCCGCGTACCTCCAGGTCCTCCAGCAATTCGGCCGTGGCCGCCGCGACCGCCGCGACGGCGCGGTCGAAGACCTCACGGTTGTGGGCGGCCGGGGCACGGAACCCGGAGACCTTGCGGACGTACTGCAGAGCGGCGGCGTGGATCTCCTCCTCGGTCGCTTCCTCGGGGATCACGGGCGGGCGAAGTGTCTTGATGCTGCGGCACATGAGTCCAGTCTCGCGCGTCCGGCGCCGTCCTGGTCACCGCTCGCGAAAGGCAGCCCGCCGGCGAGGACGCGGCACGGGCGGCGGAGATCTTCGGCGCCGTCCGGGTGGCCTCGCGGTCCGGTTCGCGCAATACCCTCGCGAATGCTTGGGGTTCGGCAAGCTTCTCCGAGGATTGACTCGGATCACCGTGAGTTGTGACCATCTCCAGGGCCCGTTCGGGCCCGTGGAGAGAGCGAGGATCTATGGCGAACGACGTGCTGACGGTGGCGGTGCTGGGTCCGGGAGGGGTCGGCGGGCTGCTCGCGGCACTCCTGTCCCGCGCCGGTCACCGGGTCATCTGCCTCGCCGGTGACGAGACCGCGCGGAAGCTGGCCGCGGACGGCATCGAGGTGCGCAGCGGCCACTTCGGCGACTTCACGGCGCGGGTGGAGGCGGACACGGAACTGCGCGAACCGGCCGACGTGTGCTTGATCGCCGTCAAGGCGACGGCCCTGGAGGCCGCGCTGGAGCGCCTCCCGGCGAAGGCCCTGGGTGAGGAGGGCCTGATCGTCCCGCTCCTGAACGGTGTCGAGCATCCGGCGCTGCTGCGCGAGCGCTACCGCTCCGAGCAGGTGGCCCCCGCGGTGATCCGCGTGGAGTCGACGCGGATCGCTCCGGGAGTGGTCGAGCACGGCAGTCCGTTCGCCGAGCTCGATCTGACCGCCGACAGCGCACCCCGGGCGCGGGTCGAGGCATTCGCCGGGGCCCTTGAGTGGGCCGGACTGCGGGCCCGGGTCCAGGACGGCGAGTCGGCGACGCTCTGGGCGAAGATGTCGTTCCTGGCGCCGTTCGCGCTGCTGACGACGCGGTACGGGGTGCCGGTGGGCGACGTGCGCACGCTGCACCGCGAGGAGTTGGCCGCTCTCGTCGAGGAGACGGCCGCGGTGGGCCGTGCGTGCGGGGCGCCCACCGATCCGGCGACCGCCCTCGCCCGCTACGACGCCTTCCCTGCGGCCACCAAGTCCTCCATGCAGCGGGACGCCGAGGCGGGCCGGACGCTCGAACTCGACGCGATCGGCGGCGCGTTGCTGCGAGCGGCGGAGCGGACCGGGGTGCCGGTACCCGTGGCGAGCGAACTGGTCCGGCACCTGACACCGATCGCCGACCCGGACAACTGACGAGGAACGACGGAACAGCAGACCCGCGGAACGCCAGACCGGCGGGGTCGGGAGCGAGGGAGCCGGTCCAGGACGAGTGCGAGGAACCCGGCCGGGGGCGGGGGCGAGGGGGCCGGCCGGGAGCGGGGGCGAGGGAGCCGGCCGGGGGCGGTGCCCTACGGGGGCCGGCCGGGGGCGGTGCCCGACGGGGTCCGGGTGGTGCGGGTTCGGTGCCGGGAGCGAAGGCGAGGAAACCGGCCGGGGACGGAGGCAAGGAAGCCGACCGGGGGCGGGGGCGAGGGAGCTGGCCACGGCGGTGCCCGACGGGGTCCAAGTGGTGCGGGACCGGTGCCGGGGTCAGTCCCCCGCCGCCGTCCCGGCGCCCGAGCAGTGCCGGGCCACCGTGTCGGCGAAGGCGTGCGCCGCGGGTGACAGGGCGTCCCAGCGGCGGACGGCCCAGCCGACCGCGAGGGGTCGCAGGTCCGGTACGGGGAGGAAGCGGAGGCGGGGGTGACCGGGTCCCGGCAGGCCGGGCAGGGCGGGGACGACGGCGTGTCCGAGCCCGAGTTCGGCGAGCAGGATCGCGGTGTCCCAGTCCGCGACGCTGGTGTCGGAGGTGCTCGCGGGTATCCCCAACTCCCGGTAGGCAGAGTCGAGATGGGCACGGGAGGTGGAGCGCTCGGGCAGCCCCACGATCCGCAGTCCGGCCAGCTCTTGCGCCTCGATCCTCTCCCGCGCGGCGAGTTCGTGGTCGGCGTGCACCGCGAGCACCCAGGGAAGTTCGGCGACCACCTGCTGCTCGACCCCTCGCACGGGAGCACCGAGGGTGACCCAGGCGAGGTCGAGTCCGTGGTCGGCGAGCGCGTCGAAGCAGCTCCGGCTGGAGTTCTCGGTCTGGAACTCCAGGCTCACCTTGGGGTATTGCCCCCGGAACTCGACCACGGCCTCGGCCATGAAGTGCCGGACGGTGGTGCCGCCGGTGGCGATCCGTACCGTACCGCCGTCTCCGCGCGCCAGCTCGTCGAGCCGGCGCAGCGCGAGGTCGAGCCCGGCGATGCCGTCGGCGGCGGCCCGTTCGAGGAGCCGCCCGGCGCGGGTGGGCACCACGCCCCGGGCCTGCCGTTCGACGAGCCCGAGCCCGACCTCGCGTTCCAGCCGGCGTACGTGCTGACTCACCGCCGATTGCGTGCAGCCCAGTTCCCGGGCCACCGCGCTCAGGCTCCCGGCCCGGCAGACGGCGACGAACACGCGAAGATCATCCAGGGTCACGGCCCCAAGGTACTCGCGGGCCGATGGAGTCGGCCGGTCAGACCCGGGTCTTGTCGAGCAGCTCGACGATCTCCTCGGTCGTACCGGTCTCGCCGAGGCGCGGGAAGATCCGCTCGACGCTGTTGCGGTGCGTCTCGGCGTCGAGGTCGGACATGGCGTCGGTGGCGAGCGTGACGTGGTAGCCGTGTTCGTGGGCGGCGCGTGCCGAGGACTCCACACCGATGCTGGTGGCGATGCCGGCCAGCACGATCTGGGTGATCCCGCGCCGGCGGAGCTGGAGGTCGAGATCGGTGCCGTAGAAGGCGCCCCAGTTCCGCTTGGTCACGGTGATGTCCTCGGGGTGCCCGGCCAGGTCGTCGACGATGACGTCCCAGCCCTCGGGGAAGGAGCGGCCGCGGCTCTGGCCGTCGATCCGGCCGGGAACGGCGTCCGCGCCGTCGGCGGCGGCGGTGACCCGGACGAGGACGACCGGGAGGCCGTGGCCGCGGAAGGCGTCGGCGAGCCGGACGGAGCGCTCCACGACCTCGGCGCCGGTGCGGGGGGCGACACCCGGGTTGCCGACGATGCCGTGCTGAAGGTCGATGAGGACGAGCGCGGTGCGGGGGTCGAGCGTGGTGACTGCCATGGTCAGGCCTTTCGGGGGATGAGATCGCGGAGGGATCGGTCGATGAGGGTCACCGCCAGGAGCAGCACTGCTCCGGCGAGCATGAAGAGGGCCAGATGGTGCAGGCCGCCGGTGTCGGCGCCGTGCGTGAAGAAGGCGGCGTCGGCGGCGGAGGCGGCCATCGCGCCCAGGTAGGTGAAGGTGCGCAGCAGCCCGGCCGCGGAGCCCATCCGGGCGGGGTCGGCCTGCCGGTACAGGGCATTCTGATTGGCCAGGCCATTGAGACCCTGCGGAACGCCCATGAGGGCGCCTACGCCGGCCAGCAGCCAGATCGCGCTGGTGGAGTTCATCGTCAGCAGCGCCAGGCAGCCCGCGATCTGGACGAGACTGCCGACCACGAGCTTGCCGCGGACCGCCTCCCGCCGTCCGGTGACGCCGGAGACGACGAGCCCGCTCAACGACAGCGGCAGCAGGACCAGCCCGGCACCGGCCGCGTGCAGCCCGCGCCCCTCCTCCATCCACTGCGTGAACCCGTAGAGGAAGGCGTACGCGGTGGTGTAGCTGAGGAACTGGCGCAGGAAGGTGGCGAGCATCGGTCCGTTGCCGCCGAGCACCCGCAGGTCGATGAACGGGGCGGGAACGCGGAGCTCCCGCCGTGCGAAGGCGGCCCCGGCGACGAGCGCGAGCACCGGCAGGTACCAGTCGGCGGCCCGCGGCCTCATCAGGAACAGCATCAGGGAGACGAGCAGTGCGGTGAACAGGGCCATGCCGACGAGGTCGACACCGCGTGAGGCGGACGCGGACGGCTCGTACCGTCCGCCTGTCCCGTTCCCGCGCACCGCGACCTCAGGCGCCTCGTCCCTACGCGCCTCGTTCTCACGCGGCTCGTCCTGACGCGTCTCGTCCCGCGTGGTGGTGCGCTTCGGGTCGTCCGTGCGGCTCGGGGCGGTGGCGTCCGTGCGCGCCGGCCCGGACGGAGCCTGGCGGGCCGCCGGCTTCGCGGCTTTCGGCAGGCGCAGGGATCCGAGGACCAGACAGGCCAGGGACAGCGGTACGTTGACGAGGAAGATGGTGCGCCAGCCGCCCACGCCGATGAGCAGGCCGCCCAGCGTCGGCCCGACCACGGCGACGGTCTGCGCGGAGACGGCGAGCGCGGTCAGCACGCCGGCCGGGCTGCTCTGCCCGGTGCGTTCCGCCTCACTGCGGGTCAGGTGCATCGCGGCGGGATACGCGGCCGAGGTGCCGAGTCCGAGCAGCACCCGGGCGGCGACCAGCGCGCCGAGATTCGGGGCGAGGGCGCCGAGGAGTCCGGCGACGCCCACCATGGCCGTACCGACGAGGTAGAGGCGGCGGGGCCCGTACAGGTCGACGAGGCGTCCGATGACGGGCTGCCCCACGGCGGTGGCGAGATACAGCCCGGAGACCAGCCACGCCGTCTCCGCCGGGGACGCTCCGAGCGCCCTGCCGATCGGCACCAGCGCCACGGCGATCATCGAGGAGTTGACGGGGTTCAGCACGGTCCCGAGGACCATCGGGGCGATCAGCCGGCGGTCGAAGCGGTCGGGCGGGCGGTGCCGTGCGGGGGTGGTCCGGTGCTGGAGCCAGTCGCGGAGCGCAGGTATCACGACCGGGTGAGCCGTTCCAGCAGGGCCATGGCCTCGATGACGGTCTGCCGCTCGTCCTCCGTGCAGCGCTCCTCGAAGGCGCGGGCGAGCCACTCCGAACGGGCCTGCCGGGTGCCTTCGACGCGCTCGCGCCCGGCATCCGTGAGCGTCACGAGCTGACGCCGGCCGTCCCCGGGGTCAGGGTTGCGCTGGATGAGTCCGAACTGGTCGAGGGCCGCGAGTGTGGCGGCCATCGACTGCGGGCGCACCCCTTCGACCGCCGCCAGCGCACTGGCCGTGGCGGCCCCGCTCTTGCTCACCAGGGTGAGCGCGGAGATCTGGGAGGGCGTGAGGTCCTGCGTCTCGGACACCTCGCGGATCCGCCGCCGGAGCAGGCTGAACGCGACCCGCAGATCCTGCGCGGCACGCGCCGCGGAATCCGAGACACCCGCTTCGTTCGGTCCCTTGCCGCTCAGATCCATACCGCCACGGTAAATCGCCCAGCCCAAACTGTCCAGTTCAAACTGCTCAGTTCAAGCTGTCCAATTCAAACTGCGCAGCTCAAGGTGCGCAGCTCAAAGTGCGCAGCCCAAGGCGCTCAGCTCGAACTGCGCAGCCCAGGCTGTTCGATCCAGCCCGCTCGATCCACCTTGCGACGGGCGGAATCGGCGGCCCTCATGGAACACGCGTTCGGAACACCCGTTCGCGTGAAGTCCCGGAAGGAACTCGCACCTCAAAATCGAACAGGCGTAGCATTGCCGCGTGGCTGCGACCTATGACTTTCCAAGTGACCTCCTCGCCGGTCAGGAGGAGCTGCACCAGGTCCGGGCCGAGCTGCTGGCTCTGCTGAAACGACTCCCGTGGTCGGTGGAGCCGCTGGACGGCTTCAGTGACACCGGCGGCTGGCGCAAGGTGGAGCGCCCGGCCTCCCCCGGCTGGACCGACGACGAACAGGCCGAAGTGGAAAAGCTCCGGCAGCGCGAGCGCGAGCTCACCGTGTTCGTGTCCGGACACCGCTTCTGGTCGGAGATCACCCCTCCGGACAAGGTGGACGCCCGGATGCGGCTGAAGCACACGCGTGACACGTCGCCCTGAGCCGGCGCGGACCGCGCCGCCACGCGTCCGCGTCCTCTACGAGGGCGCGCCGGCAAGCCAGTTGGCCACGCCGCCGTGATGCGAGCACGTGCCGCGCCGGTGCGCGGAATAGCTGTACGTCCCGTCGCCGCACTGGGCGGTGGCACCGGCGGGCGCCTGCGGCGAGCCGCCCGAGGACGAGGACGTACTGGAGTCGCTCTCGGCCGCGTCGGAGCCGCCGGTCGACGAACTGGAGCCTCCGCTGGAGGAGTTGCCGCTGCCGTCGTCCCCGGTACCGGCGACCGAGGAGGAGCTGTCGTCGCTCCCGTCGTCCTCCGCACCGGCGACCGTGGACGAACTGTCGTCGCTCTCGTCGTCCCCCGCACCGGCGACAGCGGTGGAGTCGTCCTCGCCGTAGTCGCTGCCGCTATCGCCCGACGCTGTGAGGTCGTCGCAGGTTTCCCCCTCGCGGCCGCTGCCCGGCATGAGCCGGCGCTCGCGTACAGCGAGGGGCAGGGCCGTAAGGGCGCCGACGCTAGCCGCGGGCCGCCCCGGGGATGACCATCCGAGGGAAAGGCGGGAGCGGACGGTATCCGTGCGGGTACGGTGAGGCACGATCCCTGCCCGGATGCCGCAGTGCCGACGCCGATCCGGGTGAGGAAAGGGAAACCTGCAACGCGGGTTCGTGGGAGCCGGGTTGGCGATTCCGGGCCCGGTGACCGTGACCCGCTGAGAGCACCCGCGTTGCCGCCCGGTTCCTGGCCCTCACGGGTCGGAAGGTCAGTTGCTGAGCGCCAGCCTGATGCCGAAGACGCCGATGACCGTGCCGGTGATCCGGTCGAGCAGGCGGCGGGCCCGGGGCTTGCGGAGCCGGCGGTTCGTCGCGCTGCGGGACCGAGGTCTCTTCCGTCCAGGACCTCGATGTCCACGATGACCGACCCGGTCGGATCAAGACTGAGCCAGATCACCACTTCGTCGTGCTCCTCCAGTTCGCAAAGATAGGGAGTGGGCGAACCCTGCGGCGCCGTCAAGAGGGCCCTACAGGTGGGCGTACAGGTGCACACGCCGTGGAAGCGCAAGGCTGGGATCTGTGCGATCAGGACCGGGTCATCGTCGCCAAGCAAGCGCACGATGTCGGCAGTCAGCTCGGGGAAGACTTCCGCGAACAGCGGTAGTCCGTCGACGGTCACAGCACGATGGGAGTCCCGCGCTCCCAGGTGTGGTCGAAGCTTCGCATGTAGTGCCGGAACGTGCGGGCACCCGGGATGTAGCGGAAGCGCAGTACCGGGTTCTGTCCTGCTGGAGCTCCGAGGACGTGCGGGTTCGCCAACACGTCATCATCAAAGCGGTAGATGGAGTTGTAGAGGATCGTGTCGTGCAGTCTGATCTCCACGCCGCGCGTCTTGGCTGCAGGTTCGAGGTAGCGGCGGGTTGTCCGGGCGCGGGCGGCAAGGTCGTCGCCGATGCCTTCCTCTTCGCCCCGCTGGCGGATCATCTGCGACTCCGGGTCGCCCAGGAGGACACGCACCTGGGTGCCGGCCGTTGCCTTCGCTGCGAGCTGGTCGGGGAGGTCGAGGTGACTGCCGAAGAGGAACAGTCCCGCGTATACGAGGATTTCGACCTGATCCTTCGCCCCCTCGATCAGCGACGACCACAGGGAAGCTGGAACGGCGCCGCGGTGCGGGTAGTACGTGACCAACTCGGAAGTGCTGGCGGTCTCGGCCTGCTTCTCCACTGTCGGCCAGAGATAGACCTCATCGACGCCTAGAAGGGCTGCGGCCTTCCAGCGGTGGCCGCGGTGCGGGGTGCGGTTCGTGGTGATCCACCGCTCGACGCTCTTCGGGTCCACTCCGACGTGGTCAGCAGTGGACTGAACGGTCTCGCCCTTCGCCGAAATGGCCGCTCGCAGACGTTCGTTCGCCATGAGGTGTCCCTAAGAATGTGAGGCGGTCCGGGAGGACCGGGTGTGGCTGATGAGGTGTTGCCCTTGATGGCTCGGGAGGAATGGCCGCCCGGTTCTCCAGGACGCTCCGACCACTGATTGAGAACTGCGGTCATCGCTGGTTAGGGACCTGTCGGCGGGGTGTTCTTCGGGCCACGAAGTGCTGGTCACGAGGCATACGGAGCGATGGACTTGAGCACGTCTCACAAGCGGGTATGGGTCGGCATCGATGCCGGCAAGGGGCATCACTGGGCGGTTGGGATCGACGCTGACGGCGAGACCCTGTTCTCGACGAAGGTGATCAACGACGAGGCCCAGATCCTCACGCTCATCGGCACCGCCCGTGAGCGGACGGATGAGGTGCGGTGGGCGGTGGACATCTCCGGCCGGGCCTCCACCCTGCTGGTCGCACTGCTGGTCGCGCATGGCCAGCAGGTGGTCTACGTCCCCGGCCGGACGGTCAACCGCATGACCGGGGCCTACCGCGGCGAGGGTAAAACCGATGCCAAGGACGCCCGGGTCATTGCCGATCAGGCCCGCATGCGCAGGGACTTCGCCCCGCTGGGCACGACGCCCGAGCTGGTGTCCACCCTCCAGCTGCTGACAAATCACCGGGCCGACCTGATCGCCGACCGGGTCCGGCTGATCAACCGGCTCCGCGACCTGCTCGTGGGAATCTGTCCTGCCCTGGAGCGGGCCTTCGACTACTCCGCGGCCAAGGGCCCGGTCGTCATGCTGACCGAGTACCAGACCCCGGCCGCCCTGCGCCGCATCGGCGTCAAGCGGCTGACGGCCTGGTTGGAACGCCGCAAGGTCCGTGGCGCCGACACCGTCGCGGCCAAGGCCGTCGAGGCCGCTCAGGCCCAGCAGGTCGCGCTGCCCGGCGAGAAGCGGGCGGCGAAGCTGGTCTGCGACCTCGCCCACCAACTCCTGGCCCTGGACGAGCGGATCAAGGACAACGACCGGGAGATCCGCGAGGCGTTTCGCTCCGACGACCGCGCGGAGATCATCGAGTCCATGCCCGGCATGGGGCCCGTCCTCGGCGCCGAGTTCGTCGCCATCGTCGGCGACCTGTCCGGCTATCGCGACGCGGGCCGACTGGCTTCGCACGCCGGCCTGGCCCCGCTCGCCCGTGATTCCGGACGCCGCACCGGCAACTATCACCGGCCCAAGCGATACAACCGGCGCCTGCGGCACATCTTCTACATGGCCGCACAGACCTAACGTCCAGACGGATCGTGATACGTCCACGGGGCCTCGCGGTCTCCTGAACTCACCGAGACCCGGACGGATGGCCTCACGGTCAAGGCGCCCAAGAGCGCGGCGGGTGTCCGCACCGTGGCGTTCCCGGCCTCGCTCGTGCCCGAGCTGGCGCACCACCTGACCGAGCACGCGGAGGCCGGCCGCACCGGGCTCGTCCTCGTCGGGGCCCGCGGTGGTGTCCTGCGGCGGAACAACTTCCGGCGGATCTGGCTTCGCACCCTCGCCTCGACCGGTCTCGGTGACGTGCACTTCCACGATCTCCGGCACACCGGGAACACCCTCGCCGCGACCGGCGGCGCCACGACCCGCGAGCTGATGCAGCGCATGGGCCACTCGTCGGTGCGGGCCGCGCTGGTCTATCAGCACCTCGTCAACGGGCGCGACCACCAGATCGCCGACTGCGTGGACGGTCAGATCACGAAGGTACGGCGGCCTCCGCGCGGCCCATCTGGCACGTAAGCGTCACGACGGCCACGAGCAGCCGAAAAAGATCAAGGCCCAGATCACCGGATTCACACCGGCTGACCTGGGCCTTGTTCGTGTCCTGAGACTTGTGGGCGCGGACGGTTTCGAACCGCCGACATCCGCCTTGTAAGGGCGGCGCTCTACCACTGAGCTACGCGCCCAGGACGATTCGACAGCCTACATGGCCCGGGGGGATGCCCCGCAAACCCGTATCGGACGAGCGGGTGGCGGAGTGACGAAGGCGCAGCCTGGCGGGCCAGCCAGGTCTGTCCGGGGCGGGGAGGGAAGGGGAGGGGAGGGGAGGGGAGGGAGGGGAAGGGAAGGGCGAAGGTGTGGGGCGAGGGGGACCGTCAGGGCGGTCCGCTCCGGGGGCGACGGGGGCTCTGGGGCGGGGGCCGGGGGTTATCCCCACCCTTGGTTCGGGAGCGGCCCGGATCGTTTCGGGCTCCGTGGGTGCCTACCGTCGAAGAGGCTTCGCCGACCGGCTCCGGTCCAGTGCCCGGGTATCCGGGCTCGAAGGCGCGAAGTTCCGGCACACCGTCCCAGGGGGAGATCCGTCATGGCCCGCACGCGCACCCGCGCCACCAGCAGGAACCGTAGCCACAGCGCCACCGGCACCACCCGCGCCACCCGCACCGCCGCCCTCACCGGCCTCGCGCTCGCGCTCGTCGCCGGTGTCAGCGCGTGCGGGGCGTCCGCGGGGGACGACAAGGAGCCCGAGACGCGGTCCTTCGGGCTGCACGGGCGGACCCTGACCGTCGACTCGGACGACTCCTCGCTCGATCTGGTGGTGTCGGACTCCGCCGGGACCGGTGAGGTCCGGGTCACCCGGTGGTTCCAGGGGCATGTCGCCCTCGGCGGGGACCCCGGGGTCACCTGGGCCATGCAGGGCGGTGACCGGCTGGTGCTGCGGATGAAGTGCTCGGGTGTCGTCGCCGACTGCTCGGCCCGGCACCGGATCGTGGTGCCGCGCGGGGTGGCCGTCAAGGTCGAGGACGGGGACGGAGGGGTGAGCGCGAAGGGCTTCACGGAGGCGCTGAGCATTCGTACCGCGGACGGCCCGGTACGGGTCAGCGACACCTCGGGAGCACTCGATCTGCACAGCGGCGACGGCTCCATCCGGGCCGTCGGCGTGAACGCCCGCAGCGTGCGGGCCCGTACCGACGACGGCTCGGTGCAGCTCGAACTCGGCACCGTGCCGGACCTGGTGGACTCCCGCAGCGGCGACGGCTCCGTCTCGATCGTGCTGCCCCGGGCCGCCTACCGGGTGACGGCCGCGAGCGGTGACGGCTCGGTCCACGTGGACGTGCCTCGCGACGGTTCCAGCTCCCACCGGCTCTCCGCGCACACCGACGACGGAAAGATCACGGTACGAACAGCGAACTGACCGGCCCGTGTGTTCGTCTTCATCCGGTGGGAGAATGACAGCCGGGCAAGGCGGATGACAGCACGGGAGAGGGATGTGACGGCGACACCTTCGCGGCCGTATTCGCCATTCGCGGGGCCCGCGCGGCCTGGGCACCCCCATGCTCACCCGCACCCGCTCGGCTTCCGGCGGGGCAGCCCGCCGGCACGGTCGGCACCGTCCGGGCGCCTTCCTCGTCCGTACGTCGCTGTCCGTGACGTGCTCACACTCGTCGCTCTGCCCCTGCTGGCCGCCCTCGCGCTGCCCGCGGCCTTCGCGGGAGGCGGCACCCGGCGCTGGTTCGGCGGGCGGTCCGAGGGCCAGCGGGCCGAGGCGCAGGCCGCCAAGGACGCCGCCGCGGCGGCGTTCTACGAACTCGACACCGCCCAGCGCGACCTGCGGATCTCGATCGAGACCATCACGGCCGTGGACGACTCCCCGGCCGCCCGCCGCGTGGTCGCCGACTTCGCGGCGCTGGGACAGCGGATCGACGAGGCCAGCCAGAAGTACATCACCGCCGTCGACGCCCACGATCTCGACCGGGACGAACTGGAGGCGTCGGTCGCGGAGCGGGCACGCGTCGAACTGGTCGCCGCCAAGGACGAACTCGGCCGTGTGAAGGCCGATCTGGACCGGTTCGAGCAGAGCCTCGGGCCGCTGCTCGGCAAGGCCGAGACCCAGCTCGCGCGGCTGGCCCCGGCCGTGGAGCGGGCCCGCCAGGCACTGCTCGCGGCGTCCAACGCCCTCGATTCCGTACGGCAGTCCGGGCTGAGGGCGGACGATCTCGCCGCCCGGCTCGCCGCTCTCGGCCCCGAGTTGACGAAGCTCAACCAGGGCGCCGGGCAGCACGGCGTGCCGGAGACGCTGGAGCGGGCCGAACGGGTGTCGCGCGAGGCCGCGGCGGTGGGCTCGGAGGCGGAGCGGCTGCCGGAGCGGGCCGCCGAGATCGACCACCGGCTCGTTTCGTTGCGGACCCGGGCGCAGGCGCTGACGACCCGCTCCGGGCAGGTGGAGCCGGTGCTGAGCGAGTTGCGGCGGCGGTTCTCGGCGGCATGCTGGCAGGACCTCCAGCATGTGCCGGACCAGGCGGCGGAGAACGTACGGCAGGCCGAGGCCAAGCTGAACGAGGCGCGGGCCGCGCGGGAGGCGCAGCGCTGGCCGGACGCGACCTCGCTGCTGGCGACCGTGCGCGCGCTGCTGAACGGTACGGACGAGGCGGTGTCCGCGGCCGGTGACCGGCTGCGCAGGCTGAACGCCGTGCAGAAGGATCCCCAGCAGGAGATCGACCGCACCCGCTTCGCGATCCGGGACGCGCAGCGGCTGGCCATGGCGGGCCGCTCGACGCCCGACCCCCGGCAGGCCCGCCCGCTCGACGACTCCGTCAGCCGGCTCGACCGGGCCGTGGCCACGCTGGAGGGCCGGCACCCCGACTACTGGCATTTCCTGACCGAGACGGAGGCCGTGCGGCTGACGGTGGCCCGCGTGGTCGCGCAGATCCGTGAGGAGCGCGGCGGCGTCTGAGACGCCCGGCGGGCGCGACCAGCCCCCCGGGGGAGCTGGAAACCCAGCTGTCCAGGAAGCCCCGAGGGACGAGAAACCCGGGGATGAGAACCCGAGGGGCGAGAACCCGAGGGGCCAGAGCCTGAGGGCAGGATCCCGGAGGGGCTCCGAGGACGCCTGGGCCAGGCTGGGCCCTCGCGGCTCCCACGGGCCCCCGCAGCATCCTCGGGCCCTCGCGGCTCCCTCAGGTCCCCGCCCGCGTCCTCGGGCCCCGCCAGCTTCCCCAGGACCCGCCAGCGTCCTCAGACCCCGCAGCTTCCTCGGGCCCCCGTGGCTCCCTCAGGACCTCGCGGCCTCTGAGGTCCCCGCAGCGTCCACGGGCTCAGCAAGCTTCCTCAGGACCCGCAGCACCCTCGGGTCCCCGCGGCTCCCTCCGGCGCCACAAGCTCCCTCAGGACCCCGCAGCGCCTCGGCCCCGTGGTTTCCTCAGGGCCCTGCCCTGAGCCGTCTCAGGAGTCCTCCGGCGCAACCCTGTGTCACCGGCCGATCCGGCTCCGGCCGGGTTCGATCAGGTGCGGTACCCGTAGTACGCCGCGTTCGGGTACGCCGCGAGGAGGCTCGACAGCGAGCGGCGGTAGGTGTCGGTGTCGTGGTAGGTCAGGTACGGCACTCCGGCGGCGCTCCGGTACGACGTGATCATGGAGTGGTCCTTGGACCCGTCCTTGTCGAAGTCCATCTGCATCACGTCACCGACGTCCATCTGGTAGACGTTCGCCAGGGGCGTGGAGCGGTGGGCGGTCTGGGTGAACCAGGACCACTCGTTGACGCCGACCCAGGTGTCTGTCTGGCTGGACGCGGTGTAGTTCCAGGTGCCGTACTCCTCGTCGGAGCCGGCGACCGTCGCCCAGCCGCCCGCCTTCAGGGCCTGGCTGAGGTAGTTGGTGCAGTCGCCGCCGACGGAGTTGAAGCTGCGGTAGGCGGGGTTGTAGTTCTTCCAGAACTTCTCGGCGTACGTCGCCATGCCCGCGTAATCGTACGGGCCGCCGGTGAGCGTCTTGGGGTTGGCGGGCGCCGGGTACGTGGTCGCTGCCCGGGGGGCGTCGACAGCGGCCATCGTGGTCCTGCGGAGCGGCGTCGTGACGGGCTGGTTGACCTGCCGGGGGCCCTTGTCCGTCGAGCGCTCGCCCGTCAGCTTCCAGGTGCCGTCCGGCCGGGCGGCGAAGGTCAGGACGTGGTGGGCGCGAAAGCCCGTGGTGGCGGGTTCGTCGCCGCGGATCTTCCGGTAGGTGAGGGTGGTGGTCTCGGTGACCCAGGCGGTGGCCACCCGGCCCGTCACCCGGGTCCGGTCCACGGCGACCGCGGTGTCGGCGGCGCTGTAGGCCTCACCGAGGGCGGCGAGCCGGGACCGCGTGCCGCGCAGCGAGGAGAGAGCGGTGTTCTCGGTGTGGGCGAGGGTGCCGGGCACCCGTATGCCCGCGGTGGTCGCCTTGAGGGCCGTACGGGCCGTCGGAGGCCGGTCCAGCAGGGCGGCGGTGCGGTCGGTGAACACGGCGTCGGCCACACGGCCGAAGGCATCGGCCGTCGACGCGGTCACCCGCGGGACGGGGGCCGCCGCGTGGGCGGCGGACAGAGGCAGCAGGAGGGCGGAGAGGGTGATCGCCCCCACGACGGAACAACTGCGGCTTAAGTTCTTCGGTGTCACTGGTGATTCTCCTTGATCCCCGGTCGGACTCCAGGGAAGGGAATCTTTACATGTCCCACTCAACTGTGGGGAATCCGGGGGGAGTTCGCATCGAGTACAACCAAGTCCCATATGTCGGAGGTAAGTTGATCTCAATGCGCTGCCGCGCGGGGCCATCGGCCCGGCGGCGGTCCCTACTTCACCACGGTCGACCAGTCCGGTGACTGAGCGGGGTCCAGGCCGCGCAGGCGTTCCAGGGTCTCGGGCTTCTGCACGTCGAGCCAGTCGGACAGTTCTTGGAAGGACACGCACTTGACGCCCTTCTTCGTGCACACACTCCTGATGACCTGATCGATGGCCTTCATGTAGATGCCGCCGTTCCAGTCCTCGAAGTGGTTGCCGATGAACAGCGGTGCCCGGCTGCCGTAGTACACGCGGTTGAAGCCGGCCATGTAGGAGTTGACGGTCTGCTGCTCCCACTGCGGGTACTGGGCCGGGTCCCCCTCGGTCTCACCGTCGGACTGGTTGTAGAGGAAGTTGAAGTCCATGGACAGGCCTTGGTACTTGCCGTTCTCGTAGGGGAGCATCTGGAGCGGGAAGTCCCACACGCCCTCCTTCTTCCTGGGCCATATCTGGAAGTCGCCCGCGGAGCTGGCGTCGTAGCGCCAGTTGTACTTCTTGGCCGTGGCCTTCATGGCCTTGAGCAGGTTCTTCTGCCCTTCGAGGCAGGGCGCGCGGCCGCCGCTGATGGCCTTCGCCGGGTCGAAGGGGAGCGACGCCACGTCGGTGTCGCCGGTGTTGGTCCTCCACTTCTCCACGAAGGAGAAGAACTGGTTGATCTCGCTCTCCCACTCCTCGACGCTCCAGTCCCCGCCGCCCTTGTCGCCGCAGAAGTGGCCGTTGAAGTGGGTGCCGATCTCATTGCCGGCCTTCCACGCCTTGCCGAGCTCCTCCACCGTGGTGCGGATGTGCTCGTCGGTGGCGTAGCTGATGGCCGCGGAGCCGGGCGAGTGCATCGGCGGTTCGTAGAGCGTCTTCTTGTCCTTGGGCAGCAGATAGATGCCGGTCAGGAAGAACGTCATGTGGGCGTTGTACTGCTGGGCCAACTCCCGGTAATGGGAGAAGAGTTCGTCGTCACCCTGGAGTGCGCCGTCCCAGGAGAAGACGACGAACTGGGGCGGCTTCTCACCAGGCTTGAGCGGTACGGCCTTCAACTCGCCCTTCTGGGGCCCGGTGTAGGACGTGGAGCCGTCGCCCAGCACATGGGTCTTGCCGTCCCAGACCGGTTCCTTCTTCGTCTTGGTGGCCGGGCCGTGCGCGCGGGCGGACGCGGCCGGGGTGGTGTGGTCCGTGTTCAGGGCCAGGTAGGTGGCGGCCACGGACGTGACGACGAGGAACGCCGTCATGGCCGCGAACCCCTGGCGCGCGGAGGCGGCGGCGGAAGCGGGATCGGACTCACGGCGTCGGCGCCGGCTGTGCTTCGAGTTCATACGGGGCACATTCTGCGAGGGGGACGGAAGGAGCGTGGCGCGGCCACCGGGTGGCCGTCGGCGGGGGCCGAGCCGGACGGTCGGCCGACGGGATCAGCGAAGCGGGCTCATCGCACCGGACCAGATGCCGTACGGCACGTCGGCGACGGGTGCGCCGGCGATCCCCTTGAGCGGGAGCGGTTCGAGGCTCTTGGTGAGGTCGATGCGGTACAGGACCACCGCCGTGGACACGGAATCGTTCGAGCCCGCGTACCAGGCGGCCTTGTCGTCCAGCGTGGCGCCCCGCTTGCCGGCCACCTTCACCGAGAGGGGGGCCGCGCCCGGGTGGCCGATGCGGAAGGAGTCCGCGAGCGCCTCGGTGACCTGGCGGGCCACCTCGGCGCGCATCGCGCGGTGGGGTGCGGGCATGTCCAGCCGGACGCGGGAGCCGTTGCGGGTGATGCGGCGGACCGAGTACGGCTCGTAGTGCGTTCCGTCGGCGGCGAAGGTGGCGTAGGCGCTGGCCATGCGGATCGCGCTGGGAGTGGCGGCGCCGAGGGACATGCCCGGCACCTGCGGTCCGATGCTGGAGGGGAGCAGGCCCGACGCCTCGGCGGTCTCGCGCACCTTGTCCAGGCCGGCGTCCATGCCGAGCTGCATGAACGGGGTGTTCACGTTCTGGGCGAGCGCCGAACGCAGCGAGATCTGGCCGTAGTTCCGGTTGCCCTCGTTGTGCGCGGCGACCTTCTTGCCGCCGCGGTCCCAGTAGGGGCCCTCGGGTGTGCTGACCGGGACGCCGTCGTCACCGTTGTACGGCGTCTCGGGGGTGACCGGTGTGGCCGCGCCCTCGCGGGTCTTGTGGACGCCGTTCTCCAGGGCGGCCGCGTAGACGAAGGGCAGGAAGGCCGAACCGGCCGGGACGGTGGTCGCGTTGGACTCGTTGTAGCCCTGTTTACGGTGGTCGGGGCCGCCGTAGACGGCGAGGACCTGGCCGTCGTCGGCGATCGAGGCGGCACCGTAGTGGGCGGCCTTCGCGTTGGCCGGGTCGTCCTTCTTGGCCTGCTTGCGGGCCTTGGTCACGGCGTCGGTGAGCGCGGTCTCGCGCTTGCGGTCGAAGGTCGTGTAGATCTGGTAGCCGCCGAGGTCGAAGTCCCGGTCGGAGATGTGTCCGGCCTTCTTGGCGTACTGGGTGGCCAGTTGGACCAGGTAGTCGGTCTGCTTCCCGGTGTCGTAGCTCCCGGACTGCTTGATCGGCTCGGGGAACTTCGTGTACTTGGCCCGGTCGGTGGCCGAGAGCTTGCCGGTCTTGACCATGCGGTCGAGGATCCAGGTCCAGCGTTCCACGGCGCGTTGGTGGTTGGCCTTGCTCAGGGTCGGGTCGTAGAGGCCGGCGCCCTTGAGGAGCGAGGCGAGGAACGCGCCCTCGCTCGCGTTGAGACGGCTCACGTCCTTGCCGTAGTACGCCTGCGAGGCGCGCTGGAGGCCGTAGGTGCCGCGTCCGAACCAGCTCGTGTTGAGATAGCCCTCGAGGATCTTGTCCTTGCTCATCTTGTTGTCGAGCTTGAGGGCGATCATGGCTTCGGTGAACTTGCGGGTCACCGAGCGGTTCTGGGTCAGATAGACGTTCTTGACGTACTGCTGGGTGATGGTGGAGCCGCCCTGGGTGTCCCCCTGGCCGACCGTCTTCACCAGGGCGCGGGCCACACCCCTGGCGGAGATGCCGGGGTCGCTGTAGAAGCTCTCGTTCTCCGCCGCGAGGACCGCCGAACGCACGTCCTCGGGTATGTCCTTCAGCGGCATGGCCTGGCGTCGCACCCAGCCGGTACGGGCCATCGGGGTGCCGTCCGACCAGAAGTAGACATTGTCCTGCTGGGTGGCATATGTGTTGAGGTTCTGGGGTATGTCCGTTGCCGCGTAGGCTATGGCGAGCAGGGAGCCGCTCAGGCCTATGGACAGCGCGAAGGCGCCGAGCCACTGCCGCCAGGAGGGCAGCCAGCGCCGCAGGCCGGTCCGCCCCGGGCGCGGATAGGCGGGTTTGAGGCGCCGGGCGAACGGCGCGAGGCGTGCGGCCAGTCGGGCCGGCGCGGAGGGCTGGGAGGGCTTGCGGCGGCTGCCGCGACCGCGCTGCGGTCCGGATGCGTTAGCCACGGCGCACTCCCGCGCCTCGGCGGCCCAAACACAGGGGATTCGAGGCATCGTTGCGATGCCATGTCCTGGTCACGACTGCGTCTCCCTCCGCACTCCGGATCTGCGCGCGCGGGTAGTTGCAGCGGCCGCTTTCGCGGCTGCGAGCCCCCCTCCCCGACCTTGCGGCTCGTCGCGGCCCTATTAAATTATCAGCGACCAATGCAATCCCTTCGATCAGCAACGAGACAAAAAAGCTCAGAGGTCAACGGACTTCACTGGTTCACCCTGTGCGAGCAGTCGTCACGCACTCCCCGCAACCCTCGTTCCGCCACGCGCGACGAACGCCGCCGAGCCCTTCGGACGGCGGCCGGTTCCGGATAGCCTGTGCGCATGCCTCGCTACGAGTACCGCTGCCGGACCTGCGGCGACACCTTCGAACTGACCCGTCCCATGGCCGAATCGGCCGCTCCCGCGGCGTGCCCCGCCGGGCACGACGACACCGTCAAACTGCTGTCGGCGGTCGCGGTCGCCCGGGGTGGTTCGGCGTCCGCGCCGGCCCCCGCACCGCGTTCGGGCGGGGGCGGAGGCGGGTGCTGCGGCGGCGGCTGCTGCGGCTGATCGCGGGAGATTTCTTACCAACTCCTCAGCAACGTCCGAATCCGCACCCGCGTGTCGCGGCGGCATGGTCTCGGTCACACCAACAGCTCGGCGCCGGGACCAAGTTGCACAGATCCTCCCAGGCCGATCCGAACCGGGCGCGTCGCCCGCGAAACGACGCACAGGCCCTTGATGCGCCCGTATCGCGCGAAGTTCGGAATACCGCCCATCCGGTCATGAACCGGGCAGCGGGCATTGGGCACTTCACGGATCCGGCCGGGTAAGGCGCGAGCGCGCGACGGCGCGTGTGCCGGACGCGGGCCGGGGCGGGTGCCAGGAGCAGGCCAGGCCCGGTCCGCCGAACGCGGGCGGGGGCGGGTGTGCCGGAGGGAACACCCCCCGCACACCCGCGCCTTCGCACGGGACCGGAACCGGGCTCCGTGGGTCTGTCAGACCGTTCCGGGGACACCACCGACGCCGGCGCCACGGCCGGCACAGATGCCCACGAACTCGCGCAGGATCCGCTCCCCCGCCACGACACCCCGCTCCGGCAGCGCGGTGATCGCCGGTGCCGTCCAGTCGTCGTCGGCGAGTTCACCGTGGCCCGGACGCCAGCCGCGGTCGGCGGCGAGCAGCAGGTCGGCGTCGAGCAGCGAGTCGCCGGCCGCGAGGGTGAGGAGGGCTCCGGTGCGGCGGGCGACCTCGCGCACGGCCGCGCTCTTGGTGAGCGGCCTGGGCACGGCGTAGATCTTGCGGCCCTGCAACGAGACCGTCCAGCCGCGGGCCTCCGCCCACACGGCCAGGTCCTTCACCCACTGCTCGGGGAGCAGTTCGCGCTCCACCACCAGATAGGCGAACAGGTCCTCGGCGACCCGGTGCTTGCGCAGCCATTCCGGGTCCGCGGTGGCCTCCAGGTGCTCCCGCACCTCGTCGAGCGGCGCGCACTCGGAGGCGAGGCGTGCCTTCACGGCCTCGTGCCAGTCGAGGTCGGTGACACCGTCGACGAGCAGATGCCCGCCGTTGGCGCAGATCGCGTACTCGGGGGCCGGGCCGGGCAGGTTGATGCGCTGGTACTGCTTACGGGTGCGGGTCGTGGTGGGCACGAAGTGGGCGAGATCGCCGAGTTCGGTGAGCAGCGCGGCGGCCGTCTCCGTCATGAAGGAGAGCGGCTTGCTCTCGTGCACCTCGACGCACAGCAGCCGGGGCGCGCGGGCGTCCGGCATGGTGAGGGCGAGCGCGGCGGAGGAGTAGATGAGCGTGCGGTCGAGGTCGCTGGCGACGAGCACCTTGGGCGCGGACATCAGAGGGTCACCGCCTTGCCGTCGGCACCGGTCGCGCCACGCGTGTACTTCGGGTGGATCAACCCCACGCAGGTGTACGGGAGTTCCTCGACCTCCTCGACGGGTACCCCGCGCTGCCCGGCGAGCAGCCGGACGTGGTCGAGGTCGGCGCCCGCTCCGGCGCGCGCGAGGATCTTCCAGGGGACCCGGCGCAGCAGTACCCGGGTGGTCTCGCCGACGCCCGGCTTGACGAGGTTCACGTCGTGGATGCCGTACTCCTCGCTGATCCGCTCGACGGCGGCCCAGCCCTCCCAGGTGGGTTCGCGGTCGGCGGCGAGGAGTTCCTTCGCCCGGTCGCGGGCCGATTCGGCGACCTCGGGGAAGTGGGCGGCGACGGCGTCCAGGAACTCGACGGAGACGTCGGAGCCGGCGAGCTCGCGGTAGAACTTCGCGCCGTGGAAGTCGTGTTCGCCGACCAGGTCGGAGCGCAGGACGGTACGTGAGATCAGCCCGGAGACGGTCGAGTTGAGACAGGCGGAGGGGATGAGGAAGTCCTCGCGGGTGCCGTACGTGCGCACGCAGGAGCCCGGGTCGGCGAGCACCGCTATCTCCGGGTCGAAGCCGGTGACGCCTTCGGCCTTCTCGAACTCCTCGATGGCGTCGGCGAGTTCGCGGGTGATGGCGCCCTTGCCCGTCCAGCCGTCGACGAACACGACGTCGGCCGGGTCGTGGTGGGCGGCGAGCCAGCGCAGGGCGTTGGCGTCGATGCCGCGGCCGCGGACGATCGAGACGGCGTAGTGCGGCAGGTCGAGGCCGTGCTGGTGCTGGGCCCAGCGGCGCATCAGGACGCCGACGGGTGTGCCGGCGCGGGCCAGGGACACCAGGACGGGACGCGGGGACCGGTCGGCGAGCACGAGTTCGGTCACGGCGCCGACGGCCTCGGCGATCCGGGCGGCGGAGGCGTCGAGGGCGGCGCGGAACAGGTCCTGGTACTCGGCACTCGGCTGGTACTCGACCGGCAGCGACTCGGCGTAGTGGGCCCCGCCGCTCTGGATCGCCTCCTCGCGCTCCTCGGTCGGCGCCTCCAGCGTCACGTCCGACAGGTCCTGGAGCAGCCAGCCGACCTCGTCGGGGGCGTACGAGGAGAAGGCGGGGCCGCGGAGGGGCTCGGGCAGCATGGAGGGCCTTTCGGTGGACGTCCGTACCGGGACGTACGAGGGCACGACGGCGAGCAGGACGTGTGGGGTGTGCGCCGCCAACTGTGCCAACAGGCCGTCGGGTGCGTGCAGTTCGGGGGTGTCGGCGGTGGAGTCGACGACCGCCACCACGGCGTCGAAGCCGGCGCCCGCGACGTTGTGGGCGTAGCGCTCGCCAGGGCCGTCGTCCGGGTCGTCGTGGGCCGGGAAGGCGATGCGGCTGCGGATCGCGTAGCCGGGGTCGTCGAGGGCGAGCACCGGGGAGCGGGTCGTGGTGGAGAAGCGCACCTCGGCGGGGACGGACCGCTCCAGCTCACCGGCCAGTCGCAGCGGCGCGTACATCAGTTCCTCGAAGCCCAGGACCAGGACGCGGTTCACGCCGTCGGGCAGGGCGCCGGCGAGCCGTGCCGCCATGGCGGGCAGGGCCGCCTCCAGGCGTATTCGGTGTCCGGGGGTGAACCCGTGCCGTCCGCCGTCGGGGAGGCCGTGCGGCCAGCCGAGGTCGACGCGGACGGCCGGACCGGCGTCGCGGGGGGCGGGGGTGCCGGACGGCGCCGGTTCGTGCCGGGCGACCAGGGCGGTGCCCTTGGCCAGGACGTCCTCGGGCAGGCGGACCGTGCCGGAGGCGGCCGCGACCAGGTCGACGCGGGCGCCGATGTCCCCGGCGAATTTCTCGAAGCGGGCGTGGTCGGCCTCGGAGCGCATGTCGACCAGGGCCACGACGACGTACCGCTCGCGCGGGTAACGCCCGTGCAGGTCGCGGATCGTGTTGAGGACGGTGTTGCCGGTGGAGAACTCGTCGTCGACGAGGACCAGCGGGCCGGAGCCGGCGAGCAGACCCGGGTCCTCGGGGAGGAGGAGGTGCGAGGTGGCGTGCGAGTGGGACTCCTCGAAGCCGCCCGCCGGCCGGACGCCGGGGACCGCGCGGCGGGTGGAGTGCAGGCAGGGCGCGACGGCCATCCCGTCCGCGACCGAGTGGCCGAGCCCGGTGGCCGTCTCGGCGTACCCGAGGACGACGGCCGCGCGGGCGTCCTCGGTGCCCAGCAGCTCACGTACCCGGCGGCCGAGCTCGACGCCGTACCCGTGGACCACGGCCGGCGACTGCGGCACGTGCTTGCCGAGGACGTTCGAGACGAGCAGGTGGGCCCGCTTGGGGTTGCGCCGCAGCGCGAGTCCCAGCAGGCCCTTCAGCCCTTCGTCGCCGACGAGCTCGACGCCGAGCCGCTCGGCGACCCAGGTCCCGGTCCACACCGCGGCGTCCGTGGCGTCCGCGGGGTCCGGGCTGTCCGTGCCGTCCGGGCCGCTGCCGCCGTCGGGGTGGTTCGGGTCGTGAACGGGGATGTTCATCTGTTCCTTGCTGTCGGGGGTGCGCGTCGCTCGGCCGGACCGGCTCACACCGGCAGTCCGGCGGTGAGCAGCTCGACGAAGCCGATGTCCTCGTGGGCGACCCCGAAGACCTCGGCGCGCAGCAGGGTGCGCTCGGCCCAGGCGCGATGCGGCTTCACCTCGTTCATTTTGTTCGTGTACGCCGACCTCAGTACACCCCCGCCGCCGCGCTCCGGCCTGAGGATGTCCTGGGCGTCACTGAATTCCTCGTGGCTGACCACGGACAGTGCGTGTACGGGCAGCACGTGCGAGGGGTGGATGCAGGTCTTGCCCATCAGGCCGTTGGCCTGGTCGAGGGCTATCTCGCGCAGCAGTCCGTCCATCGCGTGTTCGAGCAGCCTCTCGCGCAGTTCCTCCGCCTGTCCCTCCAGGAAGGGGCTGCGGCGCAGTTGCGGCTTGAACATGCGCTCCTGGACCCGGAAGTACTCCCACACGGGCCCGGTGACGGTGAAACCGGTGCCGTCGGCCCGCCCCAGCATGTTCACCACGTCGGCGATCACGGAGGCGACGACCTGGACGTCGTAGGCGGTCATGTCGGGGGCGCGGCGCAGCCCGTACGAGGAGCAGAAGTCCGTCACGCCGAGGCGCAGCGCGAGCACGCGGTCGCGGTACTTGTCGACGGCGCGGGAGATGCCCTCCAGGGTCTCCACGCGCGATTCGCGGTAGAGCAGCTCGGGCGACTCCAGGACGGGCATGGCGAACAGCCGTCTGCCGCTCGCCGCCTCGGCGTCGGCGAGGGCCTCCAGGAAGGGGGTGCCGCGTTCCTCGGTGAATTTCGGCATGACGAAGCCGGACAGCAGGCGGACGGCGGGGCCGAGGCGCCGTACGAGATCGGGGATCTGCTCGGGGTGGCGGACCCGGACGAACAGCAGGGGCAGTTCTCCGGTGTCCGGGCGGTCCGCCAGATCGGTGAACTGGCGGACGAGGTTCTCCTCGGCGCCCACGACCTCGGAGTCGTCGATCGAGTCCTCCAGGCACAGCACCATCGAGACCACACCGCGCGTGGTCTGCTTGACGATGTCGTCGGCCAGGGTCGGCCGGGTCGCCGGGCTGTACAGCGTCGCGCCGAGGGCGGCGGCGAGCACGCGGGCCGGAGAGTCGGAGCTGAAGACGCCGGGCTCGCGGTGGAAGAGGCGCTGCCGCTCCACCGGGGTGACGTGACCGAAATGACGCATGGGACTCCCCCGCGGCGGCTAGATGGCTGAATGTGATGTGGCCGGTAATAGTACGTACTTATCCATGTCAGGGATTCCCACCGGGCGTGAAGTTCAGGTAACTCCACCATGTCCAACACCGGCCGGTTCGCGAACGACCCCGCATTGTCGTGACCAGGACCGGCAGGGCAGGATGACCGCATGACGCACGCGATGCTGAAAGGGTCGAACGTCCCGCTGGACGCCACAGCGGTGCGCGCCGTCCTGCGCTGGACGCCCGGTCAGGGTGTCCCCGATGTCGATGCCTCCGCGCTGCTCCTCGGCCCCGACGGTCGTGTGCGATCCGACGAGGACTTCGTCTTCTACAACCAGCCCCGCCATCCGTCGGGCAAGGTGTGGCGGCTCGGCAAGAAGCGCGGTGCCGAGGGCCTCACCGACACGATCCAGACGGATCTGACGGGTGTCGAGCCCGGTGTCGGACAGATTCTCCTGGTCGCCTCGGCCGATGACGTCACCTTCGACCGCGTACGTGATCTGCGCATTCTGCTGTACGACGCGGCCGTCGCGGACGGTGAACCTCTGGCGTACTTCGACATCAAGCCGGAGACCGGCGCGGAGACCGCGCTGATCTGCGGCGAGCTGTACCGGCGCGGTGAGGGATGGAAGTTCCGGGCGCTCGGCGAGGGCTACTCCAACGGTCTGGTGGGGCTCGCGACCGACTTCGGGATCTCGGTGGACGAGTCGGAGGCGGCCGCGGCCGGCTCCGCGCCGGAGCAGCCCGCCTGGGCCTCGCCCGTCACGGCTCCCGAGACGTCGCTGCCGCTGCCGCCCGAGCATTCCGCCCCGGTCACGCAGCAGCCGGCCCCCGTCCCGCAGCAGCCCGCCTACGGCTATCCCGGGCCCGCCGCGCCGGCCACGCAGCCCGCGTACGGCTACCCGCAGCCGGCCGGGCGGCAGGCGGATCCTTCCGCCTACGGCTACCCGCAGCCGCAGAGCGCGCCGGCCACGCAGCCCGCGTACGGCTTCCCGCAGGCGGTGGGCTCGGGGCCGGACCCGGACTTCCGGCTGCCGCCGCAGGGCCCGCAGTTCCTGTCCCGCTGAGTCCTCGGAGTCCGGGAAGCCCGGAGAGTCCTCGGAGCCCGGGGAGTCCGGTGGGCGTGAGCACGGCCGGCCGTTAACGGTCGGCCTTCGACTTGTAGCCGCGGCCCCACTGGAGCCCCCAGCCGTAGAGGCGGTCGAGTTCGGCCTGGAAGCCGTACACGAACCTGACCTCACGGCGTACGGTCACCTCGCCCTTGTTGCACTCGATCATGACGACGGCGCAGGAGCGGGCCTGCGGATGGCGTTCCTCCAGGCCGATCTCGATGCGCGGGCCGTTGCTCGGATAGAGCGTGATGATGGCGTGCGTACGGTCGAAGGCCGGGGTCTGGTCGTAGATGTAGACGAAGACCAGCAGGCGTTTGATGTCGTCGCGGTGGTCGAGGTTGACGTAGGCCGTCTCGCCCGACCCGGAACCGAAGCGGTCGTCGCCGCTGAGCTTCACGAACGGCGGGGCGTTGAGTTCGCCGAAGAAGCTGCCGAGCGGCTGGACGACGCCCTTGGTGCCGTCCGTCAGCTCGTACATGACGCCGAGGTCGAGGTCGACGTTGACCATGCTCTGGGTGTGCGCCTGGACCACTTCCGGCTTGAAGGTGCGGAAGGGATGGCGCAGCAGGCTGCCGCGCTGCGGCCCGCCGAAGTCGGAGGTGCGCATCCGCCAGGACAGGTTGATGCGGAGGTTGCCGCTGGCCGCGCCCTGCTTGGTGAGCGAGACCGTGTGGTTGCGCTTGGTCAGCTCGATGGAGTTGGACGCCGCGCTGCCGGAGTCGAAATCCGCCGAGCGGCCGCGCCACAGGTCCTGCCAGATGCCCATTCGGCCCCCCACGTCCGTCGGTGTGCGGCGGGGGGGGGGGGGGGGGGGGGGGGGGGGGGGGGCGCGCGCCCCCCCCCCCCCCGCCCCCCCCCGCTCAGAGCGTTCCTCAGCGGGAGGGGTGTCACACCCCGGACGAGACCTCAGCCTTCTCGTCCGAGGCCGGGGCTTTTCCCTCGGCCTCGGCGAGCGCGTTGTTGCGGCGC
Source organism: Streptomyces sp. NPDC015532 (assembly GCF_043078065.1). Lineage (NCBI taxonomy): Bacteria > Bacillati > Actinomycetota > Actinomycetes > Kitasatosporales > Streptomycetaceae > Streptomyces > Streptomyces sp. NPDC015532. The sequence continues at coordinate 754,690 of NZ_JBIBSY010000001.1, read as the reverse complement.
ACGGAGGACCAGAAGGACCAGGCGATCAGGACGACGCCGACGAGTCCGGTGATGACCTCGTTGATCTCGTACTGGATGGTCACGAGAAGGATGACCGCCAGGGCGCCGATCGCGTAGTGCGCGCCGTGCTCCAGGTAGACGTAGTCGTCGAGGGTGCCCTGGCGGACCAGGTAGACGGTGAGCGACCGGACGTACATGGCGCCGATGCCGAGGCCGAGCGCCATGAGCACGATGTCGTTGGTGATGGCGAAGGCGCCGATCACGCCGTCGAAGGAGAAGGAGGCGTCCAGCACTTCCAGGTAGAGGAACATGAAGAACGCGGCCTGGCCGGCGAGGACGACGGCCGGCTTCTTCTTGCCGGTCCGCTCGGCCTCCTCCTCGGCCTCGTGCTCACGCTCCTCCTCCTCTTCGAGCTTGTCCTCGAAGTAGCCGGAGAGACCGCCGACGATCATGTACGTGATCAGGCCGGCGACGCCGGAGATGAGCACCGTCTGCGCCTTGTCGACGTGCCCGCCGCCGTGCTGGTGGGCGTGGACCGCGAAGGTCATGGAGGTGATCAGCAGGACGATCAGGGCGATGCAGACCGACAGCATGTCGACCTTGCCGAGCTTGGCCAGCGGCCGCTCGATCCAGCGCAGCCACTGGATGTCCCGGTCCTCGAAGATGAAGTCGAGGAAGATCATCAGAAGGAACATGCCACCGAAGGCCGCGATCGACGGGTGCGCGTCGGTGACCAGCTGCTGGTACTGGTCCTTGTCGTTCAGCGCCAGATCGACCGCGTCGATCGGGCCGATCTTGGCGCTCATGGCGACGATCACGACGGGGAAGATCAGCCGCATGCCGAAGACGGCGATGAGCACGCCGACCGTGAGGAAGATCTTCTGCCAGAAGGCACTCATCTTCTTCAGGATCCCGGCGTTGACCACCGCGTTGTCGAAGGACAGCGAGATCTCCAGGACGGCCAGGATCGCCACGATCCCAAAGGCGGTCCACCCCCCGTAGACGGCGGCCGCGGCCAGACCGAGCGCGGTGATCGCGAACGACCAGCCGAAGGTTTTCAGAAGCACTGGCTACCCAATCATCGTGTGGTGGGGGCACCCCCAAGCGGTGGCTCGGGAAGTGCGCAACCCCCGTGCCGTACTCGGCTTTACCTACTGTTGACCACGAAGTCTAAGGGGCCGCCTTCGGCTGATACAGGTGGGTCTAGGAAACATTGACCCCGAAGTCGAGTGCGATCCCCCGCAGTCCCGACGCGTACCCCTGACCGACGGCACGGAACTTCCACTCGCTGTTGTAGCGGTAGACCTCGCCGAAGATCATCGCGGTTTCGGTGGAGGCGTCCTCGGAGAGGTCGTAACGGGCCAGCTCCTGGCCGTCGGCCTGGTTGACGACTCGGATGAAGGCGTTGTTGACCTGGCCGAATGTCTGGCCGCGATTGTCCGCGTCATGGATGGACACCGGGAAGACGATCTTGTCGACCACGGCGGGGACCTTGGCGAGGTCGATCAGGATCGACTCGTCGTCGCCCTCGCCCTCACCCGTGAGGTTGTCGCCGGTGTGCTCCACGGAGCCGTCCGGGCTCTTGAGCTGGTTGTAGAAGATGAACCACTCGTCCCCGAGCACACGGCCGCCGCTGCACAGCAGGGCGCTGGCGTCGAGGTCGAAGTCGGCTCCGGTGGTGGAGCGCGCGTCCCAGCCGAGCCCGATCAACACGTTTGTGAGGTTCGGTGCGGCCTTCGAGAGGGAGACATTGCCCCCCTTGGCGAGCGTGACGCCCATGATGCTGGTCCTCCCGAGGTTCGATCTTCACTTGGTACGGCCGGTCCGGTGCCGCACCGAGACGGTGCGGCACCGGACCGGGATGCCCGAGGGCCTGCGGACTCAGACGTTGACGCCGAAGTCCTGCGCGATGCCGCGCAGGCCCGAGGCGTAGCCCTGGCCGATGGCACGGAACTTCCACTCGGCGCCGTTGCGGTAGAGCTCGCCGAAGACCATCGCGGTCTCCGTCGAGGCGTCCTCGGAGAGGTCGTAACGCGCGATCTCCGCCTCGCCGGCCTGGTTCACCACGCGGATGTACGCGTTGCGGACCTGGCCGAACGACTGCTGGCGGTTCTCGGCGTCGTAGATCGAGACCGGGAACACGATCTTCTGGATGTCGGCCGGAACGGTGGCGAGGTTGACCTTGATCTGCTCGTCGTCGCCCTCGCCCTCGCCCGTGGTGTTGTCGCCGGTGTGCTCGACCGAGCCCTCCGGGCTCTTCAGGTTGTTGAAGAACACGAAGTTCTGGTCACTGCTGACCTTGCCGTCCGCGTTCGTGAGGATGGCACTGGCATCGAGGTCGAAGTCCACGCCGGTGGTGGTACGGGCGTCCCATCCCAGACCGACGATGACCGCGGTCAGTCCCGGGGCCTCCTTCGACAGCGATACGTTGCCGCCCTTGCTGAGGCTGACTCCCACGAGTCCTCCCAATGGTGTTCAGGGGCGGGGAGCCCCGTAGGTGCGTTGGTATCGGATCAACGGTTCGATCCTAGTGACGGGTTCCCGTGCCTCGCAGGCCTGGAACCGAAGAATCACAGGGTGTCGAGCGCCTTGACGTACTCGTTCAGGTCACGCGCGTCCGGCAGCGCGTTGACGACCGTCCAGCGGACGACGCCCTCCTTGTCGATGATGAACGTGCCGCGCACGGCGCAGCCCTTGTCCTCGTCGAAGACGCCGTACGCGCGCGAGACGTTGCCGTGCGGCCAGAAGTCGGAGAGCAGCGGGTACTCCAGGCCCTCCTGCTCGGCGAAGACGCGCAGGGTGTGGATGGAGTCGTTGGAGACGGCGAGGAGCTGGGTGTCGCGGTCCGTGAACTGCGGCAGGTTGTCACGCAGGGAGCACAGCTCGCCCGTGCACACGCCGGTGAAAGCGAAGGGGTAGAAGAGCAGGACGACGTTCTTCTCGCCACGGAAGTCGGACAGCTTCACGGTGGCACCGTGGTTGTCCTTCAGTTCGAAGTCCGGGGCCTTGGTGCCGACCTCGATGGCCATAGTCACTCGCTTCCCTTCCAAGGGTCCGTTCGGGTGACGACCAGCGTACGCATTGATCGCCCGCCGGCGGCGGCGCGACCCCCGCCCGGTTCCCCGGGCGCGTGCGCGGGACCCCGCCGCACCGGCCGGCGGGCCCGGAGGCCGTCCGGGCCGGCTCCGGGCATGCGTGAGGCCCCCGCCGAGGTGGCTCGGCGGGGGCCTCACGGATGCTCTGCTGGCAGACGGGGCTGCAGCTCAGCGCTTCGACTTGGGGGTGGCCAGGCGGGTGCCCGACCATTCCTTGCCGACGGAGATGCTCTTCGTCTGGGAGAGGCCGGCTGTCTGTGCGGCATCGCTGATGTCGCTGGGCTCGACGTAACCGTCCCTGCCGGTCTTCGGGGTCAGCAGCCAGATCATGCCGCCGTCCTCAAGGAGACCGATGACGTCCACCAGTGCGTCCGTGAGATCGCCGTCCTCGTCCCGGAACCACAACAACACCACGTCTGCGACGTCGTCGTAGTCCTCGTCGACCAGATCCTGGCCGATCAGCGATTCGATGCCTTCACGGAGCTCGTGGTCAACGTCGTCGTCGAAGCCGATCTCCTGGACCACCTGTCCGGGCTCGAACCCCAGCCTGGCGGCCGGGTTGGTCCGCTCCTCCGCGTGGTCCGCGGTCGCGCTCACGGCTTGCCTCCTGATCATGTTTCGGAATGGGGGTCTCCCTCTGCTCGTCCAGAGCCGGGGGATCTCAGCCACGCGCGTACGCGAAGCGTTGGCCGTAGTCCACACGGGCGGAGCGGATCGCGCAAGTACCCGGCCGCCGAGACCGCCGAAACGGTGACGATCCTGGCAGTGCCGACGCAACACCCGACGGGCCATCATGACGCCGCGTGACGGGCACCACACACTTCTGCCCCATTTGTTCCCTTCGGAACCCTTGGAACGTGCGAAAGCCGAACGGCTTTGCGGAACGCGTCACGCCCTGAGCGTATCGTTACGTTTTGGTCGAGACCGTCCCGGCGGTCTCGACGAGCGTCTCGGTTACCCCCAGGTAGAGATGACGTACGCGTTCACGGGGTACACGATGGGGATCGGTGCAGACGCAGGGAAAACCCACCGAAGACAGCCCTCTGACAGCGAAGGAACAGCGTGGCTTCCGGATCCGATCGCAACCCGATCATCATTGGCGGCCTTCCCAGCCAGGTCCCGGACTTCGACCCTGAGGAGACTCAGGAGTGGCTCGACTCCCTCGACGCGGCCGTCGACGAGCGCGGCCGGGAGCGGGCCCGCTATCTGATGCTGCGGCTGATCGAGCGAGCCCGTGAGAAGCGCGTGGCCGTGCCCGAGATGCGCAGCACGGACTACGTCAACACGATCGCGACCAAGGACGAGCCGTTCTTCCCCGGCAACGAGGAGATCGAGCGCAGGATCCTCAACGCGACCCGCTGGAACGCCGCCGTGATGGTCTCCAGGGCGCAGCGCCCCGGCATCGGCGTGGGCGGCCACATCGCGACCTTCGCCTCCTCGGCCTCGCTCTACGACGTCGGCTTCAACCACTTCTTCCGCGGCAAGGACGAGGGCGACGGCGGCGACCAGATCTTCTTCCAGGGCCACGCCTCGCCGGGCATCTACGCCCGCGCGTTCCTCCTGGACCGGCTCTCCGAGCAGCAGCTCGACGCGTTCCGCCAGGAGAAGTCGAAGGCGCCTTACGGACTGTCCTCGTACCCGCACCCGCGGCTGATGCCGGACTTCTGGGAGTTCCCGACCGTGTCGATGGGCCTCGGCCCGCTCGGCGCGATCTTCCAGGCGCGGATGAACCGCTACATGGAGGCGCGCGGTATCGCGGACACCTCCAAGTCCCACGTCTGGGCGTTCCTCGGCGACGGCGAGATGGACGAGCCGGAGTCGCTGGGCCAGCTGTCGATCGCCGCGCGCGAGGGCCTGGACAACCTGACCTTCGTCGTGAACTGCAACCTCCAGCGCCTCGACGGCCCGGTGCGCGGCAACGGCAAGATCATCCAGGAGCTGGAGTCGCAGTTCCGGGGCGCCGGCTGGAACGTCATCAAGCTGGTCTGGGACCGCACCTGGGACCCGCTGCTCGCACAGGACCGCGACGGGGTGCTCGTCAACCGGCTGAACACCACGCCGGACGGCCAGTTCCAGACGTACGCCACGGAGACGGGTTCGTACATCCGCGACCACTTCTTCGGCGACGACCACCGGCTGCGCGCGATGGTGGAGAGCATGACCGACGACCAGATCCTGCACCTGGGCCGCGGCGGTCACGACCACAAGAAGATCTTCGCGGCGTTCTCGGCGGCCAAGGCGCACGCGGGCCAGCCGACGGTGATCCTGGCCCAGACGGTCAAGGGCTGGACGCTCGGCCCGAACTTCGAGGGCCGCAACGCCACGCACCAGATGAAGAAGCTGACGGTCGCCGACCTCAAGGGCTTCCGCGACCGGCTGCACCTGCCGATCTCCGACAAGGAGCTGGAGGACGGCGCGCCTCCGTACTACCACCCGGGCCGCGGCTCGGAGGAGATCCAGTACATGCATGACCGCCGCAAGGGGCTCGGCGGGTACGTTCCGACGCGCGTCGTACGGTCGAAGCCCCTGACGCTGCCCGAGGACAAGACGTACGCGAGCGTGAAGAAGGGTTCGGGTCAGCAGTCCATCGCCACGACCATGGCCTTCGTGCGACTGCTCAAGGACCTCATGCGGGACAAGGAGATCGGCAAGCGGTTCGTGCTGATCGCGCCCGACGAGTACCGCACGTTCGGCATGGACTCGTTCTTCCCGAGCGCGAAGATCTACAACCCGCTCGGCCAGCAGTACGAGTCGGTGGACCGCGAACTGCTGCTCGCCTACAAGGAGTCGCCGACCGGCCAGATGCTGCACGACGGCATCTCCGAGGCGGGCTGCACGGCCTCGCTGATCGCCGCGGGTTCGGCGTACGCCACGCACGGCGAGCCGCTCATCCCGGTCTACGTCTTCTACTCGATGTTCGGTTTCCAGCGGACGGGTGACCAGTTCTGGCAGATGGCCGACCAGCTGGCGCGCGGTTTCGTGCTGGGAGCGACCGCCGGACGGACGACGCTGACCGGTGAGGGTCTCCAGCACGCGGACGGCCACTCGCAGCTGCTCGCCTCGACGAACCCGGGCTGTGTCGCCTACGACCCGGCGTTCGGCTTCGAGATCGCGCACATCGTCCAGGACGGTCTGCGCCGCATGTACGGCTCGTCCGAGGAGCACCCGCACGGCGAGGACGTCTTCTACTACCTCACCGTCTACAACGAACCGCTCCAGCACCCGGCGGAGCCGGAGAACGTGGACGCCGAGGGCATCCTGAAGGGCCTCTACCGCTTCAGCGAAGGCACCTCGGGCACCATCCCCGCCCAGATCATGGCGTCCGGGATCGGCGTCACCTGGGCGCTGGAGGCGCAGCGGATCCTCGCCGAGGAGTGGAACGTCAGGGCCGACGTCTGGTCGGCGACCTCCTGGAACGAGCTGCGGCGCGAGGCCGTCGACGTGGAGCGGCACAACCTGCTGCACCCCGAGGAGGAACAGCGCGTCCCGTACGTGACGCGGAAGCTGTCCTCCGCCCAGGGCCCGTTCGTGGCCGTCTCCGACTGGATGCGATCGGTTCCCGACCAGATCTCGCGGTGGGTGCCCGGCACCTACCAGTCCCTCGGCGCGGACGGTTTCGGCTTCGCGGACACGCGCGGCGCGGCCCGGCGCTTCTTCCACATCGACGCGCAGTCGATCGTGGTCGCCGTGCTGACCGAGCTGGCCCGTGAGGGCAAGGTGGACCGGTCGGTCCTGAAGCAGGCGGTCGACCGCTACCAGCTCCTCGACGTGCGGGCGGCCGACCCGGGCGCGGCGGGCGGCGACGCGTAGCCGCGGGCAGGGCGGGAGAGGGGGGGGGGGGGGGGGGGGGGGGGGGGGGGGCGGCCCCCCCGGCGGGGGGGGGGGGGGCGCCCGGGGGGGGGGGGGGGGGCGCGCGGGGGGCGGGGGGGGGGGGGGGGGGGGGGGGGGCGGGCCGGGGGGGGGGGGGGGGGGGGGGGGGGGGGCCGGGGCCCCCCCGCCCCTCTCCCGTTTTCTTTCTACGATGCGCGCATGAAGGAAGACTCGGCGCAGGCCCGTTGGGAGCTGCTCACCCAGCGGCCCCTGCTCGTCCTCGCGGTGGCGTTCACGCTCGCGTACGCCGTACCGATCGTGGACAGCGACGCCGACCGAGCCGTGACGTTCACCTGCACGGTGGTGGAGTGGGTGGTGTGGGGGGCCTTCGCGACCGACTACCTCGTGCGGCTCGCCCTCGCCCCGCGACGGATGTCCTTCGTCCGCGGCCACTGGCTCGACCTGTGCGCCGTGATCCTGCCGATCCTCCAGCCGCTGCGGCTGCTGCGGCTCGTCGCCACGCTGATGCTGGTGGGACGGCGCGCGCGGATGGCCTCGCAGATCCGGCTGACGACGTACGTCGGGGGCGCGGTCGTCGGCCTGCTGATGTTCGGCTCGCTGGCCGTCCTGTCGGTGGAACGGGACTCGCCGAACGGGAACATCAAGACGCTGGGTGACGCGGTGTGGTGGTCGTTCACGACGATGACGACCGTGGGGTACGGCGATCACGCCCCGACGACGGGGATGGGCCGCGTCCTCGCGGTCGGCCTGATGCTCTCCGGGATCGCCCTCCTCGGTGTCGTCACCGCGAACATCGCCGCCTGGTTCATCTCGCGGTTCGAGAAGGACGACGTGGAGGAGCGGCGGCAGACCGCGGCGATCGAGGCGCTCACGGCCGAGGTGCGGGCGCTGCGGGCCGAGGTCGCGGCCCTGACCGGCGCCCCGGGAATGCTGCCGCACCCCTTGGCGGCGGGCTCGGAGGAACACTCCCCCACTTAGCCCGGGGACGGAGGGGGCTGTGGCGGGTGGCGGGGACGGAAGGGGCGGTGGGGCGTTCGTGTGGGGCAGGTCGGTGGCCGGCGCGCGGACCGATGGGCCCACCCGCACAGACCGATGGGCCCGCGCGCCGCGTCAGCGGCACGCGGGCCCGTATCCGGTCCGGCCCGCCGTTGTCAGAGCAGACCGTTGCCCGGTCCGCCGCCCAGCCAGATGACCGCCAGGAGTGTGTCGATCGCTCCCAGCACCAGGGCTATCAGCGCCGGCACCGGCCCCGAGCCGGTCCAGCGGCGGCCCATCGCGAGCCATCCGCAGACCATCGCGGCCGGGCCGAGGACGATTCCCAGCGTGAAGAAACCGGCCACCGCGCACACGGTGCCGACGATCCCCAGGGTCGCGCTGTCCGGCCCGGTCCGTGATCCTGTACGGCCACGTGAACGGGGGTACCTGCGCGTACCGTTTCCGAAGCCCGCCATCATCAACTCCTGAACTCCCGTGACCTGTCGGTCGGTTCGGGTCGATGCATCGGGTACCCCCGTTTCACTCCCACAGACCCGCCCGCGTACGGGCGGGTCCGTCAGATGTGGCCGACGCCCGCGCCGGCCTCGGCGTTCTCGCCCCGCTTGGTGAGCAGCGCGACGAAGACGGCCACGACGGCGACACCGGCGGCGACGAGGCAGGCGAGGCTCATCCCGGAGATGAAGGTGTCGTGGGCGACGTCGGTGATCTGCGCGGCGATCGCGGCCGGGGTGTCCTTGGTGACCGGCGCGACGCCGACCCGGACCGCCTCGGAGGCCTGGTCGAGCTGGGCCGGGGTGAGCGGCGGCAGCTTGGCGTCGGTCCAGTTGCCCGGGAGGTCGCTGTCGACCTTGGAGGCCATCACGGCGCCCAGGACGGCCGTGCCGAGGCTGCCGCCGACCTGCATGGCGGCCTGCTGGAGACCGCCGGCGACGCCGGAGAGCTCCATCGGCGCGTTGCCGACGATGACCTCGGTCGCGCCGACCATGACCGGCGCGAGGCCGAAGCCGAGCAGGGCGAACCAGACGGACATCACACCGCTGGAGGTGTCGGCCTCCAGCGTCGACATGCCGTACATGGCGATCGCGGTGGCCGCCATGCCGCTCGCGAGCGGGATGCGCGGGCCGAGCTTGGTGATGGCCAGACCCGCGAGCGGGGAGCCGACGATCATCATGCCGGTGAGCGGGAGCAGGTGCAGGCCCGCGTCGACCGGGCTCATGCCGTGCACGCTCTGGAGGTAGAACGTCACGAAGAACAGGCCGCCCATGAAGGCGATGGCCATGAGCACCATCAGCACCACACCCGCCGAGAGCGGGACGGAGCGGAAGAGGGCGAGCGGGATCAGCGGTTCCCTCACCCGCGTCTCCCAGAAGGAGAACGCCGCGAAGCCCAGGACCGACAGCCCCAGGAAGAGCCAGGTCTTGCCGTCGCCCCAGCCCCAGGCCGGGGCCTTGATCAGGGCCCACACCAGGCAGAACATCGCGCCGGACAGCAGCACGATGCCGAGGATGTCGAAGGAGCGCGGGGCGTTCTCGGCGCGGTGGTCCAGCAGGATCAGCACGCCCAGCACGAGGGCGATCAGGCCGACCGGCACGTTGATGAAGAACACCGACTGCCAGCTGACGTGCTGGACGAGCAGACCGCCGAGGATCGGGCCGCCCGCGGTGGAGGCGCCGATGACCATGCCCCAGATGCCGATCGCCATGTTCAGCTTCTCGGCCGGGAAGGTCGCGCGGAGCAGGCCGAGCGCGGCCGGCATGAGCAGCGCGCCGAACAGGCCCTGGAAGACGCGGAAGGTGACCACGAGGGCGATGCTGTGCGACAGGCCGATCGCGCCGGACGCGGCGGCGAAGCCGGTCACGCCGATCAGGAAGGTCTGCCGGTGGCCGAAGCGGTCGCCGAGCTTGCCCGCGGTGATGAGGGAGACCGCGAGGGCGAGGAAGTAGGCGTTGGTGATCCACTGGACGTCGGCGAAGGTGGCGCCGAGGTCCTTGGCGATGGCCGGGTTGGCGATGGCCACGATGGTGCCGTCGAGGGCCACCATCATGACCCCGACGGCCACGGTGATGAGGGTGAACCACGGATGGCCGCGCAGGCCCGTGGACGGAGCCTGGTCCAACGGGGAGTCCGGAGTCTTGTCCTCCGGGCCCGTCTTGTCGATGGTGGTCTGACTAGTCATTTTTCGAGGCTAGTGACAGTCGCTGACAATTGACAAACCGATTCACAAGTCGGTAACTGTCACGTCGCTCACAGATAGGCTGAACTGGGCGAACGGTTCGGTTGGGAGAGAACGCGACACATGACGGAGACGGTGGACACGACGGACACGACCGGGACAGCGGAGCCGTCGGCCGCCGGGACGGCCACGTCGGCCCCCGGCGCGGCGGAGCCGGTGCCGGCACGCCCCGGGCTGCGGGAGCGCAAGAAGCAGCGCACCCGGGACGCCCTGCTGCGGGCCGCCCTCGAACTGTTCACCACCCAGGGGTACGAGCGGACCACGGTCGACGAGATCACCGAGGCCGTCGACGTCTCCCAGCGCACGTTCTTCCGCTACTTCGCGGGCAAGGAGGACGCCGCCCTGTTCCTCCAGCGTCTCTCGGAGGCGCATTTCATCGACGCGGTGCGCGAACGACCGCTCCACGAGGCCCCGTTGGAGGCGCTGCGCCGGGCCGTTCTGGAGAGCTGGGACACGATCGGCGAGGCGATCGAGGAGGTGGTGCCCATCGAACTGCACATGCGCACCTACCAATTGATCGAGTCGACTCCCGCGCTGCTCGCCGTGCATCTGCGCCGCTCGGAGGAGATCGAGGAGGAGATCGCGCGGCTCATCGCCGAGCGCGAGGGCCTCGACGTGGACACGGACCCGCGCCCGCGCATCGCGGTCGCGGTGTTCGGCGGGGTGATGCGGGTGACGGGCCGGCTGTGGGGCGCGGGCGCGGACACCAGCGTGGAGGCGATCCGCGAGCTGACCGCGGCCTATCTCGACCATGTGGGGCCCGCGTTGGCGGAGAAGTGGGGCCCCGCACCGCGGTGACGGCCCGGTGACGCGTCGTTCCGGCGGGTCACCCTCGGAAGCTCCCCGTATCTCCGGGCCGCCCCTCGGAAGCCCGGTGCGACAGCCGGTACCGGCCCGTGCGGGAACCCCTGGAAACCCGCGCGGGAGCCCCCGTCCGCGCCGCCGTACGGGAAACGGCGCCCTCGCCCGTACGCGGTCCGGCCCAAAACCTGTCCCCGAGCTGACGCACGCCCGCGCACGGAACCTCGCGCCCGCCCGCGCTCGTTGTACGGATGACGCCCGCGCGAGGCGCTTCGCGAAAGCCCCGGATCATCACAACACCCCTGTACGGAGCGTCACATATCGCACACGCATACCGGAAAGGCGCGTACAGAGTGTCACTATTTAACTCAAACTGAACCCGGTTTGCCCTAATTACCCCATCAGAAACGTGATCCCAGTCACTCGTTTAACGGGAGGCTCGTCACTTCTCCTAGGCTGTCCTCTCAGTGACTTCCTTCGACACCACCCCCCAACTCAACGTCTGGCGCGCACTGCTCGCGCTGGCCGTGGTGTTCGTGATGCTGGCCACCAGTGGCTGGACCGCGCTCCACAGCCACCGGGCGGCCTCTCCCCTCCAGGCGTCGCGCTCGGCGTGGGAGCGCGGCAGCATCGCCGGGCACAAGCTGCCCGACCCGGACTCCGCTCCGGGTTCGCTGTCCCGCTTCTTCACCACGCTCGACGCGCCGCAGCGTTCAGAGCTCGCCCACCGTTATCCGCTCGCGGTCGGCAACATGAACGGTGCGCCGGTGACCCTGCGCTACGCGGCGAACCGTCTGGCGCTCAAGCACCAGCGCACGGTGGAGCGCGGGCGCATGCACGACAGCCGGCTGTCCTCGCTCGGCCAGTACGACGCGGGCCGCCGCATGCACCGCTACGAAGCGCTGCTGCACAAGGGCCGCAGGATCCTGGCCTTCGACCCCAACGGATCGGGCCGGGTCGCCGAGGTCTTCGGCGACCTCGACAAGGCCCGCCGGGTCTCGGTCGTGGTCCCCGGTGTCGACACCGACCTGCTCACCTTCCAGCGCACGTACAAGCAGTTCTCGGCGCCGGTCGGCATGGCGGACTCGCTCTACCGGGCCGAGCGCTCGGCGGACCCGGGCGTGCGTACGGCCGTGATCGCGTGGGCCGACTACACGACGCCCAGCGGACTCGGTATCGACTCGGCCACCGCCATGCGGGCCGAGGACGGCGCGGTGCGGCTGAACGCGCTGGTACGGGCGCTGCCGGGCAGCTCGGAGGTGGCGCTGTACTGCCACAGCTACGGCTCGGTCCTGTGCGGGGTGGCGGCCTCTTCGCTGCCCTCCCGGGTGTCCGACATAGCGGTGGCGGGCAGCCCCGGCATGCGGGCGGCGAAGGCGGCCAACCTGCACACCACGGCCCGGGTCTGGGCGATGCGCGACGCGGACGACTGGATCCAGGACGTACCGCACATGGAGGTCGGCGGCCTCGGGCACGGCGCGGACCCGGTGTCGAAGGGGTTCGGGGCGCGCGTCCTGTCGGCCGAGGGGGCGAAGGGTCACGCCGGCTACTTCGAGCCGGGTACGGAGAGTCTCCGCAACTTCGCGGAGATCGGGATCGGCGCGTACCGCGCTGTCAGCTGCGCGCGTGATGATGACGCCTGCCGGACGGGTTTGTCCGCCGGCGCGTCGGCCTGACGCGCGTAGAGGACGAAAAACTGCGGTCCGCCCAGAGAGGCGACGGAGGCTTGCGTGCCGCATACGATGGCCCGCATGGGTGACGTACTGGCCGGATTTCATGCCGCCTGGGAGTTCGAGTCCGACTCCGTGCTCATCCGCTTCGAACGGGGGATCCGTACACCGAAGCTGTTCCAGGCGCTCGGCGAACGCCGTGTCCCCCTGGAGGCGCTCGCGGCGGTGACGCTGACGCCCGGGAAGCGAGGCACGGTCGTTCTGCGTGCGGTGCCGAGGCCCGGCGCCGATCCGCTGATGGAGGCGGCCGCGGGACAGCTCAAGGAGGGGTGCGACCCCTATCGGCTGGTGCTGCCCGCCGAACGCGAGACGCTCGCCGAGTACTACGCGGACGAGCTGCGCGGACAGCTCACAGCGGACGACGAGCCCGCCGAGCGCTTTCTCGTGAAGCCGCCCGAGGGGCCGCTGACCTTCAAGGCCTACGACGGGAAGGCCACCTTCGACGGCAAGACGGTGTCCTTCCGGTGGTTCTGGACGGGCGCGTCCTCGGCGAAGTGGAAAGCCGGCGACCAGACCTTCCCGGTCTCCGCGCTGTGCGGGGTCGAGTGGCGCTCCCCCGAGGTGTTCGAGGGCCATCTGCGGCTGCTGCGGCGGGAGCCCGCCCCGGCGCATCCCGCCCAGGCGGACCAGGACCCGGCGGCGGTCGTCTTCGGGCTCGGGTACGGGCCGGTCCACGAGTCGCTGCCGTTCGCCGCGGCCGTGCTCGCCGCCACGCGGTCCGCGAGCCCGGCGCCGGTGATCGCGGACCGCGCGCCGCTCCGCGATCCGGCCGACATCGCCGACCGGATCCGGCATCTCGGGGAACTGCACGAGGCAGGGCTCGTCACGGACGAGGAGTTCTCCGTGAAGAAGGCGGAACTGCTCGCCCAGCTCTAGCGGGCCAGCTCCAGTGGGCCGGCTCCGGCGAGCCGGCTCCAGCGGGGCCGCGCCGGCGGACCGGCCGTGGCGGGCAGGCGCCGCCCGGGTGCCCGTCGTGCCCGGCCGCGGCCGGAGCGTCCGCCGTCAGGAGCGCTCCGAGGCGAGGGCGCGGCTCGCGTCCCCGTAGAAGCCGATCTTCCGGTCGAGCACGGCCAGGGTGTCCTGGAGCTCCGCGATCCGGGCCCGGACGTCCCGGCGGGTCGCCTCCAGGAGCTCGTAGCGGTCCATGTACGTGTGGTCGCCGGCGCGCACCATCTCCGCGTAGCGGACCATGTCGGCGACCGGCATCCCGGTGAGCCGGAGCTTGCCGACCAGGCCCAGCCAGTCCAGGTCGCGGTTGCTGTAGCGGCGCTGGCCGGTGTGCGAGCGGTCGATGTGCGGCATCAGCCCGATGCGCTCGTACCAGCGCAGGGTGTGCGCGCTGAGGCCGGTGAAGGCGACGACCTCGCTGATCGTGTAGTTGTCCCGGCCGTCCGGACGCCGCTCCCGCTCGGGAGGCCCGGCGCAGGTGTCGGTCCCGGTGGCCTCGGCTGTGGTCTCCATCACCGTCATGCCCCCACGCTAAAACCTTGGAGTCCACTCCAGGCAAGCCGAACCGGCCGAAAACCCCGGGACATGGCTGGGAGACGATGATTCACCGCGCGGATCATGGGTCTCGGACGCCGCGCCGCCCCCGAAGACGCCTCCGAGGCGCCGCGTCGGCGCCAGGTGATCGACCGCAACGCCACCGCCGAGGCCGAGCCGCACTGCGCGGCCCTCGGGTTCGTCCGCAAGCCCGACCCCTCGATGCGGCCGTGCCTCCGAGCCGCTTAGGCTCGGGGCATGTCCTTGCAGCAGAGCCTGGCGCTGATCTCGAACTGGCCCGTTCCCACCGCCGCCGCCGCGGTCGTCCGCGCCGACGGCACCGTGGCCGGCTCGCACGGGCCGGGCGGGCACCGGTTCGCGCTGGCGTCCGTCACCAAGCCGCTCGCCGCGTACGCCGCGCTCGTCGCGTACGAGGAGGGGGCGATCGAGCTCGACGAACCCGCCGGTCCCGCCGGTTCGACGGTCCGGCATCTGCTCGCGCACACCTCGGGGCTGGCCTTCGACGAGCACCGGGCGACCTTCACACCCGGGGAGCGCCGGCTGTACTCCAACGCCGGGTTCGAGGTGCTCGGGGACCACATCGCCAAGGCGGCGGACATGCCGTTCGCGGAGTATCTGCGCCAGGCGGTTCTCGAACCGCTCGGCATGACCGCGACGACGCTGGACGGTTCGCCCGCGAGGGACGGTGTCTCGACGGTCGACGACCTCGTCCGGTTCGCCGCCGAGCTCCAGGCGCCGCGGCTGCTGGACCCGCGTACGGTCGCGGAGGCGATGACCGTCCAGTACCCCGGCACCAAGGGCGTCCTTCCGGGCTACGGCCACCAGAACCCCAACGACTGGGGTCTTGGCTTCGAGATCCGCGACTCCAAGTCACCTCACTGGACGGGGAGTTCGTCCTCGCCGCGCACCTTCGGCCACTTCGGGCAGGCCGGTACGTTCCTGTGGGTCGACCCGGCCGCGGGCGCCGCCTGCGTCGCGCTGACCGACCGCCCCTTCGGCCCCTGGGCCGTCGAGGCGTGGACGCCCTTCACGGACGCGGTGCTGGCCGGCCTCGCCTCCTGACGCGGGCGACGCGGGCCGGCCGGCGTCAGCAGGCCGCCATCTCCCACACCAGCAGTTCGGCGGGCGCGCCCGCTACGGCCTCCAGATCCTTGGCGTCGGTGATGCGGGCCGCGTCGCCCGCCGCCAGCTCCTCGCCGTCCAGGCGGATCTCGCCGCGCACGACATGGACGTAGACGAAGGGCGCGTCGGGAACGGCGGTGCGCTCGCCCGCCGTCAGCCGGCGCACATGCAGCATGGCCCCCGCCTCGGGGACCGCGTACGGGGTGGAGTCGGCGATGCCGCGGACGGTCTCGTACAGGGGGTCGCCGCCCGGTTCCACCGGGGCCAGCCACATCTGGACGAAGACCAGCGGCAGTTCGCCGTCGTTGCGCTCGACGTGGCGGACACCGCCCGCCGAGCTCAGCCGCTGGACGTCGCCGTGGCGCAGCACCGACTCGTTCCCCGCCGAGTCGCGATGGGTCAGCTCGCCCTCCACCACCCAGGTGACGATCTCGGTGTGGCTGTGCGGGTGCTCGTCGAAGCCCGCCCCGGGAGCGAGCCGCTCCTCGTTGCAGGCGATCACCGCGCCGAAGCGGAGGTTGTCGGGGTCGTAGTGCGGGCCGAAGGAAAAGCCGTGGAGCGAGGAGATCCCGGCCGCCGGGTCCCCTCCGCGGTAGCGCTCGTCGGCGCGGCGGACGTCCATCACTCCACCACGGTAGCCCCGGCCCGGTGGCCGCCCCCGCTTACTTGCGACCCGCCGCCGCACAGCTCCGTCCGGATAAGGCAGTCTTGTCCCGTGCCCGAACCCGAAGCCAGCAACACCGAGCGCTCAGCGCACGACGTCGACTCGCACACCGCGACCCTCAAGCGGCTGGAGAAGTCGGCCGGCAGTCTCGCCGCCCAGGCCATCACGCGGATGGACGAGACGCTGCCGTGGTACCGGGCCATGCCACCGGAGAACCGGTCGTGGATCGGGCTGGTCGCCCAGGCCGGTATCGCGGCCTTCACGGAGTGGTTCCGGCACCCGGACGCGCCGCAGGCCATCTCCACCGATGTCTTCGGCACCGCGCCACGCGAGCTGACCAGGGCCATCACGCTGCGCCAGACGGTGGAGATGGTGCGGACGACAATCGAGGTCATGGAATCGGCCATCGACGAGGTGGCGGCACCCGGCGACGAGTCCGTGCTGCGTGAGGCACTGCTCGTCTACGCCCGCGAGATCGCCTTCGCCACCGCCCAGGTGTACGCGCAGGCCGCGGAGGCACGCGGTGCCTGGGACGCCCGGCTCGAATCGCTCGTGGTGAACGCGGTGCTCTCCGGCGAGGCCGACGAGGGCGCCGTCTCCCGGGCCGCCGCGCTCGGGTGGAACTCGCCCGAACATGTCTGCGTGGTGCTGGGCACGGCGCCCGACGGTGACAGTGAGCTGACGGTCGAGGCCATCCGGCGGGCGGCCCGGCACGCCAAGCTCCAGGTGCTGACGGGCGTGCTCGGGAACCGGCTGGTCGTCATCGCGGGCGGCAGCGACAACCCGCTCGCCGTCGCCAAGTCGCTGATCGGTCCGTACGCCGCCGGCTCGGTCGTGGCCGGGCCGATCGTGCCCGACCTGCTGGCCGCGACCCGGTCGGCACAGGCCGCGGCGGCCGGGCTGAAGGCGTGTTTCGCCTGGCAGGACGCCCCCCGCCCGGTTCTGGCGGACGATCTGCTGCCGGAGCGCGCGATCGCCGGAGACCCGTCGGCCCGCGATCAGTTGGTGGAGGAGATCTACAGACCGCTGGAGGAGGCGGGCTCGGCGCTCCTGGAGACGCTCAGCGTCTATCTGGAGCAGGCGAGCAGCCTCGAAGGCGCGGCCCGGATGCTGTTCGTCCATCCCAACACCGTGCGCTACCGGCTCCGACGTGTGACTGACGTCACCGGCTGGTCGCCCTCGGATGTTCGATCGGCGTTCACGCTGCGGATCGCGCTGATCCTGGGCCGTCTGGCCGGTGGAGATCCACAAACCTAGGCTTTTGTCGGGGACCTACAATTCCCCCTCGTGTTCTTCGTCCCTGTCCCCACGGGCGGCCGTGGCCGTCCACAAGAGAGAGTGTGAGAGTGCTCGTACTCGTCGCTCCCGGCCAGGGCGCTCAGACGCCCGGCTTCCTGACTCCTTGGCTCGACCTCCCCGGCGCCGCCGAACGCCTCGCCGCGTGGTCGGACGCCATCGGGCTGGACCTTGCCCACTACGGCACCCAGGCCGACGCGGACGCGATCCGTGACACGGCCGTCGCCCAGCCGCTCCTGGTCGCCGCCGGGCTCCTGTCCGCCGCGGCACTCGGTGACGTGACCCCCGGTGCCGTCGCCGGCCACAGCGTCGGCGAGATCACCGCCGCCGCGTTCGCGGGAGTGCTCGACGACACCGCAGCGCTGACCCTCGTACGCAAGCGCGGCCTCGCGATGGCCGACGCCGCCGCCATCACGCGGACCGGTATGTCGGCGCTGCTCGGCGGCGACCCCGACACCACGGTCGCGCACCTGGAGAAGCTGGGCCTGACCCCGGCGAACGTGAACGGCGCCGGCCAGATCGTGGCCGCCGGAACGCTGGAGCAGCTGGCCGCCCTGGAGGCGGACAAGCCCGAGGGTGTCCGGCGTGTCGTGGCCCTGAAGGTGGCGGGCGCGTTCCACACCGTCCACATGGCCCCCGCGGTCGAGGCGCTGGCCAAGGCCGCCGAGGACCTGACTCCGGCGGACCCGCGGGTCACATACGTCTCGAACCGTGACGGCCAGGCGGTCGCCTCCGGTACCGAGGTCGTCTCCCGCCTGGTCGGCCAGGTCGCCAACCCGGTCCGCTGGGACCTGTGCATGGAGACCTTCCAGAAGCTCGGCGCCACCGCGCTGATCGAGGTGTGCCCGGGCGGCACGCTGACCGGTCTGGCCAAGCGCGCGCTGCCCGGTGTCACGACGCTGGCCCTGAAGACCCCCGACGACCTGGACGCGGCTCGCGAGCTCATCGCCGAGCACGGCGCTGCCTGAGGAGCCCGAGAGCATGTCGAAGATCAAGGCACCCAAGGGCGCTCCGTTCGCGCGCATCCTCGGCGTCGGCGGTTACCGTCCGGTCCGGGTGGTGCCCAACGAGGTGATCCTGGAGACGATCGACTCGTCCGACGAATGGATCCGTTCGCGCTCCGGCATCGAGACCCGGCACTGGGCCTCCGACGAGGAGACCGTGGCCGCGATGTCGATCGAGGCGTCCGGCAAGGCCATCGCCGACGCCGGGATCAACGCCGACCAGATCGGCGCCGTGGTGGTCTCCACCGTGTCGCACTTCGCCCAGACCCCGGCCATCGCCACCGAGATCGCCGACAAGCTCGGCACGAACAAGGCCGCGGCCTTCGACATCTCGGCCGGCTGCGCGGGCTTCGGCTACGGCCTGACCCTCGCCAAGGGCATGATCGTCGAGGGTTCGGCCGAGTACGTCCTCGTCATCGGCGTGGAGCGGCTGTCCGACCTGACCGACCTGGAGGACCGCGCGACGGCCTTCCTGTTCGGCGACGGTGCGGGCGCGGTCGTCGTCGGTCCCTCCGAGGAGCCGCACATCGGCCCCACGGTCTGGGGCAGCGAGGGCGACAAGGCCGGCACGATCAAGCAGACCGTGCCGTGGGACCGCTTCAAGGTCGGCGACGTCTCCAATCTCCCGCTCGACTCCAAGGGCGAGATCAAGTTCCCTGCCATCACGCAGGAAGGCCAGGCGGTGTTCCGCTGGGCCGTGTTCGAGATGGCGAAGGTCGCCCAGCAGGCGCTGGAAGCGGCCGGGATCAGCCCGGACGACCTGGATGTCTTCATTCCCCACCAGGCCAACGAGCGGATCATCGACTCGATGGTGAAGACGCTGAAACTGCCGGGACACGTCACGGTCGCGCGTGACGTGCGCACCACCGGCAACACCTCGGCCGCCTCGATCCCGCTCGCGATGGAGCGGCTCCTGGCGACCGGTGAGGCGAAGAGCGGCGACACCGCGCTCGTCATCGGCTTCGGGGCGGGTCTCGTGTACGCCGCGACGGTCGTTACCCTCCCCTAGGCACTCCGTACCGGATCATCCGGTCCGTACGGAATATCGCCACCCCTCTGGAAACACACCGAAGGAGCGCCTGACATGGCCGCCACTCAGGAAGAGATCGTCGAAGGTCTCGCCGAGATCGTCAACGAGATCGCCGGGATCCCCACCGAGGACGTCCAGCTGGACAAGTCCTTCACCGACGACCTGGACGTCGACTCGCTGTCCATGGTCGAGGTCGTCGTCGCCGCCGAAGAGCGCTTCGACGTCAAGATCCCGGACGACGACGTCAAGAACCTCAAGACCGTCGGCGACGCGACGAACTACATCCTCAAGAACCAGGCCTGATCTCTCCGGTCACCTGGGCCGACCGTCCGGGTTCGCCGGGGCCTCGCGCCCTGGCTCGCCCGGTCTGATGCCCCGCCACCCGGCGGTGGCGCCGCTGAATCCTCGTATCCGTTGGAGAAAGAATTCCCGTGAGCCCGACCAATCGCACCGTGGTCGTCACCGGTATCGGCGCAACCACACCGCTGGGTGGCGACGCAGCCTCTACCTGGGAGGGTCTGATCGCCGGACGTTCCGGCGTCCGCCCTCTCGAGCAGGACTGGGCCGCCGACCAGGCTGTCCGCATCGCGGCGCAGATCGCCGTGGAGCCGAGCGAGGTCATTCCCCGTCCGCAGGCCCGCCGGCTGGACCGCTCGGCGCAGTTCGCGCTGATCGCGGCCAAGGAGGCCTGGGCCGACGCCGGTTTCACCGACAAGGCGGGCGAGGACCCGAATGCCGACCCCGACCGGCTGGGCACGGTCATCGCCTCCGGTATCGGTGGCGTGACGACCCTGCTCGACCAGTACGACGTGCTGAAGGAGAAGGGCGTACGCCGTGTCTCCCCGCACACCGTTCCGATGCTGATGCCGAACGGCCCGTCCGCCAACGTGGGACTCGCCGTGGGCGCCCGCGCCGGTGTGCACACCCCGGTCTCCGCCTGCGCCTCCGGCGCCGAGGCCATCGGCTACGCCATCGAGATGATCCGCACGGGCCGCGCCGACATCGTCGTCGCCGGTGGCACCGAGGCGGCCATCCACCCGCTTCCCATCGCCGCGTTCGGCAACATGATGGCGATGTCCAAGAACAACGACGACCCCCAGGGTGCCTCGCGCCCCTACGACGTCGCCCGTGACGGCTTCGTGCTCGGCGAGGGCGCGGGCGTCGTCGTCCTGGAGTCCGCCGAGCACGCCGCCAAGCGCGGCGCCCGGGTGTACGCCGAGGCCGTCGGCCAGGGCATCTCGGCCGACGCGCACGACATCGTGCAGCCGGAGCCCGAGGGCCGCGGCATCTCGCACGCCCTCCAGAGCCTGCTCGACAACACCGACCTGGACCCGGCCGAGATCGTGCACGTGAACGCGCACGCCACCTCGACGCCGGCCGGTGACGTGGCCGAACTGAAGGCGCTGCGCAAGGTGTTCGGCGACGAGGCCGACCACTTCGCGGTCTCGGCGACCAAGTCGATGACCGGTCACCTCCTCGGTGGCGCCGGTGGCGTCGAGTCGGTCGCGACCGTGCTCGCGCTGTACCACCGTCTCGCGCCGCCGACCATCAACGTGGAGAACCTCGACCCCGAGGCCGAGGCCGCCGCCGACATCGTCCGCGGCGAGGCCCGCAAGCTGCCCGTCGAGGGCCGCATCGCCGCGCTGAACGACTCGTTCGGCTTCGGCGGGCACAACGTGGTGCTGGCGTTCCGTTCCGTCTGACGCCGGTCGTCCGTTCCGTACGGCGTGTGGCCCGTACCCCTGATCCCAGGGGTACGGGCCACACGCCGTACGTTCTTCGGTTACGGTGCCGCGCCCCTGACGGGGGGTCACACCACCTGGTGCAGCCAGCGGACCGGGGCGCCCTCGCCCGCGTAGCGGAAGGGCTCCAGTTCGTCGTCCCAGGGCTTGCCCAGGAGTTTGGCGAGGTCGGCCTCCAGGTCGCTCTCGCCGCGCTGGGAACGCAGCAGCGCGGCGCGCAGGCGGTCCTCGGGGATCAGGATGTCGCCATGGATCCCGGTGACGGCGTGGAAGATGCCCAGCTCGGGGGTGCAGCTGTAGCGCTCGCCCTCGGCGGTGGGGCAGGGCTCGGCGGTGACCTCGAAGCGCAGCAGATGCCAGCCGCGCAGCGCGGAGGCGAGCTTGGAGGCGGTGCCGGCCTCGCCCTTCCAGGAGAACTCGGATCTCCAGGTGCCGGGCGCGGCGGGCTGCCGGATCCAGTCGAGACTGACGCGCGTGCCGAGCACCCCCGCGACCGCCCACTCGACATGCGGACACAACGCGCGGGGCGCGGAGTGCACGTAGAGAACTCCACGTGTCGTCACTGGGGCCTCCGGACAGAGCGAGACATCTTGTAACTTAGCGGAACGGCAGTGGCAGGGCGGCCACGTGGCGAGGCTACCCTGCGGCGGCGCAAGGAGTGTGACGTACCGTCGGTCCAAGCGCCGTGAACCTCCGAGGTTTCACCCGGCGGGACGTGTCCTGACTCCCTTGCAGGGGTCCGGGCCCGTCTCCCGGGCGAACACGGCCACACCGCGGGAACGCGGTGCGACCGACCGTGTACGACGTGGTGCGACCGACCGCGCGGAGCGGGTGCCGACCAACCCTGTACAACGAACGAGGAGACCAGGGGATGCGGAATCGCAGCCACCGTTCGCGGGCCGTCCTCGCCGTCGCCGCGGCGGCTGCTCTCCTGGGCGTCGCCGCCTGCGACTCCACCGGTGGCGACTCCTCGGCGTCCAGCGGGACGGCGGCCCGGCCGTCCCCGAAGCCCACGCCGGTCTGGGACCGCAGCCCGGAGTCCATGGCCGCGGTCGGCGACTCCATCACGCGCGGTTTCGACGCGTGCAGTGTGCTGTCCGACTGTCCCGAGGCGTCGTGGGCGACCGGCAGCGACCCGCGCGTCGACAGTCTCGCCGTACGGCTGCTCGGCGCGGCCGGGGCGGCCGAGCGCAGCTGGAACTACGCGGTGACCGGGGCGCGGATGGCCGACCTTCCCGGCCAGATGGCCCAGGCGGCGACCCGCAGGCCGGAGTTGGTCACGGTGATGGCGGGCGCCAACGACGCCTGCCGCTCCTCCGCCTCGGCGATGACGTCCGTCGCCGACTTCCGCGCCGAGTTCCAGGACGCGATGAAGACGCTGCGCGGTGCTCTGCCCAAGACCCAGGTGTACGTGTCGAGCGTGCCGGACCTGAAGCGGCTCTGGTCCGAGGGGCGCGGCAATCCGCTGGGCAAGCAGGTGTGGAAACTGGGCATCTGCCCCTCGATGCTCGGCGACGCGGACTCGCTGAACTCGGCGGCGACCCTGCGGCGCGGGCAGGTGCGGGACCGGGTGAAGGAGTACAACCAGGTACTGCGCGAGGTGTGCGCCAAGGACAGGCGCTGCCGCTTCGACGGGAACGCCGTGTTCGACTTCCGCTTCGGCACGGACCAGTTGAGCCACTGGGACTGGTTCCACCCGAGCAGGGACGGTCAGGCGCGACTCGCGGAGATCGCCTACCGAACTGTCACGGCACGCGAACCCGTGACCTAGGCTTTTCCTCATGAGTGAACTTTTCGGCACACTTTCCGACGGTACCCGGGTCCACCGCTGGACGCTGGAGCGCGCCGGGGTCCGGGTGCGTGTGCTCACGTACGGCGGAATCGTGCAGTCGGCCGAGGTGCCGGACCGGGACGGGCGGCCCGTGGACGTGACCCTGGGCTTCCCCGCCCTGGAGGGGTACACGACCCATCCCGAGCCGTATCTCGGCGCGCTGGTCGGGCGGTACGCGAACCGGATCGGGGGTGCGGGCTTCCCGCTGGACGGGGTGACGTACCGCCTGGAGCCGAACAACGGGCCCAACACGCTGCACGGCGGCGACGGCGGTTTCGACAAGCGGGTGTGGGACGCGGAGCCGCTCGACCACGGGGTCCGGCTCTCCCGGGTCAGCGCGGACGGCGAGGAGGGCTTCCCGGGGCGCCTGGAGGTCTCGGCGACGTACACGCTCGACGAGCGGGGCGCGCTGCACATCGCCTACGAGGCGGTCACCGACGCGCCGACCGTGGTGAACCTGACGAACCACACGTACTGGAACCTCGGAGGCTCCGGCAGCGCGCTGGGACACGAGCTCCGGCTCGACGCCTCGCGAGTGACCCGGGTGGACGAGAACCTCGTCCCGACCGGGGAGCTCGACCCGGTCGAGGACACCCGCTTCGACTTCCGTGAGCCCCGCAAGACCGGCGCGGGATACGACCACAACTACGTGCTGGACAAGGGGGTCACCGCGGACCCCGTGGAGGTCGCCGAGCTGTACGACCCGGCGTCCGGGCGGGTGCTCACGGTCGCGACCACCGAACCCGGTCTCCAGTTCTACACCGCCGACCACCTGGGCGAACCCTTCGCTCCCAACGACGGCATCGCGCTGGAGACGCAGCACTTCCCCGACTCCCCGAACCGGCCGGACTTCCCGAGCACCGAGCTGCGGCCGGGCGAGGTGTACAGGTCGCGGACGGTGTACGGGTTCTCCGTGCGGCCCTAGGGATCGCCGGACGGGCTCCAGGGCCTGTCGGCTGGCCCCGGTCCGGATGTCAGGTTCCGGGCCGGGGCCGGCCGAAGGGGGCGCGAAGGTCTACGCCTCGATGATCGTGCTCAGACGGCGGTCCAGAAGGGAACGACCTGCCTGAACCTCGTACAAACCCTTCACAAACGCCCACATGTCCGCCGCGGTGTCCCAGATCTCGAAGGCGCGGCGCGGGAGCTCCACGACGGCCTCGGCGCACTCACCGGGCGCGGCCTCGACCGCGGCGAAACCGGCGAGCCCGCGGGCGGGCCGCTCGGTGCCGGGTTCCGCCGGGGCGAGATAGACCTGGACGACCTCGCGCCCGGCCCGCCGGCCCGAGTTGCGGACACGGACGGTGACGGTCGTGCCCTCGATCTCGATGGACTCGTACGTCCAGTCGGTGTAGCCGAGGCCGTGCCCGAAGGGGTACGAGGGGGTCCTTCCCTCCTTCTCCCAGGCGCGGTAGCCGATGAAGACGTCCTCGGTGTACGGGAGCTCCCCGCCGGCCGGACGGACCCGGGTGACCGGGGCGTCGGCCAGGGAACCCCAGGTGGTGGGGAGGCGGCCGCCCGGCTCGTGGGCGCCGGTGAGGACGTCCGCGAGGGCGGCGCCGCCCTCCTGGCCCGGGAACCAGCTCAGCAGCACGGCGGCGACCTCGTCACGCCAGGGGAGCTCCACCGGGGAACCGGAGTTGACGACCACGACGGTGTTCGGGTTGGCGGCGGCCACGGCGTGGACCAGTTCGTCCTGACGGCCGGGGAGCCTGAGGTCCGCGCGGTCGAAGCCCTCGGACTCGACGCGGTCGGTGGTGGCGACCACGACGACGGCGGTGTCGGCGGCGCGGGCCGCCTCGACCGCCTCGGCGATCAGCTCGTCCGCGTCGCGCACGGGCTCCTGGTGGGCGAGCGAGAAGCCCACGAGCTTCAGAGGGGCGTTCTCGGGGACCGTGACGACATGGGTCAGGGAGACCTCCACCGGTTCGCCCGCGGTGAGTTCGGCCCGGCCACGCGGGACGGGGGCGCCGAAGAACGTCACGAAGGGGTCGTCCCTGTCGGCCCGCTGGACGCCGTCGAAGCAGGTGGTGCCGTCGACGGTGAGGGTGAACGCGCCGAGGCCCTTGATGCCGAAGGCGTGCGGGCCGCTCTCGCGCGGGGTGAGGGTGCCGGTGAGTTCGACGCTGTGCAGGGTGGACGTGGGGGTATCCCCTGGCTGAGTGGAGCCGGAAGCCCGGGGGAAGGTGACCCCCTCGGGCAGGTCGTCGCCCGTCCACTTGATCTGGCCGTTCGGGGCGGAGGTGGTGCCGATGACCTCGCCGGCGGCGTCACGGCAGACCGCGCGCAGCGCGAACCCCTTGTCGGCGACGGGGAGTTCGACGGTCGGGTCGGCGCCGACCGCGTAGCTCAGGCTGCCCTCGGGGAGGGCGGCGGTGAGGCCGTCGAGGGGCGAGACGATCCGGGCGGGGAAGACGGTCGCGGAGCCGCCGCCGAGGATGCGGGCGTCGCGGGCGGCGGCCCCGATGAGGGCGACCCGGTGTCCCCCGGGGAGCGGCAGGGCGCCTTCGTTGCGGACGAGGACGAAGCCGCGGCGGGCCACCTCACGGGCCAGCGCCTCCCCGTCCACGGCCGCCGGCGGCTCGGTCACGACGGGTTCGGCGCCCTCCAGGGCGCCGACGCGGGCGGCGAGACGGAGCACGTTGCGCACGGCCGCGTCGACGGCGGCCTCCGCGACCTCTCCGGCGCGCACGGCGGCGGCGAGCGGTTCTCCGTAGACGGTCCGGGGGCCGGGCATGGCGACGTCGAGGCCGCTCTCGATCGCGGCCTTGGTGGAGCGGGCGGCCATCCAGTCGGAGACGTTGACGCCGTCGAAGCCCCACGTGCCGCGCAGGACCTCGTTCACGAGACGGCGGTGCTCGCTCATCGTCGTGCCGTTGACGGAGTTGTAGGCGGTCATGACGCCCCACGGGCGGGCGCTGTCGACGATGCTCTCGAAGGGCGCCAGGTACAGCTCGCGCAGGGCGCGTTCGGAGACGAGGTTGTTCACGGTGAAGCGGTCGGTCTCGGCGTCGTTGGCGACGAAGTGTTTGACGGTGGTGGCGACCCCGCCTGACTGCACGCCCCGGACATAGCCGCCGCCGATCGCGCCGGTCAGGAGCGGGTCCTCGCTGTAGGCCTCGAAGTGGCGGCCGCCGAGCGGTGAGCGGTGCAGGTTGACCGTGGGGGCGAGCAGGATGTGGACGCCCTTGCGGCGGGCCTCCTGGGCGAGCAGCG
This sequence comes from Streptomyces sp. NPDC015532, assembly GCF_043078065.1. Classification (NCBI taxonomy): domain Bacteria; kingdom Bacillati; phylum Actinomycetota; class Actinomycetes; order Kitasatosporales; family Streptomycetaceae; genus Streptomyces; species Streptomyces sp. NPDC015532. The sequence goes on along the minus strand of NZ_JBIBSY010000001.1, from coordinate 728,599 downwards.
CGCCGGCGCGGCGGGCCAGCTCCGGGTCCCAGGACGCGGCGAGCGCGGTGGGCGAGGGGAGCGCGACGGAGGGGTCGTCGGCGCTCCAGTGGATGCCGCGGACGCCGATCGGGCCGTCCGACATCACGAGGGACTCCAGGCCGATCTCGGGGAGCGCGGGCAGCGCCCACATGGTCCGGCCGGACAGCAGCCGGGCCTTCGCGTCCAGGCCGAGGCGGGCGAGGGCCGCCTCCACGACGGCCTCGCGGGCCGCGTCCGCCTCCGCGTCCTTCGGATCCCTGGCCGTCCCCACCGCTGTGTCCGCCATGGCGGCACCTCCTCGTCGAAAGCCGTCCGTCCGCCCCATCGTCGTACGCGGCGACGGTACGGGGGAGGTCCCTGACGCCGGTGGCGCGGGCGGTCCCGGCCGCGCGGCGGCAGTCGGCGGCGAGGATTCCCGTCCGATCACGGGCCGGCGGGCGGGCTCCGGAGCGAGCGTGACGGCGACGCGGGGCGAACCGGGTCACGAGGTGCCGCTGTGCCCTGCGGACGCCCCGGGGAGTAGTCCCGGTCAGGTGGCACTGTGCTGCTCGGACGCCCCGTCGGAGGCCCCGTCCGAGACCGCGTCGGTGTCCTCGTCCGCCGCGCCCTCGCGGATCTCCTCGCCGAGCAGATCCCGGGCCATCAGCGTGGCGCCCGCGACGGCCCCCGGCATCAGGAACACCGCGACGAACGGGACGAGGAAGGCGAGACCCAGCGGGGTGCCGAAGCCCCAGATCAGTGTCTTGCGGGAGCGGAGCAGCGCGAGGCGCGCCCGGAGGTCGACGTCGCGGCGTTGCAGGGCGACGGCGACGAGTTCCTCGGTGAGGAAGAAGCCCGTGACGAAGAAGCCGAGCACCGGGACGACGGTCTGGCCGATGAGCGGGACGAAGCCGAGCGCGAGGAGGAGGACCCCCCACACGAGGGCCCGCACGAGGACGCGGAGGCTGTCGCGCGCGGAGATCCACAGCTCGCGCCAGAGCGGCAGACCGGACTCGGGGGCCGTGCCGTCCGGGGAGACGTCGCGGTCGACCTTCTCCGAGAGGCTCTCGTAGAAGGGCTGGCCTATGAGCAGGGTGACCGCGGTGAAGGTGAGGACGGCGAGGAGGAGTGCCAGGGCGAACAGGAGGGCGGTGAGGAAGCCGCGGAAGAGCCCCTCCCAGGGGCTGCTCCAGCCGTCCGCGAACGGCGTGGCCCAGGTGACGAAGCCTTCCCCGTACACGCCGAGGGCGACGAGCGCCGCCGCGTAGAGCACGAGCGTGATGAGTCCCGGCAGCAGCCCGAACCCGAAACTCTTCCCGTGCCGGGCCACCCATCGCTGGCCGCGCAGCAGATAGCCGAAACCCACCCCAAGATCGCGCATGGGGAGACCCTATCGGGGCGCCGCGCCGGGCCACAGCCCGCGGTGGCGACGGCTCTCGCCGCCCCGGGACGGCCCGGGTCCCCCCGAGCCGTCCCGGGCGTCCGGGGGGCTCCCCGAGCCCGTCCCGGGCCGTCCCGTCCCGTCCCGTGCCGGTTCCGGTTCCGGTTCCGGTTCCGGTTCCGGTCAGAGCTTGACGATCATCTTCCCGACGTTGTCGCCGCGCAGGACGCCGAAGAACGCCTCCAGGTTGTTCTCGATGCCCTCGACGACCGTCTCGGCGTACTTCAGCTCGCCGGAGCGGATCCAGGCGCCGACCTCCTGGACGAACTCCTGCTGGAGGTCGTAGTTGTCGCCGACGAGGAAGCCCTGGATGCGGCCGCGGGTCTGGATCAGCCGGGCCAGGTTCCGGGGGCCGGGGGCGGGCTCGGTGTTGTTGTAGACGGAGATCATGCCGCAGATCGCGATGCGGCCGTCCCGGTTCAGCGAGCCGATGGCTGCCTCCAGGTGGTCACCGCCCACGTTGTCGAAGTAGACGTCGACGCCGTCGGGCGCGGCCTCGCGCAGCTGCTGGGCGACCGGGCCGGTCTTGTAGTTGAAGGCGGCGTCGAAGCCGTACTCCTCGACGAGCAGCTTGACCTTGTCGTCGGACCCGGCGGAGCCGATGACGCGCGAGGCGCCCTTGAGCCGGGCGATCTGGCCGACCTGGCTGCCGACGGCACCGGCGGCGCCGGACACGAAGACGGAGTCGCCCTCCTTGAAGGAGGCGGTGCGCAGGAGCCCGGCGTAGGCGGTGAGGCCGGTCATGCCGAGGACGCCGAGGTACGTCGACAGCGGCGCGGCCTCCGGGTCCACCTTGACGGCCTGTTTGGCGTCCACGACGGCGTACTCGCGCCAGCCCAGGAAGTGCAGCACGTGGTCGCCGGCCTCGATGCCCTCGGCGTTCGAGGCGATGACCTCGCCGACCGCGCCGCCCTGCATGGTCTCGCCGAGCTCGAAGGGCGCGACGTAGGACTTGGCGGCGCTCATCCGGCCGCGCATGTACGGGTCGACGGAGACGTAGGCGTTCCGTACCAGGACCTCGCCCGGACCCGGCTGCCGGACCTCGGCCTCGACCAGGGCGAAGTCGGCGGGCTCGGGCCAGCCGACCGGACGGCTGACCAGGTGCCATTCACGGCCGGTGGAGGGAAGCTGGGGGGTCTCGGACATGAGGTGCGCCTTTCACGGTGACCGGTGAGGGGATCTAATGCTTCAGTACCTGAAACAACCATGCTCCTGAATATTTCATGATGTCAAGTAACGCGATAGGATCGGGGGCATGGCCACCCACAAGAGACCACGGATCGACCCCTTGACCATGGAGGTGGTCGAGCTGATCGGCACGGTCGTGGCCCGCTACCACGAGGAGTACGAGGACGCGGCCGCCTCACACGCCCTCACCGGCGCGCAGGCGCGGCTGCTGAGCCTGCTCTCGCTGGAGCCGCTGCCGATGCGCCGTCTGGCGCAGAAGCTGAGGTGCGAGCCGTCGAACGTCACGGGGATCGTGGACCGGCTGGAGACACGGGGGCTGGTGGAGCGCCGCCCCGACCCGGCGGACCGCCGGGTGAAACTGGCGGCGGCGACGGCCGAGGGCCGCAGGATCGCCGGAGGGCTGCGCGACTCGCTCGACTTCGCCCGCGAGCCCCTGGCGGAGCTCTCGGACCAGGAACGGCTGTCCCTGCGCGACCTGCTGCGCCGCATGCTGGGCGAGTCCCCCGGCACCGCCGGCGGCAGCGGCTGAGACACGGGCGCCCCCGACGGCGGGTCGGCCGGCGCGCGGCGGGCCCGGCGGGGCGGGCCGGAACGCCTCGGGCCACCTCGCGCCACGGAAACGGAACGCGTCACCACACAGGACCGGAACCCGTCACCCCACACACGGACCGGAACCCACGGCCGGGTGATGTCCACCGGTCCGGGCGGCCACGAGCGCCGAGGACACCCCCGGCCGGGTCACCCCGTGGCGGACGAACCGCCTACGAGCACCACCACAGGAAACGGTTGCAGTCGTCCGAGGACGAGGGTGTCGGCGCAGGTGCCGACGTCGTCGGGTCCGTGCCGGCGGGAGCCGACGCGCCGGAGCCCGCGGAGGCGGTCGCCGGGGCCGAGGTGGCGTGACCCGGGCGGGTGCCGACGGTCGCGGTTCCGGCTCCCCCGATGTTCTTCTCACCCGTGGCGGTGGGAGACGCGGAGGCGGAGGCGGAGGGGGAAGCGGAGGCCGACGCCGAGGATCCGGGCGTGCGGCCGGCCGAGGGGGACTTGGAGGCGGCCTTCTTCGGAAGCGAGGACGCCGCCGGTGAGGCCGAGCCGTCGGGCGACTCCGCCGCCGCGGGACTGGGGCCGAGACCGGGCGCGTCGACGCCGAGTTCGGCGAGGCTCAGACCGCCGGCCGCGAGGACGAAGCCCACGGCTATGTACAGGGTGCGGCGCCGCCGCCGGCGATGCGCGGCCGCCTTGCGGTCGCGTCGGCTGGCGCCGGCCGGAGCCTGCCGGTCCCCCGGACCCCCGGCCTCGGCGTCCAGGACAGGGCCCCCGCGCCGCCGAGCGGCCCGCCGGGAGCGCCACTCGACGTCACCGTCCGCGCCGTGGCGCGCGTCGGCGTCCGCGCCCGTCGGCGGGCGCGCGCCGGCCTCCTCGGCGTCCGCGCCGAGTTCGTCGACCGGGGTACCGCACCCGGGACAGGCGAGGGCGCCGTTGAGGTGCCTGCGGCACACGTGGCAATAGTCCATGACGCGGGAAGACTAGGGTCACCGCCGGTAACGTTCCTAGGCGCAGTTGTGAAGATGTTGTGCGGAATCAAGTATTCCGGTCCGTCGGAGACCGACACCCCCGAACATTCCCCGCCATCCTGCGCCCATCGCGTCGAAACCGTTATGTGCGCGACCCATTGACACTCCCCGGGCCACGTCCTTACTGTCACGCCAGCATTTCGAACGTGTGACGAAATTTCGAACAGAGCTGAAAGCACAGGGGGCATCTGCCGTGCGCATCACGGGAATCACCACACACGTGGTCGGGACACCCTGGAGGAACCTGACCTACGTCCAGGTGCACACCGACGAGGGCATCACCGGAGTCGGCGAGACCCGCATGCTGGGCCACACCGACGCGCTGCTCGGCTATCTGCACGAGGCGCGGGCCAACCATATTCTCGGCTCCGACCCGTTCGCCGTCGAGGACCTGGTCCGCCGGATGAAGTACGGCGACTACGGGCGTGCCGGCGAGATCGTGATGTCCGGCATCGCGGTCATCGAGATGGCCTGCTGGGACATCAAGGGCAAGGCGCTCGGCGTGCCGGTCTGGCAGCTCCTCGGCGGCAAGGTCACCGACAAGGTCAAGGCCTACGCCAACGGCTGGTACACCACCGAACGCACCCCGGAGGCCTACCACAAGGCCGCCCAGGAGGTCGTCGCGCGGGGTTACAAGGCCCTCAAGATCGACCCCTTCGGCACCGGGCACTTCGAACTCGACCACGAGGCCACGCTGTACTCGGTGTCGCTCATCGAGGCGGTGCGCGACGCGATCGGCCCCGAGACCGAGCTGATGCTGGAGATGCACGGCCGCTTCTCCCCGGCCACCGCCGTCCGGCTGGCCCGCGAGCTCGCGCCCTTCAAGCCCGCGTGGCTGGAGGAGCCGGTGCCGCCGGAGAACCTCAAGGCGCTGGAGAAGGTGGCCGCCAAGGTCGACATGCCTCTCGCCACGGGTGAACGGATCCACGACCGCATCGAGTTCCGCGAGCTCTTCGAGAGCCAGGCGGTCGACATCATCCAGCCCGACGTCGGCCACATCGGCGGCATCTGGGAGACCCGCAAGCTCGCCGCCACCGCCGAGGCGCACTACGTCCTGGTCGCGCCGCACAACGTCGGCGGCCCGGTCCTGACCGCCGCCTCGCTCCAGGTCGGCTTCACCTCGCCGAACTTCAAGATCCTGGAGCACTTCAACGACTTCGCCGACGCGGAGATCAAGAAGGTCGTCAAGGGCGCCCCGCAGGTCGTGGACGGCTACTTCGAGCTGTCCCACGAGCCGGGACTCGGCGTCGAGCTGGACGTCGACGCGGCGGCCGAGTTCCCGCAGCAGCAGGCCCGGTTCGACCTGTGGGCCGATGGCTGGGAGCAGCGCAAGCCCAAGGGGGCGAAGTGAGCACCGCGGTCGTCGTCGAGGGCCCGGGCGAACACCGTCTGGCCCCGCACGAGCCGGTCCCGCCGTCGGCGGGCGAGGCGCTCGTACGGGTGCACGCGGTCGGCATCTGCGGCAGCGACCGCGAGGTCTACCAGGGCAACCGGCCCGAGGGGTACGTCCGCTACCCCCTGACCCCGGGCCACGAGTGGTCCGGGACCGTCGAGGAGGTCGGCGCCGGTGTCCCGGCGACGCTGGTCGGCCGCAAGGTCGTCGGCGAGGGCTTTCGCAACTGCCAGGTCTGCGACCGTTGCCACGCGGGCGAGACAACGTTGTGCACCGCCGGGTACGAGGAGACGGGTTTCACCGTCCCCGGTGCCATGGCGGGCACGCTGACACTGCCGGCCCGGCTGCTCCACGTACTGCCCGACGACGCCGATCTGACGGCCGCCGCCCTGCTGGAGCCGGCCGCCTGCATCGCGGCCGCCGCGCTCAAGGCGAACGCCCGGCCCGGCGAACGCGTGGCCGTGGTGGGCACCGGGACGCTCGGGATGTTCGCCGTGCAGTTCCTGAAGGCGGGTTCCCCGGCCGAGCTGCTCGTGGTGGGCACCCGCCCCGACCGGGCCGCGCTGTCGAAGGAGTTCGGCGCCACCGAGTTCCGTACCAGGGACCAGCAGCTCCCCGACGACTTCGACGTCGTCATCGAGACCGCCGGGTCCGCGTCCGCCGCGCGCACCGCCGCCTCCCTGCTGCGGCGCGGCGGGCGCCTGGTCCTCACCGGGATCCCGGCGCCGGGTGCCGAGGGTCTCGACCCGACCGATCTCGTCGTACGGCAGCTGGAGGTGCACACCGTGTTCGGGGCGCCGCCCGAGGCCTGGGCGCACACGGTGCGGGTCTTCGGCGCCGGTCTGCTGAACCCGTCGCCGCTGGTGACGCACGAGCTGCCGCTCGCCGCGTTCCCGGAGGCCATCGACCTGGTGGGTTCCGGTGATCCCCAGGTCGGCAAGGTCCTGCTGAGGCCGTGACCCTCCGAGCCGTGCGCCGGTACGGGGTTTCCTGACGGTCCCGTACCGGCGCACTTCAGGCCACGCGCGCCCAACGTCACGAACCATGCCCGAAATATCGAACAATGAAGGACAGCTTGTGACCGACGCCTCTCCCACGGCGCCCCGTCGACCCGGCGAGCCGGCCCTGGCCGCACTCGGCCTGGGCGCGCCCGCCCTCTCCCCCGACGACGCCTCGCCGCACACCTTCCCCGGAGGCGGCCGCTGGCGCACCGAGGTTCCCTCCGTGGAGGGGCCCGAGGCGCTCGCCGTGGTCCTCAAGGAAGCCTCGCGGCTCGACGTGCCGATCCACCGGATCAGCCAGGGCAGCGGCGTCTGGATGCTGACCGACGCCGAGATCACCGAGATGGTCGAGGCCACCGGTGAACGCGACATCGAACTCTGCCTGTTCACCGGCCCGCGCGGCGTCTGGGACATCGGCGCCTCGGTGCGCACCGATTCACGCGGCGGCGGGCTGCGCGCCCGCGGCCACGACGCGATGGCCGGCTGTGTCGAGGACGCCGTCCGGGCGACCGAGCTGGGCGTCAAGTGCCTGCTCGTCGCCGACGAGGGCGTGCTGTGGACGCTGCACCGGGCGCGCGTGGCCGGGATCATCCCGGCCGACACGACGTTCAAGGTCTCGGCGCTGATCGGTCCGGTCAATCCGGCCTCGTACGCCGTCTACGAGAACCTCGGCGCCGACTCGCTGAACGTGCCGAGCGATCTGACGCTCGATCACCTCACCGAGATCCGGCGGGTCTCCGCCGCCCCCATGGACATGTACATCGAGGCCCCCGACGATCTCGGCGGGTACATACGGATGTACGAGGTCGCCGAGCTGATCCGGCGCGGCGCACCGCTGTACCTGAAGTTCGGGCTGTCCAAGACCCCTGGGATCTACCCGTACGGACACCATCTGCGGGACCTGACCCTGAGCACGGCCCGGGAACGGGTGCGGCGCGGCCGGCTCGCCCTTGACCTGCTGTCACGGCACGGAGCGGGCGGCGACATGGCCCCGCTCGGCTCCCGCCTGCCCGGCACGCTCTCACGGTTCGACACTCCCTCATAACGTTCGGACAAACCCCCTTCACACAAGCAGACACAGTCGCGCACAATCCAACACACCTTCTCGGCCTTCCTCTCTCAAAGCTCCCGGAGCTTCCGAGTTCCGCGAGACCGAGCCCGGTCCAAGACATCAAGGATGATGATCATGCGTAACCGCAGAGCCGCCCTCACCGCCATAGCCGGAGCCGCCTCCCTCGCCCTCGCCCTGTCCGCCTGCGGCCAGAACAGCGACGGCGGCAGCAAGGACAAGTCGGGAGACACCAAGGGCGCCACGATCGGCATCTCGATGCCGACGAAGTCCTCCGAGCGCTGGATCGGCGACGGCAACAACGTGGTCAAGGACCTTGAGGCCAAGGGCTACAAGACCAAGCTCGCGTTCGGTGAGGACGACCCGGACCAGCAGGTCTCGCAGATCGAGAACATGATCACGCAGGGCGTGAAGGCCCTGATCATCGCGGCCATCGACAACAAGTCGATGAACAACGTGCTCCAGCAGGCCGCCGACGCGCACATCCCGGTCATCTCCTACGACCGCCTGATCCTCGGCACCAAGAACGTCGACTACTACGCGTCCTTCGACAACTCGAAGGTCGGCGAGCTCCAGGGCAACTACATCCTGCAGAAGCTCGGTCTCGCGGACGGCTCCAAGAAGGGCCCGTTCAACGTCGAGCTCTTCGCCGGCTCGAACGACGACAACAACACGAAGTACTTCTTCGGCGGCGCGATGAAGGTCCTCCAGCCGTACATCGACAAGAAGCAGCTCGTCGTCAAGTCCGGCCAGACCGCGCTGAACCAGGTCACCACCCTGCGCTGGGACGGCGGCACCGCCCAGAAGCGCATGGACGACATCCTGACCTCGTCGTACAAGAGCGCCCGCGTCGACGCGGTGCTCTCGCCCTACGACGGCATCTCGATCGGCATCCTGTCCGCGCTGAAGTCGGACGACTACGGCTCCAAGAGCAAGCCGCTCCCGGTCGTCACCGGCCAGGACGCCGAGCTCGCGTCGGTGAAGTCGATCATCGCGGACGAGCAGACGATGACCGTCTACAAGGACACCCGCCAGCTCGCGAAGGTCGCCGGGAACATGGTCGACGCGGCGCTCAAGGGCAAGAAGCCCGAGCTCAACGACACCAAGACCTACGACAACGGCACCAAGGTGATCCCCGCCTACCTGCTGCAGCCGGTCAGCGTCGACAAGAGCAACTACGAGAAGGAGCTCGTCGCCACGGGCTACTACAAGGACAGCGACCTCAAGTAACCGCCACCCCCTAGTGATTGGAAGGCACGACCATGGCGGGACCCGTCCTGGAAATGCGCTCGATCGTCAAGACCTTTCCCGGCGTCAAGGCGCTCTCGGACGTCACTCTGACCGTCCAGCAGGGCGAGGTCCACGCCATCTGCGGCGAGAACGGCGCCGGCAAGTCGACCCTCATGAAGGTCCTCTCCGGCGTCCACCCGAGCGGCAGCTACGAAGGGGACATCCTCTTCGAGGGGGAGGTCTGCTCCTTCAAGGACATCAGGGCCAGTGAGCACCACGGCATCGTGATCATCCACCAGGAACTGGCCCTGGTGCCCTACCTCTCCATCGCGGAGAACATCTTCCTCGGCAACGAGCACGCCACGCGCGGGCTCATCAGCTGGACCGAGACGCTGCGCCACGCCGCCGAACTGCTGCGGCGGGTCGGGCTCGACGAGAACCCGCAGACCCGCGTCGCCGACATCGGCGTGGGAAAGCAGCAGCTCGTCGAGATCGCGAAGGCGCTGTCGAAGAAGGTGAAGCTGCTCATCCTGGATGAGCCGACGGCCGCCCTGAACGACGAGGACAGCGGCAAACTCCTCGATCTCATCCTGGAGCTGAAGGCTCAGGGCATCACCTCGATCATCATCTCCCACAAGCTGAACGAGATCGAGCGGGTCGCCGACTCGGTGACCATCCTGCGCGACGGGCGGACGATCGAGACGCTCGACGTGAAGGCCCCGGAGACCACCGAGGACCGGATCATCAGCGGCATGGTCGGCCGCGACCTCGAGCACCGCTTCCCGGAGCGGACGCCGCACGAGCCGGAGGCGGGCGCCGCGCCCGCCCTGGAGATCCGCGACTGGACCGTCTTCCACCCGATCGACCAGCAGCGCAAGGTGGTCGACGATGTGTCGATCTCCGTGCGGCGCGGCGAGATCGTCGGCATCGCGGGCCTCATGGGCGCCGGCCGCACCGAACTGGCGATGAGCGTCTTCGGGCGCTCCTACGGCCGGTACGCGGGCGGCACGGTGGTCAGGGACGGCCGGGAGATCCGTACGAAGTCCGTGTCCGAAGCGGTCAAGCACGGGATCGCGTACGTCACCGAGGACCGCAAGCACTACGGGCTCAACCTCATCGACACCATCAACCGCAACATCACGCTCAGCGCCCTGAACAAGGTCGCGAAGCGCGGTGTGGTCGACGAGCACGAGGAGCGGCAGGTCTCCGAGGGCTTCCGCACCTCCATGAACATCAAGGCGCCGACCGTCTTCGAGCCGGTGGGCAAGCTGTCCGGCGGCAACCAGCAGAAGGTCGTCCTCAGCAAGTGGATCTTCGCCGGCCCCGAGGTGCTGATCCTCGACGAGCCGACCCGCGGGATCGACGTGGGCGCCAAGTTCGAGATCTACACGGTCATCGACAAGCTGGCGGCCGAGGGCAAGGCGGTCGTCTTCATCTCCTCCGAGCTGCCGGAGCTGCTCGGTATGTGCGACCGCATCTACACGATGGCCGCGGGACGGCTGACGGGTGAGTTCTCGCGGGCGGAGGCCTCGCAGGAAACGCTGATGCGCCAGATGACGAAGGACAAAGAGGTAACCCGATGAGCACGGATGTGACCGCCAAGACGCCGGCCCCGGCGCCGGCCGGCAAGAGCGGCCCGGACACGGGAGAGAACCTGCTTCAGCTGATGCTGAACGGCATGCGCCGCAACATGCGGCAGTACGGCATGCTGTTCGCCCTCGGTCTGATCGTGGTGCTGTTCGCCGTGTGGACCGGCGGCGACCTGCTGCTGCCGCGCAACGTCTCCAACCTGGTGCTGCAGAACAGCTACATCCTGATCCTCGCGATCGGCATGATGCTCGTCATCATCGCGGGCCACATCGACCTGTCGGTCGGCTCGCTGACGGCGTTCGTGGGTGCGGTGGGTGCCGTGCTGATGGTCAACCACGACGTCCCGTGGCCCATAGCCGTGGTGCTGTGCCTGGTCATGGGCGCGATGGCGGGCGCCGCTCAGGGCTTCCTCATCGCGTACGCCGGCATACCGTCGTTCATCGTGACCCTGGCGGGCATGCTGACCTTCCGCGGTCTGACCGAGATCTTCCTGGAGGGCCAGACGATCGGCCCGTTCCCCGAGGGCCTGCAGAAGGTCGCCAACAGCTTCCTGCCCGAGGTCGGACCCACCACCAACTACCACAACCTCACCCTGCTGCTCGGCCTCGGCCTGGTCGCGTTCGTGGTGTTCCAGGAGGTCCGCGACCGCAAGCGGCAGCAGGAGTTCTCCCTCGACGTCCTGCCGAGGAACCTCTTCCTGCTCAAGCTCGTCGCGCTGGTCGCCGCCGTGCTCACCGTCACCATGCTGCTCGCCAGCTACAAGGGTGCTCCGGTGGTCCTGCTGATCCTCGGCGTCCTGGTCGCCGGCTTCGGCTACCTGATGCGCAACGCGGTCATCGGCCGGCACATCTACGCGATCGGCGGCAACCTTCCGGCTGCCAAGCTGTCGGGCGTGAAGGACAAGAAGGTCACCTTCCTGGTCTTCCTCAACATGGGCATGCTCGCCGCCCTCGCCGGCCTGGTCTTCGCGGCCCGCTTCAACGCGGCCTCGCCGAAGGCGGGTCTGAACTTCGAACTCGAAGCCATCGCGGCCTCGTTCATCGGCGGTGCGTCGATGAGTGGCGGCGTGGGCACGGTCCTCGGCGCGATCATCGGTGGTCTCGTCCTGGGCGTGCTGAACAACGGAATGAACCTCGTCGGCATCGGCAGCGACTACCAGCAGGTCATCAAGGGTCTCGTCCTGCTGGCCGCGGTCGGGTTCGACGTGTGGAACAAGCGCAAGGTCGGTTCGTAAGTCAGCCGGGGCCCCCCCCCAAGGCGGGGCCCCCACCAATGGGGCGGAGCCCCGCCAAGGGAACAAACACCCCGACCGGCCACGCCCCCGCGGCCGCCGGGTTAAACCCCGCCCCCAAACCCACCCGGCACCCCGCCCCCCCCCCCCCCCCCCCCCCCCCCCCCCCGCCCCCCCGCCCCCCCCCCCCCCCCCCCCCCCCCCCCCCTCCATTGGGCAGGAGCCGCGAAATGGAAACAAGCAGACGTACGGTCATCGCAGCGGCGGCAGCGGGATTAACCGCGGCCACCATCGGCACGGCGCACGCGGCGGGCGGCAGCAAGCCCGTCAGGGAACTCTTCGGCAAGCTCGCCGACGGCACCAAGGTCCACCGGTGGTCGCTGGCGAACGGCGGGACACGGCTCAAGGTCCTGTCCTACGGCGGAATCGTCCAGTCCCTGGAGATCCCCGACCGGCACGGCCGGTACAGGAACGTCTCGCTGGGCTTCGACAACATCGACGACTACGTCGCCAAGACCCCGTACTTCGGCGCCCTGATAGGCCGGTACGGAAACCGCATAGGCAAGGGGCAGTTCACCCTCGACGGCACGAGCCACCAGCTCTCCGTCAACGACGGTGTCAACAGCCTCCACGGCGGCACCAAGGGCTTCGACAAGAACGTCTGGGACGTGGAGGCGTTCACCTCCGGCTCCGACGTCGGACTCGTCCTGCACTACACGAGCATCGACGGCGAGATGGGCTACCCGGGCACGCTCCGGGCGAAGGTCACCTACACCCTGACCCGGCACGGCGACTGGCGCATCGACTACGAGGCCACCACCGACAAGGCCACCGTCGTCAACCTCACCAGCCACGTCTACTGGAACCTCGCCGGTGAGGGCAGCGGCTCGATCTACGACCACGAACTCGAGATCGCGGGCTCCCGCTACACCCCCGTCGACTCGGGCCTGATCCCCACCGGGGAACTGGCGAAGGTCGCCGGCACCCCCTTCGACTTCCGCCGGGCCAAGACCGTCGGCCGGGACATCCGCACGGCCCACCAGCAGCTCCTGTACGGCAAGGGCATCGACCACAACTGGGTCCTCGACAAGGGGATCACGGCGAGGCCCGAGCAGGTCGCGACGCTCCGCGACCCCTCCTCCGGGCGCACCCTGACCATCGCGTCGAACGAGCCCGGCCTCCAGTTCTACTCGGGCAACTTCCTCGACGGCACCCTGGTCGGCACCGGCGGTCACATCTACCGCCAGGGCGACGCCCTGTGCCTGGAGACCCAGCACTTCCCGGACTCCCCGAACCAGCCGTCGTTCCCGTCGACGGTGCTGCGGCCGGGGCAGACCTACCGGACCAGCACGGTTCACTCGTTCGGTGCGTGACCCGACCTCACAGTCGGTTCACAAAATCCGCACGACCTCACAACGATTGAACAGCGCCACATCCGTATCCGTATGAGAGGGCGGCCCGTGCTCCCCCGCGCGGGCCACCCAAAGAACGGGGGCCCGTCCTCCCCAGCGGGCTCGCTTTATACGGAGGTTCCATGGCCGGCAATGTCACCTCGCTCTTTCGCGGCACCGCGGCGCACAGCCCGTCGATGGCCGCACTGACGCGGGAGGGCGACGGAGCCGGCCCGGTGGACTTCTGCATCCCCTGCAACCCGTACTTCCCCACGCCCGCGATGTTCGACGAACTCGCGAGCCGGCTGCGCGAGATCATCACCTATTACCCGAGCAGCGCCGACACGATCACCAGCGAGCTGTGCTCGCTGCTCCAGCTTCCGCCGCAGTGCGTCGCGATGGGCAACGGTTCGACCGAACTCATCACCTGGATCGATCACTTGCTGGTCCGTGAGTCCCTCGCGATACCCGTCCCCACGTTCGGCCGCTGGACCGACCAGCCCATGGAGACCGGCAAGCGGGTCGACATGTTCCCGCTCCAGGAGTCCACCGGCTTCGCGCTCGACCTCGCCGCGTACGCCAAGTTCATCCGCTCGCGCGGCACCAAGGTCGCCGTCATCTGCAACCCGAACAACCCCGACGGCGGCTTCCTGCCGCGCCAGTCGCTCATCCAGTTCATGGACGCGATGGCCGACCTGGACCTGATCGTCATCGACGAGTCGTTCCTGGAGTTCGCCGACGCCGAGTCGGAGCCCAGCGTGGTCGAGGACGCGGTCATGCGGCCCAACGTCATCGTGCTGCGCAGCCTCGGCAAGAACTTCGGCCTGCACGGCATCCGCTTCGGCTACATGGTGGCCAACCCCTCGCTCGCGGGCAAGGTCCGCTCGATGCTGCCGAAGTGGAATCTCAACTCCTTCGCGGAGACCGTGGTGTTCATGCTCAAGAACCACGGCAAGGAGTACATGGAGAGCCTGCACATGGTCCGCCGCGACCGGCTCGACATGGCCCGCCAGCTCTCCGCGCTGCCCGGTCTGACGATCTACCCCTCGCAGGGCAACTTCCTGTTCGTGCGCCTTCCCGTCGGCGCCGAAGGCACCGTGGTCCGGGACCGGCTGCTCACCGAGCACCGCATCCTGGTCCGCGAGTGCGGCAACAAGGTCGGCTCGTCCAGCCGCTTCCTGAGACTCGTGGTACGCCCCCAGTCGGACGTACGCCGCCTGGTGGCCGGCCTGGAACAGGTCCTCTACGGGACCAGACAGGAAGCCGCCGTGCCCGAGCTGAGCAACTCGACCGGCTACGGCTCGGGTTCGGCCATGGTGGACCGTCTCGTCGGCGCGACCAACGGAGCGGGCGTGCAGGGGCTGGCCGCGCAGGCCAACGCGTGGCCCGGACAGCCCGCCCCGGCCCCCCAGCCGGTGGCCGCCGCCGCCCCGCAGCCCAGCCTGCCGTCCGCTCCCCAGCCGCGGCCCGCCGCCGCCGCTTCGCCCTACCCGGCCCAGCAGCCCGCCGCCGCACCCGGCTATCCCGCCCCGCAGCAGCCCCTGGCGGCCCAGGGCTACCCCGCCCCGCAGCCCGCCAGCTGGCCGGCCGCGGCCCAGGGCCCGGGGGCGATGCCGGCCCAGATGCCGCCCGCCGCCATGCAGGCACCGGCCCCGCCGGCCGGGCTCCAGCCGGCCGCCCAGACGGGCATGCCCGGCATGGCGGGCGCCGCCTCCATGGGCGCGCAGGGCGGCCTGACGGCGGCCCAGGTGCGCGGCAGGACACAGCCGGAACCACCCCCTCCTCCGGCGAACGGCGGCTGGGGAGCCGTCGGCGCGCTGCTGTACAACCAGGCCGGTTAGGCCACTCACACCACCGCGCGGGATCCCCGCGCGGCCGGCCTCCCCACAGGCCGGGCGGGATCCCCGCATGGCCGGCCTCCCCACGGGCCGGCCGCGGGGAACCGCCACGACCGAAGGAGGCGGGCAGGGGCAGCGGTATCCCCACCCGGCGCCGGAGGACCCTCGCGTCCTGGCGCAACGCTCCGGGCGCCGGACCCCACAGCGGAGCGCCGGGCGGACCGAACCCCCGGCGCCTCCGCTTTTTTGCGGCCCCGCCTTGTCGCACCCCTGGCGCGCTCCAGGCGCACCCCTGTGCGGCCGGCGGCCGGACAACGTGTCCGACATGGAGCTTGACGGGCTGTCACTTTGCGGAACTGACAGCCGACCGACAGCCTCCGTCTCTACGGTGCCGTGTTCATGACAGATTCCCCCACGAACGACACGTCAGAGGCCCCTGTCGGGCGCCGGACCGTACTGATCGCCACGGGCGCCTCGGCCGCGGCACTCGCCGTGGCCGCCGCGGCACCCGTCGCCGCCACCTCCACCCCCGTCGCCGACCGGGCGGACGCGGCCCCCGCCGCGGCCGCCGTCTGCACCCTCACCAAGGAGATGACCGAAGGCCCCTACTACCTCGACGGCCAGCTCGTCCGCGCCGACGTCACCGAAGGCAAGGCGGGCGCCCCCCTCAAGCTGGTCCTCACCGTCGTCGACGACGACACCTGCGTGCCGATCAGCAACGCCCTCGTCGAGATCTGGCACTGCGACGCGCTCGGCGAGTACTCCGGCTTCGTCGGCAACAACGGCCACAGCGAGCCCGACGACGGGACGTTCCTGCGCGGCGGCGTCCTGACGAACACGTCCGGCGTCGCGAACATCACCACCGTCTACCCCGGCTGGTACCGGGGCCGCTGCGTGCACATCCACGTCAAGGTGCACACCGGCGTCACCCTCACCTCCGACGGCTCCTTCACCGGCGGCCAGGAACTCCACACCGGCCAGCTCTTCTGCAACGAGACGATCACCACGGCGATCGCCAAGGTGTCCCCGTACTCCACCAACAAGGTCACTCGCACGACCCTCGCCCAGGACTCCATCTACGACGACGGAGGCGCCTCCTCCGGCCTTCTGACCCTGACGGCCCTCGGCAGCACCGCCTCCTCCGGCTACACCGGCACCCTGACGCTCGGCGTCGAGACGAGCTGACCCGACCTTCCCCCCACGGAGGCCGGGGGGGGGGCGCCGACCCCCCGGGCGCCCCCCCCCCCAAAGCGGGAAAAGGCCCCCCCCGGGGGGGCCTACCGCCCAACCCATAACCGCCCCAGTTGGCCCAGGGCGCC
>NZ_JBIBSY010000001.1:651760-712324 GCF_043078065.1 Streptomyces sp. NPDC015532 | reverse complement strand
CTCCTCAAACGCCGGAGAGGCTGAAATTCACGCACGTGAGGGGCCGGGGGGGGGGCCCCCCCCCCCGGGCCCCCCCCCCCCCCCCCCCCCCCCCCCCCCCCCGCGGGGGGGCCCCCCCCCCCCCCCCCCCCCCCCCCCCACGGCCATATCGCGTAATTCGCCCGCGCCGGGATCGTCATACGACCATCGAATGACCTGCCCATGTGGACAATGGCCGCACCTTCCCCGGCTTCCCGGGTTCGGACGAAGCGGGGGGAATCCCCGTCGCCGTCCTCCGGGAGAACCCGCATGGTGTTGAGCAGACGTACCTTCAGCGCACTCGCCGGCACCGCGGCCCTCGGCCTCTCCATGAGCGGCTCCGGGAGCGACGAGGCGCGCGCGGCCGGAAGGACGCCCCTCGCACCCACCGGACCCGCGCCCGCGCCGCCCACCGCCGACGGCCACCCGCACACGGTCGGATTCGACCGCTACTCGATGCTGATCGACGGCAGGCGCCTGGTGATCTGGTCGGGCGAGTTCCACCCCTTCCGGCTGCCGAGCCCGTCCCTGTGGCGGGACGTCCTGCAGAAGATGCGTGCCCACGGCTACAACGCGGTCAGCATCTACGTCGCGTGGAACTACCACTCCCCCGCCCCCGGGGAGCACGACTTCACCGGGGTCCGCGACCTCGACCTCTTCCTGCGCACCGCCGCCGAGACCGGGCTGTACGTCATCCTGCGCCCCGGCCCGTACATCAACGCCGAGGTCGACGCGGGCGGCTTCCCCGGCTGGCTGACGGTCACCCCCGGAGTGGCCCGCACCTCCGACCCCGCCTATCTGGAGCACGTCGACAGGTGGCTCACCGCCGTCGACCGCATCGCCGCCCGCCACCTCTGCACCGACGGCGGCGGCACGATCATCCTGTACCAGCTGGAGAACGAGTACGACAACCACGTGGACGAGCCCGCGGGCCGCGACTACATGGCTCACCTGTACGCCAAGGTGCGCGCCGACGGCATCGACGTCCCCCTCTTCCACAACGACAAGGGCAGGAACGGGCACTGGGCCCCCGGCGCCTTCGACGCGGGCGGCGAGCGCGGGCGTTACCTGTACGGCTTCGACGGCTACCCCTCCCCCTCCAAGACCCCTCCGGACTGGGGGCACTTCGGCTCCGGCGGCCTGAAGGGCGGCTCGACCGCCAGCCCGGACACCCCCGGGTTCATCCCCGAGTTCGGCGGCGGCTGGTTCGATCCGTGGGGCGGGGCGGAGTTCGACGGCCTCGGATACGCCGAGTCCCGCCGCACCCGGGACGCGGCCTACGAACGGCGCTTCTACCTCACCAACCTCGCCAACGGCATCACGGTCCACAACGTCTACATGACCTTCGGCGGCACCTCCTGGGGCTGGCTGCCCGCGCCGATCGTCTACACGTCGTACGACTACGGGGCCGCCCTCGACGAGGCGCGTCAGCCGACCGGGAAGCTCCTGCCCATGCACCAGATCGGCCGGCTGCTCCAGTCGGTGCCCGATCTGGCCAAGCTCGACCGCGCCGAACCGCTCCCCGGCGACGGCCTGGGTGCGGGCCCCGGCATCAAGGCGTACCACCTGGTCAATCCGGACACGAACGCGCGCTTCCACGTGCTGCGCAACGACTCCCCCACCGAGTCCCTCGCGACCGTGACGCTCGCCGGAACGGACGTCGAGGTGCCGGTCCCGGGTCTCGACGCACGGCTGCTCGCCGCCGGGATCCTTCTCGGGCGCCGGAAGCTGAGCTGGTCCACGGCCCAGCCGATGCTGTGGCTGACCGCGGGACGGCAGGACATCGCCGTGTTCACGGGCCGGGCGGGCGAATCCACCCGCACCGCTCTGGAGGCCACGAGCGAGCCGAAGGTCACCGTGCTGGACGGGGACGCCGGGTACGGCTACGAGGACGGGATCCTGCGGATCGACGCCGTGCTCGACGGCATCACCCGGGTCCGGGTGGAGGGCGGCGGGACCACGGCTCCCCTCCTGCTGCTGTTCGCCGACGACGAGAGCTCCCGTCTGCTGTGGCGCTACGACACCCCCTCGGGTCCGGTGCTCGTGCGCGGCCCGGCGCTGCTGCGCACGGCCGTCCTGCGCGGCACGGCCGCCCATCTCACCGGGGACACGACGGGGGCGGCCGACCTGGAGGTGTGGGGGCCGCGCGGAATGGACGAACTCGTCTGGAACGGCCACGCGTCGAAGGCCCACGCCACCGCCTCCGGGAGTCTGCGGGCCGAGCGGCCGCTGGCCGGACCGGGCCGGGTGCGGCTGCCCGCGCTCACCGGCTGGCGCCGGGCCGAGGAGAACCCCGAGTCGGCCGCCGATCACGACGACACCGGGTGGCGGGTCGCCGACAGGACGTCCTCGCACAGCGTCACCCCGGTGCCCGCCGGGCAGCCCGTGCTGTTCGCCGACGACTACGGCTTCCACTACGGAGACGTCTGGTACCGGGGACACTTCACGGACGCGGACGACGCGGACTCCGTCTCCCTGGCCTATGTCACCGGTACCCAGGGGCTGTTGATGGCCTGGCTGGACGGTGAGCCGCTGGGCACGCACCGGATGCCGGTGCCGGACAAGAAGACCGTGCGCAAGGGGACCTGGACGGCCACCGCCACCTTTCCCGTCCGGCCCCGGGAGCGGGGGTCCCATGTGCTGTCCGTCCTGGTCCGGCGGATGCAGCACGACGAGGACGGCAGGGCCGACGACACGCACAAGGCGGCCCGGGGGCTGACGGCCGTCAGCTTCGAGGGGGCCGCTCCGGCGGTCCGCTGGCGCGTCCAGGGCGCGGCGGCCCCCGACCCGGTGCGCGGACCGCTCAACGCCGGAGGTCTGCACGGGGAGCGGCACGGCTGGCATCTTCCGGGCTTCGCGGACGGCGGCTGGAAGGCCGTCGGCCTCCCGCGAGCCGAGCGGCGCCAGGGTGTCACCTGGTACCGCACCGGATTCCGGCTCGGTGTGGACAGCGGGGTGGACGCGTCGATCGGGCTCACCCTCACGGACGATCCGTCCCGCGCCTATCGTGCCCAGATCTTCCTGAACGGCTGGAACATGGGCCAGTACATCAACGACGTGGGCCCGCAGCACACGTTCGTCCTCCCCAACGGGGTGCTGCGCACCCGGGGGCACAACACCCTGGCCCTCGCGGTGCTGTCGGACGGGACCACACCCGCCGGCCCCGGCCGGGTGGAACTGACGCTGCTGGGCAGCGCGGCCGGAGGAGTGCCGGTGACACCGGTCGCCTCCCCCGGCCCCACGACCGCGCGGGAGCGGGAGCGCCCTACACGAGCCTGATCACGTTCCAGGACAGCGGTTCCAGGACGGCGCCGAGCGTGCCGTCCCGGAGCGTGGTCCCCTCGACCGGGTGCGGGGTGACCCGCTCCGGGTCGTGCAGGCTGTTGACGGCGTCCGGGTCGGCGTCGGCGAGCGCGCTGTGCTCGACGACCGTCGTCAGCCCCATCCGGTTCAGGGCCACTTCGAGCGGCAGCGGCTCGGCCTGGCTGCGGTTGACGGCGAAGACGGTCACCGAGCCGTCCTCCGCGCGTACCGCGGTGGCGTGCAGCAGGTCCACCTCGCCGTGCTTGCGGGTCGCGTACGTCGGCGAGTCCACCCGGACGTCGAGGACCTGCCCGCGTCCGTGGGCCGAGGCCTGCGCGAACGGGTGGAACGTCGTCTGCCGCCAGGCGGGGCCGCCCGGTTCGGTCATGATCGGCGCGATGACGTTGACGAGCTGGGCCAGGCAGGCGACGCGCACCCGGTCCGCGTGCCGCAGCAGCGCGATGAGCAGCGAGCCGACGACCACCGCGTCGGTGACGGTGTAGACGTCCTCCAGCAGGCGCGGGGCCTCCTGCCAGTCCTCGACCGGATGCGGGTTGGGACGGCTCTGGTACCAGACGTTCCATTCGTCGAAGGAGAGGTTGATCTTCTTCGTGGACTTCAGCCGTGCGCCCACGTGGTCGCAGGTGGCCACCACGTTCTCGATGAACGACTCGGTGTCGACGGCGGAGGCGAGGAAGGAGTCCCGGTCGCCGTCGGTCTCCTCGTAGTAGGCGTGCAGGGAGATGTGGTCGACGAGGTCGTACGTCTCGGCGAGGACCGTCGCCTCCCACTCGGCGAAGGTCGCCATGCCCTGTCCGGACGAGCCGCACGCGACGAGTTCGAGGCCGGGCTCGATCTGCCGCATCGCTCGGGCGGTCTCGGCGGCGAGCCGGCCGTATTCCCGCGCGCTCTTGTGGCCGGTCTGCCAGGGGCCGTCCATCTCGTTACCGAGGCACCACAGCCGGATGCCGAAGGGGTCCTTGTCGCCGTGCGCGATCCGCCGGTCGGAACGGGCGGTCCCCGAGGGGTGGTTGGCGTACTCCTGGAGCGCCAGGGCCTCGGCGACCCCGCGGGTGCCGAGGTTGACGGCCATCATCGGCTCGGCCTGCGGGCCGATCTTCCGTACGAAGCCGATGAACTCGCTGAGCCCGAAGCGGTTGGACTCGGTGGAGCGCCAGGCGAGGTCGAGGCGGCGCGGCCGCTCCTCGGCGGGGCCCACCGAGTCCTCCCAGTCGTAACCGGAGACGAAGTTGCCGCCGGGGTAGCGGACGGCCGTGACACCGAGCTCGCGGACGAGCTCCAGCACGTCGGTCCGCAGGCCGTCGGCGTCGGCCGCCGGGTGGCCGGGTTCGAAGACGCCGGTGTAGACGCAGCGGCCGAGATGCTCGACGAAGGAACCGAAGAGACGGGGGTCGACCTCGCCGATGGTGAAGGCGGGGTCGAGGGCGAAGCGGGCGGTGCGCATGGTGTCCTTTCGGGGCGCCTTGGGTGGGGTTGGGTGGTGCGGGTGGGCTGCGGGCGGTGGGGGCGTCGTTCGTGGTGCCCGGCCCGTCGGGTGTGACGGTCCGGGACCGGCTCAGGTGCCTCACCGCCCAGGACGAGACGGTGCTGCGGCTGGTCGGCGACCACCTCGGTCCGCCGGCGTCCCGGGACCTCAAGTTGCGGTGTGCGGCCGGTCTGGAGCACGACAACGACGGGTGGGCGTCGCGCAAGCGGGAGCTGACCGGGCTGTCGTCGTCGCGGTGGGCGGGGTCGTTGACGAAAGCCACGCATGACCAGTGGGCGTTGGCCCGGCGCGGCCAGGCCGCGCACATCCAGCAGCTCGAAGCCGGGGTGAACACAATCCGGCACCGGCTGTCCCTCCCGCTCGGCGAGAAGGGCAGCAAGCGGCTTGCCGGTGGTTGTCGGAGTCGGCGGGAGTGGCACACCAAGACGCGTCGGCTGCGGGTACTGGAGGACCGGCGGGCATCCGGTTTTGGAAACGGCGGAGTCCTTGACCGCGATGTCCGGATGTTCCTTGCGGAAGGCGTCCGTCATCGCGACCTGATTGATTCCGTCGCCTCCCGTGAAGAGGTTCCAGTACCGGACCCGGGTGCTCGCGCCCGAGGCGAGCGCGTCCGCGCCGGTGCCCAGTGCGGCGAATCCGAGGCTGCCCGCGACCGTCAACCCGCCCACCGTGGACAGGAGTTGCCTGCGCGTCAAGCCAGGTCGTCCCATACCGTGGCCCCACTGTTCGACATTTCGGAGGATGACCGCATGTTCGAACGGGACCGTAGATAGGAAGCGCTTTCTCGTCAATGGTTCGCGCAAAAAACGGTGCGCTCGAAACGGCGGCGGCTGCGCGGGAGAGCGGGCACCGGAGAAGGCGGGCGCGAGAAGGACGAGTCCCCGCCCGGTGGTCGTCAACCGGGCGGGGACTCGGGGGCGTTCGGCTGTCGGGCGGACTCCGGCGTGCGGCTATCCGGCGAACTCCGGCTGCGGCAGACCCTTGCCCGCGCCGGGGACGACGAGCAGGGAGCCGGACATCGGGTGCGGTGCCGCGAGGCCCGTACGCGCGGTGGTGATGTAGAGATCGGTGAGGTCGGCGCCGCCGAACGCGCAGGCGGTGGGGCGCCGGACGGGCAGTTCGAGAACCCGGTCCAGCGCGCCGTCCGGCGTGTAGCGGCGGACCGCTCCGCCGTCCCAGAGGGCGACCCAGACGCCACCCTCCGCGTCCACCGTCAGACCGTCGGGGAATCCGTCCTCCACGGTGGCGAACGGACGCCTGTCGACCGGCAGTTGATCGTCCCCGATGTCGAACACGTCGATGCGGCGGGTCGGCGAGTCGATGTAGTAGACCCGGCGGCCGTCGGGGGCCCAGCCGATGCCGTTGCTGACGCTCACGTCATCGAGGAGGGGCCGGACCGTGCCGTCGGGGGCGATCCGTGCGAGCGTGCCGCCGCCGGGCGCCTCGTCGTAGCGCATGGTGCCGCACCACAGCGAGCCGTCGGGCGCGACGGCCGCGTCGTTGGCCCGCCGGCCGGGCACGGGCTCCCGGTGCAGCCAGCGGAACGAGCCGCCGGCCGGTGCCGTCCCGGTGGATCCCCCGGCCGCCGCGGCGGACTCGCCGGACTCCGCCGGACCGTACAGACCCACTCCGTCACGGAGGTTGACGACCAGTCCACCCCCGGCCCGGGGCTTGGCCGCACCCACGTGCTGTTTGGTGGCCAGCACCGTGCGGCGGCCGGAGACGGGGTCGTAGGTGTGGATCCGGGAGCCGAGGACGTCCACCCAGACGAGCCGCCCCGCCCGGGCGTCCCAGGTCGGGCCCTCGCCGAGCGCCGCGTGCGCCCGGACCGCGACCTCGACGGCACTCACCGCGCGTTCCGGTGGCCGAGCCGCTCGGACAGTTCCGCGGCGCCCTTCACCGCGAGCTGCTCCAGTTCGACGCGGCGCTCGTCGCTCCAGCGGATCATCGGCACGGAGATCGACAGCGCGGCGACGACCTGTCCGGCCCGGTCGCGCACGGGGGCGGCGACACAGCTCACGTCCGGGTTGGACTCGCGGCTCTCCACGGCGATCCCGCGCCGGCGGATCTCGACGAGGGCCTCGCGCAGGGCGCCCGGCTCGGTGATGCTGTTCGGGGTCATCGCCACGAGGTCGGCGTCGTCCGGGACGCGCGAGGTCAGCTCCGGCCCTGAGAGGGAGGCGAGCAGCATCTTGCCGACGGAGGTGCAGTGCGCGGGAAGCCTGCGGCCCGCCGCCGAGACCATGCGCACCGCGTGCGTGGAGTCGACCTTCGCGATGTAGATGACATCGGTGCCTTCGAGGATCGCCACGTGTACGGTCTCGTCACAGGTCTCGGCGACGGAACGGGCGACCTGCTGACCCTCGGCCGCGAGGTCGAGCTGCTCGGCGTAGCGGCTGCCGAGCTGGTACGGGCGCACGCCGAGCCGGTAGCGTCCCGGCTGGCCGGGCACCTGCACGATGTACGAGCGGGCGGCGAGCGTGGTCACCAGCTCGTGCACGGTCGTGCGCGGCAGCTGGAGCCTGCGCACGATGTCGGGGGCGGAGAGCGTCCCGTCCCCGTCGAGAAAGAGCTCCAGTATGTCCAGAGCCCGGGTCACGGCAGGTACGAGGCGTCCCACAACCGGCCCCTCTCTTTTGTTCGAAATTTCAACAGACGATCGGGATGACGAACACAGGCTAGTCATTCGCCCGGGGGCGGGCAATGGTTTGCGGTCCCCCCGCTCGCCCGCCCCCACGCCGGCTCACGACGATCCGCGCCCCGGCGACACGAACGGTTCCTGCCGGACCTGCCCGGGCCCGACCGTCCGGGCCCGGGCGGACCCGGGCCCGGGCGGCCGAGCGGCTTGGGCCCGGCCGAGCCGGTCGAGCTTGACCGAACCTGGTCAGGCCTGACCGGGTCAGGCCTGACCTGGCCGGCCATGCGGGGGCCTTCGCGTTCCCTCCCCGGCCCCGACGGGGGACGGGTGCGCGACCATGGAGCGCATGCCGGCCAAACGCCCCGCCACCCCCTTCACCCCGCTCTCATTCCAGCTCGTCCTGCTGCGCCGCATGGCCGACCACAATCCCGACCTGGTCGAGGACGCCCGTCACGAACTGGGGGTGTCCATCGCGGACATGCGCGAGGCCAACCGGCGCTGGCAGGCGATGCTGCGCACCCCGCACGCACGGTCCGCCGCCTCGCGCTACCGCTCGGTCCTCGGGGCCCCCGAGTCCGCGCGCGAGCGCCGGATCGGCGATCTGACCTGCGAGGCCCTGCAATGGCCGGTGCCGCTGTGGCCCGGTCTGCGCTTCGAGGTCCTGCTCGCCCCGAACGGCGTCGCCTGGAACGAATGGCTGGTCCGGGCCCCGGGCGCCCCCGCCCCGGCGCTGGAGACCCTGGAGGACCTGGCCCCGTGGTGCTGCACGGTCGACGAGGCGGCCCGCGCCTTCGCCCCCGCCCGGCCCCTGGAGGGCACGGCCCCCACCCGGTGGGGTCTGGCGTTCACAGCGCCCGACGCCTCGGGCGTACCGCACGCGTGCGCGGCGGAGTTCACCTGGGGGCTGCTGCAACGGGTGGGCGTCAAGGGCCCCGTGGACGAGGGTTCCGGGACGAGCCCCCTCAGAGGGTGACGGCCTCGATGATCCGGTCCACGACGACGGGCAGCGATCCGGGGTGGAGCCACAGGAAGAGGTTCGGCTCGACGAGCTCCAACTCCATCAGCCAGGGCTCGCCGTCGGCGCCGTCGACAAGGTCGACCCGGGCGTAGAGCACGCTGTCCGCGCCTCCCGGAACGGCGGCCAACGCCCTTTCGGCGACGGCCAGTTCGGCTGCGGTCGGCTCCCAGACCTCCAGGCGCGGGTGCGGCGTCTTGTCCCCGTCGTACGGCGTCCCCGGCTCCAGCACGGCCCCCTTGCGACTGGCGTGCAGCAGCCGTCCGCCGAAGAACTGGAGCGCCCGCTCGCCCCGGGTGTCGATGTCCGTCACGTACGGCTGGACCATGGCGGTCAGCCCTTCGGCGTGCATCCGCGCGAGCTGCGCGAGGGCCGTCTCCCGCTCCTTCGGCGTGTACCGGGCGGCATAGCGCGCCCCCGCCCCCGCCGTGGGCTTCACGACGAAGTCGTGCTCGCCGGGCAGGTCGACCG
Source organism: Streptomyces sp. NPDC015532 (assembly GCF_043078065.1). Taxonomy (NCBI): domain Bacteria; kingdom Bacillati; phylum Actinomycetota; class Actinomycetes; order Kitasatosporales; family Streptomycetaceae; genus Streptomyces; species Streptomyces sp. NPDC015532. The sequence continues at coordinate 703,372 of NZ_JBIBSY010000001.1, read as the reverse complement.
GGTCCCCCGGCGCGAGATACCGCGTCGGCACGACCGGCACCCCCGCGTCCGCCAGCTCGCCGAGGTACCGCTTGTCCGTGTTCCAGCGCACGACCGGCGCCGGATTCATCAGCCGCGTGAGCCCCGCGCACCGCTCCGCCCACCCCACGAACTCCGCCACACGCCGGCTGTAGTCCCAGGTCGACCGGATCAGCGCCAGATCGAACCGCGCCCAGTCGACCGCGGGATCGTCCCAGTGCACGATCTCCGCCGCCGCCCCGGCGTCCTCCAGGGCTTCCCTCAGCACCGGCAGATCCCGGTCCGCGCCGGGCTCCGCGCCCGGGTCGTAGGTGACGAGCGCGATACGGGCCACTACGGACTCCTCCTCGTACGGCACCGGCACCTGCGCACGGCGACGGTGCACGGCATCGGGCGCACCCCGTCGGTACGCCGTCCCGGGGCAACCCCGCCGCAGCGTAACAACCGCCCGCGCCCCCCGACGGGCCGCACTTGACCTTCACCATGGGGCAGGGCCCAGCATCGGTGACGCAACGACGAGGAACCAGAATCAGGGCCGGGACCAGGTACGACCCGGACACGGGAACGACGGGGTGGACGTGTGGACATGCTGACGATCGGTGCCTTCGCGAAGGCCTCCCGGCTGTCGCCCAAGGCGCTGCGGCTCTACGACGAGCTGGAGCTGCTGCGCCCCGCCCGGGTGGACCCCGAGACCGGTTACCGCTACTACGCGGCCGAGCAGCTCCACCGGGCCCGGCTGGTCGCGTGGCTGCGGCGGCTCGGCATGCCGCTCGCCCGCATCCGGCGGGTGTGCGCCCTGGAACCGGGGCCGGCCGCGCGGGAGATCACGGCGTACTGGGCAGAGGTCGAGGCCGAGACGGCCGCCCGCCGGGATCTGGCCGCGTTCCTCGTGAACCATCTGTCACCGTCCCCAGGAAAGGACACCAGCATGCTGGAACTCCGCTACTCCGCACACTCCGACACCGGTCTGGTCCGTGCGGCGAACCAGGACAGCGTCCACGCGGGCGCCCGTGTCCTCGCGGTCGCCGACGGCTGCGGGCCGGGCGGCGCCCCCGCGAGCACGGCGGCGGTACGGGCCCTCACGTTCCTGGACGACGAGCCGCTGTCGGCCGGCGGCGTGCTCAACCTGCTGGAGGACGCCGTGGAGGGCGCGGCACAGGCCGTGGCGGACCTGGTGCCGCGACACGCCACGGACGGGACCCCGGACGGAGACGGCACCGGCAGCACGCTCACCGCCCTGGTGTGGACCGGCTCCCAGCTCGCGCTCGTCCACATCGGGGACTCCCGGGCCTATCTCCTGCGCGAGGGCGGGCTGCTCCGGATCACCCACGACCACACGGTGGTCCAGTCGATGATCGACGAGGGCCGCCTCACCCCGGAGGAGGCGACCACGCATCCGCAGCGCGCCATCCTGCTCAAGGCGCTGGGCAGCGACGCGAACGTACCCGATCTGCGGCTGCACGACGTCCGGCCGGGCGACCGCTACCTGCTCTGCTCGGACGGCCTGTCCACCGTCGTGCCGGACGAGGGGATCGAGCGGCTTCTCGCCTCCGCCACCGATCCCGACGCGGCCGTCCGGGCCCTGATCGGGGCGGCGAACGACGCCGGCGGCCCGGACAACGTCAGCTGCGTCGTCGCGGACGTGGTCGAGGCGGCGGCCCGTCCGGGCGGACTCCGGTTCAGCTAGGACCTGCCGGACCGGACAGGTACGGGGACCCGTGGGTCAGTCCTGGGGCCTGCGGTAACCGAGGGAGGTCTCGATGGCGCGGCCCACCGGGTCGACGGGGGCGCTGTCGCCGGGGCCGGTCACCCAGGTGCGGAAGACGCTCGCCAGTTGCAGGCCGAAGGCCTCGGCCTGAGCCTCGTCCGCCTGACGTGATCCGTCGCGGGCGGCGACGGCGCGGGCGACCTCCTGCCGGAACGGCGTCGCCCGGGGACCGGAGTCGTGCCAGCCGGAACGGTCCGAGAGGGCCGCCCGTGCGACGGCCCTGGCGCCGTCCACGTGGTGGTCTCGGTGGCCTTCCTTCATGTGCCACAACTCGTGCCCCAGGATGACGAGTTGCTGCACCGTCTCGGCGCGCTCCTCGACGACGACGAGGTCGAAGTCGCCGAACTCCATCCACAGACCGGTGACTTCGATCTCGTCGGGGAAGCGCTCGAAGCGGAGCTGGACCGGACGGCCGCCCCGGCGCCGGCTCATCTCCTCGCAGAGGGCCTGCGCCAGCTCCCGCATGTCGACGGGCGTATCGATCCTTCTGCGCAGTACCCGGCCGAGCTCCACCGCGAGCGCCCGCATCTCGGAGCGGGCTCCGCGCGGACGCAGCGCCGCCACGAACCTTCCGACGGAGCCGGACGGCCTCGTCGTCATCGCTCCGCCCCCTCGCCGTCGGGCAGGACGCCGGGAAGGTGCGACGGGGACTCACTCACCAAAGGTCTCCCGGCAGTTGACTCGTCAAGTTGTGACGCGAGGCCGACCCTACGTGTCCGGGTCCGTCCACGCCACGGTTCCCCGGCGATCGTTCCCGGTTTGGGAACGATCCTTACGGCGCCTGCGCGCCCCCTCCACGTCCTCGGCGCGATCGTGCGGCAGGCAGCCCGAACCCGGAGCCCGATCGTGTAGGAAGAGCCTGTCCCTCCCGGTGAAGTCCTCTCGGCAAGGAGTCCTCGTGTTCTCCCTCTTCCCGGCCCTGGTGGGCGGTTCGGTCGCGGACCGGTCCGCGCTGCGCTTCGGCGACCGGTCCCTGACGTACGCGGAACTGGCCGCCTCCGCTCAAGCGCTGGCCGCAGGGCTCGGCGGTGCCGGGAGGGTCGCCGTCTGGGCGACGCCGACCCTGGAGACGGCCGTCGGCGTCGTCGCGGCGCTGCTCGCCGGGGTGCCGGCCGTGCCGCTGAACCCGAAGTCGGGGGAGACGGAACTCGGCCACATCGTGGGGGACAGCAGGCCGTCCCTGGTGCTCGCGGCTCCGGGGGACGTCCTTCCCGCTCCGCTCGGGACGCTGGACCGTATCGACGTCGAGGTGAACGCGAAGGCCGATGGGAAGGCGGACACGGGGGCGGCGGCCGGGGTAGCGGGTGGCGCGGGGACCCGGGGCTCCTCCGCGCCCGCCGGGCCCATCGCCTCCGCCGCGGCCCCCGGGACCGTCACCGACCCCGCCGCCCCCGCCCTGGTCGTCTACACCTCCGGCACCACCGGTCCGCCCAAGGGCGCGGTCATCCCGCGCCGGGCGATCGCCGCGACCCTGGACGCCCTGGCCGACGCCTGGCAGTGGACCGGCGACGACGTGCTGGTGCACGGCCTGCCGCTGTTCCATGTGCACGGGCTGATCATCGGCATCCTGGGCCCGCTGCGGCGCGGCGGGTCCGTGCGGCATCTGGGCCGGTTCAGCGCGGAGGGCGTGGCGCGGGAACTGGACGCCGGGGCGACCATGCTGTTCGGGGTGCCGACGATGTACCACCGGCTCGCCGAGGCGCTCGGCGATGACCCCGGGCTCGCCGGGGCGCTGGGCCGGGCGCGGCTGCTGGTGTCGGGCTCCGCGGCGCTGCCCCCGCACGACCACGAGCGGATCAGGGCCGCGACCGGTCGCGGGGTCGTCGAGCGGTACGGCATGACGGAGACCCTGATGAACACCAGCGTGCGGGCGGACGGGGAGGTCCGCCCCGGGACGGTCGGTGTGCCGCTGCCCGGCGTCGGTCTGCGGCTCGTCGAGGAGGACGGGACGACGATCGCCTGGTACGAGGCCGACGGGACCCCGGCCGGGGCGTACGACGGCGGGAGTGTCGGCGAGATCCAGGTACGCGGGCCGAATCTCTTCACCGAGTACCTGAACCGGCCCGACGCCACCGCCGCCGCGTACACGGCGGACGGCTGGTTCCGCACGGGTGACATGGCGGTCCTCGACCCCGACGGCTCGGTCCGTATCGTCGGCCGCAAGGCCACCGACCTGATCAAGAGCGGCGGCTACAAGATCGGCGCGGGCGAGATCGAGAACGCGCTCCTCGAACACCCCGGGGTGCGCGAGGCCGCCGTCGCCGGCGAACCGGACGCCGACCTCGGTGAGCGGGTCGCGGCCTGGATCGTCCCGGTGGACCCGCACGCGCCGCCGTCCGCGGACGCGCTGGCCGATCACGTCGCCCGCCGGCTGGCCCCGCACAAACGGCCCCGCACCGTGCGTTTCCTGGACGAGCTGCCCCGCAACGACATGGGCAAGATCCTGAAGCGGGAGCTGCCGCGTGACTGAACGGATCTCGGCCCGTGAGGCCATCGCCCTGGTCACCGACAGCTTCGCCGAACTCCCCTCGCCCGAGGGCACGTTCCCGCCCGACGGCCCGCTCTCCTGGCAGGGGTACGGCGAGGCGCGGGCGTACGCGGCGGACCGCACCGGCGAGGAGGAGTCCGTCGTCTGCGGCACCGCGACCTTCGGGACGGCGAGTTTCGGCACGACGATCGACGGCAGGCCTCCGCTCGGTCCGGTCACCGCCGTCCTCGTCGCCTTCGAGTTCGGCTTCCTCGGCGGTTCCCTCGGAGAGCGCACCGGGGACCGGCTGGAGGCGGCCTACGACCATGCCCGTACGCACCGGCTGCCCGTCGTCGCGCTCGTCGCCACGGGCGGCAGCCGGATGCAGGAGGGCATGCTCGCGCTGACCCAGCTCCAGCGGGTGGCACGGCAGTCGGCGCTCACCAGGGAAGCGGGACTCGCGCAGATCGCGGTCCTGCGCGACCCCACGACGGGCGGCGGCTGGGCCACGCTCGGCGCGGGCGCCGATGTGACCCTGGCGCTGCCGGGCGCCCAGGTCGCCTTCGCGGGTTCCCGGGTCCGCCCGCCCGACGCGGACCCGGCCGCGTACACGGCCGAGGCGCAGGTCGCGGCGGGCTCGGTCGACGCCCTCGTACCGCAGGACGGGCTGCGGGAGGCGCTCGCCCTGTGGCTGGACCTGCTCACCCGGCCCTCCACCGGGGCGGCGCCGGTCCCGGCCGCGCTGGGCGAGACGACCGATCCGCCCGCGACCGGCTGGGACGCGGTACAGCGCGCCAGGGCCGCCGAACGCCCGCGCGCCGAGGCCTACTTGGATGCCTATTTCACCCGCCGGGCGGCGATCGGCGGCGACCGCTGCGGCGGCACGGACGACGGCGTGCTGTGCGGCTTCGGCCGCGCGTACGACGGGCGGACCGTCGCGTACGCCGCACAGCGCGGGACCCCGACCCGTCCCGCCGGGTACCGTACGGCCGCCCGGCTGATCCGGATGGCCGGGCGGCTCGGCATCCCGGTCCTGACGCTGGTGGACACCCCGGGCGCCGCGAACGACGCGCTCGCGGAGCGGCAGGGGGCCGGCGCGGCGATCGCGGACCTGTTCGCGGCGGTCGCCACGGCCCGGACGCCCGTCACCACGCTGGTGATCGGCGAGGGCGGTTCGGGCGGTGCGCTGGCGCTGGCCGCTCCGGGCAGCACCTGGGCCACACCGGACAGTTACTTCTCCGTCATCGCGCCGGAGTCGGCGGCCGCCATCCTCAAGCGTCCCGCCGCCGAGGTCCGGGCCACGGCGGCTCAACTCCGGCTGCGGCCGCAGGATCTGCTGGACCTGGGAGTGATCCGGGGCATCTCGCCACACCTCCCGGGAGGCTGAACCGCACCTCCCGGGAGGCCGAGCCGCACTGTCCAGGAGGCTGAGCCGCAACCCCCCGGGAGGCTGAACGGACGGCCGCCGTCGGCTCCTCCCTCCCAAGAGGAACCGACGGCGGCCTGCTCGACGGGCCGTCATCACCGGTGACGGCCTGGTGCGGGGCGAGCGCGCGGCGGCCCACCCGTTCGCGGTGGTGTGCCGGACGGCGGGCTCTCCCCCGGGGAACCCGCCGCCCGGCGGCCGGTCACCGGACGCCCACCGCCCGGACGGTCTCCTGGCCGACCGTGCCGCCCCGGTCGTCCCGGGCAAAGGCCCGCAGCGACACGAACGCGGCGTCGCGCGGCACGTTCAGCGTGCCGTTCCAGCGGGCCTTGCCGCCGCCGGTGAGCGGGACGCTCTTCCAGGTCGTCCCGTCGTCGTAGGACACCTCCAGCTTTCCGCCGCCGATCGTTCCGGTGTCCGGCGCGCCCTTCACGTACTCGGCGTAGACGCTCACCGGGACGCGGCCGCCGCGCACGTCGCCCGCGAGGTCCGTGTCGAGGTCGTAGCCGAGGTTGATGAGCGGGAGGAAGGTGTAGTGGTCCTCGGGGGTGGCCGCCGACCGGACGGTCCACTCGGTGTGGCCCTTCGTGGAGAGCCTCCAGCGCTCCGGGTCGAGGGTCGTGTCCGTGACGACCTTGTAGGTGTGCTCGTCGGCGGGCGCGTCCCAGACGTATCCGGCGGAGCTCTTCCCCTGATCGACCAGGACACCGTCCTGATAGACCTCGGTGAACTGGGTCATCCCGGTGTCCTCGCTCCACACGTCGCCGAAGCCGGTGTGGTCGGGGCCGGAGTCGCCCCAGCCGGGCGTGTTGAACTGGATCTGGTTGCCCGCGCGTTGCTGGCCCCAGCCCAGTCCGGTGCCGAGCCAGGGGTGCCAGACCGGCTTGAACCAGTTCAGGGTCTCGTGGGTGCCGCCCCGGTAGGGGACCAGGCCGCTGCGCTCCTCCAGCGCGCCCTCCCCGACGTTGACGGACTCCATCCAGGTCTGTCCGGGGCCGGTGGAGACGTAGTCGGTCCGCTCGGCCGGGTAGTCGATCCGCTCCTGGAAGCCGAGGCCGACGGGGAACGGGTCGGCGATCGAGTAGCGGAACTCGCTGCCCGAGACGGGCTTCGCGGCGTGGAACCTGGTGTCCAGCACGGCCAGTTCACCGCGCTTGGGTTCGTAGGTGAGACTGCGGTCCGGCACGGCGTTCCGGTAACCGTGCGAAAGGTCGTACACGTAGGGCGTGTTGCGCGTGCCGGTCATGTCGACGGTCCGGGTCGCGCGCAGCCGTGCCGCGTCCGCCGCGTTCACGGTGGCGATCTGCAGCGGCCGGTCCGCGTTGTCGTCCGTGCCGAACCAGGCGTTGAGGCGTCCCGGCGTGTCGTCGGTGACGAACAGGGCCTTGGCGCCCGCGTCCTGGGCCGCCTGGGCGAGCGCGGCCGGATCGACGCCGTCGGCGAGCCGAGCGAGGACGGCCTTGCCGCTCACCCCGGTGAACGGCCCGTCCCCGACGTCGACCAGCGGCAGCCTGCTGCGGCCCTCGATCAGGGTGCCGCCCGGCTGGGCGAGCGCCGCCTTGACGCCCACGACGTCGAGGAGCGGCTTCCCGAGCCGCCACACGGTCCGGTAGTCGAAGGTGCCCTCGGTGACCCTCGGGGTCGGCGCGGCGAAGACGCTGTCGTACTTGACGGGTACCTGGACCGCGCCGAACAGGTCGGAGCCACCACCCTTGCGGTCGTACTCCATGAGCAGCTGCCGGGTCTCGGTGCGCCGGTCGACCTTCGCGCTGATCTCCCGCAACGCCCGCCCGTCCAGGGTGACTTCGCGGTCCTGGTCGAGGGTGATCTGAGGTGCGGCGAGGAAACCGATGCCGAGGGAGTCGGCGCCATGGCTGCCGCGTACGTCGAGGAAGGACGTGAGGCTGTACGTGCCGGGCCTGAGGCGCAGTTCGAGGGTGCCGGAGTCCCCTACGGAGGCGGAGTACGCGTCGACGTCCGCCGCCAGTTGCTGCACGGCGAGGTAGGCCGCGGTCGGGTCGCCGTCCCGGTCCTTCACATGGACGGTGAGCGTGTACCGCTCCTCCTCCTTGACCAGCCCGAACGCGGTGTGCGCGACGGGCGTGCCGTCCGCCGACGCCACGATCCGCCCCGACGTCTGGCCCACGGGCGCCTTCGAGCCGTCGCCGGTGAGCGTGGTGGACGCGGTGCCGTGCGCGGGCACCGTGAGCGTGGTGTCGGCGAGGGTGGCGACACCCTCGCCGGCCCCCTCCGCGGCGAGCGTCAACCGCACCGCCGCGTCCGAGGAGTTGGTGTAGGTGAGCGTCCTGGTGACCGGCTTGTCCTCCTCGTAGGGCCAGCTGTGGAAGCCGAGGTCGGCGCTGCCCGTGGCGGTGACCTTCGCGTCGACGGCGTCCGGGACGCTCACCCGGCCGGCGCCCAACGCGTAGACGGAGGCGTCGAGTCGCTTCGACGTCGACATCAGCGCGTCCTTGAGCTGAGCACCGGTCCAGTCGGGGTGTTCCTGGGCGAGCAGCGCGGCCACGCCCGCGACGTGCGGTGTCGCCATCGACGTACCGCTCATGGAGGTGTAGTAGCCGCTGCCGCTCACGAGCTGGGAGCGGGCGGCGAGGATGTCGACGCCCGGCGCGGACAGGTCGGGCTTGAGCGCGTTGTCGCCGTAGCGGGGCCCGGTGCTGGTGAAGTAGGCGGCCTCGTCGGCGGAGTCGACCGCGCCGACGGTCAGGGCGGAGTCGGCGGCACCCGGTGAGCCGATGGAGGAGGGGGCGCCGGTGTTGCCGGCGGCGATGACGAAGAGGGCGCCGGTCTCCTTCGAGAGGGTGTCGACGGCCGCGGCCATGGGGTCGGTGCCGTCGCTGGGCTCGGTCGAACCGAGGCTCATCGAGACGACCTTGGCGTGCACGTCGCGCGCGGCCCACTCCATGCCGGCGATGATCTGGGACTCGCTGCCCGAACCCTGGTCGCTGAGCACCTTGCCGACGGCGAGCGTGGCCTCGGGCGCGACGCCCTTCTCCTGCCCGTCGGAGGCCGCGCCGGTGCCGCCCACGGTGGAGGTGACGTGTGTGCCGTGCCCGTTGCGGTCGGCGACCTCCTCCCCGTCGATGAAGCTCCGGGTCCGCGTGACCCGGCCGGCCAGGTCGGGGTGGCTCGTGTCGACTCCGGTGTCGAGGACGGCGACGGTCACGCCCTTGCCGGTGAGCCCGGCCTCCCAGGCCTTCGGGGTGCCGATCTGTGCGTTGCTCTCGGCCATGTCGGCCTCGACCCGCCCGTCGAGCCAGACCTTGCCGATCCCCTCCTGCCGGGTCAGCGCCTTCCAGAAGGTCCGTCCCTTGTCCGCGTCGACGGCCGCGCCGCGGATGCTCGGCAGCGACCGTGTCCGTTCGGCTCCGCCCGGGACCGTGGTCCGCGCCTTCGGGTCGTACGTCACGATCAGCGGCAGCTCACCGGTCTGCCGGTCGGTGAGCCCCTGGCGTATCAGCTCGCTCACGTCGAACAGCCGCCGGTCGAGGGTGCCGGCCCGCAGATACGGCAGCGCCTCGTCCGGTACGACGGTGACGGTGCCGTCGGCGACCTGGGTGCGCACGGCCCCGGTGGCCCCCCGGGGGCGCACGACCGAGACCGTCCTCTTTCCGCCGCCGAGGTCGGTGACGGTCACCTTGTCGCCGGTCACGAGGGTGACGGTGTGCGCGGCACCGGCGGCTCTCGCCTTCGCCGGGGCGGCGGTCCCGGAGTCCGCGGTGCCCGCGGCGGCGAGGGCGCCGGCCCGCCCCGTGGGCAGCAGGGCGAGCACGAGCCCGGCCGACAGCAGCGCCGCCGGACGGCTCAGTGGTCCTCTGGTCATTCATGGCCTCTCTTCGTCGGGCCGTGCGCGCGCCGGGCAGGGGGTGGCACCCGGTACGTGCGATGAGTGTCGGGGGGCCCGTGCCGCGAAGGCGCCGACGAAGCCTGGCGGGAAGGCGCCCTGGCGGCTTCCCGCCAGGACATGCCGGTAGGAGCCGCAGAAACCGGGACACCCGCCGAGGGGCGAGACCGAGTTCAGAGATCGAGGGGGCGGACCCGGGGATCAGACCGGGGCCGGGTTCGGGGACCGGTTCGGGGATCGGGCCGGGGCCGGGTTCGGAAACGAGTCCAGGGATCGGGCCGGACCACCCGTCCGGCGGCGCCTCGCCCGGCCGTCCAAAAGGGGCGCCGCCCGCCCCGCGCCCGCAGGATGCGAGAGAGGACCGCCGCCCGGCGGAGCCCCACGGTCTGCGCTCTCGGGAGGACCTGCCATGACCGCCAGTCTGGAGCAGCTGCGCCGCTGTCACTTCGCCGTCGACCTGGGCGCGTCGCGGACCCGTGTCTGGGTGCGGGGCGCGGGTCTGGTCGTCGATCAGCCGAGTGTCGCCGCGATCAACACGAAGACGGGCGCGCTGATCGCGGTCGGGGAGTTCGCGGAGAGGATGACGGGCCGCACCCCCGACTACATCCGGGTGGTGCGCCCGGTGTCCGGCGGCACGGTCGTCGACATCGACATGGCCCAGCGGATGCTGCGCAATCTGCTGGGCGACAAGGTCCGGCGCACCCTGCGCCGCAAGCCGCGGCTGCGGGCCGCGGCCTGCACGCCGCACGACGCGGACCCGCTGGCGCAGCGCGCCACGATCGAGACGCTGGTCGGGCTGGGGGCGCGGCGGGTCGAGCTCGTCGACACGCTGATCGCGGCGGCGGTCGGCTGCGGACTGCCCGTCGAGCGGCCCGAAGCCACCATGATCATGGTCTGCGGGGCCGCCGCGACCCAGCTCGCCGTGCTGTCGCTGGGTTCGATCGTCACCGCCGAACGCATCCCGGTCGGCGGTGAGGCCGTGGACCACGCGATCGTCCAGCACCTGCGCCACCAGCACGAGCTGATGCTGCCGAGCCAGGCCGTACGGCCCCTTCAGCTCGCCCTCTCCGGGAACGGGCTGACCCCGCAGGGACCGGCCCTGACCGAGATCCACGGGCGGGACGTGGCGACCGGGCTGGCGCGTTCCGTGAAGGTCGACACCGCCGCCGTACGCATGGCGATCGAGACACCGCTGACCGCCGTGCTGGACGGCGTCGGCAAGGTTCTGCGGTCCTGCCCGCCCGATCTGGTGGCCGATGTCGCCGACCGCGGGATCATGATGGTCGGCGGCAGCGCGCTGCTCCCCGGGCTCGACCAGATGCTCCGGCAGGCGACCGGCGTACCCGTCCACATCGCCGAGCGGCCCGATGTCTGTGCCGTCCAGGGGCTCGGTTACATGCTGGAGGGCAAGATCGAACCGATGATCCTGAACCCGCTGGCGAACTGACGAACCGGCGTCCGGGGGGCCTCCGGTGTCCGAACCCGCGCCCGGTCTCACGCCTCTTCTGGAGGCGGTCCTCAGCGTCGGCACCGAGCTCGAACTGCGGGCGACCCTCCAGCGGATCGTGGACGCCGCCGCCGAGCTGACCGGGGCCCGGTACGCGGCGCTGGGGATGCGGGACCCGGGCCGGGACGGGCTGGTACGGATCCGCACGGCGGGGCCGCACCCCCCGGAGCCGGGCCCTCGGCCCGAGGAGCCGGAGGCGCCCGGCTCTTCCGGGCCCCCCGCGGCTCCCGGACACTCCGTCACTTCCGGGTCCCACGCCACTTCCGGGCTCCCGGCCACTCCCGGACACCCTGTCGCTCCCGGGCACCCCGGCTCCCCCGAGCCCGACATCTGTCTGGACGTTCCCATCCGGGTCGACGACGAGGTGTTCGGCAACCTCTACCTGGCGGACAAGTCCGGCGGGCCGGTGACCCGTGAGGACGAGCAGTTGGTGCGCCTGCTCGCCACGCAGGCCGGTATCGCGATCGCCAACGCCCGGCTGTACGAGACGGCCCGGCAGCGGGAGCGCTGGATCGAGGGTGCCGCCGCCGTCACCACCGCCCTGCTCAGCGGCGGGACCGGGGCCGACGCGCTGACGACGGTCGCCGAACGCGCCCGGATCCTCGCGGGAGCCGCGGCGGGGATCATCCTCAAGCCCACGGACGAGGGGGGCATGGAGATCGTGGTCGCCTCCACTCCCGAGGACCCCGCCGGCATCGTGGGGACGACCATCGCGCCCGGCAGCCCCGTCCTCAAACAACTCCTGGGTGGGGAACCGGTGTTCATCGAAGACTCGGCGACCGACCCGCGGATGACGACCCCTGTGCGGACCCGGTTCGGGCCGAGCATGATGCTGCCCCTCCAGACCGAGGGCCGGCTCATCGGCACGCTGGCCCTGCCGCGCGGGCGGGGCGACCGCCCGTACACGGAGGTCGAACGCCTGCTGGCCACTCAGTTCGCCTCCCAGGCCGCGCTGGCCCTGGTCCTGGCCGACGCCCGGCACGGCCGTGAGCTCCTCGCGGTGTACCAGGACCGGGACCGCATCGCCCGTGACCTGCACGATCTGGTCGTGCAGCGCCTCTTCGCGACCGGGATGATGCTGGAGTCGACCCAGCGCAGGAACGCCGCGCACGGGGACGGCGGTGACGGCGAGGCCGAGGAGGTGTCGGCGACCCTCGGCCGGGCGGTCGACGAACTCGAGGCCACGGTCCAGGAGGTACGCACCGCGATCTTCGCCCTGCAGCAGCCGCCGGCCGACGCCCCCACCACGTTGCGCGGCAGGGTCCTGCGCGAGACGGCCGGCGCGGCGGCGGTCCTCGGCGTCCGGCCGTCGACCCGGTTCACGGGCCCGGTGGAGAACCGGATCACCGAGCCGGTGGCGGGCCGGCTCCTCGCCGTCCTGCGGCGCGCCCTGGCCGCCGCCTCGCGGCGCCCCGGGGTGTCGCGGATCGAGGTCGTCGTCGACGCGACGGTGACCCTGCCGGACGGCCGCCCCGGCGTCCGCCTGACGGTCCACGACGACGGCATCCCGAACGGCGCCTCCGAGACCTCGCAGCCCACGGCCGCGAGCGCGCCCGACGGCGGGGACGACACGGGCACCCCCGGCACGAACGTCGTCTGGCAGTCACCGGCTTAGCGGGCGGGCGATTCAAGACGAGTGTCCTGTACTTCCGGACAAGTGCCGAGGACCCTCGTCACGCGGCCCGCAGCCTCCGGTACAGTCCGTCGCGAGCATCGCTACCCCCGCAGAGGTCGAACCCGACATTGTCCACAGATGTCACCATCGCGGATAGAATAGACATTCCTCCCATGGATGATTCGATGATGCCGGAGATGCGCCGCTCCGTCACCCGTCGGCAGCACACCCGCCTTTCGGCCATCGACCCTCTCGGGACGGCCGCGACGCGAGCGGCGGAACGTTCCGCCCCCGCACCCGCCGAGCTCCCTCCCGGGTGGCCCCCGGCGAAGCCGGTCAAGCCGATCACCTTCGACTCGGCCCTGTGAGGCCCGCCCGAGCCACGCGACCGCACCCGGCGGCCCACAGGGCGGCAGCCGGGCTCCGTACGGGTACGAGCTTCGTCAACCATGCGAAAAAGTACGGGCGTTGACGGTCCGATCACCGCACTCGCGCCGCTAGCCTTCACCGGGTGACGCTTCGGCAACTGGTCCTGAAGATCCACGGTCGATGCGATCTCGCCTGCGATCACTGCTATGTGTACGAGCACGCCGACCAGAGCTGGCGAGACCGTCCCGCCTTCATGTCCGACGGAACGATCAAAGAGGTCGCCCGGAAACTCGCCGACCACGCGAGGACCCGGCGGCTCCCCTCCGTCTCCGTGATCCTCCACGGCGGCGAACCCCTGCTGGTGCGGCCCGCCCGTATGCGGACCATCTGCGCGGAGATCGCCGGCGCCGTCGAACCGGTCACCGAGCTCGATCTGCGTATTCACACCAACGGCATCCGGCTGGACACGCGATACCTCGACGTCTTCAAGGAATTCGGCGTCAGCGTCAGTGTCTCGCTCGACGGAGACCGCGCGGCGAACGACCGGCACCGGCGCGACCGGCGGGGAGGCAGCTCCCACGACCGGGTCCTGCGGGCCCTCGACCTGCTGCGCGCGCCCGAGTACCGGCACCTCTACAGCGGGCTGCTGTGCACGGTGGACGTGGCCAACGATCCCGTCGCGGTGCACGACGCCCTCGTCGCACAGGACCCGCCCCGCATCGACTACCTGCTGCCGCACTCGACCTGGGACACCCCTCCGCCGAGACCCGCCGGCTCCCCCACCGCGTACGCGCTATGGCTGCTCAAGGTCTTCGACCGCTGGGACGCACAGGGCCGCGCCGTGCCGGTGCGGACCTTCGATTCGGTCCTCAGCACCCTGCGCGGCGGCCCGAGCCTGACGGAGGCGATGGGGCTCGCGCCGAGCGACCTGGCCGTGATCGAGACCGACGGAAGTCTCGAACAGGCGGACTCGCTCAAGACGGCGTACCCCGGGGCCCCGGCGACCGGCTACGCCATAGCGAGCGACGGCTTCGAGGAGTTCGCCCGGCATCCCGGTGTCCTCGCCCGCCGATCGGGCCTCGCCGGGCTCAGCCCGACCTGCCGGAGCTGCGAGGTGGTCACGTCCTGCGGCGGCGGGCTGTACGCCCACCGGTACAGCGCCGCCTCGCACGGCTTCGGGAATCCGTCCGTCTTCTGCTCGGACCTGCGCGCGCTCGTCGACGGGATCGCGGAGCGGATCACCGACCGTACGTTCAGCCCGGCCGTGCTCAGCATGGACGAACTGCTCTTTGCCGAGGGCGAGTTGATCCGCCACCTGCTGTCCCGCTCCCTGGCCCGCCATCACGGGGAAGAGTCCTGGGACGCGGTCCGGCGGGCGCTGCTGGACCTGGACGGCAGCCCGGAGACCGCGGACCACGTCGCCGATGTCCTCGCCCACCCCTACCTGTTCACCCTGCTGAGAGAACAGCCGCACCACCGCCCGCTCGACCCGGCGCCCCTCGCCTCCGCGGTCACCGCCGCGGCCGTCCGTGCCCGCGCCGATCTCGCGCTCACCTGGGACCACCCCACCGCCGGCCTCCATCTGCCCGCCCTGGGCACCCTCTTCCTCCCCGGGCCGGGCCGCATCACGGCCACCGTCACGGCTGGACGGCTCCGGGTGCGGACACACAGCGGCGAGGAGCGCGCCATGGACGATCCGGCCCGGTGGCGCCCGCTGCGGACGGCCGTCCCGGCCGGCGGCACCGCCCTGCTCCTCGACGACGCCGACCCCTTTCGTGCCCGCTACCCCGCCCCCGTCACCCCGCCGCTCGGTACCGCCGGTCTCGACGCGTTCACGAAACGGCTGCTCGCGGCGCTCCGTCTGATGGACGAGCGGGCGCCGGACTGGCGCACCGGCCCCAACGCCCCGTTCCTCACCACCGTCACACCACTTCGGGCGGGGGCGGGAGTTCGCCTCGGATCCCATGGCCTCGGCGCCCTCGGAATGGCCGTCGACGTCGATCCGGAGGAGTTCGTCCGGGACCTGCCGCGCACCGGGCGCCGGGCACGGTTCAGGGCACTCCTCGCGACCACCGACCTCAACGTGCCCGGCACGCCCGCCGGGCGGCTGTTCGACAGGGCCGATCTCGCACTCGCGGACGCCGTCCGCTTCACCGGTGATCCGCCCCGGCTGAATGCGGCGCTGGCCCGGGCCGATGACGCGCTCACCCGGCTGGCAGACCGGCCGAAGGGTGAAGTCACCGAAACCGGGGCGGAGTTCGCGCGGCAACTGCGCGGCGACTGGGCGGACCTGAGGTGACCGACCGCACGCGACTGTCCGGATTCTTCACGCGGATGGGCGTCCGCCGGAACGGCGTCCTCATGGTCCACGCCTCGCTGGGCGGTTCGGGGCTGCGCCCCGCCGACGTACGCGACGCGCTCCTCGACGCGCTCGGCGCGGAGGGCACTCTCGTCGTGCCCACCTTCACTCCGGAGAAGTCCGTCACGTCACGGGCGTACAAGGCGCTCACCGCGGCCATGGACGAGCGGGAGGAGGCCGCGTACCGGGCCTCGGTCGAACCCTTCGATCCCCGCAGGACGCACTGCCCGACCATGGGCGTGCTCGCGACGTGTGTGTGGACCACGCCCGGCGCCGTGCGCAGCGGACATCCGCTGACCTCGCTGGCCGGACTCGGTCCGCGCGCGCGGGAGCTGCTGGGCGATCACGACCCGCGCTGCCACCTCGGCGAACGCTCCCCGCTGGCCGGACTGTACGCGGCGAACGCGCAGGTCCTGCTGCTGCGCGTGGGCTTCGAGGTGTGCACGGCCTTCCATCTCGCCGAGTACCGGCTGCGCCCGCCGCCCTCCCTGAGGAAGTACCCGAGCGTGGTGGGGGCGAAGGGCCGATGGAAGGCGTACGAGGACATCGCGCTGAGCGACGCGGACTTCGGGGACATCGGGGCCCGGCTGCCGCGTGACCTCGTGACCGAACGGCGGCTGGCCGGGCGGGCGGTACGGCTGTTCGGAATGCGCGAGGCCGTCGACCTGGCCGTCGTCCAGATGTCCGGATATCGCCAGGGAATGACGTGAAAGTGATGACTGGTTCGAGCCGCGATCCGGAAGATTGTGGTCTCGGCCAGGCGAACGTCCCGTGGAGGTCTCCTCCAGGGACACGGGGACGCATGGACAGGGGGATGCATGGACCCAGCTGAACCGGAATCGACCGACCGGCCCTGTTTCTTCCTGAGTTACGCCCGGACGCCGGCCTGGGGTTCCGAGGTGGGCCGCGCCGATCACTGGGTGCGCGTCCTGTTCACGGATCTGTGCGACCACGTCACCGCGCTCACGGATCTTCCCCTGGGCGCTCGGGCGGGCTTCATGGACCGGGAGGACGGTGCGGGGGACGGCTGGTCGGACCGGGCCGGCCAGAGTCTCGCGACGTGCTCCGTGTTCGTGGCGCTGTTCTCTCCGCGGTACTTCAGCAGTGAGCTCTGCGGCCGGGAGTGGTTCGCGTTCAACGAGCGGGTCCTGCGCGCACGAGCCGTCGGTTCCGGGGCTCCTCCCGCCGTCGTCCCCGTGCTGTGGACGCCGGTCGACCCCGCCCAGCTGCCCGATTCGGTCAAGCACGTCCCCATCGGCGCGGAACCGGGCGGAGACCGCTACGCGACCCAGGGGATCTACGGCCTGATCAAGCTCAGCCGGCTGCGCGAGGAGTACGACGAAGCGGTCCTCCGACTGGCGCAGCGGATCGTGCGGGCCGCGCGCGAGGCTCCGCCGCCGCCCGAACGCCCGCGCAGGTACGAGGACACCCCGAGCGCGTTCAAGCCACGCGGCACGGAACCCCGGCGGATCCATCTGACGGTCGCGGCACCCACCCTGCGGACCCTCCCGGAGCATCGGGACACCCGGCCCTACGGCGAGGACGCCCAGGACTGGAACCCGTACCACGAGGAGTCCGCCCGGCCCCTTCCCGCGCTCGCCGAAGAGCTGATCCGCTCCCTCGACTACCAGACATCCGTGTCGTCCCTCGACGCCGAGGACACGGACGAGTCCCCCGGCGGGGACGGTGCCGGTCAGGCCACGCCCAGCCGGCCCGGCATCCTGCTCGTCGACCGGTGGGCGCTCACCGACGAGGCGCGCCGCCGCAGGCTCAGGACGTTCGACGACGAGGCACGGCCCTGGGTCGGCGCGATCGTCCCCTGGGACCCGGCCGATCCCCAGGGCCACGGTGAGGAGGGCCGCAGACTGGCCGCCGACCTGGAGCAGACCCTGCCGCTGATCCTGGACCGGGGCAGGCGGGCCGGCTGCCGGACCGCCGTCGACGGTGTCCCCACCCTGAGGGCCTTCACCGACGCACTGCCCGCCGTCGTCGCGCACGCGACCCGGCAGTACCTCAAGCACGCCGAGGCGCATCCGCCCGTCGGCCCGTCGATCCGCCGGCCCCGTCTGCTGGGTCCCGCTCACCCCTCGCGTCCCGCGGGCGGATCCGACCACGGAGGAGACGAGACATGACAGCCGTGCGGGACGGACGGATCATCACCTTCTACTCGTACAAGGGAGGCACGGGCCGCACGATGGCCCTGGCCAACACGGCCTGGATCCTCGCCGCCGGCGGCAAGCGCGTTCTCGCCGTCGACTGGGACCTGGAAGCCCCCGGCCTGCACCGCTTCTTCCATCCCTTTCTCGACGCGAACGCGCTCGCGGCCACCACCGGCGTCATCGACATCATCAACGAGTACGCGTGGGCGGCGACCTCCGGGCCCCAGCGCTCCGGCCAGTGGCACCTCGACTACGCGCGCGTCGAGCAGCACGCCATCTCCCTGACGCCGGAGCGGCTCGGGCTGCGTTTCCAGGAGGGCGGCTCGCTCGATTTCCTCGGTGCCGGCCGGCTGGACCGCTCGTACTCGGCGAGCGTGTCGTCCTTCGAGTGGGACAACTTCTACGAACGCCTCGGCGGGGGGCTCTTCCTCGACGCGCTGCGCGACGACATGAAGGCCGCCTACGACTACGTCCTCATCGACAGCCGGACCGGACTGTCCGACAACGCCGACATCTGCACCATCCACATGCCCGACGTGCTCGTGGACTGCTTCACCCTCAGCGACCAGTCGCTGGACGGCGCCGCGGCCGTGGCCCGCGACGTCGGAGAGGCCTACCGCCGGCGCTGGATCCGGGTGCTGCCCGTCCTGATGCGCGTCGACGAGAACGAGAAGGAGAAGGTGGACGCCGGGCGCTCCCTCGCCCGCGCGAAGTTCGACGGGTTCCCGAAGGCGCCCGACGGCGGCGACCTGAACGGCGAGGAGCTGAGCTCGTACTGGGGGAAGGTCGAGATCCCGTACCGCCCCTACTACGCGTACGAGGAGACGCTCGCCACCGTCGGCGACGAGAGCGGGATCTCCAACTCCCTGCTGTCCGCCTTCGAACGGCTCACCGCGGTCGTCTCCGACGGCGAGGTCACCGCTCTGCCGCCGGTGCCCGAGCCCGTGCGGCTGCGCTGCCGGGACGCGTTCATGAGGCGGCGGCCCTCGTACGGCTTCGAGGTGGTGATCGCGTACGCGCCGGAGAACCGTGTCTGGGCCGACTGGATCACCTCGCTCCTGACCCGGTCCGGATGCCGGGTCACCGCGCACGACATCGCGGACGGACCCGTCGCACACCGGGACCCGAAGGCCCGCACGCTCGTACTCCTCTCGAAGGCGTTCCGCAGGTCCCGGCACGCCGAGGCCGTCTGGCGTGCCCTGACCGACGCGGACAGCCACGCGGGGCGCGGCACCGTCGTACCGGTACGGGTGGACGAGGTCCATCTGCCGCGTTACTACCTCGACCACAACCCGCTCGATCTGCACCGGCTCGACGAGGCCCGGTGCGTCGGCGCGCTCATGGAGGCCCTGGACCTGAGGGGCGGGCACCTGGAGGGCGGCACGTCCGGGCCGCGCTTCGCCGGCGGCACCCCGTCGGTGTGGAACGCACCCCAGCGCAACAGCTCCTTCACCGGTCGCGATGCCATTCTCGACCGGGTCCGCGACCAGTTGGGCAGCGGTGTCTCGGTCCTCCTGCCGCAGCCGCAGGCCCTGTACGGGCTCGGTGGCGTCGGCAAGACCCAGGTGGCGCTGGAGTACGTGCACCGGTTCATGGCCGACTACGACCTGGTGTGGTGGATCTCCGCCGAGGACCCGGACAACGTCGTCTCCTCGCTGGCCGAACTCGCCTCCCGCATCGGCGCCTCCAGCGCCGAGGACATCAACGTGGCCGGCCAGGAGGCCTTGCGGATGCTGGGCCGCGGGGAGCCGACCGGGCGCTGGATCCTGGTCTTCGACAACGCCGACGACCCCGCGCAGATCCGGCACTTCTTCCCGGAGGGCGGCGGCGGACACATCCTGGTCACCTCACGCAACCAGGCCTGGACGCAGCAGGGCGCCTCACTGCCGATCGACGTCTTCCGGCGCGAGGAGAGTGTCGAGCACCTCACCCTGCGCGCCTCGGGACTGAGTCCGGACGAGGCGGAACAGGTGGCGATCGCGGTCGGTGATCTGCCGCTCGCGGTGGAGCAGGCCGCGGCCTGGCTCGCGGAGACGGCCACCCCGATCCAGGAGTATCTGCGGCAGCTCGCCGAGCAGACGACCGAGGTGCTGGACCTCAACCAGCCCGCGGACTACCCGATGACGGTGGCCGCGACCTGGAGCATCTCCATAGCGCGGCTGCGCGAACGCTCCCCCGCCTCCGTCCGGCTGCTGCAGGTGTGCGCGTTCATGGGGGCCGAACCGATCTCCTCGCATCTCGTCTACAGCAAGGAGATGATCGACGCCCTCAGGCCCTACGACCCCGCTCTCCAGGAGCGTCTGCTGCTCGGCCGGGTGATCCGCGAGATCGGCCGGTTCGCACTCGCCAAGATCGACCAGGTCAGCAACAGCATCCAGGTCCACCGTCTGGTTCAGGCCGTGATCCGCTCACAGCTCAGCGAGGAGGAGCAGCGGCATGCCCGGCATGTGGTGCACACGGTTCTCGCGGGCTGCCGGCCCGACGGCGACGAACCGATCGACGACCCGGAGACCTGGCCGCGCTTCGCGGTCATCTGGCCGCACCTGGCGGCCTCGGACGCCCGCGACTGCAGCGAGCCCGAGACCCGCCGACTGCTCATCGACCGCGTCCGCTACCTGTGGAAGCGCGGTGATTTCTCCGGCGCCCTCGCGCTGGCCCAGGACCTCCTCTCCCACTGGGAGCCGATCCTCGGAGAGGACAACGTCCAGTATCTGTACCTGCGCGCCCAGCTCGGCAACGTCCTGCGCTCCCAGGGGCGTTACATCGAGGCCCGTGATATCAACACCGAACTCCTGGAACGGCAGAGGCGAGTCCTCGGGCCCTCACACCCTCACACCTACGTCACCATGTCCGGCCTCGCCAGCGATCTCGCGGCGCTCGGTGTGTACGAGTCGGCGGTGGAGTTCGCCCGCGAGGCGCACGAGGGGTTCAGGCAGATCTTCCACGAGTCGCACCGGCGCACCCTCAGCGCCGCCAACAACCTCGCGCTGGCGCTGCGCACGGTCGGCCGCTACGGCGAGGCCCGCGCCCTCGACCAGGAGACATTCGACCGCCGTGTCGAGGTCCTCGGCCCCGACCACCCGTACACCCTCGCCTCGGCGGCCCGCCTCGGCCGCGATCTGCGCGAGGTCGGCCGGTACGCCGAGTCGGTCACCCTTCTGTCGCGCGCCTACGACGCCCACAAACGCATCCTCGGCAAGGACTTCCCGGGCACGCTGAGCTGCGCCAAGTCCCTCGCCGTGTCGCTGCGCCGGGCGGGCGAGCTGGAGGACGCCCGGCGGCTCACGACGGCGACGCGCGGCGAGTACCGGCGGCAGTACAGGGCCCCGACGCCCGACTCGCTGGCCTGCGATCTCAACATGGCCGCCGACCTGTTCGCGGCGGACGAGCGGGAGGCGGCGCGCGAGGTCGCCCGCGAGGCCCTGGCGGAGTACATGAAGGGGCCGGGCGAAGCCCATCCGTACACCCAGGCCGCGCTGAACAACCTGGGGATCTTCCACTGGGGCTGCGGTGACGCCGAGAAGGCGGAGAACGTGTTCCGGGGAGTGCTGAGCCGGATGGGCCAGACGCTCGGCGACCGGCATCCGCACACGTTGTTCAGCCTCACCAACTTCGCCAACGTCCTGGCCGACCAGCGTCGTTTCACGGAGGCGCACGAACTGGAGGCGAAGGCGCTCCAGGGTCTCCGCGGGGCTCTCGGGGCCCATCATCCGGAGACGCTCGCCGTGGCGGTGAACTCCGGGCTGACCCTGGCCGCCCTGGGCCGTGACGAGGAGGCCCGCCGCCTCCGCGCCGAGTCCCTCTCGGAGTTGCGTTCCCTCCTCGGCGACGACAACAGGATGACCCGCGACGGCACGGAGGAGCGCCGGATGTACCGGGACCTGGAACCGCTGACGGTGTGAGCGGCGGGCGCGCTCCCTGCCGGGGCCTTTGGCGAGTGGCCGGCCGGTCGCCGCGTGGCCGCCCGCCGGCCGGTGGCGCGTGCTCGGTCCGGTGACCCGATGCCGCCCGGGCTACGGCACCGGCAGGGTCGGTGAGGACGGTCCGGCGGGTGCGGGACCGCGCCGGCCGGCGGGCCAGGACAGCGTTTCGGCGAGCAGCCAGCCCAGCACCTGGGGCAGGGCGCGCAGCGCCGCGAAGTGCCCTGCCCCGGGTTCGAGCACGGCGGTCGCGCGGGGAATCCGCGCGGCGAGCCACGACGAGTGCGACGCCGGGGAGAACGCGTCCTCCGCGCCGTGCCACAGCAGGACCGGCACCTGGATGTCCGCGGGATCGAAGCCCCAGTCCCCGGTGAGCGCCAGGGCGTCGTCGATCCAGCCGTACGGGGATGTCCGCAGCGCCTCCTGGTAGTTGCGGAGCAGCATCGAGCGAATCGTTTTGTCGGAGACGATCTGCCGGTCGTCGTCACTGAGTTCCTGCCGCAGTTCGTCCAGCAGCCGCACCGGATCGCTGCGGATCGCGTCGGACCTCGGGATCAGCCGGGCCACGAACCGCTCCGGATCGCTGAACGCGGTCCGGAACTCGTCGACGTTCGAGGGCGTCATTCCCTTGAACCAGTCGAGCCCCTGCGCGTCACGCGGCGCGAGGCCGACGAGCGCGGCGGCCCGGCTGACCCGGTCCGGCATCAGCGCGGCACAGGCCAGCGCGTGCGGAGCCCCTCCGGAGCGTCCGGCCACCGCGAACCGGTCGAGGCCCAGCGCGTCGGCGACATCGGCCACGTCCCGCGCGACGTCGATGACCCGCCGCCCCTGATGCCGGTCCGACCCTCCGTAACCGGGCCGGTCGTAGCTGATGAGCCGGGTGCCTCGCTGGTAGAGGAACATGGCACGCGGTCTGGGTCCGACCCTGCTGCCCGGCATCCCGTGCATCAGGAACACAGGGCGGCCGCGCGGGTCTCCCGTGACCTCGACGCGCAGCAGACGCCCGTCCGCCGTCCGCACATGATCGTGCACAGCGTCTCCCTTCCTCGGCCCGCGGACCTGGGGCAAACGATGCCCGATCCCTGCCCTGTGGGCCATTCCACGAAACGAATCCGCAGGTCAACCGGGTGAACAACCGCATCACTTGACGTCGCCTCAGACCGTCCGTAGCCTCCCGACCGATATCTGTACATGACCGAGATTCATATCCAGGAATACCGGGACGGGTGGGCGGACATGGGTGGACGGCGTGTGGTGGTCTCCGGCGGGGGTACGGGGATCGGGCTGGCGACGGCGGAGATGTTCGCCGCGGACGGGGACCGGGTGGTCCTGCTGGGCCGCCGCGAGGACGTTCTGCGCAAGGCCGCCGACGCACTGAACGAGCGGTTCGGACCCGAGGCCGCGTCCTGGCACGCGGTGGATCTGGCGGACCCCGATCAGGTCGGCGCGGCCCGGGACTCCATCGTCGCGGACGGCGCTCCGGTCGACGTGCTGGTCGCCAACGCGGGCGGGAACGTCGCCGTGTCGCACGACGGCGGCCTCGCCTCCGTCGCCGACAGCTACCGGCGCAACTTCGACGCCAACGTGCTGACCGCCGTCCTGCTCACCGAGGCGCTGCTCCCCCACGTGCGCCGCCCCGGAGGCCGCATCGTGCAGCTCTCCTCGATCGCCTCGCTGCGCGGCCCCGGCTCGTACGGCGGCTCGAAGGGCTGGATCAACACGTACACCTACGATCTCGCCCAGCGCGTGGGCTCCGAGGGCATCACCGTGAACGCGGTCGCCCCCGGCTTCGTCGGCGACACCGAGTTCTTCGGGGACCGCACCACCCCGGACTTCGTCGCCGCCCGCGTGGCCCAGTCGCTCACCGGACAGCCCGGCCGTCCCGCGCAGATCGCGGCCGCGATCCGGTACGTCGCGTCCCCGGAGGCCGCGTACGTGACGGGCCAGCTGCTGCACATCAACGGCGGTGCGGCACTGGGCCGTTAGGGCCTGCGGCCGGCCCGGCGCGGAGGACGGCGGAGCGGGTTCCGCGGTGGCGGGCGGGCCCCTGCCTCCCGTCGTCTCCCGTTTCCCGTTTCCGGTCGGAGTCGTACAACCGTCCGACGGCGGAAGACGTCTGACGTTCGGGAATCACCGTTCCCGTGCAGTTCACCCGTGCACATCCGTCGATCCATCGAGGAATCCCCCCATGCTCCGGACCTCACTCGACCGCCGCCTGTCTCGCAGGACCGCGGCCACGGTGGCCGCCACCGCGATCGGCGTCGTCGGCCTGATCCCCCTGGCCGCCGCGCCCGCCTCCGCCGACGGCTCCCCCACCGGTCTGGCGCTGGCTCCGCTGACCTCGATCGACGGGGTGAAGCCCGGCGGCAGTTTCCAGCTGCCCGGCACCTTCGCGAACAAGGGCGCCACGGATCTCGACAAGGTCTACCTGTCCTACACCGTCACCCGCGGGCTGGCCCCCCAGGAACTGCCGTCCAACTGCACCCGCTACGAGATCGCCGCCTTCGACGAGAACCCGAGCCACTCCACCGTGGTGTGCGAGTTCGACCAGACGGTGAAGGCCGGTTCGGTCTACGCGCCCGAGAAGACGCTGAAGCTGAACGTCCTCGGTCACGCGCTGTACGAAGCCCTCCACGTGACGGTGGCCACGTACGACTCCGGCGGCGAGGACGGTACCGAGGAGACCGTCCGGGGCACCGGGCCCGCGGTGAAGCTGACCGAGCTGCCCTCGACCACGCCGGTGCGTGACGGCAACGTGGACCACCCGGACTGGGACGGGGCCGGCGTGCCGGTCACCGTGGACAACACGGCCGACTTCCAGGCGACGGACGTCCGGCTGAAGGGCCGCGTCGGGGACACGGTCGCCCTGGACGCCGGGTTCACCAACGCGGGTCCGGCCTGGGTGAGGTCGGACCTGGGCAACCCTGTCGCCAAGGTCCTGGTCAAGATGCCCGCCGGTACGACGGTGACCAAGGCGTCCCGTGCCTGCTCGAAGGTGGCCGCCGGGAGCTACCGCTGCGACCTCGCCAACTACTGGATCGAGGAGAAAGGCGGCGTCGCCTACACGTTCAAGCTGCGGATCGACAAGGCCGTCCCCGGCGCCGAGGGTTCGGTGACGCTGGTCGGCGAGGAGCGCCCGTACGACAGGAACAAGAAGAACGACTCGGCCGCGATCCTGCTCGACGTCGACGGTGCCGGCGGCTCCACCGGTGGTTCCGGCTCCTCGGGCGGCGGCTCGACCGGCGGATCCGGTTCGACGTCCACCACGGGCGGTTCCGGCACCGCCTCCACCGGCGGCTCCGGGTCCACGGGCGGTTCCGGTACCACCGGCGGCTCGGCGACGACCGGTTCCTCGACCACCGGCGGCGACCTCGCGAGCACGGGCTCGGGTTCCGCCCTCCCCCTCGCGGGCGCGGCCGCCGCGGCCCTCGCCGCCGGTGCGGGCACGGTCCTTCTCGTACGCCGCCGCACGGCCCGGAACTGACGACCGGACCACACCCCCGGACATGACACGGCCCGCCGGGCATCCGCCCGGCGGGCCGTACCGTCCGCACGGACAGGTGGGTCGGCGCGGGTGGGTCAGGGCGCGTGGGTCAGTACGGCAGGAGACGTCCCGACGGGGTCCTGCGGTCGATCGGCGTCTCGCGCGGAGCGGCGGGCCGACGGTTGACGCGAATCCGGATCTGACGGTTCATGACCCCTCCTCATGACTGATGAGACCGGCGTCCTCGTCGACGCGCATAGACGCATGGTGCCCACGGATGCGCCCCTCCTACCCTCCGAGCAGGATGTTCCGTCACCGTTCTGGATCGCCACGTGCGCAGAGCGGTTCCGCGGGTTCCCAGGTGACCGCCGTGGACCTCGACCCGGCCAACGGCACCGGTGCCGGAGCGCGGTGGCTCCTCCCCTCCCCCGAAGCCGGGAGAGCGGCAGGGCTTCGGCGTGAACGACCGGCTGCCGACCGGCGTTTTCGATTGTTCCCAGCCGTTTGTCCGTGTTCACCTGGGGCGCATGAACAGCACACACAGCGCGCGCGTCACGCAGTGGTGGGACGCACAGGATCCTTCCGAGCGGAAGGCCCTCCTCGATCTCCACCTGGCCGAGGGCGACAGGCTGCCCGAGCGGTTCGTGCGGGGGCTCGCGGCCCACGGCATTCATCCCGTCCAGCACGAGGAGCCGGAAGCCGGTCACCTCGTGCCCGGAGAACTGGTGGAGTTCCTCACCGAGAAGCGGTCCGCGAACACCTGACCGTCCGCCCCACGGGCCGCGCCGCCCACAGTCCGAGAGCACGCGACGACGCCGTCCGGCGGTCCCCGAGGACCACGAAGCCCCCTCCTCCCTGCGGGGGCCGCCGGACGGCGCCGATCGGCGTGCCCGCGCCCCAACCGCGTTCCGGCGCCACCGTCCGTGTCCCATGCCCGTCCCAGAGGTGACGCGTTCCCGCAGGTCACATGCGTGGGACTGTCCCGACGTCCCGATCCCGATCAAGAGGATCCGCCGCGGGAACAGTCGCTGCCAGCATGGCCGACGGCCGGGGATTCCCGGCTCTCATCAGAGGGGGAACACCACATGGGAAAAAGGACGCTTCTGCGGGGTCTGACCCTCGCCGTGGCAGCGGTCCTGCCCCTGTGCGGGCCGGCGGCGGTGCAGGCAGCGCCTGCCACGGCCGCCGCGGTCGCGGTCTGCGGGCACACGAGCGCGCAGCCCACGCTGCAACAGGGATCGACGGGGGACGCGACGGTCGAGGCGCAGTGCGAACTCGACCTGGCGACGAAGCCGAGCAGGTACACCCCGATCACGGCGGACGGCTCGTTCGGATCGGGAACGGAGACGCGGGTCAAGGAGTTCCAGCGGTGTGCCGGGCTGGACGCGGACGGCGTACTCGGCCCGCAGACCTGGGCGGCGCTGAACACCTGGGCCGCTCAACCGCACACCTGCGCGACCCAGGGCACGGCGGGCACGGCGCAGGCGACCGTGTGCGGCCACACCGACGCGCGCCCGACCCTGAAGAAGGGCGCGAAGAGCGAGGAGGTCAAGGAGGTCCAGTGCCGGCTGAACCTGGCCATGGAGCCCTTCCACTATCCGCCGCTGACCATCGACGGCGACTTCGGGGGCGGCACCGAGGACCGGGTCATCGAGCTCCAGCACTGCGCCAACCTCAGTGCCGACGGCACCGTGGGCCCGAACACCTGGGCGAAGCTGGTGGACTGGTCCAGCCGTAACGCGTACTGCACGCCGCCCCACCCGGCCGGTCACCCGATCGACGGCCTGGACACGGCCAAGTACCAGCACCCCGGCGGGGCGCCGATCGACTGGAAGGCCGTACGGGCCTCCGGTGCCGAGTTCGCGACGGTCAAGGCCACGCGGGGCACGAACGTCACCGACGAATACCTCACCGCCGACCTCACGGGGGCCAGGACGGCGGGGCTGGCCGTGGCGCCGTACCACTTCTACACGGGCACGGCGGCCGACACGGGTGCCGCGCAGGCCGACCGGTTCATCGCCGCCGTGAAGGCGACCGGCTACACGGGGAAGCGGGCGGGTGACCTGCCGCCGATCTTCGACCTGGAGCGCATGGACGACGGCAGCGGGCGTTGTCCCACCTACGGCACGGTGGCCGACGCCAAGGCCTGGCTCGACCGGGTGGAGAGTGCCTTCGGCCGGGTCCCGATGATCTACACCCAGAAGTCCTTCCTGGACGACTGCATGGGGTCGACCACCGCCTTCGCCCGGTATCCGCTGCAACTCGCGGACTACCGCCAGTCGATCACCCAGCCGCCGGTGCCGAACGGCTCGACGACCTGGTCGATGTGGCAGTACACCGACGCCGCGATCTTCCCGGGCGTCCGGGCGCCGGCGACCGGGGACGTGTTCAACGGCACCCAGGCCGATCTGGACCGGCTGGCCAACCGGTGATCCCGGCCGTGGACATCGCCGTACCGAGGAGGATCCCCATGACCGGCCGCTTCGCACGCGCGGCCCTCGTGGCCCTGCTCGCCACCCTGGGCTTGACCGTCCCGGCGCCCGCCTCGGCCGCCCCCGCCGCCGCCGCCACGAGCTGTTACGGCGGAGCGGTCACGGTGCACTACGGGGAGGTGCGCGACTTCGGCCCGTACGTGACCACGAGCCGCTGCACGGACATCAACATGCGGATGACCGGCGGCGACGCCGAGTTCGGCTGGGCCTGCGTGCAGTTCGCGAGGGCCGGCGCCTGCAACTACTGGACCAAGATCGGCCGGAGCTGGACGACCATCGCCACCGACGTCCTGAACGGAACCAGGTTCACCGTGCCCAACGGCGTCGACCTGGAAGGCAGTTCCGCCACCTTCCAGATCGCCTTCTGACCCTCTCACCCACCTCACCGAACGGAGACCACCATGATCAAGACCAGGGCGTTCGCCTCGGCTCTCGTCACCGTGGCCGCACTGCTGGGAGCGGGTGCCGCGCCCGCCGCCGCACAGTCCTCGGCCGCGGCGACCAGTTGCTACGGCGGCGCGAAGAACCTGAACTACCGCTACCAGGTGGGACCCAAGGAGTTCGGCCCCTTCACCACGTCCTCGCGCTGCGGTGACATCAACATGCGGCTCACCACGGACGACGGAGGGTTCCTGTACGCCTGCGTGGTGTTCGTCGACCACACCGACAAGTGCAACCACGACAACAAGTACTCCCTCCACGGCACCCCGTGGGCGACCGTCGCCACCGAAGTCAAGGACGGCACCCGCTTCGTCCTGCGCGTCGGCCCCTATGACACCGACGCGCAGAACGTGGACTTCCAGCTCGCCTACTGACCTCTTTCCGCTCCTTCTCGCACCACCGTTCCGAAAGGACGACGATGACCTTCCTCTTCCGTTCCGCCGGCGGCCGCTCCGTCGACAGCCGCCCGCTCGACCGCCGCAGCATGCTGCGCGGCACGCTGGCTGTCGGCGCCGGCCTGGCGTTCGGCCCGCTGCTGCTCTCCGGTACCGCGCAGGCCTATTCGTGGTCGCGCACCATGAAGCAGGGCGACAGCGGCGCCGACGTGCTGGAGCTGCAGATCCGGGTCTCGGGCTGGGCGGCCAACAGCGCCAGCCAGACCCGGGTCGGCCTCGACGGCGACTTCGGCCCCGGCACGGCCGCGGCCGTCAAGCGGTTCCAGGCCGCCTACGGTCTCGACGACGACGGGGTCGCCGGTCCCAACACCCACGCCAAGCTCAACGCGCTGGAGCAGTCGGACGGCTCCACGACCCACTTCAACTGGAGCGAGTTCTACGACCAGGCGAGCGGCAACTTCAACGGCGGCAAGGTGAGCGCGACGCAGGTGAAGGAGAACGCCCGACGCTGCATGTACAAGCTGGAGGCGCTGCGCAAGAAGCTCGGCGACAAGCCGATCACGGTCAACTCCGGCTTCCGCAGCATCGCGCACAACGCCGACATCGGCGGGGCCAGCGACAGCATGCACCTGTACGGCACCGCGGCGGATCTCGACGTTCCCGGCGTGGCCACCAAGACCGTCTACCAGAAGGCGGAGACCTGCGGGTTCTCCGGCCTGGAGCGGTACACCGTCGACCACCAGCACGTCGACAGCCGGGCGGACCTCGGCCGCGACTGGTGGTGGGAGAGCGGCACGGTCTGACACCGTCCCGGATGATCCGGAGCCGGAGGTCCCGGGTGTCGCGGCGGCGATACCCGGGACCTCCGGGCTTCCGCGTCTCCGGGCCTCCGGGCCACCGGGGTTCCGGGGTTCCGGGCCTCCGGGGTTCCGGGGTTCCGGGCTTCCCGGGTTCCCGGCTTCCGGGCTTCCCGGGTTCCCGGGTTCCCGGGTTCCCGGGTTCCCGGGTTCCCGGGTTCCCGGCTTCCGGGCTTCCCGGGTTCCCGGCTTCCGGGCTTCCCGGGTTCCCGGCTTCCGGGCTTCCCGGGTTCCCGGCTTCCGGGGTTCCGGGCCTCCGGGGTTCCGGGGTTCAGCCTTTCGGCACGTCCTTCGTGTCCTTCGTGTCCTTCGTGTCCTTCAGCGCCGCCTCGCAGGAGGGCCAGTCGTGGAAGTCGTGCCGTGCGCTCCACAGCCGGTGGGCCGCCCGGATGTTCCAGTCCGGGTCGAACGCCCGCAGCGGTGTGCCGCCGAGCTCCCGCAGGCGGACGTCGGAGATCTGGAACACGCCCCAGTTGCGGCTGCCGTTGGTGTTGGGCAGCACCCACAGCGGGTCGAGGAACGAGGCGCAGCGGGCGACGGCCACGGCGGTGCCGGGATCCTCGGCGAACACCTCGCGGATCCGCTTCGCCACCTTGTCCGGCGACCAGGTCGCCATGCTCACCTCCTGCGCGTAGAGCGCCTTCTTCGTCCCCTCGTCGACGACGCTGCTGGCCGGCATGCCCGCCAGCACCTGGAACGCGGTGAGCCTGCGCAGGGTCTCGGGCCCGAAGTCACCGTCGACGGCGAGCCTGCCCTTGGCCCGTACCAGCAGGGTCTGGACCTCGCGCACGCACTCGTCGTGCTGTCCCATGCTCACCGACTTGCACGCGGAGGAGTACAGCAGCCCGTCGTCGGCCGACGGCGGGGCATCGGCGGGCATCCACACGAAACCGGCCACCAGACCCATCACGACCACGACCGCGGCGGCCAGTACCGCGAAGCGGGAGGACAGCTTCTCGGGCACCCGGGGCCGTCGCGGCCTCCCGGCCCCGGCGGAGGCGGTCTCCGGCAGTGCGGAGGCGCCGGGTCCGGGGACTGTCCGGGCGGTCACGGCAGGACCGTCCGGTGCCGGATCCGGGTCGTCCTCGGCGGTCACGGCCGGTGCGTTCCGTTCGGTGTCCGCCAGCGCCCACAGCCGGTGGAGTTCGCGGAGTTCCTCCGGACTGGCCCCGCACACCTTGCCGAAGGAGTGCACGACCCGGTAGTCCGTCGGGACGCCGAGGCCTGAGCAGTAGCGATGCAGACTGGAGCCGCCGACGCCCGCTTCCTTTCCGAGGCGGTCATAACCCCGGCCACTGCGGTCCTTCAGCATCCGAAGGCAGGCGGCGAACTTTTCGGTTTGCGAAGGGGCAGCCACGCATCCACCCTTGCTCAAGCCTCTACTGACGGGTAGAAGCTACACCGCGGAATCTGTGCCCGCCCTTTGAGTGCCGGAATGCGATCGTCAACGGCCTTGCGAATGACCGTATGTGACAGATCGTCAACCTCTGGGCCCGCCCGCGGCGCCGGAAGAGCGCGTCAACGCGTGTCCCGCAACATCACCTTCCCGTCGGCGCGGCCCCCGTCGGCGCCCGCGGGGTGGCTCACCCCTGGAGCCTCATGCCCTCGGGGGAGGTGAGGCCCCTGGCGGGGTGGGCGCGGAAGGTCGCCGTCCGGACGGTGGGCGGGCAGGACGTGCCGTTGGGGTGATCCTCCGCCAGCCCGGCCCGGACACTGTCCTCGACGACCGTGTCACCGCAGGCCCTGGCCGAGGAGCGGACGCCCGGTCAGGGCGGGCCGGCGGGGGTACGAGAAGAGTCGTCGCATGTCGGCGCCACGCCACCGTTCCGGGAATCGCGCTCCGCCGCGCGTGTCGGGCCGGACGGCGCGGATGCAGCCGCTTCCGTGCCCCGCGTCCTGTCGGCGCCCAGTCGCCCACCGAGGCCGCCTGCGGCCCTGCTCCCGGCCGCGGGACCAGCGGTCCGTGCGGGTCGAGGCCGTTCTCACTGCCGGCCGCTCACGGGTCTGACGCCTGCGTGGTGGGGCGGGTGGGACTCGAACCCACGGCCGACGGATTATGAGTCCGCTGCTCTAACCGGCTGAGCTACCGCCCCGTTACGGCGCGCCGCGCACATTTGTGCGCGCCGTCTGCCGCAGCATAGCCGCTCATACGATCTCCTGCTCCGGCTGGTCGGCTTCACGCGACCATGACGCCTTCGGCATGCCCTGGGCGGTTCCTGCGGACATGAAAAAGGACCCCGAAGGGCCCTCTTTCGTTGCTCTCCCGACTGGACTCGAACCAGTAACCTGCCGGTTAACAGCCGGCTGCTCTGCCAATTGAGCTACAGGAGATCGAGCTCCCCCGACTGGACTCGAACCAGTAACCTGCCGGTTAACAGCCGGCTGCTCTGCCAATTGAGCTACAGGGGATTGATCTTTGCATCGAACGCACCCACCTGGGTATTCGCCAGGGGGCGTGCGCTTGCTGCGACACATACATTAGCGCAAGCAGGGGGGTGCTCCGCCAATCGGTTCCCCCCGCACCGATGCCGACGCAAGGGAAGGGTGGCCATCATGCGCTACCGGCTCACGTTCGTCGCCGGACTGGCCCTGGGATACGTGCTCGGCACGCGGGCCGGGCGCGAGCGCTACGAACAGCTGAAAAAGTCCATGCGCCAGGTCGCGCAGAACCCCGCGGTGCGCAACACCGCCGAGACCGCGGCCCACCAGGGCCGCGAGATCGCGGGCAAGGCGCTGCACACCGTGAGCGAGAAGGTGGGCGACCGCGTCCCCGACTCGGTCACGGACCGGGTGCGTTCCCTGCGCGAGCGGAACGCGGCCGGAACCGGCGAGGACGACTGGGGCACCAGCAACACCTAGCGAGGCCGGTGGCGCCGGTCCTTGGGGCGGCCCGGCGCCACCGGCTCCCGCCGTACGGCAGAATTCCCGCCATGGGGATAGTCGCCGGGCTGGACAGTGCGCCCGATTTCACTCGCATCGTCGTCTGCGATTCAGACACGGGTGCCGTGCTGAGGCAGGGCTATGCGCCGCATCCGGTCGACAGCGGCGAGGGTGGCGGCCGTCCTTCCGACGTGGACCCGCAGGCCTGGCTGCTGTCCCTGGGCGAGGCCGCGGGGGGCGGGCTGCTCGAAGGCGTCCAGGCCATCGGCGTGTCCGCCCAGCAGAACGGGCTCGTCCCGCTGGACCCGCAGGGCAACACCGTGCGCCCCGCGATGGTCGGCGGCGACAAGCGGGCACAGGTCTCGGCGGCCGATCTGATCGACGCGCTCGGCGGTCGTGAGGCGTGGGCGCAGGCGGTGGGCAGTGTCCCGCAGGCCGCGCAGCCGGTGACCAAGCTGCGCTGGCTGAGCAAGACCGAACCCGAGGCCGCCCGGCGCACCAGCATGCTGCTCCAGGCCCACGACTGGCTGGTGTGGCAGCTCCTCGGACGGCCCGTGCGCAGGACCACGGACCGGGGCGGCGCCTCGGCGACCGGGTACTGGTCGGCGGCGACCGGCGCGTACCGGCAGGACCTCGTCGAACTGGCCCTCGGGCACCAGGCCGGACTGCCGGACGTGCTCGGCCCCTCCGAGGCCGCGGGGACCACGCCCGAGGGCCTGCTGATATCCGCCGGGACCGGCGAGACCATGGCGGCGGCGTTCGGGCTCGGCATCGGGCTCGGCGACGCGGTGGTGTCGCTGGGCGCCTCGGGCTCCGTGATGGCGGTCCACGTCGAGGCGCTCGCGGACTCCACCGGCATGATCACCTCCCTGGCGGACGCGACCGGCATGCACCTTCCGGTCGTCACCACGCTCAACGCCGTACGGGCCCTGCGCGGGGCCGCGGAGCTCCTCGGCGTGCCCGACCTGGAGGGACTGTCCGAGCTGGCGATGAAGTCGACGCCGGGCTCGCACGGGCTCGTCCTGCTGCCGTACCTGGAGGGCGAGCGGACGCCGAACCTGCCGCACACGGCGGGAACGCTGGCCGGCCTGCGCCGGGAGTCGATGAAGGCCGAGCACCTGGCACGTGCGGCCTTCGAGGGCATGCTGTGCGGGCTCGCCGACGCGCTGGACGTCCTGCGCGGCCGGGGTGTCGACGTACGCCGGATCTTCCTGCTCGGCCAGGCCGCCGAGCTGCCCGCCGTCCAGGCCATGGCGCCCGCGCTGTTCGGCGC
This sequence comes from Streptomyces sp. NPDC015532, assembly GCF_043078065.1. Classification (NCBI taxonomy): domain Bacteria; kingdom Bacillati; phylum Actinomycetota; class Actinomycetes; order Kitasatosporales; family Streptomycetaceae; genus Streptomyces; species Streptomyces sp. NPDC015532. The sequence goes on along the minus strand of NZ_JBIBSY010000001.1, from coordinate 670,080 downwards.
CCAGGTCGTCGTACCGCAGCCCGCGGACTACGCGGCGCTCGGTGCCGCCCGCCAGGCCGCCTGGGCCCTCGGCGTCGCCCGGGGCACCCTCGACCCGCGGACCCCGCCCGTGTGGCAGGGTCCGGTCGCCCAGGTGCTGGAGCCCGGTGACGACCTCGCCGTCGGACAGGCCGTACGGCAGCAGTACGTCACCGTGCGCGAACAGACACATCCCGGGGCGTTCCGGGCGTAACCCCTCCGAGGGCGTACGACCGAAGGCGGAGGCGGAGTCCATTTTTGGACCGCACTTGGGTTAATCGGTTGAGGTAACGCGGGGGGAGTGTCCGACGATAGGGGGTGGTGCGTGCACCATGCACAGCCCGTCGGTCACCCCCGCCGTCCACGATTCCGAGAGACCCCGCGTGCTCATACGACTCCTGCGGACCCACCTCAGTCCGTACAAGAAACCCATCGCCCTGCTGGTGCTGCTGCAGTTCCTGCAGACCTGCGCCACGCTCTACCTGCCCACCCTCAACGCGCACATCATCGACAACGGTGTCGTGAAGGGGGACACGGGTTACATCCTGACCTTCGGCGCCCTGATGATCGGCATCTCGCTGACCCAGGTCGTCTGCAACATCGGGGCCGTCTACTACGGAGCCCGTACGGCGTCCGCGGTGGGCCGGGACATCCGGGGTGCCGTCTTCGACCGCGTGCAGTCGTTCTCCGCACGTGAGATGGGCCACTTCGGCGCGCCGTCGCTGATCACCCGCACCACCAATGACGTCCAGCAGGTGCAGATGCTCGCGCTGATGACGTTCACCCTGCTGGTGTCGGCGCCGATCATGTGTGTGGGCGGCATCGTCCTGGCCCTCGGCCTGGACGTGCCGCTGTCCGCGGTGCTCGTCGCCGTGGTCCCGACGCTCGGCATCTGCGTGACGCTCATCGTGCGCCGGCTGCGCCCGCTGTTCCGCACCATGCAGGTACGCCTGGACACCGTGAACCGGGTGCTGCGCGAGCAGATCACCGGCAACCGCGTGATCCGCGCGTTCGTGCGCGACGGCTACGAGAAGGACCGCTTCAAGGGCGCCAACACCGACCTCACGGAGACGTCCCTGGCCACCGGCCGGATGCTGGCCCTGATGTTCCCGATCGTCATGACGGTGGTGAACCTGTCGTCCATCGCGGTGGTCTGGTTCGGTGCCCACCGCATCGACAGCGGCGGTATGCAGATCGGCGATCTGACCGCGTTCCTGGCCTACCTCATGCAGATCGTGATGTCCGTGATGATGGCCACCTTCATGTTCATGATGGTGCCGCGCGCGGAGGTCTGCGCGGAGCGCATCCAGGAGGTCCTGGGCACCGAGAGCAGTGTGGTCCCGCCCGTCGCGCCCGTCCTGGAGCTGCGCCGGCACGGCCACCTGGAGATCCGCGCGGCCGGGTTCCGCTACCCGGGCGCCGAGGAGCCGGTCCTGCGGTCCGTCGACCTGGTCGCGCGGCCCGGTGAGGTCACCGCGGTCATCGGTTCGACCGGCAGCGGCAAATCGACGCTGCTCGGCATGATCCCCCGCCTGTTCGACGCCACCGACGGCCAGGTGCTCGTCGACGGCGTGGACGTCGCGACCATCGACCCGAAGCTGCTGGCCAGGACGGTCGGACTGGTCCCGCAGAAGCCCTACCTGTTCGCGGGGACGGTCGCCACGAACCTGCGGTACGGCAACCCGGAGGCGAGTGACGAGGAGCTGTGGCACGCGCTGGAGGTGGCGCAGGCCAAGGGCTTCGTGGAACAGCTCGAGAACGGGCTGGACTCGCCGATCGCGCAGGGCGGCACGAACGTGTCCGGCGGCCAGCGCCAGCGCCTGGCGATCGCCCGCACCCTGGTGCAGCGCCCCGAGATCTACCTGTTCGACGACTCCTTCTCGGCCCTCGACTACGCGACCGACGCGGCGTTGCGCGCGGCCCTCACCGCGGAGACCGCGGAGGCGACCGTGGTGATCGTCGCCCAGCGGGTGTCGACCATCAGGGAGGCCGACCGGATCGTGGTCCTCGACGAGGGCCGGGTCGTCGGCACCGGACGCCACCACGAACTCATGGCGGACAACGAGACCTACCGGGAGATCGTGCTCTCCCAGCTGACGGAAGCGGAGGCCGCCTGATGGCCGGGCCTATGGGGCGCATGATGGCCGGGGGCGGCCCTGACCAGCGCTCGATGGATTTCAAGGTGTCGGGCCGACGGCTCCTCACCCACTTCAAGCCCGAGCGGGCCACGCTGTACGTGATGCTCGTCGCCGTCGTGCTGAGCGTCGGGCTCTCGGTGGTCGGCCCGAAGATCCTCGGCAGGGCCACCGACCTGGTCTTCGCGGGGATCGTCGGCCGCCAGATGCCGGCCGGGGCCACCAAGGCCCAGGCTCTCGACTCGCTGCGCGCGCACGGCAAGGGCGCCGTCGCCGACATGCTCTCGGGGACGGACTTCACTCCCGGCCAGGGCATCGACTTCGACGCCGTCGGCAGGGTCCTGCTGGTCGCGCTCGGCACGTTCCTGCTGGCCGGACTGCTGATGGCGGTGGCGACGCGGCTCGTGAACCGGGCCGTCAACAAGACGGTCTACCGCATGCGCGAGGACCTCCAGGCGAAGCTGTCGCGGCTGCCGCTGTCGTACTTCGACAAGCGCCAGCGCGGTGAGGTGCTCAGCCGCGCGACGAACGACATGGACAACATCCAGCAGACCCTCCAGCAGTCGATGGGCCAGCTCGTCAACTCGCTGCTGACCATCGTGGGTGTCCTCGCGATGATGTTCTGGGTGTCGCCCCTGCTGGCGCTCGTCGCGCTGGTCACGGTGCCGCTGTCGTTCGTCGTGGCCACCCGGGTCGGCAAGCGCTCGCAGCCGCACTTCGTGCAGCAGTGGCGCACGACCGGCAAGCTCAACGCCCACATCGAGGAGATGTACACCGGCCACAACCTGGTGAAGGTGTTCGGGCGGGCGGAGGAGTCGGCGGCGCAGTTCGCCGAGCAGAACGACAAGCTGTACGAGGCCGGTTTCCGGGCGCAGTTCAACAGCGGCGTCATGCAGCCGCTGATGATGTTCGTGTCGAACCTGAACTACGTGCTGGTGGCGGTGGTCGGCGGGCTGCGGGTGGCCTCGGGCTCGCTGTCGATCGGCGACGTACAGGCGTTCATCCAGTACTCCCGCCAGTTCTCGATGCCGCTGACGCAGGTCGCGTCGATGGCGAACCTGGTGCAGTCGGGTGTCGCGTCGGCGGAGCGGATCTTCGAGGTCCTGGACGCGGACGAGCAGGAGGCGGACCCGACGGTGTCGGCCCGTCCCGAGGAGCTGCGCGGGCGCGTGGCGCTGGAGCACGTCTCCTTCCGGTACGACCCGGAGAAGCCGCTCATCGAGGATCTCTCGCTGAAGGTGGAGCCGGGCCACACGGTGGCCATCGTCGGCCCGACGGGCGCCGGCAAGACGACGCTGGTGAACCTGCTCATGCGGTTCTACGACGTCACGGGCGGCCGGATCACCCTCGACGGGGTCGATGTGACCTCCATGTCCCGGGACGACCTGCGGTCGGGGATCGGCATGGTGCTCCAGGACACCTGGCTGTTCGGGGGCACGATCGCCGACAACATCGCGTACGGGGCCTCGCGGGACGTCACCCGCGGGGAGATCGAGGAGGCGGCGCGCGCGGCGCACGCCGACCGGTTCATCCGCACGCTGCCCCAGGGCTACGACACGGTGATCGACGACGAGGGAACGGGGGTCAGCGCGGGCGAGAAGCAGCTGATCACCATCGCCCGTGCGTTCCTGTCGGACCCGGTGATCCTGGTGCTCGACGAGGCGACCAGCTCCGTCGACACCCGCACCGAGGTGCTGATCCAGAAGGCGATGGCCAAGCTGGCGCACGGGCGGACGTCGTTCGTGATCGCCCACCGTCTGTCGACCATCCGGGACGCGGACACGATCCTCGTGATGGAGGACGGGGCCATCGTGGAGCAGGGCGCCCACACGGACCTGCTGGAGTCCGACGGCGCCTACGCCCGCCTCTACCAGGCCCAGTTCGCCCAGGCGGTGGCCGAGGTCGACTGACCCACCGCATCCCGCTGAGGTGACCACCTCCTGGACCCCCGCTGGAACACCCTTCCGGCGAGAAAATCAGCCCCTCCGGCGTTCGAGGAGCGGGGGTCCGGGGGCAGCGCCCCCGGGTCAGTCCAGATAGCCCCGGAGCTGATCCGCAAAGGCATGGTCCCTGAGCTTGTTCAGGGTCTTGGACTCGATCTGCCGGATGCGCTCGCGCGTGACCCCGAAGATCCGCCCGATCTCCTCCAGCGTGCGCGGACGCCCGTCCGCCAGCCCGTACCGAAGCTGGACGACCTTGCGCTCCCGCTCACCGAGCGTGGAGAGCACCGCCTCCAGATGCTGCCGGAGCAGCAGGAACGCGGCGGACTCCACCGGAGACGTCGCGTCGCCGTCCTCGATGAGGTCACCGAGGGCCACGTCGTCCTCCTCGCCCACAGGAGCGTGCAGGGACACCGGTTCCTGGGCCAGCCGCAGGACTTCGCTCACCCGCTCGCCGGGCAGGTCGAGCTGGGCCGCGACCTCTTCGGGCGTGGGCTCGTAGCCGCGTTCCTGGAGCATCCGCCGCTGGACCCGGACGACCCGGTTGATCAGCTCGACCACGTGCACGGGGACGCGGATGGTGCGCGCCTGGTCGGCGAGGGCGCGCGACATGGCCTGCCGGATCCACCAGGTGGCGTACGTGGAGAACTTGTAGCCGCGGGCGTAGTCGAACTTCTCGACGGCCCTGATCAGGCCGAGGTTGCCCTCCTGGACCAGGTCGAGCATGGTCAGACCGCGGCCCACGTACCTCTTGGCCACGGAGACGACGAGCCGCAGGTTCGCCTCGATGAGCCGGCGCTTCGCCATCCGGCCCATGACGACGATCTTGTCGAGGTCCAGGGCGAGCTGGCTGTCCAGGTCGGGGGCGACCCGGAGCTTCTCCTCGGCGAACAGCCCGGCCTCGACGCGGCGGGCGAGGTCGACCTCCTCGGCCGCCGTGAGCAGCGGGATCCGCCCGATCTCCCGCAGATACTGGCGGAACAGGTCGGACGAGGGGCCACCCGTGTCGGCGGCGCGGGTCCGGGCCGGCTCCACCGGTTCGGGGGACTCGGTCTCCACCTCGACCTCCGCCTCCGCCTCCGTCTCCACCTCCGGAGCCTCTCCGAGGGGCTCGGGAGGGCTTTCCGGCCCGCCCTCCGGATGGTGCGCGGCACGCCGCTGCGCGGGGACCGCCCCGACGACGCCGGGGTCCGCGTCCGTGTCGGTGGTGTTGTCGGTCTGGGCGAGGGTCTGGGTCTGCACGGGGGCGACCTCCAGGAATGTCGCTGCTGAGGCGTGCGGCAGCGGTACGTCGGGGATGGGGTCGACGGCCTCGCCGATGTCCATCCCGCAGTCGTTTGGCGGAACCGCGGGGATCGGGAACCCGTCGCGTGCGGGTCGGCCGCGCTCCGAGGACTCAGGCACCGGAACCCAGTGTGGAGTACGACACATCGCTGCCACGAGGGGCGTGCGGTGACTTTTTGCGTCCGGTCCGTGACCGCGTGGTTACTGTCCAGGACGAGTGCGCAGCTCAGCGAAGACGAAACCTTCAAAGTCCGCCACGGGATTGGCATGTGCGCCGGCCGCTTCAACCGCCCGTCACGCCCCGCCGGGCCGCTCCCGGAACATCCCGAAGGCCGTCCTGCGGCCTCAGAGGGCTTCGGCGCCCCGTTCGCGCAGTGCCTGACCGTACTGCTGGAGCACCCACAACTCGTTCTGCACGGCGGCCAGCCGGGCGGGGTCGCCGCCCGCGCTGAGCCGGGACAGGGAGCCCTGGACGTCACGGATGCGGCGGTCGACGGCACGGCGGCGGACCGCGACGAGCTGGTCGCCCGCGTACGTCTCGTCGACGGTCTTGCGCAGGATCGCCTCGACGGCCAGCTCGGTGACCATCGCGCGCACCGCGTCGTCCGGGGCGGCGTCGCGGACCCGGATCAGGAATTCCTGGGGGTCCTGGACGCCGTACTCGGTGCCACCCGCGTCCATGACGGCCTGGCGCACGGCCGCGTAGGGCGGGGCGGTGAACTCGTCCATGCCGTAGGCGTCGAACGCCGGGGCGACCAACTCCGGCCGCTGGAGGGCGAGTTTGAGCAGTTCACGCTCGGTGGCGAAGACGGGGTTGCGCAGCGTGAGAGCCGGGCCGCCGCCGGTGGGCGCCTGGGTCGCGGCATAGGTCTGCTGGGGGCGGCCGCCGGCCGGGGCCGGTCCCATGCCACCTCGGTCACGGGCCCAACGGGCGAGCTGGGAAACCCTCTTGACGACGAACTGGGTGTCGAGGATGCCGAGCATGCCGGCGAGCTGCACGGCGACCTCGTGCTGCGCGCCGCTGTTCTTGATGCGGGCGACGACCGGGGCGGCCTCGTCGAGCGCGGCCGCGCGTCCGGCGGGGGTCTCCAGGTCGTAGCGCAGGACGATCTGGCGCAGCGCGAACTCGAAGAGCGGGGTGCGGGGTTCGACCAGGTCCGCGACGGCCTCGTCGCCCTTGGCCAGACGCAGCTCGCAGGGGTCCATGCCGTCGGGCGCGATGGCGATGTAGGTCTCGGCGGCGAACTTCTGGTCGTCCTCGAAGGCGCGCAGCGCGGCCTTCTGTCCGGCCGCGTCGCCGTCGAAGGTGAAGATCACCCGGGCCGAGCCGTTGTCCATCAGGAGACGGCGGAGGATCTTGATGTGGTCGCCGCCGAACGCCGTGCCGCAGGTCGCGATGGCGGTGGTGATCCCGGCCAGGTGGCAGGCCATGACGTCGGTGTAGCCCTCGACGACGACCGCCCGGCTGCTCTTGGCGATGTCCTTCTTGGCGAGGTCGATGCCGTACAGGACCTGGGACTTCCTGTAGATCGGGGTGTCGGGCGTGTTCAGGTACTTCGGTCCGTTGTCGGACTCGTACAGCTTGCGGGCGCCGAAGCCGACGACCTCGCCGCCGATGTCGCGGATCGGCCACATGAGACGGCCGCGGAAGCGGTCGATGGGGCCGCGGCGGCCCTCCTGGGCGAGGCCGGAGAGGACCAGTTCCTTGTCGGTGAAGCCCTTGCCGCGCAGATGGCGGGTGAGGTGGTCCCAGCCCTGGGGGCTGTAGCCGACTCCGAAGTGGGCGGCGGCGGCCTGGTCGAAGCCGCGCTCGGCGAGGAACGAGCGGCCCGCGTCGGCCTCGGGGCTGGTGCCGAGCTGCGCGGTGTAGAACTGGGCGGCCGCCTTGTGCGCCTCGACCAGCCGGATGCGCTCGCCGCGCTGGTGGGCGGGGTTGTACCCGCCCTCCTCGTAGCGCAGGGTGATGCCGGCCTGGGCGGCGAGGCGCTCGACCGACTCGGAGAAGGTGAGGTGGTCGACCTTCATCACGAACGTGATGGTGTCGCCGCCTTCCTGGCAGCCGAAGCAGTGGAAGAGGCCCTTGCTGGGGCTGACCTGGAACGACGGTGACTTCTCGTCGTGGAAGGGGCACAGGCCCTTGAGGTTTCCGCCGCCCGCGTTGCGCAGCTGGAGGTACTCGGACACCACGGCGTCGATCGGGACCGCGTCCCGAACCGCCTTCACGTCCTCGTCATTGATCCTGCCTGCCACGAGGTGAGTCTACGGGGCGGCGCCGACACTCCCGGGGCAGGTGGACGGCCACCGTGCCGGGGTCCGGGGCGTACCCCCGGAAATCCCCGGCACGGCGGACGGCGCGGAAGCCGCCCGGCCCGGCCCCGGAGCCGTCCGGCGGCCTCACGGGGCGAGGCTCTCCAGCGGGACGTGCGGGTCGGCGAGCGCCTCGGTGTCCACCTGGGACCGGGAGCGGATGAGCCGCTGGATGGGATCGGTGACATCCCACACGTTCACGTTCATCCCGGCGAGCAGCCGGCCCTCCTTCACCCAGAAGGCGATGAACTCCCGCTTGCCCGCGTCCCCGCGGATCACCACCTGGTCGTACGTCCCCGGGGGCGCCCAGCCCGAGTACTCCAGGCCGAGGTCGTACTGGTCGGAGAAGAAGTAGGGCACGCGGTCGTACACCGCCCCGCGGCCCAGCATCGAGCGGGCGGCGGCCGGTCCGCCGTTGAGGGCGTTGGCCCAGTGCTCGACGCGCAGCCGGGTGTCGAAGAGGCCGTGGGGGAAGGAGGCGACGTCACCGGCGGCGTACACATCGGGGTCGGAGGTGCGCAGCTGTTCGTCGACGGAGATGCCGCCGCCGTGCGCGCGGTCGGCCATCTCCAGGCCGGCGGCCTCGGCGAGGCCGGTGCGCGGGGCGGCGCCGATGGCCGCGAGGACGGCGTGCGCGGGGTGCTCCTCGCCGTCGTCGGTGCGGGCGGCCAGGACCACGCCGTCCTGGCCGACGATCTCGGTGAGCTGGGCGCCGAAATGGAAGCGGACGCCGTGCTCGCCGTGCAGTTCGGCGAAGAGCTGGCCCAGCTCGGGACCGAGGACGTTGTGCAGGGGGGTCTCCGCCGGTTCGACGACGGTGACCTCCGCGCCGTACTCGCGGGCCGCGGCGGCGACCTCCAGGCCGATCCAGCCGGCTCCGGCGATCACGAGGTGGCCGTTGTCCCGGCCCAGCGCGGCGAGGGCGCCCTTGAGGCGTTCGGCGTGGGCGAGGCGGCGCAGGTGGTGGACGCCCAGGAGGCCCGTGCCCGGGATGTCGAGGCGGCGCGGCTCGGCACCGGTCACGATGAGCAGTTTGTCGTAGTGGACGAGGGTGCCGTCGTCACCGAAGCGGACGGTCCTGGCCGCGCGGTCGATCGCGTCGACGGTCTGGCCGAGGTGCAGCTCGATGTCGTTCTGCGCGTACCACGCGGGTTCGTGCACGAAGACGCTGTCGCGCCCCTCTTTGCCGAGGAGGTAGCCCTTGGACAGCGGCGGACGTTCGTAGGGGTGGTCGCGCTCGTCGCAGATCAGTATCACGCGGCCGGTGAAGCCCTCCGCTCGGAGCGTCTCGGCCGCCTTGGCGCCTGCCAGGCCTCCTCCGACGATGACGAATGTCTGATCCGCGTCGACCACTTGATGCCTCCTCGTAAGGATGTCGCCATGTGCGAGCCTCCCGCACGGAGCGTGATGCGGGAAGGGGTAGTGGCCCGATCAGGCCACGCAGGGTCACACCTGTGCGCCCCCATGGGAACGCGTGGTGAGCCTGAGGTGCAGGGAACGCGCCGAGGCATCGGTGAGCGATGCGATCTGGTCCACGATCACGCGCTTGCGGGCACGGTCGTCGGCCGCGTGGTCGAACAACGCCCGGAACTGCGGATCCAGGATCTCGGGGGCGCGGGCGGTGAGCGCCTCGGCCAGTTCGGCGACGACGACCCGCTGGTCGGCGCGGAGCAGTTCCTGCTCCGCGCGCTGCATCACGTAGCGGTCGGCGACCGCCTTGATGACGGCGCACTCCAGCCTGGCGGCCCGCGGGACGACGAGTTCCGCCGCGTACCGGGTGAGGCGTCCGCTGCCGTACCGGGCGCGGGTGGCGCCCTCCGCGGCCAGGCAGAATCGGCCGATGAGCTGGCTGGTGGCGTCCTTCAGGCGGGCCTGCGCGACGGCCGATCCGTCGTACCCGTGCGGCCACCACTCCTGGCATAGGAGCCGGTCGAGGGCCTCGGCCAGCTCGGCGGGATCGGTGTCCCCGGGCACGTAGCGCCCGACGGCCACGGCGAAGATCTCCCGGCGTTCCGGTCCGGAATGCAGGCTGGCGGGGTCGATGTGGCCCGCGTGCAGACCGTCCTCGATGTCGTGCACCGAGTACGCGACGTCGTCGGCCCAGTCCATCACCTGGGCCTCGAAGCACGTACGGGTGCCGGGGGCGCCCTCGCGGATCCAGTCGAACACCGGCCGGTCGTCCTCGTAGACCCCGAATTTCGGCGACTTCGGATCGGTGGGACGGGCGCCTCTCGGCCACGGGTACTTGGTGGCGGCGTCGAGGGCGGCGCGGGTGAGGTTGAGGCCGACGCTGACGAGGTCGTCGCCCGCGTCGGCGGCGGCCGAGGTGACCATGTGGCTGCGCACGAAGCGCTTGGGCTCGATCCGGGTGAGCAGGCGCAGCGACTGGGCGTTGCCCTCGAATCCGCCGCAGTCCTCGGCGAATTCGTTGAGCGCCTGTTCGCCGTTGTGTCCGAAGGGAGGGTGGCCCAGGTCGTGCGAGAGGCAGGCCGCCTCGACCAGGTCCGGGTCGCAGCCCAGGGCGGCGCCGAGTTCGCGGCCCACCTGGGCGCACTCCAGGGAGTGGGTCAGCCGGGTGCGCGGACTGGCGTCCCACACCTGGATGGGCGCTCCGCCGGATCCGGCGGCGCCGAGCACCTGGGGAAGGGTTCCGGGCGTGACGACCTGGGTCTTGCCCGCGAGGCGGCGCAGGGCCGCGGAGTGCAGCACGCGTGCCCGGTCACGCTGGAAGGCGGTGCGGCCGGGCCGTTTGTCGGGCTCGGCGGCCCAGCGCTCGACGGCCGACGGATCGTACGCGTCGTGGGCCGTGGGGTTCTCGTGAGCCGTGTGGTTCTCGTGGGCCTGTGGTGCGGTCTCTTCGGGTGCCTGTCGCGCGGTGTCTTCGGTCCTCGGTGCCATGCCTTCCATGCACCGACAGTAGACGCAGGCGGTGACAATCGGGGCGGGGCGCCGATCGGCGCGGTGCCGGGTGCGGAGTGGAGCGCCGGGTTCAGGCCGGGATCAAGGTGCGCTCCGGGGCGGACTCGGGGGCCGCTACGGCCTGGTCGTAGCGGTGCAGGACGAGGCGGGCCATCGCCGGGTGGTCGCCCAGCGGCCGGGCGCAGATCCCGGGGGCCTCCTCGGCGCACTGCGTGGCGAAGCGGCCGGGGGCGGTGAAGTACGAGGCGACGGCGATCCGGTGGCGGCCCCGGGCGGCCAGCGAGCGCACGGCGGCGGGGACGGTGGGCGCGGCGGCGGAGGCGTAGGCCGGGACGACCGGGACGCCGAGGCGTTCGGCGAGGAGCTGGGCGGTGCGGCGCGTGTCGGCGGCCGAGTCCGGGGCGCGGGACCCGGCGGACGCGAGGACGACGGCGCTCGCGCGGCGGGCCGCGTCGCTCATCCGCGTGCGCCATCCGGCCTCCACGAGACGGGCGTAGAGGGTCTCCACGAGCAGCGGGTGCGGACCGAGCGGGCCGGCGACACGGGCGTTCAGACCGGGGACGGCGGCGGCCGTCCCGGGAATGTCGCGCCGGACGTGGTAGCCGCGGCCGAGCAGCAGCGGTACGAGGACGGCGTCCTGCCGGCCGGCCAGGGAGGCGAGCGTGTCGCCGAGGAGGGGCTCGTTCAGCTCGATGTGGCCCAGGTGCACGGGCAGGTGCGGGCGCAGCTCGCGGACGCGTTCCATCAGGGTCCGTACGGTGGCGAGCGCGCGCGGGTCACGGCTGCCGTGGGCGACCAGGACCAGGGCGGGCGGCGGCGGACGGCGGGTGCCGTCGGGCGAGACGAGGGCGAGCCGGCTGCCGAGCTGCCCGGCGATCCGGTTCAGGAGCTGCGCCGTGCTGCCGAGGTGGCCTTCGAGGCCGGCGCCGCGGGGCGGCGGGCCGCCGAGGCCGTGGGAGAACGCGTCGCGAGCGGGGTTCGAGGCCGTCATACGTCGATCCTGGCGGGAGGAAGTTGCCGGGCCGTTGCGTGGGCATGTCGGTCGTTTTCCAGCGGTTCACCGCACGGCGGCGGTGCGGTGTGAGGGCCTCCACCTGCGGCTCTCTCCTGCCGGACGGCCCAGGTCGGGACATCCGGGCGAACCGAACGGCCTTACGATGCGTCTTCATCTGCTGAACGGGCACGCGGGACCCGGCGCGGGACCCGGCGCCTGCCCTCCCGGGGACACGGGCCCGCGCGCCGTCGCGAGTGACGACACCTGGGGGACATCGATCATGCCGCGTCTGCCGCGCCCGAAGCGCCCGAGCTTCCGCAGGCCCCGTCTGCCGCGCCTGCCGCGTACGCGCAAGGGGCAACGGCGGGCCGTGCAGGCGCTGATGCTCCTGTGCGTGCTGGCGCTGCTCCCGGCGGCCTGGCTGCACGTGTCCACGGGTGACCGGCTGCGGACGACGGCGGACGCCCCGCGCACCGACGTCGCGATCGTGTTCGGCGCGGGCCTGTGGGACGGCGAACCGTCCCCGTATCTCGCCCACCGCCTGGACGCCGCCGCGAAGCTGTACCGGGCCGGCCGGATCGAGGTCGTCCTCGTCACCGGCGACAACAGCCGCGAGGACTACGACGAGCCCGACGCGATGCGCGCCTACCTCACCGCGCACGGGGTGCCCGGCCGGCGGATCGTCAGCGACTACGCCGGCTTCGACACCTGGGACTCCTGTGTCCGGGCCCGGAAGATCTTCGGTGTCCACGAGGCCGTCCTGATCAGCCAGGACTTCCACATCCGCCGGGCTCTCGCCCTGTGCCGGGCGGCGGGGGTGCGCTCGTACGGCATCGGCGTGGCCGCCAAGCACGACGCCACCTGGTACTACGGCAACACGCGGGAGATCTTCGCGGCGGGCAAGGCCGCGCTGGACGCGGTGTTCGAGCCGGATCCGCATTTCCTCGGCCCGAAGGAGCACGGGGTGACCCGGGCCCTGGCGGCGGCCCCCTGACGAGCGCGGGAGACCTCACCGCGTGCCCGGCGCCGCCGGGAGGTCTCCGCACCGGCCGTGTAACGCCCGCCTCCCCGGCGCGTAACACGTCCGCCGCAGGCTGGGGGCCATGACGGCCTCCGTGACGCCCACCCACTGCCCGTACTGCGCCCTGCAGTGCGGGATGAACCTGACGCCCGCGCCGGGCGGAGGCGTCGCGGTGACCGAGCGCGCGGACTTCCCGGTGAACCGGGGCGCGCTGTGCGGCAAGGGACGCACGGCGCCCGCGCTGCTGTCGTCCCGGGTGCGGCTCACCTCGCCGCTCGTGCGCACCGGGGGCGTCCTGCGGCCCGCGGGCTGGGACGAGGCCCTGTCCCGGATCGCCGGGGGCCTGGCCCGCACGCGCGCGGACCACGGGCCGGACGCCTGCGGGGTGTTCGGCGGCGGCGGACTGACGAACGAGAAGGCCTACGCCCTCGGGAAGTTCGCCCGCGTCGTCCTCGGCACCTCTCAGATCGACTACAACGGCCGCTTCTGCATGTCGTCCGCGGCGGCGGCCGGCCTCAGGGCCTTCGGCCTCGACCGGGGGCTGCCCTTTCCGCTGGAGGACGTTCCGCGGACCGGATGTGTGATCCTCGTCGGCTCCAACCTCGCCGAGACGATGCCGCCCGCGCTGCGGTTCGTCACCGAGCTGAGGGAGAACGGCGGCACCCTGATCGTCATCGACCCGCGCCGCACCCGCACGGCCGAACAGGCGGACCTGCACCTGGCGCCGCGCCCGGGGACGGATCTGGCGCTCGCGCTCGGGATGCTGCATCTGGTCGTCGCCGAGGGGCGTACGGACGAGGAGTACATCCGGGACCGGACGAGCGGCTGGGAGGAGGCGCGGGCGGCGGCGATGGCGCACTGGCCGGAGTACGTGGAACGGATCACGGGGGTGTCCGTTCCACAACTCCGCGACGCCGTGCGGATGTTCTGCGAGCCCGAGAACGCGATGGTCCTGACCGCGCGCGGGCCCGAGCAGCACTCCAAGGGCACCGACACGGTGGGCGCCTGGATCAACCTGTGCCTGGCCACCGGGCGTCCGGGCCGGCCGCTGTCGGGGTACGGCTGTCTCACCGGGCAGGGCAACGGGCAGGGTGGGCGTGAACACGGCCAGAAGGCCGACCAGTTGCCCGGCTACCGCAAGCTCACCGATCCGGCCGCACGACGGCATGTGGCCGAGGTGTGGGGCGTCGACCCCGCCACGCTGCCCGGACCCGGGCGCAGCGCGTACGAGCTCCTCGACGCGATGGGGACGGACATCCGTTCCCTGCTGCTGATGGGATCGAACCCGGTGGTGTCCGCGCCCCACGCCGGGCACATCGAGGAACGTCTGAAGTCGCTGGACTTCCTCGCGGTCGCCGATGTCGTCCTCTCCGAGACCGCCGCCCTCGCGGACGTCGTCCTGCCGGTCACCCAGTGGGCCGAGGAGACCGGCACGACGACGAACCTGGAGGGCCGGGTGCTGCTCCGCCGGCGCGCGCTCAGCCCTCCCGAGGGGATCCGCAGCGATCTTGAGGTGCTGCACGGACTCGCCGCGCTCCTCGGCGTGGAGAAGGGCTTTCCCACCGACCCGGAGGAGGTCTTCGAGGAACTGCGCCGGGCGAGTGCGGGTGGCCCGGCGGACTACTCGGGGATCACCTACCGCCGGCTGGCCGAGGAGAACGGGGTGTTCTGGCCCTGCCCGGCCCAGTTGGCACCGGACGCGGGCGCGGAATCCCCCGGCGCGGGCCCAGCAACTCCGGACGCCTCCCGGAAGTCCCCGAACGGGAATCCGGCAGTCGCGGCCCCCTCAGCGGCTGGCGGCGACGGCCCGGGCCCCGGCCCTGGTCCCGGTCCCGGCTCCAGCCCCGGCTCCGGCTCCGGTCCCGGTCCCGGTCCCGGCTCTGGCCCCGGTCCCGGCTCCAGCCCCGGCTCCGGCTCCGGCTCCGGGCCAGGGCCGCACCCGGGCACGCCCCGCCTCTTCCTCGAACGGTTCGCCACCGAGGACGGCCGGGCGCGGTTCGTTCCCGTGTCGCACCGGCCCGCCGCCGAGGAGCCGGACGACGAGTACCCGGTGCTGCTGACCACCGGACGGGTGGTGGCCCAGTACCAGTCGGGGGCGCAGACCCGGCGCGTCGACGAACTGAACGCCGCCGCGCCCGGCCCGTACGTGGAGATGCATCCGCGGCTGGCCGAACGGCTCGGCGCGGCGGACGGGGACGCCGTGGCGGTGGTGTCGCGGCGCGGCCGGGCCGTCGCACCGGCCCGGCTCACGACGGCCATCCGCCCCGACACCGTGTTCATGCCCTTCCACTGGCCCGGAGAGGGCCGCGCCAACACCCTCACCAACCCGGCCCTGGATCCGGTCTCCCGGATGCCGGAGTTCAAGGCGTGCGCGGTACGGGTGGAAGCGGCGCGGGAGGACTGACGGGGTGGGCCGGCGCGGGGGCCGGCATCACCAGCGGGGCCGCTCCCGGGGGTGGGCGCGCCACCGCTCGGCTCCTCAAGGGCGCTCAGGCCTTCCGGCCCGGGCTTCCCGACGGTCCGGGTGATTCCGTCGGGCCCGGACCGGAAGGCTTGCCCCGCTCGGGGGCCTGCGCCGAGCAGGAGCTGAGCCCGATGCCCAGGGCGGCGCCGACGGCCGCCCCGCCGAGCGCGAGCAGGCGTCGTCGGTTCATGTCGCGGTCGGCCATGGCCGAACCCTAGGGCCGGGAACGGCCCCGGCTCCGGGGGCGCACGGAACGGCCACCCACACGGACGCACCTGACACCAGCGGCCACACTCCGGACCCACCCGCCCGCGCGGGGTGCGCCAGGACATCGCGAGCGCATCCCGGCCCCCGCCCACCGCACCCGTGCGCCGGACGGCGAGCACACCCCAGGTCCCGGGCCAAAACGCGGCGAGCACGCCTCAGGCCCTCCCCGCCGCACGGGCGCGCCTCAGCCGATCCCGCCCGGCGGCCCGGCTCCCCCGCCCGCCGAACCGTCCCCGTGCCAGTCCCCGTTCTCGATCAGCTTGCCGCCCGACCTCAGGCGGGCCGCCACCGCGGGCGCGGCGACGTACACCCAGGTCCGCACGACGGTGACGCCGTCCGCCCGCACGGCGTCACGTGCGACCCGTTCGTACAGGCTGCGCGCGTCGCCCGGCACGTACTCCTCCAACTCGTCGAGCTCCTCCAGGAGTCGCTCGTACGCCTCCGGCCGGGCGGTCACGATCTCGCCGCACACCGCACCCCCGGGTTCATCGACGGCGTACGGGTATCCGGGCCCCGCGTACAGCGCGAGCCCGCGCATCCGCCCCGGCTCCTCGGAACGGGTGCGGCCGCGCAGGAACAGGTCGTGGTTGTGCTCGCCGGGCCGCAGGGTGCCGTAGACGAAGAAGGGCAACTCCGCTGCGCCGAGGGGGCCGACCGGGCTCAAGGGGCCGTCTCCTCCTCCACCCAGCGCAGATAGTCCGCGCTTCCCGCCACGACCGGGGTCGCGATGATCTCGGGTGTGTCGTAGTCGTGGGCACCCAGGAGATACGCCTCCAGCGCCGGGTAGCGCGCCGCGGTCGTCTTGAACTGGATCCGCCACTCGGAGGCCGTCTCCACGGCGCCCTCCCAGCGGTAGACGGAGGTGACCGGCCCCGAGATCTGGGCACAGGCCGCGACCCGCGCCGCCACCGCCCCCCGGGCCAGCGCGTCGGCCTTCGCCGCCGCGTCCGTCGTGGTCAGGACGGCCAGGCAGGCCGGCAGTTCCATGATCGCCTCCATTGGTGAGGGTACGGAAACGATTCTCGCCGCATCCCGCACGCACCAGGTAGGCGCTATGGACATGACATGTCATGCACCTTTAAATCGGAGACAGCTCCCAGCGCCTGCCCCACAGGCCCCTCCCCCCACACGCCCTCCCCAAGGCACCTTTCCTAGGAGACCGATGAGTCGAATACGGCACATCCGAGGTTCCTCTCTCGCCACCGCCGGCGCCGTCGTGACCACGGCCACCCTGCTGGCCGCCGCGCTCGCCCCGGCCGCGAACGCCGACAGCCGGCCGACCCGGGCGACCGCGATCGAGAACGCGGCCTCGGTACTGGCGGCCCACGCCACGAACCTGGGTCTCACACCGGCTCAGCGCACGACCGTCCGGGACGTCGTCGTCGACAAGGACGGCACCCAGCACGTGCGCTACGACCGGACCTATCGCGAACTGCCCGTCCTGGGCGGCGACTTCGTGGTCCACCTGGCTCCGGACGGTTCGTACCGAGGCGCGAACCGCGCGACGGGCAAGGCCATTTCGCTGGCCGACGTCACCCCGGAACTCTCCGGAGCGAAAGCGGCCGGCCTGGCGGCGGACGCGCTGCGCGCCGCCAACCCCGGTGAGACGCTGAAGAAGGTGACGGCGAGACCGCGGCTGATCGTCGACGCCCTGCACGGAACTCCGAGGCTCACCTGGCGCACCGACGCGGTGGCCCAGGACCGGCTCGGCAACCCGGTCGCGCGCACGGTGCTGACCGACGCCCGCACCGGTGCGCGCATCGACGCGTGGGACAGCGTCGAGACGGCGACGGGCGACGGCAACTCGCTCTACAGCGGCACGGTTCCGCTGGAGACGACACAGTCCGGATCGGCGTACCAGCTGAAGGACCCGACGCGCGGGAACACGTACACGGGCGACGCGGCGAACAAGACGGACCTGTGTATCTTCGGGATCTGCATCAGCCGGGCGCCGGCGACGCTCTTCACCGACGCCGACAACCACTGGGGCACGGGCGCGACGTCGGACCGCTCCTCCGCGGCGGTGGACGCGCAGTACGGCACCGACGCGACCTGGGACTACTACAAGAACGTCCACGGCCGCAACGGCATCGCGGGCGACGGCAAGGGCTCGTACAACCGCGTCCACTACGGCAAGAACTACAACAACGCCTTCTGGGACGACAGTTGCTTCTGCATGACGTACGGCGACGGTGACGGCTCGACGTTCGGGCCGCTGGTGGCACTCGACGTCGCCGGGCACGAGATGTCGCACGGGGTGACCTCGAAGACGGCCGCGCTGACGTACTCGGGCGAGTCCGGCGGCCTGAACGAGGCGACGTCCGACATCTTCGGGACGATGGTGGAGTGGTACGCGAACAACGCCTCGGACCCCGGTGACTACCTGATCGGCGAGGAGATCGTCCGCCCCGGCTTCGGCAAACCCGCCCTCCGCTTCATGGACAAGCCCTCCAAGGACGGCAACTCGGCCGACTGCTGGAGCGGTTCGGTCGGCAACCTGGACGTCCACTACTCCTCCGGCGTCGCCAACCACTTCGCCTATCTGCTCTCGGAGGGCAGCGGGGCGAAGACCGTGGGCGGCGTCGGCTACGACTCCCCCACCTGCGACGGCTCCACGGTGTCCGGCATCGGGCACGACAAGGTGGGCAAGATCTGGTACCGCGCGCTGACGGTCTACATGACCTCGTCGACGAACTACGCGGGAGCGCGCACCGCCACGCTGAACGCGGCCAAGGACCTCTACGGAGCGGGCAGCGCCGAGTACACCGCCGTGGCGGCGGCCTGGTCGGCGGTCGCCGTGGGCTGACCCGCACCGGACGCCTTCGGGCCCCGAGGAGTCGAGAGTCGAGGAGTCTCCCCGGTCGCCGGGGGGGCGCCCCCCCCCGCGGGGGACGCCCCCCCGGCCGGGCGGGGGGGAGCGGGGGCGGCCCCCCCCGCGCCCCCCCCACCCCCCGGGACCCCACACCCACCC
>NZ_JBIBSY010000001.1:465953-651750 GCF_043078065.1 Streptomyces sp. NPDC015532 | reverse complement strand
GGGGGGGGGTGGGGGGGGTTGCTGGGGGTTTCCCCCGCCTGGGCGGGGGGGGCGCTGTGGGTTTGGTTTTTTGTTGTCTGCGGCGGGGGGGGGGGGGGGGGGCGCGGGCGGGGCCCCCCCCCCACGGCTCCGGGGGAGCATGTCCGTCCCCGGCCGCCGCTACTCCTCCCGCACCGGCCGTTACCCACGCACGTCCGCACCGGGTCCTCGCGGTGACGGCGGAAACGTGTTCGAGCGGGCGTTCCGTCCCGCCCTCGGGGAGGATCGTCGCCCCGCCGCCGAGGATCACCGGCGTCCGGATCGGCCGAAACTCCCGGAGGACGGACGCGGACTCCCCGGCGAGAGAGCCCGCACCCCCGGCGGGCGGGCCCGCACCCCTCGGCGGACGGGCCCGGACTCCCCCGGCGGACGAGCGCCGGGTCACCCGTCACCCGTTCACACCCGCGCCCCGGCTCCTTCGGATTCCCGTGCGCGGTACACCAGGTTCACACCGGTGACCTGCCGGAATGCCGGGGCTCCCGCCCCGTCCGGCGTCATGTCTGACACCCGTTCACATCATTTCTGACGCTCCATCAGAGAGCGGTTCCGGTCCTGTGCCACTTACCTCGGAAGAGCAGGGGTGCGACCGACGCTGCGGCACTTGAGGGTGCCGCGGGCCGTGCCCCCTCGGAGGAGCTGGCACGATGCGACGTACCGCCCGTCTGCTGACCGGCACCGCGCTGGCCGTCGCCGTCGCGGGGCTGGCCGCCGCACCCGTGTACGGCGGGGACACCGGAAGCCTGGAGGTGTTCCCCTCCAGCGTCGTCCCCGGCGCGGACGTCACCGTCAACACGGCCGCGTGCGGCTCGGACGGCACCGCGAGCGGGGACGCGGGCGCGGTGGGCGGCGGTTCCTTCACGCTCGCCGCCAGCGCGCACGAGCACGACGCGATCGGCCAGTTCCAGGTGCCGCCGAGCGCGCAGCCGGGGACGTACGAGATCGTCGCGACGTGCTCCCACGGCCTGCGCGTCACCGGCGACCTCCTGGTGACCCTCGCCGCCACGCGCGAGCAGGTCCAGCCGCGCGGGCATGTGGACACGGGTGTCGGCGGCGCGCTGGGCCCCGACCCCGTTCAGACCGCGGCGGGAGTGGCGGCTCTGGCCGTCGCCGCCGCGGGCGGTACCTGGCTCCTGCATCGCCGGGCGAGAGGCGACGGGATCTGACGGACACCCTCCGCTGTCCGTCCACCGGTACCGCCGTCCCTCCCCCTCCGTGGCCCGACGCCCCTCGCGGCCCGGAGGGGGAAGGGACCGGCATCGTCCGAACACCCCCACGGCCGTCGCGGGCGCCGGCCGGTCCCACCCCTGAAGGGAACCCGTGAGGAGGCTCGCGTGCGCCGGGTCAGCAATGCCGTCATAGCGTCGGTCACGGTCGTCGCCCTGTGCTCGGGTGCCTGGCTGCTGGGCAGCGGCGCCGAGGCGCACCCGCCTCCCCAGCCGTCCGCGGCACAGGCGGCGTCCGCCGGAAACCGTGCGCGGTCCACCGCCCCCGCGATGCCCCACTCCCCGCCCGACCGCATCCGCATCCCCGGGATCGGCGTCGACGCTCCCCTGATCGGCCTCGGCCTCACCCCGCAGGGCAGCCTGGACGTGCCGCCCGCGCGGAAGAAGAACCTGGCGGGCTGGTACGAGGCCGGGACCAGCCCCGGTGAACGCGGTACGGCGATCGTGGCCGGGCACGTCGACAACGCGGAAGGCCCCGCCGTCTTCTACGACCTGGGCTCGCTCCGCACGGGCAGCACCGTCGAGGTGGACCGGCTCGACGGCAGAACGGCCGTCTTCACCGTCGACGCCGTCGAGGTGTACGACTCCCGTTCCTTCCCCGACGCGAAGGTGTACGGCGCCGCGCGCCGGCCGGAGCTGCGGGTCATCACCTGCGGGGGCGGCTACTCGCAGACGACGGGCTACCAGGGGAACGTGGTCGTCTTCGCCCATCTCACCGGCAGCAGCCGGTAGTCCGGCGCGGGCCGCCGAACGTCACCGGGGCGCGAGGAACGAACGGCTGCCGGGGCCGGGTTCAGGCGAGCCACTGCTGGTACGCCAGGTTCGCCACCAGCGCGAACACCACCGTCAGCAGGACCGCCCGGACGAACCCGCTGCCCTGCTTGAGCGCGGTCCGCGCCCCCACCATGCCGCCCGCCAGATTGAACACGGCCATCAGGGCGGCGAGCTCCCAGAACACCGTGCCCTTCCAGGCGAACGTCGCGAGGGCGCCCGCGTTGGTGCAGCAGTTGACGATCTTGGCGGTGGCGGAGGCGGTCACCAGGTCGAGGTGGAGCAGCGCGGTGAGGGCGAGCACGAGGAACGTGCCCGTGCCGGGGCCGATGAGCCCGTCGTAGAAGCCGATGCCGAGGCCCGCCAGGCCGATCGCGGCGAGGACCCGGCGCGCGCTGACCGGGGTGGTCGGCGGCGCCGTGCCGAAGGCGGGCCGCAGGATCACGAACGTACCGACGGCGAGCAGGACGACCATGACGACCGGCTTGAGCACGTCGGTGCTCAGCCCGGCCGCGACGAACGCGCCCGCCGTCGAACCGGCGAGGGCCGCGACGCCGATCCGTACGGCCAGCCGCACGTCCACGGGGGTCTTGCGCGCGTACGTCACCGCTGCGCCCGTGGTGCCGACGATCGCGACCGCCTTGTTCGTGCCGAGCGCGTACGCCGCCGAGGTGCCGGCCGGCAGCCCGAGCAGCATGGCGGGCAGCAGGAGCAGCCCTCCGCCGCCGACCACCGCGTCGATCCAGCCGGCCGCCAGCGCGGCGACACAGAGCACAAGAAGCGTGGTCAGAGATATGTCGGGCATGATCGCGACCCTAAGGGACGGATGGATGCGCGATGCACGGACCCCGGGAAGCTTGAGCGATTCCAGAGGTTCGCGCGGCCGGTCACCGCGCCCTCCGGCCCGGGGCCCGCCTCCCCCGCTCCCTCACACCGCCGCCCCGTCCCCGCTGAGGGCAGCGTTCCTCCCGGGAAACAGGGGTGATGCCACCGGGTAACACCGGCACCGCACGGTGTGGTCATGACCTCGAATACGCGTGTGGTGGTGATCGGTGCCGGCCTCGCGGGCGTCCGGTTCGCCCGGCGGCTCGGTGAGCTCGGCGGGTCCGCGCTGGTCGTCGGCGAGGAGGAGCACCTGCCCTACAACCGGGTGCTGCTGGCCGAGGTGCTGGCCGGACGCTACGCGCCGGAGGTGATCTCGCTCCCGGCCCCGCCGGAACTGGTCCGCGCCCGGGTCACCGGCATCGACCGCCTCGCGCGGACCGTGCGCTGCGCGGACGGTACGGAGATCGCGTACGACACGCTGGTCCTGGCCACCGGCTCCAACCCGGTGCTGCCGCCGCTGCGCGGCCTGTTCACGGACACGCACCTCGCATCGGCACACCGGGCAGGCGATCCGGCCCGCTCTTCCGGCCAGGAGTCCGGGGGGCGTCCCCCGGGAAGGCACAGCGCCCCCGACCACGAACTGCCCGAGGGTGTCCACGCGTTCCGCACCATGGACGACTGCCTGGGCCTGTCGAAGGCGCTGCGGCCGGGGACACGGGCGGTCGTCGTCGGCGGCGGTCTGCTGGGCGTCTCCGCCGCCCGGGCACTCGCCGTGCGTGGCGCCCAGGTGGTCCTCGCCCAGCAGTCCGAGCGGCTCATGGAACGCCAGCTCGACCCGAGCGCCTCGAAGCTGGTGCTGCGGCATCTGCTCGGCCTCGGCGTCGAGGTGCACACCGAGTGCCGGGTACGGAACGTGCGCTGCCCGGGCGGCGCGGTCCGCTCGGTGGAACTGGCCGACGGCTACGCGCTCGACGCCGACCTGGTGGTGCTGGCCTGCGGGGTGCGTCCGCGCGCGGGCCTGGCCAGGGAGGCCGGTCTCGCCGTCCACAAGGGCGTCCTCGTCGACGACGAACTGCGCACCAGCGACCCGCACATCCGCGCCCTCGGCGACTGCGCCCAGCACGACGGCACGGTCTACGGTCTCGCCGCCCCCGCCCTGGAACAGGCGGACCTGCTGGCCGGACTGCTCGCGGGAGCCACCGACGCCCGCTACACCGGCACCCGTTCACTGACCCGGCTCACCCTGACCGGACGGGGCGCCCCTTCCGGGCCCACGCCCTCCGGTCTCGCCCCCTTCGACCTGGCCGCGTTCGGCGAGACCGAACCGCGCCCCGGCGACGACGTCGTCCAGCTCACGGACGCCACCCGCGGCACCTACCGCAGGGTCGTCGTCCGCGACGACCGCCTGGTCGGCGGGGTTCTCGTCGGCGAACTCGGCACCGTCGGCGCGCTCGCCCGCGCCTGGGAGGGAGCCGAGCCGCTCCCCGCGGACGGCGCCCCCCTGCTCCACCTGCTCACCAACGATGGAGGCTCCTGATGTCCACGACCGCCACCGACGGGGGCCGGCCCCGCCCCACGATCGTGCTCGTCGGCCACGGCATGGTCGGCCAGCGCTTCCTCGAAGCGCTCGCCGAACGCGGTCTGACCGCCACACACCGCGTGGTCGTGCTGTGCGAGGAGCCGCGCCCCGCCTACGACCGTGTCGCCCTCACCTCGTACTTCTCCGGGAAGACCCCCGAGGATCTCTCCCTGACCGACATGGAGTTCATCCGCGGGCACGGCATCGAGCTGCACGTCGGCGACCCCGCCGAGTCGGTCGACCGGGCCGCCCGCACCGTGACGGCCAGGTCCGGTCTGACGGTCGGCTACGACACCCTCGTCCTGGCCACCGGTTCCTTCCCCTTCGTTCCGCCGGTCCCCGGCAAGGACGCCGAGGGCTGTTTCGTCTACCGCACGATCGACGACCTGCTCGCCATCGAGGAGTACGCGAGGTCGCGGGCGACGACCGGAGCCGTCGTCGGCGGCGGTCTGCTGGGCCTGGAGGCCGCGGGTGCGCTCAAGGGCCTCGGACTCACCAGCCACATCGTGGAGTTCGCACCCCGGCTGATGCCGGTGCAGGTCGACGACGGAGGCGGGGCCGCGCTCCTGCGCACGATCGAGGACATGGGCCTGTCCGTCCACACGGGCGTGGGCACACAGGCGATCGTGGTCGGCGAGGACGGCGCGGTCACGGGCATGAAGCTCTCCGACGGCTCCGAACTCTCCACCGACCTGGTGGTGTTCTCCGCCGGTGTCCGCCCCCGCGACCAACTCGCCCGCGACTGCGGTCTGACGGTCGGCGAGCGCGGCGGCATCACCGTCGACGAGCAGTGCCGTACGGTCGCCGACCCCCGGGTGTTCGCGATCGGCGAGTGCGCGCTGGCGGCGGACGGCCGGGTGTACGGCCTGGTGGCGCCCGGCTACGAGCAGGCGGAGACGGCCGCGGCGACCCTCGCCGAGGACGAGAAGGCGTTCACGGGCGCGGACCTGTCCACCAAGCTCAAGCTGCTCGGCGTCGACGTGGCCTCCTTCGGTGACGCCCACGGCACCACCGAGGACTGCCTGGACGTCGTCTACTCCGACTCCCGCGCGGGCCTGTACAAGAAGCTGGTCATCGGCCGGGACGGCACCCTGCTCGGCGGCATCCTGATCGGCGACGCGGAGGCGTACGGAACGCTGCGCGCCTTCACCGGCTCGGTCCCGCCGGTCTCCCCGGAGTCCCTGGTCCTGCCGGCGGGGGCGGGCGGGACCGTACAGCTCGGCCCGTCCGCGCTGCCGGACGAGGCGGTCGTCTGCTCCTGCCACAACGTCACCAAGGGCACGATCCGCGGCGCGGTGAGCGAGCACTCCTGCACCACCGTCCCCGAGGTGAAGAAGTGCACCAAGGCCGGTACGGGCTGCGGCAGTTGCGTCAAGGTGCTCAGCCAGCTGGTCACCGCCGAGCTGGAGGCGAGCGGCGTCGAGGTCGACAAGGGCCTGTGCGGCTGCTTCGGACAGACCCGCGAGGAGCTGTACGAGATCGTCCTGGCGCTCAGGACCACCTCGTACCGGACGCTGCTGGACCGGTACGGCCGCGAGGACGCCCGGGGCGGTGACGGCTGCGAGGTCTGCAAGCCCGCCGTGGGCTCGGTCATCGCCTCCCTCGCCCCCACGATCGGCGCCGACGGCTACGTCCTGGACGGCGAACAGGCCGCGCTCCAGGACACCAACGACCACTTCCTCGCCAACCTCCAGAAGAACGGCTCGTACTCGATCGTGCCGCGCATCCCCGGCGGCGAGATCACTCCCGAGAAGCTGATCGTGATCGGCGAGGTGGCCCGGGACTTCGGGCTCTACACGAAGATCACCGGCGGTCAGCGGATCGACCTGTTCGGTGCTCGCGTGGAGCAACTCCCGCTGATCTGGGCACGGCTGGTGGACGCCGGCTTCGAGTCCGGGCACGCGTACGGCAAATCGCTGCGGACGGTGAAGTCCTGCGTCGGGCAGACCTGGTGCCGGTACGGCGTGCAGGACTCGGTCAGGATGGCGATCGACCTGGAGCTGCGCTACCGGGGTCTGCGGTCCCCGCACAAGCTCAAGTCGGCGGTCTCCGGGTGCGCCCGCGAGTGCGCCGAGGCCCAGTCGAAGGACTTCGGCATCATCGCCACCTCCAACGGCTGGAACCTCTACGTCGGCGGCAACGGCGGCGCGACCCCGCGCCACGCGGACCTGCTGGCCCAGGACCTGTCGGACGCCGAACTGGTCCGTCTGATCGACCGCTTCCTGATGTTCTACATCCGCACCGCGGACCGCCTGGAGCGCACCTCGACCTGGCTGGAGCGGATCCCCGGCGGCCTCGACCACGTCCGCGAGGTGGTCGTGGAGAACTCGCTCGGCATCTGCGAGGAGTTGGAGTCGCTGATGACCGCGCATGTCGCGAACTACCGGGACGAGTGGGCCGAGACCATCAACGACCCGGAGAAGCTGTCCCGGTTCGTGTCGTTCGTGAACGCCCCGGACACCCCGGACCCGGTCGTCGGCTTCGTTCCCGAGCGCGACCAGATCAAGCCCGACCTGCCGCTGCTGACCATCGGACACCGTCCCCTTGAGGCCCTGGAAGGAAGTGCCCAGCGATGACCCTGGCACCCGAGACGACCCGGACGACGACGGCCCCCACGCTCCAGCTCCTGCTGGAGGGCGACTGGTTCACGGTCTGCGAGCTGTCCCTGCTGACCCCGGGGCGGGGCGTCGCCGCCCTCCTCCCGGACGGCCGCCAGGTCGCTCTGTTCACCGACCGCGCGGGACGGCCGTACGCGATCGACAACCGTGATCCGTTCAGCGGGGCCGCGGTGCTCTCCCGCGGGCTGACCGGCACCCACCGGGGCCGCCCCTTCGTCGCCTCGCCGCTGCTCAAGCAGCGCTTCGACCTGGAGTCCGGGCGGTGCCTGGACGACGAGGAGGTAGGGGTGGCGACGTACGAGGTGCGGGCCGCCTGAGCCGGCCCGGCCACCGGATCACCCGGCCCGACCGCCCGGCCCTGCCACCGGCCCGACCGCCCGGCCGGACCGCCCGGCCTGCCACCGGCCGAACCGCTGGGCCGGGCTCGCGGCCGTCAGCCCTTGAGACCCTCGTAGACGACGCCCGTCAGCCGCTCCGAGGCGGCCCAGAGCAGCTCCGCCCTGGTGTCGTCGCGGGTCCGGCCGGCCCGCCAGGACGTCGAGGGCGAGCCGCGCCACATCGCGAAGGACGGTCCGACGAAGGTGTCGGGCCGCACTCCGGGCGCGGTGGCCGCGTACAGCGTCGGCAGGGCCCCGGCCTCGGCGCTCTGCCCGAAGACGCGGTTGCCGATCTCCATCAGCCGCTCGGCTCCCTTGCGCCCTTCCAGCCGGGGCCCGGTGGTCTGCAGGTTGGTGGAGGCGTACCCGGGGTGCGCCGCGGCCGCGACGACGTCGGACCCGGCGCCGGACAGCCGCCGTGCCAGCTCGTGAGTGAAGAGGAGGTTGGCGCTCTTGGACCGGCCGTAGGCGATCCACTTGCGGTACGCCTTCTCGCTGTTGAGGTCGTCGAGGTCGAGGTCGGCGAGGGCGTGCATCATGCTGGACACGGTCACGATCCGCGCGCCGGGCGTCGCGAGCAGGACGGGGGCCAGCAGCCCGGTGAGGGCGAAGTGCCCCAGGTGGTTGACCCCGAACTGCGTCTCGAACCCGTCGGCCGTCGTCCCGTACGGCAGCGCCATCACGCCCGCGTTGTTCACGAGCAGGTCGAGGCGGTCGTAGGAGAAGGAGTCCGCGAACTCCCGTACGGACGCGAGGTCTCCGAGATCGAGACGGCCGAACTCCACCTCGGCTCGGGGCACTTCGGCGACGATCCGCTCGGCCGCCTCCCTGCCACGCACCTCACTGCGGCAGGCGAGCACCACCCGGGCCCCGCCTCGCGCCAGCTCGCGCGCGGTGACGAGCCCCAGTCCGCTGTTGGCCCCGGTGACGACGGCGATCCGCCCCCGCTGCGCCGGTATGTCCTTCGCGCCCCAGCCACCCATGCTCCGCGCCTCCCACTGCCTCGACATCGCCCTCGGCCTCAGCCTACGGAAGCCGGTCCGCCCGGCACGCGCCGCTCCGGATCCCGTACCGCGCGCCCACCCCGGTCACCTGCGAAGTCCCCGTACTCCGCGAGGACAAACCCGAGGCCGGCGCCCGCGTTGCGGGGCGCACCGACCAGGTGAACAGTGGAATGTGGGCCCGGTCCGCAACGGATGAAGCAAGCACCCCGCGAAGCGCATCTGGAACCCCCATGGCCAGAACCTCCAGGCGACGCGCCGTCCACAGCGTCAACGCATCCCTCTTGGCCGCGACCCTCGCGTTCCCGGCAGGCCTGACCAGTGCGATAGCCGCGCTCCAGACCCCCGGCACGAGCGGATCGTCGGCGGTCGCGAGCACACCACCCCCTCCTCCGGGGGACAGCCCGCCTCCCTCGCCGACGCCGAGTGACCCGCCGGCGCCCAGCGGCACGGCCTCCGCACCGAGTGGCACGCCCACGCCCGGCGGCACCACCTCCGCACCGAGTACCGCGTCGTCGGATCCGGGGCACACAGCGGCCTCTGACGAGTCGTCACAGCCTCCGGGCTCCGGTGACACGGGCCGGGGGAACACCGACCCCCTCGCCGAACAGGCGGAACAGATCAAGGACGTCTCGACGCGCCTGAACGAGACGAAGGCAATCGTTCCCGGGGAACTCGCGCCGACTGTCGACGAATTGACCACCACGCTCGAAGCGGTCCAGGACCCCGAGACGTCGCTGCGGGACCGGCAGGGAGTCATCGAGAGCGCCGACCATCTGACCATCGCGCTGACGGCCACCGGCGACGACGGCACACCTCCGCGGCTCCGGAAACAGCTGACCGCACTCGTGAAGCAGGTGTCCTCCGCCCTGAAGGCGGGATACGACGCGCAGGTGCCGCCCGAGACGCGGTCCTCCGTCCTCCTGGTCATGAAGCGCACGACGTCCGCGCTGGACATGATCTGCGACTCCCGGACACCCGCGGAGCTGCGAGAACAGCTGCTGGCGATCACGGAAGGGCTGAGCAGCGCGGTGACGGGTGACCATCAGACGGCCTCGCTTCGGGGGTTCGAGGAACAGATGAGCGTCGCGCAGGCGGACGCCTCCACCACCCCGCGGACGTCCCCGGCGAGCACGGCCGCGGCCATGCCTCCGAAGCACCGGTACGCGCTCGTTCAGGCCGTGCACGAGCAGAACGAGAAACTGCGGGTGTTCAGCGATCCCGAGTCGTCGTCGAAGGACCGGACCGAAGCCGAGAAGGACATGCGGGACCGGTCCGCTCGCATCAGCGACCAGCAGGAGGCCGCGGGCTCGGCCCGGGGACGGCCGGAGGACCCCCTCGGCAAGGCGGCCGAGACCTGCACCAACGCCATATTCGAATCGTCGGCCGGGGACGAACTCCCCCAGGAGCTGAAGGACCTGGTTCCCGGCAGTTGGCGCCCGGAAGGGGTCAAGGACTTCTGGAAGAGCAAGGAGAAGAGCGACATCGCGCTCGACGTCCTCGCCGAGTTGCGGAACAACGAGAACGTCCGCGCGCCGATCAAGATCGCACCGCTCGTCACCGAGCTCGCCAAGGTCGTCCCCAAGGACGATCTGTGGTCCACCATCGGCCAGCGGGCCTCCTACTGCCAGTCGACCGCCGCTTACCTCGACGAGGACTACGGGGTCGCCGTCGGCACCTGGCTCGAATAGCCCGGTGGCAGCAGGACAGGGGGCGGAGCCAGCAGCTCCGCGAGGGAGACCTCGTAACTCACATGCGCCTCCGCGACCCCGTATCTTCCCAGCTCCCTCTTCTCCTTCTGCACCAGACCCGTCTCCCCTTTGAAGTCGAACGGGGAGATGAACGACTCGGGGTCGCGTCCCGGGGACCAGATCGCCGTCACATAGCGCGGCCTGCGCGTCAGATTGACGAGGTTGTCGTTGTGCCGCACTTTCCCGTGGTAAATGATCTGTCGGAAACAACCCTTCTCCGGGGCGCAGTAGTATCGCCCGGCATGCGGATCCCATGAATAATGAGGGGTTTTGAATTCCTCCACGCCGAGTTTCCCCCGGTCCTTCCTCATGTAGGAGATCGTGAGGTCGACGCTCAGGATGTCGTACCTGGCATCCTTGGGAAGCTGGAACACATGCTTGCGCGCGTATTCCTCCCCGATTTCGAGCCGGTTGCCGGGGCCGTAGAAATGTCCGCTGCTGATCGTGGTGTGCACGAGGTGGTCGACGTAGCGCTCCGCTTCCCCCGAGTCCTCGCCCCGCCGGCCCGCGCTCTCCCGCCACTCCCGCATCAGGTCCCTGTCGGCAGGGTTTCTGGAGTACGCGCCCCCTCTGCCGGAGACCGTGTAGCTGTCGTTCAGGATGTACACCGGAATCCCTCCGGTGTTCTTCATGTAAAGCGTCAGCGGGACCTGGAGAAACCCGAGTGAACGATCCACCCGCGACCTCCCGAATTCCGCCTTCAGATGGAGGTGCATCGGGGCCGCCGCGGGCTGGTACATGGTCGAATACGCCAGGCTGACGCCGGTCAGGAGCGCGGTGGCGACCACTCCGGCCGCGAACCTCTTGGGCTGGGGGATTTCCTTCCACGACCTGTTCCGCACAAGAAGGCAAAGGGCCCACAGAGACCAGCACCAAAGGGGCATGAACACCAGCACATAGGGCGTGAACTCCCTCTCTTCGAGCCACATGAACAGCAGCAGACTGTCGGTGGCCAGGGAGATGAGCACGCCGAGCAGGACGATCGCCCCGGAGGCACGGAACTGTCGTTTCCCCCCGTAGTCGAGTGCCGCGGCGGCCGCCACGCCCTGCACCGCGCCCGACAGGACGAACACGATCCCGTTGAGCCGTTGCGCGAAGGTCAGGGCCCCGAAGGCGTCCGGCCCCCCGACGATCGCGCTGAGGACCATGGACGCGAGCAGCCCGGCCGCCATGAGCGCGGTGACCGCGTGCCGTCTCCCCGCGCGGTCGGGCCACGCCCCGCTGTCACCTCCGCGCCAGCAGACGGTTGCCGGATCCTCCAGGTCCAGGTCCTCCGGGTGACCGAGACGCCCGAGGATCCTCCGCAGTCCGGCCGCCGACCAGGCATGACCCACCGTCTCCCCGCCCACGACGACCCGCCGCAGCCCACGGCTGTCCGGCGGCTCGACAACGACCCAGGGACGGATGCTCATCATGGGCCCAGACTGGAACCCGCCATGGCCCGGTGCACGCGGGGCTACCCCGTTCGGCTCCCCGGAGTCCGGGTTGCGGCACTCGCGTCAGCCCACTGTCAGCCGACGCACACGTTCTTGTCGGCATGCGACTGCGGGATGCCGGCCGGGGGCTTGGCCGGGCCGGTGAGAGGCACTCCGGGCCCCTGGAAGTCACGTCCGAGGGTGAGCGTCATGTCGGTGCCGGTGCGTGAGCCGTCCTTGGCGGGGTGGAGGGCCGAGGCGGACAGACCCATCATCGCGGCGAGGGACCGGGCCTGGTCGGCCTGGTCGGGCCCGTAGGCCAGGGTCGTACGGTCCTGCCGCGCCCCGGAGGCGTTGCCGCCGTTGGTGGAGTGGGCGACGCCCTTGGTGTTCTGCAGCCACTGAAGGGTGGTCTGCGCCGCGCCCTGGGGGCCGCCCCCGTTGTAGACGACGACCCGCACCCGCGACGGGTCCGCCTTGGAGCCCTTCAGCTTGGCGTCTGCGGCCGTGGGCTTCTTCGCGACCTCGGTCAGCGAGACGTCGTTCTTGATCGCCGCGAGAAGCGCGGGCGCCCTGGTCCCGTCGGCCACCACGGTCCGGTGATTCTTCCCCTCGGCCGGGTTGTCGACGACCGGGAACGTCGTGAAGGTGATGTGCTCGGAGTCGACCCGGTTGAGATCCTTGGCGAGGTCGGTGAGCTTGCCGACCCCGCCGATCCCGGTGTCCACCGTGAGCGACTTGGTGGCCGCGTTCGCCAGTTTGAAGAGCTTCCCGGGATCGGTGAGGGTGTTGCGGGACTTCATCTGACGGATCATCGAACCCAGGAACTGCTTCTGCAGGTCGATGCGGTCCAGGTCGCTGCCGTTCTTCAGCGAGTGACGGGTCCTGACGAACTGCAGAGCCTGTTCGCCCTGGACCGTGTGCGGGCCGGCGGCCAGACGCAGATGGGAGCCCTGGCCCTGGCGGTCCGTGTCGTCGATGGCGTGGGTGAGACAGATCGGGACGCCTCCGACAGCCGAGGAGAGGGTCTTCACCGCCTCGAAGTCGACCAGGATGAAGTGGTCGACCGGCAGGCCGGTGAGTTGGGTGACGGTCCGCATGGTGCAGCCCGGGTCGCGGCCCGCCTGGCCGAGACTCTCGTTGAAGCGCGGGCTGAAGGTCGCTCTGGGCGTCCCCTTGATCGTCTTGGTGGAGCCGTCCTTCTGCTTGGTCGGGCAGTCCGGGATGCCGGTGACCATGTCGCGCGGGATACTCATCGCCGTCGCGTTCGACCGGTCCTTCGCCACATGGAAGAGGATCGTGGTGTCGGCGTGGCCCGGGCTCCCGGCGTCTCCGTACTTCCCGCCCAGGCCTATTCGGCTGTCGGTGCCGATGACCAGGATGTTCACCGCGTCGTCGCTGGTCGCGTTCTTGCTGCCCGCCGTGCCGACGTCGACCGTGCTGATGTTGTCGTTGAAGTGGCGGTACAGCAGGTAGGCCCCGGTACTGCCCGCCAGCAGCACGAAGCCCAGCGTCCCCGCGGTCCACGTCAGGACCTTCCGCTTCGTGGACCGCTTGGCTTTCCGCGGCCTCCCCGCACCGCCGCGGCGAGCGCCCTCGCCCGGCTCCGGGACGGGCCGCGGCTCCCCGTCGCGGCGCGCGCGACCCCTTCTCTGCCCCGGCACCGTGGCGGCCGACGCGCCATCGGCTCCTGTTCTCAGCCGGTACTCGCCGGTCTCCGGGTCGAGGACCCACTGGTCCGCGGGGTCGATGTCGCTGCCGCCTTGCGTGTCCACGGTCCTCCGTCTGTGCTGCGCGGCCCCCGGGGGTCCTGCCACCCGACCCCTGCCGGATCCGCCCCGCGGCCGACCTCGGGATGCCCGTTCAGACATTCGAACGCGCCCGATGGTTGCACGCGGACACCACACAACAGCCCTGCCGGCCGGCGACCTTGCCGGAACCCCTCGCACGCAAGTGCCGGGCTGCATCGGGTCGGTGGAGAGCATGCCGGCGCGGGCGCTGCTGCTGCGACCGTCACCGACGGCTTCCGTCCCTGACCCGTCCGGGGCCCCTCCGGACCCCCGGACGAGGCGTCAGTTCCCGCCGCGGGACCGTCGGGAGAGCGCTACGGCCACACCACCGGCCAGCAACAGCGCGCCGGCCGCCCAGCCGATCCAGCCGCCGCCGAATCCGGTGCCGGCCAGCGGTCCGGACCCTGCGGAAGAGCCGCCCTGCGCCAGCCGCAGGATCAGCGGCGCGCTGTCGTTGGAGGCGTCGGGGTCGAACCCCTCGAAGAACTCCTGCGTCTGGATCTGGCCCGCGGAGACGGCCGGGGTACGGGGGCCGATGGCGAAGGTGAACGACAGGACGTGTCTGTCTCCCGGGGCGGGGTCGCCGAAGTAGCACTCGTAGGTGGTCCAGCCCAGCCGGGGGCCGTGGTACGACCCGTCCGTGCCCGGCGGGTAGCAGTCGTGCGGGATCTTCGTGGCCTTCGTGCCCGGCGGCAGCTTGACGAGGACCGTGAGACCGGTCTCGTCGTCGAGGAGGTCCTCCACCAGCGCCGGCCCCCGGTCGACCACGGTGACGTGCAGCGTGGCGTGACCGCCGCGCCGCCCGGTGGCGGTGTCCCCGGTGACGGCGAAGTCGGCGTGGTTGACGCTGTCGACGTAGGTGGTGAAGGACGGCTCGTGGTTGTCGTCGGACGGCGTCGCGCCATCGGGGACCAGGGTCAGCGGGGTCCCGGGGCCGTTCGCCGGGGCGGCGTCGGCGAGCGGGGTGACGTCGTAGTAGATCTTGTCGTGCAGGGCCTCGTCGCCGACCTTGACCCGCAGCGGCGACGACAACGCGTACTGCCGGCCGGGCTCCACCGGGGTGGGGAAGTCGCACAGGGTCTCGTGCACGATGTGCCCCCCGCGGCCGCTCGCGGACACGTCGCGGCAGTTGGCCCAGGAGCCCTGGAGGTGCAGCCCGGCGGTGGTGTCGATCCGCAGCTCCACCCCCTTGGCCGCCGGGAGTTGGCCGGTGTTCCACACGTCGAGCGGAAAGGTCAGCATGTCGCCCGGCACCTGGTCCAGCTGCTCGGCGGACTCGCTCACCTTCAGCTGCGTCTTGCCGTTGGTCAGGGTGACGTGGTCGCCGGTGACGGTGGCGTCCGACGCCGTGCCGGCGACGGTCATGGTGCCGCTGCTGCCGATGGCCGCACCGGGCTTCGGCACCAGCGTGATGGCGTGGTAGTCCGAGGTGGCGGACGTCAGGTCCAGCGTGCAGAGGTTGCCGTCGCAGTGCTCCGACGGTGCCGGCTCGGCGAAGTCGGCCACTCCGGACAGGTCGACGGTCAGGTGGACGTGGTGTGCCGCGCCCCCGCCGGCCACCTTCCACCGGTAGGCCACGAACGCGTTCGCCGGCTCCGTCCCGATGAAGATCTCGTGCTCGACGAACCGGACCGTCATCCCTCGTACGCCGTCCGCCGCGTCGGCGCGGGCCGGACCCGTGCCGAACAGCCCCGCCATCAGCGCCAGCGCGCCCGCCACCGCCGTCGCGACCGCGCGTACCCGTGATCGTCGTGCCATCCGGCCGAACCCTTCCCCGCGCGCCGGGAGGGTCCCGGCCCGCCGTACTTCACAGGTGTGACCCGCCAGGTGCGGAAATGGTTGTGGCCGGCCGTGCATCACGTGTCCGCCTTGCCTGGTCAGCGACGTAGCTCGACAGCGCCCGCCGAAAACCCCGAAAGGGCGGCACCCCCGCACAGGGTGTCGCCCTTTCTCGTGGGCCGGGCCGCCGCCCATCGGTGTTGAGGGTCGGGGACAGGCGGCGGACCCGGGGTCCGGTGCTCAGGGGCTAGCGGTGGTCGCTGCCCTTCGAGCTGGAGGCCGCCCGGCCCGCTTCCAGGCGGGCGACCGGGATGCGGAACGGGGAGCAGGAGACGTAGTCGAGTCCCACCTCGTGGAAGAAGTGGACCGACTCGGGGTCACCGCCGTGCTCGCCGCAGACGCCGAGCTTCAGGTCGGGGCGCGTCTCGCGGCCGGCCTTCACCGCGGACTTGACCAGGGAGCCGACGCCGTCCCTGTCGATCGTCTCGAAGGGGCTGACGCCGAAGATGCCCTTCTCCAGGTACGCCGTGAAGAAGGAGGCCTCCACGTCGTCGCGGCTGAAGCCCCACACCGTCTGGGTGAGGTCGTTCGTGCCGAAGGAGAAGAACTCCGCCGCCTCGGCGATCTGGCCGGCCGTCAGCGCGGCGCGCGGCAGCTCGATCATCGTGCCGATCGCCAGCTTCAGGTGCACGCCGGTGGCCGCCTCGACCTCGGCGATGACCTGGTCGGCCTCCTCGCGGACGATCTCCAGCTCCTGGACGGTGCCGACGAGCGGGATCATGATCTCCGCGCGCGGGTCGCCCTTGGCGTTCTTGCGCTCGGCTGCCGCCTCCGCGATGGCCCGTACCTGCATGGTGAACAGGCCGGGGATGACCAGGCCGAGGCGCACACCGCGCAGGCCCAGCATCGGGTTCTGCTCGTGCAGCCGGTGCACGGCCTGGAGGAGACGGAGGTCGTTCTCGTTGGAGTCCTTGCGGGACTCGGCGAGCGCGACCCGCACCGACAGCTCGGTGATGTCCGGCAGGAACTCGTGCAGCGGCGGGTCGAGGAGACGGACGGTGACCGGGAGGCCGTCCATCGCCGAGAACAGCTCCACGAAGTCCTTCTTCTGGAGCGGCAGGAGCGCCTTCAGCGACTCCTCGCGCTCGGCCTCGGTGTCCGCGAGGATCAGGCGCTCGACCAGCCCACGGCGGTCGCCCAGGAACATGTGCTCCGTGCGGCACAGACCGATGCCCTGGGCGCCGAAGCGGCGGGCGCGCAGCGCGTCCTCGGCGTTGTCGGCGTTGGCGCGTACACGCAGGCTGCGCTTGCGGTCGGCGAAGGCCATGATCCGGTGGACGGCCTCGACCAGTTCGTCGGCGTCGTCGGCGCCCGCGTGCATCCGGCCCTCGAAGTACTCGACGACCGGGGACGGCACGACGGGGACCTCACCGAGGTACACCTTGCCGCTGGAGCCGTCGATCGAGATGAGGTCGCCCTCCTCGACGACGTGCCCGCCGGGCACGGTCATCCGGCGGCGCTTGGTGTCGACCTCCAGCTCCTCGGCGCCGCAGACACAGGTCTTGCCCATGCCGCGGGCGACGACGGCCGCGTGGGAGGTCTTGCCGCCGCGCGAGGTGAGGATGCCCTCGGCGGCGATCATGCCGTCCAGGTCGTCGGGGTTCGTCTCGCGGCGGACCAGGATGACCTTCTCGCCGGAACGGGACCACTTCACCGCGGTGTACGAGTCGAAGACGGCCTTGCCGACGGCGGCGCCCGGCGACGCGGCGATGCCCCGGCCGACCTGCTGGACCTTCGCGTCCTCGTCGAAGCGCGGGAACATCAGCTGCGCGAGCTGGGCGCCCGTCACCCGCTGGAGTGCCTCGGCCTCGTCGATCAGGCCCTGGTCCACGAGCTGCGTGGCGATGCGGAAGGCCGCGCCCGCCGTGCGCTTGCCGACGCGGGTCTGGAGCATCCAGAGCTGGCCGCGCTCGATGGTGAACTCGATGTCGCAGAGATCCTTGTAGTGGTTCTCCAGGGTCTCCATGATCTGCATGAGCTGGTCGTACGACTTCTTGTCGATCGACTCCAGCTCGGCGAGCGGGACCGTGTTGCGGATGCCCGCGACGACGTCCTCGCCCTGGGCGTTCTGGAGGTAGTCGCCGTAGACGCCCTGGTGGCCGGAGGCGGGGTCGCGGGTGAAGGCGACGCCGGTGCCGGAGTCGGGGCCGAGGTTGCCGAAGACCATCGAACAGACGTTGACGGCCGTGCCGAGGTCGCCGGGGATGCGCTCCTGGCGGCGGTAGAGCTTGGCGCGGTCGGTGTTCCAGGACTCGAAGACCGCCTTGATGGCGAGGTCCATCTGCTCGCGCGGGTCCTGCGGGAAGTCCCGGCCGGCCTCGGTCTTGACGATCTTCTTGAACTTGGTGACGAGCTTCTTGAGGTCGGCCGCCTCCAGGTCCGTGTCGACGGTGACCTTCTTGAGGTCCTTCGCCGCGTCCAGAGCCTCCTCGAAGAGCTCGCCGTCCACGCCGAGGACGGTCTTGCCGAACATCTGGATGAGACGGCGGTAGGAGTCCCACGCGAAGCGGTCGTCGCCGGACTGCCGGGACAGACCCAGCACGGACTTGTCGGAGAGCCCGATGTTCAGGACGGTGTCCATCATGCCGGGCATGGAGAACTTGGCCCCGGAGCGGACGGAGACGAGCAGCGGGTCGTCGGCCTGGCCGAGCTTCTTGCCCATCGTGGCTTCGAGGGCCACGAGGTGCGCACTCACCTCGTCACGCAGGGCCGCCGGCTCCTCGCCACTGTCGAGGTAGGTCTTGCACGCCTCGGTGGTGATGGTGAAGCCGGGCGGGACGGGAAGACCCAGGTTGGTCATTTCGGCGAGGTTGGCACCCTTGCCTCCGAGCAGGTCCTTGAGGTCCCTGTTGCCCTCGGTGAAGTCATAAACGAACTTCGCTCCGCCAACGCCGCTTTCGGCTACGTGGGGATCTTTGTTTTCCGACACGAGTCTCGACTCCTCGACGTCGCGGTGGCTGCCCTGACGACGGGGAACATACCCAGATCGAAGGCACCTGGGTACGTCCACTTGCGCGTCATGTGCCTGTAACCAGTCGTCCGCCACCAGATCCAAAGTCAAGGCTTGGCAAGTCATCGCGTCTGATGTTTTCACTTCTTGAACGAATCAACGCCCGTAGACCGTCCCTGACGCTCAAGTGAGCAGGCTCAGGCACGTCTGAGTTTAATCGATGAACGATCAGAGGGTGGCACTGAGTGCCACCCCTTAGGGAAGTGCAGTCGCACAAGATCCGCTCATCTGAGCGTGACCCTTATCAAGGGTGGCGAGAATCACGCCACCAGGAGGAGTCAGATTTCATCATCCGGACCACGATCCGGGCGCGACACACGGGGATACGGGCGCGGCCCGCGGATGTCTCACACGGATGCCGCGCCGCGATGCCCGCACGAGTGAACCCGGCCGCGATGACGGCAGGGGCGAACTCGCTCGCGATGACCGCTCGAGTGATCCCGGCCGCGACGTCCGCGCGGGCGAACTCGGTCGCGGCGCCCGCACGGATGGCCCCGGAACCGATCACCCCGGAACGCGTGGCCCCGTCCGTCACACCCCGAGAGCCGCCAGCCGCTCCTCGGCCCGCTCCGGCGCGTACAGGTGCTCCACGACCAGCGCACCCGCGCCCACGAGGCCGGCCCGCTCGCCGAGCCGGGAGGTCACCACGTCCAGATGGGCGGTGGAGCGGGGCAGCGCCCGCTGGTACAGCAGTTCCCGTACGCCCGTGAGGAACGGGGTTCCGGCCAGATCCCCGGCGATCATCAGCACGCCCGGGTTGAGCAGCGTCACCACGGTGGCCAGGACGTCCCCGACCTGGCGGCCCGCCTCCCGCGCGAGCGCCGTCGCCTCGGGGTGCCCGGCCGCCAGCAGCTCGCGCACGTCCGAGCCGGACGAGGCCGCGACGCCGGACTCCGCGAGCCGGCGCGCCACCGCGCCACCGCTGGCGACGGCGGCCAGACAGCCGTACGAGCCGCACCGGCACAGCGCGTCGGCGCCCACCCGGATGTGCCCGATGTCCCCGGCGCCGCCGTCGACGCCCCGGTAGACGGTGCCGCCGACGACCATGCCCGCGCCGATACCGGTGGAGACCTTGACCAGCGCGAACGCCGAGCAGTCCGGATAGCCGGCGCGCTGCTCCCCGTACGCCATGAGGTTGGCGTCGTTGTCGACGAGCACGGGGACCCGGACGGCACCGGTGCCCGCGTGCTCGGCGAAGGCGCGGCCCAGCCGGCCCCTTATGTCGTAACCGTCCCAGCCCGGCATGATCGGCGGCTGGACCACGCGGCCGGTCTCGCTGTCGACGGGACCCGGCACCGCGAGCCCGATGCCGCAGACGGCGTCGGCCGGCCGGCCGGACTTCACGACCAGCTCGGCGAACCAGCGTCCGAGCTCACCGAGGACCGCCTCGGGGCCGTCGTCGATCACCAGGGGTCCCGCGTGCTCGGCGAGGATCTCACCGGTCAGGGTGAGGACGGCGGCCCGGCCGTGCCGGGTGTCGAGGTCGGCGGCGAGGACGACGGCGTGTTCGTCGTCGAACTCCAGGGTGATGGAGGGGCGCCCGCCGAGCGGCGAGTCGACGGGACCGCCCGCCCCCTCGCGGAGCCAGCCCGCGCGGAACAGCCGGTCCAGGCGCTGGCCGACCGTGGCCCGCGACAGACCGGTGGCCCGCTGGAGCGCCCCGCGCGTGGTGGCCCGGCCGCTGCGCACCAGTTCGAGCAGTTCTCCGGCGCTTGCCTGGTTCCCGGTCTTCACGGTCACTCCCCGCCTTTCTGTCATGCGCACCCTCTTGCGTTCCCCAACTCTGCATTACATATTGAGTTTTGCGTGTTAAATAGACGTAACCCTACGGCAGATACTGCCGAACCGGCCGGCCGGACGTCTTCGGGGAGACCTGAGTGGACAGCACAACCCAGCTCACCGCCCTGCACCGGGGCCTCATGGCCCCTGCGGGCACCACCGGGATGCCCTCGCGCGCCTCCGGCCCGCCCTCCCCGCCCCGTGCGGCCGAGATCGTCCGCAGCGGACCACCCGTATACGATCCCGGCGGTCCGTCGGGGTCGCTGCACCTCAGGGCCTGCCGGGTGCTGGACGGCAACTGGACCGGAACGTCCACGGTGCCCTCCCGCGGTCTGTACCCACACCAGTGGTCCTGGGACTCTGCGTTCATCGCGATCGGCCTGCGCCATCTGTCCCCGCTGCGGGCGCAGACGGAGCTGGAGACCCTGCTCGGCGCGCAGTGGGCCGACGGGCGTGTGCCGCACATCGTGTTCAACCCCTCCGTCCCGCTCGACGCGTACTTCCCTAGCCCCGACTTCTGGCGTTCCTCCACCGCCGGGCGCGCCGCGGGCGCCCCGCGCACGGTACAGACGTCGGGCATCGTGCAGCCACCGGTGCACGCGCTCGCGGTGTGGCTGGTGCACCGGGCGGACCCGGGACTGTCCAGGGCCCGCTCGTTCCTCTCCCGGATGTATCCCCGCCTGGCGGCCTGGCACCGCTATCTCCTGCACCGCCGGGACCTGGGCGGCGGCGGCCTCGCCAGCGTGGTCCATCCCTGGGAGCAGGGGATGGACAACAGCCCCTGCTGGGACGCCCCGCTCGGCCGGGTCACCCCGGCGCCGGCCCGCTCCTTCCGGCGCGCCGACCTCGACCACGGCGCTCCCGAGGACCGGCCGACGGATCTCGACTACGGGCGGTATGTACGGCTGGCCGCGGACTACCGGGACCGGGGGTACGCCGACGGCGGCGGCGAGTTCGCCGTCGAGGACCCGGCGTTCAACGCCCTGCTGATCGCCTCGGAGCACGCGCTGGCCTGCATCGCGCAGGAGCTGGGCGCGGCGGGGACCGCCCGCCACGCGCGCGCGGAACGGCTGACGGCGGCGCTGGTGGACCGGCTGTGGGACCCGGCGGAGGGCATGTTCTTCTGCCGCGACGGGCGGAGCGAGGCGAGCGGCGACGGCGGCGGCGACAGGACCGGTGCGGGCGGCGGCTCCGCGGGAAGCGGCGGGAACGGCGGGCGTGGGGCGCTGATTCCCGAGCGCAGTGTCGCCGGGCTGCTGCCCCTCATCCTGCCCGCGCTGCCACGTGACATCGCCGCCACGCTCGTACGGACGGCGGGCGGGCCGCATTTCGGGCTGGGTGAAGCGGCGCGCCTCGTACCCAGTTACGACCTGACGGGCGAGGCGTTCGATCCGCACCGCTACTGGCGGGGGCCCGCCTGGTTCAACACCAACTGGCTGCTGGAGCGCGGGCTGCGGCTGCACGGGGAGCACGGACGGGCGGACGCGCTGCGGGCCGCCCTGCTGGACACCGCCGGGGAGTCCGGGTTCGCGGAGTACGTGGACCCGTTCACCGGCGAGGCCTGCGGAGCACTCGGTTTCAGCTGGACGGCGGCACTGACGCTCGATCTGCTGCACGAGCCCTCCGGCGCGCCATCGCTCGTGACCCCGCAGGGGCGCGACGCGTTGACCGACACGGCGTTCGGCACGGGCGCCGGCGGTGCGGGACAGCGCGCATGCGAGTTCGGGACGGAAGCCAAGGGAGGGGACCGGGGATGACGGACCGGCATCATCTGCTCGTGCACGGTGGGACGTTCGCCGCCGTGGGCGACGGAGGGGACATCAGCGGAGTACGAGGCGGCAGTTCACCGGACGGGTTATTCGTACGGGACGCCCGGCACCTCAGCCGCTGGCAGCTCACCGTGGACGGCGCGGTGCCCGAGGCACTCACGCCGGTCGCGGACGGTGACACGGCGCGCTGTGTACTGGTGCCGCGCGGCGGCCGCAACGAGCCGCCCGCCTACACACTGTTCCGTGAACAGGCCGTCGCCGAGGGCTCGTTCGTGGAGGCCCTGCGCGTCACCAGCAATCGTCCGACGGCCACCACGGTCCGCATCGCGGTCACCGCGGACGCCGACTTCACGGATCAGTTCGAACTGCGCTCCGACCACCGTACGTACGCCAAGACAGGGGTCGTACGTCAGCGCCAGGTCCTGGACGACGGCGTGGAGTTCAGCTACCGGCGCGGGGAGTGGCGGTCCCGTACGACGGTCACCTCCGAGCCCGCTCCGGACGGGGTGGAGGAGACGGGCACGGGCGCGCGCCGCCTCGTATGGACCCTCGACCTCGAACCGCACGGCTCGGCGGAGCTGGCGCTGCGCGTCGCGGCCCGGCCGCACGGCGCCACGCACGAGCCACGCGTTCCCGCCTCGCCCGCCGCGGCGGGCGAGCGGCTCCTGGCCCTGGAGGACGAGTTCGCGCAGGGGGTGCCGTTCCCGACCGGCTGGCCCGAGCTGGCCGCGGCCTGTGCGCGCGGCCTGTCCGATCTGGCCGTCCTCCAGGTGCCGGCGACGGGCCTGGACGGCGAGGAGCTGCGGGTGCCGGCGGCCGGGGTCCCCTGGTTCCTCACCCTGCTGGGCCGCGACGCCCTGCTCACCTCGCTGTTCGCGCTGCCCTACCGGCCTCAGCTCGCCGCCGCCACCCTGCCCGCGCTGGCGGCCACCCAGGCGGTCGAGGTGGGAGCGGGCGCGGTCGCGCAGCCCGGCAAGATCGTGCACGAGGTGCGGCACGGCGAGCTGGCGCACTTCGGGCAGGTGCCGTACGGGCGTTACTACGGTTCGGTGGACGCGACTCCGCTGTTCCTGGTGCTGCTCGGCGCCTACACCGAGCACACCGGCGATACGGCCCTGGCCCGCCGGCTGGAGCCCAACGCCCGTGCGGCGATCGGCTGGATGCTGGACCACGGCGGGCTGACCTCGCGCGGCTATCTCGTCTACCGCGCGGACGGCGGCGGCCTCGCCAACCAGAACTGGAAGGACTCCCCGGGCGCCATCTGTTCGGCCGACGGCAGCCGCCCCACGGGGCCGGTGATGGCGGCGGGCGCGCAGGGATACGCGTACGACGCGCTGCGCCGCACCGCCCAACTGGCCCGCGCGGTCTGGGAAGACGAGGTCTACGCGGCGCTCCTGGAACAGGCCGCCGCCGACCTGCGCGACCGTTTCCAGCGGGACTTCTGGATGAGCGAGCACGCCTTCCCGGCGCTGGCGCTCGACGGCGAGGGCCGGCATGTCGACGCGCTCGCCTCGGACGCGGGGCATCTGCTGTGGTCCGGTCTGCTGGACAAGGAGTACGGCGAACTCGTCGGCCGGCGGCTCCTCGAACCGGACTTCTTCTCCGGCTGGGGAGTGCGCACGCTCGCTTCCGGCCAGCCCGCGTACCACCCGCTGTCGTATCACCGTGGTTCCGTCTGGCCGCACGACAACGCCCTGATCACCTTGGGGCTCGCGCGGTACGGGCTGCACGACGAGGCCCGTACGGTGGCGCACGCGCTCGTGGACGCGGCGACGGCCGCGGGACACCGGCTCCCGGAGGTCATCGCGGGCTACGACAGAGACACCCATGCGCAGCCCGTGCCCTACCCGCACGCCTGCGTACGGGAGTCCCGTTCGGCGGCGGCACCGCTGGCGCTGCTCGCGGCGGTGGGCGGCGCCTGACCGGCCGCCGCGCCGGGAGACCGGGCGGCGCCGGGGGACGGCGCCCGGGCCGTCCGGTGCGCGCGCGGGCGGCGCGCGTGCCGGACGGCCGACGGATCAGCCGCCGGAGGTGTCCAGTTCGGCGTCCTCGGACACGCCCGCGCAGTCGTAGGGGTCCTTGAGCCAGCCGTCCGGCAGCACGACCCGGTTGTTGCCGGAGGTACGGCCGCGCGGCCCGTCGGCGCCCGACGGCCACGGCTGGTCCTGGTCCAGCTCGGCCAGCCCGTCGGAGAGTTCGGCGAGCGAGGAGGTGATGGCCAGGCGCTTCCGCATCTCCGAGCCGACGGAGAAGCCCTTGAGGTACCAGGCGACGTGCTTGCGGAAGTCGATGACACCGCGCGTCTCGTCGCCGATCCACTCGCCGAGCAGGGTGGCGTGGCGGACCATGACGGCCGCGACCTCGCGGAGCGTCGGCCGCGCGTAGGCGTCGGGGCGGCCCTCGAAGGCGGCCACCAGGTCGCCGAACAGCCACGGCCGGCCGAGGCAGCCGCGCCCGACGACGACCCCGTCGCATCCGGTCTCGCGCATCATCCTCAGCGCGTCGTCCGCCGACCAGATGTCGCCGTTGCCGAGGACGGGGATCTCGGGCACGTGCTCCTTCAGCCGGGCGATGGCGTCCCAGTCGGCCGTGCCGCCGTAGTGCTGGGCCGCGGTACGGCCGTGCAGCGCGATGGCCGTCACGCCCTCCTCGACCGCGATCCGCCCCGCGTCCAGGAAGGTGATGTGGTCGTCGTCGATGCCCTTGCGCATCTTCATGGTGACGGGCAGGTCCCCGGCACCGCTGACGGCCTCGCGCAGGATCGCGCGCAGCAGGTTGCGCTTGTACGGGAGGGCGGAGCCGCCGCCCTTGCGGGTGACCTTGGGGACCGGGCAGCCGAAGTTGAGGTCGATGTGGTCGGCGAGGTCCTCTTCCGCGATCATGCGGACGGCCTTGCCGACGGTGGCGGGGTCGACCCCGTAGAGCTGGATCGAGCGCGGCTTCTCGGTCGCGTCGAAGTGGATCAGCTGCATGGTCTTCTCGTTGCGCTCGACCAGCGCCCGTGTGGTGATCATCTCACTGACGAACAGGCCCTTGCCGCCGCTGAACTCACGGCACAGCGTGCGGAACGGCGCGTTCGTGATCCCGGCCATGGGGGCCAGGACGACGGGCGGCCGCGCCGTGTGGGGGCCGATCGAGAGCGAGGAGTTCAGCGTGGAGTCCACCGTGGACATGGGCGTGGGCATTACCCCATTGTGGCGTACGGCGCCGGGTGCTCGCGCGGAAGATCGTGTAGCGGTCATTAGTTAGACACACTATCGACAACGACGTACCCTGACGGCATGCCTGAGCTCAGCCACCGCCACCGGATGCTGGTGCTCTCGATCTGCTGCCTGAGTCTGCTGATCGTGAGCCTGGACGTCACGGTGCTGAACGTCGCCCTGCCCTCGATGCAGCAGGAGCTGCACGCGAGCGTCGCGGGGATGCAGTGGACCATCGACGCGTACACCCTGGTGCTGGCCTCTCTGCTGATGCTCGCGGGCTCCACCGCCGACCGCATCGGCCGGCGCAAGGTGTTCATGACGGGCCTGGTCCTGTTCACCATCGGCTCGGTGCTCTGCTCGCTTGCCCCGAACCTCGACACCCTCATCGTCTTCCGGATGGTCCAGGCCGTCGGCGGCTCGATGCTCAACCCGGTGGCGATGTCGATCATCACCAACACCTTCACGGACCCGCGCGAGCGAGCCCGCGCGATCGGCGTCTGGGGCGCCGTGGTCGGCATCTCCATGGCCGCGGGACCGCTGGTGGGCGGACTGCTCGTCGACACCGTGGGCTGGCGGTCCATCTTCTGGATCAACCTCCCCGTCGGCCTCGCCGCGCTCCTGCTGACCCTGCGCTTCGTCCCCGAGTCCCGCGCCCCGAAGGCCCGCCGCCCCGACCCCGTCGGCCAGCTCCTCGTCATCGCCCTGCTCGGCTCCCTGACGTACGCGATCATCGAGGCGCCCACCTCCGGGATCGTCCACACCCTCTTCTTCGGCGCGATCGCCCTCGCCGCGCTGCTCGGCCTCCTGCGGTACGAGCCCCGGCGCGACGAACCCCTCATCGACCTGCGCTTCTTCCGCTCGGTGCCGTTCAGCGGGGCCACCGTCATCGCGGTGA
Organism: Streptomyces sp. NPDC015532; assembly: GCF_043078065.1. Taxonomy (NCBI): domain Bacteria; kingdom Bacillati; phylum Actinomycetota; class Actinomycetes; order Kitasatosporales; family Streptomycetaceae; genus Streptomyces; species Streptomyces sp. NPDC015532. The sequence goes on along the minus strand of NZ_JBIBSY010000001.1, from coordinate 625,866 downwards.
GCGCGTTCGCCGCGCTCAGCGGCTTTCTGTTCCTGTCGACGCTGTACCTCCAGAACGTGCGCGGTCTGAACGCCCTGCACGCGGGCCTGTGGATGCTGCCCATGGCGTTCCTGTGCTTCGTCTGCGCCCCCGTGTCGGGACGCCTGGTCGGCAGCCGCGGTCCCCGGCCCTCGCTGCTGATCGCCGGTGTCGCGATGACCGTGAGCGGGGTGCTGTTCGCCGCGTTCGAGGCGGAGACGTCGAACGCCACGCTCGTCATCGGCTACGTCTTCTTCGGCATCGGCTTCGGCTTCGTGAACGCGCCCATCACCAACACGGCCGTCTCCGGCATGCCCCGCTCCCAGGCGGGCGTGGCCGCCGCCGTCGCCTCGACCAGCCGGCAGATCGGCGGCACCCTCGGGGTCGCCGTCATCGGCGCGGCCCTCGCCTCCGGCATCCAGGCCTCCGCCTACCGGGACACCTTCGTCGCGGCCTCCCGCCCCGGCTGGTGGATCATCACCGCCTGCGGTGTCGCCGTCCTCGTCCTCGGCTGGCTCAGCAGCGGGCGCCGGGCCCGCGCGTCGGCGGAGGACACGGCCCGCCTGCTGGAGTCCCCGGAGATCCGGGACACCGCGGGCGTACGCGCCCAGGACCCGTCGGCCGCCTGAGAGGACCGGCCGCACTCGGACCGGCGGCGCCCGGACCGGTGGAGGCCGAACCGGTGGAGGCCGGACCGCCGGAGGCAGAACCGGCGACGGCCGAACCGCCGGAGGCAGAACCGGCGACGGCCGGACCGCCGGAGGCAGAACCGGCGACGGCCGGACCGCCGGAGGCAGAACCGGCGACGGTCGGACCGGTGGAGGCCGGACCGCCGGAGGCAGAACCGCCGATGCCCGGACCTGCGGTGCCCGGGCCGCCGGTCCGAACCGTCCCCGGATCAGACCGCCCCCGCCGCCTCCACCCGGGACCGCGCTCCGGCCCCGTCCTGGTTCTCCGCCCGCGCCTCGGCCTCGGCCTCCAGGGCGATCGCGTACAGCCTGTCCAGCCGTTCGCGGCTCTCGTCGTCGTGGGGCGCGTACGTCACCATGCGGGCGCCCAGGTCGGGGGCGAGCCACAGGTCCGTGTGATCGACGGTGACCAGGCCGACGTACGGGTTCAGGAACTTCTTGGTCTTGCCGCGGCTGCCGGCCACCTCGTACCGGTCCCAGTTCTCGCGGAACTCGGCCGACTCGGCCCGCAGCCGCTTCAGCAGCGTCTTCCAGGCGGGTTCCCCGAGATGCCCGGCCATCGACGCGCGCAACCGCGCGGCCATCAGCCGCATCGTCTCGTCGAGCAGGACGATCGACGCGCGCCACTCCGCGTCGGTGTAGGCCAGGAGCACGCAGTTGCGGTCGGCGGGCGGGACCGTGTCGAGGTCGCGCATCATCAGCCGGGCGTAGGTGCGGTTGTACGCCAGGATGTCGTACCGGTTGTTCTGGATGCAGGCCGGCACCGGCTCCAGGTGCGTCAGGATCTGGCGCAGCGCCGGGGTGATGACCGCGCACTGCGCGGCGGGCGAGGGGTCGACCGCTCCGGCGAGCTGGAAGAGGTGGGCCCGCTCGCTGGTGTCCAGCAGCAGGGTGCGGGCCAGGGCGTCGAGGACCTGTTCGGAGACCTGGATGTCGCGGGCCTGCTCGAGCCAGGTGTACCAGGTGACCCCCACCGCGGAGAGCTGGGCGACCTCCTCGCGGCGCAGGCCCGGCGTGCGCCGCCGGCGGCCACGGGGAAGCTGGACCTGCTCGGGCGTGATGCGTTCGCGGCGGCTGCGCAGGAAGGTGGCCAGCTCGTGCCGCCGGATCTCCCCCGCACGGGACGCCGCACCGGCGCCCGGACCCGCCCCGCCGCCGGCCGGGCGTACCGGGTCAGGATCCTGGCCCGTGGCCGCCGGTCGCGCGGGCACCGCGCTCGTGGTCGTCTCGCGTGCCATCGTCGTCATGCCTCCAGCCTGCCGCTCGGCGCAGCCTGTTGCCAGGTACTGCTTCTACCAGGATAAGAAGACTCTGGTACCCGTCTGAGTTCGGGAGAAGTCTGGAAGACGTGACCGAAACCGGAACTCTCACGACCACCGTCCGCGCCCCCACGACGCCACCCGCGCTCAGCGGCCTCGGACTGTTCACCGTGCTGCTCGGCGCGGCGCTCCCCCTGATCGACTTCTTCATCGTCAACGTAGCCCTTCCGACCATCGGGCATGACCTGAACGCGAGCGAGGCCGTCCTCGAACTCGTCGTCGCCGGCTACGGGGTCGCGTACGCCGTCCTGCTCGTCCTCGGCGGACGGCTCGGCGACCTGTTCGGGCGCCGCCGGCTCTTCCTCGGCGGCATGGCGGCCTTCGGCCTGACCTCGCTCGCCTGCGGCCTCGCGCCCACCGCGTGGACCCTGGTGGCGGCGCGGGTCGCGCAGGGCGCGGCGTCCGCGGCGATGCTGCCGCAGGTCCTCGCCACCATCCAGTCGGCGACCTCCGGGCCCCGCCGGGCCAAGGCGATGGGCCTGTACGGCGCCACGGCCGGCCTGTCCATGGTGGCCGGGCAGATCCTCGGCGGCCTGCTGGTCGCGGCCGACATCGCGGGCACCGGCTGGCGCTCGGTCTTCCTCGTGAACGTGCCCGTCGTCCTGCTCGGCCTGGTCCTGGCCCGCCGTGCCGTCCCCGAGACGCGCTCGCAGCGCCCGGAGCCGATCGACACCCCCGGCACGATCCTGCTCGCGGTCGCCCTGCTGGCCCTGCTCGCCCCGCTCACCGAGGGCCGGAACGCGGGCTGGCCGCTGTGGACGTGGGTGTCCCTCGCCCTGTTCCCGCTCGCGGCCGGCACCTTCTACCTCGTCGAACGCCGAGCCGACCGCCTCGGCCGCACCCCGCTCGTCCCGCCGAGCCTGTTCTCGCTGACCTCGCTGCGCCGGGGCCTGATCATGATCGTGCCGTTCTCCATCGGCTTCAGCGGCTTCATGTTCGTGATCGCGGTGGCGCTGCAACGCGGCGCGGGGCTCGGTCCCGTCCCGGCCGGGCTGGCCCTCGCGCCGATGGCGGTCACCTTCTTCGTCACGTCCCTGTGCGGCCCCCGGCTGATCGCCCGGTACGGCACCCGCGTGGTCACCGCGGGCGGACTGATCCAAGGCACGGGTCTGGCCCTCATCGCGCTGGCCGTCCGGCGCTCCTGGCCGGACCTCGGGGTGATGGAACTGCTGCCCGGAGCGGCCGTCGCCGGCGCGGGCCAGGCGCTCCAACTGCCCGTCCTGATCCGGATCGTCCTCTCCGAGGTGCCGCCCGCGCGGGCGGGCGTGGGCAGCGGCGTGATGGCCACGACCCAGCAGGCGGCGTTCGCCGTCGGGGTGGCCACCCTCGGCACCCTTTTCCTGTCCCTGGTTTCGTCCCACGGAATGCGGGGCGCCCTGGTGACGACCCTCCTGGTCCAACTGGCCGGCGTGGCCCTGACCACCGCGCTGAGCCTGCGTCTGCCGCGCACGGTCGGCTGAGGTTCCGGCCCGCGGCCGAAGGCCGGAGGCGGGCGGCGGCGGGTGACGGGCGGGCGGCGGGCCTTCGTCCGTCCCACCCGCGCCGGAGGCGGCGAACTCACCGCCGAAGAACCCCCGTTGATCTTCGCCATGCTGCACACTCCTTGCTGCGCAGACGAAGCGGGAGAACCAGGAGGCGTCATGCTTCAGATGAACACGAGCAAAGTGAGCCGCTGGGACCAGCACGGCCGCGAGCACACCGTCCGCGTACAGCGCGCGGGGGTCCAGCGCACCATCCGGTGCGAGACGTGCGGCTGGCGCAAGAACACCCAGTTCCTGCCCTGGCTGAAGGCGGAGGAGCACCTGGCCGAGGAGCACCAGGCGACGGTCGACCCCAAGGAGGCCTAGGGGCCGGTCGACCCCGGGGAGGCCCGGGGCGGGGAGGGCGGAACGGGCCCGGGTCCGGTCGGCGACGGTCGACGGCCGTCGGCCGGACCCGGTGCGGGCACTTTGGTCCAGACCTATTGACGAAAGGTCTGGACCGCGCGACTGTCATGCCTACGACACCTCACCGCACCCCCACCGGGAGGCCTCGCATGATCCGTCGGAAACCGCGTCTGCTCGCCGTCGCGCTGGCCGCGGCCGTCCTCACCCCCCTGTCGATCGCGGGCGCCCCCGGCGCCCAGGCCGCGGACACCTGCGCGGTGAAGTCCCGTCCCGCCGGCAAGGTCCTCCAGGGCTACTGGGAGAACTGGGACGGTTCGGCCAACGGTGTGCACCCGCCCTTCGGGTGGACGCCGATCACCGACTCCCGTATCGCCGCGCACGGTTACAACGTGCTCAACGCGGCCTTCCCCGTCATCCGCTCGGACGGCACCGCACTGTGGGAGGACGGGATGGACGCGGGCGTGAAGGTCGCCACGCCCGCCGAGATGTGCGCGGCCAAGGCGTCGGGGCAGACGCTCCTGCTGTCCATCGGCGGAGCGGCCGCCGGAATCGACCTGAGCTCGACCGCGGTCGCCGACCGTTTCGTCGCGACGATCGTGCCCCTCCTGAAGAAGTACAACTTCGACGGCATCGACATCGACATCGAGACCGGTCTCGTCGGCAGCGGCAGCGTCGGGCAGCTCTCCACGTCCCAGGCCAACCTGATCCGGATCATCGACGGCGTGCTGTCCCGGATGCCGTCGAACTTCGGGCTGACGATGGCACCGGAGACCGCCTACGTCACGGGCGGCAGCATCACGTACGGGTCGATCTGGGGCGCCTACCTGCCCATCGTGAAGAAGTACGCGGACAACGGGCGCCTGTGGTGGCTGAACATGCAGTACTACAACGGCAGCATGTACGGCTGCTCCGGTGACTCCTACTCCGCGGGCACCGTACAGGGCTTCACCGCCCAGACCGACTGTCTGAACAAGGGGCTTGTCGTGCAGGGGACCACGATCAAGGTCCCCTACGACAAGCAGGTCCCGGGGCTGCCGGCCCAGTCCGGAGCGGGCGGCGGGTACATGACGCCGAGTCTCGTCTCCCAGGCCTGGCGCCACTACGGCACCTCCCTCAAGGGCCTGATGACGTGGTCGGTCAACTGGGACGGCTCGAAGAACTGGACCTTCGGCGACAACGTGAAGGCGTTGCAAGGCCGCTGAGGCCCGCAGGGCCGCCGGGCGGCGCTCCACCCCCGCCGGCCGCGCAGACGCCCGGACACCCCATGGTCCGGGACAACGCGAAGCCCCCGGTTCCCTGCTCGGGAAACGGGGGCTTCGTGCAGCGCGTGGGTCAGCAGCCGACGAGACGGGCGGCCAGGTAGCCCTCGATCTGGTCGAGCGAGACACGCTCCTGCTTCATGGAGTCGCGCTCGCGCACCGTGACGGCGTTGTCGTCGAGGGTGTCGAAGTCGACGGTGACGCAGAACGGGGTACCGATCTCGTCCTGGCGACGGTAGCGGCGGCCGATGGCGCCGGCGTCGTCGAACTCGATGTTCCAGTTCTGGCGCAGCGCCGCGGCGAGGCCCTTGGCCTTCGGGGACAGCTCCGGGTTGCGGGACAGCGGCAGCACCGCGACCTTCACCGGGGCGAGACGGTGGTCGAGGCGCAGCACCGTGCGCTTCTCCATCTTGCCCTTGGCGTTGGGGGCCTCGTCCTCGACGTAGGCGTCGAGCAGGAAGGCGAGCATGGCACGGCCGACACCGGCGGCGGGCTCGATGACGTAGGGGGTCCAGCGCTCCTGGGCCTCCTGGTCGTAGTACACGAGGTCCGTGCCGGAGGCCTTGGAGTGCGCGCCGAGGTCGTAGTCGGTGCGGTTGGCGACGCCCTCCAGCTCACCCCACTCGTTGCCGCCGAATTGGAAGCGGTACTCGATGTCGGCGGTGCGCTTGGAGTAGTGGGAGAGCTTCTCCTTCGGGTGGTCGAACCACCGCATGTTCTCCTCGCGCATGCCGAGACCGGTGTACCAGTTCCAGCGCTGCTCCATCCAGTACTCCTGCCACTGCTCGTCCTCGCCCGGCTTGACGAAGAACTCCATCTCCATCTGCTCGAACTCGCGGGTGCGGAAGATGAAGTTGCCGGGCGTGATCTCGTTGCGGAAGGACTTGCCCATCTGCGCGATGCCGAACGGCGGCTTCTTGCGCGAGGCGACCTGCACGTTGGCGAAGTTGGTGAAGATGCCCTGGGCGGTCTCGGGGCGCAGGTAGGCGACGGAGCCGCTGTCCTGCGTCGGGCCGAGGTGGGTGGAGAGGAGGCCCGAGAACTGCTTGGGCTCGGTGAAGGTGCCCTTGTTGCCGCAGTTGGGGCAGTTGAGGTCGGCGAGGCCGTTCTCCGGGAGGCGGCCGTGCTTGGCCTCGTAGTGCTCCTCCAGGTGGTCGGCGCGGAACCGCTTGTGGCACGAGGTGCACTCGGTCAGCGGGTCCGTGAAGGTGGCGACGTGACCGGAGGCGACCCACACCTCGGGGGCCAGGATCACGGACGAGTCGAGACCGACCACGTCCTCGCGCGACGTGACCATGTAGCGCCACCACTGGCGCTTCAGGTTCTCCTTGAGCTCGACGCCGAGCGGGCCGTAGTCCCAGGCGGCCTTCTGTCCCCCGTAGATCTCACTACAGGGGAAAACGAAGCCACGGCGCTTGCTCAGGCTGACGATGGAATCGATCTTGTCGGCGGCCACGGTGCTCTCTTCATTACGAACGGACGGCAGCGAATGCTTCAGGTTACCGGCGTCGCCCACCCCCGCATCAAATCGGTTCCTGCGGTAGGCCGCTTCCTGCCGATTGGATCCGCTTGATACCTGTTGCCGGAGGGCGCGCGGGCGCCGCCACGAGGGCTTGTTGACAATCGTTTCCAGATTTGTTGAAAATGACTGTCATGAACGTACGACGACGCCTCATACCGGGATTCGCCGCCGTGGCGGCCACCGCCCTCGGCCTCGCCGCCCTCACGGCCTGCTCGGGTTCCGCCTCGGCCGACGCCCGGAACGACGGCAGACTGGACGTCGTCGCGTCGTTCTACCCGCTCCAGTACCTCGCCGAGGAGATCGGCGGGTCGCATGTGAGCGTCACGAATCTCACCCGCCCCGGCCAGGAACCGCACGACCTGGAGATCAGCGCCCGCCAGACCGCGCGGCTCCAGGAGGCCGACGCGGTGTTCTACATCAAGAACCTCCAGCCGGCCGTCGACGACGCGGTCGCCCAGTCCGGGGTGAGGACCAAGGTCGACGCGGCCTCGCTGACGACGCTGGAGAAGCACGGCAACGAGGTCGGCGGGCACGCCGCCGCCCACGACCACAGCGAGGGCGAGGAGACCGGCGCCACCGACCCGCACGTCTGGCTCGACCCCGTGCGCTTCGGCCAGGTGGCCGAGGGAGTGTCGGCCGCGCTGAAGAAGGCCGACCCGAAGCACGCCGCGGACTACGAGAAGAACATGACGGCGCTGCGGACGAAGTTCACCGCGCTGGACAAGGACTTCCGCGACGGGCTCGCGGACACGAGGACCAAGACCTTCATCACCACCCACGCCGCGTTCGGCTACCTCGCCGAGCGCTACGGGCTCACCGAGGAGGCCGTCAACGGCCTCGACCCCGAGTCGGAGCCCAGCGCGAACCGGGTGAAGGCCCTGGAGAACATGGCGAAGGCCGACGGCGTCACGACGGTGTTCTACGAGACGCTCGTCAGCGACCGGACCGCCGGCACCATCGCCCGGGACGTGGGGCTGCGGACGGATGTCCTCGACCCCCTCGAAGGCATCACCGACAAGTCCAGGGGCGGCGACTACATGCAGGTCATGCGGTCGAACCTGAAGGCCCTCCAGACAGCTCTCGGAACGAAGTGATCACTGTGGAGGACGTCGTGAGCGAGTCCGTCGTAACCCTGCGCGGTGTCCGGGCGGAACTGGGTTCACGCCCGGTCCTGCGCGGCGTGGACCTGACCGTGCGCCGCGGGGAGGTCGTCGCGCTGCTCGGCGCGAACGGCTCCGGCAAGTCGACCGCCGTGCGCAGCGTCATCGGCCAGGTCGCCGTCAGCGCCGGCGAGATCGAGATCTTCGGCGTTCCGCGCCGCCGATTCCGCGACTGGCACCGGGTGGGCTACGTCCCGCAGCGGACCACGGCCGCGGGCGGTGTGCCGGCCACGGTCACCGAGATCGTCGCCTCGGGACGGCTGTCCCGCGCCCGCCTCGGCATCCTGCGCAAGGCCGATCACGCGGCCGTACGACGGGCCCTGGAGCTCGTCGGGATGGCGGACCGCGCCAAGGACTCCGTGAACGCCCTGTCGGGCGGACAGCACCAGCGGGTCCTCATCGCCCGCGCGCTGGCCTGCGAACCCGAACTGCTGATCATGGACGAGCCGATGGCGGGCGTGGACCTCGCCAGCCAGGAGGTGCTGGCCGCGACCCTGCGCGACCAGGTCGCCCAGGGCACGTCCGTGCTGCTCGTCCTGCACGAACTGGGCCCCCTGGAGCCGCTGATCGACCGCGCCGTCGTCCTGCGGGACGGCTGCGTCCTGCACGACGGCCCGCCGCCGCGGGCGGTCGGCCAGCACGCCCTGCCGGGCCACGACCACGTACACCCGCACGCGGCTCATGACGCCGAACCCCTCCGGACGGGACTGCTGAGCTGATGGACATCCTCGACTACGCCTTCATGCAGCGGGCGCTGCTCGCCGCCGTCCTGGTGGGCGTCATCGCGCCCGCCGTCGGCATCTACCTCGTCCAGCGCCGTCAGGCCCTGATGGGCGACGGCATCGGCCATGTGGCGATGACGGGTGTCGGCCTCGGTTTCCTGCTGTCCACGTCACCGGTGTGGACGGCGACCATCGTGTCCGTGCTGGGCGCCGTGCTCATGGAGCTGATCCGCTGGTACGGGAAGACCCGCGGGGACATCGCCCTGGCCATGCTCTTCTACGGGGGCATGGCGGGCGGCGTGATGTTCATCAACCTCGCTCCGGGCGGCTCGAACGCCAACCTGACCTCGTACCTCTTCGGCTCGCTGTCGACGGTGAGCGAGTCCGACGTGACGGCGATCTTCCTGCTGGCCGCCTTCGTCATGGTGGTCACGCTCGGGCTGCGCCGGCAGCTGTTCGCGGTCAGCCAGGACGAGGAGTTCGCCCGGGTGACCGGCCTTCCGGTGCGGGCCCTGAACCTGCTGACGGCGGTCACGGCGGCCGTCACGGTCACCGTCGCGATGCGGGTGGTCGGCCTGCTGCTGGTGAGCGCGCTGATGGTCGTGCCGGTCGCGGCGGCCCAGCAGCTGACCCGGAGCTTCGCGGCGACCTTCGCCGTCGCGGTGGCGATCGGGGTGAGCGTGACGATCGGCGGCACGGTGACGTCGTTCTACCAGGATGTGCCGCCCGGCTCGACGATCGTCCTGCTGACGATCGGCGCGTTCATCGCGATGACGGCGCTGGCGTCACCGCTGGCCCGGCGCCGGGCCCGTGCGCGGGCCGCCGCCCAGGCCGCCGGGGATCCGGCGGAGTGCGCGATTCCGGCCACCCGTGGCCCGGAGAGCACCGTCGGCGTCTGACCGGGTACCGCCCGGACTGGCACAATGGCCGGGCAAGGGCAGACGTGAGGAGGCAACGGTGACAACCGCTGGATCGCCCGTCCGGGGCCGCTCCACCCGGCAGCGTGCCGCCGTGGCGGCCGCGCTCGACGAGGTGACCGAGTTCCGCAGCGCGCAGGAGCTCCACGACATGCTCAAGCACAAGGGCGACTCGGTCGGGCTCACCACCGTCTACCGCACGCTCCAGTCCCTCGCCGACGCCGGCGAGGTCGACGTCCTGCGCACCTCGGAGGGCGAGTCCGTCTACCGGCGCTGCTCCAGCGGCGAGCACCACCACCACCTCGTCTGCCGCGTCTGCGGCAAGGCCGTGGAGGTGGAGGGCCCCGCGGTCGAGAAGTGGGCCGAGGCCATCGCCGCGGAGCACGGCTACGTGAACGTGGCGCACACGGTGGAGATCTTCGGCACGTGCGCGGAGTGCGCGGCGGCGAGCGTCTGAGCCCCCGGGGGGATCAGACGCGCGTCGCGTTGCTGTCGAGGATCGCCCGCAGCCGGTCCACGTCCTCGGGGGCCCGTACGGCCCGCTTGGGCAGCACGGTGAAGCAACTGGCGTTCTTGTCCCCGCTGAACATGACGAACACGTCCGGCCTCTCGCGGTAGCGGGGCTGGGCGGTCCAGTCGACCGACGCCGTCGTGTTGTCGGTGACCACGGACACCCCGGCGTCCGTCACCGTCACCCGGAAGGTGCCCCGCTGCTGCGAAAGACGCTGGATCTGGCGGGCCTGGAGCCGGGGCATGAAGGCGACCAGCAGCACGCAGAACAACAGCCAGACCAGCAGGAAGTCCGGCTTCTCCCCGCTGATCACCGAGGCCGCGGTCCCCATGACGACGCAGAAGCCCACGCCGGCGAACATCCGGCGCTGGATCCGGCCCGCCCGGCTGACCCCTCTGCGCGCGATGAGCGCCGACGTGAAGTCCTCGACGACCGGCCGGTACTCCAGCTCGACGGCGTCCGCCTCCGGCCCCTGCGGCTGTCCCGGCAACTCCTGATGCTGCGCAGCACCCTGGCCCTCGGCCACGGCCCCTCCCCGGTTCGGTGGTGATGAGCCGTGATCGTAACGCCGGACGCGAACAGCGCTCCGGGCCGCGGGTGTTACGACCCGTCGCCCCGCATGGCCTGCTCCATCGCGAGCAGTTTCTCGTTCGGGACGGCGCCGCCGAAGCGGCGGTCGCGCTGCGCGTACTCGATGCAGGCGCGCCACAGGTCACGCCGGTCGAAGTCGGGCCACAGCACGTCCTGGAAGACCATCTCGGCGTAGGCGCTCTGCCAGAGCAGGTAGTTGGAGGTGCGCTGCTCACCGCTCGGGCGCAGGAACAGGTCCACGTCCGGCATGTCCGGGTAGTACAGGTACTTCTGGAGGGTCTTCTCGTTGACCTTGGACGGGTCGAGGCGGCCGGCCTTGACGTCCTCGGCGAGCGCCTGCGCCGCGTCGGCGATCTCGGCGCGGCCGCCGTAGTTCATGCAGAAGTACAGCGTGAGCGCGTCGTTGTCCTTGGTCTGCTCCTGGGCGATCTGGAGCTCCTTGGCGACCGACTTCCACAGCTTGGGCATGCGGCCCACCCAGCGCACCCGGATGCCGAGCCCGTCGAGGGTGTCGCGGGTCTTGCGGATGAAGTCGCGGTTGAAGTTCATCAGGAAGCGCACCTCGTCGGGCGAGCGCTTCCAGTTCTCGGTGGAGAAGGCGTACAGGGAGATGCTGCCGACGCCGACCTCGACCGCGCCCTGGAGCACGTCGAGGACGCGCTCGGCACCGACCTTGTGCCCCTCGGTGCGGGGCAGTCCGCGCTCCTTGGCCCAGCGGCCGTTCCCGTCCATGACGATCGCGACATGGTTCGGGACGAGCTCGCCGGGGAGTTTGGGCGCGCGGGCACCGGAGGGGTGCGGTTCCGGCGCCTTGTACTCGCGGCGCCGGCTGCCCAGGATCCCGCGTACGACCATGTGCTTCTCGTCTCCCTCTTGCTCGCGTGCGCCGGGCGCTCGTCTCGCTCTGCTTGCTGTCTGTGCTGCTGTGCCGCGCTGCCGCCGCCCCGGTCCGCCGGGCGGCGCCTACTTCTCCACGTACCGCAGGGAGCGCAACCCGCGCTCCAGATGCCAGTGGAGATAGGCCGACACCAGCCCGCTGCCCTCCCGGACGTGCCGCGGCTCGCACGCGTCCGCGGTCTCCCAGTCTCCCGTGAGCAGCGCGCCGAGAAGTTCGAGGGCCTGAGGCGAGGGTACGACGCTGCCGGGCACCCGGCAGTCGACGCAGACGGTTCCTCCCGCGGCGACCGAGAAGAACCGGTTCGGTCCCGGCATGCCGCATTTGGCACAGTCGCTGAAGCTGGGCGCGTATCCGTTGACCGCGAGGGAGCGCAGCAGGAAGGCGTCGAGGACGAGGTGCGGCTCGTGCTCGCCGCGGGCGAGGGTGCGGAGCCCGCCGACCAGCAGCAGATACTGCTGCACCGCGGGCTCCCCCTCGTGGTCGGTGAACCGCTCGGCGGTCTCCAGCATCGCGGTGCCCGCGGTGTAGCGCGGGTAGTCGGTGACGATCCCGCCACCGTACGGAGCGATCGTCTCGCTCTGTGTGCACAGGGGCAGCCCGCGGCCGATGAGTTCACTGCCCCGCGCGAAGAACTGCACGTCCACGTGGGAGAAGGGTTCGAGGCGCGCCCCGAACTTCGACTTGGTCCGGCGGACCCCGCGCGCCACCGCCCGTACACGGCCGTGACCGCGTGTGAGCAGCGTGATGATCCGGTCCGCCTCACCCAGCTTCTGGGTGCGCAGCACGATGCCGTCGTCGCGGAACAGACTCATGCGGCCCATTCTCGCCTACGGCGCACGCGCCCCGGCCCGGATGGGCCGCTTTGCGTCCGGGGCCTTCCCCGGAGCGCCGCCCGGGCCGCCTCACCGCGCCCCGGGAGCACCCCGGGGCCACCCCGGCGCTTCACGGCGCCCCGGCCGGCTCACAGCACCTCGCCGCGGCTGCGGGCGTTGACGTACGCGGTCGCCGCGCTGATCCGCTCCGCCGAGGTCGCCTGGCGGACCGCCTCCGGCACGCAGTCCCACTCCCTGCCGCCGCCGAGCGGCCTGAGCTGTACGTACGGGCCCTCGTGCCCCATGACCACGCCGACCCTGCCCGTACGGGTGTCGACGGCGCAGGAGCCGGTCGCCGGCCGCACGGCCTTCATCGCAGGGCCGCCGCGAGCCTGGCCGCGACCTCGACGGAGCAGCCGCCCAGGACGATCAGCGGACAGGGTGTGTCGCGCGCCACGCTCGCCGGGTCGATCCGCAGGGACGGCAAGGTGATGCCGGCCCGCGCGAGCGCCGTCCGTAAGTCCTGCACAGTTTCCTCCGCCTCTTCGACGCGATGCGCCGAGTCCCGCCGACCGTCAGGTGGCGCGTGTACGTGGGTCTGTCCGTGCGTTCGTCCGTGCGTTGGCGCTTGTGCTCGTGCGTGCTCTTCCTTCACCTGTCTCACCGGCCCCTGTCGATTTCACGCTTCGCATCCTCATCGTGACGCTCCGCATCTAAAATCGGCAGGGTTCCGTCCGCTACAAGCACGGTGCAGTGCAAGGGGGTTGGCCCATGGCCAACGGTTCGCGGCAGGCTGCCTGGGAATTTTTCGGTTCAGAACTGAAACGACGCAGGGAGGACGCGGGTTTCACCCAGGTGGAACTGGGGGCTCGGGTTTTCGTCTCCGGTGGCTATATCGGCCAGTTCGAACAGGCCATCCGCAAGCCGCAGTTGGACGTGGCCCGGCGCATCGACACGCTGCTGCGCGGCGACGGCTTCTTCGAGCGCATGTGGCACAAGCTCATCGACGACAAGCGGTACGCGGGGTATTTCGCGGCGGTCGTCGAACTGGAGCGGACGGCCACGAAGATCGCGGAGTTCGCGCCCGCGCTGGTGCCGGGTCTGTTGCAGACGGCGGGGTATGCGCGCGCGGTCATGCTCGCGGGCAACCCGTTCGCCCCGGACGAGTACATCGAGGAGAAGGTGAGCGCCCGCCGAGAACGGGCGCACATCCTGGACGACACGGGCGTGCCCGTCTACTGGGTGATCCTGCATGAGCAGGTGCTGCGGGTCCCGGTCGGCGGACCGGTGGCGATGGCAGAGCAACTGGACCACGTCATCGGCCTCGTACGGCGACGGCGCGTGCTCGTGCAGGTACTTCCGTACGCGGTGGGGGCGTATCCGCTCATAGGCCGGATGGTCCAGCTCATGGAGTTCCCCGACGCCCCGCCGACGGCCTATACAGAGGCCGTGTATTCCGGCAACCTGCTCGATGAACCGGCCCTGGTTCAGCGGGTACGGGAGGCATACGATCTGCTCAGGGCCGCCGCACTGCCGCCTGACGCGTCCCTGTCTCTGATCGAATCGGCGACGGAGGACCACAGACGATGCGCGAGTACGACCTGAGCCTTACTCAGTGGCGCAAAAGTACTTACAGCGACGACAACGGCGGCAGTTGCCTCGAAGTCGCCGACGGAGTCCCCGGTGTTGTTCCCGTCCGGGACAGCAAGGTGCCGGACGGGCCCGTGCTGCTGATCGGCGCCGCCGCCTGGGCCGCGTTCGTCGCCGGCGTCGAGGGCTGAGCGGGGGCACCCCTCGCACATCGGGCGTCCGTCGGCCCGATCAGTCCTGGGCGCCGAAGCCGCGTACGTACGCGCGCTGCCAGGGAGTCTCCACCGCGTGCCGGTCGTAATGCACACGCACGAACGCCACCGCCTCGCGGGGCGGTACGCCGTCGAGGACGGCGACGCAGGCCAGGGCCGTGCCGGTGCGGCCCCGGCCGCCGAAGCAGGCGATCTCGACGCGTTCGCCGGCGGACCGCCGCCAGGCCTCCGTGAGCACCGAGCGGGCCTCCGCCCGGTCGGCGGGCAGCCGGAAGTCCGGCCAGCGCAGCCAGTGGGCCTCCCAGGGGACCGGGGGCGGCTCCTTGCCGAGCAGATACACGGCGTACGCCGGTTCGGGACCTCCGTCGGCCGGAAGCGGGCGGCGCAGCCCCCGGCCCCGGATCAGCCGTCCGGAAGGCAGCGACAGCACCCCGGCGCCGTCCGGGTCCCAGGTACCGCCGTCGGCGCCGGTGCCTGCTCGCGCGCCGGTCGGCGCGCCGGGTTCGGTTTCGGGTTCGGCCACGGGACCAGCGTAGACCGGTGCGCGGGGGCCGAGCGGTCGGGCGCGGACAGCGTTCAGCTCACGCCGCGGGAGCCCTGGGCGGCGCGCGCCTCGATGCCCCGGAAGTGGTCGGCCATCGCGCGCTGGGCGCCCTCGACGTCCCGTACCCGCAGGGCGGTGAGGATGTCGCGGTGGCGGCGGGCCGTGACCTCCGGGGTGATGTCGTCGGTCCAGCCGCGCACCACGGCGACCCGCCGGAAGACGGTCCAGAACGCGCCGAGCAGCTGGGGAACGAGCGGGTTGCCGAGCGAGGCGTACAGCAACTCGTGGAACCGGCTGTCGAGTTCGGGGAAGGAGCGGCCGTCGTCGCCCGCCGTCTCCATCTCCGTGACGACGGCTTCGAGCCCGTCCAGCTCCTCCTCGGTCAGCACCTGGGCGACCCGGCTTATCAACCCCTCCTCCAGCACCTCGCGGACCTGGAGGATCTCGGCCAGCGCCGCGGTCGGATCGTCCGGACGGGCGAGCGTGCGGAAGGTCAGTCCGTCGACGAACGGCGTCATGGACGCCTCACCCACATAGGTGCCGTAGCCGTGCCGGATCTCGACTATGTCGAGCGCCTGAAGGGCCTTGAGCGCCTCGCGGACCGAGTTGCGGCTCACGCCGAGATCGTTCATCAGCTCGGTCTCGGTGGGCAGCGGCGCCCCGGCCTGAAGTCCCTGGTCGAGGATCAACTGCATGACCTCGCGCTGGATCTGGCTGCTCACCCGGCGCTCGGGCCGGCGCCGGTTCCCGGTCTCCTCAGGCATGCGCCGCATCGTACGCTCGCTGGACATCGGACGTCCCACCTCCGGGCTGATTAAACGCCAAGTTCGGCCAACTGCCCCTGTATTCCAACGCCATTGGTCGCACCTGTGGAAGATACGCCATTCGTGTGCGGGCCCTTGACCCCCTCCGCGCCCCCTCCTAGGGTCGCGCTGCCGTCCATGACGTAGGACGTCGTATCTCCTGCTTCCCGGGCCGGCCGCACCGACCGTTCCACCGCCTCACCGGACCGCTCAACTGGACCACTCCTTGCTGGAGGAACCGTGCGCGACGTGAACCGCACTCCGGCGCCGCACCGCCGGTCGTTCCTGAAGTACACCGGGGCCCTGGGCGCGGCCGCCGCCCTCTCCTCGTCCCTGGCCGCCTGCTCGTCCGGGCCGGAGTCGACCAACGACACCGGCGGCTCGGGCAGCGGCCAGAACGCCACGCTGACGGCCGTGATCGGCTACGGGAACGACGGGAGCTGGGACCCGACGCAGACCGCGTCCGCCTTCTGCATGGCCGCCAACAACCACATCTACGAAGGCCTGCTCGACACCGACCCGATCTCCCGTGAGCCCTACGCCGCGCTCGCCACCCAGGTACCCGCCGACCTCACCGGCACGTCCTGGAAGTTCACGCTGCGCGCCGGTGCCACGTTCCACGACGGGAAGCCGGTCACCGCCGACGACGTGGTCTTCGTCTTCGACCGGATCCTCGATCCCAAGACCCAGACGCTCGCCAAGGGCTTCTTCGCGAGCTGGCTGAGGGAAGTCCGCAAGATCGACGCGCAGAACGTCGAGCTGGTCCTCAAGTTCCCCTTCCCGGAGGGGATCTCCCGGCTCACCCTGGCGAAGATCATGCCCCGGCACGTCTTCTCGCGGCCGGGCGCCTGGGACGACGCGATCAAGGGCAAGGCGGTCGGATCGGGGCCGTACCGGCAGACCGCGCACCATCCGAAGTCCAACACGACCTTCGAGGCGTTCGCCGCCTACAACGGGCCGCGCAGGCCCGCCTTCAAGAAGATGAACTGGCTGACCATAGTGGACGCCGCGCCCCGCGTCGCGAAGATCTCCGGGGCGAGCGCCGGAGCCCAGATCGCCGACAACGTCCCGTACGCCAACATCGCGCGGCTCCGCGAGGGCGGCATGCGCGTCCAGGGCGGCGCGGGCATGAACAACCTGTTCCTGATGTTCAACACCCGGCACAAGCCGTTCGACGACGTGCGCGTCCGGCAGGCGCTGCACTACGCCATCGACACCGACACGTTGGTCGAGGTCGCGCTCAAGGGCCACGGGAAGCCGTCGAGTTCCTTCCTCAACGAGGCCAACCCCTCCTACCGGCCGGCCAGGACGGTCTACTCCTACGACCCGGAGAAGGCGAAGAAGCTCCTGAAGGAGGCCGGGGTCAAGGGGCTGAAGATCGAGATCCTGTCGGTGAACGTGAGCTGGGTCGTCGACTGTCTGCCGACCGTCAAGGCGTCCTGGGACGCGATCGGGGTGCGGACGACACTGTCCCCGCAGGAGACCACGGCCGTGTTCACCAAGATGGACCAGAAGCAGGACTACCAGGTCGTCGCCGCCGCCTCGAACCCCAATCAGTTCGGCCTCGACGCCGACCTGATCATGCACTACAACTACGGCCCCCAGAACCTCTGGATGGGCTACGCCCGCTGGGCCGGTGACCCGGTCGCCAGGCAGCTCTTCAAGGACATGGACCGGGCGACACGGGAACCGGACGCCGACAAGAAGAAGGCGATGATCCAGGACTGCATCGACGTCGTCGCCGAACAGGCCGTGCTCTACCCGGTCGTGCACAACGAGCTGATGACGGCCTGGAATCCGCGCCGGCTCGCGGGGATAAGGCCTCAGCCCTATCCGGGCATCAACCTGCTGCAAGCCACGTGGGTCTAGACGACGGAGGAGTTCGTACGTGGTCGCCATCGTCAGGATCCTGCTGCGCCGCGTGGCGCTGCTCGTACCGCTGATGCTCGGGATCGTCCTGTTCGTCTTCCTGGTGATGCGGTTCTCGGACGTCGACCCGGCGTCCGCGTTCTTCCAGGGGGCCAACCCGACCCCGCGGCAGCTCCACGACTTCAGGGAGAGCAACGGACTGCTCGACCCGCTGCCCGTGCGCTACGTCGACTTCGTGGCGGACCTGCTGCACGGCGACCTGGGCACCAGCGCGCTCACCAGGGCGCCGGTCCTCGAACAGGTCACCACCGCACTGCCGCTCACGCTCCAGCTCACCTTCCTGGGGCTCGGCATCGCGGTGGTGCTGGCACTGCTCGGCGGGGTCACGGCCGCGATCCACCGCGACCGGCTGCCCGACCAGATCATCCGGGTCGTGTCCCTGACCGGCGTCGCCGCACCGGGCTTCTGGCTGGCCCTGCTGATGATCCAGTATCTCGCCGTCGACCAGGGCTGGTTCCCGACCGGCGGCTACATCAACCCGGCCGACTCGCTGTCCGGATGGCTGAAGACGATGGCGCTGCCCGCGCTCGCGCTCTCCCTGCCGGTGGCGGCCCAGCTCACCCGGATCGTGCGGACGTCCGTGGTCGAGGAGCTCGACAAGGACTATGTGCGCACCGCGATCGGCAGCGGGCTGCCGCCCCGGGTGGTCGTCGGGCGCAACGTCCTGCGCAACGCCCTGATGAACCCGCTCACCGTGCTGGGCCTGCGCGTGGGCTATCTGCTGGGCGGGGCGGTCGTCATCGAGACGATCTTCTCGCTGCCCGGCATGGGCAAGCTGATGATCGACGCCGTGCAGAACGGGGACCCGGCCGTCGTGCAGGGCGTGGTGCTGACCACGGCCATGGGCTTCGTGGTCGTGAACCTCGTCATCGACATCCTGTATCTGCTGGTCAACCCCCGGCTGAGGGAGGCGACCCGATGATCACGCGGAAGGATCTCGCGAGGGCTCTCGCCCGGCCCGGAATCCGGCTGCGCGGCTGGCGCAGGCTGCCGCCGCTGTCGAGGATCGCGGTCGGTTTCCTGGCCGTGGTCCTCGTGGTGGCGGTGTTCGCCCCGCTGCTCGCGCCGCACGACCCGCTCGACCAGCAGTCGCAGGCGGACGGCACCGGGCATCCCTCGGCGGACCACTGGATGGGTCAGGACAGCCTCGGCCGGGACATCCTCAGCCGGCTGATGTACGGGGCGCGCTGGTCCCTGGCCATCGGTCTCGGCGCCACCGCGCTCGCCCTGGTCGTGGGAGCACTGCTCGGCGCGCTCGCCGCGACCTCGCGCAAGGCGGTCGACGAGACGCTGATGCGCTGCCTGGACGTGGTGATGGCGTTCCCCGGGATCGCGCTCGCCGCCGTTCTCGTCGCCGTGTTCGGCGGCGGCATCACCGTACTGATCTGCGCGATCGCCTTCCTGTTCACCCCGCCCGTCGCCCGGGTCGTCCGGGCGAACGTCCTCGACCAGTACGGCGAGGACTACGTCACCGCCGAGCAGGTGATCGGCGCCCGCACCCCGCACATCGTGCTGCGGCACGTGGCCGTCAACTGCGCCGCCCCGGTCCTGGTGTTCTGCACCGTGCAGGTCGCCGAGGCGATCGTGTTCGAGGCCTCGCTGTCCTTCATCGGCGCGGGCGTGCGGCCCCCGGACCCGTCCTGGGGCAGCGTCATCGCCGACGGCAAGAACATGGTGCTGACCGGCGGCTGGTGGGCCACCGTCTTCCCGGGCCTGCTGATGCTGGTCACCGTGCTGTCGCTGAACATCCTCTCCGAGGGCGTCTCCGACGCGTGGGCCGCGCCGGCCGCCCGCGGGGTGTCCGTACCTCCCGCCGAGGACCGGCTGGAAGCCCCGGAGCCGGGCAGCGGCACGGTCGTCGAACTGCCGGGACTGGCACAGGCAGCGGCCCGGCTGCGCGCGCGGGCCCGCCCGCCGGTCACGGACGGACAGCCCGTCCTCGCCGTCGAGCGGCTGGCCATCGGCTTCGACGAACGGCACGACGGTGTGGACATCGTCGACGGCATCAGTTTCGAGGTCCACCCCGGCGAAGTCCTGGGCCTGGTGGGCGAGTCGGGCTGCGGGAAGTCGCTGACGGCCCTGGCCGTGATGGGCCTGGAACCGAAGGGCGCCCGGGTCCGCGGCCAGGTCCGGTTCCGGCAGCGGCAGTTGGTCGGCGAGCCGATGCGGGCACGGCGCCGGCTGCTGGGCCACGAGATGGCGATGGTCTACCAGGACGCGCTGTCGTCCCTGAACCCTGCGATGACGATCAGGGCGCAGCTCAAGCAGGTGACACGGCGCGGCGGCCGGCGCACGGCGGCCGAACTGCTCGCCCTGGTCGGCCTCGATCCCGAGCGGACCCTGCGCAGTTACCCCCACGAACTCTCCGGGGGCCAGCGCCAGCGCGTCCTGATCGCGATGGCGCTGTCCCGCGAACCCGCGCTGATCGTCGCGGACGAGCCGACGACGGCCCTGGACGTGACGGTCCAGGCGCAGGTCATGGAGCTGCTGCTGCGCCTGCGGGCGGAACTGGACTTCGCCCTGGTCCTCGTCTCGCACGACCTCGCGCTGATCTCGGCGGTCACCGACCGGGTGGCCGTGATGTACGGCGGCCAGATCGTCGAGACGGGGGTGACGGCGGACCTGGTGGAGTCCCCGGCCCACCACTACACGCGCGGGCTGCTGGGCAGTGTCCTGTCCCTGGAGTCGGCGGCCGAGCGCATGACGCAGATCAAGGGGGTCGTCCCCTCCCCCGCCGGCTTCCCGGCCGGCTGCCGGTTCGCCGACCGGTGTCCGCCGGCGGACGAGGTGTGCCGGACGACGGCGCCGGACCTCGTCGGCACGCGCACGCACACGGCGGCCTGCCACCACCCGGCCGTCGACCTGGTGACCGCGGAGAGCGAGGCCGTGACATGACCATTCCGGCGATGACCCTCGGGGCAGTCGGATGACCGCGCCGGTGCGGGAGGCCGAGATCCACCGGACGGACGCCCTCGTCCGGCTCACCGACGCGCATGTCGTCCACCGGGCGCGCAGCGGTGGTGTGTTCACCCGGGACCGGGTGTACGCGCTGACGGGCGTCGATCTCAGCGTCGCGCCCGGCGAGACGGTCGGCGTCGTCGGCGAGTCGGGCTGCGGCAAGTCGACGCTCGCGAAGGTGCTGGTGGGGGTGCAGCGGCCGGCCTCCGGCACGGTGACCTTCCGCGGCCGCGACCTGTGGTCCCTGAAGCCGGACGAGCGGCGCACGGCCGTCGGCGCGAGCACGGGCATGATCTTCCAGGACCCCTCGACGGCCCTGAACCGCCGGCTGCCCGTGCGCCGGATCCTGCGCGACCCGCTGGATGTGCACCGGCGCGGCAGCGCGGCCGAACGGACCGAACGGGTGAAGGAGCTGATGTCCCTGGTCGGCCTGCCGCGGGCCCTCGCGGACGCGCTGCCCGGCCAGCTCTCCGGCGGTCAGCGCCAGCGGGTGGCGATCGCCCGCGCCCTGGCCCTGGATCCCGGTCTGGTGGTGGCCGACGAGCCGACGAGCGCGCTGGACGTGTCGGTGCGCGCGCAGATCCTCAATCTGCTGCTCGACCTGAGGGAACGCCTCGGCCTGGCCCTGGTGTTCGTGTCCCACGACATCCAGACGGTCCGCCGGATGAGCGACCGGGTGATCACGATGTACCTCGGCCGGATCGTCGAGGAGTGCCCGGCCGACGAGGTCACCGACGGCTCCCGTCACCCGTACACCCGGGCGCTGTTCTCGGCGACCCCGGGTCTGCTTGACCCGATCGAGCCGATCCCGCTGACCGGGCCCGTCCCCTCGGCGACGCGCCCGCCGAGCGGCTGTCCCTTCCGCACCCGGTGCTGGAAGGCGGACGGGGCGTGCGCGACCCGGATGCCGGAGTTCACGGCCGCGTCGGCGCCCGGCCACCGCTTCCGGTGCCACCATCCTGTCGAGGAGGGCCGGTCGACGCGCGCCCTGGTCGCGCAGGCCGAGAGCGCCGCGGAGGCCGCCGCCCCGGCCGACGTTCCGTTCCAGCAGCACCTCAGGGAGCCTTGATGACCTTCCCCGCCCCGCTGACCGGTGTCGTACCGCCCGTCTGCACGCCCCTGACACCGGACCGCGAGGTGGACGTCCCGTCGCTCACCCGGCTGATCGACCACCTGGTGGACGGCGGGGTGCACGGCCTGTTCGTTCTCGGCTCGACGTCCGAGGTGGCCTATCTGACGGACGCGCAGCGCCGACTGGTGGTGGAGACGGCGACCGGGCATGTCGCCGGTCAGCTCCCCGTCCTCGCCGGCGCGATCGACATGACGACCCCGCGCGTCCTGGACCACGCGCGCACCGCCCGCGGCGCGGGCGCCGACGCGATCGTCGTCACGGCCCCCTTCTACACCCGCACCCATCCCGCGGAGACCGACCGCCACTTCCGCCTCGTCGCCGCCCGCGCGTCGCTCCCCGTGTTCGCGTACGACCTGCCGGCCTCCGTGCACACCAAGCTGAGTTCCGAGCTGGTCCTCGAACTCGCCGCCGACGGCGTCCTGGCCGGTCTGAAGGACTCCAGCGGCGACCTCGGCGCCTTCCGCACGGTCGTCACCGGCGCTCGTACGCGCCCCGGCATCGACGGCTTCACCGCGCTCACCGGCTCCGAGGTGATCGTCGACTCGGCCCTGGCCCTGGGCGCGGACGGCGTGGTCCCCGGTCTGGCCAACGTGGACCCGGCGGGCTACGTACGGCTGTACGACCTGTGCGCGGCGGGCGACTGGCAGCGGGCCCGGGCGGAACAGGAGCGGCTGTGCGAGCTGTTCGGCCTGGTGGGCGTCGGCGACCCGGCCCGGATGGGCGGCAGCTCCTCGGCGCTCGGCGCCTTCAAGGCCGCGCTGGCCCTGCGGGGCGTCATCGACTGCCCCGCGACGGCGGAACCCCAGGTGCCGCTGTCGCGGGGCGAGGTGGAGAGGGTCGGGAAGTACCTGGCGTCGGCGGGACTGCTCTGAGCCAGGGCTTGTCCGATGAGCCCTGGCCCAGGAGTCCGCTGAGCGGCAGGCGCCGGAACTCGATCGTCTCGTACGGTCCCGCGTCACCGGTCTCGTAGAGGACGCCGACCCGGGAGGCGCCGAGCTGGACGAGGTCCGAGTAGGCGGCCCGCCGCGTGGACAGGGTGGCCGCCTTCACGAAGGTCGCGCCGCCGGTCGTACCGCGCCAGACGGCCATGGACCGGCGCTCGGTGGGGACCGAGGGGCCGGAGAAGAGGAGCGGGGCGAGACGGCCGGTGAGCTGGAGGACGCTGCCCTGGACGACGGGGACGTCGTTCAGGTCGGGCTGGACGGCGAAGGGGCGGTCCAGGGTCTCGGCGCCATCGCTGGAGTAGGAGTCGAGGCGGTTGCCGGCGCTCGTGCCGTTCTGGTCGCGCGAGGTGAAGTAGAGCCTGCCGTCGGAAAGTTCGGCCACCGAGCTCTCGTTGGCGTTGTCGAGGCCGTCGTAGGAGTCGTCGACGAAGCCGAGCCGCCAGGTGAGCCCGCCGTCGTCGCTGTAGAGCGCGTGCGCTCCGTAGTACCTCGCCTCCTGGCCGGTGTCCGGGGAACCGGCGGGCGGGGCCGCGGAATGGTTGGCGGGCACGACCAGGCGCCCCGCGTGGGGTCCGTGGCGCAGGGCGATCGCGTGGCCGGGCCCGGTGGCGTACCAGCGCCAGCCCGGCGGCTTCACCCGGTCCGTGATGTCCCGCGGGGCGGTGAAGTGCCGCCCGTCGTCCCGGCTGGTCTGGACGAAGACGCGCCGGCTCTGCTCCGCCGTGACCTCGCCGCGCATGATCTGTGCCTCGGTCACCGCACCGCTGTTGTAGGACGTGAGCAGGACGATCCGGCCGGTCCGGGGGTCCACCACCGGCGCCGGGTTGCCGCGGGTGTCGCCGTCCCCGGACGCGACGACCCGCGGCGGGCCCCAGGTGCAGCCGCCGTCGAGGGAGCGCCTGAGGACGACGTCGATGTTCCCGGTGTCGCCCGCGCCGCTGTGCCGTCCCTCGGCGAAGGCGAGCAGCGTGCCGGCCCGGGTCGTGACGGCCGCCGGGATGCGGTACGTGTCGTAGCCGTCCTGGCCCGCGGTGTACGGGACGGAGGAGGCGCAGTCCCCGCCGCCCCGGGGCGCGGCCGAGGCGGGGCCGCCGCCGGCGGCGAGGGCGGTGAGGGTGGTGAGGAGTCCGGTGGCGGCGAACGCGACCATGCGGCTCATGCTGGTCATGACACTCCCTGGACTACGTCGGCTATGTCGGCTGCATCGACTGCCTCGGACTGGGGACATGGGACGTGGGATGTCCCGGTGAACCTAATGTGCCCCCGAGCCGCGGCAATGCCCGTATTCGCAGAGTGTGCTGAAGGGATGTCAGTTCACTCGGGCCGCGCCGTGGGCCGCCGCTGTGGGCCGCCGCCGGGTCAGGCGCGGCCCGTGTCTCCCGGAGCCACCAGGCCCGACTCGTACGCCACGATGACGAGCTGGGTCCGGTCGCGGGCGCCGAGCTTGCCCATGATGCGGCTGACATGGGTCTTCGCCGTGAGCGGACTGAGCCCCAACGCCGCCGCGATCTCGGTGTTGTTGAGGCCGCGCGCGACCAGGGTGAGCACCTCGCGCTCCCGCTCGGAGAGCCCCTCGGGACCGCCCGCCGTGAGTTCGGGAGGGGAGGGGGCGCGCAGGAAGCGGGCGACCAGGCGGGCGGTGGGGCCCGGCGAGAGCAGGGCGTCCCCGGCGGCCACCGTGCGGATCGCGTCGAGGAGTTCGGCCGGCCGGGTGTCCTTGACCAGGAAGCCGGAGGCGCCCGCGCGCAGCGCCTCCACGATGTGCTCGTCGGTGTCGTACGTGGTGAGGACGAGCACCCTGACCCCGGCGAGGCCCTCGTCGGCCGCGATGAGCCGGGTCGCCTCGATGCCGTCCAGGTCGGGCATGCGGATGTCCATCACGACGAGGTCGGCGCGCCCGGTGCGGGCCAGTTCCACCGCCTCCCGCCCGGTGGCCGCCTGCCCGACCACCTCCATGTCCCGCGCGGTCTCCACGAGCATGGCGAACGCGGCCCGTACGAGGTTCTGGTCGTCGGCGAGGACCACGCGGATGGTCATCGGATCCCGCCCTCCCCCGGCCCGGCCACGACCGCGGGACCGCTGTCCCGCGCGGATCCGGGATCCCGTACGGGAACGGAGGCGGCCGGTGCTCCGGACGGGTCCGCGCCGTCCGCCGGTGTCCGGCGCTGCTCCGGCCGCTGATCGGGCACCGTCGCACGCAAGGGCAGTACCGCCACCACCGCGAATCCGCCTTCCTCCCGCGTCCCGGTCTCCACGGTGCCGCCCACACTGCGGGCCCGCTCCCGCATCCCCACCAGGCCGAAGCCGGGCGGGCCGCCCGCGTCGCCCATGCCGTCGTCCGTGACCCTCACGCGCAGCGCCCAGCCGTCCATGTCCAGGTCCACGCGGACGCTCGCCCCGGGGCCCGCGTGCCGTACGGCGTTGGTCAGCGCCTCCTGGACGATGCGATAGGCCGCGGCGCCCACCGCGGTGGGAACACCATCGGCGCCCACCACGGACGCCGCCTCCACGTTCGTGCCCGCCGACCGTGCCGCCGCCACCAGATCGGCCACCGCGTCGAGGCCGGGCAGCGGCCCCCGGCCGTCGCCGCCGCCGCGCTCGGAGTCGCGCAGCACCTCCAGCGTGGTGCGCAGTTCGCCCCGCGCGGTCCGGCAGGTCTCGGCGATGTCGTCGAGTGCCCTGGCGACGGCCGTGCGGTCCAGGCGGTCGGGGGCGGCGGCCAGCACGTGCGCGGCGACGGAGGTCTGCACGCCGATCAGGGTGATGCTGTGGGCGAGCAGATCGTGCAGGTCCCGGGCGATGCGCAGCCGCTCCTCGGCGACCCTGCGGCGGGCCTCCTCCTCGCGGGTGCGTTCGGCACGCTCGGCGCGCTCGACGACCGAGGCGAAATACTGCCCGTGCACCCGGACGTACACACCGAGCACGATGAACGCGACGATCCAGCCGGTGACGCGCAGCGCCTCGGTGCCCTCGGCGGTGCCATGCCCGAACTCGACCGCGAGCATGATCCCGATGACACCGCTGCCGATGACCAGGGAGCGCAGCGGGCTCCCGGTGACGGCGACGGTGAACAGCGCGGTCATCGAGACGAGCAGCGGCGCGCTGTGGTCGAAGTCGAGTGCGTGGTACGGGGCGACGCAGGCGACGAGCCCGAGGAACGCGGCGAGCGGGGCGCGCCGCCGGAAGACCACCGGAAGGTGCGCGGCGATCAGCAGGGTCCAGCCGAGCGCGTCCGGCCGCCGGCCGTCCATGGGCACGGTGAGCGTCACGGCGCTGTCGAGGATCAGCAGCAGGCCCGCGAGGAACGCGTCCTGGCGCAGGACCCGCGCCGGGTCGACGTTGCCCCGGTGCCCGAAGCCGGTCAGGTGCAGCATGCGTTTGACGTCCACCGCTTCATCTTCCGTGAGGGGGCGCCCCCGCGGGAGGCGGGGGCGCCCTGTGTCCGTCCAGGACGCGGGTCAGCCGACGGGGACGGGCTCCTGTCGTCCGGTCTGGTCGGGGTCCGGCTCGCGGGAGAGGCCCCCCGGCCACCACACCTTGCGTCCCAGTGCCACGCTCGCGCTGGTCACCAGGTACGTACGGACGAGGAAGGTGTCGAGCAGGACGCCGACCGCGATGACGAAGCCGAGCTCGACGAGCTGGAGGAGCCCCATGTTCGTGAGCACCGCGAAGGTGGCCGCGAGGACGAGGCCGGCCGAGGCGATCACACCGCCGGTGGTGCGCAGCGCGGTGAGCGCGGCGGCCGCCGGTTCGGCGCCGGAGAGCGATTCCTCCCGCATCCGGTGCATGAGGAAGATTCCGTAGTCGACGCCGAGGGCGACCAGGAACACGAAGGACAGCAGGCCGAGGCCGGGGTCGGTCCCCTCGAACCCGAGCAGCGGACCGAAGACGAGGCCGCCGATGCCGAGTGCCGCTCCCCACACCGCGATGACGGCGGCGACGAGCATCAGGGGCGCCACGAGCGAGCGCAGCAGCAGGACCAGGATCAGCAGCACCGACACGAGCACGATCGGGACGACGACGAGCCGGTCGCGGGCGTTGGTGTCCTGGAGGTCGATCTGCTGGGCGCTCGGGCCGCCGACGTACGAGCCGCGCAGGTCGGCCCGCAGAGCCTTGATCGTGGCGGTCTCGGCCGCCGACTGCGGGGCGCCGCGCGCGATGACGGAGATCTCCGTCCAGCCTCCGCCGCTGCGTCCGCGGTCGGCGCTCGCGACCCCGGTGTGCCCGCGGACGGCGGACAGTGTCGTGTCCGTCCGTCCGGTCGGCGTGATCACGGTGATCGGCTGGGTGCCCCGCCCGGGGTAGGCGCGGGCGAGCGTCTCCATGGCGGCGACCGAGTCGGGCCGGTGGGCGAAGGAGTCCTGCTGCTTGAGCGGGCCGGGCAGGTTCAGGGTGCCGAGGGCGAGCACCCCGAGCAGGGCGGCTCCGCTCGCCAGGACGACGAGCGGCCGGCGGCCGGCCGAGGAACCCATCGCGGCGAACAGGCTCCGCCGTTGCCGGGGCCGACTGCCGTAGGCGGGGACGAGCGGCCAGAACACCCGCCGCCCGAGCAGGACGAGCACGGCGGGCAGCAGGGTCAGCATCGCGACGAGGGCGCAGAGCACCCCGACGGTGCCCGTCGGGCCCATGCCCCGGCTGCTGTTGAGGTCGGCGGCGAGCAGGCAGAGGAGTCCGGCGGCGACGGTCCCGGAGGAGGCGAGCACGGCGGGCCCGCAGCCGCGCAGGGCCTGCTTCATGGCGTCGTAGGGCCGCTCCACGCGCCGCAGTTCCTCCCGGTAGCGGGAGATGATCAGCAGGGCGTAGTCGGTGCCGGCGCCGAAGACGAGGATCGTCATCACGCCCGAGCTCTGTCCTGAGACGCTGGTGCCGAACGCCTGGTGCAGGCCGTAGGCGACGCCCATCGACAGATAGTCGGCCACGCCGGCGACGGCGAGCGGGACGAGCCACAGCAGCGGGCTGCGGTAGATGAGGATCAGCAGGACGGCGACGACGGCGACGGTCGTGTAGAGCAGCGGGCCGCCGAGGGAGTCGTAGACCTCGCCCGCGTCGGTGGCCAGGGCCCCGGGCCCGCCGACGACGACGCTCATCCCGTCCGTCGGCCGGGCCACGTCACGGACGCCGTTCACGAACGCGTCGCGCTTCTTCTCGTCGGTGCCGGGCGCGGTGCTGGCGACCGGGTACATCAGGGTGCTGCCGTCGGAGGACGGCACGGCACGAGGGGTGCCGGTGAGCGGGTTTGCCCGGGTGATCGCGGCGACCTGGCGGGCCGCGGTGTCCCGGTCGGCCGGACGGAGCCCCCCGTCGCGGTGGTACACGAGCACCAGCTCGGTGCTCTCGCCGCCGGGCAGTTGATCCTCGATCTTCGCGACCCGGGTGGAGTCGGCGCTCGACGGCAGATAGTCGACGGCACGGTCGTGCTGCACGTCCGACAGCTTCGCCGCGAACGGGCCGACCACGGCCAGCAGCCCGATCCACAGCGCGAGCACCGCCCACGGCACGGCCCGTCGGCGCGACCGCGTACTTGTCTCTCCGGCCCCCATGGACTGGGCCTCCCTTCGGTCCGGATGTCTGTTTTCCGTGTTCCAGACTTCCGGACCGCGAGATCCCTTTCGTCGCTCGCACGACCGAGCCGGGCCCTACTGCGCCGGGTGTGCGGGGGCGGTCGTTACTCCCTGGGGAGTACGGCGGCGGGCGTCTACGACGGCGTACGGGCCGTTGCCAGGAGGCGGGTCACGTCGTCGGAGCAGATCGTCAGGGCCGCGCCCACGGTGGCGAGGACGTCCCGTTCGGCGGGGGTGTAGGGGCCGTCGGCGAGGGCGATGCGGGCGCCCTGGAGAAGGATCGCCTCACGGCCCGTCGCGGCGAGGTGCGGGGCCAGCGGGTCCAGGGCCTCGTGCAGCTCTATGGCCAGGCTCGCTCCGCAGGGCTCGCCGAAGAAGCGGCCCGTGTCGGCGGCGAGGGCCTCGACGAGGGCGCTGAGCTGGTCCTCGGTGCAGTCGTCGAAGCCGGCCGAGCGGACGGTCGCGGCGGCGGTCTCCAGGGACGAGCGGGCGCAGCCGCCGCCCGTCGCGAGGACCGCGAGGGCGACGGTGTGGACGGCGTCGCGGAGCATCGCGGAGAAGCGGGTGGTGGTGGGGTGGTCGAGGACGTCGGCGCCGTAGTGGCTGCGGCAGGCCGCGCACTCGACGACGGGCCCCGTCTCGCCGCGCGGGAGGACGGGAACACCCAGAAGAGTGAAGCGGCGCCGGCCGGTGAGCCGCTGGTAGTTGCGGTCGCCCCCGCAGCCGGGGCAGAAGAACTCCCCGTCGCCGACGGTGCTCCACGCCGTACGGGAGCCCAGGATGCGGGGAACCTGAACTGCACGACCGTTTCGTCCCCATCCTGGCAGCACGTCGCACACCTCCGTAACGCCACGGCAACATCGCCGCGCTGGCGTGATGTTAGCCACATTGTTGAGGTGTAGTCAGTACCTGGGACGAGACCTGCTTGTGACCTGCACATGGATTGGCCGGGAAACGACCGGGCCCCGCCCGCCTCGAAAGGCGGACGGGGCCGGAAAGAGCCAGGTGAACGAGGTCAGCGGGCGGCGCGGTTGACGGCGGAGACGACGGCCTTCAGCGAGGCGCGTGTCGTATTCGCGTCGATGCCGATTCCCCACAGAACCTTGTCGCCGATCGCGCACTCGATGTAGGAGGCGGCCTGCGCGGAGGCCCCCTCGCTCATCGTGTGCTCCTGGTAGTCCAGCAGGCGTACGTCGATGCCGATGGACTGCAGGGCGTCGAAGAAGGCGGAGATCGGGCCGTTGCCGGTGCCGCTCAGGACGGTGTCCGCGCCGTCGACCGTGGCCTCGACGGTCAGCGTGTCCACGCCGTCCTTGTCCGTGGTGGACTGGCCGGTCCTGACCTGGATGCGGCCCCACGGGTTCGACGGGTTGGGCAGGTACTCGTCCTGGAAGGTCGCCCAGATGTCCTTCGGCGTGACCTCGCCGCCCTCGGCGTCGGTCTTCGCCTGGATGATCTTCGAGAACTCGATCTGCATCCGGCGCGGCAGGTCCAGCTTGTGGTCGTTCTTCAGGACGTACGCGATACCGCCCTTGCCCGACTGCGAGTTGACGCGGATGACGGCCTCGTAGGAACGGCCGACGTCCTTGGGGTCGATGGGCAGGTACGGGACGGCCCACTCGATGTCGTCGACGGTGACGCCCTTCGCGGCCGCCTCGGCCTCCATGGCGTCGAAGCCCTTCTTGATGGCGTCCTGGTGGGAGCCGGAGAAGGACGTGTAGACCAGGTCGCCCACGTACGGGTGGCGCGCGTGGACCTCCATCTGGTTGCAGTACTCCCACGTACGACGGATCTCGTCGATGTCGGAGAAGTCGATCTGCGGGTCGACGCCCTGCGAGAACAGGTTCATGCCCAGGGTGACCAGGTCGACGTTGCCGGTGCGCTCGCCCTGGCCGAACAGACAGCCCTCGACGCGGTCGGCGCCCGCCATCAGGGCCAGCTCGGCGGCGGCGACGGCCGTGCCGCGGTCGTTGTGCGGGTGGATCGACAGACAGACGTACTGGCGGCGGGACAGGTGGCGGCCCATCCACTCGAAGCGGTCCGCGTGCGTGGAGGGCGTCGAACGCTCCACCGTGGCGGGCAGGTTGAGGATGATCTCGCGGCCCGGACCGGGCTGCCAGACGTCCATGACCGCCTCGCAGACCTCCAGGGCGAAGTCCAGCTCGGTGTCGGTGAAGATCTCGGGGCTGTACTGGTAGCCGAACTCGGTCTCGGGGCCCAGCAGTTTCTCCGCGTACTCGACGACCAGGCGCGTGCCGTCGACGGCGATCTGCTTGATGTCGTCCCGGGAGCCGCGGAAGACCACGCGGCGGAAGACCGGGGCGGTGGCGTTGTACAGGTGCACGTTGGCGCGCTTGGCGCCCTTCAGCGACTCGACGGTCCGCTCGATCAGGTCCTCGCGGGCCTGGGTCAGTACGGAGATCGTGACGTCGTCCGGGATCGCGGTCTCGTCCTCGATGATCGAGCGGACGAAGTCGAAGTCCGTCTGGCCCGACGCCGGGAAACCGACCTCGATCTCCTTGTAGCCCATCTTCACCAGCAGGTCGAACATCTCGCGCTTGCGCGCGGGCGACATGGGGTCGATCAGGGCCTGGTTGCCGTCGCGCAGATCCGTGGAGAGCCAGCGGGGGGCGACGGTGATCCGGTTGTTCGGCCAGTCGCGGTCGGCGATGTCGACCTGCTCGTACTGCCCGTACTTGTGGACCGGCATCGACGTGGGACGCTGACGGTTCGGGCGGGTTTGCTGGCTCTGGCTGTTCGCCATGATGCGTAGGCTCCTCAGGATGTCCGAAAGGACGGCCGACGGCGCAACGCCAGACTCCGCGGGGAGGGGGTCGGCCTCGACTACAGGCCCTCGCCGCGGCAGCTAAGGAGAAGCAGCCCGAAACGCATGATGCTCCGCAGCGTAGCGGAGCCGCGCTCCGTACGGAGGGCTGTATCAGTATGCGGGATCGCGCGCCCCGAAAGGGACAAAAAGTGCGCCATACCACTTCCGGGCGGAATCGCAGGCTCCTTATCCTCCCGTTTCACCAATCATGGTTGCACGTAGTGACATATACGTCACTCAGTGCAAGGGTGCCGGGCATGACGACCAACGGGGGCTTCGAGCCCGTCCACTGCACCATCGTTCCGCCCCATGTCCTCGACCGGCTCGCCCGCCACGAGGACCCCGCGCTCTCCGGTCCCGCGCGCCAGACCCTGGAGCGCGACGCCTACGAGCGCACCCACCGCCGGCTGACCACCGTCATCGGCGCGCCCGCCGTCGCCCCGCCCCCCGGCGCCCCCGACCACGCGCCGCACCGCACGATCTACGACGCCCGCCACCGCCAGGACCTCCCCGGCAAGAAGGTGCGCGCGGAAGGCGACAAGCCCGGCAAGGACGCGACCGTCAACCGCGCGTACGCCGGCCTCGGCGCGACCTTCGACCTGTACCTGAACGCCTACGGTCGCACCTCGATCAACGGCGAGGGCCTGCCGCTCGACGCCACCGTGCACTTCGACAGGGACTACAACAACGCCTTCTGGAACGGCGAGCAGATGGTGTTCGGCGACGGCGACGGCGAGATCTTCCTCGACTTCACCCTCCCGGTCGACGTCATCGGCCACGAGCTGACCCACGGCGTCACCCAGTACACGGCGAACCTCACCTACTACGGCCAGCCGGGCGCCCTGAACGAGTCCATGTCGGACGTCTTCGGTTCGCTGATCAAGCAGTACACGCTCGGCCAGACCGCGGGCGAGGCGGACTGGCTGATCGGCGCCGGGCTGCTCGCCTCGCGGGTCACCGGCACCGCCCTGCGCTCCATGAAGGCGCCGGGCACCGCGTACGACGACGACGTGCTCGGCAAGGACCCGCAGCCGGGGACGATGGAGCACTACGTCCGGACCGGCCGGGACAACGGCGGCGTCCACATCAACTCCGGCATCCCCAACCACGCCTTCTACCTCGTCGCCCAGGCCCTCGGCGGCCACGCGTGGGAGCGGGCCGGACAGATCTGGTACGACGTACTGACCGGCGGGGAGCTGCCGGAGCAGGCCCTGTTCTCGGACTTCGCGCGGCTCACCCTCGCCGCGGCGCGGACCCGGTACAACGAGGGGGAGGAACTCCAAGCCGTGACCAAGGCCTGGGAGCAGGTCGGCGTGCCGTCCGCGTAGGCCCGGCGGAAAGCGCCATAGCCCCGGGCGCCCGACTCGTACTAGACAGGACCCCATGCATATCGAAGTGCGGCGCACGGGCGGGTTCGCGGGCATCGAGCGCCGTGCCGAGGTGGACACCGCGGCACGGCCCGACGCCCGCGCATGGCACGCCCTGGCCGAGCGGGCACTCACCGCCGGCCGGGACACGCCCCCGGCCGGCGTCCCGGACGGCTTCCACTACGAGATCACCGTGGACGGCAGGACGGTCCACGCCGCCGACCCGGGACTCACGGAGGACCAGCGTGAGCTGATCTCCCGGGTATTGAAGGAAGGAGCCTGAAAGAAGGAGCCTGAGGGAGGGAGCCTGGACACAGCCGACGGCGGGTTCACGACGACCCGTTGACTTCCGTTACCGCGGGTACAGATGATCGCGCATGGCGACGATCCCCCTCCCGCAGTTCCCGGACGGCTTCCTCTGGGGCGTGTCCACCTCGGCCCATCAGATCGAGGGCGCCGTCGACGAACGCGCCCCCTCGGTGTGGGACACCTTCACCGCCGGGCCCGGACACATCAAGGACGGCTCCACGGCGGCGGTGGCCTGCGACCACGTCCACCGCTACCCCGAGGACGTGGCGCTCCTGGCCGGCCTCGGCGTGGACGCGTACCGCTTCTCGGTGTCCTGGCCCCGGGTGAACTCCCCCGGCGGCCTCGACTTCTACGACCGCCTCGTCGACGCGCTGTGCGCGGCGGGCGTACGGCCGGTGCCGACCCTCTTCCACTGGGACCTGCCGGCGGAGCTGGACTGGACGGACCGGGACACCGCTGAGCGGTTCGCCGAGTACACCTCGGTCGTCGCCGGACGCCTCGGCGACCGCGTCAAGAAGTGGATCACCCTCAACGAGCCGGCCGAACACACCCTGCTGGGCCATGCGCTCGGCGCGCACGCCCCCGGCAAGCGGCTCCTGTTCGACGCGCTGCCGGTGGCCCACCACCAGCTCCTCGCCCACGGTCTGGCCGTACGGGCGCTGCGCGCGGCCGGGGCGGACGACATCGGGATCGCCAACTCGCACGGCCCGACCTGGGCGGCCTCGGACCGTCCCGAGGACGTGGAGGCGGCCGACTTCTACGACCTCCTGCTCAACCGTCTCTTCGCCGACCCCGTCCTGCTCGGCCGGTACCCCGAAGGCATCGACGCGCTGATGCCCGGTGACGTCGAGGCCGACCTGAAGATCATCGGCGAGCGGGTCGACTGGTACGGGATCAACTACTACCAGCCGACGAAGGTGGGCGCCCCCGAGGGAGCCGAGATCGAGTTCGGCGGACTCACCCTGCCCGCCGAACTGCCCTTCACCGTCAAGGAGCTGGAGGGATACCCGGTCACCGACTTCGGCTGGCCGGTGGTGCCAGAGGCGCTCACCGAACTGCTCGTCGGCTTCCGCGAGCGCTACGGCGACCGGCTCCCGCCCGTCGTCATCACCGAGAACGGCTGCTCGTACGACGGCATCGACGACCAGGAGCGGATCGCCTTCCTGGACGGTCATGTCCGGGCTCTGCACCGGGCGCTGGAACAGGGCGTCGACGTACGCGGCTACTTCGTCTGGTCGCTGATGGACAACTTCGAGTGGGCGGAGGGGTACGCGCGCCGCTTCGGCCTCGTGCACGTCGACTTCGACACCCTGGAGCGGACCCCGAAGGCCTCGTACGGCTGGCTGCGGGACGCCTTGCGGGCCCAGAGATGACGGCCGCCGACCCGGTCGTACCCGCGGCGGCCCTCGCCGAGCCCGTCGAACGGGTCGGCCGGGGCTGGACCTCGGCGCTCTCGCTCGCCAACGGGGCGATCTGGGTGGGCTGGTACGGCCCGCTGCAGATCCTGCTCGCCTCCCAGGCGGAGGACTTCGCTCCCGGTACCGGCATGTCCAAGGAGACGATGCTGGCCTGGGTGACGGGTGCGGGCGCGGTCGTCTCGCTGGTCGCCAACCCGCTCTTCGGCGCGCTGTCCGACCGTACGACCGCGCGGTGGGGCCGCCGCACGCCGTGGATCGTGGCCGGGGCGGCCGGCGGCGCGCTGTCCCTGCTGCTCCTCGCGGGAGCGGGCGGCGTGTGGACGATGGCGGCGGGCTGGTGTCTGGTCCAGCTCACCCTGAACGCCGCGTTCGCCGCCGTCACCGCGGCCGTGCCCGACCGGGTGCCGCGGCTCCAGCGCGGCAGCGTGGGCGGCTGGCTGGGGGCGGCCCAGATCCTCGGCGTGGTCGTGGGCACGGGGCTCGCGACGGTCGCCGGGGGCATCGGCGGCGGGTACGCGGCGTGCGCGGTGTTCACCCTGGTGGGCGTCCTGCCGTACGTCCTGCGCCACGAGGACCTGCGGCTGCCGGTGTCGGCCCGGCCACCTTGGTCGGGGCGGGCGTTCCTCGCCTCCTTCCGGCTCAGCCCGCGCGAACACCCCGACCTGGCGTGGGCCTGGCTGACCCGCTTCCTGATCAACCTCAGCAACGCCCTCGTGCTGCTGTACCTGCTCTACTACCTGCGGGACCGGCTGCGTCTGGACGACCCCGAACAGGGCGTGCTCGTCCTCACGGCGGTGAACGGGCTCACGCTGCTCGCCACCGTGGTGGTGGGCGGGGTGTGGTCGGACCGGCTCGGCCGCCGCAAACCGTTCGTGATCTGGTCCGGCGTCCTGATGGCGGTGGCCACGGCGGCGCTGGCCTCCTGGCAGACCTGGCCCGGCGCGATCGCCGCCGCGGCCGTCCTCGGCATCGGCTTCGGCGTCTTCACCTCCGTCGACTTCGCCCTGATGACCGACGTCCTGCCGAAGGCCCTCGACCGCGGCAAGGACCTCGGCGTCATCAACATCGCCAACGCCCTCCCCCAGGTCGCGGCCCCCGTACTGGCGGCCCCGATCGTGACGTACCTGGGGGGCTACCGCGTCCTGTACCTGGTCGCGGCGGTGATCGGCCTCGCGGGGGCGGTGCTGGTGGTGCGGATCAAGGGGGTGGACTGAGGGGGTGGACGGAGGGGCCGGCCCCGGTCACTGGGCCGGCCGTCGGCCCGGTCGGAGTGCCGGTCAGCGGGCCGGTCAGCGGGCCGGTCAGCGGGCCGGTCACAGGGCCCCGGCGTCCCTGGCCGTCCACAGGGACGGGTACACCGGGCGGAAGCCCAGGTCGTGGCGGATGCGGTCGGTGGACACGACGCCGTGCCAGGGGTCGGGGTCGGTGCGCTCGTAGAGGGCGGGCGGTACCTCGACGCCGTTGATCCGGTGCAGGTCGACGGTGGTGACGGGGGCGTCGTCGGCGATGTTGTAAATCCGGTTGCCGCCCACCCCCGGGGCGTACAGCAGGCGGAGCAGCCCCTGGGCCACGTCCACGTGGTGGACCATCTGGAGCCGCTGTCCGGCGGCCCAGTGCGCGGCCCACCTCATCGACGCGGCGAGATGGGGATCACCCTCCCCGTACACGAAGGCGAGCCGGCCGACGCGGACGTCCATGCCGTCCTCCAGCGCGAGCAGGCCGCGCTCCGCCTCCGCCTTGGCCGCCGGGTAGGCACCCCACATCCCGCCGCCGGGCACGCTCGGGTCGTCCTCGCTCAGCGGGCGGCCCCGGCCCGTTCCGTACACCAGGTTGGTGCTGACCTGCACGAACCTGCGCACACCCGAGGAGACGGAGGCGCGGCCCAGTTCCAGCGCGGCGTCGCGGTTGACCGCCCAGGCCTCCTCGTCCGGCACCCCGCGGAAGGCGGCCGCGATGTTCACCACCGCGTCGACGCCCGCGAGGGCCTTGCCCAGGGCCTCGGCGTCACGCAGGTCCCCGAGGACGGCCTCCGGCCGGAGGCCGGTCGGGCCGGTGACGTCCGCCAGGGCCGCGGCCCGGGTTTCGTCGCGGACCAGGACCCGTACCCGGTCGCCGGGGGGTGTCCGCTGCAGAAGGCGGGGCACGAAGCGCCGTCCGACCTCGCCGGTGGTTCCGGTCACCAGTGTCAGCATGTTCTGCTCCTCTCGTCGGCCTCCACCGTCCCCCCGTGCCGGACGAAGCGGGAGAGACCTCCTGATCCAGGGACCGGCGGTCCCTGGATGGAACCGGCGGTCCGCGTCACGCTGGAGAGATGGACCGAACCGAGCTCGCCGACTTCCTGCGCCGCGGCCGCGCCCGGCTGGAGCCCTCCGACGTGGGGCTCCCGGCCGGCTCCCGGCGCCGCACCCCCGGCCTGCGCCGCGAGGAGGTGGCGGCACTCGCGGGCATGTCCGTGGACTACTACACCCGCCTCGAACAGTCGCGCGGGCCGCACCCCTCCCGCCAGATGCTGGGCGCGCTGGCGCGGGCCCTGCGCCTCACCGGCGACGAGCGGGACCACCTCTTCCACCTGGCCGGCGAGGAGCCGCCGCGGGCCACCAGCGCGTCGCCGCACGTCCGCCCCGGGCTGCTGCTGATCCTCGACCGGCTGCACGACGCGCCCGCCCACGTCGTGACCGACTACGGCGAACTGCTCGCGCAGAACGCGATGTCGGCGGCGCTGACGGGCGGGACGGAGCCCGGGGAGAACCTCGTGCGGCGGTTCTTCACCGACCCGCGGGGCCACACGCTCTTCCCGCCCGAGGACCGTCCCGAGCACGCCCGCTCCCATGTCGCCAACCTCCGCGCGGTCACGGCGGCCCGCCCCGACGACCCCGCACCCGCCGCCCTGGTGGCCGAACTCCACTCCACGAGTGCGGAGTTCGCGACCCTCTGGGAGTCCCACGAGGTGGCCGTGCGGCGCTCGGCGACGAAGCGCTTCCTGCACCCCACGGTCGGTCTGCTGGAACTGGACTGCGAGGTGCTGCTCAGCTCCGGCGACCACCAGTTCCTCATCGTGCACACGGCACGGCCGGGAACCGAGTCCCACGAGCGTCTCCGGCTGCTGCGTGTGGTCGGCCTGCAGAACATGGCCCCGGCCACCGGTCGCCGGTGAACTCCCGGGCCCGGGAGCCAACTTCGGCCACTTTCTCCAACCGTTGAAGGAAAGGGTCCCCTTCCCTTGCAATCGTGAGGCACCCGCGCCTCAATGGAACCGCACATTCCGACGGACCGTCGGTCACGCCTCCGCACGGCGTCCCGCACCCCACGAGCGGACGGTCCGCGTACACGTCTCCCCGCACCCTCACCGGGCACAGAGGTGAGGAGCCCGTGTGCCCGGACCAGGGCGGACGGCTCCGTCCCGACCATCCCCACATGGCAATTCCCCCACAAGGGAAGGGATTTCGATGAGAGGCAAGCGACTCGCAACGGTCTCGGCGTTAGCCGCCGGCACCCTCGCCGTGACCGGTCTGGCCTTCGCGCCGGCCGCCGCGGCCGTCACTCCCCAGACGGCCACCATCAACGCCACCTGCACCATCGGTGGCGGCGGTGAGGCCACCCTCACGGCCACCCAGGACGGCACGGCCGCGACCATCACCCTCAGCTCCACCGCCATCACGGCCCCGATCCCCATCGCCGCGGACTCGGTCACCTCGACCCTCTCCCTGGTGGACGCGAACGGCGGGACCACCGCGTTCAGCGGCAGGAGGAACCCGGCGATGGCCACCGGCAGCGGAGTGTCGGTGGGCCCCCTCGACGGCACCGTCGCCTCCGGCGACAGCCTGGAGTTCTACGGCGGCTCGCTGAAGATGACCATCTTCGGCATCACGATCACCTGTACGGCGGACGGACCGCAGTCCCCGGGCCCGTTCGTCTTCGACTGACCCGGCGCTCCCCGAGGTGAAGAGGGCCGGTGCCGCCCGCGCGCAGCGGCACCGGCCCGGTTCCCGCTCCGGCCCGGTTCGACCCGGCCCGACTCCCCGCGAGCGTCCCGTGGCCGGCTCGCGACCGGCCCGTGATTGGCCAACTCCTCGACCAGTGAAGCGCGTTGGCGACCATGACAGAAACTGATGGGCCATCAGTCACTGCACCGGGACTCCATTGACTTCTCACACGGCCGGCACATCAATGTCCCCCTGGCGGCGCAGACGAGCCGCTGCGCCCGCATCCCTCAGGAGGGGGCAACACCCATGGCAACCACGGGTCCGACAACCCGAAGACGCCGCCTCGCGGCACTGCTCGGGGCGACCGTACTCGCGCTCACCGCGGGAGGTGCGCTGGCCGCCCCGGCCGGCGCCGCTTCCGTGAACGTGGACTTCGCCACGCACTGCATCCCGCCGGCGATCGCGGGCCTCCCCCCGATCGACGGCACCACCACCGCGAAGATCACGGTGGACAACGCGAGTCCCCAGGTCGGCGACACGGTCACCGTGACCTACACGGTGGTCACACCCGCCGCGAGCAACCCCACCGACCTCGCCCTGCCGGCCGACATCATGACGCCGACCGGCAAGGTCACCGTCGGCGGGGCGCAGACGGGCAGTGTCACGGTCGCGGGGCCGAAGAAGAACGACCCGGTGCCGGGGCGGGGCGCCTTCCCGTCGTTCTCCATGACCGGCACGTTCACGGTCACCGCGCCCGGGGCGATCACCCTCTCGCCCGGTGACTACAACATCCACACCAGCTACATCCTGGAACTGGACACCCCGTGCACGGTCACCAACCCGCCCGCCCCGGTGTCGGAGACGGTCACCGCGACCGGCGGCGGACAGACCAACACCCGGGCCATCCAGCTCGGTTCGGCCTCCGGGAACCCCGGTGACAGCGTGACCGTCACCGGAAGCGACTTCACCCCGGGTGCCACCGTCACCCTCGCCGGACGGTCCGGGGCCACCCAGACCGCCGACACGGCGACCGTGACCGCGAACGCCCAGGGCTCCTTCAGCGGCTCGCTCGTCGTCAACGACAAGACGACGACCGGCGTGGTCGCGTACGAGGGAGGAAGCTGGGACCCGGACACCGGAGCGGGTCCCGCCGCGTATGTCGTCGTCGACAACACGCCCGTCCCTGACGGCAGTCAGAAACTCACCACCACGGTGAGGGCGGGAACCCTGTCGATGACCCAGGCCGGGGACGCCGTAGCGCTGTCGGCGGTCGACTACGGCAAGGGGGGTGCCTCCACGGGCGCCCTGCGGACGGTGACGGTCAAGGACTTCCGCGGCGGCCCCGCGGGCTGGTCCCTGACGGGCAAGGTCACCGACTTCACCGGTCCCGGCGCGAAGATCGACGCCGGTGCCCTGACCTGGACCCCGGCCTGCGCCACCAAGGCCGGCAGCCCGAGCACCTGCCAGTCCGGCTCGTCCGGCACGGTCGGCCTCTCGGGAGCGACCCTGGCGTCCACCCCCAACGGAACCCTCACCGGTGGTGAGTTCACCGTCGACGCCGGACTGTCGCTGAACGTACCGGAGTTCACGCCTCCCGGCTCCTACTCCGGTGTGCTCACGCTGACGCTCAGCTGACCGGTCCGCCACTCGACCGGTCGTCCGCACCCCGGTGGCCGGGCGCGCACCCGCCCGTCCACGCAGGGGCTGTCACGACGACAGCCGCCAGTCCGCCGATGCCGTCCGCGGGGGTCCGCACCCATGCGCAAGCCGTACGCCCTCCTCCTGAGCGTGTTCCTGGTCCTGCCCGCCCTCGTGGCCCTCATGACCACGCCCTCGTACGCGGCCGACAACGGAAGCTGGTCGGTCTACCCCGTCTCCTCGCGCGTCGCCGCGCGACCGTACTTCTATCTCTCCGCCGATCCCGGCCAGACGCTCCGGGACAAGGTCACCGTCGCCAACAAGACCGGTGACCCGCTGACGTTCCGGCTGTACGCCGCCGACGCCTACAACACCGCCCGCGACGGCGGTTTCGCCGTGCGCACCCTGGCGGAGAAACAGCGCGGGGTGGGGGCATGGGCCCGGCCCGCGCGCTCCCGGGTCACCGTGCCCGCGCACGGCAAGGTCACCGTGCTGTTCACCCTGCGGGTTCCGGAGCGGGCCGAACCCGGCGACCATCCGGGCGCGCTGGTGGCGCTCGACGAACGGATCGAGAAGGGCTCCGGCTCCCTCTCGGTCGGGGTGCGACGCGCCGTCGCGGCCCGGGTCTATCTCCGGGTCGGCGGCCCGACGGTCCCCGCCCTCGCGGTGGAGAAGGTCCGCCTCACCCACCACCAGCCGCTCATCCCCGGCACGGGCTCCGGCACGGCGACCGTCTCGTACACCCTCCACAACACGGGCAACGTCACGCTGAACCCGAAGGTGCGGCTGAAGGCCGAGGGGCTCTTCGGGCGGACGCTGCTGTCCCGCGAGCTCGCCGGCATTCCCTCGGAACTGCTCCCCGGCCAGCGGGTCCGGCTCACCGCGCCCTGGCACGGGGCGCCTCAACTCGACTGGGGCGACGTGACGTTGACGGCCAGCGCGGCCGGGACCAGAGAGTCGGCGCGAGTGTCGTTCCTCGCGCTGCCGTGGCTCGTGGCCGTGCTGGCGGCGGTCGCGACCGCCGCGGCCCTGATCACGCTCAGAGTGCGTCGGGCCCGCGTTCGCCCGTCCGAACCCGGACGACCGTCTCCACCGGTACGGACCACACCTTTCCGTCCCCGATCTTCCCGGTCTGCGCGGCCTTGACCACCGCGTCGATGACCGCGTCCGCCTCGGCGTCCCCGACGACGACCTCGATCCGGGCCTTCGGGACCAGGTCGACCTGGTACTCCGCGCCGCGGTACACCTCGGTGTGCCCGCGCTGACGCCCGTACCCGCTGGCCTCGGTGACGGTCATCCCGTGCACACCGAGCTCCTGGAGAGAGGACTTGACCTCGTCGAGTCGGTGGGGCTTGACGATCGCGGTGATGAGTTTCATGCCCGGGGCTTGACCTTCTGCGTGGTGGGAAGGGACGACGACACCGGGGCGCCGTGGCCCAGGACCCCGTGATCGTAGGCGCTCTCGGCGTGCACCGTAAGGTCCAGGCCGGTCCGCTCGTGCTCCTCCTCGGCCCGCAGCCCCATGAGCCGGTCGATCACCGTGCCGATGCCGTACGTGGCGGCGAACGCGTACCCCCCGACGGCCGCCACGCCGACGAGCTGCCGGCCGAGCTGTCCGAGCCCCCCGCCGTACAGCAGCCCCTCGGCCCCGCCGGTCATCCCGTGGACGGCGAAGACGCCGATGAGGAGCGTGCCGATGACCCCGCCGACCAGATGGACGCCGACGACGTCCAGCGAGTCGTCGTAGTTCAGCCGGAACTTCCAGCCCACGGCGTACGAGCAGACGGCGCCGGCGGCGAGCCCGACGGCGAGCGCGCCCAGCAGGGACACCACCCCGCACGACGGGGTGATGGCCACGAGACCGGCGACCGCGCCCGAGGCCGCGCCCAGGGTGGTCGGGTGGCCGTCGCGGCGCTGCTCGACGAGGAGCCAGCCGAGCAGGCCCGTGGAGCCGGCGGCGAGGGTGTTGAGGAAGGCGGCGGCGGCCAGACCGTTGGCGCCGAGGGCGGACCCGGCGTTGAAACCGAACCAGCCGAACCACAGGAGACCGGCGCCGAGCATGACCATCGGGAGGTTGTGCGGCCGCATGGCGTCCTTCTTGAAGCCGAGCCGCGGTCCGAGCACCAGACACAGCGCGAGCCCGGAGGCACCCGAGGTGATCTCGACCGGCATACCGCCCGCGAAGTCGAGGGCGCCGAGACCGTCGCGTATCCAGCCGCCCGGGCCCCACACCCAGTGCGCGACGGGAACGTATACGAGCAGCGCCCAGGCGGGCACGAAGACCAGCCACGCCCCGAACCTCGCCCGGTCGGCGACCGCCCCGCTGATCAGCGCGGCGGTGATGATCGCGAAGGTGAGCTGGAAGGTGGCGAAGAGCAGGGTGGGGACGGACCCCTGCACACTGCCGGGCCCGAGCCCGGCCATCCCGGCGTGCTCCAGGCCGCCGACGAGCCCGCCGAACGCGTCCTCGCCGAAGGCGAGGGAGTATCCGGCGGCCAGCCACACGACCGTGACCAGGGCGATCGACACGAAGCTCATCATCAGCATGTTGAGCACGCTCTTCGCGCGGACCATACCGCCGTAGAACAGGGCGAGCCCGGGGGTCATCAGGAGCACGAGCGCGGTGGCGGCGAGCAGCCAGGCTGTGTCGCCGGTGTCGATCCGGGAAGCGGCCAGAGTCACGGTCTCTCCAACGGAGTGGGGGCACGAGGTGAGGGCGTCGTCAGAGCGTCGTGGGCGTGCGTTTCCGGTTGCGTTCGCCCACGTTTCGGGCGTGTTTCATTGCGCCGTGATTTCCGATTCCTCACCGGGGAGGACCGCGGCCCACGGCTCCGGAACGCCTCGCGCCGACGAACCGGAACGATCGCTTCACTCGTGCGGAGGCGACCGCTCCGCGCCTCTCGAACACCTTGGTACGGCGGGCACCCGACGATCAGGGACAATGGGCGCCATGAGCGTTCGCAATCAGTCATCCGAGCCGTCCGAGGAGAGGGGCACCTCGCGTCCCCTCGACGCGGTGGAGAACCACCGCGCCGGCTTCGCCTGCTTCGTGGGCCGCCCCAACGCGGGCAAGTCCACCCTCACGAACGCTCTGGTCGGCCAGAAGGTGGCGATCACCGCGAACCAGCCGCAGACCACGCGGCACACCGTGCGTGGCATCGTGCACCGGCCCGACGCGCAGCTGATCCTGGTCGACACCCCTGGCCTGCACAAACCGCGCACCCTGCTGGGCGAGCGGCTCAACGACATCGTCCGCACGACCTGGGCCGAGGTCGACGTGATCGGCTTCTGCCTGCCCGCGAACGAGAAGCTCGGCCCGGGTGACCGTTTCATCGCGAAGGAACTGGCGTCGATCAAGAAGACGCCGAAGATCGCGATCGTCACCAAGACCGACCTCGTCGACAGCAAGACGCTCGCCGAGCAGCTCATCGCGATCGACCAGCTCGGCCGGGAGCTCGGCTTCGAGTGGGCCGAGATCGTCCCGGTCTCGGCGGTCGGCGACTCGCAGGTGGGTCTGCTGGCGGACCTGATCGTCCCGCTGCTGCCGGAGGGGCCCGCCCTCTACCCCGAGGGCGACCTGACGGACGAGCCGGAGCAGGTCATGATCGCGGAGCTGATCCGCGAGGCCGCCCTGGAGGGGGTCCGCGACGAGCTTCCGCACTCC
Source organism: Streptomyces sp. NPDC015532 (assembly GCF_043078065.1). Classification (NCBI taxonomy): domain Bacteria; kingdom Bacillati; phylum Actinomycetota; class Actinomycetes; order Kitasatosporales; family Streptomycetaceae; genus Streptomyces; species Streptomyces sp. NPDC015532. Next base: position 582,743 of record NZ_JBIBSY010000001.1, on the reverse strand, counting down.
ATCGCCGTCGTGGTCGAGGAGATGCTGCCGCGTGAGGACCGCCCGGCCGACAAGCCGCTCCTGGACATCCACGCCTTCGTCTACATCGAGCGCCCCAGCCAGAAGGGCATCATCATCGGCCCCAAGGGCAAGCGCCTGAAGGACGTCGGCATCAAGTCCCGCAAGCAGATCGAGGCCCTGCTGGGCACGCCGGTCTTCCTCGACCTCCATGTGAAGGTCGCCAAGGACTGGCAGCGCGACCCCCGGCAGCTCCGCAAGCTCGGCTTCTGAGAGGGCTTCGCCCCGGGGGGTGCGCGTCGGCTCCGCCCCCCGGGAGTCCGCTTCTCAGCCCGCGGTCACCGTCGTGTGCACGGCACCGTCGAGCCCGGCCAGCAGCACCGGCGTCGCGGCCCCGCCGAGATCCCGTACGGCCGCGCGGTCCGCGTCGCTGACGGCCTCGGCCCCGGACACCACGGCCGCCGACTCCAGGGACTTCGCCCCGGACGCCACGGCCATCGCCACGGCCGTCTGCAGAGCGCTCAGCCGCAAGGACTCCAGCTCCACTGTCCCGGCGACGTAGGTACGTCCCGTCTCGTCGCGTACGGCCGCGCCCTCGGGCACACCGTTGCGGGCCCGTGCGGAACGGGCCAGGGTGACGATCTTGCGGTCCTCGGGGTCGAGCGCGCTGCTGTCGGTCATGACCAGAGCATACGAAGTGCCGGCGCCCCCTCCCTCCGAAGGGTCATCCGGCCACCGGGTACATCGACCCCCGGCGCCCCTCGGGCGAGGCGAGCCACTCCAGTTTCGCGGCCGTGTTCGCCTCCGGCAGCGGCGTGTGCAGCACGATCGTGAGGTCCGGCCGGACCGGCACCTTCATCGCGGTGGACTCGACGGCGAGCAGTCCCACGAGCGGATGGTCGAGCTCCTTGCGGATCTGCCCGGCGTCCTCGATGTCCCGCCGCCCCCACAGCTCCGCGAACTCGGCGCTGGCCTCGGTCAGCCGGGCCAGCACCTCGCGGAACCCCTCGTCGTCCGGCGCGGCGGCGCACGACGCGCGGAACTGGGCCACGACGGTACGGGCGTTGTGCTCCCAGGTGCGCGAACGGCCGCGGTAGAGCGGGTCGGTGAAGAAGTCGACGATGCAGTTCTGGGTGTTCTCCGGACGCATGCCGAGGACCACGGCGGCGGCGTCGTTGTACATGACGCAGTTGTAGTACGGGTCCATGATGTGCGCCGGATACGGCATCCACGTGTCGATCAGCCGCCGCAGCCCGTCGCACATGTCCCGGTCCCCGGGGGCGACTTCGGGCGCGGGCGGGTTCAGTCCGGCCAGGGTGTACAGATGGCGCCGCTCGGTGTTGCTGAGCCTCAGCACGCGGGCGACGGCGTCCAGGACCTGCGGCGACACGGATATGTCCCGCCCCTGCTCCAGCCATTGGTACCAGGAGGCGCCCACTCCCGCGAGGACGGCGACCTCCTCACGGCGCAGCCCCGGGGTCCGGCGGCGGGCGCCGCCGTCCGGGAGCCCGGCCTCGGCCGGTGACACCCGCGCCCGGCGGCTCATCAGGAACTCGCGTAGTTCCGGGCGCCGTTGGGTCTTCGTCGCCTCCTCCGCCACGTGTCTCCCCCTTCGGTGACTGGTGGTGCGGCCACCAGCATAAGTTGCGGCTCCCCACGGATATTCCGGCCGCCGCAGGCTCTTGCCATGACCACAGAGACGACCACGAAGACGACCACCGGGTCCACCGCCCGCACCCCCGGCACCGGCACGCCGGGCATCGATCCGGGCACCACGAACGGCCCCCGGGCCGACACCTCCACCACCGCGCCCGCCCGCCCGGAGGACGGCCGGCCACCGCGCGCGGACCGCCTGTCGCGGCGCGACGCACTCGTGCTCTTCGTGCTGTGCGCCGCCCAGTTCATGGTCGCGCTGGACTTCTCCGTGCTGAACGTGGCGCTGCCCGTGCTCGGCCGGGACCTCGGCATGAGCCCGTCCGCGCTCCAGTGGGCGGTCACCGCCTTCGCGCTGCCCTCCGGCGGCTTCCTGCTCCTCTTCGGCCGTATCGGTGACCTGTTCGGCCGCCGGCGGCTCTTCCTGACCGGGCTGACCGTGTTCGGGGCGGCCTCGCTGCTCGCGACCTTCGCCTGGGACCCCGCGTCGTTCCTGGCCGGACGGGCCGTGCAAGGGCTCGCCGCGGCGGCGATCGTGCCGACCGGCATGTCGCTGCTGACCACGACCTTCCGCGAGGGGCCCGCACGGGACCGCGCGCTGGGCATCTCCGGCACGCTCCTGTCGCTGGGCTTCACGGTCGGCATGGTGGCGGGCGGCGTCCTGACCGACGTGCTGGGCTGGCGTTCGACGATGGGGCTGCTGTCGCTGTTCGCGCTGCTCGTGCTGCCGCTCGCCACCGGCCTGCTGCCCGCGTCCGGCCACCGGCACGCGGACACGGCCGGTGCCGGTGCCCCGGACCGCCCCCGTCTGGACCTCCCCAGCGCGGTCACCGTGACCGGAGGCCTGCTGGCCCTGATCTACGCGCTCTCGACGGCGGCGGACCGCGGATTCGGCGGCGCGGACGTCGTCACGACGCTCGTCGCGGGCGTGCTGCTGCTCGGCGCCTTCGTACGGATCGAGTCCCGTGCCGACGCCCCGCTGGTCAGCCTGAGGATGCTGCGCCGCCGCACGGTGGCGTGGGGCAACCTGGGCGGCCTGGTCACCTTCTCGATGATGTCGACGGTCGTCTTCGCGCTGACCCTGTACCTCCAGGAGGCGCTCGGGCTCTCGGCCTTCGAGACCGGCCTGGTCTTCGGCGCGCAGGGCGCCCTGTCGGCCGTCGCCGGGATGGTCGCGCCGAAGGTCATCGGCCGGTTCGGCGCCCGGCGCACCCTGGCCGGCTCGCTGGCGGGACAGGGGCTGTTCGTGGCCGCGATGCTGCTGCTGAACGCGCACACCTGGTCCGTCTGGATCGCCACGGCCGGGGTGTCGCTGGCCAGCATGTGCCACCTGGGCGCGATCATCTCGTACGGCCTGACCGTCACCTCGGGCGTCCCCGACGAGGAGCAGGGCCTGGCCACCGGCCTGGTGACCTCCACCCAGCAGGTGGGCATCACCGTCGGTATCCCGCTCCTCGGGGTTCTCGCGACCACGTCGGACGACCTGCTGGCCGGCGTCCACACGGTCCTCGCCCTGGACGCGGCGATCGTGCTCGCGGCGGCCGCGCTGGTCGCGGTCGGACTCGGACGGCAGGGCGCGGGGCGCACCCGCTGAGGGCGGGGCGGGTTCTGCCGGGTCGCGAGGGGTCAGGGACGGTCGAGACGGAGCCGCTCGGCCCGCGGCAGACCGGCCACGACGAGGTCGTACGAATCCTCGATGAGCTCCCGGACCAGGCCGTCCGGGAGCTCGCCGTCGACGGTCACCGTGTTCCAGTGCCGCTTGTTCATGTGATAGCCGGGGACGATCAGTCCCGGGTGCTGCTCACGCAGCCGGATCGCGTCGTCCGGGTCGCACTTCAGGTTGACCGTGAGCGGGCGTCCCTCCAGGTTCGTCAGCGCGAAGAGCTTGCCCAGCACCTTGAAGACCGAGGTCTCGGGGTTGAAGGGGAAGTCCTCGACACCGGCGTTGAAGGACAGGCAGAACGCGCGCAGTTGCTGCGGGGTCATTCCTGCTTCTCCTCCTTGGCCCCCGCCCGGGTCGGCCCGGCCGGGTCGACCGGCTCGACGAGCACCGTGACGATCTTGTTCCGGCGGCCGGCGGCGGCCTCCGCGGTAAGCCGCAGCCGGCGTCCGTCGGGCAGTTCGACCACCGAGGAGGCACCGGCGATGGGCACCCGTCCCAGGGCCTTGGCGAGCAGCCCGCCGACGGTCTCCACGTCCTCGTCGTCGTAGGCCTCGAAGCCGTACAGCTCGCCGAGGTCGCCGATGTCGAGACGGGCGGTCACCCGGAAGCTGTCGTCGCCGAGCTTGTGGACGGGCGGCAGCTCGCGGTCGTACTCGTCGGTGATCTCGCCGACGATCTCCTCGAGGATGTCCTCGATGGTGACGATGCCGGCCGTGCCGCCGTACTCGTCGATGACGACGGCGACGTGGTTGCGCTCCTGCTGCATCTCGCGCAGCAGATCGCCGGCGTTCTTGGTGTCGGGCACGAACGTGGCCGGCCGCATGGCCGTGGACACCAGCTCGGACTCGGCGTCGCGGCTGATGTGGGTCTTGCGGGCCAGGTCCTTGAGATAGACGATCCCGACGATGTCGTCCTCGTTCTCGCCGGTGACGGGTATGCGCGAGAAGCCCGAGCGCAGGGCCAGGGTGAGGGCCTGCCGGATGGTCTTGTAGCGCTCGATGACGACGAGGTCCGTGCGGGGCACCATGACCTCGCGCACGAGGGTGTCGCCGAGCTCGAAGACGGAGTGCACCATGCGGCGCTCCTCGTCCTCGATGAGCGACTCCTTCTCGGCGAGGTCGACCATCGCCCGCAGCTCGGCCTCGGAGGCGAACGGGCCGCGCCGGAATCCCTTGCCGGGGGTGAGCGCGTTGCCGATGAGGATCAGCAGCGGCGGGATGGGTCCCATGATCCGGGCCAGCGGCAGCAGGACGTACGCGGCCGCGGTGGCGGTGTTCAGCGGGTGCTGGCGGCCGATGGTGCGCGGCGAGACACCGACCGCGACGTACGACACGAGGACCATGACGGCGATGGAGACGGCCAGGGCCTGCCAGGTCCGGTCGAACTCCTTCAGACAGGCGAAGACGACGAGCGCGGCGGCCGCCATCTCGCAGGCCACGCGGACCAGCAGCGCCACGTTCAGATAGCGCGTCGGATCCGCGGTGACCTGGACGAGTTTGGCGCTGCCGCGCCGGCCGCCGCGGACCGCCTCCTCGGCGCGGAAGCTGGAGACACGCGCGAGGCCCGCCTCCGCGCAGGCGGCGAGCCAGGCGACGACGACCAGAACGATGGCACCGATGACCAGCTGTGGACTCATGACACGGTCGGGGCCGGAGACGGACCCGTGATGCCCTTCTCCGCGCGCCAGCCGTCCACGATGGCGGCCTGAAGCCCGAACATCTCGGCCTTCTCGTCGGCTTCCTCGTGGTCGTAGCCGAGGAGGTGCAGCACGCCGTGAACGGTGAGGAGCTGGAGCTCCTCGTCCATGGAGTGCTGCGTCGGGGCGTCCTTGCCCTGCTGCTCGGCGACCTCGGGGCAGAGCACGATGTCGCCGAGCAGACCCTGCGGCGGCTCGTCGTCGTCCTTCGACGGCGGGCGCAACTCGTCCATCGGGAAGGACATGACGTCCGTCGGTCCCTGCAGGTCCATCCACTGGATGTGCAGCTGCTCCATGGCGTCGGTGTCCACGACGATCACCGAGAGCTCGGAGAGCGGGTGGATGCGCATCCGTGCGAGCGCGTAGCGGGCGATGTCGAGGATCGCCTGCTCGTCGACCTCGGTTCCGGACTCGTTGTTGACGTCGATCGACATGGCGGTGCTGGTCTACTTCCCTTTGTGGCCCCGGCTCTTGTGGGAGCCGTTCTCGGTGCCGTTCTCGCTGTCGTACTTCTCGTACGCGTCGACGATACGGCCGACCAGCTTGTGCCGGACGACATCCTGGGACGTGAGCCGCGAGAAGTGGACGTCCTCGAGACCCTCCAGGATGTCCTGGACCTGGCGCAGACCCGACTTCGTGCCGCTCGGGAGGTCGACCTGCGTCACGTCACCCGTGATCACGATCTTCGAGTCGAAGCCGAGCCGGGTGAGGAACATCTTCATCTGCTCGGCGCTCGTGTTCTGAGCCTCGTCCAGGATGATGAACGCGTCGTTGAGAGTGTTGTGCGTCAACAAATAATCCTGCGTGACGTACAGCGAGTCCTCGGCCGCGACCTGGATACAGACGGCCTCCTCCCGGCCCGCGGGCTCAATGGAGTCGATGAAGCGCATGGGGCGTCCGCCGCCTCCGGCCGCGAGGTACTTGTCGCGCTTGCGTGCGAGGCGGAAGGGCTCGATGCCTTCGGGGAGGCGGATGTCGATGATGTGGGCGTCCCGGTTGAAGGGAACGTCACGGCCACGGGCCCTGCCGGACTTTCGGCCTTCGGCCGTCCGGCGGCGGGTGTACGCCACGCCGCCGAGCGACTGCACCAGGGAGATCACGTCGTCGCGGAGCAGGATCGACGTCGTCGTGTACTGGATGCGGCAGGTGCGGTCCGCCTGGGTGACCGGGCCGCCGTCGGAGTCGAGGAGACCCTGGAGAACGGCCAGCCGCACTTCGACGGAGTTCTGCAGATAGTCGTCCGGGACGAACTTGGAGTGCGAGCGAGTACGCAGCAGGTCCGTCTCACGCAGGATCCGGGTCACCGGATTCTCCAGAGTGACGACATCGCCAGGGCTCTTGATCCGGTTGAGGACGTAGTCGGGCCCGCCCTTGTGCCGCAGAGCGACACCCGGGAGCGCGGCTTCCAGAGCTTCGGCCAGTTCCGGGTCCGCCGTCGCGAAGGAAGGGGTGGTGGACCCTGTCAGACAGCCGTCGCCCAGCAGCAGCCCCAGCGCGTACGGATCCATGGGGACCTCACGCTCGGGGAAACCGACCGGTGCGGTGAGCATCGGCAGCTCGTAGCGGCGCGCGTGCGCCGCACGCAGGTTGCCGATCATCTCCTTCGTCTCCAGGACCCTCCACGGCTTGTCGCGGCGCTTGTCCGAAGCCGTGCGCACGGTCCACAGGTGCTCGCCGCAGCACAGGGTCCAGGAGCCGTCCTGGGCGGTGACGCGGTAAATGTCCTTCTCGCCCTGCGGGTAGACACCAAGGACCGGGGTCGGCTCGCCGTTCGAGCCGACGACGAGGTCACCTACCTGCAGGTCGCCGATAGGCCGCCAGCCGTCCGGCGTCAGGACGTTCGTGAATCGCGGCTGCGCGCGGCCGCGCATGTAGGCCAGCGGCGCGACCTCGATCGTGCCCGAGGCCATCAGTTTCGGGATCGAGTCCGGGTCGAGCATGTCGTGCAGCGCGTCGTAGAGCGGGCGCAGATAGGGGTCGATCTTCTCGTAGAGCGTGCCGGGCAGGAAGCCGAGCCGCTCGCCGGCCTCGACCGCCGGGCGGGTCAGGATGATCCGGTTGACCTGCTTGTGCTGGAGCGCCTGGACGGCCTTCGCCATGGCGAGGTACGTCTTGCCCGTACCGGCGGGGCCGATGCCGAACACGATCGTGTGCTTGTCGATGGCGTCGACGTAACGCTTCTGGTTGAGCGTCTTGGGGCGGATGGTGCGGCCTCGCGAGGACAGGATGTTCTGCGTGAGCACCTCGGCCGGAGTCTCCTGGCCGTCGCCCTCCCCGTTCTCGCTCGCCCTGAGCATGGCGATCGAGCGTTCCACTGCGTCCTCCGTCATGGGCTGCCCCGTGCGGAGCACCAGCATCATCTCGTCGAACAGGCGCTGGACGAGCGCGACTTCACCGGCGTCGCCCACCGCGCTGATCTCGTTTCCCCGGACGTGGATGTCGGCCGCCGGGAAGGCCTTCTCGATCACACGCAGCAGCGAGTCTCCGGAACCCAGAACGGTCACCATGGGGTGCTTGGCCGGGACGGTGAAGTGCGCGCGTGCCTGCCCCTGAGCGGGGCCGTGAGCTGTGGGTGTCTGAGTCATGGGCCGGCTCTGTAGGCCTGCGTATCCTCCTCGGTCGGCACGCTTGCCACACGGGCAGCCTTGCGTTTCCCAGCGTACGTCGCGGGGCTCACGGACCCGTAGGGCTTTTCTCGCGGTGACGAGGTCGTGACCTGAGGGCGTTCAGGCCGAGCGGCCGAAACCGATCGTCGGCACCGCCCGGCGCAGCGGCCAGGGGCGGGTGACCTCGGGGAGCCGGCCCTCCAGGAACGCGTACCGGCTCAGGGCCGCGGGATCCTGGTCGGGGACCGACTGGACCCGGCGCCACCAGGCGGCGATCTCCGACCAGCCGGGCGCCGACAGCGATCCGCCGAACTCCTGGACCGACAGGGCGGCGGTCAGCCCGGCGAACGCGAGCCGGTCGGCGAGCGGCCAGCCGGCCAGCGTGCCCGTGACGAAACCGGCGACGAAGACGTCCCCGGCGCCGGTGGGGTCCAGCGCCTCGACGGCGATCGCCGGGACCTCGGCGCTCTCCCCGGAGCGACCGTCCACGGCGTAGGCGCCGTCGGAGCCGAGGGTGACGACCGCCAGCGGCACGTGCTCGGCCAGCGCGTGCGCCGCCGCGCGGGGGCAGTCGGCGCCGGTGTAGCGCATGGCCTCCTCGGCGTTCGGCAGGAACGCCTCGCAGTGCGCCAGATCGGCGAGGCCCGCCAGGTCCCAGCGGCCGGTGTCGTCCCAGCCGACGTCCGCGAAGATCCGGGTGCCCCGGCTCGCGGCCTGCTCGATCCAGGGCGCGGTGACCCCCGGGGTCAGCGAGGCGACGGCGGCACGGGCGTGCGGCGGGGAGTCCGGCGCGGGCTCCTCCGTGGGTGCCTCGTGCCCATGGCTGACCATGGTCCGCTCGCCCTCGTACGCCATCGACACGGTGACCGGCGAGTGCCAGCCGGGCACGGTCCTCGACGTCGACAGATCGATGCTCTCGCCCTGTTCCAGGGCGTCCCAGCAGTACTCCCCGTAGTGGTCGTCCCCGAAGGCGGCGGCCAGCGAGGTGCGCAGGCCCAGCCGGGCGAGGGCGGTCGCCATGTTCGCGACCCCGCCGGGGCTCGAACCCATGCCGCGCGCCCAGGACTCGGTGCCGCGCACGGGGGCGGAGTCGAGCCCGGTGAAGATGATGTCCAGGAAGACCGTGCCCGTCAGATAGACGTCCCAGGGCGGGTCGTCGGCCCTGCGCAGCCCGGCCAGCGGGTCGACATGGGCCTGGAGGAATGGTCCCTCGCCGTTGATCACGGTGCGCTCCCTGGGATGGTCCGGATCTGGCCAGTGTGCACCACACCGGTCGCGCGGGCCGTGCTTCACGCTGGGGTATCCGAGGTCCGTGGGGCGGCTGGGGCACGTCCCGCCCGCGGGTGCCCGTGGCCCGCGCGTTCCGCGTCCGGGGCCCGCTCCGGCCCGCTCACCTGCCAGAACGCCCCCGCGTCCGCCCGCGCGCACGGCGAGAGCGGTGGCCCGGCGACGGGCTCCGCTTCGCGCGCGGCGCCCCGAGGGGGGTGGGGTTACCCCGGGTCCGTCTCCGCAAACAGGAAGTGCCCCAGATCACACCGTCACGCCTTCTTCGCGGACCCCCCACCTTGATACAAATTGCCCGCGCGTTCCTGTCCGTCGACAGCCGCCCCTCCCCCTCTCTTCTTGAGCCGCTCTCGCCTGCCCTGGGAACGCCCGTGTCCGCCCGCACCCCCACGCCCTGGCCCCTCGTCGCCCTTTTCACGGCCGGGTACCTCGCCGCGTATCTGCTCCCCACCACCGTCGGCCGCCTCGACGCGGGACTCCCGCTGTCGGCCACCCAGGCCGGAGCCGTCGGCAGCGTCCTGCTGCTGAGCTCGGCCTCGGCCGGTTTCCTGCTCGCCTCCCGCGTCGACCGCTTCGGCCCGCGCGCGCTGGCCCGCGCCGGGCTGCTCCTCGCGGCCACCGGCTTCGGCACCGCCGCGCTCTCGACGGCCGTCCCGCTCGTGGTCACCGGCGCGGTCGTCGGCGGCTTCGGCTCCGGTACGGCCACCACGGTCGCCGCGACCGGGATCGCCGGCCGCAGCGATCCGCACCGGGTCACCACGCTGGGTCTGCTCGGCGTCTCCGGCCTCGCGGGCGCGCTGTACCTGACCATCCCGCGGCTGGGCCCGGGGCACGGTCTCCCGCTCGCCGCGATCGCCTGCACCGCGCTGCTCGCGCTGTGCCTGACGGGACGGCTTCCCGCCCGAGCGCCGGCCGATCGCGCCGTGCGCGCCACCGCCCCGCTCCCGCACCGCCGCTCGGGGCTGCTGCTCGCCGGCGCGATGCTCCTCTGGTCCCTGGCGCAGAACTCCCTGTGGGGGGTGAGCGGCCGGATAGGTCTGGCACAGGCGGGGCTCACCGAGGTCGAGGTGGGCGCGGTCTTCGCGGTGGCGCTCGGCGCCGGACTGCTCGGGACGATCGGCGCCGGCGCCCTCGGCCCGCGGCTGGGCCGGGCGCTGCCCATCGGTCTGGGCACGGCGCTGATCGCCGGCTGCATCGCGCTGAGCGCGGCGGCCACCGATCTGACGTCCTTCGCGACGGGCGAGATCGCCTGGAACGCGCTGTACCCGGTCGTGCTCTCGTACGTGATCGGCCTCGCCGCGTCCATGGACCCGCGCGGCCGGTGGGCGGTCCTCGTCGGTTCCGCCTCTTCCCTCGGCACGGCGTGCGGTCCGCTCACCGGCAGCCTGCTGTCCGCGTCGGCGGGTTACCCGGCGATGGGCAAGGTCCTGGCGGCCGGCCTGCTGCTGGTCGGCGTCCCGATGACGCTCGTGGCCCTGCGCCCCCGGCGCACCGGCCAGATCGTCGAGATCCCCGTGCCCGGACTCCCCGCGGTGGAGATCCCCGCGGCCGGAATCGCCGCCCTGGAGATCCCGGTGGCGGGGCTGCCCAGCCTGGAGACCGCCGTGGCGGGGCTGCCCGTCGTGGAGATCGCGCTGGAGGGTGTGCCCGCCCAGCGGGGGGCGTACGGGACGGCGGGGCCCCGGCACTCGGCGGGCGCGGCGGCCGCGGCGCACGCCGCGGGGCCCGTGGGCGTCTGACACCCGAGGGGCCCCGGCCGCCGGAGCACGGGGCGGCCGGGCGCGAGGAGGGGAGGCCCGGGGACGGGCGACCGGACAGGTCCTAAGGGAACTCGTACGCCTCGACCTCGGCGATGTACCGCGCGCGCCGCTCCTCGTCGTGCTCCAGGAAGGACGCCTCGAACGAGTTGCGCGCCAGCTCCCGCAGCCGCTCCTCGCCCAGTCCGAGGGCCTCGCGCACGGCGCCGAAGTTGTCGCCGGCGTAGCCGCCGAAGTAGGCGGGGTCGTCAGAGTTGACCGTGCAGAGCAGCCCGGCGTCCATCATGGCGGGCAGCGGGTGCTCCGCCAGGACGTCCACGGCGCGCAGCCGTACGTTCGACAGCGGGCACAGGGTCAGCGGCACCCGTTCCCGGACCAGCCGCTCGACGAGCTCGGGGTCCTCCATGCAGCGCAGCCCGTGGTCGACGCGCTCGACGCCGAGGAGGTCGAGGGCCTCGGTGATGTACGCGGGCGGCCCCTCCTCGCCGGCGTGCGCGACGCGCCGCAGACCGAGCCCGGCGGCGGCCTCGTACACCTCACGGAACTTGACCGGCGGGTGGCCGACCTCGGCGGAGTCGAGGCCGATGCCGACGATCCGGTCGAGGTAGGGCTTCGCGGCCCGGAGGGTGTCCATGGCGGACTCCGCGGACTCGTCCCGCAGGAAGCACATGATCAGCTGGGTGGAGACGCCGTGGGTCTCCTCGCTGCGCCCGAGCGCCCGCCACAGCCCCTCGACGACCGTCCCCATCGACACGCCCCGGGCGATGTGCGCCTGCGGGTCGAAGAAGATCTCCGCGTGCCGTACGCCCTGCGCGGCGGCGCGCGCGAGGTAGGCGTCGGCCAGGTCCGCGAAGTCCGCTTCCGTCCGCAGGACGGCCATGAGCTCGTAGTACAGGTTCAGGAAGGTCTGGAGGTCGTCGAAGAGGTACGCCTTGCGCAGCTCCTCGGTGTCCGCGTACGGCAGGGTGACGCCGTTGCGCGCGGCGAGCGCGAAGGCCAGCTCGGGTTCGAGGGTGCCTTCGATGTGCAGGTGCAGTTCAGCCTTGGGGAGGGACATCGAAGCATCGTACGGTCGTTTCCCGGGCATACCGAAACCGGCACCTTCCCGGCACCGGGGCGTCGGAGCGGCACCGGGCGGACCCGGAGCGGGAGCGGCACCGGGCCTGCCCACCGGGCGGACCCGGCGCGGCCCGGGCCGTCACCGGCGCTTCGGGACCGGCACTCTCACCAGGTCGTGCGCCACCGTCAGCTCCCCGTCGAACCCCGCAGCGCGGGCCTCGCGCTCGAACTCGCCGGGGTCGGGGTAGCGCTGGCTGAAGTGGGTGAGCACGAGGTGCCGCACCCCCGCCTCCTTGGCCACCCGGCCCGCCTGGCCCGCGGTCAGATGACCGTGGTCGAGAGCCAGCCGGTGATCGCCGTCGAGGAAGGTCGACTCGATGACCAGCAGGTCGCAGCCCTCGGCGAGCGCGTCCACTCCCTCGCACAGCCGGGTGTCCATGACGAACGCGAACCGCTGTCCCCGCCGGATCTCGCTGACGTCGTCCAGGGTGACGCCCCGCAGTGAGCCCTCGCGGTGCAGGACACCGACGTCCGGTCCCCTGATCCCGTGCTCCGCGAGCCGTTCCGGCAGCATCCGCCGCCCGTCGGGCTCGACCAGCCGGTACCCGAAGGACTCGACGGGATGGGAGAGCCTGCGGGCCTCCAGCGTGTACGCGGGAGTCGTCGCGAGGACGCCGTCGTCCGCGACCGGAGCCTCGGTCAGCCGGACGGTCTCGCGGTAGGCGGTGGCGTACCGCAGCCGCTCGAAGAAGTGCTGCCCGGAGAGCGGGTAGTGCGCGGTCACCTCGTGCGGGACGCGGTCGAGGTTGATGCGCTGGATCACCCCGCCGAGTCCGAGCGCGTGGTCGCCGTGGAAATGGGTGACGCAGATGCGGTGCAGGTCGTGCGCGGCGACCCCGGCACGCAGCATCTGTCGCTGGGTGCCCTCGCCGGGGTCGAAGAGGAGGCCCTCACCGTCCCAGCGCAGCAGATACCCGTTGTGGTTGCGGTGCCGGGTCGGGACCTGGCTGGCGGTACCGAGGACCACCAGTTCGCGTGCGGACAAGGCCGGTTATCCGGGAGGCCACTGCATACCGCGGCCGCCCAGGAGGTGGGCGTGCGCGTGGAAGACGGTCTGTCCGGCCCCGCTGCCCGTGTTGAACACGACCCGGTAGCTCTCCAGTTTCTCCTCGCCCGCGACCTCGCCGGCCTCGCGCAGGACGTCCGCCGCGACGGCGGGCTCGGCGGCGGCGAGGGACGCCGCGTCCGGGTAGTGCACCTTGGGAATGACCAGGATGTGGGTCGGCGCCTGAGGATTGATGTCGCGGAACGCCACCGTCGTGTCGCTCTCGCGCACCAGCGTCGCCGGGATCTGCCCCGCCACGATCTTGCAGAACAGGCAGTCGTCCTGCGGCTGCCCGCCCTCGTCCCGCCTCGGCTCCTGCGCCATGCGTGTGCCTCCTCACGCCAGCCGATCATTACCTGCGCATGCTAGCGGCCCCGCCGGGCGGACGGCTCGCGCCGCCGCCGTCCGCGCCGCCGGGGGAAGGTCACAGCGGTGGCAGGACGGGCGCGGTCTTCGCCGGGTTCTCCTCCAGGGCGGCCAGCGCGATCCTGACCGCCTCGTCGAGCTGGGTGTCACGGCCGGCCGCGTGGTCCTGCGGCGTCTGGACGACCTCGACGTCGGGATCGACGCCGTGGTTCTCGACGTTCCACGCGTAACCCTCCATCCAGAAGGCGTACTTGGGCTGGGTGACGAGGGTGCCGTCGACGAGGTGGTAGCGGCTGTCGATGCCGATGACGCCGCCCCAGGTGCGGGTGCCGACCACGGGTCCGATGCCGAGCGCCTTGATCGCCGCGTTGACGATGTCGCCGTCGGAGCCGGAGAACTCGTTGGCGACGGCGACGACGGGGCCGCGCGGCGCGTCCTCCGGGTAGCTGTAGGGGCGCAGACCGCGGGGCAGGTCCCAGCCGACGATCCGCCGGGCGAGCTTCTCCACGACGAGCTGGGAGGTGTGGCCGCCGCGGTTCTCGCGGACGTCCACGACAAGGCCCTCACGGGCCACCTCGACCCGCAGGTCGCGGTGGAGCTGCGCCCACCCGGCGCCGACCATGTCCGGCACGTGCAGATACCCGAGGCGCCCGCCGGACCGCTCGTGGACGTAGGCGCGCCGGTCGGCCACCCACGCGTGGTAGCGCAGCGGCTCCTCGTCGGCGAGCGGTACGACGACCGCGTGGCGCGGATCGCCGCCGCCCGAGGGCGAGACGGTCAGCTCGACGGGCTTGCCCGCGGTGCCGACGAGCAGGGGCGCGGGCCCGGCCACCGGGTCCACCGGCCGGCCGCCGACCGCGACGATCGCGTCCCCGGCGCGCACCGCGACGCCGGGCGCGGCGAGCGGGGCCCGCGCGTCCGGGTCGGAGGTCTCCGAGGGAAGGATCCGGTCGATGCGCCAACTGCCGTCCTCGTGAAGGGAGATGTCCGCGCCGAGGAGTCCCTGGGCCCGGTCGCCGCCGCCCCAGCCGCCGCGCGGCATGACGTAGGCGTGCGAGGTGCCGAGTTCGCCCTGCACCTCCCACAGCAGGTCGACGAGGTCGTCGTGGGTGGCGACGCGCTCCAGGACCGGCCGGTACCGGTCGAGGACGGCGTCCCAGTCGACACCGCCCAGGTCCGGTCGCCAGAAGTTGTCCCGCATGAGACGGCCCGTCTCGTCGTACATCTGGCGCCACTCGGCGGCCGGGTCGACGTTCTGGCGCACCCGCGACAGGTCGACGGTGATGTTCGTGTCGCTCTCGTCGTCGTTCGAGGCCCGCCGGTCGCTGGGGACGAGCTTGAGCTTTCCGTCGGTCCACAGCAGGACCCGCTTGCCGTCGCCGGTGACGGTGAAGTGGTCGGCGTCGGCGGCGAGATGCTCGATGCGCTGCTGGGCGAGGTCGTACCGCTCCAGTTCGGTCTTCGGGTCCGGGTCGTCCGGGGTGGCACGGGAGGAGCCGAGCACGCCCCGCACCGGGTGGCGCAGCCACAGCAGTCCGTCCTTGGCGGCGCGCAGCGTCGAGTAGCGGGCGGCCTCGACGGGGAACGGCACGATCCGGTCGGCGAGTCCGTCGAGGTCGATGCGGGTGCTGGGGGCGCCCTCGCTGTCGGGCGTCTCGTCCTTGTCGGGCGCCTCGAAGGGCCTGCCGTGGCGCTGCGGTCCGAAGGGGGACGGGGTCGTCGCGGCCAGGGTGATCAGATACGGCCGGGAGCCGCCGACGAAGGCCAGGTCGAAGACGTGCTCGTCGTAGACGGGGTCGAAGGCGCGGGCCGACAGGAAGGCGAGGTGCTTGCCGTCGAGGGTGAACGCCGGTGCGTAGTCACGGAAGCGCAGCGGGGTCGCCTCGGTCACCGACAGGTCGGTGGTGTTGGCGAGCTTGAGCTGGCGCAGTGGGCGCGGCCCGGGGTGCGACCAGGCGAGCCACGCGGAGTCGGGCGAGAAGACGAGGCCGGTGACATCGCCGTCCTCGCTGCGGTCGACCTCGCGGACCTCTCCGCTCTCGCGCTCGACGAGGAGCACGCGCCCGTCGTGCGAGGCGACGGCGGCGCGGCTTCCGTCGGGGGCCATGGCGAGGCCGAGGACCCGGCCGAGCGCGCCGGCGGCGAGCCGTCGCGGGGTGGCTCCCGGGGCGACGCCGGTGGCGGGGGCGAATTCGAGGGCGTCGTCGCCCTCCGCGTCGGTCACCCACACCACGTGTTCCTCGCCCTCGGCGCGGAAGGTGCGGGGCAGCCGGGCACGGACACCCTGCTCGGCGGCGAGCGCGCGGGCCGGGCCGGAGCGGTGGGTGACCCAGTGGACGGCACCGCGCACGGAGACCGCGCTGCCGCGTCCGGTGTGGTCGGGCGAGGCGGCGGAGAACCAGCGCGAAGCGCTGACGGGGTGCGGCTGCTGGTCGACGCGCTGGCCGCCGAGGCGGACGTCGAGGCGGCGCGGCTCGGCGCCGTCGAGGCCGTCGAGGAGCCACAGTTCACCGGCGGACGCGTAGACCACGCGGGTGCCGTCGGTGGCCGCGTGACGGGCGTAGAAGGCGTCCAGCGGCGTGTGGCGGCGCAGGTCGGAGCCGTCGGCGAGGGAGGAGTAGAGGGCCCCGACGCCCTCGTGGTCCGACAGGAAGGCGATCCGTTCGCCCACCCAGAGGGGGTGTTCGAGGTTCCCGTCGATGTCCTCGTGCAGCCGGACGAACGCGCCGTCGCCGTCCCGGTCGATCCACAGCTTGCCGGCCGTGCCGCCCCGGTAGCGCTTCCACCAGGCGGCCTCGCGTCCCATCGGGGCGGACAGCAGGACGACACCGCCTTCGCCGTGGGCGACATCCCCGACGGGCCCGTACGGCAGGGTCGTCGCGGGGCCCCCGTCGAGCGGGACGGAGCGGGCCCAGGTGCGGCGCAGGCTGGCCTGTCCCTGGCTGCTGAGGGCGAGCACCTGTCCGTCGGGGGTCCAGCCGCGCACCTGGGTCTTCGCGCTGCCCCAGTACGTCAGCCGTTTCGCGGGACCGCCGTCCAGGGAGGCCGCGTGGACCTCGGGGGCTCCGTCCCGCGTCGACGTCCAGGCGACCGTCGTGCCGTCCGGGGAGATGCGCGGATGGCTGACCGGGACGTTGTCGGCGCTGACCCGCCAGGCGCGGCCCCCGCCGTCGACCGGGGCGGCCCAGATGTCGTCCTCGGCCGTGAAGACGACCAACTCGCCGTGCAGATGCGGAAACCGGATGTACGCGGAGGCTGCGGACTCAGTCACCCGGTCACCCTACGCAGCGCGCCCGTGGCCCGACAGGGGTTTGGATCACTTGATCCCCGTACGGTCCGGCAGGTCACTTGCCCTGTGAGGGCCAGCAGGTGGGGTCGCCCTTGCACCACATCGTCCGGGTCACGGTGACGGTGACGGTGGGATCGGGCTGTCCGTTCGTGGGGTGGTAGGTGACCGGCGGGGTGGGTCCCGCGTCGCAGTCGCCCAGGCCGTTGACGCGGAAGACCTGCCTGCCGCCGACGGTGGCGCGCAGATCGCCGCGTACGCAGGCGCCGTTGACGGCGCGGGTGACCTTGCCCTTGACGGTGATGTCCCGGCCGTCGCCGGTCTGGCCCTGGCAGTCGACGGTGGCCACGGTGTTCTCGCTCGGCGAGGGCGACCTCCCCGGCGTGTAGGCCTTGCCCGCGTTGCCCAGGCGGGCGGTGCAGGTGAGCCAACTCACGTCCACCTGCCGCCGTTTCAGTTCTCTGGTCGCCGTCTGGTCGGTCGTGTAGGCGACGGTCGCGGTGCTGAGTCCGTCCACGGGCTGGCACCCGGTCACCGCGAACACTCCGGCCGCGCCCAGCCCGACGGTCACCAGGATCCGCCCGTGCCTCGTGCGGCCTCTGAAATACCTCGAAGCCCCCATGGACGGCAGCGTGCCACCGCACGGCGACGTGCGGTAGACCGCATGCGGCCATCGGGGGCACAACCACCCGAAGGAGTTGCCCGGCGGGCCGGGGAGGTCGTAAGGTTCCCGTTTCCCCGGCCCCGGACGGGCTTCCGGCGGCCCGTCAGCCGAGCAGCAGCAGCCACTCCTGGAGTTCCACCAGGTTGCCCTCGGGGTCCTTGAGATGGGCGACGCGCATGCGTTCCGTCATGGGCGCCGGGCCGTGCAGGAGGGTCGCGCCGCGCGAGACGACCTGTTCGCAGTAGGTGTCGAGGTCGTCCACCCGCAGCACCACCAGGGAGCGGTGTCCGGTCACGGCGTCGCCGATCTCTCCCAGTATTTCCGTCATCATGGCCCGGTCCTGGAGGGCGATGCCCGCCGATCCGGTGACCGGACTGAACTTCTCGTACGGTCCCTCGGCCGCGCCCGACTGGGGCTTGAGGCCGAGGACTTCGGAGTAGAAGCGGTAACAGGTGGCGAAGTCGGAGACGAGCAGTCGTACCTGAGCGAGTTCCATGAGCTCCCCGGTGAGGTGCGGACGGTGAGGTCGTGCCGTGGGCGGTGGGTCAGGACCAGCGGCCGGTGCGGGCCAGCAGCAGTGCCGTGGCCACGGTCCCGGCCGTCGAGGTGCGCAGTACCGTGCGCCCCAGGTGGAAGGTCTTCGCGCCGGCCTCGGTGAACAGCGCGACCTCTTCGGCGGAGATCCCGCCCTCGGGGCCGACCACCAGGACGATGTCCCCGGAGCCGGGCAGCGCGGCGGTCGCGAAGGGCTCGGTGCCCAGGGCGGTGTCCTCGTGGAGCACGGCGGCGAGATCGGCTTTGGCGAGAAGCGCGGCAACCTGCCTGGTCGTCATCGCGTCCGCGACCTCCGGGAAGCGCGCCCGGCGGGACTGCTTGCCCGCCTCCCGGGCGGTGGCCCGCCACTTGGAGAGCGCCTTCAGGCCCCGCTCGCCCTTCCACTGCGTGATGCAGCGGGAGGCGGCCCAGGGGACGATCGCGTCGACGCCGGTCTCGGTCATGGTCTCGACGGCCAGCTCGCCCCGGTCCCCCTTGGGCAGGGCCTGGACGACCGTGATGCGCGGCTCCTCGGGGGCTTCCTCGGTGACCGTGCCCATCCGTACGATCAGCCGGTCCTTGCCCTCGGTGCCGAGGACCACGCAGTCCGCCCGGCGCCCGGCCCCGTCGGTGAGCACGACGTCCTCGCCGCTGTGCAGCCGTTTCACGGAGACGGCGTGCCGTCCCTCGGGTCCGTCGAGGACATGGCGTCCCTCGCCGTCCGTGTCGAAGTGCTCGACCAGGAACACCGGTGCCGTCATCGGGCCGCACCCTCTTCCGGGATCTCGGCGGCGGCCGACAACGCTGTCTCGGCGGCCGCGATCTCTGCGTTCAGTACCTCCACGAGCTGCCCGGCGGGCAGGTCGCGGGCCATGCGGTGACCCTGTCCCGCCCACAGTGCCATGCCCTGCGCGTCGCCCGCCCTGGCGGCCGCCTTGCGCAGCGGCAGGGTGAGGTGGTGGACCTCGGGGTAGGCGGCGGGCGCGTACGGGCCGTGCTCGCGCATGAAGCGGTTGGCCAGCGCGCGCGCCGGACGTCCGGAGAAGGCGCGGGTGAGCTCCGTGCGGACGTACAGGGGGTCGGTCAGCGCCTGCTTGTGCACGGCGCTCGCGCCGGACTCGGGGGTCGCGAGGAAGGCGGTGCCGAGCTGGGCCGCGTTCGCGCCCGCGGCGAGGACGGCGGCGATCTGGCTGCCGCGCATGATGCCGCCGGCCGCGACGACCGGGATCCCCACGGTCTCGCGTACCCGCGCGACCAGCGTGAGCAGGCCGACGCCGGTGCCATCCGTCTCCGGGTTGTCCCGGTGGGTGCCCTGGTGTCCGCCGGCCTCGATGCCCTGCACGACGACCGCGTCGGCGCCGGCCCGCTGCGCGCTGAGGGCCTCCTCGGCCGTGGTGGCGGTCACCAGGGTGAGGGTCCCGGCGCGCCGCAGCGACTCCAGCACCTCCTGCTTCGGGACGCCGAAGTGGAAGGAGACCGCCGCCACCGGGTTGTCGAGGAGGACGGCGAGTTTGGCGTCGTAGCCGTCGTCGCGTCCGCTGTCCGGATCGCCGAGCTCGGTCTCGTACCAGGCGGCCTCGCCGGCGAGCTGGTGGGCGTACACCTCGACCGAGGCGGCGTCCGCGTGCTCGGGCTGCGGGAGGAACAGGTTGACGCCGAAGGGACGGCCGGTCAGCCCGCGCAGCTGCTTGATCTCCTGGTACATGCCGTCGGCGGTCTTGTACCCCGCCGCGAGGAAGCCGAGCCCGCCGGCCTCGGACACGGCGGCCGCGAGCTGCGGGACGGAGACTCCGCCCGCCATGGGGGCCTGCACGATCGGGTGAGGGAAGAGATCGGTCAGCGCGGAGGACATGACGGCATGTTGTCACGTCCCCGGGACAAGTCAGAAACCGGTCACCCGTCCGGATAGGGCCTCCGACGTGGAAGGCACGGGGCGTGTCCCGCCCCGTGCCCCACATGGATCAGCGGCCGTTGAAGGCGTCCTTCAGCCGGGAGAAGAGACCCTGCTGGCCGGGCTGGAACTGACCCGTGGGCCGCTCCTCGCCACGCAGCTTGGCGAGCTCGCGCAGCACCCGCTCCATCTCCGGGTCGAGCTTGGTCGGCGTGGTGACCTCGACGTGCACGATGAGGTCGCCGCGGCCGCCGCCGCGCAGGTGGGTGACACCCCGGCCGTGCAGCGGGATCGACTGGCCGGACTGCGTGCCCGGACGGATGTCGACCTCCTCCATGCCGTCGAGGGTCTCCAGCGGCACCTTCGTGCCGAGGGCCGCCGCCGTCATCGGGAGGGTGACCGTGCAGTGCAGGTCGTCCCCGCGCCGCTGGAAGGTCGAGTGCGGCAGCTCGTGGATCTCGACGTACAGGTCGCCGGCGGGGCCGCCGCCGGGGCCGACCTCGCCCTCGCCCGCGAGCTGGATCCGGGTGCCGTTGTCGACACCGGCCGGGATCTTGACCGTCAGGGTGCGACGGGAGCGCACCCGGCCGTCACCCGCGCACTCGTGGCACGGGGTCGGGACGACGGTGCCGAAGCCCTGGCACTGCGGACACGGCCGTGAGGTCATGACCTGGCCGAGGAAGGACCGCGTCACCTGGGACACCTCGCCGCGACCGCGGCACATGTCACAGGTCTGCGCGGAGGTGCCGGGTGCGGCGCCCTCGCCGTTGCAGGTGCCGCAGACGACGGCCGTGTCGACCTGGATGTCCTTCGTGGTGCCGAAGGCCGCCTCGTCGAGCTCGATCTCCAGCCGGATCATGGCGTCCTGACCCCGGCGGGTGCGCGAGCGCGGTCCGCGCTGCGACGCCGTGCCGAAGAACGCGTCCATGATGTCCGAGAAGTTCCCGAAGCCGCCCGCGCCGAAGCCTCCGGCGCCCGCGCCGCCCTGCTGGGACAGCGGGTCACCGCCGAGGTCGTAGACCTGCTTCTTCTGCGGGTCCGACAACACCTCGTACGCGGCGTTGATCTCTTTGAACCGCTCCTGCGTCTTCGGATCGGGATTGACGTCCGGATGCAGCTCGCGAGCGAGCCTCCGGAACGCCTTCTTGATCTCGTCCTGGGACGCGTCGCGGCGCACGCCGAGTACGGCGTAGTAGTCCGTGGCCACTTACGACTCCGCCAGGATCTGTCCGACGTACCGTGCCACCGCTCGTACCGCTCCCATCGTTCCCGGGTAATCCATGCGGGTCGGGCCGACCACGCCGAGTTTGGCTACTGCCTCAACGCCCGAACCGTAGCCGACGGAGACCACGGACGTGGAGTTGAGTCCCTCGTACGCGTTCTCGTGCCCGATTCGCACGGTCATGCTCGAATCTCCGGCCTCTCCAAGCAACTTGAGGAGCACGACCTGCTCCTCCAGCGCTTCGAGCACCGGCCGGATGGTGAGAGGGAAGTCATGTCCGAATCGCGTCAGATTGGCGGTACCGCCGATCATCAGCCGCTCCTCGGTCTCCTCGACGAGTGTCTCCAGCAGTGTGGAGAGCACCGTCGAGACCGTACCCCGGTCTTCCGCCTCGAAGGCGTCCGGGAGGTCCTGGACGAGCTGCGGGACGTCCGCGAAGGGGCGTCCCGCGACCCGGCTGTTGAGCCGGGCGCGCAGGTCCGCCAGCGACGTCTCACCGAACGGCGCCGGACAGTTGATCATGCGCTGTTCGACCCGGCCGGTGTCCGTGATCAGCACGAGCATCACCCGCGCGGGAGCCATGGACAGCAGCTCCACATGGCGCACGGTCGAGCGGGTCAGCGAGGGGTACTGCACGACGGCGACCTGCCGGGTGAGCTGCGCGAGCAGCCGCACGGTCCGGCCGACGACGTCGTCCAGGTCGACGGCACCGTCCAGGAAGTTCTGGATGGCGCGGCGCTCGGGCGCGGTCATCGGCTTGACGCCGGCGAGCTTGTCGACGAAGAGGCGGTACCCCTTGTCCGTGGGGATGCGCCCGGCACTGGTGTGCGGCTGGGCGATGTACCCCTCGTCCTCCAGGACCGCCATGTCGTTGCGGACCGTCGCGGGCGAGACGCCCAGCCGGTGCCGCTCGGTGAGCGCCTTGGAGCCGACCGGCTCCTCGGTGCCCACGTAGTCCTGGACGATGGCGCGCAGCACCTCGAGCCTGCGTTCGCTGAGCATCGCGCACACCTCCAGGAGTCGACTCGGTGGTCTTGTGGCCTTCGTGGCTTTCGTCTGGCACTCAGCGCACGCGAGTGCCAACGTTCCCCAGCTCAGTGTACGGCGGTGAGGCACGCCCCGGGCAAGGGCGGGCCTGCGAGGTCGTGCACGGCACCCGGTCACCGTTAGCGTCGCCGCATGAGGCTGACTTGGGAAGAGCTCGGGTGGGAAAGGGTGACGTCCCGGGTGGGGCGACGGCGGCTTCCGGACTGGGACTGCACGGCCGGGCTCGTCGTCGGCGAGGGGGCGGCGCTGATGATCGACGCCGGGTCGAGCCTCGCGGAGGGCGCCGCGCTGCGCGCCGACGCGCGGGCCCTCACCGGCGGGCGTGTGACTCATATCGCGCTCACCCACCCACATTTCGACCACGTGTTCGGCGCCGCGGCGTTCGCGGGCGCTCGGATCCTCGTCGCGGACGGTTCGTCCGGGGTCTACGAGAACGGCCGCGACGCGCTGTGCGCGGACGCGGTGCGCAACGGTCTCGACCCGGGGGCGGCGGAGGAGGCCGCCGACACGCTCGTACGTCCCCGCGGCTTCGTCCGGAGCACCTGGGACCTGGATCTCGGCGGCGGCGTCGAGGTCCGGCTGGTGCGGACGGGCGAGGGCCACACCGCCCACGACCTCGTGGCCGTCGTGTCCGGCGACCCGGCCGTGGTGTTCTGCGGCGACCTGGTCGAGGAGTCGGGCGAGCCGCAGGCGGGCCCCGACGCCGTACCGTCGCGCTGGCCCGCGGCGCTGGACCGGCTGCTCGGACTGGGCGGCGAGGACGCGCTGTACGTCCCCGGGCACGGGGCGATCGTGGACGCCGCGTTCGTCCGCACCCAGCGGGACACCCTGACGGCACGCTTCGGCACGACGGGTTCCGGCGTGTCGCGGTGAGCGCCGCCGGACTTCTCCTATCGTCATCCGAATGCGCTCGTACTCTCCGGACCTGACCCCGCCGTGGAAGAAGCCCCGGTCCGTGCCCGAGGTCCCGGCGGACCCGGGTCTGGTCGTCGAGGAGGCCGGCACCGGCTTCTGCGGCGCGGTGATCCGCTGCGAGGCGGGCACGGTGACCCTGGAGGACCGCTTCGGCAAGCACCGGGTGTTCCCGCTGGAGCCGCGCGGCTTCCTCCTGGAGGGCAAGGTGGTGACCCTGGTCCGCCCGGCGGCCACGGCTCCCGTACGCCCCAGCCGTACCGCCTCCGGCTCGGTGGCGGTACCCGGCGCCCGCGCCCGGGTCGCGCGCGCCGGGCGCATCTACGTCGAGGGCCGCCACGACGCCGAACTGGTGGAACGGGTCTGGGGCGACGATCTGCGCATCGAGGGCGTCGTCGTGGAGTACCTGGAGGGCGTCGACGACCTCCCGGCGGTCGTCGACGCGTTCGCCCCGGGCCCGGACGCCCGGCTCGGCGTCCTCGTGGACCACCTGGTCCCGGGGTCGAAGGAGTCCCGGATCGCCGAGGCGGTCACCAGCGAGCACGCCCTGGTGCTCGGCCACCCGTACATCGACGTCTGGGAGGCCGTGAAGCCGTCCTCCGTCGGCATCGCGGCCTGGCCGACCGTCCCGCGCGGCCAGGACTGGAAGACGGGCGTGTGCCGGGCCCTGGGCTGGCCGGAGAACACCGGCGCGGCCTGGCAGCACATCCTGTCCCGGGTCCACTCCTACAGGGACCTGGAACCGGCACTCCTGGGCCGCGTGGAGGAACTGATCGACTTCGTCACGGCGCCGGAGTGACCGGACGGCGGCCGGTTCCCCGGGAACGGTCGCGTCCCCGGCCGGCCGTCCCGGTCCCGCGTGAAACTTGGCCGGGAACCGCGCGGGAACAGGTGTTCAGTCCACCAGATCCCGGACGACGGCGTCCGCGAGGAGGCGGCCGCGCAGGGTGAGAACGGCGCGGCCGGCGTCGTACGGACCGGCTTCGAGGAGTCCGTCGGACAGAGCGCGGCGGGAGGCCGCGAGGCCGTCGGGGCGGAGCAGGGAGAGCGGGCAGCCCTCGCGCAACCGCAGTTCCAGGAGGATCCGCTCGACCCGGCGGTCCTCGTCGGACAGGAGTTCACGGCCTGCCCCCGGGGAGCGGCCCTCGGCCAGCGCCGCCGCGTAGGCCCCCGGATGTTTCACGTTCCACCAGCGAACGCCGCCGACGTGGCTGTGCGCGCCGGGGCCCGCTCCCCACCAGTCGGCGCCGCGCCAGTACAGCTCGTTGTGCAGACAGCGGCCGGCCTCGGAGGTGGCCCAGTTCGACACCTCGTACCAGTCGAAGCCCGCCGCCGACATCACCTCGTCCGCGATGAGATACCGGTCCGCGTGCACGTCGTCGTCCGTCATCGGGACCTCGCCGCGGCGGATCCGGCGCGCGAGCTGGGTGCCCTCCTCGACGATGAGCGCGTACGCGGAGATGTGGTCGGGACCGGCGCCGAGGGCGGCTTCGAGCGACGCCCGCCAGTCGTCGTCCGACTCCCCCGGCGTGCCGTAGATCAGATCAAGGTTCACATGCGCGAATCCGGCCGCGCGGGCCTCGGCGACACAGGCCTCGGGGCGGCCCGGGGTGTGCGTGCGGTCGAGCACCTTCAGGACGTGCTGCCGGGCGCTCTGCATGCCGAAGGAGATCCGGTTGAAGCCGCCGGCGCGCAGGGTCGCGAGGTACTCCGGGTCCACGGACTCGGGGTTCGCCTCCGTCGTGATCTCGGCGTCGTCCGCGAGCCCGAACTCGTCCCGGATCGCGCCCAGCATCCGTACGAGATCGTCGGCGGCCAGCAGCGTGGGCGTACCGCCTCCGACGAAGACCGTGCGGACCGGGCGGGGGTCGTCGCCGAGGACCTTGCGGGCGAGCCGGATCTCGTCGGTCAGGGTGTCCGCGTAGTTGTCGCGGGAGGCGAGCACGCCCCCGCTGCCCCGCAGCTCGGTCGCCGTGTAGGTGTTGAAGTCGCAGTAACCGCAGCGGGTCGCGCAGTACGGCACGTGGAGGTAGAACCCGAGAGGCCGGTCGGCCGCCCCGGCCAGGGCGTGCGCGGG
The DNA here is from genome assembly GCF_043078065.1 of Streptomyces sp. NPDC015532. NCBI lineage: Bacteria > Bacillati > Actinomycetota > Actinomycetes > Kitasatosporales > Streptomycetaceae > Streptomyces > Streptomyces sp. NPDC015532. The sequence goes on along the minus strand of NZ_JBIBSY010000001.1, from coordinate 557,924 downwards.
CAGCGCCCCGTCGTCGGGGACGGGCTCACCGTCGGGAAGTGCGGAAGGCATGCGTTCCATTGTCCAGCACAGCCGGGGTGGACATGCCCGGCACGGTCCGGGGGGCGCACCGGGGGCGGGGACGGGGCATGTCCACGGGGAGGGGCGACGTGCCGGGCCCAGAGTCCCCGGTCCTCGGAGGGGCCCGCTACTCGGCCTGCAACACCAGCAGGGCCATGTCGTCCTCCGGCGGGCGGGTGCCGAACGCGTGCACCAGCCCGCGGATCCGTTCCGCGATCATCTCGGCGTTCAGGCCGGTACAGCCCGCGAGGGCGTGCGCGAGACCGTCGTCGTCGTCGAACTGACGGGACCCGTCGCGCCGCTCCGTCACGCCGTCGGTGACGCACAGGAGGCTGTCCCCGGGGTACAGCTCGAAGGACTCGGAGGTGTATCCCGGGTCCTCGAAGACGCCGAGCAGGGTCTGCGGCCGGGCCATCTCCCGTACGCCCCCGTCGGGGCCCAGCAGCAGCGGCAGCGGATGCCCCGCCGAGGCGAGGGTGCAGCGCACTCCGCCCTCGAAGGGGACCAGCTCGCCGTAGAGCATGGACAGGAAGCGCGTCTGCGGGCCGGGGTCGGTGCCGAGCCCGGGCCCGCCCGCGGCCACGAGAGCGCGGGCCGCCGCGTCCGCGGCCTCCGTCGCGTCGTCGAGGAGCAGCTCGTTGAGACGGTCGAGGACGTCCGCGACGTCGTAGCCCTCACGCGCCAGCAGGCGCAGCCAGGGCCGCGCCAGGCCGATCACGACGGCGGCCTCGGGCCCCTTGCCCTGGACGTCGCCGACCGCGAAGCACCAGCGCCCGTCGCCCGCCGGGAACACGTCGTAGAAGTCACCGCTCGGGCCGCCCTTGTCGAGCGGTTCGTAGACGAGGGCGCTGCGCACCCCGGGGATCTCGGCGACCGCGCCCGGCAGCAGCCCGCGCTGCAGGACCCGGCTGATGGTCGCCTGGCGCGCGTACTGGCGTGCCGCTCCGATGGCCAGGGCGATACGGCGGCTGAGGTCCTCGACGAGTCCGGTGACCTCGTCGGGGAAGTCGGGCGGTCCGGCCCGGCCGATGACGAGCGTGCCCAGCGGCCGGCCGCCCGCGATCAGCCGGTACGCCAGCGCCGCCCCGCTCGCCCCGCGGGCACCCAGCGCCTCGCCGGGCCAGGGCACCGGGACGGCGCGGGAGCGCACCGCGTCGGGCAGCCGCGGCGGGTCCTTCTCCAGGGCCTGGCGCAGCCCCTCGATGAGGTTCTCGCTGCCGTGCCAGACGCGGGCGAGGCGGGGGCCGAGGGCCAGACCGAGTCCGCCGGCCCGGTCGGTGGCTTCGTCCTCCAGCCATACGGCGCACCAGTCGGCGAGACGCGGCACGAGGAGCTGACCGGCCAGCGCGGCGACCAGGTCCTCGTCGAGCTGACCGGCGAGCAGGTCGGAGGCCTCGGCGAGAAAGGAGAGGGCTCCCCGGTCGAGCCAGTCGTGGCCCCGCCCGGTGCTCCGGCCGGCCCCCGAGGCGGGCAGGGCGCGGTACGGCTCGGCGCCGGCCCCCGGCCGGTACCCGGGGAGCGGCCCCTCGGCGTACGCGATGGCCCCGACGGACTCCGTGTCCTCCGCCGCCCCGGCGAACCCGCCCGTTCCCGCGAGCCCGTCGGCGGGCCCGAATCCCCCCGGGCCGGCCGGACCGCCCGCGGCCCCGAATCCCCCGGGCCCGGGAAAACCGTCGTCGTCCGCGAACCCTCCCGACACGGAGAGATCGCCCGCACCCGCGAAGACGCCCGGTCCGGCGAGTCCGCTCACGTCGTCGAAGCGGCCCGGCCGGCGCGGGTCGTCGGCCTCCGCGAAGACGCCCGCGGCCTGCGGAGCACCGGCGGTCCCGTCGACCAGCAGCCTCGACCACACCGTCTTGACGCCCGGACGATAGGTGATGCCCCAGGCCTCGGAGAGCGCGGAGACCAGCCGCAGGCCCCGCCCGTACTCCGGTGTCCCGTAGGCCGGTTCGGCGCCGTCCTCCCGTATGGCACGCGAGGGATGCTGGTCGGAGACCTCGACGACCAGCGGGCCGGGCGGGCCGTCGGCCGGGCACTCCAGGCGGCACAGCAGCTCGACGTCGGTGCCCGCGTGCACGACGGCGTTGGTGACGAGCTCGCTGACCACCACGGCCGCGTCGCCGGTGAGCCGGTCGTCGATGATCTCGGAGCCGGGCAGGGCCGGTTCGGTCCAGCTCAGGAGGGTGTCGCGGAGGAATCGGCGCGCGGCCGCGGGGGCGAGCGGAGTGCCGGGCAGCGATGTACGTGACACGAGGTCCCGGCCGGCGGGGTGGTGCGCGAGCGCGTCCGGTGCGCATGGCGTGGACTCCCGTTGCGTCGGAATGGCCCCCACTGTGCGGCTCCCTGGGCAGTTCGGACGAAGACACCTCGAATGCGGCCAGGGTGACAGACCGGCGGCGCCCATAAGCGCCGAGTCACCGAACTGGGCCGTCATGAGTGAGAACAGTGGTATGGATGTGCTCGAAGACGGACAGAATCGAGCATCCGATCCACGTCCGACGCCCCGCCGCGACGACGGCGACGCGGGACGGAGACTTCGGCGCGGCGCCCGGAGCGGTCATGGACCGGTCGCCGGACCGCGCGGCACCGAGAACCCACGGACCGAGTGAGGCACCGTCATCATGAGCGCCGAGACGACGACCTACGAGGGAGCGAGCATCCTCCTGGTCGACGACATGGAGGACAACCTGGTCGCGCTGGAGGCCGTCCTGCGCTCCCTCAACGAGCCGCTGGTGCGCGCGCGTTCGGGCGAGGAGGCGATGAGGGCGCTGCTGCGGCAGCGGTTCGCGGTCGTCCTGCTCGACATCCGGATGCCGGGCATGGACGGATTCGAGACGGCCGCGAACATCAAGCGGCTCGACCGGACCAAGGACGTGCCCATCATCTTCCTGACGGGCACGGACGCCGACGCGGGCTACGCCTTCCGCGGGTACGCGACCGGTGCCGCCGACTATCTGGCGAAGCCGTTCGACCCGTGGGTCCTGCGCGCCAAGGTCAGTGTCTTTCTCGACCTGCACCGCAAGAACCGTCAGCTGGAGTGCCTGCTCGCCCGTGAGCAGGACCAGTTCGACGAACTCGCCGCCCGCCTCAGGAGGATGGACACGCACCTGTCGGCCGGCGCCGTCCCGGACGTGCCCGAACTCCGCGACCAGCTAAGACGGATGGACGAACTGCTGAGCAGGATGCGGCACAGGCGCGACGGATAGGCGAGATCGCGCGGGGTGCTCCGAGGCGAGCGGGAACGCGGGAGTGCTCCGACGGGAGCGGGGGCGCGCGGACTCCGCCGCTCGGTCGCGGAGAGGTCCTGCGCGCCCCCGCTCCCGTACGGGCGAGGGCCTATGGCCGGGGGGCTACGCCTCGCGGGAGCCCGCGTACATCTCGTCGATCAGGTGCTTGTACGCCTTCTCGACGACCGGCCGCTTCAGCTTGAGGCTCGGAGTGATCTCGCCGTGCTCGATGTCCAGGTCGCGGGGCAGCAGACGGAACTTCTTGATGGTCTGCCAGCGCTGCAGGCCCGCGTTGAGCTCCTTCACGTAACCCTCGACGAGGGCGACCGTGGCGGGCGCCGCGACGACCTCCGCGTACGACTTGCCCGCCAGGCCGTTGTCCTTGGCCCAGTCGAGGATGGACGGCTCGTCGAGGGCGATGAGCGCGGTGCAGAAGTTCCGGTCGGCGCCGTGCACGAGGATGTTGGAGACGTACGGGCAGACCGCCTTGAACTGGCCCTCGGCCTCGGCGGGCGAGATGTACTTGCCGCCCGAGGTCTTGATGAGGTCCTTCTTGCGGTCGGTGATCCGCAGGTAGCCGTCCGCGGACAGCTCGCCGATGTCCCCGGTGTGGAACCAGCCGTCCGCCTCCAGGACCTCGGCGGTCTTCTCGGGCAGCCCGTGGTAGCCCTCCATGATGCCGGGGCCGCGCAGCAGGATCTCGCCGTCGTCGGCGATGCGCACCTCGGTGCCGGGCAGCGGCTTGCCGACCGTGCCGGTGCGGTAGGCCTCGCCCGGGTTCACGAAGGAGGCGGCGGAGGACTCGGTGAGTCCGTAGCCCTCCAGGATGTGGATGCCGGCACCGGCGAAGAAGTAGCCGATCTCCGGCGCGAGCGCGGCGGAGCCGGAGATGCAGGCACGCAGGTTGCCGCCGAAGGCCTCGCGGATCTTGGCGTAGACGAGCGCGTCGGCGACCTTGTGCTTGGCGCCGAGCGCGAACGGCACCGAGGCCGAACCCGTGCGGCGGAAGTTGTCCTGGCTCGCCTTCGCGTACTCCCGGGAGACCTCGGCGGCCCACTGGAAGATCTTGTACTTGGCGCCGCCGCCGGCCCGCGCCTTGGCGGCGACCCCGTTGTAGACCTTCTCGAAGATGCGCGGCACGGCCGCCATGTACGTCGGCCGCACCACCGGAAGGTTCTCGATGATCTTGTCCACGCGGCCGTCGACGGCGGTGACGTGCCCGACCTCGATCTGGCCGGAGGTCAGGACCTTGCCGAAGACGTGCGCGAGCGGCAGCCACAGGTACTGGACGTCCGCCTGGCTGACCAGGCCGGTCGCGGCGATCGCCTTGGCCATGTACGACCAGTTGTCCTGCGGCAGCCGGACGCCCTTGGGGCGGCCCGTGGTGCCGGAGGTGTAGATGAGGGTCGCGAGCTGGTCGGCGGTGATCGCGCCGACGCGCTCCTTGATCAGCTCGGGGTGCTTCTCCAGGTACGCGGAGCCGCGCGCCTCCAGGTCGGCGAGCGTCAGGACCCAGTCCTCGGTCTCCACGCCCTCCGCGTCGATGACCACGACGTGCGTGAGCTCGGGGAGCTCGGCGCGCTTCTCCCGGGCCTTGGCGAGCTGGGCCGCGTCCTCCGCGATGAGGACCCTGCTCCCGGAGTCGGACAGGATGAACGCCGACTCCTCGGCGTTGGTCTGCGGATAGACGGTCGTGGTGGCCGCCCCCGCGCAGAGGATGCCGAGGTCGGCCAGGATCCACTCGACCCGGGTCGAGGAGGCGAGCGCGACGCGCTGCTCCGGCTGGACGCCGAGCTCGATCAGCCCGGCGGCGACGGCGTAGACCCGCTCGGCGGCCTGCGCCCAGGTCAGCGACTTCCAGGTGTCCGGTCCGTCACCCGGGGCCGGTACCGGGTAGCGGTATGCCTCGGCGTCGGGTGTGGCCGCCACGCGCTCCAGGAAGAGGGCCGCGACGGACGGCGGACGGTTCTCGATCAGGGTCTGTGTGTCGCTCACGACATCCTCCGGGGCCCGCGGCAGTGCGGCTGGCTCAATTGCGGCTGTTGTTTAACTCGCGAGTAACTACCGAGCAGAGATCAGACTAGAGCGCGTCCGGCCGGCGCGTAAGAGGCGGCGGCCGGTCACTTCCCGGACACTTCTCGCAGGACACACCCCTGAGACAAGCACAGGGCCCGCCGCGCCGAAGCGCGACGGGCCCTGAAAAAACCGGGATTCGGCGTGACTACTTCTTGCCCTTGGCCGCGGGGCCGCTGTCGTCACTGGACAGCACGGCGATGAAGGCCTCTTGCGGAACCTCCACAGAGCCCACCATCTTCATCCGCTTCTTGCCTTCCTTCTGCTTCTCCAGCAGCTTCCGCTTCCGGGAGATGTCACCGCCGTAGCACTTGGCGAGGACGTCCTTGCGGATGGCGCGGATGGTCTCGCGGGCGATGACCCGGGAGCCGATGGCCGCCTGGATGGGCACCTCGAAGGCCTGCCGCGGGATCAGCTCGCGCAGCTTGGCGACCAGCCGGACCCCGTACGCGTACGCCTGGTCCTTGTGCGTGACCGCCGAGAAGGCGTCGACCTTGTCGCCGTGCAGCAGGATGTCGACCTTGACCAGGCTGGAGGTCTGCTCGCCGGTGGGCTCGTAGTCCAGCGAGGCGTAGCCGCGGGTCTTGGACTTGAGCTGGTCGAAGAAGTCGAAGACGATCTCCGCGAGCGGCAGCGTGTAGCGGATCTCGACCCGGTCCTCGGAGAGGTAGTCCATGCCGAGCAGGGTGCCGCGCCGGGTCTGGCACAGCTCCATGATCGAGCCGATGAACTCGGAGGGCGCGAGGATGGTCGCCCGCACGACAGGCTCGTACACCTTGTCGATCTTGCCCTCGGGGAACTCGCTCGGGTTGGTGACGATGTGCTCGCTGCGGTCCTCCATCTCGACGCGGTAGACCACGTTCGGGGCGGTCGCGATCAGGTCGAGCCCGAACTCGCGCTCCAGCCGCTCACGGATCACGTCGAGGTGCAGCAGCCCGAGGAAGCCGACACGGAAGCCGAAGCCCAGCGCCGCCGAGGTCTCCGGCTCGTACACCAGCGCGGCGTCGTTGAGCTGGAGCTTGTCCAGGGCGTCGCGCAGCTCGGGGTAGTCGGACCCGTCCAGCGGATACAGGCCCGAGAAGACCATGGGCTTGGGGTCCTTGTACCCGCCGAGCGCCTCGGTGGCGCCCTTGTGCAGGGTGGTGATCGTGTCACCGACCTTGGACTGGCGGACGTCCTTCACACCGGTGATGAGGTAACCCACCTCACCGACACCGAGCCCGTCGGCCGCCTTCATCTCCGGGGCCGAGACACCGATCTCCAGCAGCTCGTGGGTCGCGCCGGTGGACATCATCCGGATGCGCTCACGCTTGTTGAGCTGGCCGTCGATGACACGTACGTACGTCACGACACCGCGGTACGAGTCGTAGACCGAGTCGAAGATCATCGCGCGGGCGGGGGCGTCCTGGACGCCGACCGGGGCGGGGATCTCGGCGACGACCTTGTCGAGCAGCGCCTCGACGCCCAGACCCGTCTTGGCGGAGACCTTGAGAACGTCCTCGGGGTCGCAGCCGATGAGGTTGGCGAGCTCCTCGGAGAACTTCTCCGGCTGGGCGGCCGGCAGGTCGATCTTGTTCAGTACGGGGATGATCTTGAGGTCGTTCTCCATCGCCAGGTAGAGGTTGGCGAGAGTCTGCGCCTCGATGCCCTGCGCCGCGTCGACGAGCAGGACCGTGCCCTCACAGGCCGCGAGGGACCGGGACACCTCATACGTGAAGTCGACGTGCCCGGGGGTGTCGATCATGTTGAGGATGTGGGTCTTGCCCGGATCCTCGGACGGGGCCCAGGGCAGCCGGACCGCCTGGGACTTGATCGTGATCCCACGCTCGCGCTCGATGTCCATACGGTCGAGGTACTGAGCGCGCATCTGCCGCTGATCAACCACCCCGGTCAGCTGGAGCATGCGGTCGGCGAGAGTGGACTTGCCGTGGTCGATGTGCGCGATGATGCAGAAATTGCGGATCAGAGCCGGGTCGGTACGGCTCGGCTCGGGCACATTGTTAGGGGTCGCGGGCACGCAGGGTCCTGTCTCTTGAGGCGCCTGTCGCCTCGGGTCGGATCGATACGTAGGTTCCATGGTCCCACGCGCGGCGGGCTGCGACCGGTTCGGGCCGCGCGAGGGGGACGGCGGCGGCCGGTCCGAAGGCGCCGACCAGGGCATCGGCGAGCGGTCCCCGTACCGGGGTGTACGGCCGGTTTGGGCCGGTCGCGCGGGGACTGGTAGCCTGGGTGGCTGTGTCTCGTGCCCTCTCAGCAGGAGACGCACCCAAGAAAATCAAACGGCGAGCGAGACGTGCTGTCTCGCGCGCCTGAACCTGTAAAGGCTCATTCGTGGCGAACATCAAGTCCCAGATCAAGCGGATCAAGACCAACGAGAAGGCCCGGCTGCGCAACAAGGCCGTCAAGTCCTCTCTGAAGACCGCGATCCGTAAGGCCCGCGAGGCGTCTGCCGCGGGTGACGTCGAGAAGGCCACCGAGTACACGCGCGCCGCGTCGCGCGCTCTCGACAAGGCCGTCTCGAAGGGCGTCATCCACAAGAACCAGGCCGCCAACAAGAAGTCGGCGCTTGCTTCGAAGGTCGCCGCGCTCAAGGGCTGAGTCGGCTGAGCCCTCCAGGGCTCAACCCCTGACTTGACCGTCGGCCGGACCCGAGCAGGCCCTCTCTCCCGCTCCCGACCGACACCCCGGATTCACGCACGATCTGCGTTCGCCACGCGGGCGTGAATCCACCGGCTTGAACCGAAGGCCCCGCTCCTCCCTTCCCCGGGAGACCGAGCGGGGCCTTCGGTGTGTGTACAGCCAGATTTCCCTGCGGCACTTCGGCTGCCGGCGCCGCCGCCCGCCACGAGTCGAGTTCCGGCGCCGGTGCCTGTCGCGGGGCTTGAGGCTTGGGGCTTGGGGCTTGGGGCTTGGGGCTTGGGGCTTGGGGCTTGGGGCTAGCGTCGGCCGGAGCGGGCGGCGCGGGCGACGGCCACTACCGCCTTCTCCAGGGCGTACTCGGGATCGTCCCCTCCGCCCTTGACCCCGGCGTCCGCCGCCGCGACGGCCGTGAGCGCCATGGCGACCCCGTCCGGCGTCCAGCCGCGCATCTGCTGGCGCACGCGATCGATCTTCCACGGCGGCATGCCGAGCTCACGGGCCAGGTCGGCGGGCCTGCCGCCCCGCGCGGAGGACAGCTTTCCGATCGCCCGCACCCCTTGCGCGAGCGCGCTGGTGATCAGGACGGGGGCCACGCCGGTGGACAGCGACCAGCGCAGCGCCTCCAGCGCCTCCGCGGCCCGCCCCTCCACGGCCCGGTCGGCCACGGTGAAGCTGGACGCCTCGGCCCGCCCCGTGTAGTACCGCCCGACGACGACCTCGTCGATCGTGCCCTCGACGTCCGCGGTCAGCTGCGAGACGGCGGACGCCAGCTCCCGCAGATCGCTCCCGATGGAGTCCACCAGCGCCTGGCAGGCCTCCGGAGTCGCCGCCCGGCCCAGCGCCCGGAACTCGCTCCGCACGAACGCCAGCCGGTCCGCCGGCTTGGTCATCTTGGGGCAGGCCACCTCCCGGGCGCCCGTCTTGCGCGCGGCGTCGAGCAGCCCCTTGCCCTTGGCCCCGCCCGCGTGCAGGAGCACCAGGGTGATCTCCTCCGCGGGAGCCCCCAGATACGCCTTGACGTCCTTGATCGTGTCGGCCGACAGGTCCTGGGCGTTGCGGACGACCACGACCTTGCGCTCGGCGAAGAGCGAGGGACTCGTCAGCTCGGCGAGCGTGCCCGGTTGAAGCTGGTCCGGGGTGAGGTCCCGGACGTCCGTGTCGGCGTCGGCGGCCCTGGCGGCGGCCACCACCTCCTGCACGGCACGGTCGAGCAGGAGATCCTCCTGGCCCACTGCCAGCGTGACAGGGGCGAGAGGGTCGTCTTGTGCGGTCTTCTTGGCCATCACCGAAAGCATCCCACGCGCCACTGACACCAAGCGCCGCGAGCCACGCCCCGACACCGACCGCGCCGCGCACGGCCCGGCCGACCTGACCGATGTAGGCGACGCGGCCGACCTGACCGGTCCGGGTGGCGCGGCCGACCCGACCGTGTGGGCGACGCGGCCGACCTGACCGATGCGGGCGGCGCGGCCGACCTGACCGGTCGCGGGTGGCGCGACCTGACCGTGTGGGCGGCGCGGCATGGCGTGGCCCGGCCGGGCTACGGCTCCTCGTGCCAGCCGTCCCACTCGGCCGCGAACTCGTCCAGGTCCTTCGGGTCCAGCCGTGCCTCGGGGTCGGCCAGCACCACCAGCCACTGCGCGTCCTCGGCATCGTCCTCGCCCGCGAGTGCGTCCCGGACGAGCTGCGGCTCCTCCAGCAGCCCGAACCGGTCACCGACGGCCTCCGCCGCCTCCTCCGCGGCGTCACGGTCGGGCAGCACCAGTACATGTCTCACATCGCTCACCCGAACATTTTCCGGTACGCCGGGCACGGTCGACGCCGGGATCCGGGTCCGACGCGTGTGATCTTCACGGCTTGCCGGTCCGCGGGCGCGGCTACCGGGCCTCCTTGACCTCGGGCACCCGGTCCAGTTCGATCCCGAAGCGCTCGCGATACGTGGCCAGCACCTCCTCGTCACTTGCCAGTTCCGACACCTCCTTGGTCCCGTCGGCCGTCGACACGGTGAACCTGCGGCCGCTGAGCGTGATCCTGCCTCCGTCCTCGGTGACCCGTGAGCAGACCAGCGACCTGGTGAAGTGCGACCGCGGCGAGGTGGCGTGCCACCAGGCCCCGGCCACGAAGTCCCCGAGCACACGGGGCCGTACCTCCAGCCGGTACTGGCGCTTGTCGCCCAGGAGCACGTCGAGGTCCTCGCGCTCCCGGGAGCCGCCCGCTCCCCGCACCCCCGCCGCGTCCGGCGCCGACTCCACGACCCGGAACATCCCCCCGGGGTCCCGCTGTTCGCCCCGCTCCACGAACGACAGCGGGTAGTGGCTGTGCGCCCCGAAACCGACGTCGGTCAGCCAGTCGCCCCCGTCCACCGTCCGCACCCGCAGCGCGAGATGGTCGTAGGGGATCCCCGGCTTCCCGTCGTCCCCGTACACCCGCGCCGCGAGAAGCGTCACGTCGAAACCCAGCGCACCCAGCAACGCGCCGAACACGCCGTTCAGTTCGTAGCAGAACCCCCCTCTGTGCGCGCCCACCACCTTGTCCAGCAGCCTCTCCTCCTCCAGCACGATCTCCTCGCCCAGGTGGATCGACAGGTTCTCGAACGGCACCGTCCGCAGATGGCACAGCTGAAGGTCACGGAGCACATCGGACGTGGGCCACGCCGGGTGCTGGGCCCCGATGCGGCGTAGGTAGGCGTCGGCCTGTGCGGAGTTCATGCGTTCAGTGTCGCGCCACCCCCATCCCTTCGCCCGCACCGGTGACGGCGAGATCACCGTCCTCGTCGGTCCGCAGCACCACCGCGCCCCGGGCCCGCAGGGCCGCGACCGTGCTCGGGGCGGGATGCCCGTAAGGGTTGTCGCCGCCGACGGAGACGAGCGCGAGCCGCGGAGCCACCCTGCGCAGGAGCTCCGGATCCTGATACGCCGATCCGTGATGGGCGACCTTGAGCACGTCCACGGCCTCCAGTTCCGCGGCGGCCGGGGATCTCGCCAGGGCCCGCTGGGCGGGCGGCTCCAGGTCGCCGAGCAGCAGCAGCCGCAGCCCCGCGGACCGCACGAGCAGGGTGACACTGGCATCGTTCGGGCCGTCCGGCGGCGGGACCGGGTCCGGTGGCGGCCACAGCACCCGCCAGTCGAGGCCTCCCGCGCTCCGCCTCTCCCCCGCCACGGCCCGGGTCACGGGGATGTGCCGTGCGCGCGCCTCCCGTCGCACGAACTCGGCCTGTTCCAGAGGCTCTTCGAAGCCGGTCGTCTCGATGGCGCCCACCGAACGCCCCCGGAGCACACCGGGCAGGCCCGCGACATGGTCGGCGTGGAAGTGCGTCAGGACGACGAGCGGGATCCTGGTGACCCCGAGCGTGCTCAGACAGCGGTCGGCCAGCACCGGGTCGGGCCCCGCGTCCACCACCACCGCGCTGCCGTCCCCCACCGCGAGCACGCTCGCGTCGCCCTGCCCCACGTCACACATCGCGAACCTCCACCCGGGCGGCGGCCATCCCGTGATCACCCTGGTGAGCGGCGGCGGCTGCACCACGAACAGCAGGAGCAGCACCGCGCCGACCCCGCTGGGCAGCGGATGTCTCAGCAGCCGCCGGCCGAAGGCCACGGCGGCCACCGTGACGAGGGCCAGCAGCAGCGCGCCCGCCCAGCTGTCCGGCCAGTCCACTCCCGCGCCGGGCTGTGCCGCCCCCGCGCGCGCGATGCCCGCGATCCACCGGACCGGCCAACTCGCCACCCAGGCAAGAGCCTTGGCCACGGGCATCGCCCAGGGCGCGGTCGCCAGCGTCGCGAACCCCAGCACCGTGGCCGGAGCGACCACGAACTCCGCGAGGAGATTGCACGGCACCGCCACCAGACTCACCCGCGCCGACAGCACGGCGACCACCGGCGCGCACAGGGCCTGCGCGGCGGCCGCCGCGGCCAGCGCCTCGGCCACGCGTGCGGGCACCCGGCGTCGCTGGAGTGCCGCACTCCAGCGCGGGGCGAGCGTGAGCAGGGCCCCGGTCGCGAGGACGGAGAGCAGGAACCCGTAACTGCGAGCGAGCCAGGGGTCGTACAGCACCAGGAGCAGAACCGCGGCGGCCAGCGCCGGGATCAGCGATCTGCGGCGCCCGGTCGCGATGGCGAGCAGCGAGATCGCTCCGCAGGCCGCCGCCCGCAGCACGCTCGGGTCCGGCCGGCACACGACGACGAAGGCCAGGGTCAGCGCTCCGCCGAGCACGGCGGTCGCCCGGAGCGGAACCCCGAGCCGCGCGGCGAGGCCCCGGCGCTCCACCCGCTGGGCGAGGCCCGGCGGCCCGATGAACAGGGCGAGGACGATGACGAGATTGCCCCCGCTGACGGCGAGGAGATGCGTGAGGTCGGTGGCCTTGAAGGCGTCGTCCAGTTCCGGCGTGACACGTGCGGTGTCCCCCACCACCAGCCCCGGCAGCAGAGCCCGCGCGTCCGCGTCCAGGCCGTCGGTCGCCCTGCGCAGCCCTTCGCGCAGCCTGCCCGCGAACCGCTGCGGACCGGACGGCGCTCCGACCACCTCCGGCGGCGCGCTCCCCCGTACGCGCAGCACCGCCGCGATGTCCTCCCCGTCCGACAGGGCGGGCACGACGCGCGCGGCCACCCGCAGCCGGGTCGACGGCAGCAGCGACAGCCAGGGCGAGCGCCCGCCGGTCTCCCGGGGCACACCGCGTGCCGAGGGCCCGCCGAACCTCCGAGGCACGCCTTGTCGTGAGCGGGCGTCGACGATCACCAGCACCGGTGTCCGGGTGGCCAGCACCGTGCCGTCCGCCTCGGTGACCCGCGTGACGTCGGCGTCGAACAGCAGAGCCGTCGGAGCGACGTGGTCCCCGCTGATCCGGGGCCGGGTGAGCCGGGGATCGGAGGTGATCTCCACCTCCGCGGTCACCTCGGCGAATCTCTCCGCGAGGGCGGGAACGGGGCCGCGCCGCAGATCCGCCGCGTGCAGCCCGGCGGAGGCCGCGGCGGCGCCGACGCAGAGGAGCACGGCGGCGACGGACACCCACAACCCGCGGAGCCCCACCGCTCGCCCCCGCCCAGCGCCGGAGCCTCCCCGCCCCGTACCCGCTTCCCCCCGGCCCGCGCCGGAGCCTCCCTGTCCCCTACCCGCTTCCCCCCGCCCCGCGCCGGAGCCCCGCCACCCCGTGCCCGCTCCCCCTCGCCCCGCGCCGGAGCCCCTCCACCCCGTGCCCGCTCCCCCTCGCCCCGCGCCGGAGCCTCCCCGCCCCGTGCCCGCTTCCCCCCGCCCCGCGCCGGAGCCCGTCCACCCCGTGCCCGTATCTTCCTGCTCCCTCCGTGCGGCTCTCCGTCCCGCCAGCGACAGCGCGCCGGCCGCGGCCAGGGACGCGGCCACGACGGCCGTGACCCGGCCCGGCGACGCTCCGACGCTCACGGCCGCCGTGAGCCAGACCGCCACGGCGGGTGCCACGAGCCGAAGATCGGCCGGCCCCTCCGCCCTGGGGTGCGAGGCCCCCAGCCGCCGCCCCGAGGCCGCGTGCACAGAACTCCGGCCGGTGACATCGGGCAAACCCGCGGGGCGCGTCAGGGCACCTCGCGTCTCCCCCGCCTCCGCCGCCGTCCCGGACCGGGGCCCCATCGCCGGCCGAGGCCCGGACGCCGCCGTCGTCCGAGGCGTGCGCGAGCCTCTCGCCGCCAAGGACGTGGACTCCCGCGGCATCCTCACCGGCCCGCCGGACAGCCCGCTCGCCGCCGGGCCCGCCCCCTCGTCCCCCCTCCCGGAACCGGAACCGCTCATGGCCGCACCAGATGCCGGAGATCGGCGAAGCGTCGGTCTCCGATCCCGCTCACTTCGCGAAGCTCGTCGACCGAGCGGAACCCGCCGTGCGCCGTGCGGTAGTCGATGATGTGGCGGGCGAGGACGGGTCCGACGCCGGGCAGGCTGTCGAACTGGTCGACGGTGGCCGTGTTGAGGGGAATCGGCGCGGAGGGCACCGCTCCCGCCGCGGATCCTCCGGCGCCGAAGGCCACGGAACCTCCGGAGCCACCCGGTCCGGCTCCCGCCGGGGCCGCGGACGCGCCGACCACGATCTGTTCGCCGTCCACGAGGACCCGGGCCCGGTTGAGGCCGTCGGTGTCCGTGCCGGACCGTAATCCGCCGGCGGCGCGCAGGGCGTCCTCGACGCGGGACCCGGCCGGCAGGTGCTGGAGTCCGGGGGCGCGCACCTTTCCGCCCACGTCCACGACGACCACACCCCCGCCGACGGCGCTCGAAGCTCCGGACGGGGCACCGGAATCCCCGCCCGGCCCCTCGCCCGGTGGGTGCTTCCCGCCGTACGGTGCGCCGGCGCTCACCACCTCCGGGGCACGGACCGGTCGCGTCCGGCCCGCCCAGAAGTGCTGCGCGGCGAAGACGGCGGCCACGACCAGCAGCACGCTCAGCGCTGCCACGCTCCTGCGTTCCAGACCGCACCGCGACTGGAGCCACAGCGGAAGCCGCTCCCGCACGGCGAGCCCGGCCCGGTCCCGCCACGCGCCCGCTTCCCCGGCCGGATCATGCAAGGCCGGGGCACTCGCGGTGCCGGGAACCGGACCACCGCCGGGGACCGGCCCACCGCCGGGCGCCTCGCTCCCGGTCCACGCCCTCGCGGTCCACGCGCTCCCGGTCCGCGTGCTCGCCGTCGGCGTGCTCAGGGGCGCCGTCCTGTCGGCCGTCGAACCCTCTGCCCGTGGTGTCCGTCCAGGGTCCGGGACGGTGTCGCGGCCGTGGGCCCCGGCCCCGGGGTTCCAGGAATCCCGGACCAGGCCGGCCATGACGCCCGTGCCCACAGCCGTGTGCGCCCTGGGGACGTCCCCGCCATCGCGGTCCGGCCGCGGCGGGCCGTGGCCCGACTCGCGCCGCTCCTGGGCGCGTTCGGTGAAGAGCGCGTCGGCGCGCAGCCGAAGCGCCGCGGCCGAAGCCTCGTGACGACGGGTCCGGTTTCGCCCGTCGCGACGGCGATGGCGGCTGCGGCTGTCGGAATGGGGGCCGCGACCCGGGCCGCTGGTCGGGGTCGCGGTGCGTGAGCTCGATCGAAGTGCCATGCGGCGAGGATGCGGCAACCCGCCACCCTCGCGATGATCTTGCTCAATTCCGGTGGAAAGCGCCCCAGTTGTGGATAACTCCATCACTCGCGCGAGCGACGCACGCGGGCGACGGGGGTGCCGGCCTCCTCATCGGGGCGAGACGACCGCCGCCAGCAGACCGGGTCCGGTGTGCGCTCCGATCACCGCGCCCACCTCGCTCACATGCAGTTCGGCGAGTCCCGGAACCCGTGCCCGCAACCGGTCCGCGAGGGCCGACGCCCGCTCGGGGGCCGCCAGATGGTGAACGGCGATGTCGACCTGCGCGGTGCCCGCCCGGTCCACGACGATCTCTTCCAGGCGCGCGATCGCCTTGGACGAGGTCCGGACCTTTTCGAGAAGTTCGATACGGCCGTCGCGGAGTTGCAGCAGCGGCTTCACCGCGAGCGCGGAACCCAGCAGTGCCTGGGCGGCCCCGATCCTGCCGCCACGGCGGAGGTAGTCGAGGGTGTCGACGTAGAAGTGGGCGGACATGCCCGCGGCCCGCTTCTCGGCGGCGGTGACCGCGTCGTCGACGCTCCCGCCCGCCTCGGCGGAATCGGCGGCGGCCAGCGCGCAGAACCCGAGGGCCATGGCGACCATCCCGGTGTCGACGACGCGCACCGGCACCGGGGCGTCGCGCGCCGCGAGCACCGCGGCGTCGTAGGTGCCCGAGAACTCGGAGGAGAGGTGCAGCGAGACGATCCCGGTGGCGCCGGACTCGGCGACCGCGCGGTAGGTCGCGGCGAACGTCTCGGGGCTGGGCCGGGACGTCGTGACGGGGCGCCGCTTCTGCAGTGCCAGGGCCAGGGAGCGCGCCGAGATCTCGGTGCCCTCTTCGAGCGCCTGGTCCCCGAGGACCACGGTCAGCGGAACGGATGTGATGCCGTGGCGCTCCATCGTCCGCGGCGGCAGGTAGGCCGTTGAATCGGTGACGATCGCGACATGGCGGGACATGAGCTGGAGATTACCTGGCTGGGCGGGTCCGCGGCAGCCCGGCCCCGTCCACCTGCGGTCGCGACGGCCGGATCATGTCGTGCTCTCGGGGCGGGGCTTCTTCTGCCAAGGGTAGGTGGGCCGTTGGCCGGGCGGCGTGATGGCCGAACGCCTCGACAGGTCCTCGGGACGGGACTGCGGGCTCCGGGGCCCGCTCTGCTCGTCCGAGACCCCCGCGTCCGCCGTGGAAGCGTCGGGCCAGGACGTGGCCGGACCCGGCTCCTTGGTCCAGTGGCGCAGCGCGCCGGCCTCCACGTCGATCTGGGCGCTCAGCGTGTCCAGGTCGTCTCCGGCGAAGCGGTGGGCGCGGTCGCGGGCGGCCCAGCGCAGCGAGTCCGCGGACCGCGTGATCCGCTGGGTGCGTTCCCGCAGGCCCGGGAGCCGGGTGGCGAGCGTGTCCCGGTCGGGCTCGGCCTCCAGACGCTTCAGTTCGGCGTCCAGCTCGTGCCCGTGGGCGCTGAGCCGCTCGAAGAGGCTCAGGGACTCCTTGAGGGACTCGTCCTCCGCCGCACTCGCCTGGAGCGCGTCCTGGGTGGCGCGCATCGAGGTGCGCAGCGTCAGTCTGAGCTGGGCCAGCTCGCCCTGGGGTCCGAACTGGGCGAAGGTCTTCGCGCGCAGGGTGGTGTCCTCGACCGTGCGGCGGGCCTGCGAGATGGTGCGGTCCACACCGCGCTTGGCGGCGCCGATCACCTTCACCGTCGCATACGCGCCGAACACCACGAACAGCAGGAAGAGCAAGGCGATTACGGTGATCACGGTACCCATCACACTCCTCCTCCGACCGGCCGCGGCACCTTGCGCCGCGCTCTCAACGGTAAACGCTGCGGGCAGGTTCGGAGTTCCGGAGGGACCCCGAACCTGCCCGTAGGGGACTACCCCGAGCCGGTCGGCTACGCCGTGACGATGTTGACCAGCTTCGGCGCGCGCACGATCACCTTGCGGATCCCGGCGCCGTCCAGCGCCGCGACGACCTTCTCGTCGGCCAGCGCCACCTTCTCCAGCTCCGCGTCGGTGATCGACGGGGAGACCTCCAGGCGGGCCTTGACCTTGCCCTTGATCTGCACGACGCAGGTCACGGCCTCGTCGACGACGTACGCGGGGTCGGCGACGGGGAAGTCCTGGTGGACGACCGAGTCGGCGTGGCCCAGCTTGCGCCACAGTTCCTCGGCGATGTGCGGGGCCAGCGGCGCGACCATCAGCACCAGGGCCTCGGCGACGGGGCGCGCGACCGGGCCGCCCGTCTTGGTCAGCTGGTTGTTCAGCTCGGTGACCTTGGCGATGGCGGTGTTGAACCGCATGCCCTCCAGGTCCTGGCGTACGCCGTCGATGGCCTTGTGCAGGGCACGCAGCGTGTCCTCGTCCGGCTCGGCGGAGGCGACGGTGACCTCGCCGGTCGCCTCGTCGACGACGTTGCGCCACAGCCGCTGCAGCAGGCGGTACTGGCCCACCACCGCGCGCGTGTCCCACGGGCGGGAGACGTCCAGGGGGCCCATCGCCATCTCGTACAGGCGCAGGGTGTCCGCTCCGTACTCGGCGCAGATCTCGTCCGGGGTGACCGCGTTCTTCAGGGACTTGCCCATCTTGCCCAGCAGCCGGGAGACCTTCTCGCCCTGGTAGTAGTGAGCGCCGTCGCGCTCCTCCACCTCGGCGGCCGGTACGGCGATACCGCGGCTGTCGCGGTACACGTAGGCCTGGATCATGCCCTGGTTGAACAGCCTGTGGAACGGCTCGGCCGACGAGACGTGGCCCAGGTCGAACAGGACCTTCGACCAGAAGCGCGCGTACAGCAGGTGCAGCACGGCGTGCTCGGCGCCGCCGACGTACAGGTCGACGCCGCCGTGCGGCTGGCCCTCGCGGGGGCCCATCCAGTACCGCTCGATGGCCGGGTCGACCAGCTTCTGGTCGTTGTGCGGGTCCAGGTAGCGCAGCTCGTACCAGCAGGAACCGGCCCAGTTGGGCATGGTGTTGGTCTCGCGGCGGTACTTCCGCGGGCCGCGGCCGTCACCCAGGTCCAGGGTGACGGCGACCCAGTCCTCGTTGCGCGACAGCGGGGTCTCCGGGGACGTGTTCGCGTCGTCCGGGTCGAAGGTGCGCGGCGAGTAGTCCTCGATCTCCGGCAGCTCCAGGGGCAGCATCGACTCGGGCAGCGAGTGGGCGACGCCGTCCTCGTCGTAGACGATCGGGAAGGGCTCGCCCCAGTAGCGCTGGCGGCTGAACAGCCAGTCGCGCAGCCGGAAGTTGACGGTGCCCTCGCCGATGCCCCGGCGCTCCAGCCACTCCGTGATGCGCGCCTTGGCGTCGACGACACCCAGGCCGTCCAGGGAGATGTCGTCCCCGGCGGAGTTGACGATCTTCGCGTCGTACGAAGCGAAGGCGTCGTCCCAGGTGGAGGCGTCGGTGCCGCGGTCGTCCGAGGGCTCGACCACACAGCGCACGGGCAGCTCGAAGGCGCGCGCGAACGCGAAGTCGCGGGTGTCGTGCGCGGGGACGGCCATGATCGCGCCGGTGCCGTAGCCCATCAGCACGTAGTCGGCGATGAAGACCGGGACCTTCTCGCCGTTGACCGGGTTGGTCGCGAACGCGCCGGTGAAGACACCGGTCTTGTCCTTGGCCTCGGCCTGCCGCTCGACATC
Organism: Streptomyces sp. NPDC015532; assembly: GCF_043078065.1. Taxonomy (NCBI): domain Bacteria; kingdom Bacillati; phylum Actinomycetota; class Actinomycetes; order Kitasatosporales; family Streptomycetaceae; genus Streptomyces; species Streptomyces sp. NPDC015532. Next base: position 539,234 of record NZ_JBIBSY010000001.1, on the reverse strand, counting down.
GGACTTCGAGGCGGCCTGCGCGCGGTAGGCGGCGACGGCCTCGGCGGGCGTCGCGTGACCGCCGGTCCACACGTCGTGGGTGCCCTCGGGCCAGGCGGCCGGTGTGAACTTCTCGACCAGCGGGTGTTCCGGCGCCAGCACCATGTAGGTGGCGCCGAACAGGGTGTCCTGGCGGGTGGTGAAGACCGTGATCGCTTCGCCGTCGATCGGGAAGTCGACGCGCGCGCCCTCGGAGCGGCCGATCCAGTTGCGCTGCTGCAGCTTGATGGCCTCGGGCCAGTCCAGCGCGTCCAGGTCGTCCAGCAGGCGGTCCGCGTAGGCGGTGATGCGCATGTTCCACTGGCGCAGCTTGGCCTTGAAGACGGGGAAGTTGCCGCGCTCGGAACGGCCGTCGGCGGTGACCTCCTCGTTGGCCAGGACGGTGCCCAGGCCGGGGCACCAGTTGACCGGCGCGTCGGAGGCGTACGCCAGGCGGTAGCCGCTCAGGACGTCGGCGCGCTCGACGGCGCTCAGCTCGTTCCACGCGCGCGTGGTGCCGGCGACGGTGGGGACGGCACGCTCACCGCTCTCGAACTGGGCGACCAGCGCCGAGATCGGGCGGGCCTTGCCGGCCTCGTCGTCGTACCAGGAGTTGAAGATCTGTACGAAGATCCACTGGGTCCACTTGTAGTACTCCGGGTCGATCGTGGCGAACGACCGGCGCTTGTCGTGGCCCAGGCCCAGTGCGCGCAGCTGGGACTTCATGTTCGTGATGGCGGCGTCGGTGGTCACCCGGGGGTGCTCGCCCGTCTGGACGGCGTGCTGCTCGGCGGGCAGGCCGAAGGCGTCGAAGCCCAGGGTGTGCAGGACGTTGTGACCCGTCATGCGCTGATACCGGGCGGATACATCGGTGGCGATGTAGCCCAGGGGGTGACCCACATGCAGACCCGCACCCGAGGGGTAGGGGAACATGTCCATGATGAACTTCTTGGGCCGGGCGGCCAGCTCGGGGTCCCCGGCCAGGTCACCGGTGGGGTTCGGGGCCTCGTACGTGCCCTCGGCGTCCCAGAAGTCCTGCCAGCGTGCCTCGATGTCGGCGGCCAGGGCGGCCGTGTAGCGGTGCGGCGCGGCCGACTCGGCGGTGGCGGCAGCGGTGTTCGTCTCGCTCATGTCCTCAAAGCTCCATCGATCGTCTCTGCCGGCGGAAATGAAAAAACCCCTCGCACAGGAGGGGACGCCGCGCTGATGCCGACCGCGATACGTCAGCGGTCGGGGCTGATCAGCGCGGCTCGCTAAGCAGAAGGCGTACGGCACGCATGGCGTCAGGGTACCGCAGCGCCCGCACGGGCCGCGACGAGCTTCCGGGCCCGTGGGCACCGCGCCCGCCGGGACAGCCGGCAAAAAAATGTTGACCGATGTTCAAATTTTACTTCGCTTAACGGACGCTTGCGGACAACACAAAGACCTCATTGCCCTTTGGTAACAAGGCAATAACTCAAACGTGGAGCTCGACGCCATTTCTCGACCTAGAGTGCGCCTTCGGGACCGCTTCCCCGAACCGTAGGGAGTACCCCTCATGAACCCTCGTCGTAACAACAGCTCGCTTCCCCGGGTGGGCCGTTCGGCCTACGGGGCGGCGACGGCTGCCGTCCTGCTCCTCATACCCGTGATCGTGGTGGTGGGCGGCAACGCACTCCAGGACTTCCTGAACTTCGGCGCCGGCGTGCTGTCGCTGGTCTCCCTGTCCTGTTCGGTGATCTGGGGTCTGGTCGCGACCGACCGGATCTTCCTGAACACCCGCCAGCGGCTGGTGGCCCAGGCCGTGCACCGGACGACCGCCGTGTCCTCGGTCGCCTTCCTCCTGCTGCACATCACGGTGAAGATCGCGCTCGACCACACGAGCCTGCTCTCCGCCCTCGTCCCCTTCAGCCTCGGCGTCACGGGCATCGGCGGGCTCATCGGCCTCGGCTCCCTGGCCGGTCTGCTCATGATCTTCACGGCCGTCACCGGTGCCCTGCGCAGCGCCTTCGCCTCGCCCGCCCCGGTCGCGGCCCGCTGGCGCGCTATGCACATGCTGGCCTACCCGGCCTGGTGCGCCGCGCTCGTCCACGGCCTCTACGCGGGTCGCGCGGCGAAGCCGATCTTCACGATCCTCTACAGCCTGTGCCTGCTCGCGGTCATGGGGGCCCTGGCCCTGCGGACCTCGCCGGCCCCCTTCAAGCACAAGGTCGCGGCCAAGGTCCTGGCGCTCATCGGCGGCGGCAACGCCCGCGGGTTCCGTGAGGACCTGGAGGCGTCCCGTGCCGCCGCGATGGAGTCGCAGCAGGGTTCCGGCGGTCGCTCCGCCCAGCGTTCCCCGGGCGACGGCTTCGTCCCGCCCCAGCGCAAGGAGCCCTCGGCCCCCCAGTTCGGCGGCGCGCCCGACCCCGCGGACGCCGGCTTCGCGGCGGCCTACCGGGCCGTGGCGACACCCGGCGACGGCCCCGCGGCCCCCGGGACGCAGCAGTTCCCGATGCCCGTGAACGCGCAGCCCACCGAGACGTTCCCCCGCGCCGGCAACGGCGCCCCGCAGGGCGGCTGGCCCGTTCCCACGTCGGCCCCCGTCGGTGAGGCCCCCGTGTCGGCGTACGACCCGCTCAACGACACCGGATACACCGTCCCGGTCTACGGCAATCCGCCCGCCGGGAACTACGGCACGAGTGATGTGTACAACACCGGTGAGACGAACGTGTCCTATCGCACGTACAACACCAACGACACGTACGACAGCGGTCCCACGACTGACGTACTGCCGGGCGCCTTCGACGCTCCTGGCTCCGGTGAATCATGGAATGCCCCTTCCGGAGGCTTTAAGTGAACGAGGCCCTGCCCGACGTCCCGGAAGTCCGCGTAGTCGGACTTCCGCAGCTCACGTCGGGTTTCGACCTGGTTGAACGCCTTGATCTGCCCATGCACCTCAAGGTGCACGGTCCGCTCGAACCCCTGGGCGGAGAAGAGCTCGCGAGCCTCGCCGAGGACATCAATCTGAAGGGCCGCGGCGGGGCGGGCTTCCCGTTCGGCAAAAAACTGCGCTCGGTGGCCGAATCAGCCATCAAGAAGGGCATCCGCCCGGTGGTGGTCGTCAACGGAAGCGAGGACGAACCGGCCTGCCGCAAGGACACGGTGCTCATCAACCGTGCCCCGCACCTCATCCTCGACGGCGCACTTCTGGTCGCGGAGGCCATGGGCGCCCGCCAGCTCGTGATCGGCGTGACCCGCGAGTCCACCCAGCGCTCCATGGAAGCGGCGCTGTCCGAGCGGGGCCTGAGCAACCGGAGGGGATCGCCCCTGCGCGCGCGCGTGCAGCGCAACCCCGTGCGCATGGTGACCGGCGCGGCCGCGTCGCTGATCCGCTCGATCGACGGCGGCCCGGCGGTGCCGCCCGGCCGCAAGGTCAGCGCCTCCCAGTCGGGTGTCGGGGGCGCGCCCACCCTCCTGTCGAACGCCGAGACGTTCGCGCAGCTGGCCATCGCCGCGCGCATCGGCCCCGACCGCTACCGCAACACGGGCCTGTACGACGAGCCCGGCACCGTCATGCTCACCGTCTCGGGCGCGGTCGCGCGCCCCATGGTGATCGAGGTCCCCACCGGCGTCCCCCTGCGCTACGTGCTCCAGCTGGCCGGCGCCCCGGCGATGCCCCAGGGCGTCCTGACCGGCGGCTACCACGGCAAGTGGCTGGACGCGGCGACGGTCAACGAGGCGATCATCTCGCGGGACTCCCTGGCCGCGGTGGGCGGCGCGCTCGGCGCCGGCGCGATCCTCCCCATCACCCAGGAGACCTGCCCCCTGGGCGAGTCGCTGCGCGTGGCGCAGTGGCTGGCCGACGAGAGCGCGGGACAGTGCGGCCCCTGCTACCTGGGCCTGCCCGCCGCGGCGCGCGGCCTGGCGGACATCCTCAACGGCGGCGGCCCGGCGGCGCTGGAAGCCGTGAAGCAGGTCGCCAAGTCCGTGAAGCGGCGCGGCGCCTGCTCCCACCCGGACGGCTCGGCGATGTTCATCGAGTCGACCCTCAAGGCGTTCACGGACGACCTCGCCGCCCATGTCCTCGGAAACGGCTGCGGAAGGCCCGTGGAAGGCGTTCTGCCGCTCTTCGAGGACGGCCGGCTGCCCCTGAGCATCATGGGCGGCCAGGGCGAGCAGGAGACGGGTCCCAGCCGCCAGAAGATCTTCGTCGACTGGACGCTGTGCCGCGGGCACGGCCTGTGCGCCGATCTCCTTCCCGAGGTCTTCGAACTGGGCGCCGACGGCTTCCCGACCGTCGCGCAGGCCCCGGTGCCGCGCTTCGCCGAGGCGAAGGCCCTGCGCGCGGTGCGCCGCTGCCCGGCGCTCGCCCTGCGGATCGAGGAGGACACCAGGGGCTCGTCCCCGGCGCGCAACAACCTGCCGGTCCTCTCCCAGGGCCGCGGGCGCCGCGCGCTCGGCAGCGGCCGCTGACACGAAGGAGCGGGCCACCAGGAACCGGTGGCCCGCCTTCGACACGTTCCGCGCGGGGGCCGGACGGCCGTTCCGCGAGAGGCACGGGAGAACGAAGAAGCGGGCCACCCTGATCGGGTGGCCCGCTTTCAACGACTGTGGAGCTAAGGAGAATTGAACTCCTGACCTCCTGCATGCCATGCAGGCGCTCTACCAACTGAGCTATAGCCCCTTGTGGCCACGCGGCGAGACCGCGTTTTCACCGTGTCGCCCGGTTTCCCCGGCGGCGACGCCAACATTACACGGTTCCCCTGGTGCACCACCAAATCGTTTCCCGCCTGTACCGATTCAGGCTTTATGTCGCGCTGTGCGGGCCCTGCCGCGTGCCACCTCCGCCCGGATACGACCACTGGGCCGAACGGGTTCGGGGAGGCGCGGAGCGGGGTTCTCCGGGCATCGACGGACGGGGAACGCTCCCCGGGGCCGCCACGCGACTCCTGGCGGGCTTCACGGGGCCCTGACGGGCTTCACGGGCTCACGTGAGACCCGTCCGGCCTGCGGGGCACCGAGGGGCGCGCGGAGGCCGCTCCAGGACGGCTGTGGTGTCCCGCTCGCGTGAACGCGAGCGGGTGCGGCGCCGGCACGGCACGGTGCGGGCGGGGCGGGAACTGCGCCGGAACGGCAGCGGATTGACGCCGCCGGGCCGGCCGGAACGGCGGCGGACCGGCCGGCCCGGCGTCGGACGCGCGCCGGGATCACACGGCCCCGGGGGCACACGGCCCCCCGGTCAGGCCGTGGCGAACGAATAGAAGCGCTTGAGCGTGCAGTGCTCGTCGAGGAGCCGTGCGTAGATCGGCTCGCCCTCCAGCTCGCGGTACGTCTCGATCGGGTCGCCTTTTATGATCAGCGCCCGCGCGCATTCCTCGCACCAGTACTGGTAGTCGTGGTTGACCGGCTCCATGTCGCGGACGATCGGCGTACCACTGCCGCACCAATCGCATTTCCGCCTGTGTGCACCCATCAATCAGCTCCAGCTGTGGCCGCAGGCCGTGCACACGTAGGAGATTCCACCGTTGTCACCGAGAACCTGGGCAACGTGGACCGATCCGCAGGAAGGGCAGTCGAGGAGGGTGGCTTTCTTACGGTTCAGTGCCACTTCGAGGAGATCGTCGACCTCCTCGAGGATGCTGGCAGGCATCGCTACTCCCTCCCGTCGGGCCGCGCCCCCTTCCGGCCGTTTGATTCTGCCACGGCCGGAGCAATACGGTCAGCGACGCCTTCGTACCAGTCCGGACACGGGCACCCAGCACGGCCCTGGGGACCGGCGCATACGAGCACGCCAGGAGCGTGTCCGCCAAGGTATACGCCCCAGGGACCCCAAGTGACTCAAGCGGGTTCGAGATGAGTGTGCCCAAGACCACGCCACTCCATGAGCGGGAGAGCGCGCGCGGCTCCTGACGGTGTCACGGCGGCCGCCGGGGCGACGCGTCCGGCGGTGGCCCACGACACGGCTTTCGCAGTCCGTCCGCCCAACTGCGCCCGCCTCGGCGCGTTCTTCCGGGGCCGGGTCCCAACTCGGGTGTGAACAACGAAAAATCCCGCTCCCTCACGGGAACGGGATCTTTCATCACTCTGTCCGACAACTCGAGGAGAGTCGGTCTGTGGAGCTAAGGAGAATTGAACTCCTGACCTCCTGCATGCCATGCAGGCGCTCTACCAACTGAGCTATAGCCCCTTGTGTTCTTCCCGCCCTGCGGGCCGAACAAGAAGAACTTTAGCCTGCGACCAGCCGGAAAGTGAAATCCGGTCCCTCCGGGCCCGGGCGACCGGACGGAGGGCCGTCCGGCGCCTCTCAGTCGTCGTCGCCGAGGACCGGCTCCGGCAGTGTGCCGGCGTTGTGCTCCATGAGCCGCCAGCCGCGGACGCCCTCGCCGAGGACGGACCAGCAGCAGTTGGACAGGCCACCGAGGCTCTCCCAGTGCTGGGACTCCAGATCGAGCAGACGGCCGATCGTGGTGCGGATCGTGCCTCCGTGGCTGACGACGACGAGGGTGCCGTCGTCCGGCAGCTTGTCGGCGTGCCGCAGCACCACGGGGGCCGCGCGGTCGGCGACCTCGGTCTCCAGCTCGCCCCCGCCGCGCCGCACCGGCTCACCGCGCTTCCACGCGGCGTACTGCTCGCCGTGACGCGCGATGATCTCCTCGTGCGTCAGCCCCTGCCAGACGCCCGCGTAGGTCTCGCGCAGGCCCTCCTCGTGGGTGACGATGAGGCCGGTGAGAGCGGCCAGCTCGGCGGCCGTGGCGGCGGCACGCTTGAGGTCCGAGGCGACGATGGCGTCGGGCTTCAGCGAGGCGAGCAGCCGGGCGGCGCGGCTCGCCTGCCCGATGCCCGTCGCGGTCAGCTCGACGTCCGTGGAGCCCTGGAAGCGGCGGTCCACGTTCCAGGAGGTCTGGCCGTGCCGCCACAGGATGACGCGGCGGCCCCTGCCCGGCTTCGCCTCGGTGGTCGCGCCCGCGGCCTCGTGGGCCTCGGCGGTCACCGCAGCTCCTCCATGCCGACGGAGTCCTCCTCGGCGTGGAACTTGGCGTGCTCGGCGGCCTTGCCGCGGGTCGCCTTGGCCTCTTCGGGCAGGTCGAGCTCCGGGCAGTCCTTCCACAGACGCTCGAGGGCGTAGAAGACGCGCTCCTCGCTGTGCTGGACGTGCACCACGATGTCGACGTAGTCGAGCAGCACCCAGCGTGCCTCGCGGTCGCCCTCGCGGCGCACCGGCTTGGCGCCGAGCTCCTTGTTCAGGCGCTCCTCGATCTCGTCGACGATCGACTTGACCTGACGGTCGTTGGGCGCGGACGCCAGCAGGAAGGCGTCGGTGATGGAGAGAACATCGCTGACGTCGTAGGCGATGATGTCGTGCGCGAGCTTGTCTGCGGCCGCCTGTGCGGCGGTCTGAATGAGCTCGATGGAGCGGTCCGTGGCGGTCACTACGCGGCTTTCCGTCGGCGGTCGGTTACGACTCAAGGGTCTCACGGCCGCCGAGGACACCCCACGCGTTTCTCGGGCCACGCCCCGGGGCCGGGCCCCGGGGCGTGATACCGGTCACCCGCGGGTCATCCCGTCGAGCGGCTGGTGATCTTGTAGTCCTGGCCGAGGACCACGGACACGTCCGCGTTGCCGGTGGCCTTGCCCTTCTTCACGGTGCTGGTGGGCAGCCCCAGGGTCTTGGCGACCTCGACGGCGTCCTCCTTCTTGGCGGCGTCGCTGTACGTGATCTGGGACACGCTCCGGGCGGCGGCCGAGGTGCCGGAGTCCAGGAACGTGTAGCCGCCGTTGACCAGGGCGACCCGGGCCTGGCCCGTGGCCGCCTTGACGCCGGTGGCGTTCTCGATGCCGACGCGGACCGCGGCACCCGCCTCGGGGCTCTTCGCCGTACCGCCCAGAACGTTCTTGATCACGCTGCTGGAGGTGCTCGCCGTCAGCGTGCCGTCCTGCTGCACGGGCAGCAGCGCGGTCTTGTAGTCGCCGCCCTTGGCGAGGTCGGCGAGCTTGGCGAGGAAGGCGCCGAGGTCCTGGTCGGTCAGGGACGGGTCGAGGATCTGGGCCAGCGTCTGCACGGTGGTGGTCGCGGCCTGCTTGTCCGAGGACAGCTTGCGCATGACCCCCTGCATGACCTGGCCGAACCGCTCGAGCTGCGCGTTCTGGGCCTCGTCCGCGGCCTGGTAGGTGGCGTAGGCGACGGCCATCTTGCCGCTGAGCGTCTGGTCCTCGCCCTTCTTGACGAGCGGGGGGTCGCTCTTCTTCTTGGAGGCGGGGTCCGGAACGTCGGTGTTGGTGGTGACCTCGATGTCGCCGACGAGTTCGACCAGGTTGTTCAGGTAAGGGGTGTCGAGCCGCCAGGTGCCCTGGATGCTGGTTCCCAGCACGGTGTCCAGCGCCTCCCGTGTTCCGGAGGAGCCGTCCGTGTCGACGGACTTGGCGAGCGTGGTCGTCGAGCCGTCGTCGTCCGTCAGGGCGAGGGAGTTGGGCAGCAGGACGGTGGTGCCCTGCTCGGTGGTGGTGTTGTCGACGAGCAGGGCCGTGGCGGTGCCGCCGCCCTTGGTGTTGTGCAGGTGGACGACGACCACGTCCCGCTTCTGCGCGGCGACGGGCGTCGTGGCCCCCGGCTTGGCGTCCTCGGCGGTGCCGGGAAGCTTGCCCGCGTACCAGAGGTAGCCCGCGCCACCGACGACGACCAGGGCCAGGACCACGACCAGGGCGACGATCCGGCTGCGGGTACGGCGCTTGGCCTCCTCGCGCCGCTCGGTCCGGTTCTCCGTGAACTTCAGCCAGTCGATGACGTCCTCGGACTCGGCCTCCTGGTCCTCGACGAAGGCGAACTGCTCGGTGCCGTAGTCCCGGTCGGCCCGGGGGGCGTCGTCTTCGGCCGGCCCGGCCTGCTGCGGGATGCGGGGGGCCTGCTCGGCGACCCGGGGCTGCCCGCCGGTGCTCGCGGCGCCCGCCGTGCCGGCGCTCCGCCCGTAGCCGTCGTACGGCGTCCGGGCGGTCCCGGTCCCGCCGGCCCGGGGCGCACCCGTGCCGAACGGGTCGAAGGAGGCGGCCGGCTGCTGACCGGTGTCGTACGGCGACACCGTCTCCTGCCTGCCGGTGTCATAGGGAGACACCGTCTCGTGCTGACCGGTGTCATAGGACGACACCGTCTCGTGCTGACCGGTGTCATAGGGCGACACAGGTGCCTGGTGGCCCGTGTCGTAGGGCTGGACAGGTTCCTGACGGCCCGTCGCATAGGGGTCGTAGCCGTAGCCCTGCTGCTGCCGGGCGTCGTAGCCGTCGTACCCCTGGGCGGGCTGCTGCGGGACCTGCCGGTACACAGGCTGCCCGTACTCGTCGTAGCCGACGAGTTCGTACTGCTGGTCGCCGCCCGCGTATCCGTCGTATCGGTCGTTCACCGGGTGCCCCTCTCGGCTCACTGGCCGCGGTACAGCTCACGCTTGTCGATGTAGCGCACCACACCGTCCGGCACCAGGTACCAGACGGGGTCGCCCTTGGCGACTCTCGCACGGCAGTCTGTGGACGAGATGGCGAGCGCGGGAACCTCGACCAGCGAGACACCGCCCTCCGGGAGCCCCGGGTCGGTCAGGGTGTGACCGGGCCGGGTGACCCCGATGAAGTGCGCGAGGGAGAACAGTTCTTCCGTGTAGCGCCAGGTGAGGATCTGGCCGAGCGCGTCCGCGCCGGTGATGAAGAAGAGATCCGCGTCGGGGTTGAGCGCGTGCAGGTCGCGCAGGGTGTCCGTCGTATAGGTCGGGCCGCCGCGGTCGATGTCGATCCGGCTGACCGAGAACTGGGGGTTCTCGGCGGTCGCGATGACCGTCATCAGATAGCGGTCCTCGGCGGGCGTGACCATGCGGCCGGTCTTCTGCCACGGCTGCCCGGTCGGCACGAACACCACCTCGTCGAGGTGGAACTGCGCGGCGACCTCACTGGCCGCGACCAGGTGCCCGTGGTGGATCGGGTCGAAGGTGCCGCCCATGACGCCGAGCCGGCGCTTGCCCGGATTCGAGGGGGCGTTGCCGGGGCCGGTCACGAGGCGCTTCACCGCACCGCCGGCCGCCGCGCCCGCTCCGCCCGTGGCGTCGCCGGCGGCGGCGCTCTCCGTGTCACTCGCCGGACCGGTAGGCATGTCCTGCTCTCCCATGCGTGCAGACCCTACCGGCCCGGCCGACGGGCTCCGGCCGACAGGGGCCCCGAGCGGGCCCGGGAGACTCAGCGGTCGCGGTTGAAGCGCGTGGTGATCCACAGCAGCAGGAGCAGGATGAACAGGGCCCCGCCGCCGGTCAGGTACGGGCTGAGGCTCTCGTGGTTGCCGCCGTTCTCGCCCTCGGCGACGACGGTGGCCAACTGTGCGGCGGTGTGCTGGAAGCTCATCTCGGCAGAACCTATCCAGTGGGTGCGGGATAAAGATGTCGGCCCATCGTATGCGGGCGCCCACACAGCGAACACGCCGACTCCGCCGTTGGGGACGGCGCTCCGCCCGCCGGTCCGCGGCCGGCCGTCAGTCGTCGCGCTTGTAGCCGCGCAGCAGGAACCAGGCGGCCAGGACCACCCCGATGACCACGACGATCAGCACGACGCGGAGCAGATTGCCCGGACCCTGCCTGTCTGCCGCCGAGGCGGCCTCCGTGAGCCACGCGGCCGCGGGGATGTGCTCCATGTCGTACGACTCCTTCTCTGTACTGCCCGTCAACGGTATCTCCGCCTAGGCTGGGCTCTGCCTCGGGGGGGCAGAGGGCACTCAGACGCACATGGGGGAACACATGTCCGACGGCGACCACGAACGGAACGGGCACGAGAACGTGCCGAGCAGGCAGCGCAGGCGCTTCGAGGGGATCTCGTCGCGGGCCTACGAACACCCGGCGGACCGCTCGGCCCTGGTGGCCCTGCGCAAGCTCAGCGGTTTCGACACGGTCTTCAAGGCACTGAGCGGCCTGCTGCCCGAGCGCAGTCTGCGGCTGCTCTTCCTGTCCGACTCCGTGCGCGTCTCGGACGCCCAGTTCGCGCACCTCAACGACATGCTGCGGGACGCCTGTTACATCCTGGACCTGGAGAAGGTCCCGCCGATGTACGTGAACCAGGACCCGCAGCCCAACGCGATGTGCATCGGGCTGGACGATCCGATCATCGTGGTGACGACCGGGCTCGTCGAGCTGCTGGACGAGGAGGAGATGCGGGCGGTCATCGGCCACGAGGTCGGCCACGCGCTGTCCGGTCACGCCGTCTACCGCACGATCCTGCTGTTCCTCACGAATCTCGCGGTCCGGGTGGCCTGGATCCCGCTGGGGAACCTCGCGATCATGGCGATCGTGACCGCGCTGCGCGAGTGGTTCCGCAAGTCGGAGCTCTCGGCGGACCGGGCGGGGCTGCTGGTCGGCCAGGACCTGCGGGCCTCGATGCGCGGTCTGATGAAGATCGCGGGCGGCAATCACCTGCACGAGATGAACGTGGACGCGTTCCTCGCGCAGGCCGAGGAGTACGAGTCGGCGGGCGACCTGCGGGACTCCGTGCTCAAGATCCTGAACGTGCTGCCGCGCACGCACCCCTTCACCGCGGTCCGCGCGGCCGAGCTGAAGAAGTGGGCGGAGTCCCGCGACTACCAGCGGATCATGGACGGCCACTATCCGCGGCGGGACGCGGACAAGGACACCTCGGTGTCGGACTCCTTCCGGCAGTCGGCGGCCAGCTACGCCACCGACATGAAGAACTCCAAGGACCCGCTGATGAAGCTGGTCAGCGACATCGCGGGCGGCGCGGGCGACCTCGGGGGCCGGGTACGGCGCGGCTTCGGGGGCTTCGCGGGCGGCGCGCCGAAGGACGGCGCGGCCGGCGGGGACGCCGGTGGCACGGGCACCGGGCAGGCGCCCCGTGAGGACCGCTCCGAGGACGAGGGCACGGAGACCGACGGCCGGGACTGATCGCCCGCGCCGGGTCGCGCCGCCGGGCCGCCGGACCCCGCCGGGGGTGCCGCCGATCGCATCCGGGCGGCGCCGCCCGGCGCTCCGGTCAGACCTTCGGCTGTGCGCTTCCGGCCAGTGACCCGCACACGGCGGTGGCGCTGCCGGTGGCGTACGGGTCGGTGCCGGCCGGGCCGCCCGCCTTGGCCTTCTCGCCCGCGATCAGCGGCCGCAGCCGGCTCACCGGGTCGTCGGAGCAGGCGAGCGGGCCCGCCTGGACGTAGGACACGACCAGTTCGGCCTGGTGCATGCGCAGGTCGTCGCGGTCGAAGCGGAAGGTCAGTTCGCGCCGCACGGTGAACAGGGAGGCCTTGGCCTCGGCGTTCGCACCCGCCGGCTTCAGCGCGTAGACGAAGGTGTGGTCGGCGACGACCTCCAGGGTGTTCGCGTCGGACTCGGCCGCCTGGAGGGTGCCCTGCACCCGGATCCCCTGGTCGGCGAGCTGCGTCCGGGTCGCGTCGAAGCGGATCAGCCAGCCGGTCGGGGCGTGCCGTCCGTCGGCGGCGGGGTGGTCGAAGCTGCGGTCGAACTGGTCGAGCTGCCGCGGGTCGAGCAGGATCCGTACGGGCCGGGTGGCGCCTCCGGTCAGCACGCTCGGGTCGAGGGACGACTCGACGAGGTAGTCCTTCGCGGTGGTCAGGGCGGTGACGACCTGGCTGTCGGAGAAGTGCGCGGTGCGCCGGACGGCGGGCATGGTGATGCCGTCGGCTCCGGTGCGGAACTGGGCGGCCGGGCTGCCGGTGTACAGCTTGTCGGTGCTGGCCGAGCCCGGGACGGCGGTCTGCGGGGCGAGCGGGATCACCGTCATGCGCAGCGGTTCGGCCGGCCGGGTGGCGGAGGGCGGATACGGGTGGCGTACGCCCATGTAGATCGCGGTGCCGAAGGCCAGGGCTATCAGCAGGACGAGGATCAGCGCCTGCCGGGACAGCCCGCGCTCAAGGGGCGGGCGGCGGCGGACGGCCGGGCTGTGGTCGGCCATGCGTTCCCGGGCGGAGAACTCCTGGAGGCGGGCAGCGCGGACGAACGACTCGTCGAAGACGACGGATCGGTACTCGTCCTCGCCACCGGCGGGAGCACCCTCGGGTGTCCCCTCAGGTGGGTCCACAGGCCCGCCCATACCTTCAGAGTAGGTCTCCGGGGGCTCCGGTAAACGCTGTGGTGCGCGACAAGTTCTGACAGGTTCCCACCAGGACGGTCACGCTGTGCGACGAACGTCGGCGCCTCGGCGGGGGGACCGGCGTCAGGGGGTGCGCGGCACCGCCGACACCGCCGGCCGGGAATCCCCGGCGGAGGCCGAGGGGCCCGGGCCGGTGATCTTCTCCTGGCCCTGTTCGAGGCCGGAGGAGGCGGGTGAGGGGACCTGGTCCTGGCCGTCGGAGGAAGCGCCCCGGTAGACCGCCGTGAAGGCGAGGGCGACCATCCCGATGCCCATGACGAGGGCGAGGAGCCAGGCGACGGGCCGGTGCCAGCGGGTCTGCTTGCCGTAGGGCCGGCCATACATCCCCGGGAAGCCGTGACGGCCCTCCAGGACCTCGGAGTCGTCCGGATCGTCCAGGTCGGGATCGTGGGCGAAGTCGTCGGGGCCGAAGCCGTCCTCGTAGCGCTCGTCGTCGCCGCGGGCACCGCGGGCGTGTGCCCGGCGCGCCTCGGCCTCGGAGGCCTCCGCGCGGGCCTGGGCGGCCGCGAGCAGCCGCTCCACGGCGGTCGGTTCGTGGAACGCCGCCGCCCGTACGAAGTCCTCGTCGAAGACCACGGAGGCGAACTCTTCGTCCGCGCCCCCGCGGTCGTGGTCGTCGTCGGGCTCCCAGCCGTCAGGGAACGGCGTGCCCCCCACGTCCTCCGGCACGGATCCAGAGTAGACCTGAGGGGTCAATTTGGGCAGACGGTACGGAAATTCGACCGCAGGACGGGACCGCGCCCCGGTGGACCGCGGGCCGTGAACCGTCCGCCGCGCGCCCCGGCGCCCGGCACCGCGCCGCCGCGCGCCCCGCCGCATCTCCGAGCCGGACCGCGGCCTCCGCGCTCTCACAGGGCCGCCTGCGGGTTCGGGGACGCCGCCGTGGCCGCGCCCCCGCCGGTGTCTCAGCGGCGGATGTGACCGTCGCCCGTGACGATGTACTTGGTGCTCGTCAGCTCCGGCAGTCCCATCGGACCGCGCGCGTGGAGCTTCTGCGTGGAGATCCCGATCTCGGCACCGAAGCCGAACTGGCCGCCGTCGGTGAAGCGGGTCGAGGCGTTCACGGCGACGGTCGTGGAGTCGACCAGCTGGGTGAAGCGGCGCGCGGCCTGCTGCGAGGTGGTGACGATGGCCTCGGTGTGGCCGGAACTCCACAGCCGGATGTGCGACACGGCCTTGTCGAGCGAGTCGACGACCGCCGCCGCGATGTCGTAGGAGAGGTACTCGGTGTCCCAGTCCTCCGCCGTGGCCTCCACGACCGTGGCCTTGGAGTCCTTGGCGTGGGCGAGGACGCGTTCGTCGGCGTGCACGGTGACCCCGGCGTCCGCGAGGGCGTCCAGGGCGCGCGGCAGGAACGCGGCGGCGATGTCCTGGTGCACCAGGAGGGTCTCGGCGGCGTTGCAGACGCTGGGCCGCTGGGCCTTGGAGTTGATCAGGATGTCGATCGCCATGTCGAGGTCGGCGTTCGCGTCGACGTACACGTGGCAGTTGCCGGTGCCGGTCTCGATGACCGGGACGGTGGACTCCTGGACGACCGTGCGGATCAGGGAGGCGCCGCCGCGCGGGATGAGGACGTCGACCAGGCCGCGGGCGCGCATCAGTTCACGGACCGACTCGCGTCCCTCGCCGGGCACGAGCTGGATGGCGTCGGCGGGCAGTCCGGCGCCGCCCACGGCGTCGCGCAGGACCCGCACGAGGGCCGTGTTCGACTCGTAGGCGGAGGACGAGCCGCGCAGCAGGACCGCGTTGCCGGACTTCAGGCACAGGGCGGCCGCGTCGACGGTCACGTTCGGGCGGGCCTCGTAGATGATGCCGACGACGCCGAGCGGGACGCGGACCTGGCGCAGGTCGATGCCGTTCGGGAGGGTCGAGCCGCGGACGACCTCGCCGACCGGGTCGGGCAGCGCCACCACGTCGCGGACGTCGGAGGCGATCGCGCGCACGCGCTCGGGGGTGAGCGTGAGCCGGTCGATGATGCTCTCACTGGTCCCGGCCTCGCGGGCCTTCGCGATGTCCAGCGCGTTGGCGGCGACGATCTCGCTCGTACGCACTTCCAGCGCGTCCGCGATCGCGAGCAGCGCGTCGTCCTTCTCGGCCCGCGGCAGCGGCGCCAGGTCGGCGGCGGCGGACTTCGCGCGATAGGCGGCCTGGGCCACCGGGGACATGGAGTCGTACGGCGAGAGCGTGGTCATGGGGGAAGGGTAGTGCGCCCGGCGGGCCGGGCCGGCGCTTGTCCCATTCGGCGAGACGGGCTCAAAAGGGATGAACCCCCACAGGGGTCGCGGGCAGTGGTCCGTACCCCTCGGCGATCCGCTGGTGGTACGTCTCGCGGTCGATGACCTCCAGGCCGACGATCTCCCAGGGCGGGAGTTTGGCGGTCTGGCGGTGCTCGCCCCACAGGCGCAGCGCGACGGCCGCCGCGTCGTGCAGGTCGCGGGCCTCCTCCCAGTAGCGGATCTCCGCGTGGTCGTTGGCGTACCGGCTGGTCAGCAGGAAGGGGTGGTCGTGGGCGAGCTGTTCGAGACCGCGCCGCACCTCGGTCAGCGGGGCCTCGCCGCCGGAGACGCTCAGCGTGACGTGCCACAGCCGGGGCAGGTCGGCGGGCTGCTCGCCCTCGTAGGTGTCGCCGGCCGCGACACTGGTGAGGGCCCGTTCCTCGCCCACCGCGCGGGAGGCGGGACCACCGCGGGACGCCGCCACCCCAGGGCGCACTCGTCTCACGACGGCCTCCTTTACCCGATGGTCGTACCGAATCCCGGACTCTCCCTGCCACAAAGTTGAGCAGGTGAGAAGCCGCCGTGTGGCGGTTTTACGGAACGTCCACCGGTGGGGGCGGGGGATTCGGCCGTTTACGGATGTAGCGGACAGGGGTCCCGGCGGTGGCCCCTGGGACGCCGCGTGTTCTACGGGTTCAGCAGGACGAGGTCGTCTCGGTGCACGACCTCGCGCTCGTACGCGGGGCCCAGCTCGCGCGCCAGTTCCCGGGTGGAGCGGCCGATCAGCTGGGGGATCTCCTTGGCGTCGAAGTTCACCAGCCCCCGCGCGACGGCCCGGCCCGCGCCATCGCGCAGTTCGACCGGGTCTCCCGCGGTGAACTCGCCCTCGACGCCCGCGATGCCCGCGGGCAGCAGCGAGGTGCGCCGCTCGACGACCGCGCGTACGGCGCCGTCGTCGAGGGTGAGCGCGCCCTGCGGCGTGGAGGCGTGCTGGAGCCACAGCAGCCGGTCGGCCGACCGCTTGCCGGTGGCGTGGAAGAAGGTGCCGGTGTCCCGGCCCGCGAAGGCGTCGGCCGCGTGGACGGCGCTGGTCAGCACCACGGGGATGCCGGCCGCGGCGGCGATCCTGGCCGCCTCGATCTTGGTGACCATGCCGCCGGTGCCGACGCCCGCCTTGCCCGCGCTGCCGATCTCGACGCCGGCGAGGTCCGCGGGCTCGCGCACCTGCGCGATCCGTGAGGTGCCGGGCCTGCTGGGGTCGCCGTCGTAGACCCCGTCGACGTCGGAGAGCAGGATCAGCAGGTCGGCGCGTACGAGATGGGCGACGAGGGCAGCGAGACGGTCGTTGTCGCCGAAGCGGATCTCGTCGGTGGCCACCGTGTCGTTCTCGTTGACGACCGGGAGGGCGCCCATCGCGAGGAGCTTGTCCAACGTGCGCGAGGCGTTGCGGTGGTGGGAGCGCCGGCTGGTGTCGTCGGAGGTGAGGAGCACCTGCCCGACGCGGATGCCGTAGCGGGCGAAGGAGGCGGTGTAGCGGGCCATCAGGAGGCCCTGGCCGACACTGGCGGCCGCCTGCTGGCGGGCGAGGTCCTTGGGGCGGCGGCGCAGTCCGAGCGGCGCGAGGCCGGCGGCGATGGCTCCGGAGGAGACGAGGACGATCTCCTTCTCGCCGCCGTCACGGGCTTTGGCGAGGACGTCCACGAGGGCGTCGACCCGGTCGGCGTCGAGGCCGCCGGAGGCGGTGGTGAGCGAGGAGGAGCCCACCTTGACGATGATCCTGTGGGCCCGCGTCACCGCGTCCCTGTCGGCGTGCGTCTCGGTCTGCCTTGCCGCTGCCACCTGCGGTGTGTCCCCTCGCGTCGGTCCGGGTGCCCCGCCCCGCAATCTACGCGAAGAGGAAGCCTCCCGGCCCTCCGGTCCAGCAGGCGGACGGCACCGTGTAGTTGCGTGATCACGTGCCGCGTACGGAGAAAAGGTTGTACGGGTTCCTCATGGGAATTAAAGGCACTGCAAAGTTATGTTGAGCAATGTGTCACCTACTGTTCCCCCCGTGAAGCGCATACTCCTGAGATCGGGCAAGAGCCCCTATGACGTCGTCCCCGTGGAAGAGGCTCTCCACCAGGACGTCTTCGCCACCAACTCGGGCAATCTCATCTTCAGCGACGCCACGCACAAGATCCTCGAGACTCCGCGTACCGAGGTCGTGTCCAACGGCATCCGAACCGACGTGGCCGCCGCGGGCCGGATCAACGAGGAGTTCGACGCGTTCGTCGTCCCCCTCGCCAACGCGTTCCGGCCCTCGTTCGAGGCGCAGCTCAGACGGCTGACGCGGCTCATCGGCAAGTTGAAGATCCCGGTGATCGTCCCGGGCATCGGCGCGCAGACCGGGCTGAACTACAACCCGGCGCGGCTGAAACCGATCGAACCCGCCGTGCGGGAGTTCGTCTCCGCGGTGCTCGACCGCAGCGCGTCCATCGGCGTGCGCGGCGAGTTCACCGAGAAGTACCTGCGGGACATGGGCTTCAACGACGTCGAGGCCATCGGCTGCCCCTCCCTGTTCATGTACGGCGAGCGGCTCGACGTGCGCAAGCGGGCCGAATCGCTCGGTCCCGAGTCCCGGATCGCGGTCAACGGTTCGCACAGCGCGATGCGTACACAGGGCCTCGACCCGGTCGTCCGCAACGCCCACGCGCGCTATCCGCATCTGCGCTTCATCGGCCAGAACCTCAGCGACGCGCGGCAGCTGCACTGGCGCGACCTGTCGGACCCGAACGGCACGGTGACCGAGATGCCCACGCATCCCGACCACCCGATGTTCCGGGAGGACAAGGTCCGCGTCTACATCGATCCCGTCACCTGGATCGACGACCTGCGCGACTTCGACTTCTCCTTCGGCTCCCGCATCCACGGGAACATCGCGGCGCTGCTCGCCGGCACGCCCGCGACGGTGCTGTGCGGCGACTCCCGCACGCTGGAGCTGTGCCGCTACTTCGGCATCCCGCACCGGCCGATCACCAAGCTGCCCGCGGACCTCGATCCGGCCGAGCTGTACGCGGAGGCCGACTTCGGCCCGCTGATCCGCGGACACCAGGAGCGCTTCGAGCGCTTCACCGGGTTCCTGACCCGCAACGGCCTGGAGAACACCTTCACGCACGGCGACGGGGGCGCGGCCCACGAGGAGCGCCTCCGCTCCCTGGCCTTCCCGCCCGGTGTCCGGCCCTGGAACGACGCCGACATCGCCTCGCTCACCACGCGCTTCGGTTTCCTCCAGAGCCGCATCACCGAACTGTCCACGGAGAACGGCCGTCTGAAGCGGGAGCTGACCCGGGGGCCCAAGATCAAGCTCGCCGCGGGACCGGCGGGAACGTCCGGAGGCTCGGTCTACCGGATGGCCCGGCGCGCCGTGGGCCGGCCCCTGCGCAAAGCGTTGCAGTCGGGACGCCAGTAGAGCGGCGGGTTCCTCCTGACGGGCTCCTCCTGGCGGCGGTCTGCGTGACGGACGCCGGGAGGAGGCCCAGCGGCGCGCTGTCAGCGCCGGGGCCCGAGAACCCTCCGGGCCATCCGGCGCAGGCGCCGGAACCGTGCGGGACGGGGCTTGAAGCCCTCGATGGTGACTGTCTCGCGGGTGGTCGGGACGTAGTAGCTGTCCGGGATGCCCGCCGCGGCGGCGCGGAAGTGCGGGTAGGCGAGGTAGACCTTGCGGCCGCGTGACTCCAGCACTATCTCCGGGGCCTTCTTCGACTTGACGAACTCCACCACGTCCAGGAGGAGATCGCCCCGGCCGAGGGCCACCAGATGCAGCCGCAGCCGCTCGTGGACCTTGAGGCGGCGGGCGATGCCCTCGTGCCAGTAGGCGTCCATCAGCGGCCTGGCCAGTTCGAGTTTGTGGCCGCGCACCTTCTCGCTCTGCTTAAGTAAGCCCGGCCCGAACTGCGGGAGCAGGGTGATCAGGAACGGCCGGACCATCAGGTTGTCGCGGCGGGGCCCGGCCAGCACGAGTTCCGCGATGAGGTTCATCAGGGCGCGGGCCGAGTCGAAGCGCAGGCTGTAGCCGCCGCTCTTGGTCACGTGCTTGCCGTCGTCGCGGCCGACCAGGTGGTAGCAGTCGTAGTCGGCGATCACCGAGACACCGTCGGCGCGGAGGTAGGCCTCCATCGTGAACAGCGCGTCCTCGCCGGTCTTCAGCGACTCGTCGAAGACCATTCCGTGCCGGGTGAGCAGGTCACGGCGGAAGAGCTTCTGCGCGCTGAGCGTGAATTTGATGTTCGAGGAGAAGACGTCGGTACGGGGCAGGTTCTTGCCCCACATCGACTTCGGAGCCGACCTGTTGACCCCGACGACCTTGCCGAGCACCACGTCCGTGCCCTGTTCGTCGGCCACGGTGACCATGCGTTCCAGCGCCTCGGGGCCGAAGTAGTCGTCGGCGTCGAGGAAGAAGACGTAGCGCCCCCGCGCCTTGCCGAGGCCGGCGTTGCGCGGGCCGCTGGGGCCGCCCGAGTTGGCCTGCCGGATCACCATGACGGACATGGCCGAACGCTCGGCGAACTGTTCCAGGTACTCCCCCGTGCCGTCCGTGGACCCGTCGTCGACGGCGATGATCTCGATGCGTTCCGGTCCGAGCGTCTGATCCTCGACGGATTCCAGGCACTTGACCAGGTACGGCATCGCTTCGTACGCCCCGATGACGATGGTCACGTCAGGTTGCGTCACGTTTCCCCCTTGTTTCAGGAAATGCCACAAGAACATTTCCCTCTTATCACCTCAATCGCACTCTGGAAGACGACTGGAAGTACGGGGTGGTTGCCCGGAAGGACTCATTTTGTGACCCAGGTCACAGGAAATGGCGGGTGGCCCGGCCGTGAACGCTCGCACAACCCCATAAGAGGAAATCGCGGCGGACGCGAGAAACGGGCATGGCCCCGGGGAGAACTCCCCGGGGCCATGCCCGTGTGCGCGTGCGGACCGGATCAGCCGGTGACCGCGGCTCCGTCCGTCTCGTCGGTCACCCGCTGGGCGGGAACCGTGCTCGCGAGGTCGACGTCCACGAGTTCGGCCGACGTCACGCTCTGCTGGCCGCGGTTGCGCCGCTCGGACTCCCGCGCCAGCTCCCGCACCGCGGCGTTGAACTGGTCGATGGAGGCCGGCTCGTCCGGGCCGAGCAGATAGCGCTTGAGCTCCTGGCGGCCCTCCGCCTGCGCGTCCGCGGCCGGGTCGGCCACCGCCGCGAGCAGCTCGCCCAGTTCGGCGGCCGAGTTCGTCAGGATCACCGCGGAACGCACCGCGGTGTTCTGCCGCTTGAATTCCTCGGCGCCGAGCTCCGCGGAGTCCGTGACGGCGTACGGCTTGCCGCTCGCGATGAAGTCGGAGACGACGCTGGAGATGTCCGAGACCATCGCGTCGGAGACGTTGAAGCAGTCGTACAGGCGCGGCTCGGCGCCCGTGATGACACGGTGCTCGGCGGCGTTGAAGGAACGCCAGTAGGCGTCGTTCCACTCGGCGCGCAGCCGAGCGGCCTCCTCGTGTCGGGCCGCGTCGACCATGCCGTCGCGGGTGGCCTCGGCCTCGTCGCCCTTCTCGCCGCCGGTGCCGGACAGCTCGGCGAGACGGGCCCCGATACGGGTCAGCTCGGCCTTGGCCAGTTCCTGGGCGGCCGCGTCGGCGGTGAAGCGGGCGTCGCCGGCGCGCTCGACGGCGGCCTTCTCGACCAGGGCGGTGATGCGCCGGTGCGCGGCCCCCGCCTCGGCGCTGACGGTGCCCGTGAAGGGATGCGGCTTGTACAGGACACGGACCGGCGGGTCGGCCGCGACCAGCTTCTTCACGATGTTCTCGCCGGCGAGGACGATCGAGGTGTTGCCGGGGTTGCCGTCCCAGCCCTCCCAGGTCGGCGCGTACAGGACCGTCGGGATGCGGCCGTCCGGCACGCCCTGCCAGGTCTGGATCGGGGCCAGCTGCGGGCGGCCGACCTCGACGATGTCGTCGTCACGGACGCCGACGTCGGCTATGGCGTAGCGGTCGCGGCCCGCGCGGCCCGCGGTCCACACCTCGTCGTAGACCTTGCTGAACGGGTTGACGCTGGCGAGCTTGTCGCTGTCGCCGTGGCCGATGAAGACGTGCTGCATGGTGGGCACGCGCAGCATGTGGATGTTCTTGCCGACGTTCGCCGCGTAGAGCGCGACCCGCACCGTCGACAGGTCCATGTTCATCAGGTGCACCCCTCCGGGCACGCAGATGACCGGCACGGTGGTGGGCGCCATGCGCTCCAGGATCGCCCGCTCGCGGAGGATGATCAGCGGCCGGGTGTCCAGCTGCTCCATCGTCTCCAGCCACATGTTGACCTGGTAGGCGGAGTCCTTGGAACCCGAGAAGTAGAGCACCGTCTCCGGACGGTAGTCGCCGAGCCAGCCGTCGACGGCCGCCAGGACCTTGTCCGCGTTCGGCGGGACCCTCCGGCCGCGCACGAACGGGACGAGCGCCGCCACGTAGCCGAAGGCCAGCAGCAGCGACACGCCGACGCCCGCGAAGCCGTAGACGCCGTCGTCGGTCGCCCCGGCGACCAGGAGGCCGGCCACGGCCACCAGGTCGAGGTGGAGCATCTTCTCCGCGGACCGGGACAGCAGCGGGCGCGGCGGCGCGTCCGGGATGCGCACGCGAGAGGCCAGGTCGACGTTGCGGGTGGCGACGGGCATCTTGCGGCGCAGCCGTATCAGCGTGATCAGCGCGCCGTGCGGTGCCTGGAAGCCGTAGAAGGCCAGGAAACACGCGATGGCCGCGTAGAAGACCATGCTGTCGGACAGGTCGAGTCGCGCCAGGAGCAGGACGAGCAGCAGCTGCCGGATCAGGAACCTGATGGACAGACCGGCCCGCACCTTGCTGAGGCGGTTGACCAGATAGCTGCCGCGCCGGTGCAGAAAGTGGTCCGCCAGGTACGTCACGGCGGCCGCGGCCGCGAAGGCGCCGACGCTCGGAACGAGCGCGGCGAGCATCAGGCAGGGGAAGCCCAGCATCATGAGGGCCGCCGCCGCCAGCTCGGCCGCGCTGCCCACCCGGGCAACGCGAATAGCGGTGGAAATCACGGAGAAACCTGCTCTTGAGGGGTGAGTGCCGGTTTTGATACCAAAAGGTCTTTTGATACCGAAGAGGAACCAAAAAGCGAAAAGTGAATTTTACGGACTCAGGCCCTTGTGAATACGCGTCGAACGCGCGGACACAAAGGCCTGAATTCCGAAAGACTATTCGTTTTTGATTATGCCACGCCGTCCTGGCGGTCCAGAACGGCGGCCAGAGCCGCCTCGAAACCGGTGGCGCGGCCCGCGCCGGCCGTCGGGTCCTGCTGGCGGACGTCGATGACGTGACCGGTCAGTTCGGAGAGCAGGACGTCCAGCGAGGTCCGCGCGACGGCCTCGGAGGACAGCAGCGAGCCCGCGGGCTCCTGGCCGAACGCCTTGGTGCGCATGGGGGTCGCGGTCCGCTCAGGGTTGATGCAGTTGACGCGGATGCCGTCTCCGGCCCACTCGTCCGACAGCGCCTGGGTGAGGTTCACCATGGCGGCCTTGGTCGAGGAGTAGAGGCTGTACTCGGCGCGGCCGCGGGTGTAGCTGCTGGAGGTGTAGAGCAGCAGCTGGCCCTTGCTCTCGGCCAGGTACTTGTACGAGGAGCGGGCGATCTGCACCGGGGCCAGGTAATTGACCTTCAGCGCTTCCTCGATGGTCGCGTTGTCCGTCTCGGCCAGCTTGCCGATGCGCAGCACGCCCGCGGTGTTGATGACGTAGTCGATGCGCCCGGTCTCCGCGTACGCCGTGGAGAGCGCGTCGTCGACCTCCTCGGGGTTCTCGACGTGCGTGCCGGTGGTGGAGCGGCCGAGAGCGTACGTCTTCGCGCCGTAGCTCTCGGCGAGCTCGGCTATGTCCTTGCCGATGCCGTACGAGCCGCCGAAGACGACGAGGGTCTTGCCGGTGAGCAGCTCGCGGTAGGCGGCCTCGTCGGCCTGCTCGGGCGCGGTGGTGGAGGCGAGCTGGAAGAGCTTGTCGGCGATGAAGACGTCGACCGGCTGGGTGACCTTCATGTTGTACTCGTCGCCCGCCACGACGTGGATCGGCACGTCCGGCAGGTACTTGAGCACGACCGAGCAGTCGTCCGTGGCCTGGAAGTTGGGGTCACCGGCCGCGACCTTGTAGGCGCGCCGGATGGTGGACAGCTTGAACGCCTGGGGCGTCTGGCCGCGGCGCAGCCGGGAGCGGTCCGGGATCTCGGTGATGAACTCGCCGTCCTCGCCGTGGGTGCGGGTCACGATGATCGTGTCCGCGGACGGGATGGCGACGTCGACGGCCTGGTAGCGCTCCAGGGCCGTGACGCAGTCGTCTATGACGCGCTCGGACAGCAGCGGGCGCACGGCGTCGTGGAACAGGACGTTGGCGTCCTCGCCCTCGGCCAGACCCTCGCCGAGGGCCGCGATGGCGCGCTCGGTCGTCTCGTTCCGCGTCGAGCCGCCCTCGATGACACGGGTCACCTTGGTGAAGCCCGCCTTCGCGACGATCTTCTCGACGTCCGGCACGTAGCCGGGAGCCATGAGCACGATGATGTCGTCGATCGAGTCGGCCTGTTCGAAGGTGGTCAGCGTGTGCTCGATGACCGCCTTGCCGGCGATCTTCAGCAGTTGCTTCGGAATCGACAGACCCACGCGCTGACCGGTCCCGCCGGCCAGGATCACTGCGGTGGTACGGGGCTTGGCAATGTGCTCAGACACAGGTGACCTACCTTGGGGCGACAGGGAACGCGGGAATGGTCCCACCTACGGTTACCGCCATGCAAGGTGAGCGCCCTCCACTGCATATGTGCGCGCCACCGGGCATTCACCTTGCACACAGGCGACTTCGCGGACACCGGGGCGAATTGTCCGGATTTGCTGTGAGTAACTCCACACGTCCCGCGCGGGTTCCTCACGTACTTCTCAGACGCCTCGGCGCCCGGTGACCGAGTACACGCACGAGTTCCCCCGAAGGCGTCCGGTGAACCGGTCGGACCCCCGCGATGCGCGCGGACTCGGCGGCCACCGCGGCCGCGGTCGTCCCACCGAGGTGGTGCCGGTCTTGTGCGGGCCGATGTTCAGCAGCCGGGCGGCGGGCAGCGGCCCGGGCGTCACGGGAGCTGTCGTATCAGGTGTCGAACAGTCGCTCTCCACGGCGAGAGGACCGTAAGGACGGAGGCCGAGCGCGGCCTGCGAACGCCCTGGGACTCCGATGAGTCCCAGGGCATGCCCATGTCACACGAGCCGCACGCCCGGATCCCCCGCGTCGACCCGCAGGCGGGCCAGGGTGCTGGAGGCGGCGTCGGGCTTCAGCACCGTCTCCGCGACGCGCACCTGGGCGTCGATGCCGTCCCGCCGGATGTCGAAGAGGTGGTAGCCGCGGTGGGCGTCGATGAACTTCCAGTGCGGGTTGTCCGGCATCCGCGCGTCCCACTCCTTGTGGAAGGCGGCCTGGTCCTGGTCGCCTCCGCTGGCGATGGACGTACCCACGAACTCGGCGCCCACGACGTCGGAGTCCGGGTCGGCGAAGTCCGTCCTGAGGTCGCTGATCATCGTGAGGTGCCGGTCGCCGGTGAGGACGACGGGGTTGCGGATGTCCGCGAACTCCCCCATGAGAGCGTTGCGTTCGGCCTGGTAGCCGTCCCAGGCGTCGTAGTACCAGAGCTTGCCCTCGCCGACCTGGAGGTCGGTCTCGGCCATCATGATCTGCGAGGCGACGAGGTTCCAGCGGGCGGGCGAGTGGCGCATCCCGTGGAGCAGCCAGTCCTTCTGCGCCGCGCCGAGCATGGTGAGCGCCGGATCCTGCGCGCCTTCCTGGCCGGTCGCCTGGTCGCTGCGGAACTGGCGGGTGTCGAGGACGTTCAGCCGGGCGAGGCGTCCGAAGTCCAGGCGCCGGTACATCCGGATGTGCGGCCCGTCCGGGATCGCGGTGGCCCGGACCGGCATGTGCTCGTAGTACGCCTGGTAGGCGGCGGTCAGCCGGGCCACGAACGCGTCGTGCGTCTGCTTGTCCGGGTCCTGCGGGATCTCCCCGGCGAAGTCGTTGTCGACCTCGTGGTCGTCGAAGGTGACCACCCAGGGGGCGTTCGCGTGCATGGCGGCGAGATGCGGGTCGCTGCGGTACTGGGCGTACCGGTTGCGGTACTGGACGAGGGTGTACGGCTCCCCGGTGCCCTCGTGGCGGCGCACGGCCGTCGCCGAGGGTGAGGACTCGTAGATGTAGTCGCCGACGAACAGGACGACGTCGGGGTCCTGGTCGAGCATGTCGGCGTACGGGGTGAAGTAGCCGTTCTGCCAGTTCTGGCAGGAGGCGAGGGCGACGCGCAGCGAGCCGCCCGCCCGGGAGGGGTGCGGCGCGGTTCGGGTGCGCCCGGTCGGGGAGACCTGGCCGTCCGCGCGGAAGCGGTACCAGTACGCGCGGTCCGGGCGCAGCCCGCGGACGTCGACGTGGACGCTGTGGCCGTACTCGGGACGCGCCTGCGCGGTGCCGCGGCGCACCTGCTTGCGGAAGCGGGCGTCCTCGGCGACCTCCCAGTCGACCGGCACCGTGCGGTCGGGCATGCCGCCGCCGTTCAGCGGGTCGGGGGCGAGCCGGGTCCACAGCACGACGGCGTCCGGCAGCGGGTCACCGGAGGCGATGCCGAGGCTGAACACGCCGTCGGGCAGCGGGGTTTCGGCCGCGCGGGCGGAGCCGGGCAGCCAGAGCTGGGCCGAGGCGGCGGCGCCGAGCACGGCGGCCGAGGCGGTGAGAAAGTGGCGACGATCGCGTGAGACTGCTCCGGACATGGGCGAACTCCCTTGCGTCGGTTGCCTCTTGGACACCGGGAAGCCCACACGGCACAGCGGCCCACCTCCTGAACAGAGCGCATCGTAAGCATGACGAACACACGAGCAACGAACGACCCGCCGCGACAGGGGATTTCGAGGTCCCTCCGACGGCTTCCGGGGGAACCGACCACTGTCCCGGCGGGCTGACACTCGTTCAGGGGGCGGGGGTCCGCCCCGGCCGGGCGCGCGTCGCCACCGTGCCCGGCGTGTCCGCGCCGAAGGCGGAGCGGGCGGGTCAGTCGTCGAGGGACCGTCCGAAGCCCGAGCCCGTGGCGGGAAGGCCGAGGGTGGACCCGCCGAAGGAGGCCGAACCACTCGCCGTGATGCCGCCGGAGCCTGCGGAGAAGGTCCAGACGGCGCCGTTGCCCGCGTTCTCGTCCGGGTCGCCGACGATCAGACCGTCCTTCTTGTCGCCGTTGCCGTCGACCAGCGCCGTCTCGGCACCGAAGCGGTCCAGCCGCTCGGCCGTACCGGGCACGCCGGAGGTGCTCTGGGTGAACGACCTGGCACCGGTGCCGGTCAGGCCCGAGGCACTGCCCCTGAGGACGAGCACACCGCCCGCGTCGACGGTGGTGCCGACGTCCTCGCCGGGCAGTCCGGTCGCCACGTCGAGGTAGCCGTCGCCGTCGGTGTCGCCGACGGACAGGCCCGTGCCCATGCCGTCGCCCTTCTCGTCGGTGCCGGGCACGCCCGCGGTGTCCTGGCTGATCCACACCGGCTTGCGGGTCGCCGAGACGCCTCCGGGGCCGCCGTAGACGACGCCCACCACACCGCCCCCGGCGGGCGATCCGGCGCCGCCCGCGACCGCGCGGCCGACGACCACGTCGCCGTATCCGTCCTTGTCCAGGTCTCCGATCGCGACGTCCTCGCCTCCGACGGCGCGCCCCTGGGCGTCGCTCAGCCGGCCCTTGCCGGTGAAGCCGTCCCTGCCGCCGGCGAGCAGCGCCGTGGTGCGCGAGCCCGGGTCCCCGGTGGTCACCGCGAGGTCGGCCACCCCGTCCCCGGTCACGTCACCGGCCGCCATCACCGGGTGGAACAGGCTCTTGTGCGGATCGACGGTGAAGTAGTCCTTCCCCGCGTTGCCACCGCCGCGGGTGAACGGGCCGTGCCGCACCGTCCCGTCCTCCTCGGGCGGGGTGTCCGGGTCCTCGGAGAGCCATTGGTCGGCGCCCGCGGTCACCAGGTCCGGGTGCTTGTCGCCGTCCACGTCACCGACGGTGAACTGTCCCTGCCACTCGGCCCCCGGACTCCAGGCGAGGGTCGTGGCGGTCGCGGAGAGCCCCTTGGGCCCGCCCCAGTTCACGACGACGGCGTAGCCGTCGTCGATGTCCATCACCGAGACGTCGACGGACGAGAGCAGATCCGCGTATCCGTCGCCGTCGAGGTCGGCGCTCTGCAACCCGGAGCCGTAGACGTGCTCGGGAGTGTCGCCGGGGACGCGTCCGGGCCAGGTCAGCACCTGCTTGCGCGCGGTGGACAGTCCGCCGGAGCCGCCGTACAGCACGCTGACGGACCCGGCGTTCTTCAGACCGCTCACCGTGGTGCCCGGCGCGCCGATCGCGAGATCCGGATAGCCGTCGCCGTTGAAGTCGTCGTGCAGCCGCTTGGCGCTCGGCGTGGTGGCGGTCGCCGGCGTGGGCACGGCGTTGACGGCGGGAACGGCCAGCGCGCCCGCGGCCAGGGCGACACCGGCACCGACGACGAAGGGTCTGCGGCGGGCGAAGAAGGAACGGCGGTGCGGCATGGGGGTCCTGACCTGAAGGGAACGACGGCTCCTGGGCAGCCGCTCCGACGGAAGGAGGGGGCGTGGCCGGCCGGCGGAACGGACCTGCCGACGGGCGCGGCCCGCCGGGTGGTCGCGAGGGCGACCGCCCGGCGCGTCCTCACTCGTCCGGGCTCGGTGACGTCCGATCCGGGTGTCCGGGATACACAACGGGCGTGGAGAGGGAGATCCTCTCCACGCCCGCTACGACTCACGGCCCGGCCGTTTGGTTGCCCTGTGCCCGCCCGGGCTCCGCCTCGCGTTCCACCGGGACCGCCCGGCGGCGGAGGCGGACGCGCGGCCCGCCGAACGAGGCCGCCGGGCGGACCGGGATGGTCAGGCAGGCCCTAGAACGGCTCGAAGTCGTCGTACTCCTTCTGCGACTCGTCCCGCTCGGCCTGCTTGTCGCGGCGGCGCTGGGCGGCGGGGCGAGGCTCGTCGAGGCGGTGGTCCTCACCACGGCGGCCCAGCATCTCCGCACCGGCCATGACGGTCGGCTCCCAGTCGAAGACGACCGCGTTCTCCTCGGGGCCGATGGCGACGCCGTCGCCCGAGCGGGCGCCCGCCTTCATCAGCTGCGTCTCGACACCGAGACGGTTGAGGCGGTCGGCGAGGTAGCCGACGGCTTCGTCGTTGTTGAAGTCGGTCTGGCGCACCCAGCGTTCGGGCTTCTCGCCGCGCACGCGGAAGAGGCCGTCCTCCTCCTGCACCACGGTGAAGCCGGCGTCGTCGACCGCCTTCGGACGGATGACGATCCGGGTCGCCTCCTCCTTGGGCTTCGCGGCGCGTGCGGCGGCGACCATCTCGGCGAGCGCGAAGGACAGCTCCTTGAGGCCCATGTGGGCGACCGCGGACACCTCGAAGACGCGGTAGCCGCGGCTTTCCAGGTCGGGGCGGACCATCTCCGCGAGGTCCTTGCCGTCCGGCACGTCGATCTTGTTGAGGACGACCATGCGCGGACGGTTGTCCAGGCCGCCGTACTGCTTCAGCTCCTCCTCGATGATGTCGAGGTCGGAGATCGGGTCACGCTCGGATTCGAGGGTGGCCGTGTCCAGGATGTGGACGAGCACGCTACAGCGCTCGACGTGGCGCAGGAACTCCAGGCCGAGGCCCTTGCCCTGGCTGGCCCCGGGGATGAGGCCGGGGACGTCGGCGATGGTGTAGACGGTCTCGCCGGCGGTCACGACGCCCAGGTTCGGGACGAGGGTCGTGAACGGGTAGTCCGCGATCTTCGGCTTGGCGGCGGACAGGACGGAGATGAGCGAGGACTTGCCGGCGCTCGGGTAGCCGACGAGGGCCACGTCGGCGACGGTCTTCAGCTCCAGGACGATGTCCTGGAGGCCCCCGGGCACGCCGAGCAGCGCGAAGCCGGGCGCCTTGCGGCGGGCCGAGGACAGCGCCGCGTTGCCGAGGCCGCCGCGGCCGCCCTCGGCGGCGACGTACGTCGTGCCCTGTCCGACGAGGTCCGCGAGGACGTTGCCCGCCTTGTCGAGCACGACCGTGCCGTCGGGCACGGGCAGGACGAGGTCCTGGCCGTCCTTGCCGGAACGGTTGCCGCCCTCGCCGGGCTTGCCGCTGGTCGCCTTGCGGTGGGGCGAGTGGTGATAGTCGAGCAGCGTGGTGACGGACTGGTCGACGACCAGGATCACGTCACCGCCACGGCCGCCGTTGCCGCCGTCCGGGCCGCCGAGCGGCTTGAACTTCTCCCGGTGTACGGAGGCACAGCCGTGACCTCCGCTACCCGCGGCGACATGCAGCTCGACGCGGTCCACGAAGGTGGTCATGTGGGGTGCCTCCAGCACTTCGGTTACATCAGTACGTACGGAATGTCTCTTACGTAACACGCGAAAGGCGGACCCTCTTCCCGTGGGGGAAGTGAGGTCCGCCTCGCGAGGAACTCTGTTCTACGGAGCCTGGGCCCCGAGGCACCCGACCCGGTCCGCGTGGAACCGGGGCAGCCTCGACGGGACTCGATCAGGCGACCGGAACGATGTTCACGACCTTGCGGCCACGGTGCGTGCCGAACTCGACCGCACCGGCGGCCAGCGCGAACAGCGTGTCGTCCTTGCCACGGCCGACACTGACGCCGGGGTGGAAGTGGGTGCCACGCTGGCGGACCAGGATCTCACCGGCGTTGACGGTCTGACCGCCGAAGCGCTTCACACCGAGCCGCTGAGCGTTGGAGTCGCGACCGTTCCGAGTGGACGATGCGCCCTTCTTGTGTGCCATGTCTCAGTCCCTACCCTTACTTCGCAGCCGCGGGGATCTCAGTGACCTTGATCGCCGTGTACTGCTGGCGGTGGCCCTGACGACGGCGGTAGCCGGTCTTGTTCTTGTAGCGAAGGATGTCGATCTTGACGCCCTTGTGGTGGTCCACGATCTCGGCCTGGACCTTGATGCCCGCGAGGACCCAGGGGTCGCTCGTCACGGCTTCGCCGTCGACAACGAGCAGGGTCGAGAGCTCGACCGTGTCGCCAACCTTGGCGGTGGGAATCTTGTCAACCTCAACGATGTCGCCGACAGCAACCTTGTGCTGGCGACCACCGCTGCGCACGATGGCGTACACGCGGATCTCTCTTTCGCTCGGAACGGGACCCCGCAGTCCAGCCGCCGACTCGCGCGAGCGGCCTCTCCCGGAACACGGAGCACGAGGCTCTCGAAACCAGGAGGAAGAGGTTTACGGGGATGCGGCGTGTCAGGAGACACGCCGACGGTCAAGGTTACGGGGCCACGGCCGAAAGGGTCAAACCAGCCCGGGCCCCGCGGGTGTGCCACCGGTCACGCGGTGTCCCCGGCCCGCTGGACGCGCGGGCCGGGGACACCGTGCGGAGCCTCAGCTCTCGTCGGTGGACGCCGTGACGGTGGAGAGCGTCTGCTCGGCCGCCGCGGTCTTCTTCGCCGTGGACTTGACGGCCGCCTTCTTCGCGGTCGTCTTCTTGGCCGTGGCCTTCTTGGCGACCGTCTTCTTGGCCGCCACGGCCTTCTTGGTGGCGGCCTTCTTCGCCGTCACCTTCTTGGCCGTCTTGCGGGCGGCCGTCGTCTTGGCGGCCGGGGACTCGCCGTCGGCCTCGGCGGCCTCCGGCTCGGCGGCCTCGGGCTCGGCGACCGGCTCCGCGGCGGCCGACGGGACGACCACGACGGCCGCCTCCGCGGACGCGGTGGGCGCGGTGGCCTTGCGCACGGCACGGCGGCGCGGACGGGCCGGCGCGGCGCTCCCGGCGGGAGCCTCGGCCACCGGCTCGGGCGCCGTCTCCGTCTCGTCGGCGGCCGGCGCGGGGGCCTCGGCGACGGGCGCCGCAACCGGCTCCGTGACCGTCACGACGGCCTCCCCGGCCGACCTGGGCGAACCGGCCGGAGCCGACACCTTGCGGGTCGCACGGCGGCGCGTACGGCCCTGAGGAGCGGCCTCGGCCTCCGCCACCGCGGCCACCGGGGCCTCGACGGTCTCGGCGGGAGCCTCGACGACCGGCTGCTCGGCCGCCGGCCGCTCAGCGGCCGGCGCCTCCACGACCGGGTCCTCGGCCGCGAACGGCTCGGCCTCGACGGCCTCACGGGACCGGGAGGCGGCCCGCTCGGCGCGCTCCTCGCGCCTGGTCCGGGGAGCACGCTCCTCGGTCTTCGGCGCACCGGCGGGAGCGGACGCGCGCCGGGAGGCCCGACGTCGCGAACGGCCACGGGTGGCTGCGGCCTCCGCCTCGGCGGCGCTGCCGTAGAACTCCTCGTCCGGCTGGAACTCGGTCTCGACCAGAGCGACGGGCGCGGCGACCTCGGCGGCCACCTCCGCCTCGGTCTCGGCCTCCGGCTCCTCGGCCACCTCGTGCTCGTGGTCGTGGTCGTGGACCTGCTCGGCACCGCCGCGGCCGCGCTTCTTGCGCTTGCCGCCGCCGCCGACGGACGTCGGCTGCTCCATGTGCACGATGACACCGCGGCCGTTGCAGTGGACACAGGTCTCGGAGAAGGACTCCAGCAGACCCTGGCCCACCCGCTTGCGGGTCATCTGCACGAGGCCCAGCGAGGTGACCTCGGCCACCTGGTGCTTCGTACGGTCGCGGCCCAGGCATTCGAGCAGACGCCGCAGCACCAGGTCCCGGTTGGACTCCAGGACCATGTCGATGAAGTCGATGACGACGATGCCGCCGAGGTCGCGCAGCCGCAGCTGGCGCACGATCTCCTCGGCCGCCTCCAGGTTGTTCCTGGTGACGGTCTCCTCGAGGTTGCCGCCCTGGCCGGTGAACTTTCCGGTGTTGACGTCGACCACGATCATGGCCTCGGTCTTGTCGATCACCAGCGAGCCGCCGCTGGGCAGCCAGACCTTGCGGTCCAGCGCCTTCATGAGCTGCTCGTCGATCCGGTACGTGGCGAAGACGTCGACCTCGGAGGTCCACTTCGACAGCCGGTCGGTCAGGTCGGGCGCCACGTGGGAGACGTAGCCGTGGACGGTCTCCCACGCCTCGTCACCGCTGACGATGACCTTGGAGAAGTCCTCGTTGAAGATGTCGCGGACGACACGGACGGTCATGTCCGGCTCGCCGTAGAGCAGGGTCGGGGCGTTGCCGCTCTTCGCCTTCTTCTCGATGTCCTCCCACTGCGCCTGCAGACGCTCGACGTCACGGCGCAGCTCGTCCTCGCTCGCGCCCTCGGCGGCGGTGCGCACGATGACGCCCGCGTCCTCGGGGACGATCTTCTTGAGGATGGTCTTCAGACGGGCGCGCTCGGTGTCGGGCAGCTTGCGGCTGATGCCGGTCATCGAGCCCTCGGGCACGTACACGAGGTAGCGGCCCGGCAGGGAGACCTGGCTGGTCAGACGCGCGCCCTTGTGACCGATCGGGTCCTTGGTGACCTGCACGAGGACCGACTGGCCGGACTTGAGGGCGGACTCGATCCGGCGCGGCCCGTGAGCCATGCCGAGCGCCTCGAAGTTGACCTCACCGGCGTAGAGGACCGCGTTGCGGCCCTTGCCGATGTCGATGAACGCGGCCTCCATCGACGGCAGCACGTTCTGGACCTTGCCCAGGTAGACGTTGCCGACGTACGAGGTCGCCTGCTCCTTGTTGACGTAGTGCTCGACGAGCACGTCGTCCTCGAGGACACCGATCTGGGTGCGCTCGCCGCTCTGGCGGACGACCATCACCCGCTCGACGGCCTCGCGGCGGGCCAGGAACTCGGCCTCCGTGATGATCGGGACACGGCGGCGGCCCTGCTCGCGGCCCTCGCGGCGGCGCTGCTTCTTCGCCTCCAGACGGGTCGAGCCCTTGATGGACTGCACCTCGTCCGAGGGCTGCTCCTCGCGCCTGCCGCGCGGTTCGCGGACCTTGACGACGGTGCGCTCGGGGTCGTTCTCGCCGGGCTGCTCGGCCTCTCCGCCGGAGTCACCGGCGCGACGGCGGCGGCGACGACGGCGACGGCTGCTGCTGGAGCCGCCCGACTCCTCGCGCTCCTCCGCGTCCTCGGCGTCCTCCTCGGCCTGCTCCGCGGCGTCCTCGGCGTCCTGCGCGGCCTGCTCGGCGGCGTACTCGTCCTCGCCGTCCGCGTCCGACTCGGCGGACTCGCCGCGGCGGCGACGGCGGCCACCGCGACGGCGACGGCGACGGGAGCCCGCGGACTCCTCCTCGCCCTCGTCACCCTCGACGGCGTCCTCCGCGTCCTCGGCGGCTTCCGTGTCCTCGGCGGCTTCCGCGTCCTCGACGGGCTCCGTGTCCTCGACGGACTCCTGCGGCTCCTCGGTCACGGCCTGCGGCTCGTCCTCGAAGCCCCGGCGACGCCGGCGCCTGCGGCCGGCGGCCGGCTCCTGGACGGTCTCGACCGGCTCGGGGGCCTCGACGGGCGCGACGGGCGCGACGGCTTCCTCGGCGGCCTCGGCGGCAGCCGCGGCGGCGGCCCGCTCGGGCGTCTGGAACATCGGCTCGGTGAACACCGGCGCCTGGAACACGGCGACGGCCGGACGGCCCGGGCGCCGCGAGGAGTCGTCGGTCTCCTTCGGCGCGGGCGCGGAGAATCCGACGGCGGCCTTACGGGTGGCACGGCGGCGGCCACGGCGCGGGCCGCCGTCCTCGGGCTGCGCCGCCTCGGCCGGTGCGGCCTCGGGCTGCGCCTCGACGGCCTGCGGCTGCGCGGACTCCTCGGACGTGCTCTCGCTGCTCACGGGCGCCTCCACGCGCTCGTCGGCGGTGTCGCCCTCGGGCGCACCGGCGGGTGCGGAGACCCTACGGGTGGCGCGGCGGCGGGTCGTACGGCGCGGCGCGGCCTCCTCGGCGACGGTCTCGGCGGCGGGCGCCTCGGGCTCGGCGTCCGCGGCGGCGGGGGCGGCCACCGGCTCGGCGGCGGTCGTCACGGCCTCGGCGGCCCCGTCCGCGGCGGGCGCACCGGCGGGCGCGGAGGCCCGGCGGGTGGCGCGGCGGCGGGTACGGCCGGCGGGCGCGGTCTCCTCGACCGCGGCCGGGGCCTCCTCGGCGGGCCCGCCCTCGGGCTCGGCGACGGCGGCGGGCTCGACGGTCTCGGCGGCCTCGTCCGGCGCGGGCGCGCCGGCGGGAGCGGAGACACGACGGGTGGCGCGGCGGCGCGTACGGCGCGGCGCGGCCTCGTCGGAAGCTGTGGTGGCGGCCTCGGCCGGAGCCTCCTGGGCCGTCTCGGCGGCCTCTTCGGTCTCGTCCGTCTCCTCGGCCTCGGCGTCGGCGGAGGTCACGGCCCCTGTGGGGGCTTCCTCCGCCGCAAGGTCGGCGGACGCCACGGTCGGTATGGCCGGCGCGGTGGTCTCGGCCGCGGCCTCGTTGGCGGCGGTCGGCGGACCGGCGGGTCGCGACGCCGCACGGCGGCGGCGCCGCGGCGGCAGGGTGTCGCTGGGGGTGTTGTTGTTGTCGGAACCCTCGGTGGGTTCGGTCGGCTCGAGCATGCGGGTGGATCTCCCGTCAGGCTCCCGGGCGCCGCGCCTGGTCCGGCGATGCCGGTGACGTCCGCGGCTCGCGCGATGCGCGGTGCCGCCGTCCGGGGCGCGGGCGCCGCACGGGAGCTCTCTTTGTCCTGTCTCGCCGGTTCCGCACGCCATGTGTGCGTACGGCCTGGCGAAAGTCTTAAGGTCGGTGCGCTGCCCGACCCAGGTGGCTCCCGGATACGAGGGCTGCGCTACGACATCTGTCCTTACGCGGGACCTTCCTTACGCCGACGCCTTCGCGGCGGCAGTTTCGGCGGCCCCCGCGTGATCGGCTGGGGCGGCTGCGACTGCCTCGCGGTCGGGCGCGAGCGGGTCGGTCACCGTGCCGGTCTCTTCATCGAACAGCCCCTGCGCCAGCCTGGTCACCGCAGCGGCGACCGGCGGCGCCAGGTCGGCCACGGCGCTAAGACCGGACAGGACGTCGTCGGGTCGAACGGCAGGCGTCACGTGCCGAACAACCAGCCGCAGTATCGCACAGGCCTGGTCGGTCGGCCTATCAGCCTGTGGACTGTCCGTCTCGGAGATCGTTTCGAGGCTTGCCACGGCACCGCGGGCGTCGAACGTCCGCATGCCGTTCTTGGCCTTGCGGCTGACCTCGACCGTCTCGGCCGTGTTGAAGGCCTCCACCGCGCGCTCCGCGTCCGCCGGGTCCACGCCGTCGAGGCGCATCTCCCACACGGAAGCGGTGAGCCGGTCGGCGAGACCCGAGACGCGGGCCTCGACCGCCTCGATGATGTCGAGCCCCTGGGGCATCGACTCGTCGAGGAGCTCGCGCAGCTTCTCGGGGTCGCGCTTCGCGGTGAGCGCGATCTCCAGGTACTCCGCCTCGCTGCCGGTGCCGGTGGGTGCGGCATTGGCGTACGACACCTTCGGATGGGGCGTGAACCCCGCCGAGTACGCCATGGGTACGGCGGCACGGCGCAGGGCACGCTCGAAGGCGCGCTGGAAGTCACGGTGGCTGGTGAACCGGAGGCGGCCGCGCTTGGTGTAGCGCAGTCGGATGCGCTGCACCGCGGGTGCGGGCGGCGGGCCTTCGGGCTGTCGCTTGCCCAGTGTCGCTCAGTCCTTCATGAGTGCGGTCGTACTGCTACCTAGAGTACGTGTGTCGGCGGCCGCAGGTTCCCGCCGGGCGACCGGCTGTGGTTCCGGGGGTGTTCCGAAGAGCATCCGCCGGAAGTCGGCGCGGGCCTGCCGGGCACTGTCCCGGGCGGCTTCCAGAGCCTGCCGCGCCGTTCGCCGGATCGCGCGCGCCGCCTCGGCCGCGGGCTTCAGCACCAGGTCGCGCACGGCGTGGCCGACCGGTGTGAGCACGGTCCGGTAGGCCCAGCGCGCCGGTTCGACGAAAGTCCACCGGAAAAGACGCGCGAGGAACCGTCCGACGGCGAGCGAGACGTACCCGGCGACCCGCCAGGCGTGCCCGAGGGCCTCGCCGATCTCCCTGGCCACGACGGCGAGGGCCCGCCCGACGGGCGCGAGGACCCAGCGCCACAGGGCGAGAGCGGGAAGCACCAGCAGGACGCGGGCGGTCCAATAGAGCGCGGTACCGATGCCCGTGAAGATCATCCGTACGAGCCGCACGAACCGGTCGGCGAGGAAGGCGACCGCCCTGCCGACGGGGGTGAGGACCCAGGTGTACAGCCACAGGGCGGGGACCACGAGCAGGTACCGCACCAGCCGGGCGAGGACGGTGTACACGCCGAGCGCGACGGCCGCGAGGACCATGCCGACGCCCTTGAGCAGCCAGGCGACCGCGCGCCCGAGGGGCGTGAGCAGCCGCGCGTACACCCAGCCGCACGCGGCCTCGACACCACCGAGGACCCAGTCGAGTGCGGTCAGGACGCCGCCGACGAACCACATGAACGCGGCCAGTGCCCCCGTGAACACCAGAGCGAGCAGGGCACCGACCCCCCGGGCCGCCCAGGCGAGGGCATGCCCGACCGGGGTCAGGACCGTGCGGTACAGCCAGACCGCGGGCACGACGAGCAGCACCTGCCCGAGCCGGGCCAGTACACGGCCGAGCGGGAGGGCGACGTAGCGCCACAGGGCCACCCAGGGCCACACGAACAGCGCCCGTCCCACCCAGCCGAGAGCCTGCCCGAGCGCTCGTCCCAGCGGTCGGAGCAGCGTGTCCCGGAGGAACCGTCCTCCGACGACGAGCGCGTCCCACACCATCCGTACCGGTACGACGAGGACGAGCACCACGATCCGCACCGGAAGGCGGATCGCGACAGCGAGACATCCTTCGGCCTGCGTACCGGGCGTACCGGGCGGGGCGGCGGACGGCTTTTCCAGATCCATACCTGCGTAGACGCACCGGCCGCCACAATGGATGCGACATATCGGCACCCGGCATCCCGGCGCCGCCTGGACCGAGCCGACGCCGCGGTTCGCCCACCCACGGCGATCGGGCACCCGCCGAACGGTCCCGGCCGCGGCAGGTCCAACTTCGGATTCCCGGCTGACAGTTGAGCCGGAGTCACCAGACTTTCCCGAATTGGGCTGATCTGATGATATGTATGGCGCGTTATCGCAGAATGCGCCGGTCCGACCGGCGTCGGCGGGTAAAGCTCGCGATCGGCTTCAGGAATTTCCCACCGATCGACGCAAGGAGCGCCCCCGTATGAATTCCGAGTCCCGGACCGCCCGCCTGCCGGGCCCGTCGGCCCGCGGCCGGTTCAAGAGGGCGGGTGTGGTCGCCTCGCTGGCACTGGTGATGGCGTCGGGCGTGGTCGGCCCCGCGACACCGGCGGACCTCACCGCACCCGATCACGCGGGGGCGGCCCCGGACGGCGGCGACCGCTGCGGACCGCGCCGCCTCGAAGGCCGGGCCCCGGCGAGCGGACGCCCCGACGACGGACGCTGGTGCAGGGGCCCACGGGGCCCGAGGGGCGCGACCGGGCCCGTCGGACCCCAGGGCCCGCCCGGCCAGACCGGAGCCACCGGCGCGACCGGCCCCCGGGGCGAAACCGGCCCGGTGGGCCCGACGGGCCCCTGCGTCGGGATCGACGCCGCGCAGGAATCGGCGGACTTCGAGATCCGTCTCGCGCTGACCGGCGGGAGGACGTACGCGGGCATCCGCGACCAGCGGACGGGCGAGCAGCAGACGCTCCTGTGGACCGACCTCAGCGCCCGTCCCGACTATCCCGCGGGCGGAGCGGCCGGCCTGCCCTGCGACGTCACCGTCAACGCGCACAACCGGTCCGAGACGGTGAAGCGCGTCAAGTTCGACGTCATCACCACCACCGGTCAGGTCTGGGAGGCCGCCTGCGTCGCGTTCACCACCACCCACCCCGCGACACTGAACTGCGCCGACCGCACGGGCCGCCCCAAGCCCTGGATCCTGGTCGCCCGGCAGCCGACGCCCGAAGCCGTCAACGGCGGAGCGTGACCCATGCGCGGTGGGGTTTCCGAGGAGGCGGGCGGGGGACGTCCCCTCGGACACCCCTCGCGGCACGCCGTGCCGGCGGTCACTCCCCCGGGGCGCGGCGTTTCCCCACCTGTCACAGGGGAACCCGGCCGGTGAGATTCCGCGGAGGTACTGCGATGAGCGCCGGAGAACGGGCCAAGGCAAAGGCCGAACAGGTCGTCGGCAGGACCGTGCGAAAAGCGGCCCACGCACTGCACAAGGAAACCCTCGCGGCGAAGGGCGCCGCACTGGAGACACGGGGCAGGATGCGCGGCACGAAGGAACGGGCCAAGGGCACCTTCGACCGCTGACGTTCAGCGGCCGTCGCCCGGCCCCGGTGCCGCGACCCGCTCCGCCTCGGTCGTGACGCGCCCGGAGGCGGCGAGGAGCGCGAGGAGCGCGAGCAGGGCCAGCAGGATGAGGACGAGCAGCAGGATCGTCAGGACCGTGGGGTGGTTCCAGAGGGCGAAGACCAGGGCCACGATCAGCAGCGCGGCCAGGGCGATCCAGCGGCGGTGTGCCTGCGCCCAGGTTCCCGCCCGGCCGGTGCGGACCTGATGGGCGTACGCCCACCGGGCCGCGGAGTCCGCCGCGCGTTCGGAGGTGCCGCGGACCGCGAGCGGCAGCCGCCCGGGACCGATGAGGTAGGCGCCGAGCGCGATGACGACGCCGAGCACGATCGCCGTACGGAGGCTGACCTTCAGGAAGTGGAGCAGCGTGTCGAAGACGGCCGCCGCGGCGGCCTCCGACTGGACCTGGGGCGGGAGGTGGTCCAGGTAGTAGCGGCGGGCGACGACCAGGACGATGGCCACGATCAGGCAGGCGAAGGCCGCGCCGAGCGCCGTGCGGGCCAGGGCTCGCCGGCGTCGGTGGGCCAGCAGCACCCCGGCGGCACCGATCACCACGACCAGCACGGGGAACCAGTTCCCGATCACGTCCAGCAGATGAGCTCCGCCGCGGATCTTCTCCAGTTGGTCGGACTGGACGAGCACCATCTGTTTGTCGACGTCGGGGATCGCGGCCGCCGGGGACAGGCCGGCGTCCACGAGTGACTGTTTGACCTGCTCGACGGCCTCGCCGACGTTCAGGGTGACCGTTCCGCCGTTCACGCCGATGGCTCCCCGGCCCTGGCCGGTCAGCGCGTGGACGACAGCGGCGTGGGCGTCTCGGTTGGCGGTTGTCCAGATCTTCTCGAAGCGGTCGCTCCGCACGAAGCGCGTGGCCACCTTCTGCACGGTGTCGGTGACAGCGGAGTCGAGCTGGGGGCCGAGCCCCTTCACCGCCTGAGCGGCCTTCGGCGGCAGACCCTGCGCCTGGAGCCACGCGGCGATGTCGGAGGCCGCCTCGTTGCCGTCGACCCGCACGTCGGCGGCATGGGTGATGCGCTTGATCGCCGCGTCCTCGATCGCGGGGTCCGAGGCCAGCGGGGAGACCGTCGCCACGTACCGGTCGGTGTCCAGCGCGATGTCGTGCACCCACACGGTGAGCAGCGCGATCGGTACGAGGACGCAGGTGAGGAAGATGAGGACCGCGGAGGCGGTGTTCCTGGCGATCCTCGCCGCCGTCGAGCCGCCCCGGTGTCCGCTGCCCACCGCGTCACCCGCGCCCTTCTCCGGGCCTGCGGGGGGATCGGACGGCTCGTGGGGGCTGGTCATGGCTGCTCCGGGGCTCCTGGGCGGCTACCTCCCTCCATTTGCCTCGCTCCGGGGCCGTACGGCACGCCCAGACGGGCCGTACGGGCTAGGGGTATACCGGGCGGCCGGCGCCGAGCGATCGGTGCCGACGCTCGGAGGGGGCGATCCGCGCCGCCGTGCGGGGCACTCTCGACGGATCTACCGTTGAGGGGAAGCCCGGCGCTCACGGACGCTCGATGCTGGACGCCACCAGGCACAGACGATCGGCACGGCACACCAGGTGGGGGGCACGGCAGCGCTCCGGCGCCGTGGTTCCCGGGGGCAGCAGAGCCAGGCAGGAGAGCCGCCCATGCCCAAGCACGCGACCACGGCGATGCGTACGTCGCCCCACGCGACCCCCGCGGAGCGCGCGGCCCTCGGCAAGGAGGCGCGGAGCCGCTGTCCGCGGTCGGGGCACGCGGTGTACAGGCCCGGTTCCAAGAGAACGGACCCGCTGGCGATCCTGGAGGGGCAGTCCGCGGCCCGGGTGCGGGAGCTGGTGCCGATCCGGTACAGCCGGATGACCGAGTCCCCGTTCCGCTTCTACCGGGGCGCCGCGGCGATCATGGCGTCCGACCTGGCCGGCAGTCCCGTCTCGGGAATCGACGCCCAGCTGTGCGGAGACGCCCATCTGCTCAACTTCCGGCTGCTGGCCTCGCCGGAGCGGAAGTTGATGTTCGACATCAACGACTTCGACGAGACCCTGCCGGGCCCCTGGGAGTGGGACGTCAAGCGGCTGTCGGCGAGCTTCGTCATCGCCGCCCGGGCGAACGGCTTCGACGACGCCGAGCGTGCCCGGATCGTGAGCGGCACCGTGCGCTCGTACCGCGAAGCCATGCGCCGTTTCGCCGGGATGAGCAACCTCGACGTCTGGTACGCGAGGATCGACGCCGAGCGCCTCACGGACCTCACGACGGGCCAACTCCGCAGGAGCGGCCAGAAGAAGCTGGACCACGCCCTGACGAAGGCCCGCTCGCGCGACACCGTGCAGGTCTTCGACAAACTCACGCGCGAGGTCGACGGCCGGCCGATGATCGCGCCGGACCCCCCGCTGCTGGTCCCCCTCGCCGACCTGCTGCCGGACGCCGAACGCACCACGCTGGAGCGCCAGTTCCGCGGGCTCATCGAGCGGTACGGGATCACGCTTCCGTCCGACCGGCGGTTCCTCCTGGACGACTACCAACTCGCGGACGTCGCCCGCAAGGTGGTCGGGGTCGGCAGCGTCGGCACCCGGTGCTGGATCATCCTGCTCCTCGGACGGGACGGCCGCGACCCGCTGTTCCTGCAGGCCAAGGAGGCCGACACCTCCGTCCTCGCCGACCACGTCGGGGCCAGCCAGTACCGCAACCAGGGCGAACGCGTCGTCGCGGGACAGCGGTTGATGCAGGCGGCGAGCGACATGTTCCTCGGCTGGGAACGCGTGGACGGCGTCGACGGCAAGCGCCGCGACTTCTACATCCGGCAACTGCGCGACTGGAAGGGCATCGCGATGCCGGAGACGATGACGCCCCTCCAGCTGGAGACCTTCGGCGGCATCTGCGGCCTCACCCTCGCCCGGGCGCACGCGCGGTCCGGCGACCGGATCGCGATCGCCTCCTACCTGGGAAAGAAGGACTCCTTCGACCGGGCCCTCGTCACCTTCGCGGAGGCGTACGCCGACCAGAACGAGCGCGACCACCAGGCACTCGTCGACGCCGTGAAGGCGGGACGGCTGCCCGCGCAGGACGTTCCCGCCGGCTGACCGGCTCTCGGACGCCCCGCCACGACCGGCCGGCTACTCCGCCCCGCTCTGCGCACGCCGGCCCTCTTCGACCGCGTTCACCAGGACCCGGGCCGCCACACCGAGCAGCAGAAGGTTGGCCGTGATCTGTCCCGTGACCAGGAGCCGGGCCGTCTCGCTGCGCGGGCTGATGTCGCCGAACCCGACCGTGCTGAACACCGTCATCGTGAAGTACAGGGCGTCGGTCCTCGACATCGCTTCACTGAAACTGCCGGGGGCGCTGCGGTCCAGCAGGTAGTCGGTCGTGGCGAAGAGCAGCAGAAACAACGGAAGTACCGTCGCCAGCGCCGCCATGGCACGCAGCCGGGGACGCTCGGAACTCACGATCCCGCGCACCTGCCACCCCATGAGCAGCGCCACCGCCACCAGCCCTCCGACCAGAGCGAGGACGGACGTCACCGTGAAGGCCGAGTCCAGCGGCAGCAGGTAATAGGCGGCGACCAGGGCGGTCGCGACCAGGATGCACCGCACCGTCGTGAGCACGACCGTCCGACGTCCACCGCGCCGCTTCCCGTCCACGATCCCCTCTCGGACCCACCCGATGCCGTGCGCCCCTGCCGCCCTGCCCGCTTGTGGACAGCCACTCTCCCCGAGTGGTCCCGGTCCCGTACGGACGGCGCACCACAAACTCACCGAAATGGCCCGTGTGGACACCCCGCCCGCCCGGGAACAGACTGAGGAGATCTGCCGCGGAGGGGGCCGCCGACACCGGAGGAACGCACGATGCCCGCTTCCGGTACCGGC
Source organism: Streptomyces sp. NPDC015532 (assembly GCF_043078065.1). Taxonomy (NCBI): domain Bacteria; kingdom Bacillati; phylum Actinomycetota; class Actinomycetes; order Kitasatosporales; family Streptomycetaceae; genus Streptomyces; species Streptomyces sp. NPDC015532. Next base: position 496,763 of record NZ_JBIBSY010000001.1, on the reverse strand, counting down.
CCGGCGACGACGTCCGCGAACGGGTGGAACACCCGCCTGTACTGGCAGTGGATCGGCTACAACACGATCGCCTTCGTCACCGTCCTGACCGCCGGTTTCGTCCTGGCCCTGCTCGGCAGCGACGCCCTCCACCTGAATCTCGCCAGCGGCCACGTCCTGGTGGCACTCCTGATCGCCACCCTCGGGGCCATCCTGTTCGGGGGCGTTCTGGGAGCGCTGCAATGGCTGGTCGTCCGGCAGCGGGTGCCCGTCCCCCGCAAGGTGTGGATCACCGCCAACGTCGGGCCGGCGCTGCTGGCCTGGCTCCTCGTGATCATGCCCGCGGTGATCAACGCCCAGGACACCGACGGTGACGTGTCGACGACCTACCTGCTGGCCGCCAGCCAGAGCCTCGCGCTGGGCCCCCTGCTCGGTCTGTCGCAGTCCATGGTGCTCCGCGAGGTGACTCGACGCTGGGCCTGGTGGATCGGGGCCAACCTGGCCTCATGGCTGATCGTCGACGCCCTCATCTACCTGCTGGGCCGCCTGACCAGTGACCTCGACGTCCTCACCGGCGACGGATCACTCGTCGAGATCTACCTGACCCTCATCGCCACGACACCCCTGACCGGCCGGGCCCTGCTGTGGGTACTGGCCCCCTCCGCTCTGACCGGACCCGCGGCCCCGTCGCCGCCTCCGCCTCCGTCTCCGCCGGCGACGACATAGGCCGGGCCGCGCAGATCGGTTCTCGTCAGGAGGGAACCCTGACGAGGCCGGGGTAGATCCGGGCGGTCCGGTCGTTTACTCCTCGTAGCGCGGCTGTCGTCCCGTCTCCGCGGTGAAGGCACTGATGTAGTCGATGACGAAGCCGTCCATCGTCGGCCGCGCGCCGGAATCCCGGGGCGCGTTGAACGGGGCGGCCATCCGTTCGGACATGACACCCCGGTTGCCGGGCGGGTCGATCAGGCCGAAGAGCTGGGTGTTGACGTGCGTGAACTCCTCCCCCGGATCCGGGTTCGGGGCGTCCATGTCCGCCGAGATCCCGTAGGGCACGATCTTGCGGTCGGCTCCGTGCTCGGCCCACGAGGGGATCGAGTTGGTCAGTTCCTTGCCGATCACGCCTTCGAACGAGGCGACCTCACCCGGCTGGTACAGCCGGCCGAGCAGGTTGTCGAAGGACCGGTTCTCGAACATCACCGACACGACATGATCGAACCTGGGCCCGCTCCCGGCTCCGGCCACGACCCACCTCCCACGGCGGCCACCGGAAGACTGCCGCGGTTCGGCAGAGCACCGGGCCCACCTTCCTCAATGGTGATGGATCGGCCGAATCCCGGCCAATCAGCAGACACCCGTCACGAGACCGGCCCGGAATCGGCCGAGCACCACCGATGAGTTCCGCCGGCCGTGCCGGTCTACCAGGACGTACGCCATCGAGCCACCGTCTGGAGACCCGCCATGACCACTCCCGCACACCCCGGCCGCATGCTGTTCGTGAACATCCCCGTAGCGGACCTCAAGCGCAGCAAGGCGTTCTTCGCGAGCTCGGGTTCGGCTTCAACCCGAAGTTCACCGACGAGACAGCCGCCTGCATGCTGGTCGGCGAACACGCCTTCGTCATGCTGCTCACCCGCGAGAAGTTCGCGGAGTTCGCGAAACTGCCGATGGCCGATCCCGCCACGCACACGCTGGCCCTGTACTGCTTCAGCGTGTCGTCCCGCGACGAGGTCGACACGGTCGGCGCGGCCGCGCTCGCGGCGGGCGGCACCGAGGTGGACGGCGCCGAGGACTACGGCTTCATGTACTCCCGCAGCTTCTACGACCTCGACGGCCACGGCTGGCAGGTCATGTGGATGGACCCGGCCGCGGCGGAGCAGGGCCCCGAGGCGTTCGCGGCCTCCGCGCAGGACGCCGACACCCCGGCCTGACCCCCACCGCGTTCCGCACGCGCGCCGTCCCGTGCAGCCGGCCGCCACACCAGGAGCCCCTCCCGGACTTCCCGGACTTCCCGGACGGGGAGGGGCCCGCGGGCCGCGGAGTCACGGGAGGCCGCCGACGGGGACGGTCAGCGCGGTCGCCTCGGCCTCGGTCTCCGGGGTCACGGGACTGTCCGGTGTACGGAAGCGGTAGAGCAGGACGAGCGCGACGGCGGGGACGACGAGGTAGAGAAGCAGGACGATCAGGGCCTGTGTGGTGCCGTGGCCGTCGAAGTAGACCGTGTTGCGGAGCAGGATGTAGGCGTTGCGGGGTGGCAGGTACGGGCCGATGGCACGCCAGAACGCCGGCAGATACGGAACTCCGTTGGCTCCGCCCGACGACGGATTACCGAAGAGCATGACCACGATGACGGTCACGAGGGTTCCGGCGGCGCCGAGGAGTTTTTGCAGGACGGCGGCGACGACGGCGACCGCCGCGATGACCAGGGCAAGGATCGGCCAGACGATCCAGAACTTCTGTGCGGGGTAGCCCTTGAGCCAGGTGCAGACGACGAGGTTGACCAGCAGGGCGGCGAGGACGGCGAACCCGGCGAGTGCGGGCAGGCGCCAGCGTCCGACGGAGGTCCCGGTCGTCGCTCTGAGCATCGTCGCGCCCATGTAGCCGCCGACGAGCAGCGGGATCAGCATCAGCGAGGGGACCAGGCCGAAGGGGTCCTTCTTGGCCAGTGGATGGGGCGCGTACTGCTCGACGTGGAGGGGCTGCCCCAGCTTCTTCGCGGCCTCCTCGAAGGTCCCCGCCAGATCGAGGGGCGCGACGTCGCTGATGGTGGGGACGACGAGCAGTGTGGTCGAGGTCGGTCCGGGGATGAGTGCGCCGTAGATCCTGGCCTGGTCGATCGCGTCCTTCGCGGCGGTCTCGTCGGCGTACTGCGTGACCTTGAGGGAGAGGTCGCCGCGGGCGGCGTTCAGGATCGGGGACGCTCCGGTGGCGCCGATCGGGAGGTCGGTCGCGACGGGCTCATGGGCGGAACTCATGTAGTTCGCGGTGAACAGGCACTGCATCACCGCGGCGACGGCCAGAGCCGCCAGGACTGCCACGACGGGACGCCCGGAGGATGCCGCGGGGGCGGAGTCCGCCCGATGGGAGGGAGCCTTCCCGCCGACCTTCCTGACGGGTCGCCAGCGGCCCAGGAAGCCGATGACGACACCGCCGACCAGCGCGTACAGGCCGAGGACGATGAGCGGCGTGGTGATGTTGTTGCCGTCGAAGTAGATGACGTTGCGCAGCAGGGTGATGCCCTGCTGGGGCGGGAAGACGGCGCCGATGTGCTGCCAGTAGACCGGGAGCAGGGAGACACCGACCCCGCCGGCCGCTGAGCCGCCCACGATGATGAACAGGGTCGCCACCAGGAGAGTGCCCAGCGGTCCGACCAGGCGTTGGAAGGCCGCGGCGGCGAGCGTGACGGAGGCGGCGATCAGGATGAAGCAGGGCAACAGCGGCCAGAAGTGGCTGTTCTCGTAGGCGCCGATGCCGGGCCCGGCGATGAGGTCGGTCAGCACGGCGCCGGCCGTCGAGTAGCCGAGGAGCATCGCGACATGCCAGGGCGCGGCGGCCGTCCTGGTCGCTTTGAGTACCAGGACGGCGGCGAGATATCCGCCGATGAGCAGTGGGATCAGGAGCAGTCCGGAGACACCGCCGAGCCGGTCGCTCTTCGGCAGCGGTTTGACGGTCTTCACCGTCATGGGCTTGCCGAGCTTCTTGGACGCGTCACCGAAAGCGGCTTCCAGCTCCACACGGCCGAAGAAGCTCTTGGTCGGGACCACGATCAGGGTGTCACTCCTGGGGCCGGGCAGGTAGGCGCCATAGAGCTTGCTCTGGCCGATCGCATCGAGCACCGCCGACTCGTCCGCATAGTTGATCGTCTGAAGTGACACCTTCGATCTCACCGCGTTCACGACCGGGGACGAGCCGGTCACGCCGATCGGGGCGTTGCGCAGCACGAGCAGTTGCAGCGAACTGACCAGACACAGCGCGAAGAGGCTTTGCAGGACCAGCACGATGCCGAGTGCGGCCAGGATCTTCTTCATCACGGGAACGCCACCCGCCCCACGCCGAACGGCCGGCCCGGGCCGCGTCCAACTCGGCCGAGCCCGCGTCGCACCGGTAGCCCAGGCCCACGGCAGACGCCCCCGGCTCCGGCCTGACCGCTACGTATCGCACTCATACGGGCACGCTACGTTCACTCCTCGCGGTGGGCACTCCGAGCGGGGCAGACGAGCGGGCCGGTCCGGACGCCGGCCTCTCGCCCGCCCCCGCCGCACCCGCACAGCCGGCAGGTGCGGGCGACCGGGGTGGAGGTGCGTCAGTAGCCGGTGCCGCGCTTGACCTGGGCCCGCTCGATGTCGTGGGTCGCGCCCTTGTCGTCCAACGTCCGGCAGGCGTCGGCGATGTCCTGGCCCAGGCGATCGATCTGCTCGCGGCTCAGCGTCTCCTTGACCAGGGCACGCATGATCTTCACCCGCTCCGCGTTCGGCGGGAGCGTGTACGCCGGCACCATCCAGCCGCGCTCGGCCGAGAGCTGCCAGGCCACGTCGGACTCGTCGTAGGCGTGCTTGCCCGCGAGACGGAAGGCGACCAGCGGCAGCTGTTCCAGGTCGCCGCCGATCACTTCGAAGCGACCGCCGCTCCGCAGGTTCTCCGCCAGCGCGTGGGCGTTCTCCTGCATCATCTTCATGACGTACGTGTAGCCCTGGCGGCCGAGCCGGACGAAGTTGTAGTACTGCGCGAGCACCATCGAGGCGCCGGTGGAGAAGTTCAGCGTGAACGTGGCGTCGGTCTTGCCCAGGTAGTTCTCCTGGAACACGAGGCGCTCGGCCAGATCGGACTGCTCGCGGAAGACCAGCCAGCCGATGCCGGGGTAGACCAGGCCGTACTTGTGCCCCGAGACGTTGATCGAGCGGACCTGCTCCAGCCGGAAGTCCCACTTGGAGTCCGGATAGAGGAAAGGCCACACGAACGCGCCGCTGGCGCCGTCGACATGGATCGGGATGTCGAGGTCCCGCTTGTCGCGGACGTCCCGCAGGAGCTTGTCGATCCCGACGATGTCGTCCTTGTGGCCGGTGAACGTGGTGCCGAGGACGGCGACGACGCCGATCGTGTTCTCGTCGAGGTGGGGCTCCACGTCCTCCGGGCCGATGGTGTACTTGTTCTCGGCGAGCGGGACGATCCGCGGTTCGACGTCGAAGTAGCGGCAGAACTTCTCCCACACGACGTGGACGTCTCCGCCGAAGACCAGGTTGGGCCGGTCGACCGACAGGTTGGCCGCCTGGCGGCGCTCCCGCCACTTCCACTTCAGCGACAGCGCCCCGAGCATGATCGCTTCGGAAGAGCCCTGGGTCCGGCACCCGGTCGTGGCGCCCGGCGCGTGGAAGAGGTCGGCGAGCATGCGCACGCACCGCTGCTCGATCTCGGCGGAGATCGGGTATTCCGCGTGGTCGATGAAGTTGCGGTGGAGGTTCTCGGCGATGATCCGCTGAGCCTCCGGCTCCATCCAGGTGGTGACGAACGTGGCGAGGTTGCGCTGCGGATCCCCCTCCATCGCAAGGTCCGCGTCCAGCAGCCGCATCGCGTCCGTCGCGGCCATGCCCTCGTCGGGGAAGGTCTTCGAGGGGGCCGGCGCGGTCAGGAACCGGTTACCGAAAAGGGCCGAATCGTCACGCATGCTCATGCCGCGATTCAAACAGCGGCGGAGCCTGCCGCGACGGCGGACACGCCGCACCGGTGCGACCGCGAACCAGACGAGGCCGAAGCACCCGCCGAAAGCCGCCCTGACGATCAGGAGCAGCCCTGCGCCGGCGGGGGCGCGGAGTGCGGAGGCGCGGAGTGCGGGGCGCGGAGTGCGGAGGCGTCCGTCCGGAAGGTCAATGCCTGAAGGCGCTCACGTCTCCGGGCTCGGTCTCCAGCGCCTCGCGGTCGAATTTCAGCATGAAGAGCAGGAACAGCCCACCCGCGGCGAGCAGGCCGGCCACGATCACGACGGACACGAGCGCTTCCCGGGGTGCCACCAGCACGAACAGCGCCACGAGCGTCCACGAACAGCGCCACGAGCGTCCACACCAGCGCGCAGATCGCGACGGGCAGCTCGAAGCGCCTGAGGTCGAACGCGCCCTTCCTGCGGTCCAGTCGTTTGCGCACCGCCAAGTAGAGGACGACCGTCGAGCCGTAGGTGATCGCGGGGAGAATCGTCGACGCCGTGATCAGCTCCAGCAGTGCGGCACCCGGCAGGGCGACCATCAGGAGGACCCCCAGGGCGAAGATCAGGACCGTCGCCGGGATCGGCGTCCTCGTCCGCGGATTCACCCGTCGCATCAACCGGTGGGCAGGGAAGCGCGAGTCCCGCGACATCGCGAAAATCATCCGCGAGCACGCGACCATCCCCGCGCCGAAGAACGCGAACGTGATCGCCACCAGCAGCGTCTTCTCCATCACCGGACCGAGCTGATCGCGCATGATGGCCGCGACCGGCGAGCCACTGGCGCTGCCCCGGGGATGTCGTCGATCGCGACGGTGAGCGCGATCAACCCAGCACGGGATGATCGAGACGAGGTTTCGGTAGGTGGCCATGGTGCGAGGTGCGTTGCCCGTTCGTAGCTGGGAGTCGTCCTCGGCGAACGTCACGTCTCTCACGTGATGCAGGGCCTTGATCGTCCGGTGCCGACGGATCAGCGCGGCGAGCCGGGGCGGGGCGGCTTGCTCGGCGATGAGGCTGGCGACCGCGTGAACGGTCTTGAAGCTGGCCTTCCCGGTCTTGCGGCTGACGCGGCGGCGGACGATCTGGATGGCCTGGTGGGCGCCGGGGAAGAGCAGGTTGCTGACGGTGCAGGCCTTGAGCCGGCGAATCTCGTGGCGGCCGTGGCCGGTACTTCGGGTCCGATCCTGGAGCGGGATCTGTTTCCAGGGAAGGGACTTGAGCTGCTTGCGGAGCTTCTTCTGGTTGCCCTTGGCGATCACGATGTAGTGGGCCCGCCGTTCAGGAGGTAGGTGGCGTGGTCGTGCTGGGTGTGCATCGCGTCGCTGGTCACGACCGTTCCCGTCAGGTCGGGCAGGGTGTCGAGGAGCGGCCGGAAACGGGTGATCTCGTTGGTCTTCTCGCCGACGTCCATCTGGGCGAGGACCAGGCCACTGACGTGGTCGCACGCGGCCAGGAGGTGGATCTTCCGCCCGCTGGCACGGGTGGCGCCCCGCAGCGACTTGCCGTCCACAGCCAGCCCGCGCAGACTTTCGGGCTCGCCCCGGCGGTCTGCGAGCCAGGTCCCCACGGCCTGGTCCAGGGCGTCCGCGTCGACTCTCACGAGAAGCCGGCGGACAGTGGACTCCGCGGGCCAGGACCGCTTCGGGAACAGCGGATCGATGGAGACACCGAGTTGTTCGAGCACGGCGGGTGGAGCGTCGGCCACCCATTCACCCACCGCGAGCAGCGACTTCGCACCGGCCAGGACCGCACATGCGGTCAGCGCGAGCACCGCCACGAGTGGGTGCCGGACCCGCGCGGGCCACGCGGGTCCGGCACCGCTGCCAGACGCTCCAGCAGGCCGGACACCTCGCGGACCAGGGCTTGGGGATGCGGTCTGAGCTGGTCAAACGTGGGCGAGACCAGAGATGATGCATCGGCAGGCACGGGCTTCCCAAGATCACAGAGCGTAGAGAACTCCATGACCACGGACGTCCGTGCCTGCTTCGTACCGGACCCCGTCCAACCCGACGAGACGTCAGCAACCGGACGTCAGCCGACTACGCCGAAGCCCTGGAACATCTCCCCCAACGGCACGGGAGCCTCGTGCGTTGCGCACACCGTCGACATCACCCGATCAGTGGCCACTCTGAAACAGCTCAGTTGATCAAGAGCGCTCGATCACTTCCTGCTCGCACGATCGAGTTCGCGGGTGACAGCTTGTTCGCCTTGACCGAGAAGCGTCTTTTCGAGGCTGTGATCGTCCAAGCGAGAGAACTGCTCACCTCGTGCGACGTCTTCCTTGCTCAGAACGCGTCCGCACCACTCCCCCTGGCCTGCGGTGTGATCGTCGAATGGGACGACAGCGCCCTCTCCCAAAACCATCCACCCGTCGTCGTCCCAGCGGAGGGCGAGAAGGTAGGTGTGGCCGGTTTCTAATCTTGGAGCGTAAGCGGCTGTCTTCTTTTCGCGATTGTCACTCGCCCGGTACACCCGCCAGCCGGGGGCCGTCATGTCGAAGTCCTTGCCCATCGGTTTTGCGGGATCGCGGGCGGACCAGACGATGTTGTCCGTCCGGAACGTGACCTCGCGATCGGTCTCGTACTGGATCGGCCCCTTTGTGAAATCACGCCGATGGGTTTCCTGCTCCCGTATCGGAGTAGCCACAACGACCTGATCAGCATGGGTGACCCATTGCTTCGCGGTCTGGGACGGGTAGCGGTCTTCGGCGCCTCCGCAGCCGACCACCGTATCCAGACCGTTCATACCGACCATGGCACCTGCGACGGTCCCAACGACGGCCAGGCAGGCGGCGGTGGGTCGACTCACGGTAAGGGCACCGGAACGAATCCGTCGCATGGCTAGAAGGAGTCCTTCACGGTGGCGAGCTCAGAGACAGTGGCGTAGGCGGCTTCCGCCCGACGCGCCTCGGGACTTTCGCGAGGAGCGTGAGCCAGGAAATCTCCGGCGAGACCGGTGAAGGCGATCTGTCCGCGCTGAAGGACGGTGACATGGTCGGCCTCCTCCGCCAGATCGGCGACATCGTGGGTGGACATCAGCACACGGACTTCAGTTGTGGCAAGACCGAGGATCAGATCGCGGAACACGCGTCGCTGAGTGGGGTCCATGCCGGCAGTCGGCTCGTCGAGGAGGAGCACCTTGGCTCCGTGGACAAGGGCGGAGGCCACACCCACACGCCTCAGCTGGCCGCCTGAGAGCTGCTTGGTCTTGACATCAGCTCGGTCTGCCATGTCGACCCGGCCCAAGGCGGTAAGCGCGGCGTCCCAGGCTTCGGACTTGCCCATACCTTTGAGCCAGCCGGTGTAGGCAACCTGTTCACGGGCAGTCAACCCAGTCATTGCGGTGATGGTCTGCGGCATCCACGCCACCTGTTGCAGGTAGGCGAAGTCGCGGGAGGCCAAAGATCCCATGGTTATGGTTCCCGAGTGCGGTTGGTGGAGGCCGCTTGCAAGCTTCAACATGGTGGATTTGCCGGCTCCGTTGGGGCCGAGCAGGACGGTGAAGCCCTCCGGGATGCTGTAGGTGAGGCCATTGAGGATGGGGGGCACGGTCCGGCCATAGCTGAACGTGATGTGCTCAAGGTGAATCGACACAGACAGGACCTTTCATGCGCGGCGGACGCGGGCGTGGACAGTGAGTCCGGCGACGAAGACGAACAGGCAGAACCCGAGCGTGGGTAGGTAGCCAGCGGGGTGAAGAGTGACAGCCCACGGCCACGGGCGGCCGAAGTCGCGGTAGCCGAGGAACATGACTGCGAACACCCATCCCACGGGGAGGGCAGAGGCTGCTTGCTCGTGAGCCGTGCGGGCCAGCAGCATGCCCCCGGCGAGGAACATGGTGTTGCGACCCGTCATGATCGCCTCCTGCGAACCTGCGAGGATTCCGATGACCAGGCCCGCCAGGGCAGCTGCCACGACCAGGGTGGTGACCAGGGCTGCATCCAGGGCCCGGATCCTACGCTTCGCTGTCGCCTCGATCTCGCGCGAACCCTGGGCGAGGCTGTAGGCCAGCGTGGAAGTGATGATCAGGGGCGTCATCTGCATGAGAAACACCCGATTTCCCCCAGCGGCCAGCAGGCTTGGCAACCGGACGTACTGATCGTGTGCCACCGCGACGACCACCACGAACGCGGCCAGCGCCGGGGCCAGAACCGCCTGGACGCGGCGGGCTTTGAGCCACAGGGTCACCGTGAGCCACCCTGTACAAAACTGCACGCCTTCGTCTGCTCCTTGTGGAACCAAGCCGTCTGCTTGTGAGGGGAGAGCTTTCGGGCCTCGCTGACTCGCCGCTCGACCTGCGTCAGAACCTGACGGGGGTTCTGGGCAATGCTTGCGTACTCACCTCGCCGCCACGCCAGATAGGGCTTGTCGGCGTCGATGACCCCTGCTGCCCACAGCATCGCAGCGTCGTGGTTCACGACCCAGTCCGCGTGCTTGCCGGGCTCGAGCGACGCAGGGAAGGCGCAGGGAAACTCGACCGCAGTGAGAAGGACGTCGTAGCGGACCACAATCGGGCCAGGGCTGCTCCTCCCTGACTGCTGTGACAGCGGCAGCCACCACACGGTCCGGGTCGAGTGCTTCCTGGTGCGTCCGGTGAGCAGACTGTCCGAGACGGTCTGCGGCACGGTAGCGCTCACCCCGGCCTCACGGAGCTTGGTGAGGGAACGGACGATCTCGCTACGCACCTGCCCGAGCCGGTCTACTGCGCCGCCTGTCTCAGCGATACACACTCTGGGAGCAACGCCGGCACAGCGGGCAGACGCGTGGCCCGCGCTGATCGGCCCATTGCCGTAACCCCACCCGCTGGCGGTGTGCGCGCACACCGCCATCACCACCAGGGCTGCGATCCCGGTCGCGACGCGGGCACCGCGTCGTACCGCACGGACAGCGGGCAGCCACCATACGGCCAGCGCCGCCGCGACGGAGGCGGTGAAGAGGAACGGGACGAGCAGCGTCAGCGCCTCGTACTGCTCACCGAAGTCCAGGGACGTGTCTGGAGCGCCGGAGACGTGACGCAGCCACACCGGTTCCACCTGTCCCGTCTCCGTGATCAGGTAATAGGCGACGACGGCGGACAGTGGGGCGGAGATCAGCCGTGGGCTGATGTGCCCGAGGGTGCAGCCGATCACGGCCCACGCGACTACGAGACCCATACCGAGCAAAAGGGGTGCAAGAGCCTGAGGCGTCGGCAAGAGACGGGTCTCTATCAGGCGCATCACGACCGGTAGCCCGAGGATGAGCCAGCCAGCCGCGATCACGGGGGCAAGGGTGTGGGCGGCAACCCGGTATCGGGTGCGTGCCGGAGCGAGATTCCACACCCCGTCGCGTTTGAGCCGTCCGCCTTCCCAGACAGCGAGACCGCAGGTGATGGCATAGGCGAAGGCGTAGAAATAGAAGAGCGACCGAACAACCTGCTGCGGCGCCCACAGGGGGCCTGTGATGACTTCTTCGTAGGAGTCCTCGAAGTGAAGTGCGTAGAAGAAATAGAAGACGACGATGCCGACCCAGATGGGTGCGGTCCACACCGCCGAGGTGGTGCGCAGACGGGCTCGAAGGTTCAACAGACGACACCGTTCTCGAACAAGGCAGGGCCGGGAAGCACCACACGGGCGCCTCCCGACCTCAACAACGTTGTACGGACAAAGAGGCTCAGTCGGCCTTCGTGGTGTCCACGTGCACCTTCTTCACGTTCAGTACCGCAGGGGTGAACTCGGACCCGTTGAACTTGGGAACCGTGAAGTACCGGTTGTCGCCTTCGTCGTAGTGCACGTCCCACTCACCGCGGGACGTCTTGGTCGCGCCTTTGAAGCAGTTCGTGAACGTCTTCGATCCCATGTCCTTGTCACGGCCGAACGGGATGGCCTGCCACAGTTTCACGTCGGCGGAGATGGTCGGAGGGTTGGAAAAAGAGCAGCCGGTCCACTGGATCTCGGTGTAGTCGTTGTCCGCCCAGTGACGCGACTCCTTGCTGCCCGGGGCCCAGCCCCTGAGTTCACTGCTGAAGCTCCGCGGCTGAATCACACCGTTGCCCGCGGCGGGGGCCTCAAGCTCGAACAGCCCCTCTTCGTTAGGGTTGAACGTGTAGGCGTCGTTGCCGCCCGTTTCGGTGGCGTCGGCGCTGGCGGCTGTGACGGCACCCGTGAGCGCCGCAGCGGCTACGGCCGCGATCAGGCCGGCGCGTATTGCGTTCCTGTGTTTCTTCATATGGCTCCCCTTACCAAAAGGTGTTGGCTTCCTGCTCCACGGTCAAAGCCGGAACTCCCAGCCCGCATGGAGGTGCACAACGCCAGACAGGAATACGGGTAAAGCCGGTACCGCGGGATAGCCATGCATTCTTCCCCGTAGCGACACCGTTCCCCCGGTCGCTGGTTGACATGCGCGACGGCGGAGTGGTCAAGATCCGCCAGACATAGCGATCACAATAGACATAACCCAGCAGAGTGGAACCATGATAGATCTTCCATCTGGCGGGAAATCGCTCACGAGACACCCGGCTCGACATGTATAAGTTCTGCACACATGCCATGGGCTACCTGCACACCATCTGCACTGAAGGGGCAAATCGGGCGCAATGCCCGGGCCTCGACTTGACCAAAAATCACTACGCTTGACTCTCTCGGGGGTCTTGGAGTTTCGCGGTGCGGCAGCATGATCAACGGGAATGCTCGGCCTGTTCCGGTGAGCAAGTCCCGCCTCTGTCCGCGCGGATCGCGGGGGCGAGCAATCCGGGCAGCGCGGCGGCAATGCAAGAGGGCGTTTGAAGTAGGCAGATTGCCCTTGATGCCCTAGTAAGTGCCTCGCCAGGTAGGGGCGGTCTCGTCCGTTATACGCCTGGTGAGGTTGTCGACGGAAGCGATGTGGATCATGGCTTCGGAGCTGGCGGTGAGGGTCTCGTAATCGCGGGCCAGGCGGCGGTGCATCATGATCCAACCGATACTCCGCTCGACCACCCAGCGTCCTTTCACGACGTGGAATCTGCGGGTGTCCGGGTTTCTGTTGACGACTTCGACATCGATTCCGAGGCGGACGCCGTGCTCGACGACGGCGTTCTTGAAGCCGGCGTCAACCCAACTCTTGGTCAAGCTAAAGCTGAGCGTAGACAGGAGTACAGTTTTCGGCTTGGGTCCGCGCTGTGAGCGAAGCGAGCCATCTTTCTGGCGTAGAGAAACTGAAGCCAGCTACGCAAGGCACCCCTAGCGCCGAGTCCACGGGCTCACTCGCGGTCGAACGCCAACGAGCCCCCTTCCCGGTCAGGGAAGGGGGCTCGCGGCTACACAGTCACGCACAAGCCGGTAGAGGCCTCAGACCCACTCCACTTCGGAAACGATGTGCAGCGAAGCCTCAGGGCCCGGCAGCGGCGTCCGGAGGGGTGCTGACGGCGCCGGTGAGCGAGGGACCGACACGCTGGCCGCAGACAGTGCAGCCGTCACCTCGTCCTCGCTAGCCCCCGCCAGCGCCTCAATCACCGATCGAGTGGCCCGCTCACGTCAGTGAGAGTGACCGCTCGATGCCGGGGTCGGGCCCGCGTTCTTCACGGTCAGCGGCAGCAGCTTCTTGCCGGTCGGGCCGATCTGGATCTGGGTGTCCATCTGCGGGCAGACGCCACAGTCGAAGCACGGGGTCCAGCGGCAGTCCTCGACCTCGGTCTCGTCGAGGGAGTCCTGCCAGTCCTCCCAGAGCCAGTCCTTGTCGAGGCCCGAGTCGAGGTGGTCCCAGGGCAGGACCTCCTCGTAGGTGCGCTCGCGGGTGGTGTACCAGTCGACGTCCACGCCGAAGGCGGGGAGGGTCTTGTCGGCGCAGCGCATCCAGCGGGCGTACGAGAAGTGCTCGCGCCAGCCGTCGAAGCGGCCGCCGTCCTCGTAGACGGCGCGGATGACGGAGCCGATGCGGCGGTCGCCACGGGAGAGCAGGCCCTCGACGATGCCCGGCTTGCCGTCGTGGTACCGGAAGCCGATCGAGCGGCCGTACTTCTTGTCACCGCGGATCTTGTCGCGGAGCTTGGTGAGGCGGGCGTCCGTGTCCTCGGCGGAGAGCTGCGGCGCCCACTGGAAGGGGGTGTGCGGCTTGGGGACGAAGCCGCCGATGGAGACCGTGCAGCGGATGTCGTTCTGGCCGGAGACCTTGCGGCCCTCGGCGATCACGTTCATCGCCATGTCGGCGATCTGCATGACGTCCTCGTCCGTCTCCGTCGGCAGGCCGCACATGAAGTACAGCTTCACCTGGCGCCAGCCGTTGCCGTAGGCGGTGGAGACGGTCCGGATGAGGTCCTCTTCCGAGACCATCTTGTTGATGACCTTGCGCATGCGCTCGGAGCCGCCCTCGGGGGCGAAGGTCAGGCCCGAGCGCCGGCCGTTGCGGGTCAGCTCGTTGGCCAGGTCGACGTTGAAGGCGTCCACGCGGGTGGAGGGGAGGGACAGACCGATCTTGTCCTCCTCGTACCGGTCGGCCAGGCCCTTGGCGATGTCGCCGATCTCCGAGTGGTCCGCGGAGGACAGGGAGAGCAGGCCGACCTCCTCGAAGCCGGTCGCCTTCAGGCCCTTCTCCACCATCTCGCCGATGCCCGTGATGGAGCGCTCGCGCACCGGGCGGGTGATCATGCCCGCCTGGCAGAAGCGGCAGCCGCGGGTACAGCCGCGGAAGATCTCCACCGACATGCGCTCGTGGACGGTCTCCGCGAGCGGCACGAGGGGCTGCTTCGGGTACGGCCACTCGTCGAGGTCCATGACCGTGTGCTTGGACACACGCCACGGGACGCCCGACTTGTTCGGGACCACGCGGGCGATCCGGCCGTCGGGGAGGTACTCGACGTCGTAGAAGGCCGGGATGTAGACGTTGCCCGTCTTCGCGAGGCGGAAGAGGACCTCCTCGCGGCCTCCGGGGCGGCCCTCGGCCTTCCAGGCGCGGATGATCTCCGTCATGTCGAGGACGGCCTGCTCGCCGTCACCGATGATCGCGGCGTCGATGAAGTCGGCGATCGGCTCGGGGTTGAAGGCCGCGTGACCGCCGGCCAGCACGATGGGGTCGTCGAGCGTGCGGTCCTTGGACTCCAGCGGGATGCCCGCCAGGTCGAGGGCGGTCAGCATGTTCGTGTAGCCCAGCTCCGTGGAGAAGGACAGGCCGAACACGTCGAAGGCCTTCACCGGGCGGTGGCTGTCCACGGTGAACTGGGGGACCCGGTGCTCGCGCATCAGCTCCTCCAGGTCGGGCCAGACGCTGTAGGTGCGCTCGGCGAGGACGCCCTCGCGCTCGTTCAGCACCTCGTAGAGGATCATGACGCCCTGGTTGGGCAGGCCGACCTCGTAGGCGTCGGGGTACATCAACGCCCAGCGGACGTCACAGGCGTCCCAGGGCTTGACCGTGGAATTGAGCTCTCCGCCGACGTACTGGATCGGCTTCTGCACATGCGGGAGCAGAGCTTCGAGCTGTGGGAAGACCGACACGGCGGTTTCGGCAGGCATCTCGCGAACCTTCGTGAGCTGATGGGGGGTGACCATCTAGCGTAACGCGACCGGAGGGGCCCACCGCACCGCCGGACGGGCACGGGCACCGGGCACCGCCGCCCGCCCCCGCTCCGGCCTGCGGCGACGCCCTCAGACCGCCGTCTGTGCCTCGATCTTCTCCCAGGCCCCCGGCAGCGCCGCCTCGGCCTCGGCGGCGCGCTGTTCCTCACGGCCGTAGAGCACCCCGTAGGTGAAGGAGCTCTCCCCCGCCGCGTGGGCCAGGGCGGCCAGTTCCCGCAGGGCTTCCCTGGTCATCACGCTGTCCTGGTGGTCACCGAGGAGGCTCTGGAGCGACTTCATCGACTTGACCAGGCCGGCGGCCGGTGCGCCCAGGGCCGGGGCCGCGGCCTCGGCGGCGTAGCGGGTGCGCTTCGCCTTCTTGCGGGCCTCGTGCATCGCGTGGTCGCGGTCGGCGCCCGGCGGCCGGTCGAGGGCCTGCTCGACGAGGTCGGAGACCTTTCCGAAGTCCTTGCGGACGGCCTTGGCGATCACCTTGCCGGGGTCGCCGGCTGCCGCCTTGAGCAGCGGCGGGTCGGTCACGAGCGCGTCGAGCGCGGTCAGCAGCGCGAGGTAGCGCTTTCCGTCCAGGACGGCGATCAGGCGGCGCCGGGAGCCTCCGTGGCGGGCGTGCGCCCAGCTCCGCAGCCGGGTGCGGACGGGTCCGGAGAGCAGGGTGCGGGGCAGTTGGGCGAGCGACTCGGTGAGCCGTTCGGTGAGGACTTCCTGGTCGCGGTCGACGCCGAGCTCGCCGGCCAGCCATTTCAGCTCGTCGCCGATCGGGTCGGTGACGGCGCGGTCGAGGATCTTCCCGTACG
Source organism: Streptomyces sp. NPDC015532 (assembly GCF_043078065.1). Taxonomy (NCBI): domain Bacteria; kingdom Bacillati; phylum Actinomycetota; class Actinomycetes; order Kitasatosporales; family Streptomycetaceae; genus Streptomyces; species Streptomyces sp. NPDC015532. The sequence continues at coordinate 480,781 of NZ_JBIBSY010000001.1, read as the reverse complement.
AGCGGAAGGTGCCGCGCATCCGGCGGGTGGCGACGCGCATGCTGTGGACGGAGTCGGGGAGGTCGCGGCGGACGGCGGGGTCGAGTTCGACGATGGCGTCGTACTGGGCGCGGAGGTAGGCGAGGACGTGGTCGCCCGCGGTCTCCGGGTCCGTCCGCGGGGCGGGTTTCCCGGCCCGTTTGCCGGTCGTGCTCAGCGCCTTGGCCAGTTTGGAGGACGAGGCGGAGCGGCTCAGGCCGGCCTTGCGGAGCTTCTTCTCGACCTTGTCGAGGAAGGCGGGGTCGCCGTCGTCGGCGAGTTCCACCTCGATCTCGGTCCATGCCGCGGTGCCCTCTCCTCCGCCGAGCCGCTCGGCGCGGACGCGGTCGAGGCTGACCTCGGCGAGCAGGGCGCCGGAGTCGTCGACGAGGTGGCGGATGTCGCGGGCGGACCGCAGACGTACGAGGGGGGCGAGTTCGGCGTCGCGGACGCGGGAGCGGACGAGGCCGGCGATGGCGCGGGGCACGGTGTCGGAGAGGGGGGCCTGGATCTCGTCGCGCACGCCCTCGGAGACGGGGAGTTTCAGGTGCCAGCCGGCGTCGTGGCCGCCGGTGCGGCGGCGCAGGGTGAGGGAGGCGGTGGCGAGCCGTTGGTCGGGGGTGTCGTAGTAGGTGGCGTCGAGTTCGGCGACACCTTTGTCGATGACGCGCGCGACGCCGGGGACTCCGCTCAGGTCGGGCATCCCGGTGTCGCCCTCGGCGGCCGGACCTTCGTACTTGCGCTCGATCTCCCGCTTCGTGTCCGCCATGACCCGAATCTAGACGCGTTTACGGGCCGTGGGCAGTACCCGATCGGCCCGGGCTTGGCCGGAGGCCGACTTTTCCCGTTGGGCCGGGTGTCACCTCGTGTTCCGCGAGGCGGCACCCGGCCTTCGGTGTCCCTGGCCGGCTAGGCCGACATCGGGCGCTGCACTCTGATCGACTGAAGGAGTCCGATCGCGACCCAGACCGCGAACATGGACGAGCCTCCGTAGGACACGAACGGGAGGGGCAGACCGGCGACCGGCATGATCCCGAGGGTCATGCCGACGTTCTCGAAGGACTGGAACGCGAACCAGGCGATGATCCCGGCGGCGACGATCGTGCCGTACAGCTCGGTCGTCTCGCGGGCGATGCGGCAGGCGCGCCACAGGACGATGCCGAGGAGCAGCAGGATCAGGCCCGCGCCCACGAAGCCCAGTTCCTCGCCCGCGACGGTGAAGACGAAGTCCGTCTGCTGCTCGGGCACGAACTGACCGGTCGTCTGCGAGCCGTGGCCGAGGCCGGTGCCGAAGAGGCCGCCGGAACCGATGGCGATCCGGGCCTGGTTGGTGTTGTAGCCGACGCCGGCCGGGTCGAGGTCGGGGTTGGCGAAGGCCGCGAAGCGGTTGATCTGGTACTCGTCGAGGACGTGCAGCCGCCAGGCGGCGACCGCGCCGAGGGCGCCGGCGCCGATGAGGCCGAACACCCAGCGGTTGGAGGCGCCGGAGGAGAGCAGCACGCCGAGCACGATGACGACCGCGACCATGATCGTGCCGAGGTCGGGCATGAGCAGCACGATCACCATCGGGACGGCCGCGAGGCCCAGTGCCTGGACCACCGTGCGGTGGTCGGGGTACTGCTTGTCGCCCGCGTCCACCCGTGTGGCCAGCAGCATCGCCATGCCCAGGATGATGGTGATCTTGATGAACTCGGCGGGCTGGAGCGACAGGCCGCCGGCGACGAGCCAGTTGCGCTGGCCGTTGATCGTCTCGCCGAGCGGGGTCAGCACCAGCAGGATCATGAAGACCGAGATCCCGTACAGGATCGGTACGGCCGTGCGCAGGGTGCGGTGGCCGAGCCAGATGGTGCCGATCATCAGGGCGAGGCCGATGCCGGTGTTCATCAGATGGCGGATGAGGAAGTAGTACGGGTCGCCCTGGTTGATCTCGGTGCGGTTGCGGGTCGCCGAGTAGACGAGGGCCGCGCCGATCGCCGAGAGCGCGATCGCCGACAGCATGATCGGCCAGTCGAGCCGTCGGGTGATCGAGTCGCGGGCCAGCAGCCGTGTCCATCCCGCGCGCTCGGGTCCGTACCGGGAGACGGAGAAGTTGTTGGCTCCGGTCATGTCAGGATCCTCAGTGCCTTGGTCGCCGCCCTCGTCATGTCAGGATCCTCTTCCCCCGCCCCTTCGGCGGGCGGGCCGTAGGCCGTCGGGTGACGCGGTTGGCGGTGTTGGGCGAGGCGGTGGTGCCGGCGGGCAGGTCCGGGTCCGTGGTGCTGTCCTTGGGGGCCTGGCTGAGCTGCTGGTCCTTGGCCGGGTCCTTGGAGATGGCGGGGGCCTCGATCGTGCCGTCGGTCTGGATCTTCGGCAGGCTCTTCTGCGGGGTGGGCAGGAGGGCGTTCTTCTTGTCGATGCTGCCGTCGGCGGAGACGCCGTAGAGCGCGTTGTAGATCTTGCGCACGGCCTCACCGGACGCTCCCGAACCCGTACCGGCCTGGGAGATCGTCATGATGATCGAGTAGTCCTTGGAGTACGTGGCGAGCCAGGACGTCGTCTGCTTGCCGTAGACCTCGGCGGTACCGGTCTTGGCGTGCAGCGGGATCTTGTCCTGCGGCCAGCCGCCGAACTTCCAGGCGGCGGTGCCACGGGTGACGACGCCGGCGAAGGCCTCGTTCATGCCCTTGAGCGTCGCCTTGCTGACCGGCAGCCTGCCGTTGACCTTCGGCTTGATCTCCTGGACGGACGTGCCGTCGGCGCTGACGATCGCCTTGCCGATGGTCGGCGCGTACAGGGTGCCGCCGTTGGAGACCGCGGAGTAGATGGCGGCTTCCTGGATCGGCGTGACGAGGGTGTCACCCTGGCCGATCGAGTAGTTGATCGAGTCGCCCTCGCGCATCTTGTTGCCTTCGAGGCAGTTCTCGTACTCGATCCGCTGGACGTAGCTGCCGTTCTTCTTGCCGGTCTTGCACCAGGCGTCCTTGTTCGCCTTCCAGTAGTTCTGCTTCCACTTGCGGTCCGGGACGCGCCCGGTGACCTCGTTGGGGAGGTCGATGCCGGTCTCCTGGCCGAGTCCGAACTGGTGGGCCGTCTTGTAGAAGAAGTCCTTGGGGGTCTTCTTCGGGTTGATGCCGCCGTCCTTCTTCCACTCGTTGTCGGCGAGTCCGTAGAAGACGGTGTCGCAGGAGACCTCCAGCGCCCGGCCGAGCGAGATCGGGCCGAAGCTCTCCCCCTCGAAGTTCTTGAAGACCTGGCTGCCGACGGAGTACGAGCTGGTGCACGGGTAGTGCCCGTTGAAGGCGTATCCGGCCTGGACCGCGGCGGCGGTGGAGACCACCTTGAACGTCGATCCGGGCGCCGACTGACCCTGTATGGCGCGGTTCAGCAGCGGGTAGTTGGACTTCTTGCCGGTGAGCGCCGTGTAGTCCTTGCCGGAGATGCCGCCGACCCAGGCGTTCGGGTCGTACGTCGGCTGGGAGGCCATGGCGACGACGCGGCCGGTCTTGGCCTCCATGACCACGACCGCGCCGGAGTCGGCCTTGTAGTTCTCGCCGGTGATCTTGTCGAACTGGGTCCGGGCGACCTTCATCGCGTAGTTCAGCTCGTACTCGGCGACGCGCTGGACGCGGGCGTCGATGCTGGTGACGAGGTTGGCGCCGGGTTCGGCCTTGTCGGCCTTGGCCTTGCCGATGACCCGGCCGAGGTTGTCGACCTCGTAGCGGGTGACGCCGGCCTTGCCGCGCAGGGCCTTGTCGTACTCGCGCTCCAGGCCGGAGCGGCCGACCTGGTCGGAGCGCAGGTAGGGCGAGTCGGTGTCCTTGGCCTTGGTGATCTCGTCGTCGGTGACGGGCGAGAGGTAGCCGAGCACCTGCGCGGTGTTGGCCTTGCCGGGAGCGGCGTAACGGCGCACGGCCTCCGGTTCGGCGGTGATGCCGGGGAAGTCCTCGGAGCGCTCGCGGATCTGAAGGGCCTGGCGCGCGGTGGCCTTGTCGGTGATGGGGATCGGCTGGTAGGGCGAACCGTTCCAGCACGGCTGCGGCGTCTTGGCGTCGCAGAGGCGGACCTTCTGGATGACGTCCTGGGGCTTGAGGCCGAGCACGCCGGCGAGCTTGGTGAGGACGGACTTGCCGTCGTCCGCCATCTTCATCAGGTCGGTGCGCGAGGCGGAGACCACGAGCCGGGTCTCGTTGTCGGCGATCGGGACGCCCCGGGCGTCGAGGATCGAGCCGCGTACGGCGGGCTGGACGACCTGCTGGACGTGGTTGCCGGAGGCTTCCTTGGCGTACTCGTCGCCGTTGCGGATCTGCAGGAACCACAGGCGTCCGCCGAGGGTGCCGAGCAGGGAGAGGACGAGGATCTGGATGACGACGAGGCGGATCTGGACCCGTGGGGTCCGGCCGGTCTCGGGAATGTTGGTCATGGGCGCGGCCCATCCCCTGGAAGGGTGGTGGTGGGCGACGGGTGGGCGGTGGTCACTGCTGCTGCCTCCCCCTCTCAGTGTGTGTACGAGTCATACGAGTACACGGCGAACCTGTGCGCGGTGGCCCGACGGCCGGTCACGTCACGTGCCGTCCGGGGCGCTTGAGGTCTTCGCCGGGCGGGGCGGGTCGCTGTCACAGCCGCTTGACCCCCTTGATGCGTCCGGCGCGGGCGACCCGTGCCTTGGCCGCCTTCACGCGCAGTCCGCCGCGCTGGCTGCCGATGCGCAGGCCGGTGCCGGAGGACAGCCAGCCCGAGGAGACGTCGGCCGTCTTGGAGGCCGAACCGCCGTCGCCGAGCGGATCGTTCTCGGCCCGCCGGGCCAGCGCCATCAGCACCGGCACGACGAAGGGCGCGAGCAGCAGGTCGTAGAGGGCGGCCGTGACGAGCAGGCTGCTGAACCCGACGTGGCGGGCGGCGGTGTCGCCGACGAGCGCGCCGACGCCCGCGTAGAGCACGGTGGAGCCGATCGCGGCGGCGACGACCACGATCATGGGTCCGGTGGCCGACTTGAGCCTGCCGTTCTCGGGCTTGGCGAGGCCGGCGAGATAGCCGACGACGCAGAGCACGAGGGCGTAGCGTCCGGCGGCGTGGTCGGCGGGCGGGGCGAGGTCGGAGAGCAGACCCGCGCCGAAGCCGATGAGCGCCCCGCCGACATGGCCGTAGACCAGGGCGAGGGCGAGCACGGTCAGCAGCAGCAGGTCGGGGACGGCGCCCGGGAGATGGAGTCGGGCGAGGACGCTCACCTGGATCACCAGGGCGACGACCACCAGGGTGACGGAGAGCAGCATCCGGTTGAAACGCATGGGATTCGGCTCCTCCTGCTACTGCTGCTGGCCGGTGTCGGGGGCGCTCGCCGAGGGGGTGACCGTCACGGTCACGGTCGGCGTGGGCGTCGGTTTGGGTTTCGCCGGCAGCACGGTGTCGCGCGGGTCGCTCTTGGGTGCCGCGACGACGACGCCGACGATGTCGAGCTTGGTGAACGAGACGAACGGCGTCACGTAGATCGTGCGGGTCAGGTCGCCGCCGGACGGGTCGACCCGGGAGACGACACCGACGGGGACTCCGGGCACGAACGGCTTGTCGGACTGCGATCCGAAGGTGACCAGCCGGTCGCCCTTCTTGATCTTCGCCTTGGCGTTGAGGAGTTCGACGCGCAGCGGGCGGTCGCCCTGCCCCGAGGCGAAGCCGAGTTCGTCGGTCGACTCCATGCGGGTGCCGACGGTGAAGTCGGGGTCGTTGGCGAGGAGCACGGTCGCGGTGTCGGGGCCGACGGTGGTGACCCGGCCGACCAGTCCGTCGCCGTTCAGGACGGTCATGTCGCGCTGGATGCCGTCGTTGGCGCCGACGTCGATGGTGACGGTCCAGGAGAAGCCCTGGGCCGCCCCTATGGCGATGACCTCGGCGCCCTTGATGCCGTACTGGCCCTCGCCCGCCACCTTGATCATCTTGTCGAGCTGCTTGAGGCGGCTGCGGTTGCGGTCGTCGCTGCCGAGCTTCGCCTTCAACGCCGCGTTGTCGTGCTCCAGTTGGGCGACGCGGTCATGCCGTTCGCCGGAGTCGCGGACCGCGGAGATCGCGTTGCCGACGGGGTCGACCGCGGACGACACCCCGTTCTCGATCGGGCCGAAGACCGTCGCGGCGGCCTGGCGGGCGCCGTCGACCGGTGAGTCCTGCCCGCCGCGGATGTCCACCGTGATCAGTGCGAACGCGATGGCGATCAGCAGCACCAGGAGCAGCCGGCTCTCTCGTGTGTCCCTCACGTGCGGCGGCCGTGCCTTCCTCGTCGTATTGGGTCAACAGGGGCGCGCCCTGGGCGAAAAGGATGCCCACGGGTGCGATGAGGCTGGAGTGGGGGGGGTGTGACGGCGTGGCTGTTATGGGGGGATTTACGACTCTATGTCGCAGGAGTTTATGCCTCTATACCAACGATCCGCCGTACGAGAGGGGCTGATCTCGTACGGCGGAATCGAAGTGTTACCTCATCTGCGGGGCTGGGCGTCCAGAACCTGCTGGAGCGCCTCGAACTCCTCGACACACTTGCCGGAGCCGAGCGCCACGCTGTCGAGCGGGTCCTCCGCGATGTGGATCGGCATCCCGGTCTCACGGCGCAGCCGCTCGTCCAGGCCGCGCAGCAGGGCTCCGCCACCGGTCAGGACGATGCCGCGGTCCATCACGTCGCCGGAGAGCTCGGGCGGGCACTTGTCGAGCGTCGTCTTCACGGCGTCGACGATCGCGTTGACCGGTTCCTCGATCGCCTTGCGGACCTCCGACGCCGAGATGACGACCGTCTTGGGCAGGCCGGAGACCAGGTCCCGGCCGCGGATCTCGGTGTGCTCCTCGGTGTCGAGGTCGTACGCCGAACCGATCGTGATCTTGATCTGCTCGGCCGTCCGCTCACCGAGAAGGAGGCTGTACTCCTTCTTGATGTACTGGATGATCGCGTTGTCCAGCTCGTCGCCCGCGACGCGGATGGACTGAGCGGTGACGATGCCGCCGAGCGAGATGACCGCGACCTCCGTGGTGCCGCCGCCGATGTCCACCACCATGTTGCCCGTGGCCTCGTGGACCGGCAGGCCGGCGCCGATGGCCGCGGCCATGGGCTCCTCGATGATGTGCACCTGGCGGGCGCCGGCCTGGGACGACGCCTCGATGACGGCACGGCGCTCGACGCCCGTGATGCCGGAGGGCACGCAGACGACGACACGGGGGCGGGCGAGATAGCGGCGCTTGTGGATCTTCAGGATGAAGTAGCGGAGCATGCGCTCGGTGATCTCGAAGTCGGCGATGACGCCGTCCTTCAGGGGGCGCACGGCAACGATGTTGCCCGGCGTCCGCCCGATCATCTTCTTGGCTTCCGCGCCCACCGCGAGGATCCCGCCGGTGTTGGTGTTGATCGCGACGACGGACGGCTCGTTGAGTACGATCCCTCGACCCCTGACGTACACCAGCGTGTTGGCGGTCCCGAGGTCGACAGCCATGTCACGGCCGATGAACGACATTGAGTTCCCCATCAGGATTCGTCTGGCCTTCCCAAACGGAGCTTTGACGGCTTTTTAGGGACGGCGCGAGGTTGGTGCAGCGACGTGAACGCTTCCATCGTAGACGCGCCTGCACGAACACTGCGCGAGGGTCTTGGCCATTGTCGGCAGATGGCGGAGCGACTCGCTTGTGGAGACGGGCCATCGGGGTCACGCGTTCCCCCGATCAGCGCGCATATGCCACGGGACGGCCGGATTTTTCACGGCCGTCCCAGGTCAGACTGTCGCGGTCGTACTGACGCAGTCTCAGAAAATTCTTTGAAAATGTCGTGCCCCACGCGCTCCGGAGATCGCCCGGACGGCCTCGCCCGAGGCCGTCCGTGACCTCGGCGAGGCCGTCCGTACGCGAGACCGTGACCGTCCGTGCCCGCGGACGCCCCGCGGAGCCGTCGTCCGTACGCTCAGGCGCGGCCGGGGAAGAAGATCTTGACCTCGCGCTCCGCGGACTCCTCGGAGTCGGAGGCGTGGATCAGGTTCTCGCGGACGATCACGCCGTAGTCACCGCGGATGGAACCGGGGGCCGCGGCGATCGGGTCGGTCGGGCCGGCCAGGGCGCGCACACCCTCGATGACCCGCTCGCCCTCGACGATCAGGGCCACGACCGGGCCGGAGGCCATGAACTCCACCAGCGGCTCGTAGAAGGGCTTGCCCTTGTGCTCGCCGTAGTGCTGCTCCAGCGTGTCCTGGTCCAGGGTCCGCAGCTCCAGCGCGGTGATCTGCCAGCCGGCCTTGCGCTCGATACGGCTGATGATCTCGCCGGTCAGGCCGCGACGGACGGCGTCGGGCTTGAGGAGGACGAGGGTGCGCTGGCTCACGGGAAAGCTCCTTCGGGTCACACTTGTGCGGATGACCGAGGCTACAGGGCGTGTCCTGGTGGCTGTCACACAGCGTCAGGTGCTACGGGCCCGCACCTCCGTCCGCCGGTGCGCGCGCTCACGCGCCCCGCGGCCGGTACCACGCGCCCCTCACGGGGCGGCGCGGGCGCCGTACGCCGTCTGAACGGGCGGGCGCCCGCGAGCAGGTGCCGCGGAGGCGGGGCCGGCTCGGAACCGGCACCCGCCCGCGCCCGGCTACGCCGGGTTGCCGCCCGGCTCGCCCTGGGCCGGGCCCTGCGCCTGCGCGGCGAACCTGGCCTTGGCCTCGTCGATCTTCCGGCCGTAGTGGACCGAGGCCCACCACAGGGCCGCGAAGGCCACGCCGAGGACGAACATCGAGGGCACGACGAACCCACCGGCGATCAGCAGGATCTGGAGCGCCCAGCCGAGCTGGACACCGCCGGGCCGCGTGATCATGCCGCACAGCAGCACGCTCAGCGCCATCAGGACACCGCAGACCGTCCAGACCGTGGCCGTGGACAGGTCAGGTTCCTTCATGGCGACCAGACCGGCGAAGCCGATGACGAAGAACTCGCCGATCAGCGTGGAAGCACAGAGCGTACGCACGAGAGTCAGCCCCTCCCCAGGAGCAGTCGGACCTCGCCGACCGTGATGACGGATCCGGTGACCAGGACGCCCCCGCCCGCGAACTCGCCCTCTTCCTCGGCGAGCGTGATCGCGGCCTCCAGGGCGTCGTCGAGCCGCGGTTCGACCTGCACCCGGTCCTCGCCGAAGACCTCGACGGCGATCCCGGCGAGCTCGTCCGCGTCCATCGCGCGATGGCTGGAGTTCTGGGTGACGACGACCTCGGCGAAGATCGGCTCGAAGGCTTCGAGCAGCCCCCGCACGTTCTTGTCGCCGCTCGCGCCGACGACGCCGATGAGCCGGCTGAAGTCGAAGACCTCGCTCACCGCCTCGGCGGTGGCGCGGGCACCCGCGGGGTTGTGCGCGGCGTCGAGGACCACGGTGGGCGAGCGGCGCACGATCTCCAGGCGGCCCGGCGAGGTGACCGTGGCGAACGCCTTGCGCACGGTGTCGATGTCGAGCCGCTGGGCGTGCGCCGAGCCGACGCCGAAGAACGCCTCGACCGCGGCGAGCGCCACGGCCGCGTTGTGCGCCTGGTAGGCGCCGTGCAGCGGCAGGAAGACCTCTTCGTACTCGCCGCCGAGACCGCGCAGCGTGAGCAGCTGCCCGCCGACCGCGATCTGGCGCGCCACGACACCGAATTCGAGTCCCTCGCGGGCCACCGTCGCGTCGACCTCGACGGCCTTCTTCAGCAGCACCTGGGCCGCGTCGACCGGCTGCTGCGCCAGGATGACGGTGGCGTCCTGCTTGACGATGCCCGCCTTCTCGGTGGCGATCGCGCCGGGGGTCTCACCGAGCCGGTCGGTGTGGTCGAGGTCGATGGGGGTCACGACGGCGACATCCCCGTCGATCACGTTGGTGGCGTCCCAGCTGCCGCCCATGCCGACCTCGACGACGGCGACGTCCACGGGCGCGTCGGCGAAGGCTGCGTACGCCATACCGGTGAGCACCTCGAAGAACGACAGCCGGTACTCCTGCTGCCCGTCGACCATCTCGACGTAGGGCTTGATGTCGTTGTACGTCTCGACGAACCGCTCGGCGGCGATCGGCGCCCCGTCCAGGCTGATCCGCTCGGTGATCGACTGCACGTGGGGGCTGGTGTAGCGGCCGGTACGCAGGTCGAAGGCGCCGAGCAGCGCCTCGATCATGCGGGCGGTGGAGGTCTTGCCGTTGGTGCCCGTGATGTGGATCGAGGGGTACGCGCGCTGCGGCTCGCCGAGGACGTCCATCAGCGCGGCGATCCGGTCGACGGAGGGCTCCAGCTTGGTCTCGCCCCAGCGGGTGGCGAGTTCGGCCTCCACCTCACGCAGTGCCTTGTCGACCTCGGGGTCGGAAGGACGCCCGGGTACGTCTGCCTGCGGGCCGCCACCGCCCTGGGTGCGCAGGGTGCGGCTGCCGGCCTCGATCAACGCGAGGTCCGGGTCGCGGTCGGTCTCGGCCTCGACGATCTCCTCGAAGAGACCGAGCGGATCACGCTCCGAGTCGTCGGACGCGCTGCTGTCGTGCGGGGGGAGGTCGCTCACGGGGCCAGTCTACGGAGGCGGCGGGGTGTGGGGACGTGTGGGGGTTTCGCCCCCTGCGCCCCCACCCGGCCCGAACCCGGGGCGGCCGCCCCCCAGACCCCTGCTCCGGCCTGAACGGCCTCGTCCTCGGCCGCCGGACGGGCCAAGACTTTCCGGCACCGGACGAGAGAGATTCAGCCTCTCCGGCGCTTGAGGAGCGGGGGTCCGGGGGCAGCGCCCCCGTCACGGGACGGGAAGGGGCGGAGGGGGCGGAGCGGGCTGAGCGGGCTGAGGGGGCGGACAAGAGTCCGGCCGGGTACGGCGGAAGGCCCCCCGGGACCGAACGGTCCGGGGGGCCTTCACTTGGTCAGGGCGGGCCGCTACGCCTCGGGCAGGCGCTCCAGTTGCTCCTGGATGCGGGCGATGTCCTCGTCCGCCTTGGCGAGCCGTCCGCGGATCTTCTCCACGACGTTGTCCGGGGCCTTGGCGAGGAACGCCTCGTTGCCGAGCTTGGCGTTCGCCTGGGCCTTCTCCTTCTCGGCGGCGGCGAGGTCCTTGGCCAGACGCTTGCGCTCCGCGGCGACGTCGATCGTGCCCGACAGGTCGAGCGCGACCGTGGCGCCCGCCACCGGCAGGGTCGCCGTGGCCGAGAAGCTCTCGCCCTCCGGCTGGAGCCGCAGGAGCTGGCGGATGGCCGCCTCGTGCGGGGCCAGCGCGGTCCCGTCGAGGGTCAGCCGGGCCGGGACCCGCTGGCCCGGCTGGAGGCCCTGGTCGGCACGGAAGCGGCGGACCTCCGTGATGACCTGCTGGAGCTTCTCGATCTCCTGCTCGGCGGCGGTGTCGCGGAAGCCGCCCGCCGCGTCGGCGCCCGGAACGGACACGGCCTTCGGCCACTCCGCGATGACGACCGACTCGCCGCCCGTGAGGGTGGTCCAGAGGGTCTCCGTCACGAACGGGACGATCGGGTGCAGGAGGCGCAGCGTCACGTCCAGGACCTCGCCGAGGACCCGGCCGGAGACCTTCGCGGGTTCGCCGCCCGCCATGAACGTCGTCTTGGACAGCTCGACGTACCAGTCGAAGACCTCGTCCCACGCGAAGTGGAACAGCGCGTCCGACAGCTTGGCGAACTGGAAGTCGTCGTACAGGGCGTCGACTTCGGCGACCGTGGCGTTCAGCCGGGACAGGATCCAGCGGTCGGTGGCCGACAGCTCCTCGGCGGACGGGAGCGGGCCCTCGACCGTCGCGCCGTTCATCAGCGCGAAGCGGGTGGCGTTCCAGATCTTGTTGGCGAAGTTGCGCGAGCCCTGGACCCAGTCCTCGCCGATCGGCACGTCGACACCGGGGTTGGCGCCGCGCGCGAGCGTGAACCGCAGGGCGTCACTGCCGTACTTGTCCATCCAGTCCAGCGGGTTGACCGCGTTCCCGAAGGACTTGGACATCTTCTTGCCGAACTGGTCGCGGACCATGCCGTGCAGGGCGATGGTGTGGAACGGCGGGGTGCCGTCCATCGCGTACAGGCCGAACATCATCATCCGGGCGACCCAGAAGAAGAGGATGTCGTAGCCGGTGACCAGGACGGAGTTCGGGTAGAACTTCGCGAGGCTCTCGGTCTGTTCGGGCCAGCCGAGCGTGGAGAACGGCCACAGACCGGAGGAGAACCAGGTGTCGAGTACATCGGTGTCCTGGTGCCAGCCCTCGCCCGTCGGGGCCTCGTCGTCGGGGCCGACGCAGACGATCTCGCCGTTCGGCCCGTACCAGACGGGGATCCGGTGGCCCCACCACAACTGCCGCGAGATGCACCAGTCGTGCAGGTTGTCGACCCAGTCGAAGTACCGCTTCTCCATCTCCTGCGGGTGGATCTTGACGCGGCCGTCGCGGACGGCGTCGCCCGCGGCCTTGGCGAGCGGGCCGACCTTGACCCACCACTGCATGGACAGCCGCGGCTCGATCGTGGTCTTGCAGCGCGAGCAGTGGCCGACGGAGTGGCTGTAGGGCCGCTTCTCGGCGACGATCCGGCCGTCGGCGCGCAGGGCGGCGACGATGGCGGACCGGGCTTCGAGACGGTCCAGGCCCTGGAAGGGGCCGGGGACCGTGATGATCGCGTGCTCGTCCATGACGGCGATGTTGGGCAGGTTGTGGCGCTGCCCGATCTCGAAGTCGTTCGGGTCATGGGCGGGCGTCACCTTGACGGCGCCGGTGCCGAACTCCGGGTCGACGTGCTCGTCCGCGACGACCGGGATGGAACGGTCGGTCAGCGGCAGCTTGATGAGCTTGCCGACCAGGTGCTTGTACCGCTCGTCGCCCGGGTGGACGGCGACGGCGGTGTCACCGAGCATCGTCTCGGCACGGGTGGTGGCGACGACGATGGAGTCGTCCCCCTCCCCGTACTTCATGGAGACGAGCTCGCCCTCGTCGTCCAGGTACTCGACCTCGATGTCGGAGATGGCCGTCAGACAGCGCGGGCACCAGTTGATGATGCGCTCGGCGCGGTAGATCAGCTCGTCGTCGTAGAGCTTCTTGAAGATCGTCTGGACGGACTGGGACAGGCCCTCGTCCATCGTGAAGCGCTCACGCGACCAGGCGACACCGTCGCCGAGGCGGCGCATCTGCCCGGAGATCTGCCCGCCGGACTCGGCCTTCCACTGCCAGACGCGCTCGACGAACGCCTCCCGGCCGAGGTCGTGCCGCGACTTGCCCTCCTTGGCCAGCTCACGCTCGACGACGTTCTGCGTGGCGATGCCGGCGTGGTCCATGCCGGGCTGCCACAGCGTCTCGAAGCCCTGCATGCGCTTGCGGCGGGTGAGGGCGTCGATGAGGGTGTGCTCGAAGGCGTGTCCGAGGTGCAGGCTGCCCGTGACGTTCGGCGGCGGGATGACCACCGTGAACGGAGGCTTGTCGCTCTTCGCGTCCGCCTCGAAGTAGCCGCGCTCTACCCAGCGCTCGTACAGCGGCCGCTCTACATCGGCCGGCGCGTACTGGGTCGGCAGTTCGGTGTTGGGCTCTGATGGCTGCTGCTGAGCGTTCTCGGTCACGGGATCAGTTTAGGGGCGTCACGCCCGTGTCCCGAAACGGGATTACTTCGTAACGGTGCACCCCCTGCGCACTTGGGGGCTTGACCTGTGCGTCAGGATGTCAGGAACACATAAGGCATCTGGAGGGGAACCCAGAAATGAGCTACAACCAGCCGGGCCCGTACGGCGGGCAGCCCCAGCAGCCCGGACCCTACGGTCAGCCGGGCGGCCAGCCGGGCCCTTACGGCCAGCAGCCGCCGGCTCCCCAGCCCGGCTACGGCTACCCCCAGCAGGCTCCCCCGGCGCAGCCCGGCTACGGCTACCCGCCGCAGGCTCCCGGTGTCCCGCCGCAGACTCCCCCGTACGGGCAGCAGCCCCCCTACGGCACGGTCCCGATGCCTCCCGAGCCGTCCGGCGGCAAGAAGAAGACGGCACTGATCATCGGCGGCGTGGCCGTGGTGGCGGCCATCGCGGTGGGCGCGTACCTCATGTTCGGCGGCAGCAGCAGCGGCGCCGACGTGGCCGACGACGGCCCGCACAAGCTGACGACGCCCGCGTCGATCCTCGGTGGCGAGTACAAGAAGTCCACCGACAGCAGCGACAGCGGTGGCGGCATGACCAAGGACGACCTGAAGGACGCCGAGGGCTGGGGTGTGAAGAGCCCCAAGGACGTCAACGCGGCCTACCAGTCCGGCGACAAGAGCAACCCGCTGGCGATGAAGCAGATCTCGTTCGGCGGTGTCTGGGGAACCATCGACAACCCGGAGAAGGCTGTCGACAACATGTTCGCCGACATGAAGAAGAACCAGGAGAAGGAAGGCACCAAGGACGGCGAGCTCATCGGCAGCCCGAAGGCGTACACGCCGAGCGCGCTCGACGGTGCCGTCCTCAAGTGCCAGGAGATCAAGGTCAAGAACGACTCGTCGAGCACCGGTGCCGCCGGGCCGAAGGAGTTCACGATGCCGGTCTGCATCTGGGGCGACCACAGCACGCTGGGGTTCGTGATGCCGATCGACTTCGCGAGCATGATGGCCGGCAAGGGCAGCACGCCCGAGGCCGCGGCCGAGATCGCCGCGAAGCTCCGCAACGACGTGCGGCAGAAGGTCTGACGTCGCCCGCGTTCGGGCTCGACTCGTGGGGCGCGGCCATCCATCGGGCCGGGCCCCACGCGGGCGTCGTACCTCTCCGGGTGACATACCCGGACGGACGAGAAGAGGGGGGGGGCGGGCGGGGGGGGGGGGGGGGCCCCCGCGGGGGGGGGGGCGCCCGGGGGGGGGGGGGGGGGCCGCCCCCCCCCCGGGGGGGGGGGGGGGGGGGGGCGCGCGCCCCCCCCCCCCG
>NZ_JBIBSY010000001.1:393340-465944 GCF_043078065.1 Streptomyces sp. NPDC015532 | reverse complement strand
CCCGGACGACCTGGACGGCGGCTCGCCCCGCTGACCCGGGTACGGCGGACCGGCCGGGGGCCCCGGGGGGGCCCGGGGGGGGGGCGCGCGGGCCGCCCCTCCTTCGTCTTTCGTGCGCCGTCTAGGCCGTCTTCTGCTCGCCGGGGCCGCCGCGGCGGGCGTCCCTCGGGATCAGGGTCGGGTTGACGTTGCGCAGGACCACGTCGGCGGTGATGACGACGCGGGCCACGTCCTTGCGGGACGGGACTTCGTACATCACGGCCTGGAGGACTTCCTCCATGATGGCGCGCAGGCCCCGTGCGCCGGTCTGGCGCAGGATGGCCTGGTCGGCGATGGCCTCCAGGGCCTCCCGCTCGAAGTCCAGCTCCACACCGTCGAGTTCGAACAGGCGCTGGTACTGCTTCACCAGGGCGTTGCGCGGCTCGACCAGGATCTGCAGGAGCGCCTCGCGGTCCAGGTTGTGGACCGAGGTGATCACCGGGAGACGGCCGATGAACTCGGGGATCATGCCGAACTTGACCAGGTCCTCCGGCATGACGGCCTCGAACTGGTCCTTGGACTCCAGCTCGCGCTTCGAGCGGATCGTCGCGCCGAAGCCGATGCCCTTCGCGCCGGCCCGGGACTCGATGAGCTTCTCCAGACCCGCGAAGGCACCGCCCACGATGAACAGGACGTTCGTCGTGTCGATCTGGATGAACTCCTGGTGCGGGTGCTTGCGTCCGCCCTGCGGCGGCACCGAGGCCGTCGTGCCCTCAAGGATCTTGAGCAGGGCCTGCTGCACGCCCTCACCGGACACATCGCGCGTGATCGACGGGTTTTCGCTCTTACGGGCGACCTTGTCGATCTCGTCGATGTAGATGATCCCGGTCTCGGCCTTCTTGACGTCGTAGTCGGCGGCCTGGATCAGCTTCAGCAGGATGTTCTCGACGTCCTCGCCGACGTATCCCGCCTCCGTCAGCGCCGTCGCGTCGGCGATGGCGAACGGAACGTTCAGCATGCGTGCGAGGGTCTGGGCGAGGAGCGTCTTGCCGGAGCCCGTGGGGCCCAGCAGAAGGATGTTGGACTTCGCCAACTCGATGGCGTCCTCACGGTTCTGACCCGTGCTGTTCTCGCCGGCCTGGACGCGCTTGTAGTGGTTGTACACCGCGACGGAGAGGGCCTTCTTGGCCGACTCCTGCCCGACCACATAGCCCTCGAGGAACTCGTAGATCTCGCGGGGCTTGGGGAGTTCCTCCCAGCGCACCTCGCTCGTCTCCGCGAGTTCTTCCTCGATGATCTCGTTGCAGAGATCGATGCACTCGTCGCAGATGTACACACCGGGGCCTGCGATGAGCTTCTTGACCTGCTTCTGGCTCTTGCCGCAGAACGAGCACTTGAGCAGATCGCCGCCGTCACCGATGCGTGCCACGGTGTGCTTCCCCTTCGCCTGGGAGTCGCCTGGATCCAGCGGCTCCTGGTGCTGCCTTATGTCCGACGGTACCTTGCCGAGCCCCTCGTTCGGGCCCCCCTTGGCGCGGTTCACTTTGTCGTGGACCACGCCAAGGAGCGGCAGACGATACAGCGATACGTCACACGACCGCGGAGTTGTTCATCTTCCGGGTGGAAATGATCTGGTCGATCAGGCCGTAGGCCAGTGCGTCCTCGGCCGTGAGGATCTTGTCGCGCTCGATGTCCTCGCGGATCTTCTCGATCGGCGTCGTCGAGTGCTTGGCCAGCATGTCTTCGAGCTGAGCACGCATCCGGAGGATCTCGTTCGCGGCGATCTCGAGGTCCGAGACCTGCCCGCGGCCGGTCTCGCTGTAGGGCTGGTGGATCAGCACACGGGCGTTCGGAAGCGCCATGCGCTTGCCCGGCGTACCGGCGGCCAGCAGGATCGCGGCGGCCGAGGCGGCCTGGCCCATGCAGACCGTCTGGACGTCCGGCTTCACGAACTGCATGGTGTCGTAAATGGCCGTGAGGGCCGTGAACGAGCCACCGGGGCTGTTGATGTAGACCGAGATGTCACGGTCGGGGTCCATCGACTCCAGGCACAGAAGCTGCGCCATGACGTCGTTGGCGGAGGCGTCGTCGATCTGCACGCCGAGGAAGATCACGCGCTCCTCGAACAGCTTCGCGTACGGGTCGTACTCACGCACGCCCTGCGAGGTGCGCTCGACGAAGCGCGGGATGACGTAGCGGGACTCCGCGCGAGGACCGGTGTACTCGGCCTGCGTGCGGGCGAAGAGGCCGCTGCCGGGGAAGTCGTTCACTGTGTCTCCTGAAAAGCCAAGCCTGAAAAGGGCTGAGCGGTCGGCTGAGGACGCGCTGGGGGCCTGACCCCACCCGGGGACGGGAAGAGGCCCCGCGCCGCCCTCGGGGGCGCTGGAGGGGCTTACGCCGCCCCGGTGCCGCCGCCGCCCGGCATGCCGGCAGCGGTGGGCATGATGTCGTCGATGAGGCCGTACTCCTTGGCCTCGATCGGGTCGAACCAGCGGTCGCGGTCCGAGTCACGCGTGATCTG
Source organism: Streptomyces sp. NPDC015532 (assembly GCF_043078065.1). Taxonomy (NCBI): domain Bacteria; kingdom Bacillati; phylum Actinomycetota; class Actinomycetes; order Kitasatosporales; family Streptomycetaceae; genus Streptomyces; species Streptomyces sp. NPDC015532. Next base: position 463,444 of record NZ_JBIBSY010000001.1, on the reverse strand, counting down.
CTCGACGGTCTGACCGGTGTGGAACGAGGTCAGCTCCGCCATCCGCTTCTTGGTGTGCAGCAGCCGCTCGGCGTGGATCTTGATGTCCGACGCGGAGCCCGCGAGACCCGCGGAGGGCTGGTGGATCAGGATCTCGGCGTTCGGCAGGGCGAAGCGCTTGCCGGGCGTACCGGCGCTGAGCAGGAACTGGCCCATCGAGGCCGCCATGCCCATCGCGATCGTCACCACGTCGTTCTTGATGTACTGCATGGTGTCGTAGATCGCCATGCCGGCCGTGATCGATCCGCCGGGGCTGTTGATGTAGAGGTAGATGTCCTTGTCCGGGTCGGAGGCAAGGAGCAGCAGCTGTGCCGTGATCTTGTTGGCGATGTCGTCGTCGACCGCCTGGCCGAGGAAGATGATCCGCTCGCCGAGCAGTCGGTTGTAGACCTGGTCGCCGAGGCCACCACCGATAGGGTCGCCGGCAGCTGTGGGCATCAGATTCGTCACGTATCCACCTGCTCGTCTTGCGACGGCGCCGGGCCGTCTCACGTCTTCTGCAGGGGCCTGGGACCCCGGGTTCCGCGCCGCCTCCCGACGGCGTCCGGAGACTCCCCTGCCCTCGTATTCATGGACCCTAACGCGCGGGTCCCCCCGGGGAATCCCGCAGAGGGAACTGTTCGCTGTGAGCGCATGCGCCGTGCCCGGCCGACCAGGCTCCCGGGACCGTCCCCCGAGGGGCTGGGGACCTCCGCGCGGGCCCGCTGGAACAGGCCGCCTCACCCCGGCGGGTCGGCCGTGCGCACCCCCTCGACGCCGCTCCCGTGGGGGTGCCGGGGGCCGGGGACGCGGCTGCGGCCGGGTGGGGGTTGCCCGCGCGGTTCCCCCGCGCCCCCAAAAGCGGACGGGCCCCCGGAGACATGAAGTCCCCAGGGGCCCGTCCGGCGTACAAGTGAGGTGATCAGGCCTCGGGCTTGTCCTCGGTGTCGGCCTCGGCAGCGGCTTCGGTGGCCTCGACGGTCTCGGCCGTCTCGTCCTCCTCGTCGTCCAGGTCGACGATCTCGCCGTTGGTGTCCTTGACCGTGGAGGCCTCGACGACGACCGCGAGGGCCTTGCCGCGGGCGACCTCGCCGACGAGCATCGGGACCTGGCCGCCCTCGACGACGGCCTGGGCGAACTGGTCGGGGGACATGCCGGAGGAAGCGGCGCGACGCATGAGGTGCTCGGTGAGCTCCTCCTGGTTGACGTTCAGCTTCTCCTTGTTGACGAGCTCGTCGAGGACGAACTGCGTCTTGATGCCCTTGACCGCGGCTTCCTTGGTCTCGGCGTCGAACTCTTCCTCGGTCTTGCCCTGGATCTCCAGGTACTTCGCGAGGTCGAGGCCCATCTGGCCGAGCTGGTGGTGCTCGAGGTTGTGCTTACGGGTCTTGATCTCGTCCTCGAGCAGCTTCTCGGGGACGGGCACCTCGACCAGCTCGAGCAGCTTCTCCAGGACGCGCTCCTGGGCCTGCGTGGCCTGGTCGTACTGCTTCATGTTCTCCAGGCGCTTGCGGCTGTCCGCCTTGAGCTCCTCGAGGGTGTCGAACTCGGAGGCGAGCTGCGCGAACTCGTCGTCCAGCTCGGGCAGTTCACGGGCGGCGACCTGGGTGACCTTGACGGTGACCTCGGCGGCCTTGCCGGCGGCGGAGCCGCCCTTGAGCTCGGAGGTGAAGGTGGCCTCGCCACCGGCCTCCAGGCCCTTCACGGCCTCGTCGATGCCGTCGAGCAGCTCGCCGGAACCGATGGTGTACGAGACACCGCTGGCGACGCCGTCCTCCAGGATCTCGCCGTCGACCTTGGCCTCGAGGTCGAGGGTGACGACGTCCTCGTCCTGGGCGGCGCGCTCGACCGGGGAGGTCGAGGCGAAGCGCTCGCGCAGGTCGGAGACGGCCTTCTCGATGTCCTCGTCGCTGACCTCGATGGCGTCGACCTCGACCTCGATGCCGGAGTAGTCCGGGATCTCGATGGCCGGGCGGATGTCGACCTCCGCGGTGAAGTTCAGCGTCTCGCCGTCCTTCAGCTCGGTGATGTCGACCTCGGGCTGGCCGAGGACGTTCAGCTCAGCCTCGTTGACCGCTTCGGTGTAGAACTTCGGGAGCGCGTCGTTGACGGCCTCTTCGAGCACGGCGCCGCGACCGAACCGCTGGTCGATGACGCGCGCCGGGATCTTGCCCTTCCGGAACCCCTTCACCGTGACCTGCTGGTTGATCTTCTTGTACGCCGCGTCGAGGCTGTCCTTGAGCTCCTCGAAGGGCACCTCGACAGTGAGCCGAACCCGAGTCGGGTTCAGGGTCTCCACGGCGCTCTTCACGGTTCGGTCTCCTTGTGGCTGACTTCTTGGGGGGTTCTGCTGCGTGCTGTTGCCGGCCAGGCAGAGCCCTGGGCGGATTCCGCGGCCCTTGAGAGACGCACACACTGCAGACATACGGGCACGCAGCTTGCATAGTAACCGCAGGCGGTACACGCCCCAAAAGGTGATCTTGTCCGGGCGGATCCTTCGCGGGTCCTGCCGGTGGTCGGGGTGGCGGGATTTGAACCCACGGCCTTCCGCTCCCAAAGCGGACGCGCTACCAAGCTGCGCCACACCCCGTCGGTGCGACACGTAGGGTACATGCCCGCAGACAGCGCGGCTGCCGCATTTCGCGAGCTCCGACGCGGACGGGAACGGGGTGTGCATTGCGGGCCGTCGACCCGCTACGATGCATTCTGTGCCGCGGTCGCTGACCTGCGGCGCATGCTGTGCGGGCGTAGCTCAATGGTAGAGCACTAGTCTTCCAAACTAGCTACGCGGGTTCGATTCCCGTCGCCCGCTCCAAAAGACGTAGAGCCAGGCCGGAGGAGTGATTCCCCGCCTGGCTCTCGTCGTTTCCGGGGGCCGTTCCGGTCCGCCGTGTTCCCTTCGCACCCCTTGGCCTCCGGCCGCGAGGACACCGATTCCCGGGCGCGGGAGTTCCGGGCGCGGAGATGTCCGCGGCCCGCGCGTGCGATCGGTGGCGCACGCCCGGCGCGGGCCGCGCCGGGCGTACTCCGGCGACGGGCGCTTTTCGTCGCGTCCGTTCAGAAACTGATCGAGTTGATGGTCTCCGCTATCGAGTCGAGGAACCGGTTGATGGACGGAGCCATACCAGTCGACGCGAGGAAGAAGCCGAAGAGGACCGCGACGATGGCGGGTCCCGCCTTGATGGATCCCCCTCGGATCAGCACCACGAGGATGATCGCCAACAGCAGCACCACTGACAGCGAAATGGCCACAACTGATCACACCCTACGGTCGGTCACTCTCCCGGCCCGGGGGTGCAGCCCCGCACACCCCCGCCAGAACCATCGTGCCACCAACCGGCCACTCCTATGCGGCGGGTGACGCATCGTTGGCCAGGGGTGGCCCCCTGAGCGAGCCGGCGCCCCGCCGGCGCGACCCCGTCCCGCCCCGCCCGTGCCGCACGGGGACACAGCCGGGACGCGGCCCCGCGCCGCAATTCGAAGGCGCGCCGCGGCGGCGAATTCCCGACGACCGTTGCCATGTCCACACATCCTGTTCGCAGGCAATTCGAATTGTTGCCACAGGCACACCGTGACCGTGACCTACGGTCACCCAAAAGCCCCGGAAGCGGACATACGACCAGAGTCGCCCGCGGGCGTTATGCACCGCTTAGTCAGTATGAATCAGGACAAAACCAACCTAGCTGGTAAGCGAATCGATATACGGAAACACTTGCGGATCGACAGGCACACATCTCCGAATCCTGGGTACGCGCAGACGATAAGCAGGAATGACATCGGTCGTTTTACGAGAACACACAGACGACGCTAGGGTGCCTCAGATGTTCCACGCCGCCACGCCCCCCGTTCGCGCAGCGAGGTCCAGAAACGTCCCCCGGAATTCTTGGCGGGAGGGCCTGTGACCAACTCGCTCCGACCCCACAGCCACCACAGATCACCACTCCCCCCGGCCCGGCGGCCGGTGGACGGAGTGCCCAGCCCGCGCCCGCCCCAGGCGTCCGCGACGGCGCTCGCCGCACCGGGCACGGCACCGGACACCGCGCCGGGCGCCAAGCCCGCGAAGCAGCGCGACGCCTTCTTCGACAACGCCAAGTACCTGGCGATCGTGCTCGTGGCCATGGGTCACGCGTGGGAGCCGCTGAAGGGCGAGAGCCGCGTCCTGGAAGCGCTGTACACGGTCGTGTACAGCTTCCACATGCCGGCCTTCATCATCATCTCCGGCTACTTCTCGCGCAGCTTCGACATGCGCCCCGACCGCCTGAAGCGGCTGGTCACCGGCGTGGTCGTCCCGTATGTCCTGTTCGAGACGGCGTACTCGCTCTTCGACCGCTTCGCCGGGGGCGACCCGGACCAGGCGATCAGCCTGCTCGACCCCTGGTATCTCACCTGGTTCCTGGTCGCGCTGTTCGTCTGGCGGTTGACGACCCCCCTGTGGAAGTTGGTCCGCTGGCCGATTCCGCTGGCGGTGTGCCTGGCCCTGCTCGCGTCCGTCTCCCCCGAGATCGGTGACGACCTGGACCTTCAGCGGGTCCTGCAGTTCCTGCCGTTCTTCGTCCTCGGTCTGTTCATGAAGCCCGAGCACTTCCAGCTGGTGCGCCGTCGCGAGGTGCGCGTCCTGTCGGTGCCGGTCTTCGCCGCGGCCCTGCTCGTGGGCTACTGGGCGGTCCCCCGGATGAACACGGCCTGGTTCTTCCACCGCGACAGCGCGCAGGAGCTGGGCGCCCCCTGGTGGGCCGGTGTCGTCATGACGCTCGCGCTCTACGGCTGCTCGCTGGTGCTCACCGCGTGCTTCTTCGCCTGGGTGCCGCGGCGCACGCTCTGGTTCACGGCGCTCGGCGCGGGCACGCTGTACGGCTATCTGCTGCACGGCTTCGTCGTCAAGGCGTCCGAGTACTGGGGCTGGTTCGACCACGGGTGGCTGCACAAGCCGCTCGGCGAGCTGCTCGTGACGGTGTTCGCGGCCGCGCTCGTCACCGTCCTGTGCACCCGGCCCGTCCAGCGGATCTTCCGGTTCTCGATGGAGCCGAAGATGGCCTGGGCGTTCGAGCGGGACCCGGCGGAAGCCGCCCGGGAGCGGGCCAAGGCCGGCGTGTAGCCGCCGGGGCGCGACCGGCCGGCGACCGCGTGGCAGGCCGGCGGACACGGCACCTACGGCGGGACACGTGCGGCGAGACACGTACGCGGAAGGGCGGGCCCGGAGTTGCGGGCCCGCCCTTCCGCGCGTCGGCGTTCAGCCAGGCGGCAGCCCGAGCAGGGTGCGCATCGTCGCGTACTTCCTCGTCAGACGGGCCCGGGTGTGCTCGTCGAGGACCGCGAGCCGGCGCGGGTCGGAGTTGTGCGCCAGGTCGGACGCCTTGACCAGCAGGGCGCCCCGGGTGGCGCGGATGCGTCGCGCGTACGACTCGGGGGCCTCGCCGTCCGCCTTGGTGAGCGCCCGCACGATGTCCTTCGTCCCCGGGCTCAGCGCGGCTTCGTCCAGCCAGTCCTCGGTGAGGGCGTCGTCCTCGACGGCGTCGTGCAGCCAGGCCGCCGCGATCTGTTCGTCGTCGCCGCCGCGCTCACGGACGCCGTCCGCCACGGCCTGGAGGTGCTCGGTGTACGGCCGGCCGGCCTTGTCCGTCTGGGCCGCGTGCGCCGAGCGGGCGAGGGCTTCGACTTCGGCCAGGGTCAGGAGAGGTCGGGTCACGCGATCAGTGTCTCCTCGGTGCGGGCCGCCGTTTCCGTGGCGGGAATCGGCGGGGTCGGTCAGCGTACCGGGGCCAGACCGTCGCGGCAGATGAGGAGGAGGGCCCGGTCGTCGTTGACGTCTCTGGCCACCGCCTCGATGAGATGCCAGGCGGCGCCGTGGAAGCCGCCGGCGACATAGCGGTCGGCCTCCCCGGTGAGCCGGTCGATGCCCTCGACGATGTCCCGGTCGGCGGTCTCGACCAGACCGTCCGTGAACAGCATGAGCACGTCCCCGGGCCGCAGCGAGCCCTTCACCGGGTCGAACTGGGCGCCGTCGTACACCCCCAGCAGGGGACCTTCCGCGACCTTCTCCTCCCAGCGGCCGCTGCCCGCGCTGAGCTGAAGGCCCGGCGGGTGTCCGGCGGAGAAGAGTTCGTAGTCGCCCGATTCGAGGTCGAGCACCAGATGGATCGAGGTCGCGAAGCCCTCGTCCCAGTCCTGGCGCAGCAGATAGCCGTTCGCGGCGGGCAGGAAGGCGTGCGGCGGCAGGGAGCCGAGGAGGCCGCCGAAGGCCCCGGACAGCAGCAGGGCGCGGGAGCCCGCGTCCATTCCCTTGCCGGAGACGTCGGTCAGGACGACTTCGAGGGTCCGGCCGCCGTTCGTCCGGGCGGCCACGACGAAGTCCCCGGAGAAGGACTGGCCGCCCGCCGGGCGCAGCGCCATCTCGCGGTGCCAGCCCACCGGCAGCTTCGGCAGCTTGCTCTGCACGCGGATGCGCTCGCGCAGGTCGAAGAGCATGGTGCCGCCGCGCCGCCAGGGCACGCCCACGCGGCTGCGGAACTGTGCGATCAGCAGTCCGAAGAAGCCGCAGGCCGCGACCACCAGGACCACGCCGGGCGTCACCCGGGAGGGGCCCTCCGTGTACGGGCCGAGCTTCACGGACTCCACTATCAGCGCGGTGGCGGCGGCCGCGTACAGCCCGAGCAGGCTGGCGGGCCGCAGCAGGAGTCCGCCGGCCACGATCGGCAGGACCAGGGCGGCGGGTGAGCACCACACCGAGTTGACCAGGGTCGTGGAGGCGATCACCGGGATCATGATCAGCAGACCGGCCAGGGCGATCCAGTCGGAACCGTCCCCGCGGAAGTAGTCGACGGCGGATCTGCGCAGCCCTGTGCGGGCCCGGTGCCATTGCATCCTCAACCGGGCCGTGAACGTATCGGCTTCAGCGCGCCGCGCTCGTCCTGCTGCCATTAGTTCGGGACCCTATCCATCGGACCAGGCGCTTGGCACGGGAGGTCCCACTTGTCCCCCTCCTAGCGCTCAACTTCACAGAGAACTGCACCGGCGCGTTCCGGTCGGGGGCCGTCGCGGCCCGGCGATATTGCCTCGCTCGTACCGCATTGCCCTGGTAGGCATGGGCTATGACGACTGACGTTCGGGTGCTGCGGCAGGCCGACTGGGACGAATGGTACGAGAACCTGATCCGCGCGTTCGGAGGTGTGGCGGAGTCGTCCGATGAGCGCGAACTGTGGAACGCGCTCACAGAGTACGACCGTTCGCTGGGCGTGTGGGACGGGGAGAACTGTGTGGGTACGGCCGGGGCCTTCTCCTTCCGGGTCACGGTCCCGGGCGGCGCCTCGGTTCCGGCGGCCGGCGTCACCATGGTGAGCGTCGCCGCCACGCACCGGCGGCGCGGGGTGCTGACCGCGATGATGCGCCGCCAGCTGGACGACGTGCGGGCCGCGGGTGAGGCGCTCGCCGTCCTGGTCGCGTCGGAACCGATGATCTACGGACGGTTCGGCTACGGCATCGCGACCTCGTCGATGAGCGCCGAGATCGACACCGCCCGCGTACGACTGTCCGTACCGCCCGGGACGGACGACGTACGGCTGCGCTACGCGGCGCCCGGGGACTCGCTGGAGGCGTGCGAGGCGGTGTACGCGCGGATCGTGCCGCGGCGGCCCGGGATGCTGGCCCGCCGGCCAGGCTGGGAGCGGCTCATGCTCCTCGACCCGGAGAGCGAGCGGAACGGCGCCTCACCGTTGCAGTGCGTGGTCGCCGAGCGGGACGGCGAGGTGGTCGGGTACACGCGCTTCCGGGTCAAGCCGGAGTGGGGCCCGGCCGGGCACAACGGCGCGGTGACGATGGTGGATCTGGAGGGGCTGGACCCGGCGGCGCGGGCCGCGCTGTGGCGGTTCCTCTTCGACATCGACCTGACGTCGACGCTGCGGACCCGGGGACGCCCGGTGGACGAGGCCTGGCAGCACCTGGTCTCCGACATCCGCCGCTGCCAGTTGCGGGTCAAGGACTCGCTGCATGTGCGGCTCGTCGAGGTCGGGGCCGCGCTGGAGGCGCGGACCTATCAGGCCCCGGTGGATGTGGTGTTCGAGGTCGAGGACTCCTTCTGCCCCTGGAACGAGGGGCGTTGGCGGCTCACCGGCGACACCAAGGGCGCGGTGTGCGCGCGGACCGAGGACGCTCCGGATCTCGCGCTGTCCGCACGGGAGTTGGGGGCCGCCTATCTGGGCGGTGTGTCGCTGGCCTCGCTCGCGGCCGCCGGCCTGGTGCGTGAACTGCGGCAAGGGGCCCTGGCCGAGGCGTCGACGGCGTTCGCCTCGGTGGTCGCCCCCTGGCTGCCGCACGGGTTCTAGGACCCGTCACCTCCGAGGTGCCCCCGGCCCGGTCCCGTCCGGATTCAGGGCTTCTGGCAGGCCGGGCACCAGAAGAGGTTGCGGGCGGCGAGATCGGCGGTGCTGATCTCGCCGCCACAGATGTGGCAGGGCAGCCTGGCCCTGCGGTACACGTAGACCTCGCCGCCGTGGTCGTCCACGCGCGGCGGGCGGCCCATGGCCTCGGGGGTGTGCTCCGGGCGGACCGTGTCGATGCGGTTGTTGCGGACGCCCTCGCGCATGAGGTCCACGAGGTCGGCCCAGATCGCGTCCCACTCCGTGGCGCCGAGGTCCCTCCCCGCGCGGTACGGGTCGATGCCGTGCCGGAAGAGGACCTCCGCGCGGTAGACGTTGCCCACACCCGCGATGACCTTCTGGTCCATCAGCAGCGCGGCGATCGTCGTACGGCTGCGGGAGACCCGTCGGTAGGCCGCCGCGGGATCGGCGTCCGGGCGCAGCGGGTCCGGACCGAGGCGGTCGTGTATCGCGTGTTTCTCGTCGTCCGTGATCAGCGCGCAGGTAGTCGGACCGCGCAGGTCGACGTACGCGGTCTCGTTCACGAGACGCAGGCGGACGGTGTCCGTGGGCGGCGGGGCGGGGGTGCCGCCGAATCCGACCTTGCCGAAGAGGCCGAGGTGGATGTGGATCCACCGCTCCGGACCGAATCCGAGGAAAAGGTGCTTGCCGTGGGCCTGTGTCGCGGTCAGGACCGATCCGTCGAGGAGGGCCGCGGCGTCCCCGAACCTGCCCTGGGGGCTGGTGACGCGGACGCCGCGGCCACCGAACGCGGCGAGGTAGTCCTCCGCGAGCCGGTGAATGGTGTGCCCCTCGGGCACCGTTCCTCCTGCTGTCTCTCTCGTCCGACGGACAGGCGTCCCTCAGGCCCGGCGGACCGGCGGCCCTGCGGACAGGCGGTTCGCCGACCCCTCGGACCGGCGGACCCGCGGCCCGTCGGCGCTACGCCTGCGGCTGCTGCGGGTGGTGGGCCGGGATCGGCGGGAGTTCCCGGGTCGTCTCGTAGTCCGCGAGCATCTCGATGCGGCGGACGTGGCGCTCCTCGCCGGTGAACGGCGTGTTGAGGAAGGTCTCGACGAACTTCGTCGCCTCCTCCTCGGTGTGCATACGGGCGCCGACGGAGATGACGTTCGCGTTGTTGTGCTCGCGGCCCAGCGCGGCGGTCTCCGCGCTCCAGGCGAGCACGGCCCGTACGCCGGCGACCTTGTTCGCGGCGATCTGCTCGCCGTTGCCGGAGCCGCCGATGACGACACCGAGGGCACCCGGGTCGGCCACGGTGCGCTCCGCCGCACGGAGGCAGAACGGCGGGTAGTCGTCCTGGGCGTCGTAGATGTGGGGCCCGCAGTCGACGGGCTCGTGGCCGGCGGCCTTGAGCCACTCGACGAGGTGGTTCTTCAGTTCGAGACCGGCATGGTCGGATCCGAGATACACGCGCATGGTCCGAGTGTGACACGGCCGTTTCGGGCAAGCCGAGCCGGGTCCCGCCTCGCAAAACTGTGACTCAGCCTACAGAACCTCAAGGAAACCTCAAGTAACGATCTGGATTCAAAGGTTCACGAATTCGATTGCCTCCGTTTCACTGGACCAACTTGTACGCCGGTCCTCACAACGGACCGGTGGGCGCTCCGTACACCGCTCGTACGGGTTGGGCGCTCTGTACGGGAATCTGCTCATCCGGCGCAAAGGAATCCCCCTCATGACCTCGCAGCCGACCCCCACGAAGGCCGCACAGGCCCCCGGAGGCCCCGGAGAACCCGGTGGCGGCCTCCAGGCCGGACTAAAGAACCGCCATCTGTCGATGATCGCCATCGGTGGCGTCATCGGCGCGGGACTCTTCGTCGGGTCCAAGGCCGGCATCGCCACCGCGGGCCCCGGCATCCTTCTCTCGTACGCCCTCGTCGGCACCCTCGTGGTGCTGGTGATGCGGATGCTCGGTGAGATGTCCGCGGCCAACCCGACCTCGGGCTCGTTCTCCGCGCACGCCGACCGCGCGCTCGGCCGCTGGGCCGGCTTCTCCATCGGCTGGCTGTACTGGTTCTTCTGGGTCGTGGTGCTGGCCGTGGAGGCCACCGCCGGCGCGGACATCCTCGAAGGCTGGATTCCCGCCGTGCCTCAGTGGGGCTGGGCGCTCATCGTGATGGTGGTGCTGACGGCCACCAACCTGGTCTCCGTCGGCTCGTACGGCGAGTTCGAGTTCTGGTTCGCCGGGATCAAGGTCGTGGCGATCGGCGCGTTCATCGTCGTCGGCGGCCTCGCGATCTTCGGTGTGCTGCCCGGTGTCGACGCCGAGAAGGCCGGGTTCGGGAATCTGACCGACCACGGCGGATTCCTGCCGCACGGTCCCGGCTCGATCCTCACCGGTGTCCTGCTGGTCGTCTTCTCCTTCATGGGCAGCGAGATCGCGACCCTCGCCGCCGGTGAGTCCGAGGACCCGCAGCGGGCCGTCACCAAGTCGACGAACAGCATCATCTGGCGTATCGCCGTCTTCTACCTGGGCTCGATCCTCGTGGTCATCGCCCTGCTGCCGTGGAACGACCCGTCGATCGCGGACAAGGGGTCGTACGTCGCCGCCCTGGACTCCCTCGGCATCGACCACGCCGGTCAGATCATGAACTTCATCGTGCTGACGTCGGTGCTGTCCTGCCTCAACTCCGGCCTCTACACCGCCTCCCGCATGGCCTTCTCGCTCGGTCAGCGCGGGGACGCGCCGAAGGCGTTCGCCAGGACCACGCGGCGCGGTGTGCCGATGACCGCCATCGTCGTCTCGGTCGTGTTCGGCTTCGTCGCCGTCTTCTTCAACTACAAGTTCCCGGACTCGGTCTTCCTGTTCCTGGTCAACTCCTCCGGTGCGGTGGCCCTGTTCGTGTGGCTCGTCATCTGCTTCTCGCAGCTGCGGATGCGGAAGATCATCCAGCGTGAGGCGCCGGAGAAGCTCGTCGTGCGGATGTGGCTCTACCCGTACCTGACCTGGGCGACGGCCGCGATGATCGTCTTCGTGCTCGGTTACATGCTGACCGACACCGAACACGACGGCCGGGAGACCGTGCTGCTGTCGCTGCTCGTCGCGGCGATCGTGCTGGTCATCGCCTTCGTCCGGCAGAAGGCCGGTGCGACCGCCCGTACGTCCGCCCAGCCGGTCGCGAGCGGTGCTCCTGAGGAGACCCGGGCCGAGGTCGGCGCCTGACCCGCCACCGACGCCTGAGTGAGAAGGGGCCCGCGGCCGACCGCCGCGGGCCCCTTCCTGCTTTCCCCCGCACGCTTCCCTCCGCCTTCCTCTCCGCGTTCCTCTCCGCCGTCCGTCGGGCCGTCGCCGCGGGGGCGCTCACAGCACGGTGAAGCCGGCCTTGACCCGGTCGTAGACCGTGAGGGCCCGGTCCTCGGTGTCCTGGTGGTACCAGGTGTTGATCTGGTACGACTTCCCGTCGGCGTCGAAGCCGAGCAGCCGCGCGTGCCAGCTCACGCCCTGGAGCGTGAACGTGTACTCCCACACGACCGCGGTCCGGCCGCGGAAGGTCGTCCGCGCCAGCCGGATCTTCCGGTAGTCCCGCCCCTGGCGGGCGTTCCGCTCGGAGGTCGTCCAGGTGTCCAGGAGGTTCCCCTTGGCCAGGGACGACTTGGCCGCCAGTTCCTGGGTGCCGTCGGGTGAGGTGTAGTGCACCTCGGAACCGGTCTGCGGATCGCGCCGCCAGCCCTTGGGCGTCGCCCAGGCGTAGCCACCTCCTTCGCGGTGCGCTCCCGGGGGAAGGCCGGGCGGGCGTGAGGTGCCCTCGACGGTGGGGGCCGGGGACGAGGGGCCTCCGGTGCCGGTGCCGGAGGCTGTCGACGCGGACGGGCCCGTCGCGGTGCCCGGGCCGCCGGGCGAACCGCCGGTCAGGGCCACGACGGCCCAGGCGACGGCTCCCGCCACGACGAGCCCGGCGGCGGCGAATCCGACGCGGCGCCGGCCGCGAAGCCCGGTCCGCTCTCGTTCCCGGTCCCGGTTCTGATCCCGGTCCCGGTTCTGATCTCGGCCCTGGCTCTGGCCCTGGGCCTGGCCCTGGCTCTGAGTGTCTGCGGAGCTGGACAGTACGGCGGGATCGGAGAGTTCGTCCGGCGCCCGCACCACGGGCACGGGTGTCGTGGGCCGTCGGAAGGGAACCCCCGAGCCCGGCTCCGCGCGCGGTCCGGAGGGAACCTCGGTGGAGGCGTTGGCGGCGGCCGGTGCACCGGGGTCCCGGGCAGCGGCTTCGCTTCCGGGACGGGATCGGCGCCCGGGGGCAGGGCCTGGTCCGTGGGCTGGTCGCAGGTCCGATCCAGGTCGCGGGTCAAGTCCAGATCGCGGGTCGGGGATGGGCCTCGGGTCGGGTCCGGGCCGCGGGGCCGGGGCGGGCCGCAGGTCCGATCCGGGTCGCGAGTCGGGGGTGGGCTGCGGATCGGGCCCCGGTCGCGGGGTGGGGGTGGGGGTGGGGGTGGGGGTGGGGTTCGTGATGGGCGTGGGGGGTTGGCGGCCCAGGTTGCTTGTTTCGTCGTGGCGGTGCTGTGCGGTCCCGTGTCCGGACGGGGCGGCCCCCTCGTGATCGGGCAGCACGGCTGTCGGTGGTCCGGCGGGGCCCGGGGTACGCGTGCCCCGCGGGCCGACGAACTCCGCGAGTGCCGCCTCCAGTTCCTCCAGACCGGGCCGTGCGGTCGGGTCCTTCTCCAGCAGGGCGGCCAGGATCTCCCGCAGCCTCCCTGCCCCGGAGGGGAGTTCGGGCTCCTCGTAGAGAACGGCGTGCAGCGTCGCGAGGGTTGTGGAACGGGAGAACGGGGAGCGGCCGCCGAGGGCCGCACAGAGCGTGGCGCCGAGGGACCACACGTCGGAGGGCGGGCCCTGCGGGCGGCCGGAGATCCGCTCGGGCGCCATGTAGTCGGGGGAACCGACCAGCATGCCGGCCATGGTGAGCGCCTCGGCGTCCTGGAGCGCGGCGATGCCGAAGTCGGTGAGGACGACACGGTTCCGTCCGGTGCCCTCGATCAGTACGTTGCCCGGCTTGATGTCACGGTGCAGCACGCCCTGGGCGTGCACCTGTCGCAGCGCCCCGACCAGTTCGAGGCCGACGCGGGCCGCCTCGCGCGGGTCCAGCGGCCCGTCCTCGGCCACCGTCCGTTCGAGGGAGCGGCCGGCGACGAGCTCCATGACGATCCACAGCCGCTCGCCCGCGTCCACGACGTCGTAGACGCGGACGACGCCCGGGTGGTCGGTCCGGGCCGTCGCCCTCGCTTCGCGCAGGGTGCGTTCCCGGCGGGTCCGGGTGTCCTCGGGATCGAGTCCGTCTATGCGCATTTCCTTGACGGCGACCTGCCGGTCGAGCATTTCGTCGGCGGCTCGCCACACCCGCCCCATTCCCCCCTGCCCAATACTCTCGACCAGCCGATAACGTCCGGTCACCAATAATCCCGGAACACCACCCTGGACGTTCGCCGACAATCCCTGCACCCCCTCAACATCCACCACAATCGCCCGTCACAACGGAACCACAATGGTCACACTTCGGGCCGTACCAGCATAGTGCGGAGAAATATTGTGGTACCTCTTCAAGTGACTGCGAATTCAGGCGCAGCCAAGGGGGCGAACATGAGTTCTCGTCGGACGACCACTATTACGGGATCCCTGCTCACGGCGTGCTTCTCGGCCGTGATGATTCTTTCCCACTCCGCCGTGGCGGACGATCGGGGACCGGGGAGCGGCAAGGGGGGAAAGGCGGTGGACGAAGCTCCTGCGGGCGTGAAGGTGACGACGCTGCTGTCGGAGAGGATCTCGGTCGACAACAGCACGCAAAAGACGGCCGTGACCGCCACGGTGAAGAACGAGGGAACCAAGAAGAGCGGCGATATCAGGCTGCTCGTCGTCGGATTCGACGGCCTGAAGGTCAAGGACGTCAAAGGCTGCACCGCCATGGCCGAAAAGAATCTCCCCAAGGGATCGAACAGCGGTTTCCTCTGTTCCACGGGAAATCTCGCGGCGGGTGAATCGAAAACGTACGACGTCGAGGCGACGTTCGATCTGAGCAGGACCGGCAAAATCTGCCTCCCGGTGCAGACGAGCGACGGGAAGAAGACGTACTGGCAGCAGGGCCCGGTCCCGTTCGGTACGACGAATCCGTCCCCGAACGCCCCGGCGACCCCGCTGCTGCTGGGCACCGACAACAAGCCGGTGGCACCGGGCGGCGACCGGCTGCCGCGGACCGGTCCCGGAACCGGGGTCCTGCCGCTCGGCATGGCGGGCGCGGCGCTGATGTCGGCCGGAGCGGCGGGGCTGTGGTGGGCCGGCCGCAGGCCGCGGCGGGAATCCTGACCTTCGGGCGCGGCGCCGCCGGGAGACGCGCGAAGGCCCGCCGGGTGCGGTCGGAGACCGGCCCGGCGGGCCTCGTGCGCGCGCCCGCCACGTCTGGGACGCGAGCGTCGGACGGGCGGTGACGTCATCCGGCGGGCGGGTGACGTCGTGGCCGGTGAGGTCGTCGCCTCACCGGCGTGGGCGTCACTTCTTGTCGAGGAACTTCCACGCGGTGGGCAGGATGCCCATCGCCAGGGCGGCCTTGAGGGCGTCGCCGATCAGGAACGGGGTGAGGCCCGCCGCGACGGCCGCGCTCGCCGACATGCCGGTGGCCAGGGCCAGGTAGGGAACGCCGATCGCGTAGATGATCGCCTCGCCGAGCAGCATCGTGCCCGCCATGCGCAGCACGGAGCGGTCGGCGCCGCGGCGCGCCAGGGCACCCACGACGGTCGACGCGAGCAGCATGCCGAGGATGTAGCCGAAGGACGGTGCCGAGGCGCCGGAGCCGCCCTGCGCGAACCACGGGACGCCGGCCATGCCCACGAGCGCGTACACCGCGAGGGACAGGAAGCCGCGGCGGGCGCCGAGCGCCGTGCCGACGAGCAGCGCGGCGAAGGTCTGGCCGGTCACCGGCACCGGGGAACCCGGGACGGGCAGCGAGATCTGGGCGGCGAGTCCGGTGAGGGCGGCGCCGCCGAGCACGAGGGCGGCGTCACGGACGCGGGAGGCCGGAAGAAGGTCGGCGAGGACCTCGCCGGGTCGGGAGGGCGTGGCGACAGCGGTGCTCATGAGGACTCCGGCGAACAGGGGTTACCCCCTCGGCCCATGGAGAGCCCGGGGGGAGGACAGGTCGGAACACGGCGACGCTATCCCAGGGGCCCACGGGTGATCACCGTCAGCGATCGACAAAGCGCGGATCCGGCGCTTGGTGGGCTCCTTACAAAGAGCACCTCGCACACCTGCCCGAAGGTGATGCTGGTCACTGAGGTGAAGTCGTCCGCGCTACGGGACGGTTCGGGGCCGGGACTGTGGAGACTCACCAAAGGCCGCGGCGTGCGTCGCGTCGTCGGACAGACGGGGTGTCCGGTCCTTGGGCGTCCCTGGCAGGTCCCCCGGCCAACCCCTACCCTTCACCCCATGGTTCCCCAGGCCCTGAACTTCGCGTCGCGTCGCTATGTCGACCTGCGACGCCAGGGCACTGCCACCTGTCGCCGCCCTTCCTGAGGCGGGACGGAGCGGATCCGGCCCCGCCGGGACGAGACCACAGCGGACCACACCAGGCGCACGCCGCACCCGTTGCGGCATGGCGTACGTGACGGCGCTCGGCCGGACCAGCTCCCGAGGAAGAACTCCCATGGCCAGTACGGTGGCACCCCCTTCCCTGCCCTCTCCCTCCCCCGTCCTCGACCGGCGCCGGGCGAGCGCCAGCGTGATCCTGCGGTCGGTGCTGGAGCACGGGCCGGTCGCCCGCAGCACCATCTCCCGGCTGACCGGGCTCTCCCCGGCGTCGGTGACGGACTACTGCGCCCGGTTCACCGAGCGGGGCCTGATCCGGGAGGCCACCGCGCCCCGGCGGTCGGGCGGGGTCGGGCGGCCGCATCTCCCGGTCGACCTGGACCACTCCCGTTTCGTGGTGGGCGGGGTGCACGTGGCCGTGCCGTACACGACCGTCGCGCTGCTCGACCTGCGCGGACAGGTCCTCGCCGAGAAGCGGCTGCGGCACGACCGCACCGAGCCGGGCCTCGTTCTCGCGAACGCCGCCGGCGCGATCACCGCTCTGCTCGCCGGCGTCCCGGGCCGGACCGCCCTCGGCATCGGTGTGGCGGCCGGCGGCTGGGTGGACCCGGACTCGGGCACGATCGTGGAGCACCCGCTGCTCGGCTGGCGCGACGTGGCCGTCCGGGAGGCCATCGAGGCGCGCACGGGGCTGCCGGTCCATGTGGACGGCCACGCGCGGGCGCTCGTCAACGGGGAGCGGCTGTTCGGGCGGGCCAGGGGCAGCCGGAGCGTGCTGCATCTCTTCGTCGGCAACGTGGTGGACGCCGCCTTCGCCACCCACGACCAGGTGCACTACGGACCTCGTTCGCAGGCCGGCGCGATCGCGCATCTGCCCCTGACGGGCGGGTCGGAGCGGTGCGACTGCGGCCGGACGGGGTGCCTCCAGGCCGAGCTGAGCGAACGGACGCTGTGCCGGCGGGCCCGGGAGCGCGGTGTCACGGACGGCTCGAATCCGATGCATGTGGTCGCCGCGGCGGCTTCCGGCGACCCGGTGGCCGTGGACCTGCTGACGGAGCGGTCCCGGATGGTCGGGCGGGCGGCGGGGCTGCTGCTCGACGTGCTGAACCCGGAGACGGTCGTCGTCACCGAGATAGGGGCCGTACACCGGGAGGACTGCCTCGGCGCGCTGCGCGAGGCGGTGGGACCGGAGCGGGCGTCCGCGGTCGTCCCCACCAGCTTTCCCGATTCGGTGCTCGCCGTGGCGGGCGGGTCGGTGGTTCTCGACGTCCTGTACCGCGATCCGCTGGGCCCTCCGGGCCGCTCACCGGGCACTAATTAATTCAGAAAGTCGGAATGTTGACAGGGCTCGTTCCCGGACAGGAGCATCATGGGCATGAGCAGCGCGCGGGTGCAGGTTCCGCTCACCAAGTGCCGTGTGGTCGACCTGATGCGGGTCGCACGCACACGTTGTTGCTGACCCCTTGTCGCTGACCGGTCGCCGCTGACGCGTTGTCACCGGCACCGTGTCACCGATCCTCCGAGACGCCGATCCGCTGACGCGCTGATCCGTCGACCGGCCGGTCCCTTCTCCGGCCGACTCCTTCCGCGACTTCTCCGCCGAAGCGCCCGGGTCCGCCCCGCGGCCTTCCCCCGGGGTCTCCCGGCCGTCGTCACGCGTTCACGCGTCACACCGCCCCGCCAGGGGCCGGCCGTCCGGTTCCCTCCCTCGCGCGGGCCGTCCGGCTGTCGTCGTCCCGGTCACCCGTCTCCTCAGCCACGCCACCGGCGTGTGTCCTTTCGGCGCGCCTGCGTCCCTTCCGGCTTCGCCCTGCCCGGAACTTCGCGCGCTCTCCCGTCACTTGGAATCTCCGGAGTTCTTCCATGCCACCACTGTCCGCACGGTCAACGCGCCCCTCCTCGCCCCTGTCCGCGTCCGGTGTCGACCGGCGCGTGTTCCTGTCCTCCCTCATCGGCGTCGCGGCCGCGGCCGGGCTGAGCGGATGCGCCGGTGCCAGCGCGGCCGGCAGCCGGTCCCAGGGCGACCTGTCGGCGCCCCTGTCCGACAAGGTGCCGCGGGGCACCAAGCTCTCGATCGCCTCGTACCAGGGCGTCCAGGAACTCCAGTTGAAGCTGGCGGGGCTGGGCGGGCTGCCGTTCGCCGTCTCCGACTGGGTGAACATCGGCGCCGGACCCGATGTCATCAACGCCTTCCGCTCCAAGTCCCTCGACGTGGGCAACAACGCGGGCATCCCGCCGATCCAGGCGCACTTCCAGGGGTTCGACGCGAAGATCGTCGCGATCAACATCACCCGCAAGCCCAACTACCTGTTCGCCACCAAGCCCGGCAGCGACATCCGGGACGTGCGCGGGTTCAAGGGGAGGAAGCTCGCCTTCTCCCAGGGCCAGGCGCAGGGTGTCGTGCTGCTGCGCGCCCTGAAGCAGGCCGGCCTCGCCTACGACGACGTGAACCTCGTGCCGCTGACCAGCAACCAGTTCCTCACCGCGCTCCAGGCGGGCCAGGTGGACATCGCCCCGCTCGCCAACAGCCAGGCACCGGCCTATCTCAAGCAGTACGGGTCCAAGGGCGCCCACACCATCGACACCGACGTGGTGGACCTGCTCAACCTGCTCTGGGCGCCGTCGTCGGTGCTGGCCGACCACGCGAAGGCGGCCGCGGTCGCCGCGTACATCCCGCGCTGGGCGAAGGGCCAGGTGTGGGCGTACGAGCACCCCGACGCCTGGAACAAGGAGTTCTACGTCAAGACGCAGAACCTGACGCTCGCGCAGGCCCAGTCGATCACCGAACTCGCCAACAAGCCCTTGTTCCCGCCGAGTTGGGACGAGGCCGTCAAGTGGGAGCAGGAGACCGCCGATCTGCTGGCGGAGGGCGGCTTCGTGAAGGGGTTCAAGGTCGACTCGCTCTTCGACCGGCGCTTCGAGGGCATCGCGGCCAAGGCCGTGACCGCCGAATACCGGAGGTGACGGTCATGACGACCAGGACCACGACCACGACCACGGACCGCAGCTCGGCCGGGGCCCCGCCTTCCTCACCGCCGGCCGGAACCGCCCTTCCCTCACCGTCGGCCGCGGTCACGGACGACACCGTGACCGACGCCGCAACCGGCACCGGCACCGAATCGCCGCCGGCCGCCGCTCCGGCCGTACCGGACAAGACGGAACCGGCCGAGACGGCGCCGGCCGGAACGGACAGGGCCGGAACGGCGCCGGCCGGGACGGAAGCGGCCGGGACGGGCACGCTTGAGGCGGACGCCGTCGACGAGGCCACGAGCGGCGGGCGCCGGTTCCGGCGGGCTCCGCGTGCCCGGCGCCGCGGACTCGCGCCCGGCAAGCGGCTGCCCGCCTCCCGGCTCATCGGCCCGGCACTGTTCCTCGCCCTGTGGGCCGTGGCGTCCGCCGCCGGCCAACTGGATCCCGGCGCGATCCCCGCGCCCTGGACGGTGCTGAAGACCACCGGTCATCTGTGGACCGACGGCACGCTGCCCACCGACGTGCTGACGTCTCTGGAGCGCGCGGGCTACGGGTTCGCGTTCGGCCTGACCGCCGGCGTCCTGCTCGCCCTCGCGTCCGGGCTCAGCCGGGTCGGCGAGGCGCTGATCGACGGGACCGTGCAGCTCAACCGGGCGATCCCCACCCTCGGTCTGATCCCGCTGTTCATCCTCTGGCTGGGCATCGGCGAGACCTTCAAGATCGCGATCATCGCCATCGTCGTCTATATCCCGATCTATCTGAACCTGCATTCCGCCCTGTCGGGCATCGATCACCGGTTCGTGGAACTCGCGGAGGTCCAGGGGCTGTCGAGGCTCCGCTTCGTCCGGGAGATCGTGATCCCCGGCGCGCTGCCCGGCTTCTTCGTGGGGCTGCGGCTCGGGGTGACCGGCTCCTGGCTCTCCCTGGTCGTCCTGGAGCAGATCAACGCCACCAGCGGCCTCGGCTACATGATGTTCCAGGCCCAGAACTACGGCCGGACCGACATCATCCTCGTCGGCCTGCTGATCTACGGCATCTTCGGGCTCGTCTCCGACAGCGCGGTTCGTCTCATCGAACGAAAGGTGCTGTCGTGGCGACGCACACTCAGCAGCTGACTCGCTCCCACACGGTCCGACTGCGCGGGCTCACCAGGTCGTTCGAGGGCCGCACGGTGCTCGACGGAGTCGACCTCGACCTCCCGGCGGGCCAGTTCACCGCCCTGCTGGGCCACAGCGGCTCCGGCAAGAGCACGCTGCTGCGCGCCATCGCCGGCCTCGACCACGGCGTGGCCGGGAGCGGGGAGCTCACCGCCCCGGAGCGGGTGTCCGTCGTCTTCCAGGACTCCCGGCTGCTGCCCTGGCGCCGCGTCCTCGACAACGTCCTGCTGGGCACGGACGGCCGGGAGGCCGCGGAGAAGGGGCGCTCCGCCCTCGCCGAGGTGGGACTCGCGGGGCGCGAGCGGGCCTGGCCCAACGAGCTGTCCGGCGGCGAGGCCCAGCGCGCCGCCCTGGCCCGCTCGCTCGTCCGGGAACCCGAACTGCTGCTGGCCGACGAGCCGTTCGGGGCGCTGGACGCGCTCACCCGGATCCGTATGCATGTGCTGCTGCGCGAACTGTGGGAGCGCCACCGTCCCTCCGTGCTGCTCGTCACGCACGACGTGGACGAGGCGATCGTGCTGGCCGACCGGGTGCTCGTGCTCGACCACGGCCGCATCGGCGTCGACCTGACCATCGACCGCCCCCACCCGCGCTCGTACCGCGACCCGCTGCTCGGCGCCTACCGCGAGCGGCTGCTGAACGCCCTCGGGGTCACCGAGGACGTGACCGGAGCGCCGGCGAAGGGCGCGGCCGGGCAGGACGTGTCCGCGCACCAGAAGGAGAAGCACCTGTGACCAGCCCGCGCCGGCTCCATCTCAACGCCTTCCTGATGAACACCGGCCACCACGAGGCCTCCTGGCGGCTCCCCGAGAGCGACCCGTACGCCCACGTCGAGACGGCCCACTACGTGCGTCTCGCGCGGATCGCCGAACGCGGCACCTTCGACTCCCTCTTCCTCGCCGACGGCCCGGTCCTGTTCAACAGCGTGGGCCAGCGCCCCTCCGGCTCGCTCGAACCCATCACCCTGCTCACCGCGCTGGCCACCGCGACCGAGCACATCGGTCTGATCGCCACCGCCTCCACGTCCTACAACTCCCCCTACAACCTGGCCCGCAGACTCGCCTCCCTCGATCACATCAGCGGCGGCCGGGCGGGCTGGAACATCGTGACCACGGCGGGCGCGGAGGCCGCCCGCAACTTCGGTCTCGACGAGGAGCCCGCGCACGCCACCCGCTACCAGCGGGCCGCCGAGTTCCTGGACGTGGCGCTCAAACTCTGGGACAGCTGGGAGGACGACCTCGTCGTCGCCGACAAGGCGGCGGGAGTCTGGGGCGACCCCGGCAAGATCCATCCCGCGCGTCACCAGGGGACGTACTTCCAGGTGGAGGGCGCCCTCAACGTGCCCCGCACACCGCAGGG
Source organism: Streptomyces sp. NPDC015532 (assembly GCF_043078065.1). NCBI lineage: Bacteria > Bacillati > Actinomycetota > Actinomycetes > Kitasatosporales > Streptomycetaceae > Streptomyces > Streptomyces sp. NPDC015532. The sequence goes on along the minus strand of NZ_JBIBSY010000001.1, from coordinate 442,061 downwards.
TCACCCGCTTCTCGTGCAGGCGGGCTCCTCGGAGGACGGCAAACGGTTCGCGGCCCGGTACGCGGAAGCGGTGTTCACCGCCCAGCAGACCCTCGCGGACGCCCAGGACTTCTACGCGGACCTCAAGTCCCGTACCGAGCGGGCCGGCCGGAACCCGGACCACCTCAAGGTCCTGCCCGGCATCGTCCCGGTCATCGGCTCGACCGAGGCGGAGGCGCGCGCCCACGAACGGGTCCTGGAGGACCACATCGTGTACGAGCACGGGGTGAACCGGCTGGAGCATCTGCTCCACCTGGAGCCGGGGACGCTGCGCCTCGACGCGCGGCTGCCCGCCGACCTGCCGCCGGAGAGCGCGATCGAGGGGGCCAAGAGCCGCTACACCCTCGTCGTGGAACTCGCCCGGCGCGAGCGGCTCACCGTCCGCGAGCTGATCGGCCGGCTCGGCGGCGGGCGGGGCCATCTGACCTTCGCCGGCACACCCGAACAGGTCGCCGACGCGATCGAGGAGTGGTTCCGCGGCGGCGCCGCCGACGGATTCAACATCATGCCCGCCGTGCTGCCGTCCGGCCTCGACCTCTTCGTGGACCACGTGGTGCCGATCCTGCGCGACCGGGGTCTGCTCCGCCGGGAGTACGGCCCCCGGCAGACCCTGCGGGAGCGCTACGGCCTCCCGCGCCCCGCCAACCGGTACGCGACGGCGCCCACGCCCCCCGCACCCGCCCCGGCGATCGCCTCCGCCCTCGCCTGACCCCGCTCACGCCTGCCCGAACCGCCGAACCGCCGAACCGAGAGGACCCGTACCCATGTCCGACATCGAGATCCAGAAGGTCACCGCGCACATCGGTGCCCGTGTTCTGGGCGTCGACATCTCCAAGCCCCTGGACGACATCACCGCCGCCGCCCTGCGCGCCGCCCTCAACGAGCACAAGGCGCTGGTCTTCGACGACGTCGACCTGGACGACGAGGGCCAGCAGGCCTTCGCCCGCCACTTCGGCGACCTCACCACCGCGCACCCCACCGTGCCCGCCGTGGACGGCGCCCCGAACGTGCTGCCCGTCGACAGTGAGCGGGGCCGCGCCAATCACTGGCACACCGACGTGACCTTCGTGCTGAACCCGCCGCAGGCCAGCACCCTGCGCAGCATCACCGTCCCGCCGTACGGCGGTGAGACGCTCATCGCCAACTCCGCGGCCGCGTACCGCGATCTGCCCGAGCCGCTGCGCGCGTTCGCCGACACCCTGTGGGCCGAGCACACCAACGACTACGACTACGCGGTGCCGGACGAGAGCATCGACGAGGAACAGGCCGCGCAGCGCGCCCAGTTCACGTCCATCAAGTTCCGCACCGTGCACCCGGTCGTCCGGGTGCACCCGCTGACCGGTGAACGCGGGCTGTTCATCGGCGGGTTCGCGCAGCGGATCGCCGGACTGTCGGTGGGTGAGTCCCGCAAGATCCTCGACCTGCTCCAGGCGTACGTCACCCGGCCCGAGAACATCCTGCGCTGGCGCTGGTCCCCGAACCAGCTCGTCCTGTTCGACAACCGGATCACCCAGCACTACGCGATCGACAACTACGACGGACTGCCGCGCCGTCTGCACCGGGTGACGGTCGCCGGTGACGTGCCGGTCGGCATCGAGGGCAAGGAGAGCCACTCGATCGCGGGCGACGCCTCGCACTACACGTCGGTGTCCGCGTGACACCGACCCGGCTCATGTGACGGGCGACGACGGCCCCCGCGCGGATCCCTCGCGCGGGGGCCGTCCCGTCAGATCACGCACGGCACGTTGAGCGAGAGCAGCGCGGCCGCCCCGTCCTCCAACCGGAGTTCGGTGACCGCCCCGTTGCGCAGGCCCGGCAGGACACGGCGGTACTCGCCCAGCGGGACGGACAGCGCGGCGCACAGCACGAGGCGCAGCAGGGTGTTGTGGGCGACGACCAGCACGCGTTCGCCGGGGTGGATCCCGGCGATGCGGCGCAGAGCGCGGGTTCCCCTGGCCGCCGCCGCGCGCGGGTCCTCCGCCTCGGGGAACGGGTAGGACACCGGATCGGCGCGGTACGCCTTGGCCCGGACCGGGTTCTCCAGCTCGAACTCGGCGAGCGTGCGGCCCTCCAGCACCCCGAAGTCGCATTCGCGCAGGCCGGGTTCACGCCGGGCGGCCAGCCCGAGGGTGTGGCACGCGGGCTCGGCGGTGGCGACGGCACGGGACATGGTCGAGGTCCAGATCGCGTCGACGGGGTGCGCGGCGGCCCAGCGGCCGAGGGCCTCGGCCTGGGCGCGGCCCTCCTCGGTGAGGTCGACGTCGCTCACTCCGGCGTAGCGGTTCTCCGCGTGCCAGACGGTCTGCCCGTGCCGGGCCAGGAGGAGGGTCGTACTGCGGCTCGTAGTGCTCATGAGCCCGCAGTATCCAGGTCGGGCCGGGCCCCGTGGGTGTGCCACGGGAAGTCCCGGCACCCGGCCGGACACGACGTGTCCGGTCACCGGGCCCGGTCCGCGCCGGACCCCGGACCCCGGGCCTGGGGTGACCCGGGCCCGGCCGGACCCGGGCCCGGTGACCGCGGCGCCTACAGGTTGCTGAAGTCCGGTCCCGCCGTACGGGTGCGCTTGATCTCGTAGAAGCCCGGCACGGAGGCGACCATGAGCGTGCCGTCCCAGAGCTTGGCGGCGTCCTCGCCCTTGGGGGTCGGGGTGACGACCGGGCCGAAGAAGGCGAGCTGCTCGCCGTCGGAGCCGGGGACGGCGATGACCGGGGTACCCACGTCCTGGCCGACCTTGTCGATGCCCTCCTTGTGGGAGGCGCGCAGCTCGGCGTCGAACGTGAAGTCCTCCTGGTCGGCGTAGTCGATCAGGTCGGCGGGCAGCCCCACCTCTTCCAGGGCGCCGGCTATGGCCTCCTTCGTCGGGCCCGTGCCGTCGTTGTGGAAGCGGGTGCCGAGCGCGGTGTACAGCGGGCCGAGGACGTCGTCGCCGTGCTTCTGCCAGGCGGCGGTGACCACCCGGACGGGCTGCCACGCCGTGGTCGCGAGCATCTCGCGGTACTGGTCGGGAAGCTCGTCGAGCTTGGGCTCGTTCAGGACGGCAAGGCTCATGATGTGCCAGCGGACCTCGATGTCGCGGACCTTCTCCACTTCCAGCACCCAGCGGGAGGTCATCCAGGCCCAGGGGCACAGCGGGTCGAACCAGAAGTCGACGGGGGTCTTGCCGGAACTGGTCTGAGCGGTCTGCTCGGGCATGGCTCTCCTCGGAACGTGGTGTTTCCCGTGGCAACACCGGCACGCGCCCATGCCATTCCCGTGTGTCCGTGCGATGCGGACGGGTCCGAGGGATTCCCCTGTGTCTGCGCCGTCACAGCGCCCGCCGTAAGGAGCACATGGCAGGATCGGCCCTGTTCGCACATGTCTATGACGCCATGAGGGAGTGCAGCCGTGCCCGGTGAGAATCTGTCCCGCGACGAGGCCCAGGAGCGGGCGGCACTGCTGTCCGTCGACGGCTACGACGTCTTCCTCGACCTGCGCTCGGCCCTCGGGGAGCCGGAGCCCGGCACGGCGGCCGGCGAGCCCCGCACCTTCCGCTCGGTCACCACGCTCCGCTTCCGCTGCGCCGAGCCGGGCGCGGCGAGCTTCGCGGACCTGATCGCGCCGAGTGTGACGGCCGTCTCGCTCAACGGCCGCGACCTCGACCCGGGAGAGGTCTTCGACGGCGTGCGGATCCGGCTGGAGGACCTCGCCGCGGAGAACGAACTCGTGGTGGACGCCCAGTGCGCCTACTCCCGCACCGGCGAGGGCATGCACCGCTTCGTCGACCCCGAGGACGGCGAGGTGTACCTGTACACGCAGTACGAGCCCGCCGACTCGCGGCGCGTCTTCGCCAACTTCGAGCAGCCCGACCTCAAGGCGCCGTTCCGCTTCGAGGTGCGGGCCCCCGAGGGCTGGACGGTCTGGAGCAACGGTGTCGGCGAACTCTCGGACGGTGTGTGGCGGTTCGCCGAGACGAAGCCGATCTCCACGTACATCACGGCGGTCGTGGCGGGCCCGTACCACTATGTGACGGACTCCTACTCCCGCGTCTTCGACGACGGTACGACGCTGGAGATCCCCCTCGGCGCGATGTGCCGCAAGGGTCTGGCCCCCCACTTCGACGCCGACGACGTGTTCCTGGTGACCAAGCAGGGGCTGGACTTCTTCCACGACCACTTCGACTACCCGTACCCGTTCGGGAAGTACGACCAGGCGTTCGTGCCCGAGTACAACCTCGGCGCGATGGAGAACCCGGGTCTCGTCACCTTCCGCGAGGAGTACATCTTCCGCGGCAAGGTGACGCAGACGTCGTACGAGGCGCGGGCGAACGTCATCCTGCACGAGATGGCGCACATGTGGTTCGGCGACCTCGTCACCATGGTCTGGTGGGACGACCTGTGGCTGAAGGAGTCCTTCGCCGACTTCATGGGCACGTTCGCCAACGTGGGCGCGACCCGTTTCACCGACGCCTGGATCACGTTCGCCAATCGCCGCAAGGCCTGGGCGTACCGCGCTGACCAGCTGCCGTCCACCCACCCGATCACGGCCGACATCCGTGACCTCCAGGACGCCAAGCTGAACTTCGACGGCATCACCTACGCCAAGGGCGCCTCCGTCCTGAAGCAGCTGGTGGCGTACGCCGGACAGGACGCCTTCCTGGAGGGCGCCCGCCGCTACTTCAAGCGGAACGCGTACGGGAACACCCGCCTCGGCGATCTGCTGTCGGCCCTGGAGGAGACGAGCGGACGGGACATGGCCGCCTGGTCCCGGTCCTGGCTCCAGACCGCGGGCGTCAACTCCCTCACCCCGCAGGTGATCCTGAGCCCGGAGGGACGCGTCGCCGAGCTGGCGGTGCTCCAGGAGGCGCCCGAGTCCCACCCCGAACTGCGCCCGCACCGCGTGGCCGTGGGCCTGTACCGCCGCGAGGACGGCGACGGCCCGCTCGTGCGGTACGCGCGCGCCGAGGTGGACGTCGACGGGCCGCGCACGGTCGTCACGGAGCTGGCGGGCGCGGAGGCCCCGGCGCTCGTCCTCGTCAACGACGACGACCTCACGTACTGCAAGATCCGCTTCGACGAGGGTTCGCTGGCCACGCTGCGGGACGCGCTCGGCGAGATCACGGACCCGCTCGCCCGGGCGCTGTGCTGGTCCGCGCTGTGGAACCTCACGCGCGACGCGATCCTGCCCGCCCGGGACTTCATCTCCCTCGTGCTGCGGTTCGCGGGCCGCGAGTCCGACATCGGCGTCCTGCAGATGCTGCACGCCTGGGCGAACTCCGCGCTCGTCAACTACGCGGCGCCCGACTGGCGCGAGCGGGGCGAGGCGCTGCTCGCCGAGGGAGCGCTGACGGAGCTGCGGCTGGCCGAGCCGGGCGGCCAGCACCAGCTCGCCTGGGCCCGCTTCTTCGCCGCCGTCGCGGCGAGCGAGGCCGATCTCCAGCTCCTCCAGGGTCTGCTGGAAGGGACGGCGAAGATCGACGGCCTCGACGTCGACCAGGAGCTGCGCTGGGCGTTCCTGGAGCCGCTGGCCGCGCGGGGCGTGGCCGACGAGTCGGTCCTCGCCGCCGAACTCGCGCGTGACGACACGGCGTCCGGCAAGCGGCACCAGGTCCGCTGTCTGGCCGCCCGTCCCTCCGCGGCGGTCAAGGCCCAGGCCTGGGCGGCCGTCGTGGAGTCCGACGCGCTTTCCAACGCCCTCGTCGAGGCGACCATCTCCGGCTTCGGCCAGCCGTCCCGGCGGGACCTGCTCGCGCCGTACACCGCCAAGTACTTCGCCGCCGTCGACCGCGTCTGGGCGGAGCGCTCCATCCAGATCGGCATGGACGTGGTCAGGGGCCTGTTCCCCGCGCTCCAGGACTCCCCGGAGACCCTGGCGGCGACGGACGACTGGCTCGCGGCGCACGAGGACGCGCCGCCGGCGCTGCGCCGGCTGGTGCTGGAGTCGCGGGACGATCTGGCGCGGGCGCTGCGGGCGCAGGCCCGTGACATCGCCGCCGCGGGCTGATCACCCGCACCACGCGGACCCCACCGCGCGGGGCACCGGCGCCACGGCGTCCGGTGCCCCGCGCGATGGCACGTCCGATGCCGTGCGCGATGGCACGTCCGGTGCCCCGTGCGATGGCACGTCCGGTGCCGTGCGCGGTGGACTGATCCGGCGCCCCGCCCGGTGGGCTGATCCGGCGCCCTGCCCGGTGGCCGATCCCGCGCCCCGCCCATTGGGCCGATCCGGCGCCCTGCCCAGTGGGCTGATCCGGTGCCCCGCCCGGTGGGCCGATCCGGTGCCCCGCCCGGTGGGCTGATCCGATGCTTCGCGTGGTGGGCTGATCCGATGCGCACACTGGTGACGAAATGCATGTATGGAGACCCGTAACCCCTACTGATCCGCGTCCGGACCAGCGCTTTTCGGCAGTCGAACGCCCGTGCCGGAAGGCGCGTTTGTCCCGATTCGCCGACGAGCGGGTAACAGCGGTTAGAAGACGGCTTCCCGGCGGGAAACCCCGGACCATGAGCCACCGCACCCCCAACTCCCCCCGCGCCCTGAGCCACCCCTCCCCCGTACGGCACCGGGTCCTGACCACCGCCCAGTTACGCGACCGCCAGGTGACGGCCGCGGACGCCAACGAGCGGTGCCGGCCCGGCGGTCCCTGGCAGCGGATCCTTCCCGGCGTCTTCCTTCTGCGTCCCGGCCCTCCCACGCCCGAGGAGCGGCTGCACGCGGCGCTGCTCTACACCGCGCGTCCCCCCGCCGCCCGCACGGCGTCCCGCGTCCCCGCGCAGCCGGGCTCCGAGGACCCGCGCGCCCAGGGCCCCTCCCCGGACGCGCTGATCACCGGTCTGGCGGCGCTGGCCCTGCACGGCTTCTCCTGCGTCCCGCCGCTGCCCTCCCTCGGCACGATCGACGTGCTCGTCCCCCGGCTGCGCCGGGTGCGCTCGACCGGCTGCGTCAGCATCGTGCGCACGACCGTGCTGCCGCACCCCACGTTCGTGGCCGGGGTCCCGGTCGCCGCCGTCCCCCGCGCGCTGGCCGACGCGGTCGCGGAGCTGACGGACGCGGAAGCCGTGCGCGAACTGCTGGCGGAGGCGGTGCGCCGCGGCTACTGCGAACCGCGCTCGGTCGTGGAGGAGCTGACGGCGGCCCGGCTGCTCGACCGCCCGCACGTGGTGGACGCCGTGGACGCGCTGGTGGCGGAGGGCAGGGCGGTCGCGGAGAACCGTCTGTACCGGATGGTCTTCGAGCACGGACTGCCCGACCCGGTCTGGAACGTCGACCTGCGGCTGCCCGGAGGCCCCCGCCTCGGCGGTCTCGACGCGTACTGGCCCGGACAGGCGGTGGGGGTCGAGCTGGTCACCCGGACCCCGCTCCAGGACGCGGACGCCCAGGCGTCCGAGCAGGCCCGCAGGCGCGAGCACCTGGAGCGGCTGGGCATCACCGTCGTCCACGTCACCCCGCGGAAACTCAGGGACGCGATGGAGGAGCAGGCCACGGTCGTGCGAACCGCGCTCATGGCCGCGACCGACCGCGATCCGGCCGCGTATGTCGTGGTGCTGCCCCGGTCGTGACGGACAGGGCCGTGCCCGGAGGGGAGGGAGGGGGCCCGCATGCGGCTCGCGCGGACCCCCTTCCGCGTCCCGGTGGCGTTGTCAGTGCCCCGATCTACTGTGGGGCGGGCAGGAGTTCCCCGGCCGGAAGCGCCTGCCCTGACGAGCCGGACCAACGACAGGAGAGTGTGATGACGACCCTGCCCGACCGCCCGAACACAGCGCTGCTGGTGATCGACATGCAGCACGGAGCCGTGGAGGGCGCGCACGATCTCGCGGCGGTGATCGCGAACATCGGCACGCTCGTCGCCAGGGCCCGCGCCGAGGCGGTGCCGGTGATCTGGGTGCAGCACTCCGACGATCAGATGAAGTACGGCAGCGCGTCCTGGCAGTACGTGCCGGAGCTGGTCCGCGAGGACACGGAGCCCGTCGTCCACAAGAACTACGGCGACTCCTTCGAGGCCACCGTCCTGGAGGACCTGCTCGCCGAACGGGCCGTCGGCCATGTTCTGGTCACCGGCGCCCAGACCGACGCCTGTGTCCGCTCCACGCTCCACGGCGCCTTCACCCGTGGGTACGACGTCACGCTGGTCGGCGACGCCCACACCACGGAGGACCTCACCGCGTACGGCGCCCCCGCCCCGGCGGAGGTCGTCGCCCACACCAACCTGTACTGGAGGGAGCAGCGGGCGCCCGGCCGGCGCGGGGACACCGTCGAGACGGCGAAGGTGAGTTTCGCGGCCCGGGCCGCCGGCTAGCGCCTGTCGGACAGGCCCGGGGACGGGCTCCCGAACAGGTCCTGGGACGGGCCGGTCGCGGGCGGCCGCGTCCCGCAGAACTCCGCCTCGACGACGGCTTGGGCGTCGCCCGCCCAGTCGCCGTTGAAGTTGAAGGCGAGGGAATGGCGGCCGTCCGCGGTGGTGAGGGCCACGCTGGACGAGCCGTGGATGCCGCCGTCGTGGCCCCAGACCCGGACGCCGCAGCTCAGCTTCCCCTCCAGGAGGCCGAGGCCGTAGCGCATGCCCGGGACGCCGTCGACGGCGACCGTCGTCCGCATCTCCGTGAGCTGCCTGCGCGGCAGGAGCCTGCCGCGCAGGAGTGCGGTGTAGAAGCGGTTCAGGTCGGAACTGTCGGAGATCATCTCCCCCGCGGAGGAGGCCCAGGAGGGGTTCAGGGCGGTGACGTCGTAGGTCGGTCCCGTCGTGGTCGCGGCCAGTTTGGAGTACGCCCTGCCGCTGGGCGAGGGGAGCGTGACCCGGGTGCCCGGCAGCGAAGTGGCGTGGAGGCCGAGGGGCTTGATGATCCGGTCGCCGATCTGCGAGGCGTAGGAACGGCCGGTGACCTTCTCGATCACCAGGCCGGCCAGGACGTAGTTGGTGTTGGAGTAGTTCCAGGACGTGCCCGGCGCGAAGTCCGGCTTGTGGGACAGGGCGACGGCGACGAGCTGTCCGGGGGGCAGCGTGTCGTAGCGGTGCCGCAGGAATCCGTCCTTGCTGAGATACGTGGCCCCGAAGCCTTCGTCGGCCGTGTAGTTGAAGATCCCGCTGGTGTGGTTGAGGAGTTGGCGGACGGTGATCGCGGTGCCGTCGTTGCCGTTGCCGCGCACCAGGCCGGGCAGCCAGGTGTCCACCGTGTCGTCCAGGGACAGCCGTCCCTCGGCCTCGAGCTGGAGCAGAACGGTGGAGATGAACGTCTTGGTGATGCTGCCCACGCGGTAGCGGTCGGCCGTGGACCGCGGTGCGCCGTTCCTCAGGTCTCCGACGCCCGCGGTGGCCGACCAGGTTCCGTGCCGGTCCACGGACGTCGCCGTCACCCCCGGCACGCCGTCGCGCACGGCCGTTTCCAGGGCCTGCCGTGTCGGCGCGTGGCCGTCCCCGGCGGGCGCCGCCGCCGCGATACCCGCCTGCGTCACCGCGATCCCCGCGGCGATCGCCCCCACCAGTGCCGTACGAACCCTCATGTCTTCCCCGTCTCGCTGTGGGACTCGGTCGGGGGGAGGGACCCGAGGGCACACCGGCGGGTTGCCCGGACAGGGCGGGTTGCTCCGTTTTCAGCCCTTCTTGAGGATCAGCTCGGTGTTGCGGTCGCGTGAGGTGCCCGACAGGTCGGTGCGGGCGCCGGGGGCGTTGAAGGAGAGTTCGCGGTACAGCGCCGCGAGGCCCGTCTGGGTGAGGTCGGAGAAGTCCGTGGCGTGCGGGGCCGCGGACTCGATGAGGGTGGTGAACAGCGAGAGCGTGCCGTCCTTGTTGTCCACCAGTTCGATGACGCGGGCGAGTTGGGGGAAGTCGACGTGGGAGGCGGTGCAGATCTCCCAGAAGGAGCGGTTGCCCGGGGCGGAGTGCGCGATGATCTCGTTCTTGTGGGTGTGGCCGTTCACCCAGGCCAGCGTGTTGCCGAAGCGGGCGAGCAGGGCGACGACCTCGCTGCCGCCGTGCCGCGCCTCGGCGGGGTGGGCCGGGTCGGCGTGGGTGTTGCGCATGGTCTTGCTGGTGTGGTGGCTGAAGACGACGACGTACGAGTCCTGGTTCTCGCGCAGCGTCTTCTCCAGCCAGCGCAGCTGAGCCGTGCCGATGGAGCCCTCGTAGTGACCGCCGGGGTCGGTGGTGTCCAGGCTGACGCCGATCACGTCCTCGGCGATCCGGAACGTGTAGTACTGGGTGCCCGCGGAGAGGTTCGCGGAGGAGTAGCCGTGGCCGATCGGGCCCGGTCCGGTGTACGCCGGGTCGAGGTGCGCCCTGACGTACTCGGCGGGGGTGAACGGGGCACGCTTCTCGTCGGGCGTGACCGAGCGCATCTCGCGAGCGTGCGCCCTGAGCAGGTCGTGGAACGCGGCGCCCTTGGGGCTGCTGCCGTTCTTGATGGTCTTGGCGAGCGTGGTGGCCTCCGCCGGGCCCAGCGACATCAGCTTCTTGCCGCCGACGGCGAACTCGGTGAGGTAGGAGTCGCCGCGTGATCCGTAGCAGCCGAGCGGGAGCGCGTCGTGGTTGCCGACGGTGGAGTACCAGGGCAGCTTCAGGCCGGGGCTGCGCAGTTCGCGGACGGCCGCCTCCAGGAAGCCCTGGATGCGCGGGAAGCCGAGCTGCTTGTCGGCGTCGCGCAGGGCGGCGTCGGGCTGCCAGTAGGTCTTCAGGTTGCTGGCCTGGACGCCCTCGTAGTGCCGCGGGTCACCGCTGTTGGGGGTGATGCGGCCGCCGCTCATGACCTTCAGGAACCACTCCAGCTCCGTCTTGGAGTTGTTGTCGGTGTTGTCCCCGGTGGTCATGACGAAGTGCAGCGGGGTTCCGGTGGCGGGGGCTCCGTGCAGCGAGTTGACCCGCTCGACCAGGGAGACCGCGCCCGCGACGGTCAGCGTCTCCTGCGGGCGCCAGGCGCTCTTGTTCTGGGATCGCAGGTATTCAAGGCGCAGCGGGTGCTGGGCGTCGATCAGGTGCAGGTCGGTGAGCTGCACGAACGCGGCGAGCGCGGTGCGCCGGTCGGCCCGGCCCGTCTTGGCCGCGGCCAGTTCGTCGCGCACGACCCTCTTCCAGCCGGCGCCGTCACCGAGCCGGCGGTATCCGGTGGAGCCGGAACGGGGGGCGGCCACGCCGCTCAGGGTCGTGCCGCGGGTGTAGGGGACGAGCGCGGCCGGTCCCTTCGGGCCGGTTGTGGCCAGTCGGCCCTCGGCGTGGGCGACGGAGTCGGCGACGGGCGCCTGGGCGGCGGTCGCCGCGTGCGCCGGGGTCTGTGGGCGCAGGGCCAGACCGATCCCCGCGGAGAGGGACACCGCTCCGGTGGCGGCCAGCAGGGTGCGGCGGTTGAGGGCGGGTACGGTGGCGACAGAGCGTATGCGCGGCATGGCGCGGTCTCCCCGAGTGCGAACGCGTCGGCAGTGGCCGCGGGGCGCTCGACTGGCGAACTCCCCGCTCGTACTGGATCGTTGGCACTGGGGATGACCTGCGCGTTAACTGGACGGCAACGGGCGACACCGATCACCGTACGTCGATCTCCGCGCACCCTGGGCGTCCATGGAGTCCTGTCCGAACAGCCGGTGGAGGGTCACTCCGTGTTCATCTCGCGGGGTAGGGGAGGTGGATCCGGGGCGCATCCGACTCGTTCGCGGCGACGCCCGCCCGTTCACGGATTCGCCGGCGAGTACGCGGGCGGGGACCAGCGCAGCGGGCTGGCGGCGGACGTCTCGACGGCTTCGGCGAGGGTGAAGCGGACGGTCCGTTCGCCGTCGGGGGTGAACTCCGTGCGGGCCGTACCGGTGAGCTGGAGCACCGTTCCCGAGGTCCAGTCCAGGAAGAGCAGGCCGGCGCGCGGATCGGCCGCGAGGTTGCCGAGGGTCAGGAACATGGAGTTGCCGGGGTAGTCGGGCCAGCTCAGTTCGCCGGGTGACTCGACGCGCACGAAACCGGGGTTGCCGCCGCGGTGGCTCGCGTCGGCGCCGTGTTCGTGGACCGTGGCGAGGAAGAAGGTGTCGGCGGCCCCGACGAACTCCCGCTGGGAGGGGCTGAGTTCGCCGCCCCGCCGGGGAACGCCCGCCGTGCGTCCGGTCACCGTCCCGTACGTCTGCCTCTTCTGGAGGTACTTGGGGCAGTTGGCGAAGACCTGGTCGGCCTCGACGGCGAAGCCGCGCGGGGCCGTCCGGACCCGGCCGTTGAGGCGCATACGGCGACGGGTACGCGGGTCGAGTGCGATGGTGCCGACGGCGGTTCCCGGGGTGGCGAGCGCGGCGGTGAGCGGATCGCCCGCCGCAAGGCCGCCCGCGACCGCGATCCGATGAGGCCCGGTGGCCCGCACGAATCCCGGCTCCCCGGTGAGCAGCGAGGCCCACACCCCGGCGCCGCGGTCCCGTTCCGTCCCGCCCTCGGGGGCCGCCGCGCCGACGACCAGCATGGGCTGGAGTTCGAGGAACGCGGCGACCACCGGGCGGATGCCCTGGCCGACGGACCGGCCCACATGATCGGCAAGGTCCCGGACGCCGACCCGGTCCTGGATCGCCCGCGAGCCGGAGTGATACGTCATGACGCCTCCAGGTGTCAGAAGAAACCGCAGGTAGGCGGGGACGCGTTCGGTGCCGGCGCCTCGCAGTGGGAGGCGGGCGAGCGGTCGAGGTCCTTGACCTTCAGGCCGACGTGGCCGGTGCGCGGCGTCATGACAGTCCCTTTCTGCCGGGGGCCGCCCCAGCGAGAGGCTAACCCTTGTCATCAAGATTAAGGGTTAGATGCGAGAGCGTCAACCAGTGACTTAGTCTTGAGGGGTTAGCCGCGAAGGGAGACCTCATGTCCGCCGGCCCCGACCCCCGCCCCCTCACCGGCGAGCCCGTCTCGCTCGACCTGCTCAACACCCGCTGGATCCACGAAGGCGCGGTGCGGGACCTGCTGGCCGACACCGGGGGCCTCGCGGTGTGGCTGGCGGGCAACGGACTCGACTTCCCGGCCGACGACACCGTCCTGCGGCACACCCTCGAAGCCCGCGACGCCCTGCGCGCCGCGGTCGACACCCCTCACGGGCAGGGCGACAGGCAGGGCTCCCGCTTCCCGGCGCGGGCCGCCGCCCGCGTCGACGCCGTCCTCGCGCACGGACGCGTCCGGCTGACGCTGACCGATCAGGGGCCCGGCGGGACACCGGAGTTCGACGACCCCGCCTGGGGCCCCGCCTGGCTCGCCGCGCGCGACTACCTGGAACTGCTTCAGGCCGCTCCGGACCGCATCCGCCGCTGCGCCCACGAGGCATGCGTCCTGCACTTCTTCGACACCTCGCGGAACGGCACCCGCCGCTGGTGCTCGATGGCGGCCTGCGGTAACCGCGCGAAGGCGTCCCGCCACTACGCGCGCACAAAAGAGAGCTGAATCGACAAAGCGAGACATCCACTCTGACCGGGATATCCGCCTATAGCTCACGATCTCCGACGTGACGCATGGCGGAAGTACGCCATGGCTGTATCCCGCCACGGTCAACTCTCCCCAAACAACTGCCCCTTGAGTAAAGCTGAGCGGTCATCCGGGTTCACATTCCGGACTGATGCGACCGGTGCCGCAAGAACAGCCGGAACCGGCCGTTCCACGCTCGTTCCTTTACCTCCAAGGGATGCAGATGACCTCCGACCCTCAGCGCGCCCCCATATCCGGCGCGAGACGCGTGGCCCGCCTGGCCATGGCAGCGGGCCTGGTGGCCGCGCTCTCCGCGGCCGGGCCGATACCCATGGCCTTCTCCGCGGACGCGGGCGCGCCCACGGCCGACCCCGGCACCAAGTCCGCCGCCGCCAAACTCGGTTCGACCGACGCCGACCTCCTCACCGAGGCCAAGGCCAACGGCGACAAGAACGTCACGATGATGATCGCCACGGCTCCCGGCCAGACCGAGCAGGTCGCCAAGGAGCTGGACGCGGTCAAGGGCGGCTCGGTGGGCCGCAGCTACGACAAGCTCGGCTACGTCCGCGCCACCGTCCCGACGAGCAGGGCGGACGCGGCCATCGCCGCCGCCGCGAAGCTTTCCTCGGTGCACGGGATCGACCTGCGCCAGGAGATCGCGCTGGACGACCCGACCCCGAGCGCCGACACGGCCAAGCACGGCGGCAACAACTCGACGGCCGCCACCTACTCCGGTCCCGGCAAGAAGACCCCCGCCGAGAACCCGTACAACCCGTCCTTCGAGACGGGCGCCGTGGACTTCGTGAAGGACCACCCGAAGGCGGACGGCCGGGGCATCACCATCGGCATCCTGGACTCCGGCGTCGACCTGGGCCACCCCGCCCTGCAGAAGACCACCACCGGCGAGCGCAAGATCGTCGACTGGGTCACCTCGACCGACCCGATCCTCGACAGCGACGGCACCTGGCGTCGGATGACCAACCCGGTCAGCGGTCCGTCGTTCACCTACGGCGGCGTCAGCTGGAAGGCACCCGCGGGCGACTACCAGGTCAACCTGTTCCGTGAGTCCGCGACGGCCGGAGGGGACGCCGCGGGCGACGCCAACCGGGACGGCGACACCACCGACGCCTGGGGCATCCTCTACGATCCGGCCGCCGGTACCGTCCGCGTCGACCTGAACAACAACTTCGACTTCACCGACGACACGCCGATGAAGCCGTACAAGGACGGCTTCCAGGTCGGCTACTTCGGTACCGACAACCCGGCGACGGACGTCGTCGAGCGGCAGCCGTTCGTCGTGCAGATCCGCAAGGACGTGCCCACCGACCCGTACGGCGGCGACTGGGTCGGCAAGAAGGCCGACTTCGTCAACATCGGCGTCATCGAGTCCGAGCACGGCACCCACGTCGCCGGCATCACCTCGGCGAACGGGCTCTTCGGCGGGAAGATGAACGGCGCCGCGCCCGGCGCGAAGATCGTCTCCTCCCGTGCCTGCACCTGGACCGGCGGCTGCACCAACGTGGCGCTCACCGAGGGCATGATCGACCTCGTCGCCAACCGCGGCGTCGACATCGTCAACATGTCCATCGGCGGTCTGCCCGCGCTCAACGACGGCAACAACGCGCGCTCCGAGCTCTACACGCGTCTCATCGACACCTACGGCGTCCAGCTCGTGATCTCCGCGGGTAACTCCGGCCCCGGCGCGAACACCATCGGCGACCCCGGCCTGGCCGACAAGGTCATCTCGGTCGGCGCGACCATCTCCAAGGAGACCTGGGCCGCCAACTACGGCTCCCAAGTGGAGAAGAAGTACGCGATGCTGCCCTTCTCCTCGCGCGGCCCGCGTGAGGACGGCGGCTTCACGCCGACGCTGAGCGCGCCCGGCGCCTCCATCAACTCCACCCAGACCTGGCTGCCGGGCGCCCCGGTCGCCGAGGCGGGCTACACCCTGCCGGCCGGCTACTCGATGCTCCAGGGCACCTCGATGGCGTCCCCGCAGGCCGCGGGCGCCTCGGCGCTGCTGCTGAGCGCGGCGAAGCAGAAGGGCATCAGCCTCACCCCGGCCACCCTGCGCACCGCGCTGACCTCGACCGCCGACCACATCAAGGGTGTTCAGGCGTACGAGGAGGGCGCGGGCCTCATCGACATCGGTGACGCCTGGGACGCGATCAAGGACGGCGCCACCGCCCACACGTACACGGTGAAGGCGCCGGTCGACACCGCGATCGACTACGCGCTGAAGACACCGGGCTTCGGCACCGGCCTGTACGACCGTGAGGGCGGCCTCAAGGCGGGTCAGCGCAAGACGTACGACATCACCATCACGCGTACGTCGGGCTCGGACCGGCCGGTGCGGCACGAGCTGTCCTTCGAGAACAACGCCGGTGGCACCTTCCGGATCCTCGGCAAGGACGACGTGAACCTCCCGCTGAACCAGCCGGTGACCGTCAAGGTCCAGGCGGCGCCGCAGTCGGCCGGGCTCAAGAGCGCGATCCTGGAGGTCGACGACCCGCGCACCGAGGGGGTCGACCAGCAGATCCTGTCGACCGTCGTCGTCTCCGCACCGCTGAAGTACACCTACAGCGCGTCGAGTTCGGTGCAGCGCAACAGCACCACCTCGTACTTCGTGACGGTCCCCGAGGGCGCCACGTCCCTGGAGGTCGCGATCGGCGGGCTGAAGGACAAGAGCCAGACCCGGTTCATCGCGATCCACCCGTACGGCGTTCCGGTCGACAACACCAGCACCCCGTACTGCTACAACAACTACCTCGACGGCAACGGCTGCAAGCCCGACGTGCGTTCGTACGCGGACCCGCAGTCCGGCGTCTGGGAGATCGAGGTCGAGGCGCGCCGCACCTCGCCGCTGCTCGACAACCCGTACAAGCTGGATGTCGCCGTGCTCGGCGCGGCCTTCGACCCGGCCGTCGTGACCGTCCCCGAGGCCAAGGTCGGCACCCCGGCCACCGCCTCCTGGAAGGTGACGAACAACCTCGCCGCGATCGACGGCAGGCTGAAGGGCGGTCCGCTCGGCTCCTCCAAGAACGCGCGGCCGACCATCACCGAGGGCGCCGCGCAGACCACCACGGTCGAGGTGCCCGCGGGCGCCGCGTCGCTCGACGTGGCCATCGGGAACGTGTCCGACAACGCCGCCGACCTCGACCTGACGGTGTACAACGCCGCCGGGGCCGTCGTCGGGCAGTCGGCGGACGGTGACTCGGAGGAGGCCGTCTCCATCGCCTCCCCCGCCGCCGGTACGTACACCATCGAGGTCGCGGGCTACGCGGTCCCGTCGGGCTCGACGGCCTACGACTACCAGGACGTGTTCTTCTCGTCCGCGCTCGGCACGGTCACGGTCGACGACTCCACCCCGGTCAAGCTCGCCACCGGCGCCTCGGCCACGGTGTCCGGCTCGGTCACCGCCGCCGCGGCGGCGCCCGAGGGACGCGAGTTCTTCGGTCAGGTCCAGCTCGTGAACGCGCGCGGCACGGTCGCGGGCCTGGGCAGTGTGAAGATCGAGAAGGTCACGCCGTAGCGGTGTGACGCCCGGCCGCGCGAGCGGCCCGGGAACCCGAGGGGCGGGCGTCCGGAAACGGACGCCCGCCCTTTCGCGTGCCCGCCGCCCCCGGACCGTCCCGCCCCCGTGCCCGGACCGCCCTTCGCGTGCCTCCCGCCGGGCCCGCCGGCCGTTCCCGGGCCACCCGGCCCGGACCGCGGGTCACCGCTCGTCGGTGCCGCACCTCATCGCCCGGGACTCGGGCAGCGCCTTGACGATCCAGGACCGGTCGTGGGCGATCTGCTGCTCCCCCGTGGTCCAGATGTCGGGCGTCGAGGCGTGCCGCTGGATGCCGATCAGGACCTCGTCGCCCCGGTGCAGCCGCGGGTCGACGGCCCGGTCCATCAGGAAGGTGACCTTCTTCGCGCCCGCGGCCGGCTTGTAGTAGTGGTAGACGTCCAGGGTGATCCGGTCCTGTTCGGCACCGGGGACCCCCACCACATCGGTGACCGTGCCCTCCACGATGAGCCGGGAGCAGGCGATGTAGCCGGGGGCGCTGAGCGAGCCCGCGTCGCCGCTGTCCGCCTTGGCGTCGGAGTCGGCCGAATTCGCGGTCACTCCGTCCGGCCCTCCGCCCGTGGCCAGCCAGCCCAGCCCGACCACCATCGTGGCCACCGCGGCCGCCGCGAGCGTGCCGACGGCGGCGGCACGCGAGAGCCGGGAGCGCTTCTTCGGAGCGCCGCCGGGCCGCCCGCCCCCGGACGCCCTCGGCCCCTCGGCCCCTCGGTACGTCCCGGGCCTCCCGGACCTCCCCGCTCTCCCGGACGCCCCGGCCGGCCCGGACGACCGCCCGGCGTCCGCCAGCGCGTCACCGATGATCACCAGCTGCTCCCGGAGCACGTCCACGTCCGCGGCGGCCGACCGGTGCTCGGCCATGAACACGACGTCGTCGCGCGCACCCTCGGGCAGTTCGGCGTCCGTGATCGCGGCCAGCAGCGCGTCCACACCTTCGTATTCGGCCACGTCACACCACCTCGTCCTCGTGCAGGCGGGCGCGCAGCGCGCGGACCGCCGTGTGCAGCCTGCTCTTGACCGTGCCCTCGGGTATGCCGAGCTCGTCGGCGATGTCCCGCACCGGCAGGTCTGCGTAGAACCGCAGGACGAGAACCTGGCGCTGGGGATCGGGCAGCTCGTCCAGTCCCTGGGCGACGGCCAGCGAGAGCACACTGGACTCCTCGTCCGAGGGCTGCGCCGGCTGGCGCAGCGAGGCGAGCCGCTCACCCAGCCGCTCCTGCCGCCGCTTGGCCCGGTGCCAGTCCATCGCCAGGTTCGAGGCGACGACCGCCGCCCAGGCGGACACGTCCCGCGGCGCCTCGTCCCCCTTGGCGGCCCGCTCCAGCAACCGCAGCCGGACCTGCTGTACCCCGTCCGGCAGGTCCGCCTGCGGTACGCCGCCGAGCGCGAGCACCGCCCTCACCCGGCGTTCCTGCGTCGCGTCCAGGGGGTCGTCCACCCCCGGTGCCCGCCGTGTCCTTCTGCGCAGCACAGCCACCCCTCCCCTCCCCGCGTCCCCTCTACGACGCCGGTGCGGACCAAAACGTTCGGCCCGGTTCGAGTCGTACGTCACACCGGGCCCCTGCCGTGACCCCGCCCGAACCGTACGGCTTGCGGTCACCTCGTGTCGCCGGGCGATTTCTTCGTACCCGGACGCCCGGCCGCCGCAGGATCGGGCACCTCGGCGCGTGTCCCGGCGTCCCACGTCGTGAGCGGCTCGGCGAAAGGATTGGACACGCGGGGCCGGGTCAGACGCATGATGGAAGCGCTGGACCACGTAGAACGCACGTCAAGGGAGTCGCCGTGAGGGTCGGAATCGTCGGAGCCACCGGTATGGTCGGCACAGCCATGCGCAAGATCCTCGTCGAGCGGGACTTCCCGGTCGAGGAACTGCGCCTGTTCGCCTCGGCCCGTTCGGCCGGGACGGTCGTCGACGGGGTCACGGTGGAGGACGCTTCCACGGCGGACTACTCGGGCCTGGACATCGTGCTGTTCTCGGCGGGCGGGGGCACCTCCAAGGCCCTGGCCGAGAAGGTCGCCTCCCAGGGCGCAGTCGTGATCGACAACTCCTCCGCCTGGCGCAAGGACCCCGAGGTACCCCTCGTCGTCTCCGAGGTGAATCCGCACGCGATCGCCGACCGCCCCAAGGGCATCATCGCCAACCCGAACTGCACGACGATGGCCGCGATGCCGGTCCTGAAGCCGCTGCACGAGGAGGCGGGCCTTCAGGCGCTGGTCGTCGCCACCTACCAGGCGGTGTCCGGCTCGGGCGTCGCCGGTGTGGCGGAGCTGCACGGCCAGGCCCTCAAGGTCGTCGGCGAGGCCGACCGGCTGACCCACGACGGCGAGGCGGTCGACTTCCCCGAGCCGCAGGTCTACAAGCGCCCCATCGCCTTCAACGTGCTCCCCCTCGCGGGTTCGGTCGTCGACGACGGTCTGAACGAGACCGACGAGGAGCAGAAGCTGCGCAACGAGTCCCGCAGGATCCTGGAGATCCCCGCCCTCAAGGTCTCCGGCACCTGCGTCCGGGTCCCGGTGTTCTCCGGCCACTCCCTCCAGGTGAACGCCCGCTTCGCCCGCCCGCTCTCCGCCGAGCGCGCCACCGAGCTGCTCGCGGGCGCCCCGGGTGTCGTCCTCTCGGACATCCCGACCCCGCTCCAGGCGGCCGGCAAGGACGCCTCGTACGTCGGGCGCATCCGGCCGGACGAGACCGTCGAGCACGGCCTCGCGCTGTTCGTCTCCAGCGACAACCTCCGCAAGGGTGCCGCGCTGAACGCGGTCCAGATCGCGGAGCTGGTGGCGGCCGAGCTCAAGGGCTGACACCGATTCCCCCGCACGCCCGAGGGGGCGGGCACCGACCGACCGGTGCCCGCCCCCTCGGGTTCTCGTGCGACGCGTCGCGTCCGCCGGTCAGGCGGTCGTCGCCCGCGCGTCCGCCGCCTGCGCCTTCAGGGCCCGCTCGACGCCCGAGCGGGACTCCGAGACGAGGCGCCGCAGGGACGCGTTGGGCTCGGCCGAGGCCAGCCAGGCGTCCGTCCTGGCGAGGGTGTCCTCGGAGACGTGGATGCCCGGGTAGAGGCCGGTGGCGATCTGCTGCGCGATCTCGTGCGAGCGGGCGTCCCAGATCTCCTTGACCACGGAGAAGTACTTGTCCGTGTACGGGGCCAGCAGCTCGCGCTGGTCGGCCTGCACGAAGCCGCCGATGACCGCTTCCTGCACGGCGTTCGGGAGCTTGTCGGACTCGACGACCGAGGCCCACGCCTCCGCCTTCGCCTCCTCGGTGGGCCGGGCCGCGCGGGCGGTGGCCGCGTGCCGCTCGCCGGCGGCCGTCCTGTCGCGCTCGTACTCGGCGGCGATCTCCGCCTCGTCGAAGCGTCCGACGGCGGCGAGCCGCTGCACGAACGCCCAGCGCAGCTCGGTGTCGACGGCGAGGCCCTCGATGGTCTCGCGGCCTTCGAGCAGCGCCTCCAGGAGGTCCAGCTGCTCCGGCGTGCGCGCGGTCGCCGCGAAGGCGCGCGCCCAGGCGAGCTGGTGGTCGCCGCCCGCCTCGGCCGCGTGCAGGTGGGCGAGCGTCGCGTCCGTCCAGCGGGTCAGCAGCGCCTCGCGGGCGGTCGGGTCGGCGTACAGCTCGATCGCGAGCTTGACCTGCCGTTGCAGCGACTGCACGACACCGATGTCGGACTCCTTGCCGATGCCGGAGAGCACCAGGGCCAGGTAGTCGCGGGCGGCGAGTTCGGCGTCGCGGGTCATGTCCCAGGCCGAGGCCCAGCACAGGGCGCGCGGCAGGGAGGACGCGAAGTCGCCGAGGTGCTCGGTGACGAAGGCCAGCGAGTCCTCGTCGAGGCGGACCTTGGCGTAGGACAGGTCGTCGTCGTTGAGCAGGATCACGGCGGGGCGGCGCTTGCCGACGAGCTGCGGTACGGCGGTCAGCTCACCGTCCACGTCCAGCTCGACGCGCTCGTCGCGCACCAGCTTGCCGCTGTCGCCGTCGAGCTCGTACAGGCCGACCGCGATGCGGTGCGGGCGCAGCGTCGGCGCGCCCTGGGCGCCGGCGGGCAGTGCGGGGGCCTCCTGGCGGACGGCGAAGGAGGTGATGACCCCGTCGGCGTCGGTCTCGATCTCGGGCCGCAGGACGTTGATCCCGGCGGTCTGGAGCCACTTCTGCGACCAGGTGCCGAGGTCGCGTCCGGAGGTCTCCTCCAGGGCGCCGAGCAGGTCGGACAGGCGCGTGTTCCCGAAGGCGTGGGCCTTGAAGTAGGCCTGGACGCCGCGGAAGAACTCGTCCATGCCGACGTAGGCGACGAGCTGCTTGAGGACGGAGGCGCCCTTGGCGTACGTGATGCCGTCGAAGTTGACGAGCACGTCGTCGAGGTCGCGGATCTCGGCCATGATCGGGTGGGTGGAGGGCAGCTGGTCCTGCCGGTAGGCCCACGTCTTCATGGAGTTGGCGAACGTGGTCCAGGAGTGCGGCCACCGGCTGTCGGGGTGGTAGGCCTGGCAGGCGATGGAGGTGTAGGTGGCGAACGACTCGTTCAGCCACAGGTCGTTCCACCACTCCATGGTCACGAGGTCGCCGAACCACATGTGGGCCAGCTCGTGCAGGATCGTCTCGGCGCGCAGCTCGTAGGCGGCGTCGGTGACCTTGGAGCGGAAGACGTACTGGTCGCGGATGGTGACCGCGCCGGCGTTCTCCATCGCGCCCGCGTTGAACTCGGGCACGAAGAGCTGGTCGTACTTCGTGAACGGGTAGGCGTAGTCGAACTTCTCCTGGAACCAGTCGAAGCCCTGCCGGGTGACCTCGAAGATCGCGTCCGAGTCGAGGAACTCGGCGAGCGAGGGGCGACAGTAGATGCCGAGCGGGACGGTCTGCCCGTCCTTCTCGTACACGCTGTGCACGGAGTGGTACGGGCCGACGATCAGCGCGGTGATGTACGTCGAGATCCGCGGCGTCGGCTCGAAGACCCAGACGTCGTCCTTGGGCTCCGGGGTCGGCGAGTTGGAGATGACCGTCCAGCCGGTGGGCGCCTTCACGGTGAACTGGAAGGTGGCCTTGAGGTCGGGCTGCTCGAAGGACGCGAAGACGCGGCGCGCGTCCGGCACCTCGAACTGGGTGTACAGGTAGGCCTGCTGGTCGACGGGGTCGACGAACCGGTGCAGGCCCTCACCGGTGTTGGTGTACGCGCAGTCGGCGACGACACGCAGGACGTTGCGCCCCTGAAGGAGCCCGGTCAGCGCGATCCGCGAGTCCTTGAAGACCTCGGCGGCGTCGAGCGGGTCGCCGTTGAGGGTGACTTCGTGGACGGCCGGGGCCACCAGGTCGATGAAGGACTCCGCGCCGGTCTCGGCGGAGTCGAAGCGCACCGTGGTCACGGACCGGTAGGTGCCGCCCTCCTGCGCGCCGGAGAGGTCGAGATCGACCTCGTACGAGTCAACGGTGAGCAGCTTCGCGCGCTGCTGCGCCTCTTCGCGGGTCAGGTTTGTGCCAGGCACGCGGTCATCTCCTCGTTATGTGTGGGTTGCGCCATCCTTCCACGGGACCCGCACACAGCGCGATGTCCGTTTACCGCCGGTGCCGGGCCGTCGCGGGTCCGAGCCTGGAGACATGACGACATACACCGCACAGCCCATCGGCGCGGCCGTTCTGGAGGAGCTCCGCGCCACCGACGACGCGGGCCGCCGGCCGGTCCCGCTGACCGACGAGGAGGGCGGATCCCCTCTGCGCTGCTGTCTGCGCCGCAGTGAGCCCGGCGAGCGCGTCTGCCTGGTCTCCTACGCCCCGTTGCGCCGCTGGGCGGCACGGACGGGGGTCGAGCCGGGCGCCTACGACGAGACGGGCCCGGTCTTCCTCCACGCGGACGCGTGCGCGGGCCCGGCCACGGACGCCCTCCCGTTCACGAACTCCCACCGGTCGGTCCGCCGCTACTCGGCCCAGGGGCACATCCTGGGCGGGCGGCTGGTCGAGGCACCGTCCGCGTTCGACGAGAACTTCACGAAGGCGTTCGCCGAGGCGTTCACGGACCCGGAGGTGGCACTGGTCCATGTACGGGCGGTGGAGTACGGCTGCTTCCTGTACGAGGTGCGGCGGGGCTGAGGCCCCGTGAAAGCGCCGAGGGAGTCCGCGCACCCGGGGGCGCGCGAACTCCCTCGGCGGAGAGCGGGTGTGGAGCGAGCGGGACTCAGCCCTGCTTCGGCTGCTTGTGGGACTTGTCCAGGATCATCACGAGCGCGGTGATGCCCGCGAACAGCGCGAGCGGCAGCACGACGTAGAGGCCGAGCGTCTCGATCACGCTCAGGCCGGAGCCGGGGTCGTCGCCGTCGTCACGGGTGACCGCGAGCGCGGGGGACGACATGAGCAGCATCATCAGCGTCGTACCGGCCGCCAGGGCACCGGCGCGCAGAGCGTTCTTCTTGTCCACGGTGCCAACGTAGCGAACAGCCGACCGGACCGCGCGCCCGGGGTGCCGTACGGAGGTCACGGGACACGGCGCGGCGGGTCCGGGGGGCTCCCGGACGCGGCCGCCGGGCCGCTCTCCGCCCGCACCACGTCGATCAGGGCGTGCAGCCGGGGTGAGGCGGCCAGTTCCTCCAGGGTCACCGGGCGGCCCTCGGCGTCGGCGACGGGCAGGCGCCAGTTGGGGTATTCGTCCCAGGTGCCCGGAAGGTTCTGCGGGCGGCGGTCGCCGACGGCGTCCGGGAGCCAGACGCCGATCAGACGGGCCGGGGTGCGCAGCAGGAAGCGGTGCACGGCCTGGATCTCGGCCTCCTCCACCGAGGCGGGGGCCCCGCCGCTCGGGCCGCGCAGCAGCCCGAGCCGGGAGAGCAGCGCCAGCCACTCCCGGACGTCCGCGGAGGCGGCGGCCCGTTCCGCGTCGAGGGTGCCGGTCAACAGGCCGAGCCGGTCGCGGAGTTCGACGTGCTCGCCGGTGAACCGGGCCGCGGTGGGCGGCAGGTCGTGGGTGGTGGCGGTGGCCAGGCAGTCGGCACGCCAGCCGTCGGGCGGCAGGGGCAGTCCGTCCCCGTCCCAGTCGCGTTCGAACCACAGCACCGAGGTGCCGAGCACTCCGCGTTCCTGGAGCGTCTCGCGCACCCCGGGTTCGACCGTGCCGAGGTCCTCGCCGATGACGAGCGCTCCGGCCCGCGAGGCCTCCAGGACGAGGATCGCGAGCATCGCCTCGGCGTCGTAGCGGACGTACGAGCCCTCGGTGGGCGGCTGTCCCTCGGGGATCCACCAGAGCCGGAACAGGCCCATGACGTGGTCGATGCGCAGGGCGCCGGCATGGCGCAGGAGCGCGCGCAGCAGGCGGCGGTAGGGGGCGTATCCGGAGGCGGCGAGCCGGTCGGGCCGCCAGGGCGGCAGGCCCCAGTCCTGGCCGCGCGCGTTGAAGGCGTCCGGGGGCGCGCCGACGGTCATGCCCGCCGCGAAGAACTCCTGCTGGGCCCAGGCGTCGGCCCCGTCGGGGTGGACGCCGACGGCGAGGTCGTGCACGAGTCCGACGGTCATGCCCGCGTCGCGCGCGGAACGCTGGGCGCGCGCGAGCTGGGCCTCGGTGAGCCAGACGAGCCGGCTGTGGAAGTCGACCCGGTCCATCAGTTCGGCCCGGGCCCGGGCGGTCGCGGGCGAGCGGGGGTCGCGCAGGGCCACGGGCCAGTTCCGCCACGCGGAGCCGTGGACCTCGGCGAGCGCGCACCAGGTGGCGTGGTCCTCCAGCGCCTGGCCCTCCTCGGCGAGGAAGTCGGCGTACGCGGCCTGCCGTCCGGGCCCGAGCGGCACGGTGCGCACCACGGTGAGCGCCTCGCGCTTCAGGTCCCATACGGCGTCGCGGTCGATGAGCGCGCCCTTGCGCAGCACGGAGTCGCGCAGCCGTCCGGCGCGCTCCAGCAGCGTGCGCAGCCGGTCCTGGTCCTCGGCGTAGGGGTACTCGGGGAGGTCCTCGACGCGCAGGTGCACCGGGTCGGGGAAGCGGCGGGAGGAGGGCCGGTACGGGGAGGGGTCGGTGGGGTCGCCGGGTACGGCCGCGTGCAGCGGGTTGACCTGGACGAATCCGGCGCCAAGCGCCCGCCCCGCCCAGGCGGTCAGCTCGGCGAGGTCGCCGAGGTCGCCCATGCCCCAGGAGCGGCGGGAGAGCAGGGAGTAGAGCTGGACGAGCAGGCCGTGGGCGCGGCCGGGCGGCGCGGGCAGCCGGGTGGGGGCGACGACGAGGTGGGCGTCGGCGGTGCGGCCGTCGGGGGCGGTGGCGTGCAGGCCGTGTACGCCGGGCGGAAGGTTCTCGGCGGAGGTCCGGGACTCGCCCTGTTCGGTGGTGACGCTCAGGCGGGTGCCGTCCGGCAGCGCGGCCACCTCGGCGGGGACGAGTCCGCCCCAGCACACCAGGGTCGGCGGCAGCAGCCGCCGCGCGGCCTCGGCGTGGTGCAGCGCGAGGGCGGCCCGGACGGCGTCCGGGGTGCTCGCGTCGACGCCGAGCGCCGCCAGGATCGCCACGAGCGCGGTGTCCGGGGCCGCGACCGCGCGGCCGGGGGACGGGCTGTATTCGGGGGCGACACCGTGCAGGTCGGCGAGTTCGGCCAGGGGCGTCCGCGGCGGCGGCTCCGATGCCGTCCGTGGCGGGTCGGCGGGCCCGGTGGGTGCCATCAGACCCCCGACGCGGCGCCGGTCGAGACGGGCTCGCTCGTCAGATGCGCGGCGTCCGCGAGCGGCGGCTCGCTGGTCAGCGGCTCGGCGTCGGGCAGCGGGGGTTCGCTGGTCAGCGGCGCCGCTGAGCAGGCGCCTTCCGAGCTGAGCAGACACAGGTGGGCGCCCTCGGGCTCGGCGGCCGCCCGGCCGGCGCGCGGGCCGGGGAGGGACGGCTCCGCCGCGCGTTCGGACAGGGCCGTGAGGAGCAGGTGTGCCGATGCGGCCACGGGGGCCTCCTTGTTCGAGGTCGGATACGGCGGCCGGGGGCATTCCGGCGGTTCGTGCCGGTAACGGACGCCCCGGGCGGTCACCGCAGCCCTACCCCGTGGGCGCGACGGCAGACGCACACGGGCGGACAACGTGCGTCTGGTCACACTCCGTCGCCGCCCCGCGGGCCTGGGTCACGCCTCCAGGCTGGGGTAATCCCGGCACTTCGGCCACTCTCGTTGACACCCTCACCACCCGAATGGTGGGCTCGACGGCACACCGAAGCCGCAGCCGAGATGGCGGCCACGAGGGGGAACCGTGCGACTCGGGCGTGGAAAAGGAGTGACCGCACTCGCGTTCGCCGTGGTCGCGAGCACGTTCGGTACGGTCCCCGCGGCCGTCGCGGCGACCCACGGTCCGGCGGCCTCCGCGGACGGCCGCGAGAGCGCCGGGAGCCAGGTGCCCGCCGTCTGGCCCCGCCCGCAGTCGCTGCGCGCCAACGGCCCAGCGGTCACGGTCACGGACGAGGTCGTCCTGGTCACCCCGGCGCCGGGCACGTCCGCCGCGCGCCCGGTCTCCCCGGCCGGCCCGTACGCCCCGGGGACGCCCCTGACTCCGTACGCCCCCGGCGTGAGCGTCGACGCGTACACCCCGGACAGCGATCTCGACCCGTACGCCCTCGAAGCGCTGCGCGCGCTGCTGCGCCGGGCCGGCGCCCGCACGATCACGACGGCGCGCGACGGGGACGCGCTCCCGGCACACGCGCTGGTGGTGCGCCTGGGCACGGAACCGGCGGGCACCGGCCGGGCGGGCGCGGGCTCCCTCACCGGCGCGCGTGTCGCGTCGGGCTCCCTGGAGCGCGCGCTCACGGCGCTCGGAGCCGCGCCCCGCGCCGATCTCCCCTCCGGCGGCTACCGGCTGGCCGTCGGCCGTGCCGGGGGCCGGGACACGGTCGCCCTCGCGGGAGTCGGCGAGGACGGCCTGTTCCACGCGGTGCAGACACTGGGCCGGCTTCTCGGCGCCGGCCGCCGCATCGCCGGTGTCGTCGTCCGGGACTGGCCCGGCACCGCCGTGCGGGGCGTCACCGAGGGCTTCTACGGCAGCCCCTGGACCCCTGAACAGCGTCTCGCGCAGCTCGACTTCATGGGCAGGACCAAGCAGAACCGCTATGTGTACGCGCCCGGCGACGACCTCTTCCGGCAGGCGCGCTGGCGTGAGCCGTACCCGGCCGGGGAGCGTGCCCGCTTCCGGGACCTGGCGGAGCGGGCGCGCCGCAATCACGTCACGCTGACCTGGGCGGTGGCCCCGGGGCAGGCGATGTGCTTCTCCTCGGACGCCGACGTGAAGGCCCTGACCCGCAAGCTGGACGCCATGTGGGCGCTCGGGTTCCGGGCCTTCCAGCTCCAGTTCCAGGACGTCAGTTACACCGAGTGGCACTGCGGGGCGGACGCGGACGCGTTCGGCTCCGGCCCCGGGGCGGCGGCGAAGGCACAGGCCCGGGTGGCGAACGCCGTGGCCCGGCAACTCCGCGCCCGCCACCCGGACGTGGCCGCGCTGTCCCTGATGCCCACGGAGTTCTACGAGGACGGCTCGACCGAGTACCGCCAAAAGCTCGCGAGCGCCCTGGACGGACACGTCGAGGTCGCGTGGACGGGCATCGGTGTCGTGCCGAGGACCATCACCGGCGGCGAACTGGCGCGCACCCGCTCGGTGTTCGGCAGTCACCCGCTCGTCACCATGGACAACTACCCCGTCAACGACTACGCGCAGGACCGGATGTTCCTCGGCCCCTACCAGGGGCGCGACCCGGCGGTGGCCACGGGTTCGGCGGCGCTGCTCGCGAACGCGATGCCCCAGGCGGAGGCCTCCCGCATCCCGCTGTTCACGACGGCCGACTACGCGTGGAACCCGCGGGACTACCGGCCCCAGGAGTCCTGGGAGGCCGCGATCGAGGATCTCGCGGGCGCGGACGCCCGGGGCGCGGACGCGCTGCGCGCGCTGGCCGGGAACGAGGCGTCCTCCGTCCTCGGCGGCCAGGAGTCCGCCTATCTGCGCCCGCTCATGGAGGCGTTCTGGCAGGCGCGGACAACCACGGACCGGGCCGCGGGCGAGCGGGCGGCCGAGCCGCTGCGCGCGGCGTTCGCGGTGATGCGCGAGACGCCCGAGCGGCTGGCGGGTCGCCCCGTCGCCACCGAGGCGCAGCCGTGGACCGAGCAGTTGGCGCGCTACGGCGAGGCCGGTGAGACGGCCGTCGCGCTGCTGGAAGCCCAGTCGGACGACGACGCGACGGCGGCGTGGACGGCGTACCGCGCGCTGAACCGGCTGCGCGCCGAGCTCGCGGCGAGCGAGGTGACGGTCGGCACGGGTGTGCTCGACCCGTTCCTGACGCGGGCCCGCACGGCGTACGAGAAGTGGGCGGGCATCGACGACGAGTCCTCCGCCGGCCACGACGCCCCCAAGGGCCACGGAGCCGCGGGGGACGGCGGCGACGGCGGCACGGGGAGCGGTGAGCCGGGAACGGCGGCCTCGGGCGGAGGCGACGGCGGCGCCGCGGACGGCGACGGGACCGCGCCGGGCGACGGCACGACGGGGGACGGCACCGGGCAGGACGGCCGCGTCGTCCCGCTCCCGCGCACCCGCACCCTCACCGACGTGAGCGTGCTCACCGACCCCGGCGTGACGGGCTTCGTCGAGGCGTACGTACCGGGCGAGGGCTGGCGGTATCTGGGCGCCCTCGCCGCCGGGGGCGCGACGGAACTCGGAGCGGCGGAGATCGGTGCGGCGGGCGTGCGCGTGGACGCGCTGCGGGTCGTCGGCCCCGGGCGTTCGCAGGTCCGCCACCTCGTGCCCTGGTTCGCCGACACGCCCGCCGCGGCCCTGGACCTGGCCCGCTCCACGGCGGACGTGGAGATCGGCGGCACCGAGCGGATCACCGCCCGGCTGACGTCCCTCCGCCCCACCGGCGTCAGCGGTGAGCTGACCGCGCGGGCCCCCGAGGGCATCAAGGCCAAGGTCTCCCGGCCCTCGCCGACCCTGGCGCGCGGCGCCGTCGTCGACAGCCTCGTGGAGGTCACCGTCCCGGCGGGAACGCCGTCGGGCACCTACGAGGTGACGGTCGCCTTCGGCTCGCAGACCCGCACGCTGACCGTCCGCGCCTTCCCGCGCACGGCGGGCCCCGACCTCGCCCGCACCGCGGCGGCCTCCTCGTCCGCCGACGAGACTCCCGACTTCCCGGCCTCGGCGGCCAACGACGGCGACCCGGCGACCCGTTGGTCCTCCCCCGTGGACGACGGCGCCTGGTGGCAGGTGCGGTTCGCCGAACCGGCGCGCCTCGGCCGGCTCGTGCTGACCTGGCAGGACGCGCACCCGTCCGCGTACCGCGTCCAGGTCTCCGCCGACGGCCGCGTGTGGCGCACCGCGACGACCGTGAACGACAGCCGCGGCGGCCGGGAGTCCCTCCGCTTCGACGAGAGCGACGTCCGCTACCTGCGCGTCCAGGGGATGCGGCGGGCCACCGCGTACGGGTACTCGCTGTGGTCGGCGGAGGCGTACGCGGTCGCGGCCGGCGGACAGGAATCCGGCACACCGTGAACCGGCGGGACCGAAGCGGTCGATAGACGGGGTGTGAGACTGTTCCGCCCCCGAGGGGGCCACCGGGAGGACGACACGGACGCGGCGCTGCTGCGGGCCGTCTCGGACGGGGACTCCGCGGCGATGGCCGCACTGTACGACCGGCATGCCGGCTGGCTGCACGCACGGCTGACCAGACGCTGCGCCGACCCCGAGATCGTGCGCGAGGTTCTGCAGGACACCTTCGTGACGGTGTGGAGGTCGGCCGGCGGCCACCGGGGCGCGGAGGCGGGCGGCTGGCTGTGGACGATCGCCGCACGGCGTCTGGTGGACGCACGGCGGGTCCAGGAGCGGGCGGCACGCGTGGAGTACGCGGCGCCGGCGCCCGCGCCGTCCGCGGAGGACCGCGTCCTGGCGCGGCTCGAGTACGGCGATCTGGGCACGGCGCTGGACCGCATCTCCCCCGAACTGCGCGAGGTGCTGAGGGCCACGGTCGTCGACGGGCTGACCACGCGCGAGGCCGCCCGTCTGCTCGGCATCCCGGAGGGCACGGTCAAGACCCGCGCCCTGCGCGCCCGCGCCGAACTCCGCAAGGCCCTCGCCCAGCTGAACCCGCCGCAGAGCGCCTGCGCGCGTCCGACCCTGGCTCCGTCCCCGCTGGGAGGCCCGGCATGACCGGTTGGCACGCCCCCGACGACCTCGTCACCCGCTACGCGGACGGTTCCCTCCCGGAGACGGACGCCTGGTCGCTGGAGAAGCATCTGGAACTCTGCGGGCCGTGCGCCGCGCGCGTCTCGCACAGGGTGCGCGCGGGCGCGGCGGGGCCGGTGCTGGCGGAGGTCCGCGACGCGGTCCTGACGGCGGTGCGCGAACAGGCTCCGGCCGCCTCCGCCGCCCGGGTCCGCGGCGGTCCGGCGGCCGAACCCGTACCGGACCGCGCTCCGGCGGCGCCGCCGAGGGCCGCGCGAGCCGTCGGGGGGCGGTTCGCGCGGATCCTGTGGGCCGCCGGACCGGCCGTCCGCGGAACCTGGGCCGGGGCCGTGGTGCTCGTCGCCCTGGCCGCGGTCGCCCTCGCCCACGCGGGCGGATGGGCGGGGGTACGGCCCCTGCTGCTGGCCCTCGCTCCCGTCGTCCCGGTCGCCGGGGTCGCCCTCTCCTACGGGCGGCACGCCGATCCGCTCCACGAGATCGCCGCGGCGGCCCCCTCCGGCGGGCTGCGCCTTCTGCTGACGCGGACGGCCGCCGTCCTGGCGGTCAGTACGCCCCTGCTGACGGTGGCGGGGCTGCTCCTGCCGTCCTCCGGCCCCCGGCTGCCGGCGGGGCCCGCGACGGCCGGCTGGCTGCTGCCGGGGCTTGCCCTGACCCTGGCGTCCCTCGTTCTCTCGGGGTACCTGGGCTGCCGTACCGCCACGGCGGTGGTCGGCGGAGGATGGCTGCTCGCCGTCTCGGGCCCTCTCCTCGCGGCCACCGGAACCAGCCTGACGGCCGGTCTCAGCGAACAGCTCTCCCTCTACTTCACCGGCGCCGCCTCCCAGGGCGGCTGGGCGGCGGCGGCCGTGCTGTGCGCCCTGCTCCTCGCCGCGCGCCGCTCCGCGTACGACCGTCTGGAGACGATGTGAACATCCCCACGACCGGTGTGCCGCCCCTCGGCGCCACCGACCGCCCCGCGACCACCCCGGCCGAGCGCGCCGAGGACGGTCCGCGGGAGGCCGCCGTACGCGTCCTCGGACTGACCGTGCGGCACCGCGGGACCACCGCCCTGGACTCCGTCGACCTGGACTTCGGGCTCGGGGTCCACGGTCTGCTCGGGCCCAACGGCGCGGGCAAGACATCACTCGTCCGCGTCCTCGCGACGGTCGCGGCGCCCGCGGCGGGCCGGGTCGAGCTCCTCGGGAGCGACCTTCGCGGCCACCGGGAGCGCGGCGCGGTCCGCCGCGAACTGGGCTATCTCCCCCAGGACTTCGGGTACTACCCGGGCTTCACGGTGCGGGAGTTCGTCGCCTACGTTGCGTGGCTGAAGGAGCTGCCGCGGGCCGGGACCGACGCCGCGGTCGAACGGGCCGTCGCCCGGGTCGGCCTGGCCGACCGCATCGACGCCAGGATCAAGACCCTGTCCGGCGGCATGGTCCGCCGCGTCGGCATCGCGCAGGCCATCGTGAACGACCCCCGCCTGCTGCTGCTCGACGAGCCCACCGCGGGCCTCGACCCGGAACAGCGCGTCGAGTTCCGCGCGCTGCTGCGCGAACTGGGCCGCACCGCCACCGTGATCGTCTCCACCCACCTGGTCGAGGACGTGGCCGCGGCCTGTACGGAGGTGACGCTGCTCGAAGCCGGCCGGGTCGCCTACCGCGGCACGCCCGCCTCGCTCGCCGCGCTCGGCGCGGACGGCCCCGAGTCCGACGGCAACGCCATCGAACGCGGTTACACGACGGCCCTGCGCGGCCACCGCGCGGCGACGGGGGCCGGGCGATGAGCACCAGCCTCCAGCCGGGCGGAGACCGCCCGGCGCACACCGCCGCCCAGGTCGACGCGGCCTCGCCCACGAACCCCACCGGCGCCGCCCCGCACACCAACCCGGCCGACACCGATCCGGACACGAACCCGACCGGCGCGTCCCCGGACACGAACCCGCGCGGCGCCACCGCGCCCGAGCCCGGCCGGGACGGCGGGCGGATCTCGCGGCCGGGCGGCCGGCCCGCCCGGAAACCCCGTTCCGCGCCGCACCCCCTGCGGGCCGAGTGGCTGCGCGGCTTCGCCCCCTGGGCGGCCACCGGGCTGCTCCTCGCCCTCGCGTGGTTCGCGGTCGCCAAGGCGGATCAGTGGCAGGGCAGCTGGGGTGCGACGACGGAACTGCTGAGCACCGCCGCCGCCCTGATCGGCGTCCCGTTCGCGCTCGCCGCGGGCTCCTGGCAGGGCGGCAGGGAGCGCAGACGCAAGACGGCGGAGCTGCGCTCCTCCACCGCGCGCACGCCGCTCGTCCAGCTCCTGGCGGCCGCCCTGCCGCTCGCCTGCTGGCTGGCCGCTGGCCAGCTCCTGGCGGTCGCGGGCACACTGGCCGCCTGCGCGCCGTACGCGTCGGCCGGCAAACCCCCGTTCACCGTGTACGCGGGGAACGTCCTCACCATCGCCGCCTGCGCGGTCCTCGGTCACGCGGCCGGGCGGGCCGTCCCCTTCCGGCTGACCGCCCCGCTGCTCGCGATCGGCGGATACGTCGTCGTCGGCGCCCTCGGTACCCAGCGGTCCGACATCCGCTACCTCGCGCTCTGCATGGTCCACGTCGTCGGTGACAACGACCTCGCCGTCTGGTGGTACCCGCTGGTGTCGGCCCTGTGGGCGGCGGGGCTCGCCGCCGCCGCGGCCCTGGCCCTCACCGCGCACCGCCGTGCCACCGCGCTGCTGCCGCTCGCGGCCGCTCTCGGCGCCGCCGTCCTGCTCGTCCGGACGGGCGACGGTCTGCTGCGCGACAACCCGCTCTCCCACCGCCAGGTGTGCGACACCTCGACCACCCCGGACATCTGCGTCAACGGCACCTATCCGGGCATGCTGCCGGAGGTGACCCGGGCTCTGTCCGGCCTCACCGGCCGGCTGGAGGGAGTGCCGAACCTGCCGGTCCGCTACGAGGACCTGTGGCGGGACCCCCACCAGGGCGAGGCACAGCTGCCGAACCTCCATCCCATCGGCTGGAACGCCGTCCGCGGCAAGGTGAGGGATTCGGAGCGGTACGCGTGGGAGGCGGCCCACATGCTGGTCCGCCTGGACTGTGCCGAGGAGCCGTCCGCGCAGCGGATCAGGGTCACCGACGAGGCCGTACTGCGCTGGCTGGCCCCGGACCCCCGGTCCGAGGGGATGCGCGAGGACCAGGTGACGAGGGCCCGGCAGGAGGGGGACACGAAGGAGCTCGCGAGCCTCAGGGCGGAGGACACGGCGTACGCGCGCCTCACCGCGATGAGCGCCGGCGAAC
This sequence comes from Streptomyces sp. NPDC015532, assembly GCF_043078065.1. Taxonomy (NCBI): domain Bacteria; kingdom Bacillati; phylum Actinomycetota; class Actinomycetes; order Kitasatosporales; family Streptomycetaceae; genus Streptomyces; species Streptomyces sp. NPDC015532. The sequence continues at coordinate 408,697 of NZ_JBIBSY010000001.1, read as the reverse complement.
GCCGCGACTGGCTCGGCCGCTACTTCGCGACGGCCGCCGGCTGCGGCCCGGAGCCGAGCGAGGTCCCGTCCCTGTGAACGCCTCCCGGATCACCCGCGCGGAGCGGTCCGCGGCCGGACACCGGTTCCGCTCCCTCGCCCTGTACTCCCGCTCGCGCGGCCTCCCGACGACCCTCGCGGCCCTGGCCTGTGCCGCGCTGCTCACCGTGTGGATGGCGAGCCGTCCGGACGCCTACCTCGACCCGTACCGCAGGGTGCCGCTGGTCGCGCTCGCCCCGCTGCTGGCCGCGGCGGCGACCGGCGCGAGCCTCCACTCGTACACCCGCGAGCTGGACGACACGGCCGTACGCCGCTGGTGGCCCCGGCGCCTGGCCCACCTGCTGTTCCTCAGCGTCCTCTCGGCGGCGCTGCTGGCGCTCGCCGTGCCCGGACACGCTCAGGAGTTCGGCGCGGCGGCGATGGTCCGCAACACGCTGGGTGCCATCGGCATCACGGCGGGCGGCGCGGTGCTGGTCGGCGCCCGGCTGAGCTGGATGCCGACGACGCTGTACTTCAGCGCCGTGTACCTCTCGGCCTCCTCGCCCCGTGTGAACAAGGCAACAGTCGTGGGCTGGCTCATGCAGCCGGGTCCGCAGCACGGCGCCTGGGCCACCGGTGCCGCACTCTTCGTCATGGGGACGGCACTCTGCGCAGCCCGCGGGGCCCGTCCCGAAGGACCCCGCCTCTGAGACGGGGTCGCACGGGCCGGGCCCCATGGGCCAACGCGAAAGCCCGGATCGTCAGGCTGAGATGCCGTCGATCCGGGCCATGGCGTCGTCCGCGCCGTACGGTTGGAGGTAGGGCATCCAGCGTGGGTCCCTGTGCCCGGTTCCGATGATGCGCCAGGCGAGCCCCGTCGGCGGGGCCGGTTTGTGGCGCAGGCGCCATCCGATCTCGACCAGATGGCGGTCGGCCTTGGTGTGGTTGCAGCGGCGGCAGGACGCCACCACGTTGTCCCAGGCGTGCTGACCCCCGCGTGAGCGCGGGATGACGTGGTCGACGCTGGTTGCGACGCCACCGCAGTACATGCACCGGCCGCCGTCGCGGGCGAACAGGGCTCGCCTGGTCAGCGGGACAGGCCCTCGGTAAGGGACCCGTACGAACCTCTTCAGCCGGACCACGCTGGGTGCGGGGACAGTAACGGTCGCGCTGTGCATGAAGGCGCCGGACTCCTCGAGAGAAATGGCTTTGTTCTCGAGGACGAGGACGAGCGCGCGGTGGAGCGGTACGACGCCGAGCGGCTCGTACGACGCGTTGAGGACCAGGACGTGCGGCACGGATGCCTCCTTGTACGCCGGCGGCGCGTGGCTCGCGCCGGGACGATCTGCAGTCAGTCTCCCCTCATGCCTGGTGATGGCGCCACCATGTCCCGGTAACGGGCTGGGAGTGTTTTCGACCACACCCCCTACATCCCCAGGTGAGCACGGTCTCTCCCCTGAACATGGCAACGATCCACACACGATGCCCCGTTAGTGTGGTGGTTCTGCCCGGACGGCACCCCTTCTGTCCCCGCCGCGGGCAGACCGCTACGCCTGGAGGTACCTGCTGTGTCCCTGCCCGTCCTATCGGCCCTGGCCGCCGGTCCGGCCCCGTCGCCGTCCCCCTCGACGTCGACCGGTTCGGTGACCCCCACGCTTCAGGACGCCCAGGAGAGTGCGACCCACGCGGCGAGCTGGGTCGAGGAGAACTGGTCGACCTGGCTGGCCATAGGCCTGCGCGTCCTGCTGGTGCTGGTGATCGCGGCCATACTGAGAGTGTTCGTGCGCCGGGCGATCACCAAGCTCATCGACCGGATGAGCCGCACCGCCCAGGCCGTCGACGGCACGGCGCTCGGCGGTCTCCTGGTGAACGTGGAACGCCGCCGTCAGCGCTCCCAGGCCATCGGCTCGGTCCTGCGCTCGGTGGCGTCCTTCCTGATCATGGGCACGGCCGCGCTGATGATCCTCGGCACGTTCGAGATCAATCTGGCCCCGCTGCTCGCGTCGGCGGGTGTGGCCGGTGTCGCGATCGGTTTCGGCGCCCGCAACCTGGTCACCGACTTCCTCTCCGGCGTCTTCATGATCCTTGAGGACCAGTACGGCGTCGGCGACGTGATCGACGCGGGCGTCGCCGCCGGCGAGGTCATCGAGGTGGGCCTGCGCGTGACCAAGCTGCGCGGCGACAACGGCGAGATCTGGTACATCCGCAACGGCGAGGTCAAGCGCATCGGGAACCTCTCCCAGGGCTGGGCGACGGCGGGTGTGGACGTCACGGTCCGCGCCTCGGAGGACCTGGACCACGTCCGGTCGGTCATCGGCGAGGTCGCCGAGACCATCAGCAAGGAAGAGCCCTGGAACGAGCGGCTGTGGGGCCCGATCGAGATCCTGGGCCTGGACAGCGTCCTCCTGGATTCCATGGTGGTCCGGGTCTCGGCCAAGACCATGCCCGGCAAGGCCCTCTCCGTGGAACGCGAACTCCGCTGGCGCATCAAGCGCGCCTTCGAGGCCGCGCAGATCCGCATCGTGGGCGGCCCCACCGCGCCCGTGGAGGAGGACGCCCTCGACCCGACGGCCGCGGTGGCGGCCCCGTCGGTCTTCGCCAACGCGGAGTCCGCCCAGTCGGTGGCGACCGCGCCCATCCCGGCCCCGGCTCCGTCGAGCGTGCCGAAGTAGGCAGGCGGCGGCACCCGGAAGGGGGCGGTACCCGGACATCCGGGTACCGCCCCCTTCCGCGTACGCACCTGACCACCGGGAACGTACGCACCCTGTACACCGCCACGTCCGCACCCCGCTGACACACCGACAGGGGATTCCCGCCCTCGGCACTCCGCCGCGCACACCGGGGCGCGACTGATCCACTTCACACGCCCCCCGCATTTCGGCCACATCGTTCAACCGTCTACTGTCGCCCCAACAGCGGGCCCTTGTTCTGGAGCTCAACGCCCAGGGGCCCGCCTCGAATGTGGGGAATCCATGCGCAAGTACGCCATAGGCGCCGCCCTTTCCGGTGCCCTGGCCGTGTCCGCCCTGGCCGTGCCGACCGCGTCGGCCGCCACACCGGACCTCTCCTTCTCCGGCGCGGTGATCAACAACGGCAAGGCGATCACCGTCGGCACCACCGCCATCGTGAACGTCCCCGTCACCTACACCCTGGTCCGCCCCGCCGGCCTCGTCATCGACGGCGAGAACAGCACCGCGGGCATCCTCCTGTACCGCGGATCGTCGCTCGCGAGGCAGGAGAACGAGCTGGGCCCGGACGAGGCCCCGACCTGCACCACGACGGCCACGACCGCCACGACGGTCACGCAGTCCTGCAAGGAGGTCATCGCCGTCGACCCCCAGGAGTACCTCTACGAGGCGGCGGACGCCGGCACCTGGAAGGTGGCCGGCTTCTACGGCAACCTCACCGAGGACAACGACGACTCCGACAACCACATCGGCATGCAGTTCGGCTACGACATGTGGGGCGTCCCCGGCACGGCGCAGGTCAAGCGGGCCGCCAGACTCACCGTCAACGCCACCCCCGAGCCCGCGAAGAAGGGCGCCACGCTCACCGTCAAGGGCGCGCTGACCCGCGCCGACTGGGCGACCGGCAAGTACGCCGGTTACAAGGGACAGCCGGCCGCCCTCCAGTTCAAGGCCAAGGGCGCCACCGCCTACAAGACCGTCAAGACGGTGACCTCCGGCACCGCCGGCGCCCTGAGCACCACGGTCAAGGCCTCGGCCGACGGCACCTACCGCTACACGTTCGCGGGCACGGCCACCACCGGCACCGCCACGGCCGCGGGCGACTACGTCGACGTGAAGTAGCCAAGGCCAGGGCCGCCTCCGGCCCGCACGGAGCCGCCCCCGCAGCAGACGAACCCGTCCGCCGCGAAGGCGGCTCCGCGCGTTTCGGCGACGACTCCGCCACCGGGACGGCGGTTGCTCTTGACGCCCGCGCCTCCTCCGGCCTACTTTCCTCGCACCGGCAATAGGAAACTTTCCTAACAATGATCTTGCGGTGGACTTCCCGCAGGCACCCCTGGGAAGCTGGTCGGTCAGGAAGGGCAGGTGGCGACAGACATGGCAGGATCCGCCGGCACGCCGGGCACCCCGCGCGTCCTGCGCGCGATGAACGACCGCGCCGCCCTCGATCTGCTGCTCACGCACGGACCGCTCTCGCGGACCCGGATCGGGAAGCTCACCGGGCTGTCCAAGCCCACCGCCTCGCAGCTCCTCGCCCGCCTGGAAGCGGCCGGGCTCGTCCTGGCCACGGGCACCAGCGAGGGCCGGCCGGGCCCCAGCGCCCAGCTCTACGAGGTCAATCCGGGCGCCGCCCACGCGGCGGGGCTCGACGTCACCCCCGAGCGCGTCCTCGCCGCCGTCGCCGACGTCACCGGCCGCACGGTCGGCGCGTACGAACTGCCCACCCCTGGCCGCCACCCGTCCCAGCCCGTCGTACGCCAGGTCACCGACGCCCTCGACGGCGCGGTGAAGGCCGCCGGGCTCGCCCGGGACGACGTCCGCCGCCTGGTCATCGGCACCCCCGGCGCCTTCGACCCCAACACCGGCCGGCTGCGCTACGCCTCGCACCTGCCCGGCTGGCACTCCCCCAGCCTCCTCGACGAGCTGGCCGCGGCCCTGCCGATGCCCGTCGAGTACGAGAACGACGTCAACCTCGTCGCGATCGCCGAGCAGCGGCTCGGCGCCGCCCGGGGACACGAGGACTTCGTCCTGCTGTGGAACGAGGGCGGTCTCGGCGCGGCCCTCGTCCTCGGCGGCCGGCTGCACCGCGGCTGGACCGGCGGCGCGGGCGAGGTCGGCTTCCTGCCGGTGCCCGGCGCGCCCCTGGTGCGCCAGGTGACCCGGGCCAACAGCGGCGGCTACCAGGAGCTGGCCGGCTCCCAGGCCATCCCCAAGCTGGCCCGCGAACTCGGCATCCAGGACCTGCCCACGGGCCCGTACACGGAGGTCGCGGCCACCGTCGTCGAACGGGCCGCCGCCGTCGACACGGGCCCCTACCGGCGCCTCCTGGAGATGTACGCGACCGGACTCGCCACCGGTCTGGCCTCCCTCGTGTCCGTACTCGACCCCGAACTCGTCGTCCTCAGCGGCGCCTCGCTCACCGCGGGCGGCGAACCGCTGCGCGCCCTGGTCCAGGCCGAACTGGAGGAGCTGGCCGCGTCCCGGCCGCGCCTCGTCGTCGGCGACGTACACGAACACCCCGTGCTGCGGGGCGCGTTGGAGAGCGCCCTGGCAGCCACCCGCGACGAGGTCTTCGACACCTCCCGCTGAGTCCGCACCACCCCGCACCACCCACCGTCCCGAACCCGCACCCCTCCTGTCCCGCCCCGTCCTTCGCAGGGAGATCTCGCCATGCCCGGAATATCCCGAAAGGCGGCTGTCGCGCTCGCCGCCTCCGCCTCGATAGCCCTCCTCGCCACCGCCTGTACCGGCCAGTCCGACGACGAGGGCTTCGGCGACGACGCGTCCAAGGAACAGACGATCAACTTCTGGCACGGCTGGAGCGCGCCGAACGAGGTCAAGGCCGTGAAGTCGCTGGTCGCGGGCTTCGAGAAGGCGCACCCCAACATCCACGTCAACGTCGTCGGCAACATGACCGACGACAAGATCAACCAGGCGCTGCGCGCGGGCGGCGACAAGGCCCCCGACGTGGTCTCCTCCTTCACCACCAACAACGTGGGCAAGTTCTGCTCGTCGGGCGCCTTCGTCGACCTGAACCCCCTCTTCAAGCAGGCGCGGATCGACCCCGAGACGACCTTCCCGAAGGCGATGAACGAGTACACCCAGTTCGACGGCAACCGCTGCACGGTGCCGCTCCTCGGTGACGCGTACGGGCTCTACTACAACAAGACCGCCTTCGAGAAGGCCGGGATCACCTCTCCCCCGAAGACCTGGTCGGAGTTCGAGAAGGACGCCGAGAAGCTCACGATCACCAAGGGCGACTCCTACTCCCAGCTCGGCTTCATGCCGAACTACCACGGCTGGGAGTCCACCACCGAGCACTACTTCGGGCAGTTCTCGCCGACGTACTTCGACAGCAGCGGCAAGTCGAACATCGCCAAGGACCCCGCTTTCACGGCCGGGTTCACCCTCCAGAAGAAGCTGGTCGACGCACTCGGCGGCTTCAGGAAGCTGGAGACCTACCGCTCCAAGCTCGGTGACGAGTGGGGCCCCAAGCACCCGTTCCACACCGGTCAGGTGGCCATGCAGCTCGACGGCGAGTGGCGGCTCGGCATGGCCGAGGAGGCCAAGCCCGGCTTCGAGATCGGCGTCGCCCCGCTGCCCGTCCCGGACGACCGGGCGGACCAGTACGGCAAGGGCTACATCACCGGCACCATCGCGGGCATCGCGTCCACCAGCAGGAAGCAGGGCGCGGCCTGGGAACTCATCAAGTACATGGCCACGGACACGGACGCGGTGGTCGGCTTCGCCAACGCCATCCACAACGTGCCCTCCACGCTCGCGGCCCTCAAGTCGCCGAAGCTGACGTACGACCCGCGGTTCAAGACGTTCCTGGACATCGCCTCGAACCCGGACTCGACGACGACCCCGCCGTCCGTCAACGGCGGTACCTACCTCGTGACGCTCCAGCAGTTCGGATACGACTACGAGAGCGGCAGGGCCAAGGATCTGAAGGCGGGCCTGGAATCCACCGCCCGGCAGATCGACACCGACATCGCGCAGGCGAAGTAGCCGCACGATGAGCACCGTCGCGCCGGCCTCGAAGCGCCGCAGCCCCGCCCTCGCGGCGAAGCGCAGAAGACAAGCACTGCGGACCCTCGCCTTCATGTCGCCCTGGCTGATCGGCTTCGCGGTCTTCTTCGCCTACCCGCTGATCTCGACCGTCTACTTCTCCTTCATGCACTACGACGGCTTCAGACCGCCGACGTGGAGCGGGACGAAGAACTGGCGTTACGTCTTCGAGAACTACCCGTTGTTCTGGCCCGCGTTGCGCAACACCCTGTGGCTGGTCCTCGTCATGGTCACCCTGCGGGTGGCGTTCGGGCTCGGCGTCGGACTGCTGATCACGAAGATCAGGACGGGCACGGGTGTCTTCCGCACGCTCTTCTACCTGCCCTACCTCGCCCCGCCGGTGGCCGCCACCATGGCCTTCGCCTTCCTCCTCAACCCCGGTACGGGACCGGTCAACTCGATCCTGGAGAAGGCCGGCGTCACGGCGCCCGGCTGGTTCAACGACCCCGCCTGGTCCAAGCCCGCCCTGACCCTGCTGGCCCTGTGGGGCATCGGCGACCTGATGGTCATCTTCATGGCCGCCCTGCTGGACGTACCGAAGGAGCAGTACGAGGCCGCCGAACTGGACGGCGCCTCGGCCTGGCAGCGCTTCCGATACGTCACCCTGCCGAACATCTCGCCCATCGTGATGTTCGCCGTGGTCACCGGGGTCATCCAGACCATGCAGTACTACACACAGCCGCTGATCGCCGGGAAGGTCGCCTCGGGCGTCATCCAGGGCGCCGGCACGCAGTTCGAGCCCGGCTACCCCGACAAGTCGACGCTCACCCTGCCCCAGCTCGTCTACAACCTCGGCTTCCAGCGCTTCGACTACGGCTCCGCCTGTGTGGTCGCGCTCGTGCTGTTCGCCCTGTCCATGGTGTTCACCGCGTTCCTGATGCGGCGCCGGGGCGGTCTCATCCAGGCAGGTGACTGACCGATGACCCAAGTTCTCGACAAGCCGGTGGAGTTGACGGCCCCCGTCTCCCCCGCCGAGCGAACCGCCCGGCGCAGGGCCCTCCTGGAGTGGGTCGCGGTCCACTCCCTCGGCGTCGCGGCCGCCCTCTTCTTCGTCCTGCCCTTCGTGTTCGTGTTCCTGACCTCGCTCATGAGCGACACCCAGGCACTCAGCCGCGACCTGATCCCGCACACCTGGGAATGGGGCAACTACCGGAAGGTCTTCGACACCCCGGGCTTCCTCACCTGGTGGAAGAACACCCTGCTCTACGCCGGCTTCGGCACGGTGCTCACCGTCGTCTCGTCGATCCCGGTCGCCTACGCCCTCGCCAAGTTCCGCTTCCGCGGCCGGAATCTGTCGCTGATGCTGGTCATCTCGATGATGATGCTGCCGCCGCAGGTCGTGATCATCCCCATGTACCTGTTCTGGGCCAAGCAGCTCGACCTGTCCGGCACCCTGTGGCCGCTGATCATCCCGATGGCGTTCGGGGACGCGTTCTCCATCTTCCTGCTGCGCCAGTTCCTGATGACCATCCCGAACGAGTACCTGGACGCCGCCAAGGTCGACGGCTGCGGGGATCTGCGGACCCTGCTCAAGGTCGTCCTGCCGATGGCGAAGCCGGGCATCGCGGCCGTCGCGCTCTTCCAGTTCTTCTACGCCTGGAACGACTACTTCGGCCCCCAGATCTACGCGTCCGAGAACCCGGGCGCCTGGACACTGAGCTACGGCCTGGAGTCGTTCAAGGGCGCGCACCACACCGACTGGAATCTCACCATGGCCGCGACCGTCCTGGTCATGGCCCCCGTGATCCTCGTGTTCTTCTTCGCGCAGAAGGCGTTCGTCGAAGGCGTCACGCTCACCGGAGTGAAGGGTTAACCATGAAACTCACCGTGGTCGGCGGAGGGTCGACCTACACCCCCGAACTCATCGACGGATTCGCCCGGCTCAGGGACACCCTGCCCGTGGAGGAACTGGTCCTCGTCGACCCGGCCGCCGAACGCCTGGAGCTGGTCGGCGGCCTGGCCCGCCGGATCTTCGCCAGACAGGGTCACCCGGGCCGGATCGTCACCACCTCCGACCTGGACGCGGGGGTCGAGGGCGCCGACGCCGTGCTCCTCCAACTGCGCGTCGGCGGCCAGGCGGCCCGCGAACAGGACGAGACCTGGCCGCTGGAGTGCGGCTGCGTCGGGCAGGAGACGACCGGCGCGGGCGGCCTGGCCAAGGCGCTGCGCACGGTCCCGGTGGTGCTGGACATCGCCGAGCGGGTCCGCCGCGCCAACCCGGACGCGTGGATCATCGACTTCACCAACCCGGTGGGCATCGTGACGCGCGCCCTGCTCCAGGCGGGCCACAAGGCGGTCGGCCTGTGCAACGTGGCGATCGGCTTCCAGCGGAAGTTCGCCGGACTGCTGGGCGTCTCCCCCACCGATGTGCATCTCGACCATGTGGGCCTCAACCACCTCACCTGGGAGACCGGTGTCCGCCTGGGCGGCCCCACGGGCGAGAACGTCCTGCCCCGGCTGCTCGCCGAGCACGGCGACACCGTCGCCGCGGACCTGCGTCTGCCCCTCTCCCTGGTGGAGCGCCTCGGCGTGGTCCCCTCGTACTACCTGCGCTACTTCTACGCGCACGACGAGGTCGTCCGGGAACTGCGCACCAAGCCCTCCCGCGCCGCCGAAGTCGCGGAGATGGAGCGGCAACTGCTCACCATGTACGGCGACCCGGCGCTCGACGAGAAGCCGGAGCTGCTGGCCAAGCGGGGCGGCGCGTACTACTCCGAGGCGGCCGTCGACCTCGCCGCCGCGCTGCTCGCCGGGGGCGGCAGCCCCTACCAGGTGGTGAACACGTACAACCGGGGAACGCTGCCGTTCCTGCCCGACGACGCGGTGATCGAGGTGCAGGCCGCCGTCGGCGCGAAGGGACCCGCCCCGCTGCCGGTGCCGGCCGTGGACCCGCTCTACGCCGGTCTCATGGCGAACGTGACCGCGTACGAGGATCTCGCCCTGGACGCCGCCCTGCGCGGCGGGCGCGAGCGGGTCTTCCGGGCGCTGCTCGCCCACCCCCTCGTCGGCCAGTACGACCGTGCCGACGCCCTGACCGACCAGCTGATCGCGCACAACCGGGAGCACCTCGCGTGGGCATGACGTCGACGGAAACCGGTGCCGGGACGGCCGCCGGGTCCGGACCCGCGGGCCTCGTGCTGGCCATCGACGCGGGGAACAGCAAGACCGACGTCGCCGTGGTGGCCGCGGACGGCACGGTGACAGGCACCGCGCGCGGGGGCGGGTTCCGGCCCCCGGCGGTCGGCGTCGAGACGGCGGTGGACGCGGTCGCCGACGCCGTGCGGCGGGCGTTCGCCGAGGCGCGCGTCACCTCGGTCCGCCATGTCTCCGCCTGCCTCGCCAACGCCGATCTGCCGGTGGAGGAGGCGCAGTTGGCGGCCGCGCTGCACGCGCGCGGGTGGGGTACCGGGGTGGAGGTGCGCAACGACACCTTCGCGGTCCTGCGGGCCGGGATCGCCGAACCGCGCGGTGTCGCCGTGGTCTGCGGGGCCGGCATCAACTGTGTCGGCATGCGGCCCGACGGCCGCACCGCCCGCTTCCCCGCCATCGGCCGCATCTCCGGTGACTGGGGCGGCGGCTGGGGCCTGGCGGAGGAAGCCCTGTGGCACGCGGCGCGGGCCGAGGACGGCCGCGGCGGGGAGACGGCCCTGGCCCGCACCCTGCCCGCGCACTTCGGCCTGGACTCCATGTACGCGCTCATCGAGGCGCTGCACCTGGAGCACATCCCGAACGCGCGGCGCCACGAGCTGACCCCGGTCCTGTTCGCCACGGCGGCGGACGGCGACCCGGTGGCCCGCGGACTCGTCGACCGTCTCGCGGACGAGGTCGCCGCGATGGCGACGGTCGCCCTGACCCGCCTCGGACTGCTCGACGAGGAGACCCCGGTCCTCCTCGGCGGCAGCGTCCTCGCCGCCCGCCATCCCCTGCTCGACGACCGGGTCCACGAGGTCCTGGCCGTCCGCGCGCCCAAGGCGGTCCCCCGGGTGGTCACATCCCCGCCGGTCCTGGGCGCGGCGCTCCTGGGCCTGGACCACGTACGGGCCGCGGGCGAGATCCACGCGCGCGTGCGGGCGCACTACGAACGGACCTGAGGAGGTCCGCGGGGCCGACCGTGCCCAGGACCCCGGACCGTCCATGACCTGGCGCGAAGGGGCGGGAACCAAACGGATCCGGAACACGTGTTCATGGGAAGGGGGGTGGCACGGGGGAAGCGTGCTGCGCCGTGATCCGAACAAGATCCAGGCAAGGCCTGTGCGGATGCCGGTACGGGCGGCGATACTTGCCGCCGTGCACGTACGCCGACCGGCCGCGCCCACCGAGACCGCGGTGAGCGTGACCGGGCGGATGACCATGGGGGAGGTCGACAGTGACACACCCGCCGAAGGGCAGCGCGGCGCCACCGGGGCAGGGCACGCCCACGATGCCGGCCGTGCCCGCCCAGTCCGGATCCCTCCCGCCCCCGGGCGGATCCCCCGTGCCCCAGGGCGGGTTCGGCGCCCCGCGAAGCGCTCCCCCGGCTCCCGGCGCGGCACCGCGGCGCACGGCGTGGGCCGAGGGTGTGGACCGGCTGCGCGCCGCGGCGACGACGGAGCCGGGGCTGCTGAGGATCATCGGCGCCGTCCTCGCCCTGCTGGTCGTCGCGTTCGGCGCGGTCACCGCCTGGCAGATGACGGAGCGTTCGGCCGCCGCGGACAACGTGCTGCACAGCAGCCAGCCGCTGAGCGCGAGCGCCGCCGACATCTACCGCTCGCTCGCCGACGCCAACACCACGGCCTCCAGCGGCTTCCTGGCGGGCGGTCAGGAGACCCAGGAGACCCGCGTCCGGTACGAGCGGGACATCAGGACGGCGGCCGCGAAGCTGATCACCGCGGCCAACAGCTCCGAGCCGGGCTCGCCTTCGGCGAAGACCATCTCCCAGCTCAACGAACTGCTGCCCGAGTACAAGGGCCTGATCGAGCGGGCCCGCGCCAACAACCGGCAGGGCTACCCGCTGGGCGGCGCGTATCTGCGGTACGCGAACGAGAAGATGCAGCGCGAGATGCTCCCGAAGGCCGAGCGGCTCTACAACCGGGAGAACCAGCGGCTGAGCGCCGACTACGCCGACGCCAAGCCCTACCCGTGGGCCGCGATCGCCCTCGGACTCGTCGCGCTCGGCGCCCTCGCCTGGGCCCAGCGGCGCAACTACCGCCGCACGAACCGGGTGCTGAACCAGGGCATGGCCGCCGCCACCGCGGCGTCCCTGGGCGTGCTGCTGTGGCTCACCGTCGGGCACACGGTCGCCCGGTCCGGGCTGAACGAGTCCTACGACCACGGGGTCCGTTCCCTGAACGTGCTGCACAGCGCCCAGATCGCGTCCCTGAAGGCCCGCGGCAACGAGAACCTCACCCTGGTCAGCAGGGGCGCCGAGACCAAGACCCTGCCCGACAAGTCGAGCGTCGACCTGTACGACTACGACTTCGACCGGGACATGAAGGCGCTCACGCAGGGCCTCGCCGAGGCGGCGGACCTCGCGGACGACCGGTCGGGAGAGAAGCCCGTACAGGTCGCGACCGCCAGCATGAAGGTCTGGGTGCAGCGTCACGCGGAAGCCCGTGAGGCCGACAACAACGGCGAGTACCAGCTCGCGCTGGACCGGGTCATCGGTTCCGCCGACAAGAAGCCCACGGGTGAGTGCTTCGACGCCGTCGACGAAAACCTGAAGGACGCGCTGACGCACGAGCAGAGCGAGTTCCAGCAGGCGGCGAACAACGGCCTCGGCGCCATGACCGGCCTCCCGGTCGGCGCCGCCGTCCTCGCCGTGCTGGCCGGCGCGGGCGCCGTGCTCGGCATCGGCCGCAGGCTTTCGGAGTACCGGTGAGAGGGGGAGCGGCGATGATCGCACGACGTCTGAGGGCGAGCCTGAAGGGCTGGGGCGGCGTGGGCGCGATGGCGCTCGCCTGTGCGACGGCCCTGATCCTCGCGCTGCTGCTGCCCGACTCCACGCTCGGGGACGGCGGCACGGGTGTCGGCGGACAGGGCGTGGCCCGTGGCACGCAGGCCAAGGCCCCCGAATGCATCGACTCGCAGAACCCGCAGAACCTGAGCCCGGCCCCGTCGAGCGCGGACGGGCCGACGATCGACGCCATCAAGAACCGCAAGGACCGGCGGCTGATCGTCGGCGTCGACCAGAACAGCTACCACTGGGGCTACCGCGACCCGAACAACCCGAAGTCCGGCAGCGACCTGGAGGGCTTCGACATCGACCTGGTCCACGCGATCGCCAAGAACATCCTGGGCGACGAGAACGCGGTCCAGTTCCGGGCGATCCCCACCAGCCAGCGCATCCCCGCGATCCAGAGGGGCAAGGTCGACATGGTGGTGCGCACCATGACGATCAACTGCGAGCGCCTCAAGCAGGTCGCGTTCTCCGCGCCCTACTTCACGACCGGCCAGCAGGTGCTCGCCCCGGTGAGCTCCGACGTCACCGGGTACGACGAGAGCCTCGCCGGCAAGAGGATCTGCTCGGCGTCGAGCTCCACCGCGAACGAACGCCTGACGGCGGACTCGGCCCACGGCGGGCTCGTCTCCTCCGCCATCGTCAGCCCTCCCGTGCCCAACCAGCTCGACTGTCTGGTGCGCCTCCAGCTCGGCGAGGCCGACGCGGTGGTGACGGACGGCGCGCTCGCGGCGAGCCAGGCCGCCCAGGACCCCTCGGTCGAGCTCAAGGGCGGCACCTTCACCAAAGAGTTCTACGGCGTGGCGATGAAGAAGGGTGCGGACGACGACCTGGTGCGCCGGGTCAACCAGGTCCTCGCCGACTACCGCAAGGACGGCTGGCGGCAGTCGTACGACAAATGGCTCGCCCCGACCCTCGGGCCCGACTCCCCCTCGGAGGACCCGCCCGTCGCCCAGTACCGGCAAACGACCTGATACGACTGGAGAGTTGTCCGGCGGCACACACCGAGCCGCCGGGAACCGCACGAGAACGAGAGGTGATCGATGGGCGTCACGGGACCCCCCGGGCCGGTGATGGACCGGGACGAGGCGGACCGTGCGCTGGCGCGCCTCGGCGCGGAGCACGAGGCCATCGAGACCTCGCTCCTCGCCCTTCAGGACCACGCGGGCCGCAGACTCCTGGAAGGCGCCGAACTCACCGGTTCGACCAAGGAGCGCTGGGCGGTCGCGGACGCGTCGATCACGTTGCTGTGGGCGTACTTCGACGCGTACACGGACGCGCTGCACTCCGCGCGCGAGATCCGCTCCCGCAGACGCTGGTCCAGCCGTGAGGATCTGGTCGAACTGACCGAGCTGCTGCGCGGTTCGGGCATCACGGTCGCCGGTTCGGCCACGGCCACGGCGAACGCGCCGACCCTGGCCGGCACGGGCAAGCTCAGTGAGCGGTTCTCGCTGGCCGCCCTGGTGGACCGGATGAACGAGCTGTACGCGGCCTCGCTCGACATGGTCGTGACCGCGGACGCCGTGTGGTCCGCGCTGCCCGCCCGGATAGATTTACTGGCCGCGGAGCTCCAGCGCACCCGCGCGCTCGCGCACTCCGTGGGCGTGCGTCCCGGCGAGCACCCCTCGGGCGACGACCTGGAGCGGATCACCCGGACCCTGACCGCCCTGCGCGAGCGTGTGGTCTCCGACCCGCTCGACTTCTGGGTTCCCGCGCAGGGGAGTTCGGCCCCGGGCGGCGGCCGCCCGGACACCACGGTGTACGACCGGGAGGCGCGCGCCCTGGAGGAGGTGCGCCGGGAGATCGACGCGGTGCTCACCGTGCGGCAGGACGCGGAGGCGCGGCTGGTGAAGCTGCGGGACGTGCTCAGCCGCGCGGACCGGACGCTCGCCGAGGCGCGCAGTGCCCGCGGCGAGGTCCTGGCGAAGATCGCCGCGTCCGAGGTACCGGCCGTCAGCGGTCCCCCGACGGCGTTGCAGGAGCAGCTGGCGACGGCCGCGGAGTACCGCAGGCACGCGCAGTGGCACCGCCTCTCGCCGCTCCTGGAGGCGCTGGAGGAGAAGGCGGAGGACGAACTCCTGCGCGCCCGCGAGTCGTTGACGGCGGTCACCCAGCCGCTGGCGGTCCGCGCGGAGCTGCGCGGCCGTCTCGACGCGTACAAGGCGAAAGTGGCGCGGCACGGCTTCGCCGAGGACCCGTTCCTGGTGGAGCGCTACGACGCGGCCCGGCGCATGCTCTGGAGCGCCCCCTGTGATCTGCGGGTGGCGGAGGAGGCGGTGCTGCGCTATCAGCGGGCGGCGGCCGAGCTGCTGAGCCCGCAGGTGACCGAGCGGGGCGGGCCCGAGGACCGTGCGGACCGGAGGGGGCCCGACGCGTGAGCGTTGAAGGGGATGCGGTGAGCGAGCAGCCGACGAGTGAGCGGAACACGTGCGACCGGCCCGGTTGCGAGGGCTCGTACGAGGACATGGGAGGCGGCGAGCTGTACTGCGACACGTGCGGACTCGCCCCCGCCGTACCGACGCCGGGACCGGACGCGGGCGACCCCCCGGTGGGTGAGCGGAACACGTGCGACCGGCCCGGTTGCGAGGGCTCGTACGAGGACATGGGAGGCGGCGAGCTGTACTGCGACACGTGCGGACTCGCCCCC
>NZ_JBIBSY010000001.1:0-393240 GCF_043078065.1 Streptomyces sp. NPDC015532 | reverse complement strand
GCCGTACCGGCACCGGGGTCCTCCCGGTCCGGGGGCGGCCCGCGGGCCGGTGCCGGTACGGCGGGTCCTGCGTCGTCCGGCGCCTCCAGGGGCGGCGGTTCGCGTGGCTCCGACAGCGTCGGCGTGCGCGGCGGATCACCCACCAGCTCGCGGACGTCGTCGCGGACGTCGTCCCGCTCCTCGCAGTCGCGGCGATCGGTCTCCGGCCGCCTGTCGCGGTCGTTGTCGGGCCGGTCGACGGGCCGGTCGGTGTCGGTGCGCAGCTCCGGCTCGGCGGCGTCCTCCTCCGGGCGGGGCCGCCTCGGCGCCGGGCTCGTCGAGGTGCCGGGGGTGCCGCGGCCCGACCCGCGCGAGATGGTCCTGGAGAACCCGGAGGTGCCCGAGCGCAAACGGTTCTGTTCGCGCTCCGACTGCGGTGCGCCGGTGGGGCGTTCGCGCGGCGACCGGCCCGGCCGCACCGAGGGGTTCTGCACGAAGTGCGGCCACCCGTACTCGTTCGTGCCAAAGCTGGGCACCGGTGACGTGGTGCACGGCCAGTACGAGGTGATGGGCTGTCTGGCGCACGGCGGGCTCGGCTGGGTGTACCTCGCCGTCGACCGCGCGGTGTCCGACCGGTGGGTGGTCCTGAAGGGTCTGCTCGACACCGGCGACCAGGACGCGATGGCGGCCGCGATCTCCGAGCGGCGCTTCCTCGCGGAGATCGAGCACGCCAACATCGTGCGGATCTACAACTTCGTCGAGCACCTCGACCAGCGGACGGGTTCGCTGGACGGGTACATCGTCATGGAGTACGTGGGCGGCAAGTCACTCAAGGAGCTGGCCAACGGGCGCCGCACGGCGGACGGCAAGCGCGATCCGCTGCCGGTGGAACAGGCCTGCGCGTACGGCATCGAGGCCCTGGAGGCCCTCGGCCATCTGCACAGCCGCAACCTGCTGTACTGCGACTTCAAGGTCGACAACGCGATCCAGACCGAGGACCAGCTCAAGCTGATCGACATGGGCGCGGTGCGCAGGATGGACGACGACGAGTCGGCCATCTACGGCACGGTGGGCTACCAGGCCCCCGAGGTGGCCGAGGTGGGCCCCTCGGTCGCCTCCGACCTCTACACGGTCGCCCGGACGCTCGCCGTCCTCGCCTTCGACTTCCAGGGCTACACGAACGTCTTCGTGGACTCCCTGCCCGACCCGGACAACATCGAGGTCTTCCGTCAGTACGAGTCGTTCTACCGGCTTCTCGTCCGGGCCACCGACCCCGACCCGGCCCGCCGTTTCGCCTCGGCGCAGGAGATGTCCGAGCAGCTGACGGGCGTGCTGCGCGAGGTGGTCTCGCTCCAGACCGGGCGTGCGCGGCCGGCGCTGTCGACCCTGTTCGGGCCGGAGACCAAGGTCACCGACACCGAGCTGTTCGGGAAGGCCGTCGAGGACGTGTCGCGGCTGGGGGCCCGCGTGGTCCCCCTACGGGCCGGGAAGGGCGCGGCCGCGCTGCCCGCGGGGACGAACGGGAGCGGGCCGCTGCCGCCCGGGCCGCCGTCCTCCGCCACCCTGGTCAGGCCCGTCGCGGCGGCGGCCACCGCGCTCGCCCTGCCCGTGCCGCGGGTGGACCCGGGCGACCCGAACGCCGGTTTCCTCGCGGGGCTCATCGCGTCCGCGCCCGCGGAGCTGATCGCCGCGCTGCGGGCGGCACCGGCCGCTTCTCCGGAACTGCGGCTGCGGGAGCTGCGGGCCCGCCTGGAGATGGGCGACCCGAGCGGCGCCGGCTCGGCCGTCGACGCGCTGGAGGCCGATCACCCGGACGACTGGCGGGTGGTCTGGTACCGCGGTGTCACGGCGCTGGCGACCGGCGAGAACGAGATCGCGGCGCTGTCCTTCGACGCGGTCTACGACGCCTTCCCCGGTGAGCCCGCGCCCAAGCTGGCCCTCGGCGTGTGCGCGGAGGTGCTCGGCCAGCTCGACAACGCCGCCGAGTACTACCGGCTGGTGTGGACGACCGACCCCAGCTATGTGAGCTCGGCGTTCGGGCTGGCCAGGGTGCAGCTCGCGGCCGGGGACCGCCGGGGCGCCGTACGTACCCTGGAATCCGTGCCGGAGTCGTCGATCCACTACACGGCGGCCCGGGTCGCCGCCGTGCGGGCACGGCTGCGGCAGCGCCCGGTGACGGAGAGCGCGGCGCCGTTGCTGGACGATCTGACGGCGGCGGCCGGGCAGGTCGAGGCCCTCGACGGATTCGGTCTGGACGCGGTGCGGCGCGAGCAGTTGTCGACGGAGGTCCTCGGCTGCGCGCTGGACTGGGTACTCTCCGGTAGCCAGGGTTCCGCTCCGGCTTCCCGAGGCGGACCCGCGCTGCTCGGCAGCGAGTTGGACGAACGTGGCCTCCGTTTCGGCCTCGAACGTTCGTACCGGACGCTGGCCCGGCTCGCGCGGGGCGGCGAGGAAAGGATCGACCTGGTGGAACGCGCAAACCGTTACCGCCCCCGGACGTGGGTGTGATTGATGTCCCAGATGCCCCAGCCGACGGCCCTTTCGCGGTGCCCCAGTTGCGAGGAGCCGCTGGACGCGGCCGACCGTTTCTGCGGTGCCTGCGGCTATGACCTGTCGACGGTGTCCGCACCGCCGCCGGACCACCCCACGATCGCCATGAACGGCACCGCGGCCGGCCCCCCGCCGGCCGCCCCGTCCACGGGCTGGCCCCTGGCGCACGAGACCGGTGGCACGGACACACCCGCGCCGGTCCACCGCGCCGCCGACATCCCGGGCACCGATTCGGGTGGTTCCGAACTGCCGCACCCCGAGCACCCCGAGCACCCCGAGCAGGATCCGGCGGCCGTCCGCCCGGCCGCCGCCAGGCGGACCGCCGGGCAGCCCTCGGGCGTACGGTTCGACAGGCCGTCGGAGCCCGACGAGTACCCGCTCGCCCCTCCGGCCGACGGCCCGGACCGCGCGGTACCCGCCGATCCCCGGACCGGCGACCTCCCGGTTCCCCCCGCGGGCGCCAAGCTGTGTGTGGCCTGCCGTGCGGGCCAGGTGGACACCGACGGCTACTGCGAGAACTGCGGGCACGCGCAGCCACGGGAACGGGACCACATGGAACAGGAGTTGGGCGCGGTCGCCGCGGTCAGCGACCGGGGCCTGCGCCACCACCGCAACGAGGACGCCTTCGCGATCTCCTCGACCGCGCTGCCCGACGGCTCCCCCGTGGTCGTCGCGATCGTCTGCGACGGCGTCTCCTCCGCGACCCGCCCCGACGAGGCCTCGCTCGCCGCCTCCCTCGCGGCCAACGAGTCGCTCCTCGCGGCCCTTCCGCTGGGCACGCATCCGCAGCAGGCCATGCACGAGGCGATCGTCGCCGCCTCGGAGGCCGTCAACGCGCTGGCCGGCCCGTCCACCGCGCAGGGCGAGCACGCGCCGCACGTGAACGCGCCCGCCTGCACCATCGTCGGCGCCATCGTGACGTCCTCCCTGCTGATCGTCGGCTGGGTCGGCGACAGCCGTGTCTACTGGGTGCCCGTCGACCGCTCCTCCCTGCCGGCCCGGCTCACCGAGGACGACTCCTGGGCCGCGCAGATGGTCGCCGCGGGCCTGATGAACGAGGCCGAGGCGTACGCCGACGAGCGCGCCCACGCGATCACCGGCTGGCTCGGCGCCGACGCCTACGAACTGGAGCCGCACACCGTCTCGTTCAAGCCGGACCGGCCGGGTGTGGTCGTGGTGTGCACGGACGGACTGTGGAACTACGCGGAGAGCGCGGAGGAGATGGCCGAGGCCGTTCCCCTCGACGCCGCCGAGAGGCCGCTGCACAGCGCCCAGGTTCTCGTCGGCCACGCCCTGGACGGCGGGGGCCACGACAACGTAACAGTGGCCGTCCTGCCGTTCCCCGCGCCCTCCCAGGGGGCAGGATCGGCCTGAGGCCGTATATGAACGGGGGCGGCCGCGGACCGGAGGGGACCGGTCCGCACACAGTCAGCACCTCCGCCGGGGGCGGAGGCCCGAGGGGGACGAAAAGGCATGGCCAATTTCTCGAAGTCGAACGTGCCGCAGTTCTCGGTCGACGTGTACCAGAACGAGTTCTTGCCGGAGGGCGGTCGTGAGGTCAACGCGATCGTCACGGTGAGCGCGACCGGCGGCGGCACCATCGGAAGCGCGGTCACCTCGCCGCACCTGTACACGGCGGGCCAGGGCCCGGACGCCGCCGTGGCGATCATGGTCGACTGTTCGGGCTCGATGGACTACCCGCCGGCCAAGATGCGCAACGCCCGCGACGCGACGGCCGCCGCGATCGACACCCTGCGCGACGGGGTCCACTTCGCGGTGATCGGCGGCACGCACGTCGCCAAGGAGGTCTACCCGGGTGGCGGGCGGCTCGCCGTGGCGGACGCCTCCACCCGCGACCAGGCCAAGCAGGCGCTGCGCAAGCTGAGCGCGGGCGGCGGTACGGCGATCGGCACCTGGCTGCGGCTCGCCGACCGGCTGCTCTCCTCCGCGGAGGTGTCGATCCGGCACGGCATCCTGCTCACCGACGGCCGCAACGAACACGAGTCGCCCGAGGACCTGCGGGCCGCGCTGGGCTCCTGCGCCGGGCGCTTCACCTGCGACGCCCGGGGGGTCGGCACCGACTGGGAGGTCAAGGAGGTCACCGGGATCGCCTCGGCGCTGCTCGGCACCGCCGACATCGTGGCCGACCCCGCCGCCCTCTCCGCCGACTTCACGCACATGATGGAGACGGCCATGGGCAAGGAGGTCGCCGACGTGGCCCTGCGGGTGTGGACGCCGGTCGGCACCGAGATCAGGTTCGTCAAGCAAGTGGCGCCCACGGTGGAGGAGTTGACGGAACGCCGCACCGAGGCCGGACCCCGCGCGGGCGACTACCCGACGGGCTCCTGGGGCGACGAGTCCCGCGACTACCACGTGTGCGTCCAGGTCCCGACGGCCGCGATCGGCCAGGAGATGCTCGCCGCCCGTGTCTCGCTGGTGATCCCGCAGAGCGACGGCAGCGTGCAGAACCTCGGCGCACAGGGGCTCGTACGGGCCGTGTGGACCGACGACATGGCCGCCTCGACCTCCATCAATCCGCAGGTCGCGCACTACACAGGTCAGGCCGAACTGGCACAAGTCATCCAACAAGGTCTGGATCTTCGCAAAGCGGGAGATGTCGACGGAGCAACGGCCAAGCTGGGACGGGCCGTTCAACTCGCCGGAGCCTCCGGAAACGCCGATACCGCGAAACTCCTCGCGAAGGTGGTGGACGTGGTCGACGTCGCGGCAGGTACTGTGCGATTGAAAGCACGTGTCGCGGAGGCCGACGAGATGACCCTCGAGACACGGTCCACAAAGACTGTTCGTGTAAAGAAGTAGCGAGCCCGGGTCCCGCGGGGATCCGGAGAAACCCGGTCATCACGACCGGAAAAGGAAGGGGGAAGCGCCGACATGCCGACATGCCCGAACGGACACCAGTCGGGTTCCGACGATTGGTGCGAGGTCTGCGGTCACCGCATGGCCGGTACCGTGCCCCCGCTCCCTCCACCGCCGCCCGGCTACGGCTACCCGGCGCCCGGTTCGCCGCCGCCGGCGCCCGGCGGGCGGTCCGGCGTGCCGGACGCCAACGCCGAGTTCTGCCCGCAGTGCCGCACGCCCCGTGAGGGCGCGGCGCCGTTCTGCGAGGAGTGCCGGTGGAACTTCCTGACCAACACCGCCACCTCGTACACCCCGGCGGCACCGCGTCCGCCGGCCGGCGGTCAGGGTGGTCCGGGCGGTCCTGGCGTTCCCGGCGGGCAGTCGCCGTACGGCGGTCCCGGTGGTCACGGTGGTCCCGGCGGCCAGAATCCGGCGCCGCGGTTCCCGCAGCCCGGGCAGGGACAGCCGGCCGGTCCGGGTGCCGGTGGCCCCGGTCACGACCCGTTCGAGTACCAGAGCTCGCGGCCCTCGCAGATGAACCGGCCCGCGGAGCCGATCCCGCCGGGCCCGGGGGCGCAGCCGTACGGCGGCCCCCAGGGCTTCGGCGGCGCCCCCTCCCGCCAGGCGGCGCCGACCGCGCCCGGCGGCCCCGGTGCTCCGCAGCAGGCCTACACCCAGCAGCCCTCCCCGCCGCCCTTCGGGCAGGGCGGACCGCAGCGGCAGGCCGGCCCGCAGCCCGGCGGCCCGGCCTTCGGCGGCGGTGAGGACGACTGGGTGATCCCCCCGCCGTCGTCCGGTACGCCCGGTGGTCAGGGCGGTCAGGGCGGCCCGGGTCAGGCAGCCGGCTACGGCTACCCGCAGCCCGGCGCCACCCAGGCTCCGCCCGGTCCCGGCTACCAGCAACAGCAACAGCAACAGCAACAGCAGTCGCTGTCCTGGAGCGCGACCATCGCACCGGACCGCGAGTACTTCATGGCGATGATGCAGCGCTCCGGTCCCGAGGCCGCGGGCCTGAACCTGCCCGCGTACTCGCCGGAGCTCCAGCGTCCGCTCCTCGGCAACCAGATCACGATCGGCCGCCGCCGGCACTCCACCGGCGAGTCCCCGGACATCGACCTGTCGGTGCCCCCGGAGGACCCGGGTGTCTCGCACCAGCACGCGGTCCTGGTCCAGCAGCCCGACAGCACCTGGGCGGTCGTCGACCAGAACTCGACGAACGGGACCACGGTCAACGGCGGCGAGGAGCCCATCCAGCCGTTCGTGCCGGTGCCGCTCCAGGACGGCGACCGGGTGCACGTGGGCGCCTGGACGACGATCACCATCCGGCGCGGCTGAGCACCGTCCTGCCGGGCCCGGCACGGTGGCCCGGCAGGTCTCCCGTGCCGGGGCCGCCGCCTGAGCGCCTCCCTGCCGTTCGGGGTCCCGGCCGCGCGGCTCAGGCCAGCGGCCAGCTGTAGGGCCCCTCGGGGTCGTCCAGCCACGCCCTGGCGCCCTCCTCGCCGACCGTGACCCCGTACCGCTCGCGCTGGGGCCGCCCCTCGCGCTCCCACAGCGTGTAGGCGTCGTACGGGTCCAGGCGGCCCGCGGTCAGGGCAAGCAGGAAACGGAAGAGATCGTGGCCGAGGGCCCGGCGCGGCACGCCGTCGGTCCGGGCGGGCTCCGGCTCGGGTCCGGGCCGGGTGGCACCGCGCAGCGGCACGAAGAAGGCGGACGTGTGCAGGAAGCGTCCCTCGGCATGACCGGAGTCCCGGACCTCCAGCGCGATCAGGCCGGTGGCCAGCGGCGCGAGGACGCGGGCTCCGGGGCCGCACTGGGCCAGCCAGGGGGGCGGGATCGTGGTCAGGGTGCAGGTGGCGATGATCCGGTCGAAGGGGGCGCGCTCGGGGACACCGCGCGCTCCGTCCGCGGTGACGACGGTCGGGTGGTACCCGGCGATGTCCAGATGCCGGCGAGCGGTCTCCGTGATCTCCACGTCGAGGTCGACCGTGGTCACCAGGCCGTCGCCGAGACGGTACGCGAGCAGGGCCGCGTTGTAGCCGGTCCCCGCGCCGATCTCCAGGACGCTGTCGCCGTCCCGTACGTCCAGCTCGGCCAGCATCTTGGCCATCAGCGACGGCTGGCTGCTGGAGGAGACCAGCTCCCCGTCCCGTACCCGGGTGGCCAGCGGGGCGTCCGCGTACGCGCCGCGCAGCCAGCGGTCCCGGACCAGCGGGTCCGGGTCCTCGCCCCACAGCCGCTCGTAGCCGCCGATCCCGCCGAGGTAGTAGTACGGCACGAACAGGTGGCGCGGGACGGCCTCGAAGGCCTCCCGCCAGACGGGATCGCCCTCCCAGGCCCCGCTGCGCTCGATCACGCGCACCAGGGACGCCCGCGCCAGATCGGCGAGGTCGTCGGGACCGGGACCGGATGCGAGAGCGTGCGCGCCCATACCTCCACTGTGCTGCCGAACGGGCCACGAGGCGAGCGCCGGCCCGGCCGCCCCGAAGCCGCCGCGTCCGCCGCACCGTGTGTGGTCCTCGGCCGGTCCTAAGCCTTGAGTCCTCGGTCGCGCCGTCTGAGAACATGGGGACGTGAAAGAGATTCGGCGCGGCACGCTTCAGGAGCAGACCTTCTACGAGCAGGTCGGCGGCGAGGAGACCTTCCGGCGCCTCGTACACCGTTTCTACGAAGGTGTCGCCGGGGATCCGCTGCTGAAGCCCATGTATCCCGAGGAGGACCTGGGCCCGGCCGAGGAGCGCCTCACGCTGTTCCTGATCCAGTACTGGGGCGGCCCGACGACGTACAGCGAGAACCGCGGCCACCCCCGGCTGCGGATGCGGCACGTCCCGTTCAAGGTCGACCAGGCGGCTCACGACGCCTGGCTGAAGCACATGCGGGTGGCCGTCGACGAGCTCGGCCTCTCCGAGGAGCACGAGCACACGCTGTGGAACTACCTGACGTACGCCGCCGCCTCGATGGTGAACACGGCGAGCTGATCGCCGGCTCCGGCGCCGGACACCGTGCGCCGCCGGGCGGGCCGCGGCGCGCGGGGGTCAGTGGACGCTGACGCCCAGCGAGCCGAGTCCCGCCCGGCGGACGGCGATCGAACCGAACGGCGTCCGCAGCCGCAGCCACGCACCGGACGAGTACAGCGCCAACGGGCTGTCGCCCGAGGTGACCTGTCCCCCGGCGGAGACGGGCGCGGGCGGTACGGGCCGCAGGAATCCGAGGGCCTGCGCGGCGTGCGCGGCCCGCACGGGAAGTCCGGTGTCACCGATCGGCCGGGACCATATCTCCCGCCCGACCCGGTCGAGTTCCGCACGGGTGCGCAGCTCGGGGGCCAACTCCTCGGTACGGGACCGGAATTCGGCCACCGCCTCGGCGACCTTCGCCCGCACGGCGTCGGCGGTGGGCAGTCCCGGCTCCGGCCGCCAGCCGCCGCGGGGCGGCAGGACGCCGGCCCACGGGGGCCCGGTGACGGGGACCGGGACGCCGACGGTGGCTGCCTGCTCCTCGACGGACTCCAGCAGTTCACCGGCGGAGACGGTCACGTCGAGGGTGACGTCGAGCCCGTTCTCGTACGGCTTGGCGAGCCGTGCCGTACGGATCGCGAGGACCTCGAACGACGGCGGCCGGCCGAAGACCGCGAGCGTGGTGCCGTGCGCCTGAAGGCGCACGGCGGCCGCGCGGTCGTAGTGGACGAGCCGGGAGAGGAAGGCGGCGAGATCCGCCGCCTCCCCCGCGTCGGCGAGGTGCAGGACGGTCATGCCGCGACGGCCTCGTCCTCGTCGTCGCGGTACGACTCCAGGAAGTCGCGTTCCTCGGCCGTGATCCGGCGAGGGCGCTGGTGCCCGAAGTCGAAGGGCACGATCACCGTCGACGCCGTGACGTAGACCTGATCGGGATCCTTCACCTCGTAGGTGATCGTGAAGGAGGCCGCGCGGATCTGCGTCACCCAGAGCTCGATGTCCACCGGCGCGTGCCGGTGGACCAGCTGCCGCTTGTAGTCGATCTCATGGCGCGCCACCACGGACCCCTGCTTGAAGTCCTTCTCCGGGCGGAACAGGAAGTCGATACGGGCTTCCTCCAGGTAGCGGAGGAACACCACGTTGTTGACGTGGCCGTACGCGTCCATGTCCGCCCAGCGCAGCGGGCAGCGGTAGATGTGCCGCAAGATCGATCAGCCCCGGGTCAGCTTCTTGTAGGTGGCACGGTGCGGACGCGCGGCATCGGCGCCGAGCCGCTGGATCTTGTTCTTCTCGTACGACTCGAAGTTGCCCTCGAACCAGTACCACTTCGACTCACCCTCGTACGCGAGGATGTGCGTCGCGACCCGGTCCAGGAACCAGCGGTCGTGGGAGATGACCACGGCCGCACCGGGGAACTCCAGCAGCGCGTTCTCGAGCGAGGACAGGGTCTCCACGTCGAGGTCGTTCGTGGGCTCGTCGAGAAGCAGCAGGTTGCCGCCCTCCTTGAGGGTCAGCGCCAGGTTCAGCCGGTTGCGCTCACCGCCGGAGAGGACACCCGCGGGCTTCTGCTGGTCCGGGCCCTTGAAGCCGAAGGCGGACACGTAGGCCCGCGACGGCATCTCGACCTGGCCGACGTTGATGTAGTCGAGCTCGTCGGAGACGACGGCCCACAGCGTCTTCTTGGGGTCGATGTTGGCGCGGCTCTGGTCGACGTAACTGATCTTGACCGTGTCGCCGACCTTGATCGCGCCGGAGTCCGGCGTCTCCAGGCCCTGGATCATCTTGAACAGCGTGGTCTTGCCCGCGCCGTTCGGGCCGATGACGCCCACGATGCCGTTGCGCGGCAGGGTGAAGGAGAGGTCGTCGATGAGGACCTTGTCGCCGAACGCCTTGGAGAGGTTGTTGACCTCGACGACGATGGAGCCCAGACGCGGGCCCGGCGGGATCTGGATCTCCTCGAAGTCCAGCTTCCGCATCTTGTCGGCCTCGGCAGCCATCTCCTCGTAACGGGCGAGGCGGGCCTTGGACTTGGTCTGACGGCCCTTGGCGTTGGACCGGACCCACTCCAGCTCTTCCTTGAGCCGCTTGGCGCGCTTCTCGTCCTTGCGGCCCTCGACCTTGAGGCGGGAGGCCTTCTTGTCGAGGTACGTGGAGTAGTTGCCCTCGTAGGGGATCGCGCGGCCGCGGTCCAGTTCGAGGATCCACTCGGCGACGTTGTTCAGGAAGTACCGGTCGTGCGTGACGGCGACGACGGCGCCCGCGTACTTCGTGAGGTGCTGCTCCAGCCAGTTCACCGACTCGGCGTCGAGGTGGTTGGTGGGCTCGTCGAGGAGGAGCAGGTCCGGAGCCTCGATCAGCAGCTTGCAGAGCGCCACGCGGCGCTTCTCGCCACCGGAGAGGTTGTTGACCGGCCAGTCGCCGGGCGGGCAGCCCAGCGCGTCCATGGCCTGTTCGAGCTGCGCGTCCAGGTCCCAGGCGTTGGAGTGGTCCAGGTCGTCCTGGAGCTTCCCCATCTCCTCCATGAGCGCGTCCGAGTAGTCGGTCGCCATCAGCTCGGCGACCTCGTTGAAGCGGTTGAGCTTGCCCATCAGCTCGGCGGCACCGTCCTGGACGTTCTCCAGCACCGTCTTGGACTCGTCCAGCTCCGGCTCCTGCATGAGGATGCCGACGCTGAAGCCGGGCGACAGGAACGCGTCACCGTTGGAGGGCTGCTCGATGCCCGCCATGATCTTGAGAACGGTGGACTTACCGGCACCGTTCGGACCGACCACACCGATCTTCGCGCCCGGGAGGAAGCTCAGGGTGACGTCGTCGAGGATCACCTTGTCGCCGTGCGCCTTGCGCGTCTTGCGCATGGTGTAAATGAACTCAGCCAAGAGAAACCGTCCGGACGCTTGAAATCGGCAGTGGGCAGATACACCCCATCTTGCCTGACGGCTAGCCCTCGGGGGAAACCCGTTCGGCCGGGGGGCTGTGACCTGGGGGTCCACCGCCGACGTCCGCGGCTCATCCGTCACTCTCGGTCGCCGTCGTCACCGTCGGTCGCCGTCGGTCCGCCTCGGAGAGCTCCGGAGCGCCCCGGACGGCCCCGCGGAGCGGGAAGCGGAGCAGGAAGCTGAGCAGGAAGCGGAGCAGGAAGCGGAGCAGCGAGCGGGAAGCGCAGCGGGACACGGAGCCGCAAAGGGGCTGGACCCGTGGGGAACGGACATCGCCGTGGGAGGGGCCCCGGAATCCCCTCTTCCCGCGCACAACCATTCCGACGGTTCCATGGTCACACCCGTGTCATAGGCATCCGAAGCATGCCGCGCCCGGTGCGTTCCGACCTCCGGCGACGCGCGGCCTCCCACGGCTCATGGGGGCTCGAACCATCTTGCGCAACCGCAGAATCTCCACCGCGACGGCACTCGCCGTCCTCTTCAGCTCCGTCGCCCTGACGGGCCTCGGGTCCACGGCCGCCCACGCGGACGGCCACGCCGTCCTGCCCGTCGCCTCCGTCGCCGACGTCGTCGTGGACAGCGTGCACCAGCGCGTCTTCGTGAGCGACCCGACCGGCGGCAAGGTCGTCGCCACCGACTACAGCGGCAACGTCGTCGGGACGCTCGGCTCCCTGCCGGAGGCCAACGGTCTGGAACTCTCGGCCGACTCGCGGACGCTGTACGTGGCCGTCCGGGGCAGCGACGAGATCGCGGCCATCGACACGGCCGGCCTCACCGAGTCCGCGCGCTACCCGACCGGCACCGCCGACGCGCCGACGACCCTGGCCCGCGCCGGCGGGAAGCTGTGGTTCGGCTACGGCACCGCGACGGAGGGGAACATCGGCTCCCTCGACCTCTCGGGCCCGGATCCTGTTCTCGCCGTCGCCCAGGACAGCCGCAGCCGCTGGTACTACGCGCCCCGGCTGGCGTCCAACCCGGCCGCGCCCGGTGTGCTGGCCGCGGGCGTGCCGGGCCTCAGCCCCTCCGCCGTGGCGACCTATGACGTCTCCGGCGCCGACGCGCCCACGCTCATCGCCCAGGGCGAGGCCGGCAGCAACCTGCGCGACCTGGAGGTGACCCCGGACGGCAGCCAGGTCGTCACGGCGAGCGGCGCACCCTACGAGCACCAGGTGCTGTCCGCCACCGACCTGAAGAAGGTCGGCAGCTACCCGACCGACGCCTACCCGAACGCCGTCGACATCGCCGCGGACGGCACCGTCGCCGCGGGCATCGACGGCATGTACGAGCCGGACGTCTACATATTCAAGCCCGGTACCACCCAGCCGCTCCGGAAGTACGACTTCGCCGAGACCGGCGCCGGCACGCTGGTCCCGGACGGCCTGGCCTGGGAGCCGGACGGCGACCACCTCTTCGCGGTCACCGAGAGCGGCAGCACGTACCGCCTCAACCCGCTGAACGCGCCGACCAGGGCCGTCACGACGGTGACGGTGAGCGCGCCTTCCACGGTGGTTCCCGGCACGTCGCTCACGGTCACCGGAAAGGTCAGCGGCGGCGATCCCCTGCCGGCCGGAACGTCACTGACGGTCACCCGCACCGACGCCCAGTCGCCCTCGGGCAGGACACTGCCCCCGGTCACGACCGACGAGGACGGCACCTTCACCTTCACCGACAGCCCGTCGGTCGAGGGCGACGCGAAGTACACCGTCTCCTACGCGGGCGACGCCGACCACGCCCCGGCGTCCGCCACGCGGACCGTGGCCGTGTCCCGCAGCACCACGACGGTGACGGTGAGCGCGCCTGCCTCGGTGGTTCCCGGCACGTCGCTGACGGTCACCGGAAAGGTCAGCGGCGGCGATCCCCTGCCGACCGGAACATCACTGACGGTCACCCGCACCGACGCCCAGTCGCCCTCGGGCAAGACACTGCCCCCGGTCACGACCGACGAGGACGGCACCTTCACCTTCACCGACGCCCCGCCGGTCGAGGGCGACGCGAAGTACACCGTCTCCTACGCGGGCGACACGACCCGCACCCCGGCTTCCGGCTCCGACACGGTGGCCGTCTCCCGGACCGCCACCACGCTGACGGTGAGCGCTCCCGCCACGGCCACCCGTGCCAAGGCACTGACCGTCACCGGCAAGGTCACCAACGCCGCGGCCCTGCCCGCCGGCACGGTACTCACCGTCAAGCGCACGGACCTGGAGTCGCCCTCAGGCAAGACGCTCGCCTCGGTGAAGACCAAGGCGGACGGCACCTTCTCCTTCACCGACGCCCCGCCGGCCGGCGGCGACGTGAAGTACACCGTCTCCTACGCGGGGGACACGACCCGCGCCGCGGCGTCCGGCTCCGACACGGTGGCCGTCTCCCGGACCGCCACCACGCTGAGCCTGAACAACAACGGCACGGTGTACTCGTACGACAAGGACGTCACCTTCACCACGCACCTGGGCACCACCTACAAGAACCGCACGGTGGAGATCTGGGCCAACCCCTTCGGCTCGGACAAGCCCAACGTCCTGGTGAAGAAGGCGACCGTCAACTCCAGCGGAAACGTCTCCGCCGTGGTGGACATGAAGCGGGACACCACCGTCACCGCGGTCTTCGCCGGTGACGCCCGTAACGCCCCGAAGTCGGTCAAGGTCACCGCGTACGCCAAGGTGAGTGTCTCCACCTCTCTGGCGAAGCACTACAAGACCGGCAAGCTCAGCGCGAACTCCTCGACGTACTACTGGTACCGCAAGAACACCGGCCCGCTGTTCACCACCGCGATGACCTCCCACCCGGGCCGCCACTACCGGCTGGACATCGACGTCTACCTCCGGGGCCAGTGGCAACGCGGTTACGCGGAGTACTTCGAACTGGGCGCCAACGGCAAGAGCGTCATCGACCTCGGCGCCTCCGACGAGGCGGGCCTGCGCGTCCGGGTCCGGTCGGCCTACATCAACGACTCCTCCGGCGACGACGTCAACTCCACCACGTACAGCTCCTGGAAGTACATCTACTTCACCAACTGACCCGCGTCCGCGGGCCGTCGGTCACCCCCACGACGGCCCGCGGACGACGGCCTCCGACGCCGCACAGGCACCGACGCGCCACCCCGTGTGACCCTCCGCCCCCTCGCCTCGTGCCAGGACGGCCGGAGGAGCACACTTCTTCTGAGGGCTTCACCGGGGGGCGGCTGCTTCGGAGGTGATCGCGATGACACAAATGACAGCGATGCAGGCACGGACCACGGTCGGCTGGCATGTCGAGATGGAATTCCAGGAGGACGACCACCGCACCCGCGCGGCCGCCCTGCTGCGGCTCCCCGACGGCAGCGAGGTACGCGCCCACGGATACGCCAGCCGCCACCCGTCCGACTCGAACCAGCCCAGGGTCGGCGAGGAGGTCGCGGGCGCGAGGGCCCTGAACGAGCTGGCCATGCAACTGCTGACCAAGGCCCACGACGAGATCGACGCGGCATCCGGCAGGACGTCCCACACGCTGAGGTGACCGCGGGGCCGCCCCGCTCGTTGGACCCGTTGGACCCGTTGGACCCGTCCGGGCGTCTTGGCCTGCCCGGAGGCCGACCGGGGCGGACAGCTTAAGGACCTTTACACGAATCCCGCACAGATTCTGCGCGACTCCTCCGTATACGGTTTCGTGGGCACTACAGTCACCCGCGCACCGATCACCGCACGACGGCGGGCGTCAGGCGGCCGGGCGGGCGTGTCGGCACACCGAGTTGCATCGTTCTGGGGGGCTTCATGCGTGAAATGGTCAAAGGGTCGAATGTCTCGCTCGCGGCGCTGAGCGAGACCATCGATTCGGTGATCGTCAGTCTGGGCTGGGGGAGCTCGACCGGCGAGGGGGACGCCGATGTGTCCGTCCTCCTGCTGGACGCGAACGGCAAGGTCCGCAGCGACGCCGACTTCTACTTCTACAACAACCCGGTCGCCGCGGACGGAAGCGTGCAGCTTCTGGGCAAGACGCCGACGGCGGACGGCGACGAGGACCGGATCAGCTTCGACCTGACCGCGGTGGCCCCCGAAGTCGATCGCATCGTCCTGGCCGCCAGCCGCTACGAGGGCGCCCGCTTCGGCGAACTGGACCGCGTGAGGCTGGCGTTGTCGGACGGCGGGGGTGAGGAACTCCTCCACTTCGCCATCGACGACGCCGACTCGGTGAGCGCGATCATCTTCGGTGAGCTGTACAGGCGGGCCGAGGAGTGGAAGTTCCGCGCCGTCGGCCAGGGTTACGACGCGGGTCTCGCCGGTCTGGCCGCGGACTTCGGGGTCGACATCGACGACGACGCGGCGACCGAGGCGGCACTGGACGAGGCGGCCGACGACGATCAGCCGGACACGACGACGCCCGCGGCGTCGCCAGCGACCTCGGCAGCGACCTCGGTCGGCGAACCCCAGCCGCCCCAGCCGCAGGAGACGCCGGCGGCGATCCCCTCCCCGCGCCGGCCGGAAGGCGAGGCCCAGCCGACGAAGGCGGCGGCGCGGCCTCGTACGGCCAAGAAGAAGGTCACCCTGCCCAAGGCGGTCAGGAAGACGCTGGCCGAGAACGAGTCGTGGAGGGACGCGCGGCTCTTCCCCGCGTCGGCGCTCAAGAGCGACCGCGAGCGCGAGACGCGTGCGACCTCGGTACTGCTGTCCGTGATGGCTCAGGTGCCGGAATTCGGCAGGCGCCTGACCGCCGCATTCGGAGCGCCGGCCGGGCGCATGGAGACCTTCACCGAGGTCACCCTGCCGCACGGCGACACCCCCCGTCGCCCCGACGGAGTGATCCGGGTCGAGCGGGCCGGCAAGCTGTGGACGGCGCTGGTCGAGACGAAGACCAACGGCAGCGCGCTCAGGGCCGAGCAGGTCCAGGCGTACATGGACATCGCCGCACGCCGTGGCTACGAGGCCGTGATCACCCTGTCGAACGACGTCGCGCTCGAAGGCAGCCCGCTCGTCGAGGTGAAGATCGACAAGCGGCGCAAGCACAAGGTGGCCCTGTGGCACCTGTCGTGGGCGGAAGTCGCCCATCAGGCGCAGCTGTTGATCAGGCACGAGGGCGTGAACAACGCGGCGCACGCCTGGCTCCTCCATGAACTGCTGCACTATCTGCGGCACGAGAACTCCGGCTGCCACGGCTTCCAGAACATGGGACCGGCCTGGGTGCCGGTACGCAACGGGCTCGACGACGAGACCCTGTGCCAGGGAGACCCGCGCGCGCTGGAGGTCGTCGAGAGCTGGGAACGCCTCGTACGCCAGGTCTGCCTGCGGCTGGGCGGCGAACTGGGGCAGAAGGTACTGCCTGTCCAGCGCACCAGACGCGGAACCGATCCGAAAGCGCTGCGCGCCGGTCTCGCGGATCAGCTCTGTCTGGACGGGCGGCTTCAGGCGGAGCTGCGCATCGAGGGTACGCCCGGCGTCCTGGCGATCAGCGCGGACCTGCGTACGGGCAAGCTCCGCACCTCGATCGAGATCCCGGCGCCCGCGCAGGGCTACCCCTTGTCGTGGGCGAAGCGACTGATCCGGCGGCTGGCCGAGGCACCGGCGGCTCTTCATGTCGAGACCCTCGTCGAAGGCGAGGCGCCCGGCCCCCGGGGAACGCTCGAACGCCTCCGTCCCGAGCCGGCCGACATGCTGCCCAAGGATCCCGCCTCCCAGATCACCGGGTTCCGGCTGTCCCTGCTCAAGAGCATGGGAAGCACGCGCGGGAACGCGGAGTCGGGCTTCATCCGCAGCGTCGACGACGCGGTACACCGCTTCTACACCGGTGTGGTGGTCCACCTGGACGGTACGACAACGCGCCGGACGCCTTCCAAGGAGTACGCGACGACGAGCTGAGCCCGGCGATCGGGACGGAAGGGAGCCGGCGCCGCGGTGGCCGGATGCGCGTCACGCGACCGCTGCCACCCGGGTGAACCGGCCAGGCAGTCCGGGACAGAAGAGGGGGCCCGGCCGGGAGAACACGGCCGGGCCCCTGGCGGTGCCGCCGGATCTCCTCGAACGCGAGACGAGGGTAGGGGCGCACGCGACATGGGCCGCCACATACCTGCATACGGCAATCACTTAGCACGTGCCAATCGACAGGAGATTGCGGAACGCTGCGCAACAGGCGAAGTCGTGCGCCTGATCAGGCACTTCAGGATGGCCGTCATGGAGACCGCAGGGACGGTCCTCCTCATCGGGTGCGCAGGTGCACAGGGTTTGCCTTCCGCAACCTCGCCCTGACCGGCACCGACTGGATGCCCGGTACGCAGGTCACCACATCCGGCGGATTCGGCACCGCGCACGCCTCGGTCCCCTGCCAGGACTCTGCGCCGGACGCGCTGGCGCCCGGCGACTCGTTCACCTCCTGCGGGACGTACATGACGGCGAAGGACGTCAGCGTGATGTCCGTGACGCACACGCTCGGGGGCGGGTTCATCAGCCCGGCCGACCAGGTCACCTTCTGGCCGGTCGACGGCGGCCTCGCCACGGCCGAGAAGGAGATGGCGGCCCAAGGCGACACCATCGCCGTCCGCTGGGACACCGGTGCCGGGGCCGGTGACCTGGTCCCGCCCGGCGGCAGGGTGACGCAGCGCACCGTCCACCTCCTGGCGGACGGCGACGAACCGGTCGGGATCGGCTTCGAGGACGCGGACGAGGGCGACCTCTCGGTCCGGCGGGCGCACGTCTCCTGATCCGGTCCCCCGAGCGGGCGCCCGGCGGGCCGAGGGACGGAGAGCTGACCTGAAAAGGCGCCTCGGAACCGCCGGACATCTCGCCGACCCGCCCGATCCGGGCCGAGGCTTCCCGCCGAGGACTTCGCCACGTATGCGGCAGGGCCACCCGCGAAATCCCGGTGACAGCCGGACAGCCCCGGACCTTCCCCTTGATCATCGGGGAGGTGTCCGGGGCTTCGTCGTATCGAGTGAAACGTTCTCTGACCAGCAAAAAGCCCTCCCCAAAGGGAGGGCGGAGACTGGCGCCCCCGGCAGGACTCGAACCTGCGGCCAAGCGCTTAGAAGGCGCCTGCTCTATCCACTGAGCTACGGGGGCCGGGTGTGTCGGCCTGTGTCCTGGTGCCCGGGTGTGGGCGGATCCGTGACCTTGCCGGGGACAAGGATAGGGCTCCCGCATCCCTGCCCCTCATACTGCGCCTCCGTGGCTCGATGTGGAGGTTCAGTGAAGCGGTCCTGATAATCGCAGGCGGGTACGAATCGTGCACCGCTTTTGGCGTCTCGCGCATCGGGTGTTGTGCACTCGTTATGCCTGCGCCCCAGTCATCCCTTCCGCCCCGTGTGTCCTGTCGGCGCGCAGACATACCCATATGCTTCAGAAAGACTCCAAAATTGGGCATTCTTCGCATGTGGTGACCTTGGACGTACGGCCCCAGCTGCTCGACGCACTTTCCGCCCTGCGCGACCGTGTCGCCGCCGCATGCTTTCCGCTGCCCCTGGCGGGGGCTCCACGCGCGCGTGCCAACCGCGACGAACTGCTCGCACAACTCGACGACTATTTGGTGCCCCGGTTGAGAGAACCCGAAGCACCCCTTCTCGCCGTCATCGGAGGGTCCACCGGTGCCGGCAAGTCGACCCTCGTCAACTCCCTTGTGGGGCGCCGGGTCAGCGAGGCGGGCGTCCTGCGCCCGACGACCCGTACCCCGGTACTGGTGTGCCATCCGGAGGACCATCACTGGTTCAGCGGCATGCGGGTACTGCCCCAGCTCACGCGCGTGTGGATGCCCCATCAGGAGCCCGGCGACGATCTGCCCGCAGGCACCGAACGCGGGGAGCGGGTGCTGCGTATCGAGACCGCCGACACGCTTCCCCGCGGCCTCGCCCTCCTCGACGCGCCCGACGTCGACTCCCTGGTGGCCGAAAACCGGGTGCTGGCCGCCGAACTGATCTGCGCGGCCGACATCTGGGTGATGGTCACGACGGCCGCGCGGTACGCCGACGCGGTGCCGTGGCATCTGCTGCGTACCGCCAAGGAGCAGAAGGCGACCCTGGTGACGGTCCTGGACCGCGTGCCGCACCAGGTGGTCTCCGAGGTCTCGCGGCAGTACGGCGCTCTGCTCGCCAAGGCGGGACTCGGTGAGGCGCCCCGCTTCACCGTGCCCGAACTGCCCGAGTCCGCCTGGGGCGGCGGTCTGCTGCCCGCCACGGCCGTCGCACCGCTGCGTACGTGGCTCACGCACCAAGCCCAGGACCCGGGAGCCCGGCACGGAGCCATGGCCCGTACGGCCCATGGCGTCCTCGACTCCCTGAAGGCGCGGATGCCGGAACTGGCCAGCGCCACCGCCGCGCAGTACGCCGCCGCAACACGGCTCACCGCGGCCGTGGACGGGGCGTACGACAGCGAGCACGCACGCGCGAAGGGGCGCCTGCAGGCCGGGGCCGTGCTCTCCGGGGACGCCCTCAAGCGCTGGCGCGCCTATCCCCTCGACTGCACCGCCGAGGAATTGCTGGACGCGCTCGTGGAAAGCCTGTCCGCCCTGCTGCTGTGCTCCGTCACGGCCGCCGACGAACGCGTGGACGACGCCTGGCGCCGTGAACCGGCCTCGGGCGCTCCGGGGCTGACGGACCGTGATCCGGCGCTGGAGAGCGCGGAGCACCGGATCGGCCTGGCCGTACGACGCTGGCGACGCGTCCTGGAGGAGTACGCCGAGGACGAGGTGCGCGACCTCGACAAGAGTGTCGCGCCGGACTCCGCGGTGGTGGCCGCGCTGGTCGCCACCGCGCTCCTGGGCGGCCGCAGGGCGCGCAGCGCGGGCGAGGGACTGGCCGAGCGGATCGGGGCCCACGGCGCGCTGCGGCTGCGCGACAAGGGCGGCCGGCTGCTCACGGACCTCGTCGACAAAACCCTCCAGACCGAACGCGAGCGCCGGCTCGCCCCCCTCGAAGCGCTCGACGTCCATCCGGAACCCCAGGCCGAACTCATCGCCGCGCTGTCCGTACTGCAGAAGGAGAGGTGACCGCGGTGACTGCCGTCACTGACCACACGGATCAAGCCGACCGTCCCGGAGAAGGAGGTCCCGAGGACAGTCGTCCGGAGAACGGCCGTCCCCCGGAGGACCACCCCGAGGACGGTGCCGGCGAAAACAACCCCTCCCGGGCGGGCGCCCCGGGCGAGAAGCGCACCGGCCTCGACGACCACGACGGGGCGGCCGGGGGCGCCGGGGGCACTCAGGAAGGCCGCCCGGACGACGGCCGGGCCGGTGGGCCGCGTTCCGGGGCCCGGCTCCTGGAGGGCGCCAGGGAGGCCGGAGGGGGCGGTGAGGGGGATACAGGCGGAAGGGCCGCGCGCGGCGACGGTACGGCCGGACAGGGAGCCTCGCAGGACGCGTCCGGAGCGGAGCCCAGCGCGCGTGGGGAGGGCGACGACCCGGCGCCCGCGGAGGACGGCCCCGTCTGGGACGACGGCCTCATCGCGCGGCGCGTGAGCGAGGCGGCCCCGGCCCGGTACCAGGCGCCGCCGGTGGAGGCCAAGGCAGCCGTCCCGTCGGTGCCTGCGCCCCTCGCGTACGACGGGCCGCTGCGCTCGCGCCTGGACGCGCTGCGCGAACTGGTCGGACTCTCCCGCGCCCGGCTCGACAGCGGAACCCTCGCCGAGGCGGGCCGGGTCCTGGACGAGGCGGCCGCCCGCCGCAGGCTGTCCGGGGAGCACACCGTCGTCGCGATCGCCGGAGCCACCGGCAGCGGCAAGTCGCAGCTCTTCAACGCGCTCGCGGGCGTGGCGATCTCGGAGACCGGCGTGCGCAGGCCGACCACGTCGGCCCCCATCGCCTGCACCTGGAGCGACGGCGCGGCCACCCTGATCGACCGGCTCGGCATCCCCGGGCGGCTGCGCAGACGCCCGTTGCAGAGCGCGGAGGCGGAGGCCCAGCTGCGCGGCCTGGTCCTGGTGGACCTGCCCGACCACGACTCGGCGGCCGTTCAGCACCGCGCGCAGGTGGACCGGGTCCTCGGGCTGGTCGACGCGGTCATCTGGGTGGTGGATCCGGAGAAGTACGCGGACGCCGTCCTCCATGAGCGCTATCTGCGGCCGCTGGCCGGGCACGCGGAGGTCACCTTCGTGGTCCTCAACCAGGTGGACCGGCTCCCCGGCGAGGCCGCCGATCAGGTGCTGGACGATCTGCGGCGGTTGCTCGACGAGGACGGCATCGCGCTCGGCGAGTACGGCGAACCGGGCGCGACCGTCCTCTCGCTGTCCGCCCTCACCGGGGCCGGGGTCCCCGAACTGCGGGAGTGTCTCGGCCAGTTCGTGGCGGAGCGGGGCGCCGCCGCGCGACGGATCTCGGCCGATCTCGACGCGGCCGCCGCACGGCTGCGGCCCATCTACGCGACGGGACGGCGGGTCGGGCTCAGCGAGGAGGCGCGGGACGAGTTCGCGGACCGGCTCGCGGACGCGGTCGGCGCCGTGGCGGCCGGCGAGGCCGCCGAACGGTCCTGGCGCCGCAACGCCAACCGCGCCTGCGGCACGCCCTGGCTGCGGCTGTGGCGCTGGTATCTGGAGCGGCGCGAGCCCCCGACCGGGCGTCTTCCCGTGCGCGCTCCTGCGGACGAGGAGGCCACCGCCCGCCAGCGCGTCGAGCAGGCGGTGCGGACGGTCGCCGACCGGGCCGCGTACGGGCTTCCGGCGCCCTGGGCGCTGGCGGTGCGCGAGGCGGCCGTACGGGGCGCGCAGGGGCTGCCCGAGGCGCTGGACGACATGGCGGCGCGCGCGGCGGCACCGGCGGGACGGCCGCCGAGGCCCGGGTGGTGGCCCGTCGCGGTGCTGGCACAGGCCGCGATGACGATCGTTCAGGTCATCGGCGGGCTCTGGCTGGTGGGCCAGATCATCGGGGTCATGTCTCCGAATCTCGGGGTTCCGGTGCTGCTGATGGTGTCGGGCATCGTCGGCGGCCCGGCCGTCGAGTGGGCCAGCAGGATTGCGGCCCGCGGCCCGGCCCGGCGCTACGGCCTGGAAGCGGAGAGACGATTGCGCGAGGCGGCCGCCGGCTGCGGACGGGCGCGGGTGCTGGATCCCGTGGCGGCGGAGTTGCTGCGGTATCGCGAGGTGCGGGAGCAGTACGGGCGGGTCATGGGGACGGCGACGGCGGGTACGCCGGTCGGGTGACGCGGTTTTCCACAACCGTCCGTCGGTCCACAGCGCCCAGCGGGCCCGGCCCGGCGGAGGCAGTCTGAATCCCGCGGCGACCGCAGCGCATGCGATCGCCGCGGCAGACGCATCCGCACGGGAGGGATTCACGATGAACGAGACGATGGTGTGCGCGGTGGGGAACGTGGCGACACGGCCCGTGTACCGGGACGTGGCGAACGGCGCGTCGGCGCGGTTCCGGCTGGCGGTGACCTCGCGGTACTGGGACCGCGAGAAGAACGGGTGGACGGACGGGCACACCAACTTCTTCACGGTGTGGGCCAATCGCGCGCTCGCCACGAACGTGGGAGCCTCGGTGTCGGTGGGCGATCCCGTCATCGTGCAGGGCAGGCTGAAGGTGCGCACCGAGACCCGTGACGGGCAGAGCTGGACGTCGGCGGACATCGACGCGGTGGCGATCGGCCACGACCTCTCCCGCGGTACGTCGGCCTTCCGGCGCCCGTCCAAGGAGGCCGAGCCGGCCGCGGCGCAGCGCCCCGAGCCCAGTTGGGAGTCGGTCCCGGACGACCCGCCGGAGGGCGTGTCCCCATCGCGTCCGGAACCGGCCGGGGTGACGTGATGTCAGCGGGAACCACGATCTGACCGAACTGCGGCTTATCGACGAATACATGACTAACAGTCCTCATGGATTTGTCGATAAGCGCAGCTCACGAGGTGATCGCGATAACGATTCCGAGTCAGATCGGTTGTCGGACGACATGACCGGGGGGAGCGATGCGGCACTTCTTTAGGATGCCGAACACAGCTCTCGGGGCTTCTGATTCTGCTGGCGGGACCGTCCCCCATGTCAAAGGGTCCTGCGCGAAGGGGAATTCTGTGTCATCTGCGTTCTCGGTGTTGTCCGCGCGCGGGCGACGGGCAGCGCGTCTCGCCGCCGCGGCCCTGGTGTGGGGACTCGCCGCCACGGGAACGATCGCCGCAGCCGGCACGGCCGCCGCAGAGGAGCTCCCGCAGAGCCAGGGCGGAGCGACCGCCACCGTAGGGGAACTGAAGACGTACGGGTCGGCGGTCATCCACGAGAACGGCGAGGACTCCTGGGTCTCGGCCGGCCTGTTCGAGATGTCAGTCGAGAACGGCGGCATGCTGCAGACCTATTGCGTCGACCTCCACAACCCGACCCAGCGGGACGCCAGATACCAGGAGACCTCCTGGAGCGGAACCTCGCTGAGCGGCAACAAGGACGCGGGCCGGATCCGCTGGATCCTCGAGCACTCCTATCCGCAGGTGAACGACCTGGCGGCGCTGGCCGAGAAGGCAGGCGTCACCGGTCTCACCGAGCAGGACGCGGCGGCGGGCACCCAGGTGGCGATCTGGCGGTACTCGGACGGCGCCGACGTGGACGCCGCGGACCCGCAGGCCCAGAAGCTCGCGGACTATCTGCAGAAGAACGCGCGGGACCTGGCGGAGCCGCGGGCCTCGCTGACACTCACCCCCGCCGCGGTGTCCGGCCACCCCGGTGAGCGGCTCGGCCCGGTCACGGTGCACACCAACGCGGGCAGCGTGACGGTGACTCCGCCGACGGACATCGCCGCCGGCGGAGTGAAGATCGTCGACCAGAAGGGCAGGGCGGTCACCTCCGCGAAGGACGGGAGCCGGATCTTCTTCGACGTGCCGAAGGACGGCGCGGACGGTTCCACCGCCCTCACGGTGCAGGCCTCGACGACGGTTCCGGTCGGGCGCGCCTTCACCTCGGAGACCCGCAGCCAGACGCAGATCCTCGCCGGCTCCAGCGAGTCCACCGTCTCCGCGACGGCGAGCGCGAAATGGGCGGCGAAGGGCGCGATACCCGCCCTGTCCGCCCAGAAGAACTGCTCGAAGCGCGGTGTGGACATCACGGCCGCGAACAAGGGCGACGCGGCGTTCACGTTCGAGCTGATGGGCGTCGAGCACACCGTCGAGGCGGGCATATCCGAGACGCTCACCATCCCGCTCCAGGAGGACCAGGCGTACGACTTCACGATCGGCGCCACGGCCGGCGACGGGCAGCGCTTCAAGGGCGTCCTGGACTGCGAGACCCAGGGCAGTCCGGGCGACCTCTCGGCCCAGACCCTCAGCGAGCCGAGCCCGGCGTCGGTGGGAGGCACGGGCGGGGGCACCGACCTCGCCGAGACCGGCGGCTCCGGACTGACTCCGGTCATCGCGGGCGCGGCCATCGCCCTCGTCGTGATCGGCGGCGGCGTGGTGGTCTTCGTCGGCAGGAAGCAGACACCGCCGCGGGTCTGACGGACCGACAGCCGAGCCGGGGCCAGGCCTGAGGGGACCGGCCGCCCCGCCGACCGGAGTCGACGAGGCGGCGGCAGCACCCGAGGGGCGGCGTCGGGACCGCGGGGTGGCGGCGGGACCGGACTAGGGCTGGGTCTTCCGGACGCGTACGACGGCGAAGGCCGCCGCGAGCAGACCGAGAACACCGACGATCAGGCCCGCGGTGCCCAGGGCACGTGCCGTGGAGTCGCTGCTCTTGTCGCTCGCGGTCGATTCGGCGGCGGCTGCGGAGGAGGACGACGAGGACGAGTCGGAGCCGGAGGCCCCGGTCCCGGCCGAAGCCGGTTCCTCTCCCGCGCCCTCGGCGGTGAGGGCGAGCGCCGGAGCCGGGCTCTCCGGCTCCTCCTCACCCTTCTGCGGCTGCTCGATCCAGCGGACCACCTTGCCGTCCGAGTAGGTCTGGAGCGTCTTGAAGGTCAACTGGTCGACGTCGTCCGGGAGCTGGCCGAAGGCGACCTGGAAGTCCTGGAACTCGCCGTGGCGGATCCGGCCGCCGGTCCAGGTGATCTCGGAGACCGCGTCGGTGATCGTGCCGTCGTCCGTCTTGACGGGCTTCTTCAGCTTGACGGTGGTCGCCTTCGCGGTCCAGCCCGCCTGCGGGGTGACGAGGACGCCCACGACCGGGTGGTCGGTGGGCAGGAAGATCTGCACCTTGGTGGTGCTGGCGGTGTCCTCCTCGTTGGGGACACGGAAGCTCAGGAGGCCGTCCGTGGCTCCCTTGGCGTAGCTCTCGGGGTGGACCGTCACGTGCGCGAAGGCCGCGCCCGCGGTGGTCAGGACGCCGGCGGCGGCGAGGGCGGCGACGGCGGCGGTGCGGCGCAGGGTGGTGCTGATCGGGGACATCCGGGGAACTCCGTACTGAAGGGGAACGTGGTCAGGGCGTGTGAGCGAGCCCTGCCGGCGGTCCCCGGCGCGAGACGGCGTGACGCAGCAGCGCCTGGCCGAGCGGCGACGGCTCGGCGGGCCTCTGGCCCACGGCCTCCCGGTACGGCCGTACCGGGGACAGTCCCGTCCTCGTCCTCCACCAGGCGGCGAGCCCCGGGACGAACGTCGCGGCCCGGCGCAGCAGGGACCACAGGGCGGCCTCGCCGCGCCGCAGCCACCATGTCGCCAGCAGCGCGGCGGCGACATGCGCGGCCGTGGCGTGCGGGGTCAGGGCGTGCGCGACCGGGTGTGCCATGTGCATCCCGTGCATGTTCATCGTCATGCGCGGCCGGGCGGCCTCGAAGCCGAGGTGGAGTCCGGCCTGCGCGACCAGCATGGCGCCGCCTATCCCGGACAGGGACCGTTCGCGGCCGCCGAGCGCACAGCCGGCGGCGAGGACGGCCAGCAGTCCGGCGCCCTCCGCCCACAGCGGCGGCGCCTGCCCGGTGGCGAGCACATGCCCCCCGGCGGCCAGCAGCACGCACAGCACGGCGAACACCGCGGCGCGCAGACTCCGTACCGCCGGCGACGCATTCATAGTGCCCAGATACTGCCATGAGGCGGGAGTGACCGTCGCGGCTTCCCCCCGCGGTCCGCCGTCGTGGTCCGCCCGGCTCCGCCCGCCGCCGCTCGGGTAGGGTCCGGCTGAGCCTGGGAGGGACCCGTCATGCGTCTTCGCTGTGCCGTGCTGGACGACTATCAGAGCGTCGCGACCCGGATCGCCGACTGGTCGCCCGTCGCGGACACCGTGGAAGTCACCGGTTTCGACCGGCACTTCGGTGACGAGGACGCGCTGGCGGCCGCGCTGGCGGACTTCGACATCGTCGTCACACTGCGCGAACGCGTGCCCTTCCCGGCGTCCTTGCTGGCCCGGCTGCCGCGGCTGAGGCTGCTGATCGCCTCCGGGATGCGCAACTCGGTGATCGACTACGCCGCCGCCGAGGCGCACGGGGTGACCGTGTGCGGTACGCCGAGTTCCTCGACGCCGCCGGTCGAGCTGACCTGGGCCCTGCTGCTCGGCCTCGCACGGGGGATCGTCACGGAGAACAACGCCCTGCGGGCGGGCGGTCCTTGGCAGAGCACCGTCGGAGCCGATCTGCACGGCCGGCGGCTCGGCCTGCTCGGGCTGGGCAAGATCGGCGGCCGGGTGGCCCAGGTCGGGCTCGCCTTCGGCATGCGGGTCGGCGCGTGGAGCCAGAACCTCACCGCGGAACGGGCCGAGGAGGTGGGGGTGGACCTCGCGGCCTCCAAGGAAGAGCTGCTGACGGACAGCGACTTCGTCTCCGTCCACCTCGCGCTCGGCGACCGCACCCGGGGGCTCGTCGGCGCCGCCGAACTGGCCCTTCTCAAGCCGACCGCCTACCTCGTCAACACCTCGCGCTCGGCGATCGTCGAC
This sequence comes from Streptomyces sp. NPDC015532, assembly GCF_043078065.1. NCBI lineage: Bacteria > Bacillati > Actinomycetota > Actinomycetes > Kitasatosporales > Streptomycetaceae > Streptomyces > Streptomyces sp. NPDC015532. The sequence continues at coordinate 366,260 of NZ_JBIBSY010000001.1, read as the reverse complement.
CAGGACGCCCTGCTGGCCGCGCTGCACGCGGGGCGGATCGCCGGGGCGGGCGTCGACGTGTTCGACACCGAGCCGCTGCCCGCCGGCCATCCCCTGCGCTCGGCCCCTCGCCTGCTGGCCACCCCGCACCTCGGCTATGTGTCGCGGTCCAACTACGCGACGTACTACGGGGCGGCCGTCGAGAACATCCAGGCGTTCCTGGCGGGCACACCCCTGCGCCGTCTCGGCTGACGACGCCCACCCGGTCACCGGTCCGCCCCGCTCCTCGGTCCACCGATCCGCCCCGCTCCTCGGTCCGCTCGACCGCCGGTCCGGACGAACAGTCGCTCGTCAGGACCCTGTTCGAACACTGATCCCCTGGTGGAACGCCCGTGACCACGTGCCGACGGACGCGTTGAACGGGAAGTGCGGTCGCGTCCGAGCCATCGCACTCATCAAATCTAAGGAGAACGTGATGTCTCGCATCGCGAAGGCCGCCGCAGTCCTCGTGGGCACGGGTGCCGTGGCCCTCAGCGGGGCCGGCATGGCCATGGCTGACGCCGGCGCCCACGGCGGGGCCGTCGGCTCGCCCGGCGTCCTGTCGGGCAACGTCATCCAGGCCCCGATCCACATCCCGGTCAACCTGTGCGGCAACACGATCAACGTCGTCGGTCTGCTGAACCCGGCCTTCGGCAACGCCTGCGTGAACGGTGACGCCCCGGTCAAGAAGCACCACGCCGACAAGAAGCACGGGAGCAAGAAGCACCACGAGGCCCGCGGCTACGGCAACTGAGCCCAACTCACCGAGCCCAGCACGCGCGAGGCCCCCGGCGGGATGTCACCGCCGGGGGCCTCGTCGTCGTCGTCGCCGGTGCCTGTGCCTGTGCCTGTGGCTGTGGCTGTGGCTGTGGCTGTGGCTGTGGCTACGCGTACCGGTAGATGAGGCTGTGGTCCTCCATCGACTCCGGCGTCACGCCCCACGGGGGCATCTTCTCGCGCCGCGCGACGATACGCCGGTGCTGGGAGTCGCCCGGTCCCGGTGGCCGCTCGGGCAGATATGGGGCACCCCTGTGCAGCATCTGCCAGCGGGACCACTGAAGGTCGACGAAGGCGTGGTGCAGCCAGAAGACGGGATCGTTGACGGAGGCACCGCCCAGCATGTGGCCACCGACCCAGCGGTGGACCCGGTTGTGGTTCTCCCAGGTGGCGTTCCCCACCCCGTGGCCCCACCCCTCCAACCGGTTGCGGAAGCCGCGCCGGGTCGTCGAGTCGAAGGGTGCGGTGTCGTAGACGGGGTCGCTCAGGGCCGCGTTCAGCGAGGCCAGTGTGGGCAGTTGGATCGGCTTGCGCGGGCGGCCGAACTCACGCATGAGGAACGCGCCGTCGGTCACGCCCTCCTTGATCGTCCACTGGCCCTGCGCGTAGGCGAAGGGCCCGGTCATGACCTGCCGGTCCGAACGCCGCCCGTCGCCGCCGAGCAGGTCCTTGGTCCACGGGGCGGAGGCCGGCGTGCGGTCCCGCGTCCAGTCCCAGTACGGCACGCTCACACCGGGGTCCACACGTCTGAGCGCATTCTCCAGGTCCAGCAGGAAGCACCGGTGCCAGGGCAGGAACGAGGGCGCCATGTGGGCCGCGCGCAGCCCGCCTTCGCCGTCGGAGACGTAGTAGTCGATGTGTCTGCGGACGAACTCGTCGTATTCTCCGCGGCGTTTGAGCTCCAGCATCGCGGTGACGAAACGGCGCCGCTCCGCGCTCGTGAGCGTACTGACGTTCTTACGGGTGTACACCATGGTGGTGGCCGCTCCCCTCCGTACCGTTCTTCCCCGTGCCGGTCCCGCGCCCGCCCACGTCGCCCGCTCCGCCGTTCCCGGCGCCCATGCCGCCCATGCCCCTGAGCTGCTCGGCCGGGCCCAGTTGGTCGACGGCCGCGCGGACCGCCGCCAGCGGTGTCGGATAGGACTCGTAGTGGTCCACCATGCTGAGGTAGCTGCCGTCGGCGCGGCGCATCAGATGGAGCGGCCGGCCGTCCACCGTGACCTGCCACTCGACGCCCGCGAACGCGGCCCTGCCGTCCGAGCGGCTCTGCGTGCCGAGGATGTGCCGGCCGCGGTACACCTCGTCGAAGGAGATGTCCCGGGGGCGGTGGCGCGGCGGCCGTGAGGCCGCGACGACGGGGGCCAGCGCGGCGCCGACGGCCGACACGAGCAGGCCGCGCATCGCGCCGCGCCGGGTCAGCGCCAGCCCGCCCGCCACGCGTTCCGTCCCGCGGCCGCGCCCCGGGGCGTCCGGCACCCGGCCGCCCCGCCCGCGTCTCGATACTCTGCCCGGCATCCAGCTGGCGAACATGCTTCTCTCCTCGGCGAATTCACGCTGTGTCGTTCGGTTTCGGGAAGGCCGACGGCGGAGCGCGCCCGGCCGGACCTCCGGGCCCGCTCCGCCGGACGGAACGCCTAGGCGCCGGAGCCCATCTCCAGGTTCGCCGTCGGGGTGGTCCTCACCAGCGGTGCGAGCACCGCGGCCTGCGGCTCCTTCAGTCCGGGAAGACCGAGGCGCGCGGGGTCCGGTGCGCCGAGCGGGCTGTCCAGGTCCGCTCCTGGGGTCAGTGTCCGCAGACCGGCCGCCGGCGCGGAGAGCCCGAGGTGCTCGAATCCGCCGTCGAGGACGTGCGGGAGAGGCGTACGGACGTCCGCGCCGGGAAGTCCGCCGCTGAGCGGCACCTGCGGCACGGCCCCGGCGGGGATCATCCGGCCCTCGGCGTACCGCGGTCCCTCCGGCCGGCCCGGCAGGGGCAACGGCAGTTCACCCGCGACCTCGGGCGCCTTCAGGCCGAGGGACTGCTCGACCCCGTTCAACGGCACCGGGATGGGAACCGTGGCAGCCGCGACGGCCGGTGTGGCGGCGGCGGCACCCACCGCCGCGGCCACACCGGTCATGACGGCGGCGAGAGTTCCTCGTGTGGTCGGCTTCATCTCAGGTACGGTCCCTTTCAGGATTCGGGGGCTCGGCGTCCGTATCACGTAACGATTCCGGGAACGTCATCAGCGCAAGTTTCCCCCGACGGACTCATTAGTCGTCCGATAGGGAGATCTCAGCTCGTCCAGAAATCCCACCAGCGGGTGAGGATCAGCATTCCGATGACGCCGATGTGCAGCACCGGAACGACCCAGGTGAACTCTGCGAGAAATACCTTCAGCCATTTCGGGGCGGGCAGAAACGCGTTCCGCACGGTGAAGGAGGTGACATACCAGAACATGATGATCGTGGCGGCCCACGCCAGACAGCACCACAGACACAGTGCGTTGATCCGGTAGAACGACTGGAACTGGAGCCAGCTGCAGAATCCGACGCCGAACAGCATGCCCGCGTCGAAGGTCAGCCAGTACCACCGCGGGAATCGCGCACCGGCCAGCAGACTCACGCCGACACAGATCACCACGCTGTACGTCACCAGGCCAAGCATCGGGTTGGGGAACCCGAAGGCGGACGCCTGCTCGCTCTTCATGACGCTGCCGCACGAGACCACCGGGTTCAGGCTGCACCCAGGAACGAAGTTCGGGTTCTCCAGCAGCTTGAACTTGTCGATCGTGATGACCCACGCGGCGAGGAGACCGGCCGCCCCGGTGATCACCAGCAGTACGGCCAGGGCACGGCCGCTGCCCGCGGTGTGGCCGCGGGGACCGCCGCCGCCCGCCACCGATCCCGCGGCGGCCGGCATCAGCCGCGCAGCCTGCGCGCGGGCAGCAGCACGTGGGACGCGCTGAGCAGAGTCTCCTCGTCGCCCGCGAAGGCCGTCAGGTCCTCGGGCGCGACGGGCTTGCCGGGCTGGGCGACGGGCCAGGCACGGGTGGCGAACAGGAAGTAGGCGTAGCCGCGTTCCCCGACCGCCTCGAGCCACTCCGGCGGTGCCACACACTGGGCATTGAGGTACGGCATGCTGACGACGGCCTGGCCGGCCTCGACGAGCAGGGTGAGCGGCAGGCTCGGCTGCCGGGATCCGTCGATGAGCTTGTCGCCCACGGGCAGTCCGTTGTCGATCAGCAGTTGCCGGATGGCCGCGGCGGAGCCCTCGGGGCCACCGTCGCCGTCTCCCAGCGAGTAGGCGAGGAGATAGGGCATGTCGCCGTCGGGGGCTTCCCCGCTGAATGCCATGACGGCGAGCGTGCCGAGATCGGCGCTCCGAAGTGAGCGCTTTTCGCTTGATGTTGAGGTCACCGCGGAACCTTATCGATGCGTCCGTTCGGGTTCTGACCCGATATCACCCGACCGGGGGATGCCGGGGAGTGTGACCACACGAACGAGGTACGCGGCTCGAACAGCGCGAAGGACCGATTCCGCATCGGGGGAATCGGCCCTTCGCACCACTTCGGCCGTGGGATGTCAGCCGTTGAGGCAGGTGTTGCCGAACGCCGGGTTCAGCAGACCGATGACGTTCACGGTGTTGCCGCAGACATTGACCGGAACGTGTACGGGAACCTGGACGACATTGCCCGAGAGGACACCCGGGGAATTGGCCGCGACGCCCTCGGCTCCGGAGTCCGCGATGGCACTCCCGGCGGCGGCACCCGCGGCCATTCCGGCGGTGGCGAAAATAAGAGCGGCCTTCTTGGCAGTGTTCATTGTGAGCCCTTTCATCGGAGATTTTCTCCAGAGCCTAGGGAAATGCCCGCGGGCATTGCGGAAAGACACGCACGCAAGGGAGACGACTAACCCTGAAGGGGAAGTCCGCCGAGGAGCTGCGCGGGGGAGGCCTTCGAGTTGAGCGTCTTGGCCGCGCTGTTCACGCCGTTCAGCGCGGAGCCCTTGTTCTCGGTGTCGAGCGCGTTCGACTGGTGCTGGAGAGGAAGAGCGTCCTGCGCGCTGATCGAACGCTGGCTGGTGAGGGTCTCCAGGGCGCCGTTGAGGCTGGAGGGCGCGAGGTCGGAGGCTCCGGCGGCGAACGCGGGCGCGGCGGCACCGGCGACGACCAGGGACCCGGCGACGACAGCGGCGGCCTTGAGGGACTTCATCGTGTTCCTTTCTTCGGCGACGGATGTCACCGGAGGGAATTCCTCTGTGCGCTGCCTAACGAGCCCCGAACGCGACGGAAACTCCGTGTGCGGAGAATTCCTGGCCCCAGGGAGCCGGGGCGCGCCGGGCGGCACCGGCCTGGCCGGGCCTTCGCGTGAACGGCCGGCGCCGTGGGCGGCAACGCGGACCGGCCGCCCTCCGTTTCGGGAGGACGGCCGGCCAGAAGGGTCCGCGCTGACGTCAGCCGTTGACGCAGGTGTTCCCGAACGCGGGGTTCAGCAGGGCGATGACGTTCACGGTGTTGCCGCAGACGTTGACCGGGACGTGAACGGGAACCTGCAGGACGTTGCCCGACAGGACGCCCGGGGAGTGGGCGGCCGCGCCGTGCGCGCCGCTGTCGGCGGCGGCGATGCCGGCGGTGCCGGCCACGGCGGCGGCGGCAACGGAAGTCAGGGCCAGGCCCTTCGCGATACGCGACATGGGGAAGTGCTCCTTGGAAATCGACACAACATCCGGGCGGGATACCCGGCTCTGGTGCAACGCGTGAGGCTCACGCGGGTTGCGGCTCCAAAGGGGTGATGTCCCGGACAGCCGGAGTTGACGATTCCGACACACATCACAGCTTTCGATGACAAAGGCGGACACCAGCTAGAGTCAGGCGCTCCGAGGACGACTGGAAGCAGGCGTCCAGGGGCGCCGGGGGCTCGCGGGGAGCCGACGCGCACATGCCTGATTCATCCGATTCTCGGATTTCCGCCCGTCCTCTCGTCCAGAACCTTTCCCCGAAAGGGCACCGCCGGTCATGCGTACTTCCCCGGGCCTGCTGCTGCGCCGTGCGATCGTGGGCGGCTCCGCCCTCGCCACCTTCTGGGCGCCCGGCGTCCCCGCGTCCGCGGAGCCGCCCGCCGACAGACCGCCCGCCGCGCGGGCACAGACGCTCCCGTTCACGCAGCGGTACCACGCGCTCCAGCACGGTGGAATCGTCCGGGCCGCCAACTCCTCGATCAGTTGCCGCGGTTCGGCGAGGGCCGCGCTGCCCCACGGCTCGGTGAGAACAGCCGGCATGTCCCGCGCCACGGCCCCCACGTGCCTCGCGGCACGCCGGGGCGCTCCGGCCGCGAACGGCGACTTCGACATGGCCTACATCGACGTCGACCAGGACCCGAACACCTACAACTCCAGCCGCGCGGAGGTCCGTCTGCCCCGGGGCGCGCGGGTCACGTACGCACGGCTGTACTGGGGCGGCAACCTCCGGGCCGGCGAGCAGAAGCCGCCGGGGGACAACGGGCGGGTGCTGATCGCCGAACCCGGCGGCGCGTACAAGGATCTGCGCGCGGACCGTGCGGTCGGGCACCGGGTGGCCCGCGGGGCCGACGCGTTCCAGGCCTCGGCGGACGTCACCCGGCTGGTGCGGGCGAGCGGTTCGGGTCTCTACACCGTGGCGCAGGTCAATGTGGCGAGGGGCCGGTCCGCCGCGGGGGCGTGGGGTGGCTGGACGCTGATGGTGGCGTACGAGAGGAAGTCGGAGCCGCTCCGGCATCTGGCCCTGTGGGACGGCTTCGGGACGCTCGGCCCCGGCGAGGAGCGGGTGGTCCGGCTGGACCGGCTCAGGCTCCCCGCACACCCACGGGGCCGGGTGGGCATGGTCGCGTACAACGGCGACCGCGGACGCGGGGGCGACGCGCTGTCCGTCTCCACGGGCCGCGGTACGCCGACGGCGCTGGGCGACTCGGCCAACCCCCGCGACGACGTGCTGAATTCCAGCATCAGCGGGCCCGGAGCCGGTGCCCCGAGACGGGTGCCCTCGTACGCGAACACCCTCGGTTACGACTCGGACGTCCTCGAACTTGGCAAGGGGATCCGCGGCGGGGGTGACCAGTTGGCCTTCCGGATCGTTTCGCAGCGGGACGCGGCCTGGATCGGAGCACTGTTCGCCGCCGTCGACGCGAAGCAGTGACGCGTGCCCCGGCGCGCCGCCCGTGAGCAAGGAACCGCGCATGCATCTGCCCTCAGACCCTCCGCCGCGGGTCCTTCATGTCACGCAGCCGGTCGACGGCGGTGTCGCCCGCGTGGTCACCGACCTCGTCGGTGCCCAGATCGCCGCCGGGACGCGGGTCACCGTCGCCTGCCCGGACGGCAACGCCTTCACCCGGGACGTGCGGGCGCTCGGCGCGGACGTACGCCCCTGGCACGCGACGCGGGCGCCGGGGCCGCAGCTCGCTCAGGAGGTACGGCGGCTCGGCCGGGTCCTGGCGCGGGTGCGGCCCGACGTGGTGCACGCGCACAGCGCGAAGGCGGGGCTCGCGGCCCGGCTCGCGCTGCGTGGACGGGTGCCGACGGTGTTCCAGCCGCACGCCTGGTCGTTCGAGGCCGTCGACGGTGCCGCCGCGGCGCTCGCGCTGCGCTGGGAGCGGTGGGGGGCGCGCTGGGCGTCCCTGGTGGTGTGCGTCAGCGAGGCGGAGCGCGCGACCGGCGTACGAGCAGGGGTGCGCGCCCCCTGGAGGGTGATCCCCAACGGCGTCGACCCCGGGCGATTCCACCCCGCCGCCGCGGACACCGTACGCGCCGGAATGCCGCTGCTCGCGGGGGTCGGTCCGGCCGCTCCCCTGGTGGTGTGCGTGGGACGGCTGTGCCGGCAGAAGGGGCAGGACATCCTCCTCGACGCGTGGCCCGCGGTGCTGCGGCGGGTGCCCACGGCGCGGCTCGTGCTCGTCGGGGACGGACCGGACGCGGCACGGCTGCGCGCCGCGGCACCGCGTGACGTGCTGTTCGCCGGGACCGCCGCCGACGCGGTGCCCTGGTACCAGGCCGCCGATCTGGTGGTGCTGCCGTCCCGCTGGGAAGGCATGGCGCTGGCCCCGCTGGAGGCCATGGCCTGCGGGCGTCCGGTCGTCATGACGGACGTGGACGGCGCCCGCGAGAGCCTGCCGCCGGGGCACGACAGCCGCTGTCTGGTGACCGCGCCGGAACCGGCGCCGCTGGCGGAGGCGATCGGCGCGCTGCTGGCCGATCCCCCGCTGCGCGCGTCGCTCGGCCACCAGGGGCGCCGCCACGTACTGACCACGCACGACGTGCGCCTCACGGCGGACGCCGTCGCGGGGGTGTACCGCGAACTGCTGGCCGGCCGACAGCCGCCGCACGCCGGAAGCGTCCTGTGCGCGGACCACACCGAGTGCAGGGAGTCCATCCACTCGTGACTGCGGAAAGCAGCGTTCCCTCCCCCGGCGGACAGCCCCGGGAGCACGGATTCTCACCCGTCTCGGTCATGTCGTCACGCGGGAGCGACGGGGGTTTCAGGTTCCCCGCCGGACAGCGGAAGACGGTCCGGCGCGTCTCCTGGCTGCCGCTGGCCGCCGTGGACGCCGTCGCGGCGCTGACGGCCGGACAGACGCTCACGGAGATCCAGCGCCACCCCCTGTCCGTCCTCGCGCTGCTGCTCGTCGTCATCCTGCTGAACACGCGGGCGTCCCTGTACCGGCCGGCGCCGCTGCCCGCCCTGCTCGACGAACTGCCCGCCGTCTGCGCGCGGATCGCGGTCACCTGGTGCGCCCTGGCCGCCGTGTTCGCCGCGTTCGCCCCGGACGAGGCGCTGACGGCCCGGACGCTGGCCCTGGGCTGCGCCGCGCAGTCGGTGATCAGCTGCGCCGGACGCGGCACCGTCCACTGGCGGCGTCGCCGGGCCCTCGCGCTGCACCCCGGGGCCGCCCTGGTGATCGGTCCCGCCGCGACCGCGCAGCGGGTGGCCGCGGCCTTCCTGCGCCACCCGAACTGCGGGGTACGGCCGGTCGGTGTCGTCGCCGACCGGCAGACCGGCCCTGAAGGGCTGCCGGTGCTCACCACCGGCGAGGAGGTGCAGCGGGCGCTCATCCAGAACGGGGTGCGGGCCGCGCTGGTGGTGGAGCCGCCGGTCAGGCACGGGCCGATGCTGCGGGCGCTGGCCCTCGCGGGCTGCGAGCTGTGGGAGGTCGACCCGGACTCCCCGTCGTACGACCGTCCGGGCCGGCACACGCTGGCGGGCTTCGCCTGCCGCCCCCTGTCGATCGGCGCCCGGCGCGCCGCGTTCGGGAAGCGGTTCCTCGATGTCGCCGTCTCCGGCGCGCTGCTGCTGCTGGTCAGTCCGCTGCTGCTGGTGTTCGCGGCCGTCCTGCGGCTCACCGACGGACCCGGTGTGGTGTTCCGGCAGGAGCGCATCGGCAAGGACGGACGGCCGTTCACGCTGCTGAAGTTCCGCACCCATCGCCCGGTCGACGCGCACGAGGCCGCGACCCGCTGGAGCGTGGCGGGCGAGCAGGAGATGAGCCGCTTCTGCCACTTCCTCCGACGCACCTCGCTCGATGAGCTGCTCCAGCTCCTGAACGTCCTGTGGGGCGACATGAGCCTGGTCGGACCGCGTCCCGAACGGCCCTACTTCGTGGCCCAGTTCAGCCAGACCTACCCCGGCTACGCGGCCCGTCACCGGATGCAGACCGGCATCACCGGACTCGCCCAGGTGCACGGGCTGCGCGGCGACACCTCGATCGAGGACCGGTGCCGGTTCGACAACGCGTACATCGACAACTGGTCGATGTGGCAGGACATCTGCATCCTGCTGCGCACGGCCGCGGCGCTCGTGCGCCCGACGGGGAGCTGACCCGGTGAGCCAGGCCCTGCCCGTCACTCCCCTGGACACCGCGACCGCCGCCCTGCGGCGCGCGCTGCCGGTGCTGCCCGTCGTCGCGGTGATCGCGCTGCTCGGGCTGCCGATCGCGCCGAGCGGCGAGGGCGGCGCGAACATCGCGGACGCCATGTCCGGTCTCGTGGTGCTCTGCTGCGTGATCCAGCTCGTACGGACCCGCCGGCGCCCGCTGTCCGCGACCGCCGCCCTCGTTCTCGGTCTCCCCGTGGTCGGCATCTCGGTCGCGGCGGCCGGGGCGGCGGACCCGGGCGCGGGGATCACCGGGCTCACCCGGTATCTCCAGGTCTTCGTGCTGGTGCCGGCCGCGGTCCTGCTGCTCGTCCGCGACCGGCGCGACCTCCGGCTGCTGGCCTGGTCGTTCGTCGCCCTGGCGCTGTGGCAGGGGGCGGTCGGGGTACGGCAGTACGTCACCGGGACCGGCGCCTCCTACCAGGGCGAGGACGTCCGGGCGGTCGGCACCTTCGGGCCGACCGACGTGATGGGCATGGCGACGGTGGTCGCGTTCGGGCTGGTGTGCGCGGTGGCGCTGGCCCTGGGAGCCGGTGAGGCACGGCAGCGCTCGGTCGCCGTGCTGTGCGCGCTGGCCCTGCTGCCGCCGCTCGCGCTGTCGTTCAGCCGGGGCGCGTGGATCGCCACGGCCGTGGCCTGCGGCGCGCAGCTCGTGCTGGCGGGGCCGCGGCGCGCGGTCAAGGCGGTCGCCGCGCTGGCCGCGGCCGGGATGATCCTGGTGGGCGGGCTGGGCCTCGGCAGCGCGATGCTCCAGGAGCGCGTCACCAGCATCACGCAGGTCACCGACGCGCCGGACCAGTCGGTGACCGACCGGTACACGATGTGGGCGGCGGCCACCGACATGTGGCGCGAACACCCCCTGACGGGCGTCGGACTGAAGGGCTTCCCCGAGTACCGGGACGGTCACGCCTCGCTCGCGCTCTCCTCGGGCAGCGACATCGCGGGCGCGGGCGCCGCCTATCACAAGCAGGCGCTCCTCTCGCCGCACAACATGTATCTCCTCGTGCTCAGCGAGCAGGGTCTCGTCGGACTGCTCGCCCTGGTGGGCAGCTGGCTGGCGCTGCTGGTGTGTTCGCTGCGCGGACTCGTCCGCGTACGCCGCACGGCACGGCAGGCCACGGCACCCGGCCTCGCGACGGCGGGTCCCACCCCGCACGGCACGGACTGCGCGCTCGTCGCCTGCGGGCTGCTCGTCTGGCAGCTCGTCGACTTCGTGTACGCGGACATCGGCGGCCCCTCCACGGTCCTGACGGCCGTCGTCTTCGGCGTCATCGGCTGGTGGGCCCTGATGGATCCGTCGGCCACGCCCGCCGCCGCACGGGAACAGGCCGCGGCGCGATGACGGTGACGCCGCCCAGGGCGGGGGAAGGCCCGGACACCACCGCGGACTTCGAGACGGGCGGATCGAAGGACACGGGTACGCGAACCGGTCCGGACACGGGCACGGGAACCGGCACGGGGACGGGTGCGAGGGGCGGTATGGGTGTGGGGGGCGCGGGGATGAGCACGGAGACCGAAGCGAGTGCCGAGTCGGGGGTGGGTGCCGCGTCGGGGGTGGGTGCCGCGTCGAAGGCGGGCGCCAGGTCGAAGTCGCGTGCCCGGTCAAGGGCGGCTGCCCGGTCGCAGGCGGGTGTGGGTGCCCCGTCGGCGGCGGATGCCCGGTCAGGGGTGGATGCCGGCGCGGGGGCGAGTGCAGGGTCGGGGGCGGGTGCCGGCGGGGTGAGCGGGGTCGGGGCCGCCTTCCCGTTGCCGCCCGCCCGTGCCTGTGGCGCGCCCGGCGGCCCGCCGCCCGCGTCCGCCGCCGTGAAGACCCCCGGTTCCCCGAAGGGCCGCAAGGGCCGGAAGGAGGCGGATCAGCCCGAGGCCGCCTCCAACCGGTTCCTCGCCAAGGCCGCTCTCGTCACCATCGCCCTCTCGATCGCCGGAGCCCTGCTGGGCCTCGGCCGGGACCAGGCGCTGGCGCATCTGTTCGGGGCCGGGTCGGACACGGACGCCTTCCTCGTCGCGTGGACGGTGCCGGAGTTCGCGGCGACGCTGCTGATCGAGGACGGGCTGGCCTTCGTGCTGATCCCGGCGTTCAGCGTGGCCGTGACGCGGCGGGCCCGGGGAGCCGCCGGTGATCCCGTACGCGCCCTGGTCGCCGCCACCCTGCCCCGGCTGACGTTCGCCTTCGCGGCCTTCGGCGCGCTGCTCGTCGCGGGGGCGCCGTACCTGGTCGAGGCGCTCGCGCCCGGCCTGCCCGACCCCCGGCTCGCGGTGGACTGCACCCGGCTGACCGCGACCTGTGTGTTCTCCTTCGGGCTCGCCGGGTACTGCAGCGCGGCCCTGCGGGCGCACCGGCGCTTCGTGGCACCGGCGGCGATCTACATGGCGTACAACACCGGGATCATCGGGGTGATGTTCGTCCTCGGCGCGCGCTGGGGCGTACGGTCGGCGGCCCTCGGTGTCGCGGTCGGCGGCGCGCTCATGGTGATGGCGCAGGCACCGTCGCTGTGGCGGCAGCTGCGGCGCGGGCGAGAGGCGACCGGGTCCCTGGACGGTGAGCCGGCCCGCCCCATGAACCTGACCCTCATCGGTACGGTCCTGCTCTTCGCGCTGTGCCGGCAGTCCCAGGTCCTCATCGAGCGCTTCCTCGCCTCCTCGCTGCCCGCCGGGGCCATCTCGCATCTGAACTACGCCCAGAAAGTGGCCCAGATGCCGATGGTGCTCTCGCTGATGCTCTGCACGGTCACCTTCCCCGTGGTCGCGCAGGCCATCGCCGAGGGCGACACCGAGCGGGCCCGCGACCGGGTGGAGCGCGATCTGACACTCGTCGCCTGCACGGTGCTCCTCGGCACGGCGGTGGTCGTGGCGTGCGCCCCGCAGATCATCCAGCTGCTCTTTCAGCGCGGCGCGTTCACCGAGCGGGACACGGCGGCGACGGCGGCGGTCATGCGGGTGTACGCCCTCGGACTGCTGGGCCACACCCTGGTCGGCGCGCTCGTGCGCTCGTACTTCTGCTCGGGGCGGCCGACCTGGTACCCGCTGTTCGCGATGACCGCCGGGATCGTCGCGACCGGCTGGGCCGGGGCCTTGGCCGTCGGCCCGTGGGGGGTCTGCGGGATCGCCGCGGCCAACGCGGCCGGCATCACCCTCACCGCCGTGCTCCTGCTGCACGGGATGGGGCCGCGCAGTGTGCCGATCCGCACCCGCGCGGTGGTGGCCGAGATCGGCAAACCGCTGCGGGCCGCCCTGACCGCGGCGGTGACCGGTGCCCTGTGCGCGGGCGCCGTGGATTCCCCGCTGCTCGGACTCGTCGTCGGCTGCACGGTCGTGACCGTCGTCTTCGCCCTGCTGGCCTGGGCCTTCCGGGTCGAGGGGTTCGCCTCCGCACTCCGTTCCGTCACACGAAGGGTTCCGTATGCCCGTTTCCGCTGACAGCAGCAGACGTACCGGTACGAGCTCCCTCGACGCGCCGCCCTGGGTGGCGATGTACCACTCCGTCGGAGACTGTTCCGACGACCCGTACCGCGTCACGGTCTCCCCCGACCGCCTCGGCCGGCAGCTCGGCTGGCTGCGCCGGCGCGGTCTGCGCGGGGTGTGCGTCGCGGACCTGCTCGCGGCCCGCGCCCGCGGCCAGGGCCAGGACCTGGTGGGCCTGACCTTCGACGACGGGTACGCCGACTTCGTCGAGACCGCGCTCCCCCTCCTGCGGCGCCACGGATTCGGCGCCACCCTGTTCGTGCTGCCCGGCCGGCTCGACGGCGAGAACGCCTGGGATCCGCTGGGCCCACGCAAGCCGCTGCTGGGCAAGCAGGGCATCCGGCTCACCGCCGCGTCCGAGGGCATGGAGGTCGGCTCGCACGGACTCACCCACGTCGACCTGACGAAGGCAGACGACGCCGTGCTGCGCGCCGAGGTCGCTGAGAGCAGAGCGGTGCTCTCGGACCTGATCGGTGCTCACGTCGACGGCTTCTGCTATCCGTACGGGACCGTCGACCGCCGGGTCGTCGACGCCGTGCGTGACGCCGGATACGGCTACGGCTGCGCGATCGACCCCGGCCCGCTGACCGGCCCGCACGCCCTCCCCCGAGTGCACATCGGCGAGAACGACACCTCCGTACGCCTGTTCCTGAAGCACCGCCTTCACCGGCTGCGCCGGCGTCCCGTGGAGGCGGGCCGGTGAAGGTGCTGCACATCATCACCGGCCTCGGTGTCGGTGGCGCCGAGCAGCAACTGCGGCTGCTGCTGCGGCACCTGCCCGTCCCCTGCGACGTCGTGACGCTGACGAATCCGGGCACCGTCGCCGAGGGGCTCGCCGCCGACGGCGTACGCGTGATCCATCTCGGCATGTCCGGCAACCGCGACCTCGCCGCGCTCCCCCGCCTGGTGAAGGTGATCCGCGCGGGCCGCTACGACCTCGTGCACACCCACCTCTACCGGGCCTGCGTGTACGGAAGGCTCGCCGCCCGGCTGGCCGGGGTCAAAGGAGTCGTCGCCACCGAGCACTCGCTCGGCGACTCACAGATGGAGGGCCGCCGGCTCGGTCCGGGCGTACGCGCCCTGTATCTGGCCAGCGAGCGGCTCGGCACCTCCACCGTCGCCGTCTCGCCCACGGTCGCCGAACGGCTGCGCCGCTGGGGTGTGCCCGCGCCGCGCATCGAGGTCGTGCCGAACGGCGTCGACATCGCCCGCCTGCGCTTCGACCCGGGTCTGCGCGAACGCACCCGCCGCCGGCTCGGGCTCCCGCAGGACGCGTACGTCATCGGCGGCGTCGGCCGGCTCGCGCCGGGCAAGCGGTTCGACGTCCTGATCGGCGCGCTGGCAGGGCTGCCCGACGACTGCCGGCTGCTGCTCGTCGGCGGTGGCATGGAGGAGACCGCGCTGCGGCGCGCGGCGCACGACGCCGGGGTCGCGGACCGGGTGCTGTTCGCCGGCGAGCGCCCCGCGGGCGGCTCTCCCGGGGCTGATCTGCCGTCCCTGCTGGGGGCCATGGACGTCCTCGCCTCGCCCAGCCCCGAGGAGGCGTTCGGGCTGGCCGTCGTGGAGGCGCTCGCGGCCGGACTGCCGGTGCTGTACGTCTCCTGCCCGGCCGTCGAGGACCTGCCGCCCGGGGCGGCGCGCGGCGCCACCCGGGTCGGCGGCGGTGCGGACTCCTTCGCCCGCGCGCTGGCCGGCGTCCGGGCCGAGGGACCCGCCCCCCGCTCGGCCCCGGAGGCGGCCCACCACTACTGCATCACTCGCAGCGCCGCACAGCTCATGGACGTGTACGCGGCCGCCGTCTCCCGCACCTGACTGGAGTGAATTCCACATGTCCGAAAACCTCACCAGGGGCCACCGCTCCTCGGGTTCGGCCCTTTCCCGGGCGAGAACCATGCCGGCCTGGTCGCTGCTCGCGGCCACGGCCGTGTTCGGCGGCGTGCTCGGCGGCGCGTACGGCGTGGTGAAGCCGCCGGCCTACACGGCCACGAGCTACGTCATCGCCGTTCCGACGGACAAGGGGGACCCGTCCGCCGCGCTCGGCTTCGCCCAGGCCTACGGCCGGGTCGCCACGCAGCTCGCGGTGCTCGGGGACGCGCAGGTGTGGGCCGGTGTGCCGGTGAAGACGCTGGAGGCCGACGTGCGGACGGCGACCTCCCCGGACGCGCCGATGGTCGCCGTCTCCGCCACGTCCACTCGCCCCGACCGGGCCGCCGACATGGCCAACGCGGTCACCCGCTCCCTCACCCAGCACGCCAACGCGAGCCAGAAGAGCACCCACGTCCAGCTCCTGTCGTTCTCCCGCGCGGTGAAGCCGACTTCGGCGTCCTCCCCTTCCCCGACGGTGACGGGCCTGGTCGGCGCGAGCGCGGGCGGCCTCCTCGGCGGCCTCGTGCTGCTGGTCCGTCCCCGGCGGGCCGCCGACACGGTCCGCCCGGCCTCGGTGCCGAGCCCGGCCACCGCCGCCGATGTGCACGGCCAGCGGTGAGCGCGACCACGCTCCGGGCCGGCGTTCGGAGCACCGCACGGGCCGAACTCATCACCGAGGAGCGGGAGTTCGCCGAACTGGCGGGGGCGTGGGGGCGGCTGTACCGCCGGTGCGGCGCGGCCACCGCGTTCCAGAGCCACGCCTGGCTGCACTCCTGGTGGCTCTCGTACGGCACGCCGGGGCGCCTGCGTCTGGTGGTCGTGCGCGAGGACGGTGAACTGCTCGCGGTCGCGCCGCTGATGCGGGCCCGGCGACGGCTGCCGATGCTCGTGCCGCTCGGCGGACCGATCTCCGACTACGCGGACGTGCTCCTCGACGACGAGCACGCCGACCGCGCGGCGGGCCTGCTCGCCGAGGGGCTGTCGGCCGCGGCCCGCACCGCGCTGATCGACTTCCGCGAGGTCCGCCCCGGCGGGGCGATGGAGCGGGTCTACGAGCACTGGCGCGGACCGCGCCGCCAGGTCGGGGACTCCCTGTGCCTGGAGCTCCCGGCCACCTCGATGGACGAGCTGGTCGGCCGCCTCCCCTCGTCCAAGGCCCAGCGCGTCCGGGCCAAGCTGCGCAAACTCACCGCGCTCGGGGTCGAACAGCGGATGGTGGGCCCCGACGAGGTGGACGTGGCCCTCGGCCGGCTGCTCGAACTGCACCGGTTGCAGTGGGAGGGCCGGAAGGTGACGTCCGAGCACCTCCATGAACGGTTCTCGGAGCATCTGGTCCGCTCGGTGCGCCCGATGGTGCGGACCGGGGACGCCGTGGTCACCGAGTTCCGGCTCGACGGCACCGTGATGGCCGTGGACCTCACGCTGCTGTCCCGGCGCCTGGCGGGCGGCTACCTGTACGGCGCCCATCCGCAGTTGCGCGAACGCAAGGCGGACGTGGCGGTGATACTGCTCGACGCCTGCTCCCGGCACACCGAGGGCGGCGACCGCGGGACGCTGAGCCTGCTGCGCGGCGACGAACCGTACAAGCATCACTGGCGCCCGGACCCGGTCGTCAACCAACGGCTGCTCCTGGCCCGTCGGCGTACGGCGCCGCTGATGTCGGCGGTCGTCTGTGACGTCGCCGCGCGCCGACGGGGCAAGGAACTGCTGCGGAGCTGGAAGGAACGCGGTGGCGGCAGGCCCTGACCGACCCGCCGCCACCCGGGGGTCACCAGCCGCTCGGCCACCAGTCGCCGGACCACCACTCGTCCGGCGTCCAGTCGACACGCACGCACGGCTTCCCGCCGAGCCAGTACTCCACCCAGTCACCGAGCTCCAGCGGAGCGCAGGCGGCCTGGTCCGGTGTCGCGTGCGGGACGGGCTCGCGCGCCGGGGGCGGGGTCGGGGTCGGTGTGGAGACCGGCTCCGACACCGGCGTCTTGACCGGCGTCGGGGTCGGCTCGGCCACCGGCGTCTTGACCGGCGTGGGAACCGGCTTCGGCGTCGGTGTCGGGACCGGCTTCGGCGTCACGGTCGGCGTGGAGACCGGCTCCGAGACCGGCGTCTTGACCGGGGTCGGTGTCGGCTCGGCCGTCGGTGTCTTGACCGGTGTCGGGACCGGCTCGGCCGTCGGCGTCTTGACCGGCGTCGGGACCGGCTTCGGCGTCGGGACCGGTGTCGACGCCGGCTCGGACACCGGGGTCTTCACCGGTGTCGGAACCGGCTTCGGCGTCGGCGTCTTGACCGGTGTCGGAACCGGCTTCGGCGTGGAGGCGGGCTCGGTCGCCGGAGTCGAAGCCGGTACAGGCGTGGAGGGCGCCGCGGGTGTCGGCGTCGACGCCGGCTCGGACGCCGGGGTCGGTGCCGGAGCCGTGGGCGGCGGATCGGCGACGTGGGACAGCGCGGCCCGGTAGGCCTCGGCCGCCGACGGGTTGTCCTGGCACTGCCACACACCGTGCGGGCAGTAGTCGGTGAGCGTGTTGTACAGCGGCTTGTGCTCGTCGATCCACGCGAGCATGTCCTTCATGTACGACGCGTTGTCGCCGTTGCGATAAAGGCCCCACTCGGGATAGGAAATGGACTTGCCGTGGGCCTTGGCGAAATCCACCTGTTCCTGAAGCCCGTACGGCTCCTTCACCTGCTCGTCGAACGAAAGTCCCGACGGCTGGTCGTACGCGTCCATACCGATGATGTCGACCGTGTCGTCGCCGGGATAGCACTCGGTCCAGGGAATGGCGTCCCGGCCGCGGTTCGGCGTGAAATCGAACCGGAATCTCTGTCCCGGCACCGACCGCATGGTGGTGACGATTCTGTTCCAGTACGTCTTCCAGGCCTCCGGGTCGGGACCGCAGCGATGGGTGTACGTGATGCCGTTCATCTCCCAGCCGAGCACGATGACGGTGTCGGGCACCTTCAGCTCGACGAGCCGCTCGGCGAGCGCGCGGAAATGGTGGTCGAAGGCTCCGGTCCCGGCCTCGCGCAGCAGCCGGCGGACCTGGCCGTCGGAGAAGCCTTCCTCGTTGCGCTCCATCATGGGGACGTTGAGGACGAGCATCCGGTCGTCCTGGCGGCGGCGCCAGTCCGCCCAGGCGTCCAGGAATCCGGGCGCGCCCTCGATGTTGCTCCAGAGGTCGCCGGGCAGATACGTGTGGCCGACCCGCAGTTCGGTGCCGCCCAGCCACCGGCTGAGCTGCTCGATACGGGCGACGCCCTGGGGGCCGAAGTCGAGGTAGGCGCCGAAGGCGGGCAGCCCGGCCGCGCCCGGCCGGGCGGGCTTCACGCCGTCCCTGCCGGGTGCCGTGGGTCCGCCGGCGGCCGGGCTCGGCGTGCCGGTGGGCACCGGGGCCGACATCGCGGCCGGGCCGCCACCACGGACCGAGGCGTTCCGGGGTGGTTCCGCCGTCGTGGGTGTCGGAGCCGGTGGGTCGCCTACCCGCACCGCCCCGCCGCCCACGGCGTACGCCGGACCGGACGCGAGGGCGACCGACGTGACGATGCCGGCCGCGATGAACGCCAGCCTTCCGCTCCGGGGTCGCTGCCGCTGCCGCTGTGGGGCCATGCCTGCTCCTCTCCCTCTTGATTCTCGGATTTCCCTTTCCGATGACTGACACTCAGTCACATGAATGCGTATTCAGCCAACCGTGCTTTCGGTCTCCCGTTTTGATGATCACTCCCACGGGTGACCCGCCCGGTCTCCGTGCCCTCTCGATTCCGAAGGAGAGCCCGTGCAGAATCTCGACAGCCGAGTTCCCGCCGTGCTGCTGCGCATCGACCGGAATCCCTTTCACCACGGAACGCTGGGAGCCGTGCGCTCACTCGGCAGAGCCGGTGTGGAGGTGCACCTGGTCGCGGATTGCCAGGGAAGTCCCGTCCGCAGATCGCGCTTTGTGAGCGAGACGCACCCTCCGCCCCCACCCGGTTCGTCGCTCGCGGACATCGCCGAGGTGTTGCGCCAAGTGGCCGCCCGGGTTTCCCGGCCCGCCGTACTGGTCCCGTTGGATGACGTGAGCGCCCTCGCGGTGAACGGCCTGGGCGAGGAGCTCGCCTCCGGGTTCCTGCTGCCGCGCCAGCCCCGCGCTCTCGCCGAGCGCGTCGCCGACAAGGCCGAACTGGCCGCCCTCTGCGAGAGTCTGGGTGTTCCGCATCCCGTGACCCTGATGCCGCACAGCCCGGAGCAGGCGGCCGCCGCGGCCTGGCAACTGGGGCTGCCGCTGGTGGCCAAGTGGAGCCGGCCCTGGCTGATCCCGGCCGGGAGGGGTCTGCGCAGCACGGTGGTGGTCCGCTCCGCGCGGGAGGCGCGGGCTCTGTATCTGCGCACCGCGGAAGCGGGCAGTCCGCTGCTGTTCCAGGCCTACCTGCCGCCGGGGCCCGACCGCGACTGGTTCTTCCACGGGTACGTCGACGGGGCCGGGGTGACCCACGGCGGCGGCGCGGGCCGCAAGCACCACGCCTGGCCGCGCGGCGCGGGGCTGACGACCGTGGGCCGCTGGACGCCCAACCCGCGGCTCCAGGACCTCGTCGGGCAACTCGTCCGGGCCCTCGGCTACCGCGGTGTCCTCGACCTCGACTTCCGTAGGGACGACACGACGGGCCACTACCACCTGCTGGACTTCAACCCCCGCCCCGGCGCCCAGTTCCGGCTCTTCGAGGACGGGTCGGGCCTGGACGTCGTCCGCGCCCTGCACCTCGATCTGACCCGCCGTCCCCTGCCCGCCCCGGCACCCGTGCCGGGCCGTGCGTTCGTGGTGGAGAACTACGCCCCGCTCACGGCTCTGCGCCGGGGCGGCCCGCAGCGCGAACTGGCCTGGCACGCGCCGGACGACCGCGCGCCCGGACGCGCGCTGTGGGGTCTGTGGGCCCGCCATGTGACGCTGCGTCTGGCGCAGCGCGTCGGCCGTCTGCTGCGCGCACCGGCCGTCCCGGCGAGCACGACCGCAATAGCCGTCGCCGCTCCCGGGACGGCGACGGCAAAGGCCCTCTGGATGCCGGCTCCGGCGTCCGTCCGCCCGGCCGACCCGCAGGCGGGCTCCCCCGCCCGCGCCCTTGCCGACGACGAGAAAGCGAGCAGACGCTGATGTACGACCTCCTGGTGGTGGGAGCCGGCCCCTACGGCCTGTCCATCGCGTCCCACGCGGCGGCGGCCGGGCTGAGCCTGCGCGTCCTCGGCCGCCCCATGGCGTCCTGGCGTGACCACATGCCCCGCGGCATGTTCCTGAAGTCGGAGCCCTGGGCGTCCAGCCTCTCCGACCCCGAGGGCCGCCGGCGCCTGGAGACGTACTGCGCGGGCCGGGGTGTCGCGGCCCGGCACGGCGAGCCGGTCCCGGTCGAGCTGTTCGCCTCGTACGGCCTGTGGTTCGCCCGCAACGCCGTGCCCGACGTCGACGAACGCACGGTCACCCGCGTAGGGGTGTGCTCGGGGGGCTTCGAGGTCCTGACCGCCGACGGCGAGGTGCTGCGCGCCCGCGCGGTCGCCCTGGCCATCGGCGTGATGCCCTTCGTCGAGATGCCGTCCGCGCTGAGCGGCCTCGGGCCGGAGCGGGTGTCGCACAGCAGTCACCACGGTGACCTCTCCCGCTTCCGAGGGCGGGACGTGACGGTGATCGGCGGCGGCCAGGCCGCCCTGGAGACGGCGGCCCTGCTCACCGAACAGGGCACCCGGACAAGGGTCCTGGCCCGCGCCGACGGGCTGTCCTGGAACGACGTGCCGCCCGACTGGGAGCGGCCGTGGTGGCGGTCCGCCCGCGCGCCGCACACCGGCCTGGGCTGCGGGTGGCGCAACTGGTTCTACGCCGAGCGCCCCGGCCTCTTCCGCAGGCTCCCGGAACCCACGCGGGTACGGATCACGGCCTCCGCGCTGGGCCCCGCGGGTGCCTGGTGGGTCCGCGATCGGGTGGAAGGGGCGGTGGAGCTGATGCTGGGGCACGAGGTCACGTCGGCCCACGGCTCGGGCACCGGTGTACGGCTCGAAGCGGTGGACCGGGACGGCACGCCGACCCGTCTGGAGACCGACCACGTCATCGCGGCCACGGGGTTCAGGGCCCGGCGCGAGCGGCTCGGCCTGCTGGACGACGAGCTGCGCGCGGGTCTGGCGGTTCTGCCGGACGGTTCCCCGGAGGTCGGCCGGGACTTCGAGTCGTCGGTGCCGGGACTGTTCATGGCGGGTCTGATCACCGCCTCGGCCTTCGGCCCGGCCATGCGCTTCGTGCACGGCGCCGGCTTCACGGCGGGCACGCTGGTGCGCGGTGTGCGGCGACGGCTGCGCACGGGCACGGGCCGCGGCCGGATCCCGGCGCCCGGGGAGGGCCGTCGGCGGGGATCGGACCGGGGGCTCAGCGCCGGGCTCTGACACCGGCCGCGCAGCGATCGGACCGGCTCCGGCCGCCCGCCGGTCGGGTGTGCGAACCGGGTCCGGCCGCCCGCCGGTCGGACGCGTGAACCGGGTCCGGCCGCCCGCCGGTCGGACGCGTGAACCGGGTCCGGCCGCGCGCGGATCGGGCGCGGATCGGCTCCGGGTGCCGGGCGTGAGAACGCGAGCGGCACCCGGAGCGGGGCGTCACGGGCGGGACTGGGCCCGGCTGCGCCGGTACAGCAGGGCGCCGCCCGTCATCAGGGCGGCACTGATCGCGGCGTTGGCGAACACTCCCTCGCCGCCGGTCTCCGCCAGCGTGGGCGGGCTGTACTGCCGGTGCACCGTGGGCGGGGCCGGGGGCTGCTCGTGGACCGTCACGGGCGTGTGCGGAGTACGCGACTTCGGCGGCTGCGGGGGCGTGTGCGGAGGAGTCACCGGCGGAGTGCAATGGTGCGGGGTCGTCGCGTGGCCCTCCGGCGCGTGGTGGTGGGCGCACGAGTTGCCGAACACGGGGTTCGCGATGCCGATCACGTCCAGCGTGTTGCCGCAGAACTCGACCGGGATGTCCACCGGAGCCGCCACCTGGTCGCCCGAGAGGACGCCGGGCGATCCGTGCGTCCCGCCGTACGACGAGGAGCCGCCCCAACCGCCGTGGTGGGCACCCGAGTCACCGTGCCCCCGGCTCAGGTGACCGGAGTGCCCCTGCCGGGAGTCACCGTAACCAGAGTCCCCGTAACCGGACTGACCGTGCCGGGAGTCACCGTAACCAGAGCCGCCGTAACCGGACTGACCGTGCCGGGAGTCGCCGTAGCCCGAGTCGCCGTAACCACCGTGCGCACCGCCGTAACCGCCCTGGCCACCGGCCTGGTGACCCCCGTGTCCGGCGTGTTCGGTGCCACCGTGACCGGCGCCGCGTCCCGGGTGGTGCGAGGAGCCGGCGCCGTGCTGCGCGGGGTGGTGCGGCGCCGTGTGCCTGCCCTTCGAAACCGGGCCGTTGGCGCAGGAGTTGCCGAACGCCGGGTTGAGGGCGGCGACGACGTCGACCGTGTTGCCGCAGATGTTCAGCGGCACGTTCACCGGAACCTGGACGTTGTTTCCCGACGCCACGCCGGGTGAGTCCGAAGCGGTCGCGCTCGCGTTCGAGTCCGCGAAGGCCGGGCTGGCGTACAGGGACATGATGCCTGTCGCGGCCGCGGCCAGGACCACTCCCCTACTCAGGTTCTGTCGCACTCTTGTTGTCTTCCTGCTGGGAGAAGTGAGGAAGCCGGCCTTGGGGTCCGCGAGGCGGTCCAAGGCCGGCCGTGGCACAGCCTGAGGCGGCTGAAGTGCCGAAACGTCAGCCGTTGGCGCAGACGTTGCCGATCGCCGGGTTCAGCAGGGCGATCACGTTGACCGAGTTGCCGCACACGTTGACGGGGATGTGGATCGGGATCTGGATCACGTTGCCCGAGAGGACGCCGGGAGAGTTGGCGGCGAGACCCTCGGCGCCCGAGTCCGCGAAGGCCGGGGCAGCCATGCCCAGAGCCATGATCGCGCCGACGACGACGGAAGTGCCCTTGCTGAGCTTCACGTGCTTTCCCTTCTCTGCGGCCATGCCCCTTTGTCGGCCGGAACCGAGCGAGCGCACTGGGGCGGCTCGCATCATGACCTGCAGGCTGTGAACGAGGCACGGACCGCCGAAGAAACTGCGAAACGTAAGCCCATGAGGAATTCACTCGAATCGCCCTGCCCGGAATGGACACGGAAGCTTCACATCAGGAGAAACGCCCCTCTCGAAGGAGAAGCGTTTCACCCGGGACGGGAATGTCAACGCGACGGAAATGGAATTCATATATACGACGGGCCCACGTGTCGGGGCCCGGACCGCCCGCCTGGACACGACGTGCGGCCCGGGCCCCGGGCGGAGGTCAGCTGCCCAGGGCGCCGTTGCCCGACAGGACCGGGATGTTGTCCACGATGTGCGAGAGCGGCTCGTCACCCTTGGCCTGGGTGGAGTTCTCGGTGCACTGCTGGTTCTGCGGGGCGGAGAGGACCGGGACGTCCTGAAGACCGGCCTGCGCCAGCAGGCCGAGCACGTTCTGGGCGTTGACCTTGGCCGGCAGACCGATGCAGGGCTTGTTCAGCGAGCCCTGGACCACCGAGAGCTGGGGGCTCTGGTCGCCCTTGGTCAGGGCGTTGCCGTACGTCTGCTCGGCACCGTTCCCGTTGACCGTGGTGACGCCGTCGTCGTTGCCGATGGCCAGCGCCTGCGGGGCGGCCGCCGCCGAGACGCCGACGACGGAAGCCGCGACCGCTGCCACGGCCATTGCCTTCTTGAACATTTCTCCGGGTTCCTTTTCTGCCTGTGCCCGTATTCCTGTCTCCACCCCCAACCGGAGCCGAAGGGATTGGTTGCGTGACGTCACCCGATCGGGCTGTACGGCCCGTCCGAATTCACGGAACCTCTGGCCCGAGGATTTGACCGCTACGCCACCCACCTCGACCATTGGGGTGAACCGGAGCAACTATGCAGCCGGGGGCGAGTTGTCCAGATCGCTCCGGTGGACGGGGTTTCTCCAGAAGGGATCAGTAAGTGATCAAGAAGGTTATGGCTGCCGCGGCGATCGCCGCTTCCGTCGTCGGAGCCTCGGCCGCCGCCGCGCCGCAGGCGCTGGCCATCGGCAACGACAATGGCGTCACCACCGTCAACGGCAACGACGCCTCGCAGATCTACGGCAACCAGGCCACGTACGGCACCATGAGCCCGCAGATGGCGCTCATCCAGGGGTCCCTGAACAAGCCCTGCGTCGGTCTGCCGGCCAAGCTCAACGCCCAGAACGTGCTCGGCGCGGCGCAGATCGGCCTTCAGGACGTCCCGATCCTGTCCGCCCCGCAGAACCAGCAGTGCACCGAGAACTCCACCCAGGCCAAGGGCGACGAGCCGCTCTCGCACATCCTGGACAACATCCCGGTCCTCTCGGGCAACGGCGCCCTCGGCAGCTGACGCGCACGCCGCGTGCGGCGGGCCGCCGTCACACCGGCGGCCCGCCGCCGCTGTCACCTCCTCGACGACAGCGGCGGCGACGCGTCGGCCCGCGACCCCCGTGAGCCATCCGGGGGCACCCCGCAACCACCACCCACGCAGCACTGTTGATCATGATGCGGCTCCGCTCGGAGTCCGCTCTCCGAAAGGGCACAACGAACATGAAGAAGCTCTGGGCGACCGCGGCCGTCGCCGCCTCCCTCGTCGGCGTCGCCGCCGCCGCCGCGCCCCAGGCGCTCGCCATCGGCAACGACGACGGTGTCACCACCGTCAACGGCAACGGAGCGGTCCAGAAGTACGGCAACCAGGCCACGTTCGGCGACATGAGCCCCCAGCTCTCGCTGGTCCAGGGCTCCCTGAACAAGCCCTGTGTCGGCCTGCCGGCCAAGCTCAACGTCCAGAACGTCGCCGGCCTGGCGCAGATCGGCCTCCAGGACGTCCCGGTCCTCTCGGCCCCCCAGAACCAGCAGTGCACCGAGAACTCCACCCAGGCCAAGGGCGACGAGCCGCTCTCGCACATCCTGGACAACATCCCGGTCCTGTCGGGCAACGGCGCCCTCGGCAGCTGATCGCCTCCGCACCACGGACAGCGGGCCGCTCCTCGGAGCGGCCCGCTGTTCGCGTGTCCGGCGCGCTGTTCAACTCCCGTACAGGGCCTCGATCTCGACCGCGTAGGCCGTCGTCACCGCGTGCCTGCGCACCTTCAGGGACGGGGTGAGCAGGCCGTTGTCCTCGGTGAACTCGCCTTCCACCAGGGCGAACGCGCGAATGGACTCGGCCCGGGAGACCGCGTCGTTGGCGTGGTCCACGGCCCTCTGGACATCGGCGCGCATCCGGGGGTCGCGGACGAGGCCGGCGAGCGGGGTGTCCGCGGGAAGTCCGCGGACGGCGAGCCAGTGGGCGACCGCCTCGGCGTCGAGGGTGATCAGGGCCGCGACGAACGGGCGGTTGTCGCCGACGACGAGACACTGTCCGACGGGGGCGCGGCCGCGCAGCCGGTCCTCCAGGACGGCGGGCGAGACGTTCTTGCCGCCCGTCGTGATGAGGATGTCCTTCTTGCGGCCCGTGATGGTGAGATAGCCGTCCTGGTCCAGGGCGCCGAGGTCACCGGTGGCGAACCAGTCGCCCTTCAGGACGGCGTCGGTCGCCTCCGGGTTGTTCCAGTAGGCGCCGAAGACGACACCTCCCTTGATCAGCACCTCTCCGTCGTCGGCGATACGGACGGCGGTCCCCGGAACCGGCAGGCCGACCGTTCCCGGGCGGGGCCCGAGCGGCGGGACCACGGTGGCGGCGGCGGTCGTCTCGGTCAGGCCGTAGCCCTCGTAGACGATGATTCCGGCGGCGTGGAAGAAGAGGTTGAGGTCCCGGTCGAGCGGGGATCCGCCGCTGATGGCGTAGTGCGCGCGGCCGCCGAGTTCCTTGCGGATACGGCGGTAGACCAGCAGGTCGTACAGCGCCCAGGCCGCGTACAGGCCGGGCCCGGGGCCCTTGCCCGTGCCGAGGAACCGGTTCAGGTACGCCTCTGCGAAGCGCACGCCGACGCGGTGGGCGCGGTCGAAGGAGGCGGCGCGGCCCATCTTCTCGGCGGTCGCCCGCCCGGTGGCGTGGATCTTCTCGAAGAGATACGGCACACCGACCAGGAAGGTGGGCCGGAACTCCCGCAGCGCGGGCCGGAGTTCGCCCGGTTTGATGCTCGGACAGTGGCCCAGCTCGATCCGGGCCATCAGGCAGGCGATCTGCAGGGTGCGGCCCATGATGTGGGCGAGCGGAAGGAAGAGGATCGTCGACGCGGTCGCGCCGGTGACCTGCTGGAAGACGGGGTGCAGCAGCTCGACGGTGTTGGCGGCCTCGGCGTACAGGTTGGCGTGGGTGAGGACGCAGCCCTTGGGTCTGCCGGTGGTTCCGGAGGTGTAGCAGATCGTCGCGACGGTCTCGGGGGTGAGCGCGGCACGGCGCTCGGCGACCTCCTCGTCGGTGATGTCCCGCCCCAGGGAGGCGAGTTCGGCGAGGGCTCCCTCGTCCAGCTGCCAGACGCGCGGGGGTTCGGGGTGGCGGGCGACACCGGTGGAGACGGTCTCCGCGTTCGCGGGGTTCTCGACGATCACGAAGCGGGCGCCCGAGTCCCGGACGATCCACTCCACCTGTTCGGCGGAGGAGGTCGCGTAGACCGGGACGGTCTGGCCGCCGGCCGCCCAGACGGCGAAGTCGAGGACCGTCCACTCGTAGCGCGTCCGGGACATCACCGCGACCCGGCCGCCCGGTTCGAGGCCCGCCGCGATCAGTCCCCTGGCGGTGTCGGTGACCTCGCGGGCGAAGGCGGCCGCGGTCACCGGCGTCCAGCCGCCGGCGCCCGGCCGCCGCAGCACGACCGCGCCGGGAGCCTCGGCCGCGTTGGTGAACGGCAGGTCGGCCGTGCTGCCGGCGGCCGGGGTGGGCGCCAGGGTGGCGGTACGGGCCTCGCGGACCGTACCGCTCTCGTCCCTGACCAGCTCCACCCGGCCGCGGCCCGCCAGGTCCGCGTGCCGCTTCGCCCGTTTCAGGTCCTTGCGTACGCCCATGGCGGCTCCCGGTCGCAGGGTTCTTTACCGGCGAGTCAACTTACCCGTGCGTAACAGAATTTCAACGGGTCGCGCAGTCGTCGGCGCAGATGTCCAGTTCGTCGGCCTGCCCGATCGCGGTGGCGAGCGCCGCGACGTCCTTGTCCTCGGTCACGTTCGCCAGGGAGCGGGCCCGCGAGGCGAGTTCTCCGAGGGAGGGGACACCGGGCAGGGAGCTCCAGCGGGCGTCGCCGGAGCGCAGGTCGTCGGCGAAGTAGGCGGCCACGGCGGTGACCTGGAAGGAGTACGGCGAGGTCCAGACACCCTCGCGCAGACCGCCGGTCTCCAGGCTGCCGGACTCCTCGTGCGGGGCGCGGGAGCGGGGGTCGAGCCAGCGGACGGTCGCGGTGGCCAGATGCCCGGAGGCGCCGGGGCGGGTGCGGACGGCGTAGAGGGCGGTGACGGTGTGGCCGGGGCCCACCTCGCCGCCGTCCACCCGGTCGTCGCGGAAGTCCTCGTCGGCGACCTTCCGGTCGTCGTAGCCGATCAGCCGGAACCGTTCGACCGTCTCGGGGTCGAAGGCGACCTGCGCCTTGGCGTCGCGTGCCGTGAGGTCGATGTTCTGCGGAAGCCGGTCGCAGAAGACGGTGAGGGCGTCGTCGCGATCGGAGACGTACGTCGTGTGGCCGTCGCCCTTGTCGGCGAGGCGTTCCATGAGGGCGTCGCCGTAGTCGCTGCCGACACCCACGCCGAAGAGGGTGATGCCGTGCTCGCGGCGGGCGGAGGAGATCCGTTCGAGGATGTCGTCCGCGTCCGTGTCGCCGGTGTTGGCGAGGGCGTCGGAGATCAGGACGACCCGGTTGGTCGCTCCCTCGCGCAGCCCGCGGACGGCGGTCGCGTACCCGGTCCGCACGCCCGCGCCGAGGTTGGTCGAGTCGGTCGGCTCCAGGCTGCCGATCGCCCGGTGGACGCGGGCCCGGTGACCTCCGAGCCGGGTCATCGGCAGCACGGTCTCGGCTTCGTCGCTGAAGGTGACCAGGGCGACCGAGTCGTCGTCGCGCAGCCGGTCCGTCATCACGTCGAGGGATTCCGTGGCCAGGTCGAGGCGGCCCGGCTCCGCCATGGAACCCGAGATGTCGATGACGAAGGTGAGGGCGGCGGGCGGGCGTTCGCTCTCGCTCTCGGCGGGCCGGGTGGCGAGCCCGACCCGGACGAGGGACCAGCGTCCGTCGTCGGTGCGGGCTCCGTCGACGGACAGGGAGAAGCCGTTGCCGTCGGGGCGTTCGTAGTCCTGGCGGAAGCTGTTGACGAACTCCTCGGGGCGGATCGTCGAGGGGTCGGGGGCGCGGCCGTCCGCGAGGGTGCGGCGGGCGTAGCCGTACGACGCGGTGTCGACGTCGAGGGCGAACGTGGAGAGGTAGTCGGGCGACGGCTGGACGTCCGGGGCGTCCGACTGCTCGCCCTCGGTGCCGCGCTCGGCCGCGCCGCCGGTCGGCTGCGCGGGGCCCGGCAGCGGGAGGTTGTTACGGCCGCCGCCGGACTTGTCCGCGCCGTCCGAGGAGTTGCTGCCGTCGCCCGCGCCGCATCCGGTGAGCAGGAGTGCGCCCGCGAGGGGCAGGGCGAGCAGTGTCCCGGCGAGCCGTCGACGGCTCGCCCTCCGTGCGCCGCTGTGGGGGCGGCCCGCGAAGGCCGCCGTCCGTGTGTGCTTGATCCCCATCTGTGCCCCCTCGGCGTACGGCCCTTGTGTGGGCCGACTTGTGTGACTGTGACGGCCGAGGGGGCCGGTACGTGCGCTCGGATGCGTTGCGGAAGGATCTCGAAGCGGCCACGACGGCGGGCCGCCGAGACCGGTAGGTGATCTTCCGGAGACCTACGACACGATGTCCTTGCGCCGGAAGCCGCGGAAGGCCAGGGCGAACAGGACGAGGGCGTACGTCACGGAGACCGCCGCGCCCTGGATCATGCCTCCCCACTCCGGTGTCGGCTGGATGGCGTCGGCCCAGGCGAACTGCCAGTGGGCCGGCAGGAAGTCGCGCCAGTGGCCGAGTGCGGTGACCGCGTCCAGGACGTTGCCCACGATGGTCAGGCCGACCGCGCCGCCGACCGCGCCGAGCGGGGCGTCCGTCTTCGTCGACAGCCAGAACGCGAGCCCGGCGGTGACCAGTTGGGACACGAAGATGTACGCGATCACCGCGAACAGCCGCTGGGCGGCGGTGCCCGCGGAGAGCGCGCCGCCGGTGGGGATCTCCAGCGGGCCCCAGCCGTAGGCGGCGGTGCCCACGGCCAGCGCGACGACCGGCAGCAGGACCATCGCCGCGAGGCTGAGCCCGAGGGCGACGGTGAGCTTGGACCACAGCAGCCGGGCTCTGGGCACGGGCGCCGCCAGCAGGTAGCGCAGGGAGGACCAGCTCGCCTCGGAGGCGACGGTGTCCCCGCAGAACAGCGCGACCGGGATCACCAGGAGGAAGCCCGCCGAGACGAACAGGTTCACCGCGGCGAAGTTGGCGCCCGAGGCGGTGGCCGTGTCCAGCAGGGTGATCCGGCCGTTCCGCGCGCCCGGCTGACCACCGATCGCGAACGCGACGAGCAGGACGAAGGGCAGGGCCGCGAGGACCGACCCCATCACCAGGGTGCGGCGGCGCTTGAGCTGGCGGACGAGCTCGACGCGCAGCGGCAGGGTGCGGCTCGCCCGGTACCCGTCCGCCGTCTCGGTCCGCTGGAGTGTGCTCATGCGGAGCCTCCGATCAGGGTGAGGAACGCGTCTTCCAGACGGCGGTGGGGTCCCACCGACGCCACCGGTACTTCGAGGCGTACGAGTTCCACGACCAGGCGTTGCGCGCTGCCGCCGGTGTCGAGGCGGACCAGCAGCCCGTCCTCGGTCGCGACGGCCGAGAGGACGCCCGGCAGCGCGCCCACCTTCTCCACGACCGGCGCGTCGACGGGTGCCCCCGTGCCGACGAGCAGGGTGTCGCCGGAGCCGATGATCTCGGACACCGGGCCGGCCTGGACGAGCCGGCCGCGGTCCATGACCACGAGGTGGGTGCAGGACTGCTCGACCTCGGCGAGGAGATGGCTGGAGACGATGACGGTACGGCCCGCGGCCGCGTAGCGGATCATCACCTGGCGCATCTCGCGGATCTGCGGCGGGTCGAGGCCGTTGGTGGGTTCGTCCAGGATCAGCAGGTCCGGGAGGCCGAGCATGGCCTGGGCGATGGCGAGGCGCTGGCGCATGCCCTGGGAGTAGGTGCGCACCGCGCGGGCGAGGGCGTCGCCGAGTCCGGCGATCTCCAGGGCCTCCTCCAGGTGGGCGTCCTCGCGGGGACGGCCGGTGGCCTGCCAGTACAGCTCCAGGTTCTCGCGGCCGGTCAGGTGCGGGAGGAAGCCCGCGCCCTCGACGAACGCTCCGACCCGGGAGAGGACCGGCGCGCCGGGGCGGATCGCGTGCCCGAAGACGCGGACCTCGCCGTCGTCGGGCTGGATGAGGCCCATGAGCATGCGCAGCGTGGTGGTCTTGCCCGCGCCGTTCGGCCCGAGCAGGCCGAGGACCTGGCCCTTCTCCACGCGGAACGACAGGTCCCGTACGGCGTACCGGTCGGCGGACTTGGCGTAGCGCTTGCTCAGGCCGGTGATCTGGAGCGGGACTTCGGCCAGTCCGGGGTCGGCTGCCGGGGCGCTCGTACGGCGGCGGCCCGTCACCAGCAGGGCCAGGGCGGCGAGCGCGCCGGCGAGCGGCAGCCACCACACCCAGGAGGGCAGCGGCGCGGCGGCGGTCTTCACCGCGGGGGCCGTCGGCACCTGGAGGGCGCTCTTGAGGGACACCGTGTACGTGGCGGGGGCCACCGGGGAGGCGTAGCCGAGGTCGGTCGAGGCGAGGACCAGGCGCAGCCGGTGGCCCTTGCGGACCGCGTGGTCGACGGCGGGAAGGGTCAGGGACACGTCCTTGCCGCTCTTCGCGCCCTCGACGCGGACCGGGGTGACGAGCTGGGAGGGCAGTACCTGCTGGGTGCCGCCGGGTCCGACGTCGTACACCTTGCCGAAGAGGACCGCGTCGTCGGTGCTCGACCCGACGTGCACGGTGACGGTCGGCGAGCCGGTGATCCGCAGGTCGTCCCGGAAGGGAGCGGACTCGAAGCGGGCGTACTGGCCGGGGAAGTCCAGGGAGACCCCGAGGCCGAGGGTGGAGAGCTGGGCGAGGCCGCCGGAGCCGCCGAGTCCCGGCAGGGCCGAGATGGCGGGCGGACTGGCGCCCGCCGGGTTCTGGAAGCGCTGTTCACGGCCGGTCAGCTCAATCGTGCGGCGGCCGCTGTCCAGTCCGGGGTAGGTGTCCGAGCTCGCGCCGCGCAGCAGGGCGGCGCCGTCGGTGGAGTCGACCCCACCGGTGCGGGTGACGCGGAAGGCGGGGCCGGTGCCCGCGCCCTTGTCGTCCTTCAGGTAGCGGTCGAACCAGGAGACGACGCGGGAGGTGACGCGGTCCGTCTCCATGTCGCCGCCGTCGTGTCCGCCCGCGATCCAGTCGACGTCGACGGGGGCGCCGTTGGCCTTGACGGCCCTGGCCATCGCGTCGGCCTGGCCGAGCGTGAACAGGGAGTCGGACTGGCCCTGGGTGATGAGGGTGGGGACCTTGACGCGGTCGCCGACGGCGGAGGGGCTGCGCTCCTGGAGCAGCTTCGTCGCCGCCGCGTCCGGCTTACCGGACTCCGCGACCCGGTCGTACATCGCGCACAGCTCGGGCTCGAAGCGGGCGCAGCCGCCGCCGGAGTTGATGAAGATGCCGGCCCAGAGCTTCTTGAACACGCCGTTGGGGAACAGGGCGTCCGCGAGGTTCCAGTACGTGATCGACGGGGCGATGGCGTCGACGCGCCGGTCGTTCGCGGCGGCCAGCAGGGAGATCGCCCCGCCGTACGAGGCTCCCGCCACGCCCACGCGCGGGTCCCCGCTCCCGTCGAGCCGGACCTCGGGGCGCCGGGCGAGCCAGTCGACGAGCCGGGAGACGTCGGCGACCTCGGCCTTGGGGTCGTTCAGCCCGATCTTTCCGGTGGAACTGCCGAAGCCGCGCGCCGACCAGGTCAGGACCGCGTATCCGTCGCGGGCGAGCTTTTCCGCCTCGGCGCGTACGTCCGCCTTGCTGCCGCCGAAGCCGTGCGCGAGGAGGACGGCGGGGCGGCGGGGCGAGGACGGTCCCGCGGTGAAGTACGAGGTGTCGAGCCGCACTCCGCCGTCCATGGCCATGACGCGGTCGGAGCGGTGGACGGCGGGCGCGCCGTCGGAGGCGACGGCCGTCCAGGTGCCCGCGCCGGCGAGCACCACGAGGGCAGCGGCGGCGGCCGCCCATCGCCCGCGGGCTCGGGCCGCCGTGCGGCCGGAGGGGTGTCCCCGGCGCGGCCCGCGCGGCCGGGGCAGTCGAAGATCCATGGCTCAACCGTACGGGCGCCACCCGGCGGCAGGGACAGCCGCCGGGTTGAACCGGCACCCCTCCCGGGGAAGTACGGCGGGGGCCGCGTGTACCGCGTCCGTGGTACGAACGGGCCGTCAAGCCGCGGCGCGCCGCCGCCGTCCCGGGGCGCCGGGAGGTTCCCGTACGGGCCGGCGGGTCACGCCTGGGCGTCCTCCGGAATCGACACCAGCCAGCGGGTGTCGCGGCGCGGGCGCAGGTAGAAGGCCCAGTACAGGGTGGCGACGGCGGTGATGCCGCCGGTCCACAGCAGGTACTGCGTCTCCTGCTGGGTGAGGACGTAGGCGAGCACGACGATCAGCAGGATCGGCGTCGCAGGCCACAGCGGCATCCGCCAGGCGGGGGTGTGGCGGTGGTGGCCGCGCCGGGCGAGCAGGGCGGCGACCGCGACGAGCAGGTACATGGCGGTCACCGACACGCCCGTGACGCCGTACAGGGTGTCGAGGTTGACGAAGCAGAGGGCGGCGCCGGGGACGCCCACCAGCAGGGTGGCGACCCAGGGGGAGCCGAACCGGCCGAGCCTGGACAGGCCGTTGTTGACCGGCTCGGGCCACGCCTTGTCACGGGCCGAGGCGAACAGGACGCGCGAGTTCTGGATGACCATGACGATGCCCGCGTTGATGATCGCGAGGGCGACGCAGAGGCTGACGAACGTGCCGACGGCCGAGTTGGACCAGGCCGTGACCATGCCGCTGATGTCGCCGCCGGTGAGCTCCTTGATGTCGGAGGCGCCCAGGGTGATGGCGACGACCGGGACCAGGATCACGACCGTGGAGATCGCGAGGGTGGCCAGGACCGTGCGGGCGACGTTGCGCCGCGGGTTCTCCAGTTCCTCGGAGAGGTAGACGGCGGTCGAGAAGCCCTGGGTGGCGAAGAGGGCGATGGCGAGCCCGGAGATGACGAGCATGGCCGTCACGGCGTCGGTGTGTCCGCCGGTCCCGGCGACCTGCAGGGAGGTCAGGCTGCTCAGGCCCCGCTGGCTGTGCGTGAAGCCGAGCAGGGCCACCACACCGGCGGCGACGACTTCGAGGACCAGGAAGATGCCGGTGATCCAGGCGTTGGCGCGCAGGTCGAGCAGTCCGGCGAGGGTGGCCAGCAGCATCACGCCGGCGCCGGTCATCGCCGGGTCGAGGTGTACGAGCGGGGCGAGGTAGTCGGCGGTGCCGATGGCGATCACCGGCGGGACGATCATGACCACGAGCAGGGACATCACGAAGACGAGCCAGCCCGCGAGCCGTCCGGCCATCGTGGAGACCATGGCGTACTCGCCGCCCGCGCTGGGGATGAGGGTGCCCAGCTCCGAGTAGCAGAACGCCACGGCGACGCAGAGCAGCGAGCCGATCGCGATCGTGAGGGCGGTCGCGGTGCCGAGCGAGCCGAAGAGGTCGGGGATGACCACGAACAGCGTCGAGGCCGGGGTCACGCAGGACAGCGTCAGCAGGGTGCCGCCGACGACGCCGATGGAACGCTTGAGTGTCTTCGGGTTCCCCGTCTCCGTGGGGGCGGGGTCCAGGACGGCGGTCTCTGCGGGGCGGAGCGTGTCGGTCATCAAGCGGTTCCGATCGACTCGGGCGTCAGGTGGTTCGGGCGGGAGCGATATCGCCTCCGGCGGCTCGCGTCGTACTTCGTTCTCGTCCGCTCCCGCGCCGATGGAACCTTGACGGAAACCGTTGCGTCAATGGCCGTTCACCTACGGAATCCGCAGGAGTGGAGCGACGCACATCACATCACTTTCCCAGGCAAGGGCGCCATGGTGATGCAATCATCAAGAATTTTTCCGTCATGACCTTGCTTTCGCAGGTCGCGATGCCGAGTAACCTGCGTCACCCGTTTCATCACCACATGACGAGAACAGCAGTCACGCCGCCGAAACTCCCCGGAATTGGTCCGCATTCCGGACGGCACCCACGGACCGGACGGAGTCCCTGGGCTCGGCCGAGGTCAGGGTGACGACCCCGTTGAACGGCGGCGCCCCCATAACCATGGAGGCGGCAGCAGGCCGGGACGGCAGGATGCCCGGACCTCGGGAGGCCCGGAACGCGACGGTGCCCCGCCCCGGGCGAGGGGCGGGGCACCAGGGACGCGGACGCCTCAGTGGTTGCGGGGGAAGCCCAGGTCGACGCCCGCCGGTGCCTCCGACGGGTCCGGCCAGCGGGTGGTGACGACCTTGCCGCGCGTGTAGAAGTGCGTGCCGTCGTTGCCGTAGATGTGGTGGTCCCCGAACAGGGAGTCCTTCCAGCCTCCGAAGGAGTGGTAGCCGACGGGGACCGGGATCGGCACGTTCACGCCGACCATGCCCGCCTCGATCTCCAGCTGGAAGCGGCGGGCGGCGCCGCCGTCCCGGGTGAAGATCGCGGTGCCGTTGCCGAAGGGGGACGCGTTGATCAGCGCCACGCCCTCGTCGTAGGTGTCCACGCGCAGCACGCACAGCACCGGGCCGAAGATCTCGTCCTTGTACGCGTCCGCCGTCACCGGCACACGGTCCAGCAGCGACAGGCCGATCCAGTGACCGTCCTCGTGGCCCTCGACCGTGTAGCCCGTGCCGTCGAGGACGACCTCGCAGCCCTGGTCGGCGGCGCCCTTCACGTACGACGCCACCTTGTCGCGGTGGACGGCCGTGATGAGCGGGCCCATCTCCGACGTCGGGTCGTTGCCGGGACCGATCTTGATCTTCTCGGCGCGCTCACGGATCTTGGCCACCAGCTCGTCGCCGACGGAACCGACCGCCACGACGGCGGAGATCGCCATGCAGCGCTCGCCGGCGGAGCCGTACGCGGCCGAGACGGCGGCGTCGGCCGCGGCGTCCAGGTCGGCGTCCGGCAGGACCAGCATGTGGTTCTTGGCGCCGCCGAGGGCCTGGACCCGCTTGTGGTTCGCGGCGGCGGTGGTGTGGATGTAGCGGGCGATCGGGGTCGAGCCCACGAAGGACACCGCGGCGACGTCCGGGTGCTCCAGGAGCCGGTCGACGGCCACCTTGTCACCGTGCACGACGTTGAAGACACCGTCGGGCAGGCCCGCCTCGGCCAGCAGCTCGGCGAGCTTCATCGCGGCCGACGGGTCCTTCTCCGAGGGCTTGAGGACGAAGGTGTTGCCGCAGGCGATGGCGATCGGGAACATCCACATCGGGACCATGGCCGGGAAGTTGAACGGCGTGATGCCCGCGACGACACCCAGCGGCTGGCGGATCGAGGACACGTCGACCCGGGAGGCCACCTCGGTCGACAGCTCGCCCTTGAGCTGCGTCGTGATCGCGCAGGCCAGCTCGACGATCTCCAGACCGCGCGCGACCTCGCCGAGCGCGTCCGAGTGCACCTTGCCGTGCTCGGCGGTGATCAGCTCGGCGATCGCGTCCCGGTTGGCGTCGAGCAGCGCGCGGAACGCGAACAGGATCGTGGTCCTCCTGGCCAGCGAGGACCGGCCCCAGGTCGCGTAGGCGTCCTTCGCGGCGGCGACCGCGGCGTCGACCTCCTCGGCGGTCGCGAAGGCGACCTTCGTGGTCACGGCGCCGGTCGCCGGGTCGGTGACCGGCCCGTACGTACCCGACGCACCCTCGACGGTCTTGCCACCGATCCAGTGGTCGACGGTCTTCGTCATGGCCATGCACTCCTTCACAGATGGCGGCGTCGGGCGGCGACGTGCCGGTCGTACTCCTCACGGGCCTTGACCGCGGACGGTCGGGTCGCGGTCTCGGCCACAGGTACATCCCACCAGGCCTGGGCCGGAGGCGCGCCCGACACTGTGTCTGCCGTTTCGGTCTCCACGTAGACACAAGTGGGAGTGTCCGCCTCGCGCGCCTCTGCCAGGGCCGCCCGCAGGTCACGCACGGTCCTCGCGCGCAGGACCCGCATCCCCAGACTGGCCGCGTTGGCCGCGAGATCCACCGGCAGGGGCGCCCCCGTGTACGTACGGTCCGCGGCCAGCGCGCGGTACGCCGTGCCCAGGCGCTCGCCGCCCACGGACTCCGAGAGCCCGCCGATAGAGGCGTACCCGTGGTTCTGGAGGATGACCACCTTGATCGCGACGCCCTCCTGGACCGCGGTGACGATCTCGGTCGGCATCATCAGATACGTACCGTCGCCGACCAGCGCCCACACCGGCCGGTCCGGGGCCGCCATCCGCACACCGATCGCGGCCGGGATCTCGTAGCCCATGCACGAATAGCCGTACTCGACGTGGTACTGGTCCCGCGACCGCGCCCGCCACAGTTTGTGCAGGTCGCCGGGGAGCGAGCCGGCCGCGTTGATCAGGATGTCGTCCTCGGTGACCAGCTCGTCGAGGACGCCGAGGACCTGCGGCTGGGTGGGCCGGGTGTCGATGTCCTCGGCGTCGTAGGCCGCGTCGACGCGGTGCTCCCAGCGCTCCTTGCCGTCCGTGTACTCGGTGACGTACGCGGGCTCCGCGCGGTGGCGGTCCGCCGGCAGGGCCCCGGTGAGCGCTTCGAGACCCGCGCGGGCGTCGGCGATCAGCGGAGAGCCGGCGAGTTTGTGACCGTCGTACGGAGCGATGTTGAGGTTGAGGAAGCGGACGCCCGGGGCCGTGAACAGCGTGCCCGAGGCGGTGGTGAAGTCGGTGTAGCGGGTGCCGACCCCGATCACCAGGTCGGCGGTGCGGGCGAGCTCGTCGGCGGTCGCCGTGCCGGTGTGCCCGATGCCGCCGACGTCCTGGGGGTGGTCCCAGCGCAGCGAGCCCTTGCCCGCCTGGGTGGAGGCGACGGGAATGCCGGTGGCCGAGGCGAACGCGGCGAGCGCCTCCTCGGCGCGGCTGTGGTGGACGCCGCCGCCCGCGACGATCAGCGGCCGCCGGGCGGCGCGGACCGCCTCGACGGCCCGGGTCAGCTCCACGGCGTCGGGCGCCTGGCGCCGTACGGTCCAGGTCCGCTCGGCGAAGAACTCCTCCGGCCAGTCGTACGCCTCCGTCTGCACGTCCTGCGGCAGCGCGAGCGTGACGGCGCCGGTGTCGACGGGGTCGGTGAGCACGCGCATCGCCTGGAGGGCCGCGGGGATCAGGGCCTCGGGGCGGGTGATCCGGTCGAAGTACCTCGACACCGGGCGCAGACAGTCGTTGACCGAGACGTCCCCGGCGAAGGGGACCTCCAGTTGCTGGAGCACCGGGTCGGCGGGGCGGGCCGCGAAGACGTCGCCGGGCAGGAGCAGCACCGGCAGGTGGTTGACGGTGGCGAGCGCGGCGCCGGTGACGAGGTTGGTGGCGCCGGGCCCGATGGAGGTGGTCACGGCGTGCGCCGACAGCCGGCCGCACTGACGGGCGTAGCCGACGGCCGCGTGCACCATGGCCTGTTCGTTGCGCCCCTGGTGGTACGGCATCAGGGGCGACGCGGGAGGTGTCCCGCCGCCGGGCACGGTGGCGTGCTCGACGAGCGCCTGGCCGATCCCCGCGACGTTCCCGTGGCCGAAGATGCCCCAGACGGCGCCGATCAGCCGGCGGCGCGCGCCGTCCCGTTCGGTGTACTGCGCGGCCAGGAACCGCACCAGCGCCTGCGCCACCGTCAGCCTCGTCGTCGAGGTCATCGGTACCCCCCTGTGCCCTTCGCGTGTCCCGGGTGGAAGCGGATCCGCCACTCCCTGTCCCCGCCCGGCCCCGCCATGACGTTCAGGTAGTACATGGTGTGACCGGGCTGGGCGATGGACGGGCCGTGCCATCCGTCGGGGACGAGGACGGCGTCGCCGGTGCGGACCTCGGCGAGGACGTCCGAACCGCCCTCACGGGAGGGGAAGACGCGCTGATAGCCGAACCCGTCCGGTCCCTCGATCTCGAAGTAGTAGATCTCCTCCAGCAGGGACTCCACACCGGGCAGGTGTTCGTCGTGCTTGTGCGGCGGATACGAGGACCAGTTGCCGCCCGGGGTGATCACCTCCACGGCGATGAGCCGGTCGCACGCGAAGACGTCCGCGGCGGCGAAGTTGCGTACCTGGCGGGCGCAGTTGCCGCTGCCGCGGTCTTCGACGGGAACCTCCGGCGCGGGGCCGTAGCGGGCGGGGAGTCGGCGCTCGCACTTCGCTCCTGCCAGGGCGAAGCGGCCTCCCGCGCCGGAGGCGATCTGGGCCCGGGCCTCACGGGGAACGTACGCGAAGTCGGAGACTCCGTCGAACACGCTCCGCCTGCCCAGGAGTTGGAACTCCTGCTCTTCCGTACCGTCCTTGGTGCGCACCGTGCAGCCGCCGCCGAGCGGGAGCACGATCCACTCGCTGTCCCCGGTGGTGAACGTATGGGTGCCGCCGGGGGCCAGCTCCACGATCCGCAGGCTGCTGTGGGTCCAGCCGGCCCGTTCGGGGCCGATGTCGAGGGCGTGGTGGGCGTCGGCGGCGGTGCCCGCGGGCACGTACAGCTCGTTGCTCGGACGACTCATGCGGCCCTCACAGAAGTCCTACGGCGGTGTCCACGGCCGCGGCGACATCGCCGTCCGCGGGGTACAGCAGCGAACGCCCCACCACCAGGCCCTGCACGGTGGGGAGTTGGAGCGCCCCGCGCCATTTCTCGTACGCGCCCTCCTGGTCCTCGCCGACATCGCCGCCGAGCAGGACGGCGGGCAGCGTGGAGGTCTCCATGACCCGGGCCATGTCGTCGGGGTTCTCGGTGACGGGGACCTTCAGCCAGGTGTACGCCGAACTGCCGCCCAGGCCGCCGGCGATGGCGATGGACTTGGTGACGGCCTCGGCGCTCAGATCGTTGCGCAGGGAGCCGTCGTCCCGGCGACGGCAGAGGAACGGCTCGACGAAGACCGGAAGCCGCCGTTCGGCCATGTCGTCGATGACGCGGGCGGCGGACTCCAGGGTGCGCAGCGACCCTGGATCGTCGTAGTCGATGCGCAGCAGCAGTTTGCCGGCGTCGAAGCCGAGCCGTTCGATGTCCCGCGGGCGGTACCCGGTGAAGCGGTCGTCCAGTTCGAAGGCGGAGCCCGCGAGTCCGCCCCGGTTCATCGAGCCGATGACCACCTTGCCGTCGAGCACGCCGAGCAGCAGCAGGTCGTCCAGTATGTCGGCGGTGGCGAGCACGCCGTCGACCCCGGGGCGCGAGAGCGCGACGCACAGGCGTTCCAGCAGACCGGCGCGCCCCGCCATGGCCATCCTCCGGTCGCCGACGGCCAGCATGCCGCGTGCCGGGTGGTCCGCGGCGACGATCATCAGCCGTCCGGAGCCGTCGACCAGCGGCCGCCGCACCCGCCGGGCTGCGGCCTCCGCGATGGCCTCGGGGTGGCGGGCACGGGCCCGCACGAGGGCGGA
The DNA here is from genome assembly GCF_043078065.1 of Streptomyces sp. NPDC015532. NCBI lineage: Bacteria > Bacillati > Actinomycetota > Actinomycetes > Kitasatosporales > Streptomycetaceae > Streptomyces > Streptomyces sp. NPDC015532. The sequence continues at coordinate 326,625 of NZ_JBIBSY010000001.1, read as the reverse complement.
GACGTCGACACGCACCGGCGCGGGCCCGTCGCCGCCCTGTTCGGGGCGGGCTCCCCCGACGTGGCCCGCCCTCACCGCACCGCTCCGGCGGAGAGGGCCTGTTCGATCTCGCGCTCGGTGGGCATCGCGGAGGAGCACTCCAGCCGGGAGGCGACGATGGCGCCCGCCGCGTTCGCGTGACGCATGACCTTCTCCAGGTCCCAGCCGGCGAGGAGTCCGTGGCAGAGGGAGCCGCCGAACGCGTCCCCGGCACCGAGGCCGTTGAGGACCTCGACCGGGAGGGGCGGGACCTCGGCGGTGGTGCCGTCGCGGTGGACGGCGAGGACGCCCTTGGGGCCCTGCTTCACCACGGCGAGCTCGACGCCGGCTTCGAGGAGGGCGGCGGCGGCCGCGTGCGGCTCGCGTTCCCCCGTGGCGACCTCGACCTCGTCGAGGTTGCCGACGGCGACGGTGGCGTGGCGCAGGGCCTCCGCGTAGAAGGGGCGCGCGGAGGAGGCCGGGTCGTCCGGGTCCGGGGTCTCCCGGGCCGTGTTCGGGCGGGCTGGGCTTGTCCAGAACGTGGGGCGCCAGTCGAGGTCGAAGACCGTCGTGCCGGAGCGGGCCCGGTGGGCCAGGGCGGCGAGGGTGGCCGTGCGGCTGGGCTCCGCGCTCAGGCCCGTGCCCGTCATCCAGAAGACACGGGCCTCGCGCACGGCGTCGAGGTCGAGTTCGTCGACGCCGATCTCCAGGTCGGGGGCCTTGGGCTCCCGGTAGAAGTACAGCGGGAAGTCGTCCGGCGGGAAGATCTCGCAGAAGGTGACCGGCGTCGGCAGTCCCGGGACCGAGGTGACCCAGCGGTCGTCGACACCGAAGTCCCGCAACGCCTCACGCAGATAGGTTCCGAAGGGGTCCGCACCCGTTCGGGTGACGACGGCCGTACGCCGTCCGAGCCGCGCGGCCGCCACCGCGACGTTGGTCGCCGAGCCGCCGAGGAACTTGCCGAAGGAGGTCACCCGGGACAGCGGGACACCCGTCTGCAACGGGTAGAGGTCCACACCGATCCGCCCCATGGTGATCAGCTCGTACGCCATCGAGTTCCCTTCTCCGCGGTCCCTGCGGCTGCCCCCAGGTCTAGTCCCGCGAGGGGACCCTGTCAACGTTTTGTCCAGACATTCGGACCAGGGCTTGACACCTCCAGGGAGCCGCCGGAAGCTGACGCCCATGACGTCGTTGCCGCCGCAGTCATCGCCGCAGCCACCACCCGGACCCTCCCCGAGGTCGTCACCGCGGTCGTCACCTCCCTCCTCACTGTCGCGCATCCGGATCGGTTCGGCCCCCGACTCCTGGGGCGTCTGGTTCCCCGACGACCCCGGGCAGGTCCCCTGGCAGCGCTTCCTCGACGAGGTCTCCGGCTCCGGCTACGAGTGGATCGAGCTCGGCCCGTACGGCTATCTGCCCACCGATCCGGACGTCCTGCGGGAGGAGACCGCCCGGCGCGGGCTCAGCGTCTCGGCGGGCACCGTCTTCACCGGGCTGCACCGGGGTCCCGACGTGTGGGAGTCCACCTGGGCTCACGTCTCGGACATCGCTGCGCTCGCCCAGGCGATGGGCGCCGGGCATCTCGTGGTCATCCCGGCCTTCTGGCGGGACGACAAGACCGGCGCGGTGCTGGAGGACAGCGTGCTGACGCCGGCCCAGTGGCGCGATCTGACCGCCCAGACCGAGCGGCTCGCCCATGAGGTGCGCGAGCGCTACGGGCTGCGCGTCGTCGTCCATCCGCACGCCGACACGCACATCGACAGCGAGGAGAACGTCACCCGTTTCCTCGACGCGACCGATTCCTCGCTGGTGTCGCTCTGTCTGGACACGGGCCACTACGCCTACTGCGGCGGCGACAGCGTCAAGCTCATCGAGACGTACGGCGAACGCGTCGGCTATCTCCACCTCAAGCAGGTGGACCCGCAGGTGCTGGCCGGGGTACGGGCCGAGGAGCTGCCGTTCGGGCCCGCCGTCGCACGCGGTGTGATGTGCGAACCGCCCTCCGGCGTACCGGCACTGGAGCCCGTCCTCGCCGCCGCGCAGGACCTCGGCGTCGAGCTCTTCGCGATCGTCGAGCAGGACATGTACCCGTGTCCGCCGGACAAGCCGCTTCCCATCGCCCGGCGCACCCGGGCGTTCCTGCGCTCCTGCGGGGCCTGACACCCGCCTACCGGGGCACCCGGACCCCTGGCCCGCCGGGTGTTCGGGGCCTGCCGGGCGTTCGGGACCGGCGGGTGTTCGGGGCCCGGCGGGTCGTCAGGGCCACCGAGTCGCACGGGGCGGGGTCACCGGGCCGCCCGAGGTCCGTCAGGGTCACCGGGCCGCCCGGTGACCCCGCCCCGTGCGGCGACCGAAAGGCACCGGCGCCTCCACCCCCGTCCGCACCACCGGCGCCACTCGCACCACCCGCTCCACCCCGCTACCGCCAATGCGTCACTCGTGTCACAAATAACACCCCTGTGTCACGCATGTCGCGTTTACGCGGGTCTTGGGTCACACCCGGTCGACAGTCACAGTCCAGCGCTCACGCTGCGTCGTTCACCGGGCACACGCTTTGTGATCACCAGCGCAGCGCCCGGCTCCCCCGACGACCGTCCCAGGCCGCCGCCGCGGCGCGCGCGGGGAGGTGCCACTCATGACCGACCGCACGCTCTGGTCGTACAAGGAGATCGCCGCGCACATCAAGGTGCAGCCGGACACCGTCCGGTCCTACCGCAAGCACGGGCTGCTGCCGCCGCCCGACCACGTCGAGGCCGGAAAGCCCTACTGGTACGCCGACACCGTCCGTGCCTGGGTCGCCTCCCGCCCGGGAAACCGGGGCCGCGGCGACAGATGACTCCGCACGGGGTTCTCGACCCCGGGCCCCTCTCCCGGCGGCGCCTCACCTCCGGGTGGGGCGCCGCCCCGAATTCGATTGCCGTCGCACCGGCCGCCCGTCGATGATCCAGCGATGAGCTTCTCCGAGAAACCCGTCCTCGTCGGCGAGAAGACCCTGCTGCGGCCGTTCACGCCCGACGACGTCCCGGTGATGACCGGGATCCTCGGCGACCCCGAGGTCCTGCGGCTCACCGGCAGCCCCGACGAGGAGCTGGGGCCGGAGCGGCTGCGCTCCTGGTACGCGACGCGCAACGAGCAGCCGGACCGGCTGGACCTCGGCGTGGTGGACCGCGCCACCGGTGAACTGGTCGGCGAGGCCGTCCTTTACGAGTGGGACCGGCACAACCACAACTGCGTGTTCCGCATCCTCATCGGACCGCGCGGCCGGGACCGGGGGCTCGGCACCGAGGCCACCCGGCTCATCGTCGGACACGCCTTCGAGCAACTGGCCCTGCACCGCGTCTCGCTGTACGTCTTCGCCTTCAACCCCCGCGCCCGACGCGCCTACGAGAAGGCCGGGTTCGTGGCCGAGGGGATCGAACGCCAGACGCTGCTCCAGGGCGGCGAGTGGATCGACGCCGTACGGATGTCGGTCCTGGCCCACGAGTGGGCCGCCCACCGGGGACATCCCACCGGCCCGACGGGCGTCAGCTCCACGGCTCGATGACCGTCACCCCCGATCCCGGTGCCGAGCCCATCGCCGCCAGTGCCGCCGGCGCGGCGTCCAGGGTGATGGTGGACGTCACCAGGAGGTCGGGCCGCAGGATCCCGGCGCGGACCGACTCAAGGAGCGGCGGGTAGGCGTGGGCCGCCATCCCGTGGCTGCCGAGGAGTTCGAGTTCGAGGGCGATCACCCGGGCCATCGGGACCGGGGTGACACCGGTCGGTGAGGGCAGCAGGCCGACCTGGACATGGCGGCCGCGGCGGCGCAGGCCGTCGATCGAGGCCGCGCACGTGCCGGGCGATCCGAGGGCGTCCAGCGACAGGTGCGCGCCACCGCCGGTCAGTTCACGGACCGCCCGCGCCGGGTCGGCCACGACGGAGGCGTCCACGCACTCCGCCGCCCCGAACCTTCGCGCCAGACCGAGCGCCTCGGAGGACACGTCGACGGCCACGACCCGCGCCCCGGAGGCCGCCGCGATCATCACCGCCGAAAGGCCCACGCCGCCGCAGCCGTGCACCGCGACCCACTCCCCCGGGGCCACCCGCCCCTGGGCGGCCACCGCCCGGAACGCCGTGGCGAACCGGCATCCCAGCGAGGCCGCCGTCGCGAAGGACAGCTCCGGCGGCAGCGGGATCAGGTTCACCTCCGCGTGGTCGAGCGCCACGTACTGGGCGAAGGAGCCCCAGTGGGTGAACCCCGGCTGGGTCTGCCGCTCGCACACCTGCTGGTCGCCCGCCGCGCAGGCGGGGCAGCTTCCGCAGGCGCAGACGAACGGGACGGTGACCCGGTCGCCGGGGCGATGGCCGCTCACCCCGGCGCCCACCGCCTCGATCACCCCGGCCAGTTCATGGCCCGGAACGTGCGGCAGCGCGATGTCCGGGTCGTGGCCCATCCAGCCGTGCCAGTCGCTGCGGCACAGCCCCGTGGCCTCCACCCGCACCACCACCCCTTGCTCCGCGGGCGCCGGGTCCGCCACCTCCCGGACCTCGGCCGGCTCCCCGTACCGCTCGAACACCACTGCCCGCATCCGCTCCCGCCCTCCACTCGGAGATCAGCTCCAGCGGAAACGCTATCCGCGTGCCTCGGCCCTGTCCCGGCCGGACTCCGCCGATGCGTCCGGCACCGCGTCCGGCACCGGCTCGGCCCTGGACACCGTGTCCGGGACCGGCTCTGCGGCCGGAGCCGGCCGCGGAGTCTCCGCCTCGCTGAGGCCGAACCGGTCGTGGAAGCGCCGCAGGGGTCCGGGCGCCCACCAGGTGGCCTTGCCCGTCAGACGCATGACCGCCGGGACCAGCAGGCTCCGCACGACCATCGCGTCCATCAGGACGGCCAGCGCGACGCCCAGTCCGAGCATCTTGGTGTTGGCCACCCGGGAGGTGCCGATGGCGACCATCACCACCGCGAGGATGACCGCGGCCGCGGTGATCAGTCCCCCGGTGCGCTGGAGTCCGAAGCGGACCGCCTCCCGGTGGTCGCCGGTGTGGTCGTACTCCTCCTTGATGCGGGAGAGGAGGAAGACGCCGTAGTCCATGGACAGACCGAAGGCCACGCAGAACATCAGGACCGGGAGGGTCGTCTCGATCGACCCGGAGCTGGTGAAGTCGAGGAGGCCGGAGAGATGGCCGTCCTGGAAGACCCAGACCACCGCGCCGAACATCGCGGTCAGACTCAGCGCGTTGAGCAGGACCGCCTGGACCGGGATCAGCACGCTGCCCGTCAGCAGGAACACCAGGAGCAGGGTGACGATCGCGATGAAGCCGGCCGCCCACGGGAGCCGGTCGGCTATCGCGTGCTTGGAGTCGACCAGAACGGCCGCGGTGCCGGTCACGGAGGTGCCGAACGGAGCGTCGGCCGCCCGGAGTTCGCCCACCAGCCGCTGGGCCCCCTCGTCCACGGCCTCGCCCTTCGGCAGCACCGAGAAGTAGGCGGCGTCGCCCTTCACCAGCGGGCCGTCCACCCGCAGCACCTCGGGCAGCGCGGCGATCCGCTCCCGGTACCGGGCGTACTCCGTCTGCGTGGCGCTCCCCTCGGCCAGCACCTCCAGAGCGCCGCCGGGGCTGCCCGGGAAGCCGTCGCGGATGTGCTGCTGGACGATGTGCGACTCCGCGCCCGAGGGCAGCTGCCGGTCGTCGGCCGTGCCGAACTTGACGCCCAGGAAGGGCAGTCCGAGCACGATGAGGCCGGCCGTGGTGGCCACCGCGAAGAGCGGTGCCCTGCGCATGACGAGGGCGGCCGTGCGGCCCCACACGGCTCCGCCGCCGGACGGGTCCTGCCTTCCGCGCCGGAACAGCCGCCGCAGGTCCAGGGAGTTCACCCGGTCGCCGAGGAGCATCAGAGCGGCGGGGAGCAGGATCAGGGCGGCGGCCGCGGCGAGCAGCACGACGGCGATGCCCGCGTAGGCGAAGGAGCGCAGGAAGTACTGCGGGAAGACCAGCATCGCGGCCAGCGACACGGCGACCGTGAGGGAGGAGAAGAGAACGGTCCGGCCCGCGGTGCGCAGGGTGACACCGATCGCGGCGCGCGGCGGGGCGCCGGTGGCCAGCTCCTCGCGGAACCTGCGGACGATGAACAGGGCGTAGTCGATGGCGAGGCCGAGACCGAGGGCCGTCGTCAGGTTCATCGCGAAGACCGATACGTCCGTGACCTCGGTGAGTCCGCGCAGCACGGCGTTGGTGCCGAGGATCGCGATGATCCCGACCCCGAGCGGGAGCAGGGCCGCGACGGCGCTGCCGAAGACCATGACCAGCAGCAGGAGGGTCACCGGGAGGGCGATCATCTCGGCCCGGGTGAGGTCCTCCTTGATGGTCGTCTGCATCTCGTGCCGTACGGCGATCGGTCCGCCGACCTCGACCTCGACGGGCCCGCTCTTCCCTCGGTAGGAGGATGCGAGGCGGTCCAGGGTGTCGGCCGCGGCCGTCTCGTCGCCGGTGATCCGGGCGGCGATCAGCGCTTCGTGGCCGTCGCGTGCCTTGAGCGCGGGTGAACCGGACTGCCAGTACGAACCGACGCCGGTGACACCGTGCTCGGCGGCCAGACGTGCCGCGATCCGTTTCGCCTCCGCGGCGACCGAGGGGTCGTCGACCGAGGCCGCGCCCGCGTCGAGAAGGAGCAGCAGATTGGGCTGCGAGGCGGGGAACTCCCGTTCCAGCGCCTTGGTCGCGTACGTGGACTGCGCGGTGGGGTCCTCCCAGCCGCCGCTGCCCAGCCGGTCCGCGACCCCGCTGCCGGCGACCACGGCGAGCGCGGTCAGCAGGAGGGCGACGAGCAGGGAGAGCCGCGGCCGCGCGGTGACGAACCGGGTCCAGCCGCCGAGGCGCGCACCCCCGCCCGTACGGCCGGCCGAGGCCGTACCCGTACCCCCGCCCGTACCCGTACCCCCGCCCGGGCCTTCGCTCCCGCCCGGGTCCCTGCCGGGCCTCTTCGCGGGCCCGTCGTCCGCGCCGTCGACTTCGGACATGATGCGGTGTCCCCTTCACCGTGACCCGATGACCCGCATCCGTGCAGGCATCATGGATCGCCCATTGCCATAGACTGGCAAACACGAGTCATCGCTCGCGTTTCTCAAGAATGCGAGTGACCGCTCGCGTTTGTCAATCGTGTCCCGAGAAGCTGGGGATGACCCGTGCCCGAGAAGCAGCAGACCGAGGAGCCCCCGGAGCACCCGCGGCCGGCCGAGGAGAAGCCGCGCCGCCGCCAGGCCCGCGGCGAGCGCCGCGTCGCCCAGCTCCTGGAAGCGGCCGCCTCGGTGTTCTGCCGGTCCGGCTACACCGCGGCGAGCACCAACGCCATCGCCCGCGAGGCCGGCGTCTCCCCCGGCACGCTCTACCAGTTCTTCCCGAACAAGGAGGCCATCGCCGTCGGCCTCAGCGACCAGCTCCTCGACCACTGGGCCCGCTCGCACGGACAGGCGCTCGCCCAGGAGAACGCCGGCCTCCCGCTGGACCGGATGCTCAACGCGGTCCTCGACCCGCTGATCGCGTTCAACGTCGAGAACCCGGCCTTCGCCGTCCTGATGCACGGCGCCGACACCCCGGGGGTGATCGTCGAGGAGATCGGCACCCTGCACGGCACCCTCCTCGCCCGCGTCGAGGAGATGATCGCCGCCCGCCTGCCGGACATGCCCTCCGACGAGCGCACCCGCACGGCGAACATGACGGTCCACCTGTTCAAGGCCGGTCTCACCCTGGTCATGTCCCACGAGGGCGCCGAACGGGACGCCTACATCGCGGAGCTGAAGACGGTCATGCACCGCTACCTGAAGCCCCTGCTCGAAAGCGGGTCACCCGCCGGACGCTGAGCCGCGCCGGACGGGATCGACACCGGCGTTCCGGCCCGCGACATCGGGGACATGTGTCATAAGATTCGGACAAATCGACAGCGATCCGCGGCATCGATCCGTCCGCACGCCCCCGCGTCCCCCACCTGGGGCCGTCCCGGCGCGCCGGGACGCGGGTCCCCCGCCCCTGCCGGCGTACGGCGACATTTCTTGGAGAAATACCCCCTAGGGGTATAGTGTGGTGAACATCGAGGGGAACCCTGGGTTCCCAGGGGTCCCTCCCTCACACGCACGCCCCAGAACGCCTCGATGAGGAGTAACGCCATGACCGCCCAGACAGGCACCCCGGGTTCCGTCACCACCGTCTACCAGGTGAGCGGCATGAGCTGCGGACACTGCGAAGGCTCCGTCAGCGGCGAGATCTCCGCGATCCCCGGCGTGAGCTCGGTGAAGGCCGTCGCCTCGACCGGTGAGGTCACCGTCGTCTCCGCCGCCGCGCTCGACGAGAGCGCCGTCCGCGCCGCGGTCGACGAGGCGGGCTTCGAGCTCGCCGGCCAGGCCTGAGCGACCCCGCAGCTCTTCCTCTCCGTACCGGGCCGTGCCGACCGGCTGATACCGGCTCCGCGCGGCCCGGCCCCTTACTGGAGCCGCACCATGACCACCGCAGCACCCGAGACACCGATAGGCACGGCCTCGGAGATCGAGCTCTCCATCGGCGGGATGACCTGCGCCTCCTGCGCGGCCCGCGTCGAGAAGAAGCTCAACCGCATGGACGGCGTCACCGCCACGGTCAACTTCGCGACGGAGAAGGCCAAGGTCTCCTACCCCGAGGGGGTACGGGTCGCCGATCTGATCGCCACCGTGGTCAGGACGGGCTACACCGCCGAGGAGCCCCCGCCGCCCGCGCCGCCCGAGCAGCAGGCGCCGCCCGCCAACGACGATCCCGAGACCGCCTCCCTGCGCGAGCGGCTGACCGTCTCCGCGGTGCTCGCCCTGCCCGTCGTCCTCATGTCGATGATCCCCGCCCTCCAGTTCGAGAACTGGCAGTGGCTCTCCCTGACGCTCGCCGCCCCCGTCGTGGTCTGGGGCGGGCTGCCCTTCCACCGGGCCGCCGTGACGAACGCGCGGCACGGCGCGGCCACCATGGACACCCTGGTCTCGGTCGGCACCCTCGCCGCGTTCGGCTGGTCCCTGTGGGCGCTCTTCTTCGGCGACGCGGGGATGCCGGGCATGCGGCACGGCTTCGAGTTCACCGTCTCCCGTACGGACGGGACCTCCACGCTCTATCTGGAGGTCGCCGCGGGTGTCGTCGCGTTCATCCTGCTCGGCCGCTTCCTGGAGGCCCGCTCCAAGCGGCGCGCCGGGGCGGCGCTGCGGGCGCTGCTGGAGCTCGGCGCCAAGGACGTCAGCGTCCTGCGGGACGGCCGTGAGGTCCGCGTCCCCGTGGCACGGCTGGCGGTCGGCGACCGCTTCGTCGTACGGCCCGGCGAGAAGATCGCCACCGACGGGACCGTCGTCGAGGGCACGTCGGCCGTGGACGCGTCCATGCTGACCGGCGAGTCGGTGCCGGTGGACGTGGGCGTCGGGGACGCCGTCACCGGTGCGACCGTGAACGCCGGGGGCCGGCTCGTCGTCGAGGCCGGCCGGATCGGCGCGGACACCCAGCTCGCGCGGATGGCCCGGCTCGTGGAGGACGCGCAGAACGGCAAGGCCGAGGTGCAGCGGCTCGCCGACCGGATCTCCGGGGTCTTCGTGCCCGTCGTGCTGGTGATCGCGCTCGGCACCTTCGGGGCCTGGATCGCGGTCACGGGGGACACGGTCGCGGCCTTCACCGCCGCCGTCGCGGTGCTGATCATCGCCTGCCCGTGCGCGCTCGGTCTGGCCACCCCGACCGCCCTGATGGTCGGCACCGGCCGCGGCGCCCAGCTCGGCATCCTGATCAAGGGGCCCGAGGTCCTGGAGTCCACCCGCCGGGTCGACACCGTCCTGCTGGACAAGACCGGCACGGTGACGACGGGCCGCATGAGCCTGCACGAGGTGTACGTCGCCGGGGGGCGGGCCGAGGAAGACGTCCTGAGGCTCGCGGGAGCCCTGGAACACGCCTCCGAGCATCCGGTTGCCCGAGCGATCGCGGCAGGCGCTCAGGAGCGCGTCGGTGCCCTTCCGGCGCCCGAGCACTTCGAGAACGTGCCGGGGCGGGGCGTGCGCGGGCGGGTGGAGGGCCACGAGGTCACCGTCGGCCGGTTCCCGGGCACGCTGCCGGCAACGCTTGCGGACGCGAAGAACGCGGCCGAGGCGGCGGGGCGTACGGCCGTCGTGGTCACCCTGGACCGCAGGGCGGCGGGCGTGCTGGCCGTCGCCGACACGGTCAAGGAGACCAGCGCCGAGGCCGTACGCGCGCTGCGGGACCTCGGGCTCACGCCGATGCTGCTGACCGGGGACAACCGGGCGGTCGCCGAGGCCGTGGCACGGGAGGTCGGCATCGCCCCGGCCGACGTGTTCGCCGAGGTGCTGCCCGAGGACAAGGTCGCCGTGGTCCAGCGGCTGCGGGGCGAGGGGCGGACGGTCGCGATGGTCGGCGACGGGGTGAACGACGCGGCGGCGCTCGCCACCGCCGATCTGGGCCTCGCGATGGGCACGGGGACGGACGCGGCGATCGAGGCGAGCGATCTGACGCTCGTGCGCGGGGATCTGCGGGTGGCCGCGGACGCGATCCGGCTGGCCCGCGCCACGCTGTCGACGATCAAGGGAAACCTGGTCTGGGCCTTCGGCTACAACGTGGCGGCGCTTCCGCTGGCCGCCGCCGGCCTGCTGAACCCCATGATCGCGGGGGCGGCGATGGCCTTCTCCTCCGTCTTCGTGGTCACGAACAGCCTTCGACTGAGAGCATTCGCGTGACGACAGACCACGAGTCCCCCTAGAGTCCAACGGGAGCCTCACATAAGCTCTTCACAAGGCTCGCGCATCTTCCTTACGATTGGTCCTCGATTCCCATATCGGGGCTCTTGCCTATCTTCAGGACATATGCAAGAGATCCAGATCACAGTGATGTGAACGTAACCACCGAAGGGGTTCGTCAGTCTAAGTTGGCGATGTCAGAAGCGTCTTGGGGGGCGTGACTGGCATCTGGGGATGTCTTGGGGGACGTTCCCGGAAATTGCGTCGCCGGGGCACGTACAGCGGGGAGCTTTGAGCGGCCCTCCCGATCCGTACGCGTCCCGGCAGATCGCACCGCACCACCGCAGTACGGCGAGTTCAGCTCGCCCGGCTCACCGTCGGCTTCGTGCCGGCACACAGCGATTCAGGCGCTGTCCCACAGACGCCCGGCCGGATCCCGTGGGGGGAATCCGCACCGGGACAAGGAAAGCGCCCTGACTGCCGGCCCGTGGGGGGACCAGTAGCAGGGCGCTTTCCGTTTTTCCGCCTGGGTACGAGACCGCCGGGCCCCGCGTACGGGACCCGGCGATCTGTCGTGCAGGCGTCAGCGAGCCTCGACCGGCACGAAGTCGCGCTCGACGATGCCCGTGTAGATCTGACGCGGGCGGCCGATGCGGGAGCCGGGCTCCTTGATCATCTCGTGCCACTGGGCGATCCAGCCCGGCAGCCGGCCGAGGGCGAACAGGACCGTGAACATCTCGGTCGGGAAGCCCATGGCGCGGTAGATCAGGCCGGTGTAGAAGTCGACGTTCGGGTAGAGGTTGCGCGAGACGAAGTAGTCGTCCGAGAGCGCGTGCTCCTCCAGCTTCAGGGCGATGTCCAGCAGCTCGTCGGACTTGCCGAGAGCGGACAGGACGTCGTGCGCGGCGGCCTTGATGATCTTCGCGCGCGGGTCGAAGGACTTGTACACCCGGTGGCCGAAGCCCATCAGGCGGACGCCGTCCTCCTTGTTCTTCACCTTGCGGATGAAGGAGTCGACGTCGCCGCCGTTGGCCTGGATGCCTTCAAGCATCTCCAGGACGGACTGGTTGGCGCCGCCGTGCAGCGGGCCCCACAGCGCGGAGATGCCGGCGGAGATCGAGGCGAACATGTTCGCCTGCGAGGAGCCGACCAGACGCACGGTGGAGGTCGAACAGTTCTGCTCGTGGTCGGCGTGCAGGATCAGCAGCTTGTCGAGCGCGGAGACGACCACCGGGTCGAGCTCGTAGTCCTGCGCGGGGACCGAGAAGGTCATGCGCAGGAAGTTCTCGACGTAGCCGAGGTTGTTGCGCGGGTACACGAAGGGGTGACCGACCGACTTCTTGTACGCGTAGGCCGCGATCGTCGGAAGCTTGGCGAGAAGCCGGATGGTGGAGAGGTTGCGCTGCTTCTCGTCGAACGGGTTGTGGCTGTCCTGGTAGAAGGTCGACAGCGCCGAGACGACCGAGGAGAGCATCGCCATCGGGTGGGCGTCGCGCGGGAAGCCCCGGTAGAAGTTCTTGACGTCCTCGTGCAGCAGGGTGTGCTGCGTGATCTCGTTCTTGAAGGTGGAGAGCTCGTCGATGTTCGGGAGCTCACCGTTGATCAGCAGGTAGGCCACCTCCAGGAAGGTGGAACGCTCGGCCAGCTGCTCGATCGGGTAGCCCCGGTAGCGGAGGATGCCCTGCTCACCGTCGAGATAGGTGACCGCGGATTTATACGCGGCGGTGTTGCCGTACCCGCTGTCCAGCGTCACCAGACCGGTCTGGGCGCGGAGCTTGCCGATGTCGAAGCCCTTGTCGCCGACGGTGCTGTCGATCACCGGGTAGGTGTACTCGCCATCGCCGAACCGCAGTACTACAGAGTTGTCGCTCACGTCATCCCTCACCGACGTTGTGCCTCTTCTTCGAGGTGCCCTGACTGTCTCTACCATCCCCCATTTGGCCCTGGAGAGTGCACTCGGGGTCGACCATTGGGCCTATTGGCGGCACTCAGTGCCGCCAACCTGCTCATCCTGCCGCGTTCGCCCCGCAACCGGAAGTGCTCTGTGACCTTCATGACTCGTTTGATCGATCATTTTTTGCGACGGGCCCCGCCCCGTGCCCGAAAGGCCCCGTTCGACGCTCGGGCGGGGCCTGTCCGTCGCACGGAGAGGCGGTGGTTCACGAGCCGGAGAGCCGGAAGTCCAGGGCCGTGCACCGGCGTCCCGCGGACACCGTACGCACCGCCTGGCCTATCGCCTTGCGCGAACCGACGAGAACGACGAGCTTCTTGGCCCGGGTGACCGCCGTGTAGAGCAGATTGCGCTGGAGCATCATCCAGGCGCCCGTGGTCACGGGGATCACCACCGCCGGATACTCGCTGCCCTGGGAACGGTGGATGGTCACCGCGTAGGCGTGGGCCAGTTCGTCGAGCTCGTCGAACTCGTACGGCACCTCCTCGTCCTCGTCGGTGCGCACCGTCAGCCGCTGCTCGACCGGGTCGAGGGAGGTGACGACCCCCACGGTGCCGTTGAAGACGCCGTTCTCGCCCTTGTCGTAGTTGTTGCGGATCTGGGTGACCTTGTCGCCGACCCGGAAGACACGGCCGCCGATCCGCTTCTCGGCGAGGTCCGGGCGGCCGGGGGTGATGGCCTGCTGGAGCAGTCCGTTCAGATGCCCCGCGCCGGCCGGGCCCCGGTGCATGGGAGCGAGGACCTGGATGTCCCGGCGGGGGTCGAGACCGAACTTGGCCGGAATCCGCCGGGCCGCCACGTCCACCGTGAGCCGTCCGGCCTCCTCGGTGTCGTCCTCGACGAACAGGAAGAAGTCCTTCATGCCGTCGGTGAGCGGATGCTGCCCCGAGTTGATCCGGTGCGCGTTGGTCACCACACCGGACTGCTGGGCCTGACGGAACACCTTGGTCAGGCGCACCGCGGGGACCGGGCCCCGCTCGGCGAGCAGGTCGCGCAGCACCTCGCCGGCGCCGACGCTCGGAAGCTGGTCGACGTCGCCGACGAAGAGCAGGTGGGCACCCGGCGGCACCGCCTTGACCAGCTTGTTGGCGAGCAGCAGGTCGAGCATGGAGGCCTCGTCCACGACCACCAGGTCGGCGTCCAGCGGCCGGTCCTTGTCATAGGCCGCGTCTCCGCCCGGCTTGAGCTCCAGGAGCCGGTGCACGGTGGAGGCCTCGGCTCCGGTCAGCTCCGCCAGACGCTTGGCGGCGCGGCCGGTGGGCGCCGCGAGAACGACCTTGGCCCCCTTGGCGCGGGCCAGCTCCACGATCGAGCGGACCGTGAACGACTTGCCGCAGCCCGGGCCTCCGGTGAGCACGGCGACCTTCTCGGTGAGCGCGAGCCGGACCGCCGCCTCCTGCTCGGGGGCCAGCTCCGCGCCCGTACGCCCCTTCAGCCAGGTCAGTGCCTTGTCCCAGGCCACGTCGCGGAAGCCGGGCATGCGGTCCCGGTCGGCGCGCAGCAGGCGCAGCAGCTGCGCGGACAGCGAGAGTTCGGCGCGGTGGAAGGGGACCAGGTAGACGGCCGTCACCGGGTCGCCTCCGTCCGGGCCGGGCACCTTCTCCCGTACGACACCGGGGTCCTCGCCGTCCTCCGCGGGGGCCGCCAGCTCGGCCAGGCACTCGATGACCAGGCCGGTGTCGACCTGGAGCAGCTTCACCGCGTCGGCGATCAGCCGCTCCTCGGGGAGGTAGCAGTGGCCCTGGTCGGTGGACTGCGACAGGGCGTACTGAAGGCCGGCCTTGACCCGCTCCGGGCTGTCGTGCGGGATGCCGACGGACTGGGCGATCTTGTCGGCGGTGAGGAAGCCGATGCCCCAGACGTCGGACGCCAGGCGGTAGGGCTGGTTCTTCACGACCGAGATCGACGCGTCGCCGTACTTCTTGAAGATGCGCACCGCGATGGAGGTGGACACCTCCACGGTCTGGAGGAAGAGCATGACCTCCTTGATCGCCTTCTGCTCCTCCCAGGCGTCGGCGATCCTGCCCGTGCGCTTGGGGCCGAGGCCGGGAACCTCGATGAGCCGCTTCGGCTCCTCCTCGATGATCCGCAGGGTGTCCAGGCCGAAGTGCTCGGTGATGCGGTCGGCGAAGACCGGTCCGATGCCCTTGACCAGGCCGGAGCCGAGATAGCGGCGGATCCCCTGGACGGTTGCCGGGAGCACGGTCGTGTAGTTCTCCACGGTGAACTGCTTGCCGTACTGCGGGTGGGAGCCCCAACGGCCCTCCATGCGCAGGGACTCGCCGACCTGGGCGCCGAGCAGGGCTCCGACGACGGTGAGCAGATCGCCCGCACCGCGGCCGGTGTCGACCCGGGCGACCGTGTAGCCGTTCTCCTCGTTGGCGTACGTGATGCGTTCGAGCACGCCTTCCAGCGTGGCCAGTCGCCGCTCGCCTGTCTGGGCGGCCCCCGCCTGATCGGTCATAACCCGACGGTACCGCCCGCCTCCGACAGCGCTCGGGCGGTGTGGACGGCTCACCCGATCGCGGCACTCCAAGGGCGTCGGGAGCGGTCGCGAAAAATTTCGAGGGGCCCGGTCCGTCGACCGGGCCCCTCGGTTTTCCCCTCCGTATCAGAACCCCCGCGATCCCCCCGGATCCCCCCTCCAAAGGTCCTGATGCCACGTACGACCCGCGAAGTCGCGGAAGGGTTGTACGGCTTCCGGATTTTTTTTCCGGCGGCTTTCGGGACCCGGGATCCGGGTCAGCGGACGACGTGTTCCACGAACCGTGCCGCCGTCTCCGCCAGCACCTCACGCCCGTCCCTGGCCCACAGTTCCTCGTTGAAGAGTTCGACCTCGACGGGTCCGGTGTAGCCCGCCGCCTCGACCAGGCCGCGCCACACGCGGAAGTCGACCGAGCCGTCGCCGAGCTGGCCGCGGCCGTCGAGGACGCCCGCGGGAAGCGGGGTGGTCCAGTCGGCGAGCTGGAAGCTGTGGATGCGGCCCCCCGCCCCCGCGCGGGCGATCTGGGCGGGCGCCGTGTCGTCCCACCAGAGGTGGTACGTGTCGACGGTGACGCCCACCTGTTCGGCGGGGAAGCGTTCCGCGAGGTCCAGGGCCTGGGCGAGCGTGGACACCACGCAGCGGTCGGCCGCGTACATGGGGTGGAGCGGTTCGATGGCCAGGCGCACCCCGCGGGAGGCGGCGTACGGGCCCAGTTCGCCGAGCGCGTCGGCGATGCGCTCACGGGCGCCGTGCAGGTCCTTCGAGCCGGTCGGCAGACCGCCGGAGACCAGGACGAGGGTGTCGGTGCCGAGGACCGCGGCCTCGTCGACGGCGGCCCGGTTGTCGTCCAGCGCGCGCCGCCGCTCCCTGGGCTCGATCGCCGTGAGGAAGCCGCCCCGGCACAGGGTGGTGACCACCAGACCCGCGTCGTGGACGAGCTCGGCGGTGGCGTCCAGGCCGTAGGACCGCACGGGTTCGCGCCACAGGCCGACGCCCGGGACGCCGGTCTCCCGGCAGGCCGCGACCAGTTCGGGCATCGAGAGCTGCTTGACGGTCATCTGGTTGACGGAGAAGCGGGCGAGGTCGGTCATGCGGTCACTCCGTACAGGGCGAGCAGGGTCCTCATCCGGGCCTCGGCGCGGTGCGGGTCCGGGAACAGGCCCAGTCCGTCGGCCAGTTCGTAGGCGCGGGCGAGGTGCGGCAGGGAACGCGCCGACTGGAGGCCGCCCACCATCGCGAAGTGGTCCTGGTGACCGGCGAGCCAGGCCAGCAGGACGACACCCGTCTTGTAGAAGCGGGTCGGGGGCTGAAAGAGGTGCCGGGACAGCTCGACCGTGGGGTCGAGGAGTTCACGGAACCCCTTGGTGTCCCCGGTGTCCAGGACGCGCACGGCCCGGGCGGCGAGCGGGCCGAGCGGGTCGAAGACGCCGAGCAGCGCGTGGCTGAAGCCGCGCTCGTCGCCCGCGATCAGCTCGGGGTAGTTGAAGTCGTCGCCGGTGTAGCAGCGGACGCCGTCCGGGAGCCGGCGGCGCAGCTCGACCTCCCGGCGGGCGTCCAGCAGGGAGACCTTGACGCCGTCCACCTTGTCCGGGTGCGCGGCGATCGCCTCCAGGAACACCTCCGTCGCCGCGTCGAGGTCGCCCGATCCCCAATAGCCCTCCAGGGCCGGGTCGAACATCGGGCCCAGCCAGTGCAGGATCACCGGTCCGGCGGACTGGCGCAGGAGGTGGCCGTAGACGTCGAGGTAGTCCTCGGGTCCGGCGGCGGCAGCGGCGAGCGCGCGCGAGGCCATCAGGACCGGCCGCGCCCCCGACTCCTCGACGAGGGCGAGCTGTTCCTCGTAGGCGGCCCGCACGTCCCGCGCCGTGGCCGGTCCGGTGAGCTGGTCCGTTCCGACGCCGCAGACGATCGCGCCGCCGGTGGCCCTGGCCTCGGCCGAGGACCGCCGGATCAGTTCGGCCGCCCCGGCCCAGTCCAGGCCCATCCCCCGCTGGGAGGTGTCCATGGCCTCGGCGACACCGAGGCCGTGCGACCACAGATGACGCCGGAAGGCGAGCGTGGCGTCCCAGTCGACGGCGGCGGGCGCGTCGGGCGAGACGTCGGCGTACGGGTCGGCGACGACATGCGCGGCGGCGAAGACCGTACGGGAGACGAGGGGTTCGTTCGCGGGGAGGACGGGGAGGGGGTCGGTCCGCGGCTCGTAGGTCCGCAACCGGCCGCCGGTGTCCGGGAGTCGGATGGTCACAGGGCGATCTCCGGTACGTCGAGGCGGCGGCCCTCGGCCGAGGATCTCAGGCCCAGTTCGGCGAGTTGCACGCCGCGGGCACCCGCGAGGAGGTCCCAGCGGTAGGGGGCGTCGGCGTAGACGTGCCGCAGGAACAGCTCCCACTGGGCCTTGAAGCCGTTGTCGTAGTCGGCGTTGTCGGGGACCTCCTGCCACTGGTCGCGGAAGGAGTAGGTGGCGGGGATGTCCGGGTTCCAGACCGGCCTGGGGGTCGAACCGCGGTGCTGGACACGGCAGTTGCGCAGCCCTGCGACGGCGGACCCCTCCGTGCCGTCGACCTGGAACTCCACGAGCTCGTCACGGTTGACGCGCACGGTCCAGGAGGAGTTGATCTGGGCGACCGCGCCGCCCTCCAGCTCGAAGATGCCGTAGGCGGCGTCGTCGGCCGTGGCGTCGTAGGGCTTGCCCCGCTCGTCCCAGCGCTGCGGGACATGGGTGGCGGTGAGCGCCTGCACCGAGGTGACGCGGCCGAACAGCTCGTGCAGGACGTACTCCCAGTGCGGGAACATGTCGACGACGATGCCGCCGCCGTCCTCGGAGCGGTAGTTCCAGGAGGGCCGCTGGGCGCTCTGCCAGTCGCCCTCGAAGACCCAGTAGCCGAACTCCCCGCGCACGGACAGGATCCGCCCGAAGAAGCCGCCGTCGACGAGCCGCTTCAGTTTGAGCAGGCCGGGGAGGAAGAGCTTGTCCTGGACGACGCCGTGCTTGACGCCCGCGGCGTGCGCGAGGCGGGCCAGTTCGAGGGCTCCGTCGAACCCGGTGGCGGTCGGCTTCTCCGTGTAGATGTGCTTGCCGGCGGCGACGGCCTTCCTGAGGGCCTCCTCGCGGGCGGACGTCACCTGGGCGTCGAAGTAGAGGTCGACGGACGGATCGGCGAGCACCGCGTCCAGGTCCGCCGACCAGTGGCCGAGGCCGTGCCGCTCGGCGAGCGCCTTCAGCGCGTCCTCGCGACGGCCGACGAGGACGGGCTCGGGCCACAGCACGGTGCCGTCGCCGAGGTCGAGGCCGCCCTGCTCGCGCAGGGCGAGTATCGAGCGGACGAGGTGCTGGCGGTAGCCCATACGTCCCGTCACGCCGTTCATGGCGATCCGCACCGTCTTGCGTGTCACGTCTTTCCCTCCGTACGCCTCGGGCGCCGCGCACGCGTACAGGTGAGCGTGACAGCAAGCGCTTTCTATCCTGGGAGAAGCTAGCCTCTTCGCAGCGGTATGGACAAGACCACCGCGAAGCCGAGTTGTTCGAGGGGGCGAACAACCCGGGCCGATGGCCGTATGGTCTGCACGGACCCTGCCCACAGGAAGCGGCGCACCCGGCCTTCCGCTCCGTGTTCGACGCCGTACGACGAGGCGGGACCAGGCACGACGACGTACGAGACGTACGAAGTGGTACGACACAACGCGCGACCGGAGGACGACGAGATGACGGTGACCCTGGCGGACGTGGCGGCCCGCGCGCAGGTCTCTCCCGCGACGGTGTCGCGCGTGCTGAACGGGAACTACCCCGTGGCCTCCTCCACGCGTGAGCGGGTGCTGCGGGCGGTGGACGAGCTGGACTACGTACTGAACGGGCCGGCGAGTTCGCTGGCGGCGGCGACCTCCGACCTCGTCGGCATCCTGGTCAATGACATCGCCGACCCCTTCTTCGGGATCATGGCGGCGGCGATCCAGTCGGAGATCGGCGGGCCCGGGGGGCGCGCGGGCGGGGAGCGGCTCGGGGTCGTCTGCAACACCGGCGGCTCCCCGGAGCGCGAACTCACCTACCTCACCCTCCTTCAGCGCCAGCGCGCCGCCGCGGTCGTGCTCACCGGCGGCGCCATAGAGGACACCGCGCACGCGGGTGCGGTCGCCGCCAAGCTGCGCAAGCTGACGGAAGCGGGCACCCGGGTCGTGCTGTGCGGGCGGCCGCCCGCTCCGGAGGCGCCCGCGGCGATCGCGCTCACCTTCGACAACCGCGGTGGCGGCAGACAGCTCACCGAGCACCTGATCGGCCTCGGGCACCGGCGGCTCGGATACATCGCGGGCCCCGAGGAACGCACGACGACCCGTCACCGGCTGGAGGGTCACCGTGCCGCGCTCGACGCCCACGGCGTCGAGGACGACCCCCGGCGCACCGTGCACGGCCGCTACGACCGCCGGTCCGGTTACGAGGCGACGCTGGAACTCCTGCGCCGCGAACCGTCGTTGACCGCGGTCGTCGCCGCGAACGACACCGTGGCGCTGGGCGCCTGCGCGGCGCTGCGCGACTCCGGTCTCGACATCCCCGGCGACGTGTCCGTCGCGGGCTTCGACGACCTGCCGTTCAGCATCGACGCGGTGCCCGCCCTCACGACCGTCCGGCTGCCGCTCTCCGAGGCGGGCGCCCGCGCCGGGCGGATCGCCATGGGCCGCGAGGAGCCGCCGCCGGGCGGGATCGCCACGGTGCGCGGCGAGCTGATGGTGCGGGGATCCGCCGGGGTTCCCCGGGGCTGAGGTCCGCCGGGACGTCGGCGCGGAGGTAGGCAGGGGGCCGGGGCGGGTTCTATGCTCGGGGGAGATATCTCTGACTGAGTCAGCGGTCTGGGCCGAGCCGGCCGCCGTGACCGCGCGAGCCGACCTTCGGGGCCGATCATGACCGTCCAGGACATCCGCTCCTTCAACCGCTTCTACACGAACGTCATCGGCGCGCTCGACTACGGCCGCCATCTCTACGCGCCCTACACGCTGACCGAGTCACGCGTCCTGTACGAACTGGCGCACACGCCCCGGGCGGACGCCGCCGACCTGCGGACCCGTCTCTCTCTGGACTCGGGCTACCTGAGCCGGATCCTGAACAAGTTCGAGCAGGACGGGCTGGTCGAGCGGGCCGCCTCCGAGAAGGACCCGCGGCGCCGCCGGATCACGCTCACCGCGCGCGGGCGGGAGGCCGCCGCGCTGCTGGACGAGCGGGCGCGTCAGAGCGTGGGCACGCTGCTGGCGACCGTGCCGCCGGCCGACCGGCCGCGGCTCGCGGAGGCGATGCGCACGGTACGGACCCTCCTGGGGGACGGGCGGGCCGCGCCGGGCCCCGAGGACGTCCTCCTGCGCGAGCCGGGCCCCGGTGACCTCGGCTGGATCGTGCAGCGCAACGCCGCGCTGTACGCGGCCGAGTACGGCTGGAACGCCGACTACGAGGGCCTGGTCGCGAGGATCGTCGCCGATTTCGCCGAGGACCACGACCCGCACCTGGAGCGGGTGTGGATCGCCGAACTCGACGGGCGGCCCGTCGGGTGTGTGATGTGCGTACGCGACGACGCCCCCGGCACCGCCCGCCTCCGACTGCTGCTGGTCGAGCCGGAGACCCGGGGTCTCGGCGTCGGCGACCGGCTCGTCGGGGCCGTCACCGACTTCGCGCGCGGGGTCGGCTACCACGAGCTCGTCCTGTGGACCAACGACGTCCTGGCCGCCGCCCGGCGGATCTACCGGCGCCACGGCTTCGCCCTGGTCGCCGAGAAGCCGCACCGGTCCTTCGGGGCGGATCTGACGGGCCAGGACTGGCGGCTTGACCTGCGCGCCGGCCGGGAATGACACGGACCGCGGCGGGCCGTGTCCAGGGCCTGTCCGGCGTGATCCGCCGTGCCGGCCCCGGCGCCCGCCAGCGGGGTGCGCGCCGCCGTGTCCGGAGTGCGGACAGCTCGTCCGTCCGATGAACCCGTCCGCATCACGGAGTTAACGCAAACACCCACCGTACGGATCCGCTCACGCAACCTGGGCGCGGGACCGTACTCCCCCAAGTAACCTGTTCCCTGGGGGAGTTGGCATATATGCAAGGCACCGTGGACGGCTTCGAGTTCGGGGCGGTGACTCCGGCGGCCTCCTACCTCGTCGCTTGCGTGGGCAGCGCCCTGGGGCTGCGCTGCGTCGTCCGTTCACTGAACAACCGGCGGTCGTGGAAGCCCGGTTGGCCGGCCCTGGGGGCCGCGACCATCGGCTGCGGCATCTGGACCATGCACTTCGTCGCGATGGTCGGCTTCAGGATCCAGGGGATCCCGATCGACTACGACGCCCGTCTGACGTCGCTGAGCCTCGTGGTGGCGATCGTGGTGGTCGGCATCGGCGTCTTCGCCGTCGGATACCGCGGGGCCACCCCCGTCACCCTGACCGCGGCCGGGATCCTCACCGGGCTCGCCGTGGTGGGCACGCACTACACCGGCATGGCCGCGCTCAAGCTGAACGGGTCCCTGGAGTACGACGCGCTCACGGTGTCGGCCTCCGTGCTGCTCGCGGTCACCGCCGCGACCGCCGCGCTGTGGACCGCCGCGTCCCGCCGGGGTTTCCCGGCCGCCCTCGGAGCCGCTCTCCTCATGGGCGTCGCGCTGACCGGCACGCACTACACCGGCATGGCCGCCCTCGGGGTGCATCTGCGCGGTGCCACGAACGCGTCGTACCTGACCGGGTCGTACGGCAGCAGTTCACCGGCCTCGATCCTGCTCCCCATGCTCATCGGACCGGTCGTCTTCCTGATCCTGGCCGGAGTCGTGGTGATGTTCGACCCCCAGCTCGTCCTCGGCGACGGGGAGTGGAGCCGGGCCGCCCCGCGCCGTCGCCGGGCCGCGGGGGCCGTTCCCGAGCGCCCCGAACGGCCCCCGGGGACCGGCTCCCTCTTCGATTCCCGCGACCGGCACGCTGGCCGGCACGCTAGCCCGCGCGGGCGGTGAGCCGCGCCGTCCCGTCCAGACACCACTCCAGCACGGCGGGCCAGGGCCCGTACCCGGCGTCCATGCCGAGATGCCCGGCCCCGGACAGGATCCGCGTCGGTACGCCCAGCGGCTCGCCGTAGACGGCACCGGCGCCCTCGGAGCAGTACGGGTCGTCGTCGCCCGCGACCAGCCGGGTGGGCCCGGGGAGGGTGAAGTCCTGTGCGGTCAGGGCGAATCCGGCGATCTCCGGCAGACCCGCGAGGACGGAGGCGGAGGGCGGGGCGACGAGCAGCACCCGGTCGACGCCTGCCGCGCCCGGCAGCCCACGGGCGGCGGCGTGCAGCCACAGCACGGCCGAGAGGCTGTGGGCGACGACCACACGTTCGGATCCGCGCAGGGCGTCCAGGTGGCGGGCCAGCTCCGCCAGCCACACCTCCAGGTCCGGGACGTCCGGGTCCGGGAGCTGCGGGTAGACGACGTGCCGGCCGAGCTCGCCGAGCCGCCCGGCGAGCCAGTGCTGCCAGTGGCCCTCCGGGCGGTGGTTCTGCCAGCCGTGCAGGATCAGGAAGGACTGCGGGGCCGGCGCGGGGCCGTCGTTCGCGAGATCACCGGTGTCGTACGTGGTCATGGCACCGATCGTTTCCGATTCCCGGGCTCCCGGTCCAGCGGATCCTCCCCGGTGTCCGCCCGCTGGACACCCGCCGCCGGCTCACCCCGGCCTCCGCGCGGGCCCCGAGGCCCTCCCGGAAGGTCCTCGCCGCCGTCGGCGCTCCGTCACGCGCCAGGAGGGCCGGCCTGTTGGGCCGGCGCGCCGGCCGCCCGGGACGAGGCCCCGGCCACCCTCGCGGACAGCCGGTCCCGGCACGCGGGCCACTCCGCCGCCGTCACCGAGAAGACCGCGGAGTCGCGCAGCAGGCCCTCCTCGCCGGGCGCCCAGGAGCGGGACCAGTTGCGCAGGACGCCCTCCAGACGGGCGCCGGTGCTCGCGATCGCCGCGCGGGAGCGGGCGTTGCGGGCGTCGGTCTTCAGGTCCACCCGAGCCACACCCCATTCCTCGAAGGCGTGCCCGAAGAGCAGGAGCTTGGACTCGGCGTTCAGACCGGTGCCCTGGGCCGAGGCGGCGAGCCAGGTGAAGCCGACCTCGACGGCGTCGAGCCGGTCGTCCGACCGCCAGCAGCGCGGTTCCCAGTACGCCGTGGCGCCGACCGCCCGTCCCGAGGCGAGGGAGATCTGCGCGTAGGGCGCGAGCATGCCCGTGGCGGCGCGGGCGAGCTGCGCCTCGACGTAGTCCCCGACCTCAGCGGCCCGGGGCACCCAGGTGAACGCGTACGAGTCCCGGTGTTCCTCCGCCGCCTCGGCGAGCTCGGCCGCGTGCCGGTGGCCGAGCGGCTCCAGCCGTACCAGCGTGCCTTCGAGGACCGGCCCCTTCATCTGGAAACCCAACGCCCCGCACCCTTCGCCGACCGGTATGTGTCCGGTGCGATTCCTATGCGGTGGGGGCGGCGCGTGTCCAGCGGTTATACGTCCTCGACGGTGCCGGCGAGGCGGGCCCGCTCGGCGGCCAGGACGGTGAGGTGGCTGGTCAGGGACTCGCGCGGGCCGGACTTCACCAGATCGGGGTTCCCGGTGGCGACGGCGCCGACGAAGGCGTCCATCAGCCCGGCGTCGCCGCCCCCGTGGCCGCCCGCCGCGTCCATGCCGCCCGGCCCCGCGAGGTCGACGGCCTCCTCGGTCCGGGTCAGGAAGTCGTAGACGCTCAGACTCCCGCCGTCGCCGCGCAGTTCGCCGCGGGTCCCGAAGATCCGGGTCCGGCGGTCGGCCTGCTCGGTGAAGGCGGTCATGGTGAAGGTGGCGGTGGCCCCGGAGGCGAACTCCATCGACACCACCTGGTGGTCGACCACGTCGTTGTTGCAGGCGTACACGCACCGCCCGTAGGGGCCCTCGCGCAGGGCCCTCTCCAGGGCCTCGGGGGTGTAGTCGTCGACCAGCACGCTCAGCGGCCAGTGGTGTTCGCCGCGGGCGAGCCGGTCGCCGTACTCGCGCCGGGCGGAGTAGGGGCAGGTGTTCTCCACCGCGCAGTCGAGGCAGCGGTCGGCGGCACCCTCGGGCTTGTTCTCGGGACGGAAGTGCGAGAGGCGGCCGAAACTGGAGACGCGGACGGGGGGTTGCCCGAGGACGTACTGCAACCAGTCGATGTCGTGGCAGGACTTGGCCATCAGCATGGACGTGGCCCGGTCCGTGCGGCCCCAGTTGCCCCGGACGAAGGAGTGCGCCTGGTGCCAGAAGCCGACGGGTTCCAGGTGCTGGACGCTGACCACGTCACCGAGCCGGCCGGAGTCCACCACCTCCTTCACGGCGCGCGTGTACCGGGTGTAGCGCAGGACGTGTCCGACCGCGAGGATCACACCGGCCTTCTCCACGGCGTCGACGATCCGCCGGCACTCGTCCTCGGTCAGGGCCATCGGCTTCTCCAGCAGGATGTGGTAGCCGAGGGCCGCGAACTCCAGGACGGGCTCCAGGTGTTCGCGGTCGAGGGTGCAGACCAGCACGGCGTCCGCGATCCGGCCGCGGGCGGCGAGCGCGCGCCAGTCGTCCACCGCGGCGTCCGGTTCCAGGCCGTGGGCGGCCGCGAACCGGTCGCGCCGGGTCTTCCGGGGCTCGGCGACGGCCACCACCCGGGCCCGCTCCGGGTGGTCCAGGGCCCAGCGCGCGTGACCGGTCCCGCGGTCCCCGGCACCGACGACGGCGAGTGTGACAACGGAGGCGACGGGGGACATCTGTTCACCGCTTTCCCGGTCGGGGCACAGGCGCGGTCGGCGCCGTCCGTCGCGAAGCTAGCCGCTCCGGATCTTCCCGACAAGACGTCGGCAATGCACGCCGGGACCGCTCAGCCCTCGTGCGCGGCGACCGCGGCGGCCCGCTCCGGCGCCGGAACGTCCGCCGGCCTGACCCTTCGTGGCGCCCGTGACGTGAGCGCCACGCCGCCCACCAGCAGGGCCGCCGCCGCCCACCGCGGCGGGCTGACCGACTCGTGCAGGAACAGCGCGGCCGACGACATCCCGAAGACCGGGACGAGCAGCGAGAAGGGCGCGACGGTGGACGCGGGGTGCCGGTGCAGCAGCCAGCCCCAGGCGCCGAAGCCGAAGACGGTGGTGATCCAGGCGACGTAGACGACGACTCCGGCGCCCTGCCAGTCGAGGTCGCGCAGCGCGTCGAGGTCGCGGGAGGGGCCCTCGGTGAGCAGGGACAGGCAAAGCAGCGGCAGGACGGGGACGGTGCTCACCCACACCATGAAGTTCAGCGCGTCGGGCGGGGACGCCTTGCGGGTGAGGACGTTGGACAGTCCCCAGCAGGCCGCCGCCGCGATGACCAGGGCGAAGGCGCCGAGGGGGCCGGACGTGCCCTCGTCGACGGCGGCGAGGCCCACCCCGGCGAGGGCCACCGCCATGCCGTACAGCCTGACGCGGCCGGGGCGTTCGCCGAGGAAGGCGAAGGCGGCGACCGCGGTGAACACCGCCTGGATCTGGAGCACGAGGGAGGACAGTCCGGCGGGCATCCCCGCGTCCATGCCGATGAACAGCAGGCCGAACTTGGCGACACCGAGGACGAGTCCGACCGCCACGATCCACTTCCACGCCACCTTGGGGCGGCCCACGAGGAACACGGCGGGCACGGCCGCCACCAGGAAGCGCAGGGCCGAGAAGAGCAGGGGCGGGAAGTGGTCGAGTCCGACCTCGATGACG
The DNA here is from genome assembly GCF_043078065.1 of Streptomyces sp. NPDC015532. NCBI lineage: Bacteria > Bacillati > Actinomycetota > Actinomycetes > Kitasatosporales > Streptomycetaceae > Streptomyces > Streptomyces sp. NPDC015532. The sequence goes on along the minus strand of NZ_JBIBSY010000001.1, from coordinate 300,775 downwards.
GTGAAGTTCACGCCCCAGACGGCGGCGACGAGAACGGCGAGGCTGATGTGTGCGGGGCGCATACGTCGAGCATCGGACGCCACCACCATGTAGCACTAGCACGGATGTCTGCATGGATGGATGAAGCAACGCTTACGTAAGCTGGGTGGCGAGCGACATCGCGGACCGGGAGGCCTCCATGCTCGATCTTCAGCGCCTGCGCGCCCTGCACGCCGTCGCGGTGCACGGCACGGTCGGCGCCGCGGCGGCCACGCTCGGCTACACCCCCTCCGCCGTGTCCCAGCAGATCGCGAAACTGGAGCGGGAGACCAGGACGGTCCTGCTGGAACGGCGTGGACGCGGCGTCCGGCTCACCGAGCAGGCCGAACAACTCGCCGCGACGGCACAGGAGTTGCTGGCCATCGTGGAACGGGCGGAGACCGAACTGGAGGAGCGCCGGGGCATGCCCGCGGGACGGCTGACGGTGGCCGCGTTCGCCTCGGCGGCCCGCGGTCTGATGCCCGCCGTCCTGGCCGATCTGGCCGCCCGGCACCCGGCCCTGGACACCCGGCTGACGGAGATCGACCCGCATCTGTCCGTCGACCTGGTCGCCAGGGGCGCGGTCGACCTGGCCGTCGCGCACGACTGGGACATCTCCCCGCTGCCCGCCCCGCCGGGGGTGGAGCAGGCGGTGATCGGGGACGACCTGTGCGATCTGCTCGTCCCCGCCGGGCACCCCTTCACCGGGCGGGCCTCGGTGCGGCGCGAGGACCTGGGCGGCCAGCGGTGGATCTGCCAGCCGCCCGGGCGGGTCTGCCACGACTGGCTGGTGCGCACCCTGCGCGCGGCGGGCAGTGAGCCGGACATCGTCCACCAGGCCGAGGAGAACCCGACCCTCATCGCGCTCGTCGCCGCCGGTCTCGGTGTCGCCCTCATCCCGCGCCTGGGCCGCGGCCCCCTCCCCGAAGGGGTGGTGGAGGTACCGCTCGACCCGCTGCCGGTCCGCCGGCTGTACGCGCTGTGGCGCACGGGGGCGGCGCGCCGGCCGGCCATCGCGGAGACGGTCCGCACGCTCCGGTCGCACTGGCCTGCGGTGGCGAGCCGCGACTGAGCGGGCCGCGACCGGCCGGGCCGGGCAGGCCGCGGTACCCGCGATCGCCGGCCGGTCCCCTCCGCCGCCCGCGGCCGACAGCGTGCCGTCACCGGCGCGCCCCCCTCCAACTGCGCCGGTGGCGGCCCTTTCACGGATACTGTGCACACTCTTGACTGGAAGAAACTTCCCGGATAATCGTGATTCCTCGGAAGTTTCCTTCACGAGGGAAGGAGCGCTCGTGCGCGACTCCAGCACGGGAAGCACCGCAAGACCGTCCGGGCCGCCCGAGCCGGACAGACCGTCAAGGCCCTCCCGGCGTACGGTTCTCGCCGCCACGGCGGGGATCACCGCCGCGCTGGCGGCCGGCCCCCGCGCCCACGCGGCCGACGCCCGCCCGCACGACGACAAGGCCCTGCGCGCCCTGATCTCCCGTATGACACTGGAGGAGAAGGTCGGCCAGCTCTTCGTCATGCGGGTGTACGGCCATTCGGCCACGGCGCCCGACCAGGCCGACATCGACGCCAACCTCAAGGAGATCGGCGTCCGCACGGCCGCCGAGCTGATCGCCACGTACCGTGTCGGCGGCATCATCTACTTCGCCTGGGCGCACAACACCCGCGATCCGCACCAGATCGCCGCGCTGTCGAACGGGATCCAGCAAGCCTCGCTGGAGCTGCCGCGCGGGCTGCCGTTGCTGATCTCCACCGACCAGGAACACGGGATAGTGGCCCGGGTGGGCAAGCCCGCGACGCTGTTCCCGGGCGCCATGGCGCTGGGCGCGGGCGGCTCGCGGGCCGACGCCCGGACGGTGGGCCGCGTCAGCGGGGCCGAACTGCGCGCGATCGGCATCAGCCAGGACTACTCCCCCGACGCCGACGTGAACGTCAATCCGGCCAACCCGGTGATCGGCGTGCGCTCCTTCGGCGCCGACCCGGAGGCCGTGGCGGGCCTGGTGGCGGCCGAGGTGAAGGGGTACCAGAGCTCGGGGGTCGCGGCCACGGCCAAGCACTTCCCCGGCCACGGCGACACCGCCGTGGACAGCCACTTCGGCTTCCCGGTCATCACCCACAGCCGTGAACTGTGGTCGGAGCTCGACGCGGTGCCCTTCCGGGCGGCGATCCGCGCCGGCATCGACTCGATCATGACCGCGCACATCATGGTCCCCGCGCTCGACCCCGCCGGAGACCCCGCCACGCTGTCCCACCCGATCCTCACCGGCATCCTGCGCGGCGAACTGGGCTACGACGGCGTCGTGGTGACGGACTCGCTCGGCATGGAGGGCGTGCGCACGAAGTACGGCGACGACCGCGTCCCCGTCCTCGCGCTCAAGGCCGGTGTCGACCAGCTCCTCAACCCGCCCGACCTGGCCGTCGCGTGGAACGCGGTGCTGAACGCCGTGCGCGGCGGCGAGCTGACCGAGGCCCGGCTCGACGAGTCGATCCTGCGCATCCTGCGGCTCAAGGCGAAGCACGGGCTGCTGAGCGACCCGTACGTCCGTGACGCGGCCGTCGACCGGGTGGTCGGCGTCCCGGCGCACCTCAGGGCCGCCGACCGGATCGCCGAGCGCACCACCACCCTGCTGGTCAACAAGGAGGGGCTACTCCCGCTGTCCCGGCGGCGCACCCCGAGGGTGCTGGTGGTGGGCGCCGATCCCGCCTCGCCGTCGCTGTCCGACGGACCGCCCACCACCGTCGTGGCCGCCGAACTGACCGGGCTGGGCTTCACGGCGACGGCCCTGTCGACGGGTACGGCGCCGTCGGCGGCCACGATCGCCAAGGCCGTCACGGCGGCGGCCGGCGCGGACGCGGTGGTCGTCCTGACGTACAACCTGACGGCGACCGGCTCCCAGAAGACGCTGGTCGAGAGTCTGGTCGCCACGGGAGTCCCGGTGACCGCCGTCGCCATCCGCAACCCGTACGACATCGCCCAGATCCCGGGGGTCGGCGCCTGCCTGGCCTCGTACTCCTGGACCGACGTCGAGGTGCGCGCCGCCGCGCGGGTGATCGCCGGCCGGGTGCACCCGCGGGGCAGGCTGCCGGTGCCGGTGCAACGGACGGACGACCCGGCGCAGGTGCTGTATCCGATCGGGTACGGCCTGAGGTACTAGCGGTACGCGGTCGCGCCCGCCCGTGTGAACGCGGGCGGGCGCGGTCGCGCTCCGGTCAGGGACGCAGGGTCATGTCCCGTTCGGTGTCCCGGCGGTCCAGCTTCGCGTCGAACCTCGCGAGCGGCCGGGCCGCCGAGGGGTCCGCCTGGACCGTCGCGGAGGCGACGCCCGCCCAGTCGAGGACGCGGGCGGTGGCGAGCGCCTTCTCGTCGGCGGCGAGTCCGGCGACGTTGGCGCCGTGGTTCAGGCCCGGAGCCGTGAAGACGTAGGAGTCGCGCGCCTTGGAACCGAGACGGAACCGCTCGGCTCCCCAGGGGTCGTTCTGGCCGTAGACGAACAGCATGTGGTGCGCGTTCCGGCGGACCCAGCCGTCCACGTCACGCATCGCGGAGGGCTGGAACCTCATCGGGATGGAACGCGGTACGAAATGGCGCGGGGGCTGGTAGCCGTAGCGGACGTACTTCTTCTCGATGTACGGGAAGTGGATGGTGGGCGCGCCCAGTTGGGTTCCCGCCTGGTAGTAGTACGGGGTGTACGGCTCCAGGCCCTGGTCGGTGTAGAACGAGAAGCCTGAGATCGTGTCGACGGAGTTCCAGATGTCCTCGTCGCTCGCGTGCGCCGCCTCCGCGGGAATCGTGTCGCAGTCCGTCAGCAGGCTGTACTGCCAGAAGCCCCACACGTAGTCGAGCACGACCGCCTCGTACGCCTTGTCGAGGCTGCCGACCGTGGTGAATGTGTAGCCGTTGTCGGCGGCGTACTGGGCGTACTTCTTCTCCAGCGGTTCGCGGCGCACGAGGGCCTCGCGCTGCACGGCGTTCAGCTTGTCGCGGCACTCCTTGGTGCCGACCGACGCGAAGAAGCGGTCGTACGCCGAGTCCTCGTCGTTCACGACGTCGTTGGGCGCGACATAGGCGACGACGCCGTCCATGTCACGCGGGTAGAAGCGCTCGTAGTACGTGGCGGTCATGCCGCCCTTCGAGCCGCCGGTGGAGATCCACTTCTTGTCGTAGACCGGCTTCAGGGCCTCGAAGATGCGGTGCTGGTCGCTCGCCGCCTGCCAGATGTCGAGCTTGGACCAGTCGGCCGGGTCGGGCCGGGACGGCGTGAAGTAGCGGTACTCCATGGAGACCTGGTTGCCGTCCACGATCTGGGTCGGCTCGCGCCGGCTCGGCGTGGTCGAGACGTTGTAGCCGCCGGTGTAGAAGACCGTCGGGCGCGCGGTGTCCTTGTGCAGCACGGTGATCCGCTGCTGGAACGTGCCCTTGGACGGGTGCCGGTGGTCGACCGGCTGGGTGAAGTTCAGGACGAAGAACCGGTAGCCGGTGTACGGCTTCTCCTGGACGAGGCTCATGCCCGGGATCGCGAGGAGCCGGTCCAGGATGTCCTTGCCCTCGTCGGCCGTGCTGGTTGCTCCTGTGGTGCCGTGGACTTCCGGCTGGACGGCGGTGGCCGTCCCGGCCGTGCTCAGCGTGCCGATGAGCACCGTGAGCACGAGCAGCCCTCTGAGCGCCTTGCGCATGCACCCTCCCCTGGGAATACGCAGTTGTCCGCCGGAACCTAACGGAGCAACTCCCGTGACGCCAGGGGGTCTTGGGTCATCTGCGGTTCAGCACAGGATCCAGCCGGAACTCACCGAACCCGAACCGACCGAGCCTTTGATCCGGACACAGCGATGGCCCGCGTACAGGGTCACCGGGCCCGCGTGATGCGCGAAGCGTCCGGAGTCCACCACCGGCCGGCCGCCGCGCGCCTGCACGCTGACGGACATCCGCTTGCGCGAGCCCCGCGCCTCGGGGAAGGTCACGGCGCAGACATAGCCGCTGCGCCTGTACACCTGGACGGAACCGGTCGTGAAGGGCAGGGTGCGGACCTTGCGGCCCGAGCAGGAGGAGGGGGCGGCCTGGGCGCTGCCCGCACCCGTGAAGGCGAGCAGTCCGGCCGCGGCCAGGACGGCCAGGCCGAGCGCCATCCGCCGGCGTATCGCACCACGGTCCACTGTCGTCCCTCCCGCAGCAATCAGCGTACTGGTGTACGGACGCAGGACGTACGGCGGATGGTTGCGTACCGCTACGGCCTCACCTGCGGGCGCCTCTCACCCTTGCGAGGTCTTTGCCTTCTTCGGCCACAACCGTGCCGGTTTCTCCCGGGTCCAACCGACCAGGAAACGAAAGGCGGTTCTCCATGTCCGGCATCAAGCCCTCCCTCACTCCCGGCCGCGCGGTCATCGCCGCGGCCCTTCTCATCGCCGCCGGCGCCTCGGTGCCGGCCGTCGCGAGTTCCACCGCCGCGCCGCCCGCGCGCAGCGGAAGCAGCGGTCCCGCCTACGACCGCGTGGCCGACTTCTACGGCGCCTACATCGACGCCGTGACCGACGGGGACTCCGGCACCCTGAGCACCCGGCTGCGCTCCTTCTACCTGACGTCTGGGCTGCGCACCCAGCTCACCGGCTGGGAGCGCCGGCAGCACGCCGACGGGGTGCTGCGCGCCCAGGACGTGCCGAGCGCCTGGAAGGTGACGGCGGGCGACAGCGGCGCCGGGCACACCTGGTCGACGGTCCGGCTGACCTGGGGTTCAGCGCAGCACCCGACGTACACCTATCTGACGGTGCAGTCGGATCTCGCGACGAAGAAGATCTCCGGCATCAAGCCGAGGAGCTGACGGGCTCCTCGGGCTCCGGGGAACCCACGAAGGTCCGCCACAGGGCGGCGTAGCGGCCGTCCAGGCGGAGCAGTTCCTCGTGGGTGCCGTCCTCGGCGACCCGGCCGTGGTCCATGAGCACGACCCGGTCCGCGCGGGCGGCCGTCGTCAGCCGGTGGGCGACCACCAGCGTCGTACGGCGGCCCGCAAGCCGGTCGGTGGCCTGGTTGACCAGGGCCTCGGTCGCCAGGTCCAGCGCCGCCGTCGCCTCGTCGAGCAGCAGCACGTCCGGGTCGACCAGCTCGGCGCGGGCCAGCGCGATGAGCTGGCGCTGGCCGGCCGAGAGGTTCCGGCCGCGCTCGGCGACCTCGTGGAGATAGCCGCCGTCCAGGGTGGCGATCATCTCGTGGGCGCCGACCGCGCGGGCGGCGGCCTCCACCTCGGCGTCGGCGGCGCCCGGACGGCCGTAGGCGATGGCGTCGCGGACGGTCCCCTGGAAGAGATAGGCCTCCTGGGGGACGACACCGAGGCGGTGCCGGTAGGAGGTGATGTCCAGGTCGCGCAGATCCGTGCCGTCGACCGTCACCCGCCCGGCCGTGGGGTCGTAGAACCGGGCGACCAGCTTCACCAGCGTCGACTTGCCCGCGCCGGTCTCGCCGACGAAGGCGACGGTCTGCCCGGCGGGGATGCGCAGGGACACCGCGCTGAGCGCCTCCTCGGCCTCGCCCGCGCGGCCGTACGCGAAGCCGACGTCCTCGAACGCGATCTCGCCCCGCAGCGACGTGACGTCCCGCGGCGCGTCGGCGGGCTTCGTCGAGGTCGGCTCGCGGAGCAGTTCCTGGATGCGGCCGAGCGAGACGGTGGCCTGCTGGTATCCGTCGAACACCTGCGAGAGCTGCTGCACGGGCGCGAAGAACAGGTCGATGTACAGGAGATAGGCGACCAGCGCGCCGGTGGTGAGCGTGCCGGAGTCGATCCGGTGGGCGCCCACGATCAGCACGGCCGCCGCGGCCCCCGAGGCGAGGAGCTGGACGAACGGGAAGTAGACGGAGATCAGCCACTGCCCGCGGATCCTGGCCCTGCGGTAGCTGTCGCTGCCCTCCGCGAACCGCCGCCCGCTCGCGTCCTCGCGCCGGAACGCCTGGAGGATCCGCAGCCCGGACACCGACTCCTGGAGATCGGCGTTGACCACCGAAACCCGCTCGCGGGCCAGTTCGTACGCCTTGACGCTCGCCCGGCGGAAGAAGAACGTGCCGACGACCAGCGGCGGCAGCGTCACGAAGACGACCAGCGCGAGCTGTACGTCGATCACCAGCAGGGCGCCCATGATGCCGAAGAAGGTGACGACGGAGACGAACGCGGTGACGAGCCCGGTCTGCAGGAACGTCGACAGGGCGTCCACGTCGGTCGTCATCCGGGTCATGATCCGGCCCGTGAGCTCCCGCTCGTAGTAGTCGAGTCCCAGGCGTTGGAGCTGCGCGAAGATCTTCAGGCGCAGCGCGTACAGGACCCGCTCGCCGGTGCGGCCGGTCATCCGGGTCTCGCCGATCTGCGCGGTCCACTGCACGAGCACGGTGATCAGCGCGAGCACGGCCGCCGCCCACACCGCGCCGAGCGCGAGCCGGGTGACGCCCTGGTCGATGCCGTGCCGGATCAGGATCGGCAGCAGCAGCGTCATGACCGCGTCGACGGCGACCAGCGCGAGGCTGATGAGCAGCGGGGCCCCGAAGCCGCGCAGCAGCCGGCGCAGTCCGTAGGAGTCCTCGGCCCGGACCGCGCGGGCCTCGTCGACGTCCGGGACGTCGTCGGCCGGGGGCAGCGCCTCGACCTGGGCGAGGAGCCCGGGGGTGGCGGGCATCCCTTCGAGCGCGTTGTCCCGGGGCTCGCGGTCGCCGGTCCACAGACGCGGGGTCACCCCGCGCTCGGCGTCGAACTCGGCGTCCAGCTCCTCGCGTACGGACGTGTCCTCCCGCGGCGCCGCCGGAACGGCGTGTCCCGGGGAGACGCCGCCCAGCTCGTCGGGGTCGGTGAGCAGGCGCCGGTAGAGGGCGCAGCGGTCCTGGAGTTCCTCGTGGGTGCCGATGTCGGCGAGCCGGCCTCCGTCGAGGACGGCGATGCGGTCGGCGAGGTTGAGGGTGGAGCGGCGGTGCGCGATCAGCAGGGTCGTACGGCCCCGCATGACCTGCCCGAGGGCCTCGTGGATCTCGTGCTCGACCTGGGCGTCCACGGCGGAGGTGGCGTCGTCGAGAACGAGCAGCCGCGGGTCGGTGAGGATGGCGCGGGCGAGCGCGACGCGCTGGCGCTGGCCTCCGGAGAGGGTCAGGCCGTGCTCGCCGACCTTGGTGTCGTACCCGCCGGGCAGCTCGGCGATGAACCGGTGCGCCTGGGCGGCGCGGGCGGCGGTCTCGATCTCGTCCTGGGTGGCGCCAGGGCGGCCGTAGGCGATGTTGGCGCGCACGGTGTCGGAGAAGAGGAAGGAGTCCTCGGGGACGAGCCCGATCGCGGCGCGCAGGGACTCGGTCGTCAGCTCGCGGACGTCGTGCCCGCCGATCAGGACGGCGCCGCGCGTCACGTCGTAGAAGCGGGGCAGCAGCAGCGAGACCGTCGACTTGCCCGAGCCGGAGGAGCCGACGACGGCGAGGGTCTCGCCGGGCCGGATCTCGAAGCTCAGCCCGTCCAGGACGGGGCGGTCCCTGGTGTACCCGAAGGACACGTCGTCGAACTCGACGGTGGCGGGCGCGTCGGCCGGCAGGGTCTTGGTGCCGTCCTTGATCGACGGTTCGGTGTCGATGAGCTCCAGCACGCGCTCGGCACCCGCGCGGGCCTGCTGTCCGACGGTCAGCACGACGGCCAGCATCCGTACCGGTCCGACGAGCTGCGCGAGGTAGGTGGAGAAGGCCACGAAGGTGCCCAGCGTGATCTGGCCGCGTACGGCCAGCCAGCCGCCGAGCGCGAGCATCGCGACCTGGCCGAGGGCGGGCACCGCCTGGAGGGCCGGGGTGTACCTGGCGTTGAGCCGGATGGTCCGCAGCCGGCCCGCGAAGAGCCGCCGCCCGACCTCGCGCAGCTTGCCGGTCTCCTGGTCCTCCTGCCCGAAGCCCTTCACCACCCGGACGCCGCTGACGGCGCCGTCGACGACACCCGCCACGGCGGCGGCCTGTGCCTGCGCGTACCAGGTGGCGGGGTGCAGCCGGGAGCGGCTGCGTCGGGCGACGACCCACAGGGCCGGGGCGACGGCCAGCGCGACCAGGGTCAGCGGCAGGGACAGCGCGGCCATGATTCCGAGGGAGATCAGGAAGAGCAGGACGTTCCCGATGGTCATCGGGAGCATGAACAGCAGACCCTGGATGAGCTGGAGGTCACTGGTCGCGCGGCCCACGACCTGCCCGGTGGACAGCTCGTCCTGGCGCCGCCCGTCCAGCCGGGTGATCGTCTCGTACATGTCGGTCCGCAGATCGTGCTGGACGTCGAGGGCGAGCCGGCCGCCGTAGTAGCGGCGGACGAAGGTGAGGGCGTAGACGAGGACGGCGGCGCCGAGCAGCGCTCCCGCCCAGGGGGCCATGCCGCGGCTGTGGTCACCGATGACGTCGTCGATGACCACCTTGGTGATCAGCGGGACCACCGCCATCACGGCCATGCCGCCCAGCGAGGAGCCGAGCGCGAGCACCACGTCCTTCGGGTACCGCCAGGCGTACCCGGCGAGCCGCCGCGCCCATCCCCGTTCCGTCGCCACTCCGGCACCTTCCGTAGATCTCACTCCGCCGGAAGGCACCAACACCGAGCGAAGCGGATTTCATCCCTCCGCAACAAAAGCGTCCGCCCGCCGGGCAGGAGTGCCGGGCGGGCGGACGACGGACCGGGGACCGCGGAGTGCGTACCGCGAGCCCCTCGGGCCACGGATGCCGACGGACGTGACGACGCGGGGTACGGCCCCGGTCAGCCCGCCGGGACGGCCGGGAAGGCCTCCGCCGGCCGCGTGGTCGGCGTGAACCGCTGGGGCGCGACGGTGGTCGGCACGAGGTCCTTGTGGATGGCCTTGGCTACGGCCTGGATGGTGGCGACGCCGTAGTCCATGGTGCTGCTGCCGACGGTGAGCACCGACATCATGTAGTCGTGGCCGCCGCCGTTGAAGGTGCCGAGGCTGTGCACCCGCCACGCGTTGGAGGAACGCGAGAGCCAGCCGTTCTTGACGTGCACGGTGACCGTCGAGGGCGCCCCGGCCGGTGTCCCCCAGCGCTGCGAGGAGACGACCTTGTTCATGAGCTTCAGGATGTAGGCGCGCGCGTTGTCGCTCAGCACCGTGTTCTTCGCCGTGACGAGTTTGAGCAGCTTCTGCTCGTCGGTGACGTTGATCTGCGTCAGACCCCAGTAGCCGCCGGTGCCCGGCGTGGTCTTCGTCATCCCCGCGGCGGCCAGGAATCCCTTGATCTTCGTCAGACCGAGCTGGTTCCAGAGCTTGGTGGTGGAGGCGTTGTCCGACTGGGTGATCATCTTGGTGGCGAGCGACGTCTCGGTGCTCGTCAGATAGCGGTTGTGCTTCTTCGCGTCCCACAGCAGCGCGGCGAGGACGGTGACCTTCACCGTGCTGGCCGAGTCGAACGAGGTGGTGGCGCGGAGTGTGCAGGTGGTGCTGGTCGAGCGGTCGTACAGACCGACCGCGACCGTGCCCCGGCGGTTCGCGAGCGCCGCGGTGATGTCCTTCTGAAGTTTGGCGGCCAGACCGGCCTTGCCCGACGTGCAGCTGACCGTCGGCGCCGGCGCTGCGGCGGCCGGGGTCGCGGCGGCCACGAGCGGCACGATCACCGCGGCACCGAGGCTCGCTGCGAACACCCGGGCGCCCCGGGATATCCGGTGAGTCATGGAGGCTTCCCATCCCCTTGAAGCGATACGAACGCGCCAAGGGCGCGCTCGTATCGGATGACTCACAGGAACGCCCGATAGTTGTACGGGTGTTCTAAGAACGGGGATCCGGATCGCCGGGGTGCCGGAAGGCGCCTATTCGCCCACAGGCCACTCACAGGCGGCTGACAGGCCGCAGGTCACGTACACGCCGAAAGAGCGGCGGTTCCCCGGAGGCGCGCGTCACGGCACCCGCCCCGCCCGCCGGAATGCGCGTTGTCGCACCTCGGGGGCCGGCGTGCCGGCCGGCGCCGGTCCCGGCCGGCTCGGCTCCCGGCACCCGGCGCGCCTTGGCCCACTTTCGGCCGGCGGCCGGATGCGGCGGACCGCGCCCTGTTCCCTCATGTCCCGTGCGCGGCAGCCGAGTTGTTGAATCCCGACACAGAACCGACACCCTTTCTTAACCCCATCGACAGCATGTCCATGTCACCCTCCCGGTTATCCCGCTCCATTCAACCCGCGTAGAACGGACACCCCACGATGCCCGCCACGCACATAGGCCGCTGGAAGACCCTGGCGCTGAGTACCTCCGCGATCCTCATCGGCATCACCCTGCCGACGATGACCGCGACCCCCGCGAGCGCCACCACCACCGCGTACGACAGCACGTACTACAAGAACGCGGTCGGCAAGACCGGCACCAGCCTGAAGTCCTCGCTGCACACCATCATCAGCAGCCAGACCAAGATCTCGTACTCCGCGGTCTGGAACGCCCTGATGGCCACCGACCAGGACCCGAACAACAGCAACAACGTGATCCTGCTGTACAGCGGGGTCTCGCGCGCCAAGTCCCTCAACGGCGGCGACGTCGGCGACTGGAACCGCGAGCACACCTGGGCCAAGTCGCACGGCGACTTCGGCGAGGTGACCGGCCCCGGCACCGACCTGCACCACCTGCGTCCCGCGGACGTCCAGGTGAACAGCATCCGCGGCAACCTGGACTTCGACAACGGCGGCAGCGCCGTCACCAACGGCGGCGGCAGCACCGTCGACTCCGACTCCTTCGCGCCTCGCGCGGCGGACCGGGGCGACGTGGCCCGCATGATCCTCTACATGGCCGTGCGCTACGAGGGCGACGACGGCTTCGCGAACCTGGAGCCCAACGAGAAGGTCGGCAACGGCAGCAACCCCTACATGGGCAAGCTGTCCGTCCTCAAGGCATGGAACGAGGCGGACCCGCCGAGCGCCTTCGAGGAGAAGCGCAACCAGGTCATCTACGACACCTACCAGCACAACCGCAACCCGTTCATCGACCACCCGGAGTGGGTCGAGGCGATCTGGTAGACGGGCGGGCCCGGCCCGGCCCTTGCCCGTACGCCGGGGCCTCTTCCGGACGGGAGAGGCCCCGGGGTGCTCTTCCGGAACGGGAGAGGCCCCGGGGTGGCCCTCGGTCCCGGCGGGGGCGGGCCCTCAGCCCAGGTGGGTCGGCTCGAACATCCGCAGCAGCGCCGGGAGGACGACCACCGAGGGGCCGGGCGCGGCCAGGGCCCTGGTCAGATCCTCCTCCAGCGTCCCGGGGGTCGTCAGGACACCCGGGACGCCGAAGGACTCGGCGAGGGCCACGTAGTCCGGGCGGGCCAGTTCCGTGGCGGTCGCCTGGCCGAAGGCGTCGGTCATGTACTCGCGCAGGATGCCGTAGCCGCCGTCGTCGACGATCAGCCAGGTGACGTTCAGGCCGTACTGCCTGGCCGTGGCGAGTTCGGCGATCGAGTACAGCGCGCCGCCGTCGCCGGAGACCGCGAGGACGGGGCGGGTGGGATCGGCCGCCGCCGCGCCCAGCGCCGCCGGGAATCCGTAGCCGAGACCGCCCGCGCCCTGGGCGGAGTGCATGGTGTTCTTTCCGCGCGGGTCGAAGGCCGACCACGCCCAGTACGCCAGGATCGTCATGTCCCAGAAGGACGGCGAGCCGGCCGGCAGGGCCCGGCGGACGGAGGCCAGCACGTCCTGTTCCAGGATGAGTTCCTGGGCGGCGATGCGTTCCGCCACCCGCGCGAGGACCGCACTCACGCGCTCCGCCGCCGACGGGTCGGGACGTTCCCCGACCGTCTCCAGCAGCGCGGACAGCGCGAGACGGGCGTCCGCGTGGATGCCCAGCGCCGGGTGGTTGGACTCCAGCTTGCCGAGGTCGGCCTCGATCTGGATCACCCGGCCCCGGGGCTTGAACGTGTGGTAGTTCGAGGACAGTTCACCGAGGCCGGAGCCGACCACCAGCAGGACGTCCGCGTCCTCCAGGAAGTCCGTGGTGTGCCGGTCCTCCAGCCAGGACTGGAGCGAGAGCGGGTGGGTCCAGGGGAAGGCGCCCTTGCCGCCGAACGTGGTGACGACCGGCGCGTTCAGCCTCTCCGCGAGGGACTTCAGCTTGCCGGACGCGTCCGACCGGACGACACCGCCGCCCGCGATGATCGCGGGGCGGGCCGCCGAGGACAGCAAGTGGGCCGCCAGCGCGGTCAGTTCGGGACGAGGGACGAGGTCCTCGGGGGTCGCGTCCATCGCCGTGACCTGCGGCAGGTGCGTCTCGGCGAGCAGGACGTCCTGCGGGATCTCGACCCACACCGGTCCGTGCGGGGCGGTCAGCGCCGACTCCCAGGCCGCCGCGATGGCGGAGGGGATCTGCGACTGCGTACGCACGGTGTGGACGGACTTGACGACACCCCTGAACGACGCCTGCTGGTCGGGGAGTTCGTGGAGATAGCCGTGGCGGCCGCCGCCGAGTCCGGCGGTCGGGACCTGGCTGCTGATGGCGAGGACGGGGGCCGAGGCGGCGCGCGCCTCCTGGAGCGCGGCCAGCGAGGTCAGCGCCCCGGGGCCGGTGGACAGCAGCAGCGGCGCGGCCTCGCCGGTGATCCGGCCGTAGGCGTCCGCCGCGAATCCCGCGTTGTTCTCGACGCGCAGCCCGATGTACCGGAGCGAGGAGCGGCGCAGCGCGTCGAACATGCCGAGCGCGTGCTGGCCCGGCAGCCCGAAGACGGTCGTCGCGCCGAGACCGGAGAGGGTCTCCACGACCAGGTCTCCGCCGTTGCGGCCGGGGGGCGGGTTGAGCGCGGCCTCCGTCTGTGCCGCCGACGGGCGGAGAACCAGGTCGTGGTCGTGGGTCACTTGTTTCGGGCCTCCGCGATCTGGCGGGACATGATGGTGGTCAGTTCGTAGGCGGTGTGGGACGCGGCCACCGCGGTGATCTCGGCGTGGTCGTAGGCCGGGGCGACCTCGACGACGTCGGCCGAGACCAGGTTGCAGGACGAGAGTCCGCGCAGGATCTCCAGGAGCTCGCGGGAGGTCATGCCGCCTGCCTCCGGGGTGCCGGTGCCGGGCGCGTGCGCCGGGTCGAGGCAGTCGATGTCGATGGAGATGTAGAGCGGGCGGTTCCCGATGCGCTGGCGGAGCTGGTCGGCGACCTCGTCGGCGCCGCGGCGGTAGACGTCCGCCGAGGTGACGATGCCGAAGCCCATCTTCTCGTCGTCGGTGAGGTCCTGCTTGCCGTACAGCGGACCGCGGATGCCGACGTGGGAGAGCGCGGAGGTGTCGAGGATGCCCTCCTCGACGGCGCGGCGGAACGGGGTGCCGTGGGTGTACTCGGCGCCGAAGTAGGTGTCCCAGGTGTCGAGGTGCGCGTCGAAGTGGAGCAGCGCGACCGGGCCGTGCTTCTTGGCGACCGAGCGCAGCAGGGGCAGCGCGATGGTGTGGTCGCCGCCCAGGGTCATCAGGCGGGCGCCGGTGCCGAGCAGTTCGTCGGCGGCGGCCTCCACCGTCTCCACGGCCTCGTTGATGTTGAACGGGTTCGCCGCGATGTCACCGGCGTCCGCGACCTGCGCGAGGGCGAACGGGGAGGCGTCCTGCGCCGGGTTGTAGGGGCGCAGCAGCCGGGACGCCTCGCGGATCGCGTTGCCGCCGAAGCGGGCGCCCGGCCGGTACGAGACGCCGGAGTCGAACGGCACACCGACGACGGCGACGTCGGTGGTGCCGACCTCGTCGAGGCGCGGCAGCCGGGCGAAGGTCGCGGGACCGGCGTACCGCGGGACGCGGGACGAGTCGACGGGGCCGCGGGGCGTCTCGTTGCTGCTCATGAGGTATTGCCTTCTTTCCTACGCTTCGTCGCGTATGTACAACTAAGTACAAGTAATACGACTCTACTGGGGAACCGGGACCGGTTCGGACAGGGGTTCGGCGTCGCGGCCCGCGAGCCGCTCCCGCCAGGTGGCCAGCACCGCGGCGTCGGTCGCCGGCGTGGCCAGCGAGACGATCACGTACGCGGCCAGGGAGAGGATCAGTCCGTAGTAGACGGGCTCGTTGGCGAGGATGCCGTAGCCGGCCATCAGGCCGATGACGGCGACACCGCCGACGACGACGGAGGCGAGGGCGCCGTGGACCGTGCCGCGCTTCCACAGCAGACCGCCGAGGATCGGGACGAGCAGGCCGCCGACGAGCAGGTTGTAGGCGACGGTCAGCGCCTCGACGACGTTGTTGAGCGCGATCGCCGTGCAGATCACGGCGATGCCCATGACCAGGATGAAGACGCGGTTGCCCTTGACCTCGTCGTGGTCCCCGGCGTCGCGCTTCACGGCGCCGCGCAGCCGCGACCAGATGTCGTTGTTGGCGACGGTGGCACAGGCGATCAGGGCGCCGGAGGAGGTGGACATCACGGCGGCGAGGGCCGCGGCGAGCACCAGTCCGCGCACACCGACGGGGAGTTCGTCCTTGACGATGGTCGCGAAGGCGGTGTCGGCGCTGGGCAGCTTCGGGTACATGACCTTGGCCGCGGTGCCGATGACGGCGCCGGCCACGGCGTAGACCAGGCAGTAGGTGCCGGCGACCGTGCCGCCCCACTTGGCGGTCCTGTCACCGCGCGCGGTGAACACGCGCTGCCAGATGTCCTGTCCGATCAGCATGCCGAACGTGTAGATCAGGACGTAGGTGAAGATCGTCTCGCCGCCGATGCCCAGCGGGTCGAAGTACTCGGTGGGCAACTTGGCCTTCATCTCGCCGAACCCGCCGGCCTTGACGACCGCGATGGGCAGGAGCAGGAGCAGCACGCCGATCGTCTTGACCACGAACTGCACCATGTCGGTGAGGGTGATCGACCACATGCCGCCGAGCGTCGAGTACGCGACGACGATCGAGCCGCCGAGGATGATCGCGAGCGTGCGGTTCATGTCGAACAGGACGTCGAAGATCGTGGCGTACGCGATGGTCGAGGTGACCGCGAGCATCAGGGTGTACGCCCACATGACGACGCCGGAGATGACTCCGGCACGGCCGCCGTAGCGCAGGTCGAGCATCTCGGAGACGGTGTAGACCTTGAGGCGCGCGATGCGGGCGGAGAAGAAGACGGACAGGGCCAGCAGGCCGAGGCCGATGGTGAAGACCATCCAGGCCCCGGAGAGGCCGTACTGGTAGCCGAGGCCGACACCGCCGATGGTGGACGCGCCGCCCAGGACGATCGCGGCCATGGTGCCGGAGTACATGACGGGCCCGAGCCGTCGCCCCGCGACGAGGAAGTCGCTCTTGGACTTGGCGCGGCGCATGCCCCACCAGCCCATGGCCAGCATGCCGGCCAGATAGACGACGATGACTGCGTAGTCGACGGCCATGGGTCTCCTCGGGGTGCTCTGTGGCGTGTCGTGCAGGGATGTGGGGGACGAGCCGGCAACTGATCGCGGGGACATCCGCCCGTACCCGTGGCTGCCGGTCGGGACCGACACTAGGTGGCCGGAAAGCGGCTGCGAAGTGTACGTTTCATCCATTCGATCCGAACAGGATGGAGGAACTGTCCATCGTGCCGGACTCACCGTCACCGTCCGTCCCGGCCGTGTCCGTCCCGGCCGTGCCGCCGACCCCTCCGGTGCCGTTGTCGGCGCTGCTGGCCCGCGAGGACCTGGCCCTGCGCCTGATCGCCGGACCCGCGGAGCCCGACACGGTGATCCACTGGGCCCACACCTCGGAGATGGCCGACCCCTATCCGTATCTGCTGGGCGGAGAGCTGCTGCTGACCGCCGGGGTCCACGTGCCCGCCGCGGCCGGTCCCGGTGAAGGCGGCCCCGGCCCGGAGGACTACTTCGACGGCTATGTCTCCCGGATCGTCGCGGCGGGCGGAGCGGCCCTGGGGTTCGGCCTGGCTCCGGTCCACGACACCGTCCCGCCCGCCCTCGTCGCGGCCTGCGACACCTACGGGCTGCCACTGCTGGAGGTCCCGCCCCGCACGACGTTCTCCGGCGTCGCCCGTGCGGTGTGGCAGCTCATGGCCCAGGCCCGGCTGGCCGAGCTGCGCCGGGTGACCGAGGCCCAGCAGAGTCTGGCGGCCGCCGCCGCCCGCCCCGACCCGGTGCCGGCGGTACTGCGGCAGCTCGCCCGGCGGGTGAACGGCTGGGCGGTGCTGTACGGCCCGGAGGGCACGGAGCTGACCCGAGCCGGAACCGTCCCGCCGCCCGGCCCACCGGAGGCACCCCGGCCCGGCCCTGCCGCCCCCGCACCCCACCCGACCCCGGGAGACCCGGCGCCCGCCCCTCCCGGCGGCCCGACGGCTTCCGTCCGACCGGCGCAGGCAGGCCCGGCGGCTCCGGGAAACCCGGCGACCCCCGGCAGCCCACCGGCGCAGGCAGGCCCGGCGGGTCCTGGCAGCCCCGCACCTGCCGGCAGCCCGCCGGCGCAGGCAGGCCCGGCGGCTCCGGGAAACCCGCCGGCCCCCGGCAGCCCCACGCCTCCCGGCAGCCCCGTGCCTCCCGGCGGCCCGACAGTTCCGGCCTACCCGACGGCTCCGGCCGGCCCGGCGGCTCGCGTCCGTCCGGTCCGTGGGGGGTCTCCCGAGGACGTGCTCGGCGAGCTCGCCGGGGTCGTGCGGCCCCGTGACGCGCAGGGCCCCGCTCCGGCCTCGGCCACCGACACCGTGGGCGGTGTCCATCTCACGGCCTACGCCCTCGGCAGCGGCCAGGGCTTCGTCCTGGGCGTCGCCTCGCCGCGCCGCGACCCCGGCGACCACACGATCGCCTCCGTCGCGTCCGTGCTGCTCTCCCTGCTCACCGGGGAGCACCAGAGCGCGAGCGGGGCCGCGCGGTCGGCGGCCCTGGTGCGGCTGCTGCTCGGGGCGGCACCCGAGACGGTGGCCCCCCTTCTCGGCGGTGAACAGTGGGTGGTCGTGCACGCGCGCCCCGCCGGGGACGGCCCCGCCCCGGACGCCGTCTCCGCGTCCGCGCTGGCCGCCGCGCTGGGCTCCGCGCTGGTGGACACCGGCGGCGACGTCGTCCGCGTCCTCGTCCCCGGTGACCGAGCGCCCGCCGCGCAGCCGGGCTGGACCTGCGGGGTCAGCGCGCCCGCCGGCCCGCACGGGTGGGCGGCCGCCGACACCCAGGCGGCGCGCGCGCTGGCCCGCGCCCGCGCCACCCGGGCGGCCCTGGTCCGGCACGGCGACCGTCCCGCACTCGCCGACCTCGTCCCCCCGGCGGACGCCGAGGCCCACGCCCAGGCCCTCCTCGCCCCCGTCTCCGGGACCCCGGCCCTGACCGAGACGCTGCGCGCCTGGCTCTCCCTGCACGGCAGTTGGGACCGCACCGCGGTGGCCCTCTCCGTCCACCGCAACACCGTCCGCCAACGCATCGCCCGCTGCGCCGCGTTGCTGGGCACGGACCTCGACGACCCGGACGTACGCATGGAGTTGTGGTTCGCGCTCAGGGAGGACGGAACGCGGGTCGCGCCGGACGGCCCCGCGGCCCGAACACCCGAGTGACGCACGTCCCAGCGACCGGGACGGCCGCGCCCGGGGCCCAAAAGCACCGGCACAATGGGGGTATGCCGATACCCGGGACGCCCAGCCGCGCCGAACTCGTCGACCATCTCGTGAAGACCCGCATCGCGGGGGATGTCGCCACGCCCCGCGAGAACAACCTCTCCCACTACCGCAAGCTGGCGAACGGGGAGCGCAACTGGTGGCTCGGACTGGAACTCGGCGACCGCTGGGCCGACGAGCAGGACGTGCTCGCGGTGATGGCGGAGCGGGTCGGCGTCAACGACGATCCCGAGTACCGCTACGGCCAGGACACCATCGACCCCGAGCTGACCGTGGACGCGCTGGACCGCCTCGCGGGACGGCTGCGCAAGGCGGCGGAGGACCGTCAGCGGGTGCTGTTCGCGACCGGTCACCCGGGCGGTCTGCTGGACGTGCACCGGGCCACGGCCGCCGCCCTGCGCGCCGCCGGCTGCGAGATCGTGGTGATCCCGGACGGCCTCCAGACGGACGAGGGTTACGTCATGCAGTTCGCGGACGTGGCGGTCCTGGAGCACGGCGCCACGCTGTGGCACACGCACTCGGGCGAGCCGATGCGCGCGATCCTCACCGCGCTGGAGCGGGAGGGCCGCCCGCTGCCCGACCTGGTCGTGGCCGACCACGGCTGGGCCGGCTACGCGGGCCGCCACGGTGTCGACTCCGTCGGCTACGCCGACTCCAACGACCCGGCGCTCTTCCTCGCCGAGTCGGAGGGCACGCTCCAGGTCGTGGTCCCGCTCGACGACCACGTCCTCAGCCCGCGCCACTACGACCCGATGACGGCGTACCTGCTCAGAGAGGCCGGCCTCGCCTGAGCCTCCTCGGACACCGGCCCGGATCCCGGCGACCGGTCCGGGGGCGCGCCCGGCGCGGGCGGGCTCCCGGACGGCGTCCGCCGCCCCGCGCCATCGGCCCGCGCGGCGCGGGCCCCGCTCACGGCCAGGGATTCAGCCCCTCGGACCGCCGCTGGGCACCGCCCGGTGTCGGGTCCAGGTACACCCTGCTCACCGAGGGGAACACCGACCGGATCCGGTCCTCGGCCCGCTCGCAGGCCCACTCGATCTGGGCCGCGGTCGACGCGTCCCGGAAGTCGACCTTGGCGGCGACGAGCGCCTCGCGCGGCCCCTGTACGAGCGTGATCAGCTCCAGTACGGCCTCCACGTGCTCCACGTCCAGCAGCTCCGCCCGGATCCGCTCCCGCATCGGCCTGGGCAGCGGCCGTCCGATCAGCAGCTCCGCGTTGGAACGGCCGAGCACCCAGGCGACGTAGAGCAGCAGGAGTCCGATGAGCAGCGAGGCGACGCCGTCCCAGACGCCCGATCCGGTGAGCTGGCCGCCGAGCAGGCCACCCGCGGCGAGCACCAGGCCGACCAGCGCGGCCGAGTCCTCCATGACGACGGCCTTCACCGCGGTGTCGGGGGTGCGCCGGAGGTAGGCCCGGAAGGGGACGTCGAGGCGGGCGGCCTCACCGCGCGCCTGCCGCAGTCCCGTCCGCAGGGAGAAGCCCTCCAGCAGGAAGGCGACGGCCAGCACGATGTACGACACGAGCGGGTCGCCGAGCTCCTCCCCCGCGACCAGGGTGTGGACGCCGTCGTAGATCGAGAAGACCGCGCCGCCGACGAAGGTGGCGACGGCGGCGAGCAGGGCCCAGATGTAGCGCTCGGGTCCGTAGCCGAGCGGATGGTCCTCGTCCGCCGGCTTCTCGCTCCGTTTCAGCGCCGTGAGCAGCAGCAGCTCGGTGACGGTGTCGGCGACGGAGTGGGCTGCCTCGGACAGCATCGCGCTGGAGCCGCTGATGACACCGGCGACCGCCTTGGCGAGGGCGATCCCGAGATTGGCGACGGCGGCGACGATCACCGTGAAGACGCTCTCGCCGCCGCCGGAGTCCTGCGCTGCGTCAGTCATGCCCCAGTCTTACCGGGCCACGGCTACCGGGGGACGCGGACCACGCCCTCCTGGATCACCGAGATGGCCAGCCGGCCGTCCTGGGTGTAGATGCGCGCCTGGCCGAGGCCCCGGCCGCCCGAGGCGGACGGCGACTCCTGGTCGTACAGCAGCCATTCGTCGGCGCGGAAGGGGCGGTGGAACCACATGGCGTGGTCGAGCGAGGCGCCGACGACGTCGCCGGTCACCCAGCCGCCGCGCCCGTGCGCGAGCAGGATGGAGTCGAGGAGTGTCATGTCCGAGACGTAGGTCGCGAGGACGACGTGCAGCAGCGGGTCGTCCGCGAGTTTGCCGTTGGTGCGGAACCACACCTGGGAGCGCGGCTCGCGGGCCTCGCCGACGGTGGCGTACGGCGGCGCGTCGACATAGCGCAGATCGACGGACTCCCGGGCCTCCAGGATGCGTTCCACGACCTCGGCGTCGGTGAAGACGTCGGCGTACAGCGGAAGGAGTTCGGCGGCCGTGGGCAGCGTCTCCGGGTCGGGCGCGGGCGGCATCGGCGCCTGGTGCTCCATGCCCTCCTCGTACGCCTGGAAGGACGCGGAGAGATGGAAGATCGGCTGTCCGTGCTGGACCGCGACCACCCGGCGGGTGGTGAAGGAGCGGCCGTCGCGGATGCGGTCCACCGAGTACACGATGGGCGCGCCGGGGTCGCCGATCCGCAGGAAGTACGCGTGCAGGGAGTGGGCGAGCCGGTCCTCGGGGACCGTGCGCCCGGCGGCCACGAGTGCCTGCGCCGCCACCTGTCCGCCGAAGACCCGGGGGACGACGGCGGACCGTGAACGGCCGCGGAAGATGTCCTCCTCGATCCGCTCGAGGTCGAGCAGATCGAGGAGGGACTGAAGTGCCTCGCTCATAAGGCAGTTGTACCGCGCAGTCTTTTCTCGGACCTTACAGGCCCATGTCCTTGGCGATGATCGTCTTCATGATCTCGCTGGTGCCGCCGTAGATGCGGTTGACCCGGTTGTCCGCGTACAGACGGGCGATCGGGTACTCGTTCATGAAGCCGTAGCCGCCGTGGAGCTGGAGGCAGCGGTCGATGACGCGGTGCGCGACCTCGGTGCAGAAGAGCTTCGCGCTGGCGGCCTCGGCCGGGGTCAGCTCGCCGGCGTCCAGGGCCTCCAGGGCGCGGTCGGCGACGGCCTCGGCCGCGTCCACCTCGGCCTGGCAGGCGGCCAGCTCGAACTTGGTGTTCTGGAAGGACGCGACGGTCTTGCCGAAGACGGTGCGCTCCTGGACGTACTCCTTGGCGAACCGCACGGCGGCCTTGGCCTGCGCGTAGGCGCCGAAGGCGATGCCCCAGCGCTCGGAGGCGAGGTTGTGGCCGAGGTAGGAGAAGCCCTTGTTCTCCTCGCCGAGCAGGTCCTCGACGGGCACCTTCACGTCGACGAACGCCAGCTCGGCGGTGTCGGAGGTCTTCAGGCCGAGCTTGTCCAGCTTGCGGCCGATGGAGTAGCCCTCGGACTTGGTGTCCACAGCGAACAGGGAGATGCCGAAGCGGCGGTCCTCGGCGGTGGGCGCGGAGGTGCGGGCGCAGACGATCACGCGGTCGGCGTGGACGCCACCGGTGATGAAGGTCTTGGAGCCGTTGAGGACGTAGTGCGTGCCGTCCTCGGAGAGCCTGGCGGTGGTCTTCATGCCCGCGAGGTCGGAGCCGGTGCCCGGCTCGGTCATCGCGAGGGCCCACATCTCCTCGCCGCTGACGAACTTCGGCAGGAAGCGCTTCTTCTGCTCGTCGGTGGCGAGCGACTTGAGGTAGGGCAGGCCGAGCAGCACGTGCACACCGGAGCCGCCGAACTGGACACCGGCGCGCGCGGTCTCCTCGTACATCACGGCCTCGAACTTGTACGAGTCGATGCCGGCGCCGCCGAACTCCTCGTCCACGCGGATGCCGAAGACGCCGAGCTCGGCGAGCTTGTAGTAGAAGTCGCGCGGCGCCTGGCCGGCGGCGAACCACTCGTCGTAGACCGGGACGACCTCGGCCTCGATGAAGGCGCGCAGGGTCTCCCGGAACGCCTCGTGGTCCTCGTTGAACACAGTACGGCGCACCGCCGCCACCTCCGCCTGGATACCTTGGGTTATTTCTAAGCGCTTGCTCAGATACGAGGTTACCCGTCGGTCACGAGCGCCGTCCAGGGGTCGCCCCCCGAGACGCTCGTCACGCCCCGGGAACCACGGGAGCCTCGGGAGCCACGGCCGCCGCGCCGAAAGCGCCCCGCGCCATCCGGTGCAGCAGCTCGGCGGTCCCCGCCCGCCCGGGCAGCGCGCCCGGCCGCCCCAGGTGAGGGGTCGAGTTCAGCAGCCCGAAGACCGAGTGCACGGCCGAACGGGCGGCGGGCTCGGTGAGCTCGGGGTACACGTCGCGGACCACCTCCACCCACAGCTCGACGTACTGGCGCTGGAGCTGGCGCACGAGCTTGCGGTCGCTGTCCCGCAGGCGGTCCAGCTCGCGGTCGTGCAGGGTGATCAGAGGGCGGTCGTCGAGCGCGAAGTCGATGTGCCCCTCGATGAGCGAGTCGAGGAGACACCCGGCGCCGCCCTCGGCCTCCGCCACCCTGCGCCGGCCGCCCGTGAGCAGCTGCCCGCTGATCCCCACCAGCAGCTCGGCGAGCATCGCGTCCTTGCCGGCGAAGTGCCGGTAGAGACCCGGGCCGCTGATTCCGACCGCCGCCCCTATCTCATCCACTCCCACACCGTGGAAACCGCGCTCGGCGAAGAGCCGCGCGGCCTCCCTGAGGATCTGCTCGCGCCGGCTGGGGGCGTCGGTTCTCGTGGCCATGAAAACAATTCTAGACATCGGGGTTAGCGGTCGTTAACCTGAAGGAGTTGCGTTAACGCTCATTAACTGGTCGACCACTGGTGAGGGGACCGCAGGATGCAAGAGGCACCGGAGCTGACGAGCGCGGCAGATCCCGCGTCGGAGGCCTGGAGGGCCAACGAGGCGGCGCACCGCGCGCTGGGCGAGGAGCTGCGCCACAAGCTGGCCGCGGCGCGGCTCGGCGGCGGCGAGAAGGCACGTGCGCGGCACACCGCGCGCGGCAAGCTGCTGCCCCGCGACCGTGTGGACGCCCTGCTCGACCCCGGCTCGCCGTTCCTGGAGCTGGCGCCGCTCGCCGCCGACGGGATGTACGACGGGGCGGCCCCGGCCGCCGGCGTCATCGCCGGGATCGGCCGGGTGAGCGGGCGCGAGTGCGTGATCGTCGCCAACGACGCCACCGTCAAGGGCGGCACGTACTACCCGATGACGGTGAAGAAGCACCTGCGCGCCCAGGAGGTGGCGCTGGAGAACCGTCTGCCCTGTCTGTATCTCGTCGACTCCGGAGGCGCCTTCCTGCCCATGCAGGACGAGGTGTTCCCCGACCGTGAGCACTTCGGGCGGATCTTCTACAACCAGGCGCGGATGTCCGGCGCCGGGATCCCGCAGATCGCGGCCGTCCTCGGCTCCTGCACGGCCGGCGGCGCGTATGTGCCGGCGATGAGCGACGAGGCCGTGATCGTCCGCAACCAGGGGACGATCTTCCTGGGCGGGCCCCCGCTGGTGAAGGCCGCCACCGGTGAGGTGGTGACCGCCGAGGAACTGGGCGGCGGCGAGGTCCACTCCCGGATCTCCGGCGTCACCGACCACCTCGCCGAGGACGACGCGCACGCGCTGCGGATCGTGCGCACCATCGTCGCCACGCTTCCAGCTCGCGGGAAACTCCCCTGGGAGGTCGCCGCGGCGGCGGAGCCCAAGGTCGACCCGTACGGGCTGTACGGCGCGGTGCCGGTCGACTCCCGCACTCCCTACGACGTGCGCGAGGTCATCGCGCGCGTGGTCGACGGTTCGCGTTTCGCCGAGTTCAAGGCCGAGTTCGGGCAGACCCTGGTCACCGGCTTCGCGCGGATCCACGGGCACCCGGTCGGGATCGTCGCCAACAACGGCATCCTGTTCTCCGAGTCGGCCCAGAAGGGCGCCCACTTCATCGAGCTGTGCGACCAGCGCGGCATCCCGCTGGTGTTCCTCCAGAACATCTCCGGATTCATGGTGGGCCGCCAGTACGAGGCCGGCGGCATCGCCAAGCACGGCGCGAAGATGGTCACGGCCGTCGCCTGCACCCGCGTGCCGAAGCTGACCGTCGTGATCGGCGGTTCGTACGGCGCGGGCAACTACTCGATGTGCGGCCGGGCGTACTCGCCGCGCTTCCTGTGGATGTGGCCGGGCGCCAAGATCTCCGTGATGGGCGGCGAGCAGGCCTCGTCGGTCCTCGCGACCGTCAAGCGCGACCAGATCGAGGCGCGCGGCGAGTCCTGGCCGGCCGCGGACGAAGAGGACTTCAAGGACCCGATCCGCCGGCAGTACGAGCAGCAGGGCAACGCCTACTACGCGAGCGCCCGCCTCTGGGACGACGGTGTGATCGACCCGATGGAGACCCGGCAGGTCCTCGGACTCGCCTTGACCGCCTGCGCCAACGCGCCCCTGGGTGACCCCCAGTTCGGCGTCTTCCGGATGTGAGGGGACCCATGTTCGACACAGTGCTCGTGGCCAACCGGGGTGAGATCGCCGTACGCGTCATCCGCACCCTGCGCGCGCTCGGCGTGCGCTCGGTGGCCGTCTTCTCTGACGCGGACGCGGACGCCCGGCATGTCCGGGAGGCCGACACGGCGGTGCGGATCGGACCGGCGCCCGCTTCGGAGAGCTATCTGTCGGTGGAGCGGCTGCTGGAGGCGGCGGCCCGCACCGGCGCCCAGGCGGTGCACCCGGGGTACGGCTTCCTCGCCGAGAACGCCGCCTTCGCGCGGGCCTGCGCGGAGGCCGGACTGGTCTTCATCGGCCCGTCCGCCGAGGCGATCTCCCTGATGGGCGACAAGATCCGCGCCAAGGAGACGGTGAAGGCGGCCGGAGTCCCGGTCGTCCCCGGCTCCTCGGGCAGCGGTCTGACGGACGCGGAGCTGATCGCGGCCGCCCGCGAGATCGGCGTCCCGGTGCTCCTGAAGCCGAGCGCGGGCGGTGGCGGCAAGGGCATGCGCCTGGTGCGCGACACCGCGGTCCTGGCCGACGAGATCGCCGCCGCCCGACGCGAGGCACGGGCCTCCTTCGGCGACGACACGCTTCTCGTCGAGCGCTGGGTCGACCGGCCCCGGCACATCGAGATCCAGGTCCTGGCGGACGGGCACGGCAACGTCGTGCACCTGGGCGAGCGCGAGTGCTCCCTCCAGCGCCGCCACCAGAAGATCATCGAGGAGGCGCCCAGCGTGCTCCTCGACCCCGCCACGCGCGCCGCGATGGGCGAGGCGGCCGTCCAGGCGGCCCGCTCCTGCGGCTACCGGGGCGCGGGCACGGTCGAGTTCATCGTCCCCGGCGGCGACCCGTCCTCGTACTACTTCATGGAGATGAACACCCGCCTCCAGGTGGAGCACCCGGTCACCGAGCTGGTGACCGGCCTCGACCTCGTCGAGTGGCAGCTGCGGGTCGCCGCCGGCGAGCACCTGCCGTACGCGCAGGAGGACATCAGCCTCACCGGGCACGCGGTGGAGGCCCGGATCTGCGCCGAGGACCCGGCGCGCGGCTTCCTCCCCTCCGGCGGCACGGTGCTCGCGCTGCGCGAGCCCCAGGGCGACGGGGTGCGCACCGACTCGGGCCTCTCCGAGGGCACCGAGGTCGGCAGCCTCTACGACCCGATGCTCTCCAAGGTCATCGCGTACGGCCCCGACCGCCCGACGGCGCTGCGCAGGCTCCGGGCCGCGCTCGCCGACACGGTCACCCTGGGCGTCCAGACGAACGCGGGCTTCCTGCGCCGTCTGCTGGCCCACCCGGACGTGGTGGCCGGCGACCTGGACACCGGTCTGGTCGAGCGGGAGGCCGACGGTCTGGTCAGCGCCGAGGTGCCCGAGGAGGTGTACGAGGCGGCGGCGGCCGTCCGGCTGGCCGCTCTGGCCCCGTCGGGCGAGGGCTGGACCGACCCGTTCTCGGTGCCGAGCGGATGGCGGCTCGGCGGCACACCGAAGCCGGTGGGCTTCTGCCTGCGCGTCCTCGACCCCGTGGAGTACACCCCGCGCGGCACCCACACGGTGACCGCCGACCGCGTCGCGGTGACCCTCGACGGGGTGCGGCACACCTTCCACCGCGCCGCCGACTGGATCGGCCGCGACGGCGACGCCTGGCACGTGCGTGATCACGACCCGGTGGCCGCCTCGCTCACCGGATCCGCGCACGCCGGTGCCGACTCGCTGACCGCGCCCATGCCCGGCACGGTCACCGTCGTGAAGGTCGCCGTCGGCGACGAGGTGACCGCCGGACAGAGCCTGCTCGTGGTCGAGGCGATGAAGATGGAGCACGTCATCTCCGCGCCGCACGCCGGGACCGTCAGCGAGCTGGACGTCACCCCGGGCACGACGGTCGCCATGGACCAGATCCTGGCGGTCATCACCCCCGCGGAGGAGGCGGAGACGGCATGAGCACTTCCGAACTGGGCCTGCCGATGGCCGTACCGGCCCAGGGCCTGCCCGCCCGGGTGCGGATCTACGAGGTCGGCGCGCGCGACGGGCTCCAGAACGAGAAGGCGACCGTGCCGACCGAGGTGAAGGCGGAGTTCATCCGCCGCCTCGCGGACTCGGGGCTGACCACGATCGAGGCGACCAGCTTCGTCCACCCCAAGTGGGTTCCCCAACTGGCCGACGCGGAACAGCTGTTCCCTCAGATCGCCGGCCTGCCGGTGGCGCTTCCGGTGCTGGTGCCGAACGAGCGCGGGCTGGAGCGGGCGCTGGCGCTCGGCGCCCGGCACGTGGCCGTCTTCGCCAGCGCGACGGAGTCCTTCGCCAAGGCCAACCTCAACCGGACGGTCGACGAGTCGCTCGCCATGTTCGAGCCGGTGGTGAGCCGCGCCAAGGCCGCGAACCTCACGGTCCGCGGCTACATCTCGATGTGCTTCGGCGACCCCTGGGAGGGCCCGGTCCCGGTCCATCAGGTCGTCCGCGTCTCCAAGGCGCTGAGGGACATGGGCTGTGACGAGCTGAGCCTCGGCGACACGATCGGCGTGGCGACGCCGGGCCATGTGCAGGCCCTGCTCGCCGCGCTGAACGAGGAGGGTGTGCCCACCGACGCGCTCGGCGTGCACTTCCACGACACCTACGGCCAGGCGCTCTCCAACACCCTGGCCGCTCTCCAGCACGGCGTCGCCACCGTCGACGCCTCCGCGGGCGGCCTCGGCGGCTGCCCGTACGCGAAGTCCGCGACGGGCAACCTCGCGACCGAAGACCTCGTATGGATGCTCCAGGGCCTCGGTATCGACACCGGGGTCGACCTCGGCCGCCTCACCGCCACAAGCGTGTGGATGGCCGGACAACTGGGCCGACCCAGCCCGTCCCGCACCGTCAAAGCACTCGGTAAAACGACTCAGTCCCACCAGGAGTGATCCGCATGTCCCTGGACCACCGCCTCTCCCCCGAGCTCGAAGAACTCCGCCGTACGGTCGAGGAGTTCGCCCACGACGTCGTGGCGCCGAAGATCGGCGACTTCTACGAGCGGCACGAGTTCCCGTACGAGATCGTGCGGGAGATGGGCCGCATGGGCCTGTTCGGCCTGCCGTTCCCCGAGGAGTACGGCGGCATGGGCGGCGACTACCTCGCGCTCGGTATCGCCCTGGAGGAGCTGGCCCGGGTCGACTCCTCCGTGGCCATCACCCTGGAGGCGGGCGTCTCGCTGGGCGCCATGCCGATCCACCTCTTCGGCACCGAGGAGCAGAAGCGGGAGTGGCTCCCGCGGCTGTGCTCCGGGGAGATCCTGGGCGCCTTCGGCCTGACCGAGCCGGACGGCGGCTCGGACGCGGGCGCGACCCGGACGACGGCCCGCCTCGACCCCGAGACGAACGAGTGGGTCATCAACGGCAGCAAGTGCTTCATCACCAACTCCGGCACGGACATCACGGGCCTGGTGACGGTCACGGCGGTCACCGGGCGCAAGCCCGACGGCAGGCCGCTGATCTCCGCGATCATCGTCCCCTCGGGCACCCCTGGGTTCACGGTCGCCGCCCCGTACTCGAAGGTCGGCTGGAACGCCTCCGACACCCGTGAGCTGTCCTTCTCGGACGTGCGCGTCCCGGCCGCCAACCTGCTCGGCGAGGAGGGCCGCGGCTACGCGCAGTTCCTGCGCATCCTGGACGAGGGCCGCGTCGCCATCGCGGCGCTGGCCACGGGTCTGGCGCAGGGCTGCGTCGACGAGTCGGTCAAGTACGCCAAGGAGCGGCACGCCTTCGGGCGTCCGATCGGCGCCAACCAGGCGATCCAGTTCAAGATCGCCGACATGGAGATGAAGGCGCACATGGCCCGGGTGGGCTGGCGCGACGCCGCGTCCCGTCTCGTCGCGGGTGAGCCCTTCAAGAAGGAGGCGGCGGTCGCCAAGCTGTACTCCTCCACGATCGCCGTCGACAACGCCCGGGACGCCACCCAGGTCCACGGCGGCTACGGCTTCATGAACGAGTACCCGGTCGCCCGTATGTGGCGCGACTCCAAGATCCTGGAGATCGGCGAGGGCACGAGCGAGGTGCAGCGGATGCTGATCGCCCGGGAGCTGGGGCTCACGGGCTGATCCCGCGCCGTGACCGCGGCTCCCGGACACCACCGGGAGCCGCGAGGGCCGCGGGACGCCGCGCCCGGCCGGACGTCAGGTCTGGTTGCCCGCTCCCGCGGTGGCCTTACGGGCAGTCAACTCCCGTCGACCTACGGACTGTTGGAGAACTCCCGGAACGGCGGAGGGAGATCGGCGGGCACACGCGCCGACCTGCGGCACGGCGGGGCCGGCTCGCGGACCCGGTGGTGGCACCCGCCCTCTGGACATGAGCTGAGGTTAGGCTAACCTACCTTCGAACTGATCCGGTGGAGCTTCACCGCCCCATGTCGAAAGCAGCCACACTCATGCCCAACGCCCGTGCCACCCACCTCTCCCGTCGCGGCATCCTCGCCGCCGGCGGCGCCCTCGGCCTCGGCGCCGTCCTCGCCGCCTGTGGCGACGACGACGCTGCGAAAAGCGGTGGCTCGGACGCGACGAAGGCCGCCGCGAAGGCCGGCCCCTGGACGTTCAAGGACGACCGCGGCACGACCGTGAAGCTGGGCAAGACCCCGGCGAACATCGTCGCCTTCACCGGTGTCGCCGCCGCCCTGTTCGACTACGGCATCGAGGTCAAGGGCGTCTTCGGCCCGACCACGACCAAGGACGGCAAGGCCGACGTCCAGGCCGGCGACATGGACGTCAGCAAGCTGACGGTCCTCGGCAACGAGTGGGGCCAGTTCAACATCGAGAAGTACGCGGGCCTCGCCCCCGACGTGCTGATCTCCACGATGTTCGACACCGCGGGCACCCTCTGGTACGTCCCCGAGGAGTCCAAGGACAAGATCCTCAAGCTCGCGCCGAGCGTCGGCGTCTCCGTCTACGACCGCCAGATGCCTCAGTCCCTGGAGCGCATGTACGCGCTGGCCGAGTCCCTGGGCGCCGACGTGAAGTCCCCGAAGACCGTCGAGGCGAAGAAGAAGTTCGAGGCGGCCGCCGAGCGGCTGCGCAAGGCCGCCAAGGCGCGCCCGGAGATCAAGGTGCTGGCCGGCTCCGCGAGCCAGGACATCTTCTACGTCTCCGGCTCCAACCTCTCCATCGACCTGGAGTACTTCAAGGCCCTCGGCGTGAACATCGTCGAGCCCTCCGCCAAGGCCCTGAAGGCCAGTGGCGGCTGGTTCGAGAACCTGAGCTGGGAGAACGTCGACAAGTACCCGGCCGACATCATCATCATGGACGACCGCAGCGCGACCATCCAGCCGGCCGACATCACCGAGGCCACCTGGAAGAAGCTGCCCGCCGTCAAGGCCGGCCAGGTCATCGCCCGCACGCCCGAGGCGATCCTGTCGTACGACAAGTGCACCCCGATCATCGAGCGCCTCGCCGAAGCCATCGAGAACGCCAAGAAGGTCGCCTGACACCCTCCGGGTGACCCCCTGACGATCACTCAGGAGCGCACATGACGACGGCCGTAGCCGCCCCGTTCCGTTTCTTCACCCTCCGGGTCGTACGGACGAGGCGGCTCGGCCCGTCTCTGGTCCGGGTGACCTTCGGCGGACCCGACCTGCGGGACTTCCACTCCGACGGGCGTGACCAGTCCCTGTCGCTGTTCCTCCCGCACCCCGGCCAGGACGAGCCGGCCGTGCCCTTCGAGCTGGGCGACGACTGGTGGCAGGCCTGGCGCGAACTGCCCGACGACGTACGGGCGGTGATGCGCTCGTACACCCTGCGCGAGCTGCGCCGCGACCCCGACGAGATCGACATCGACCTCGCGCTGCACGGCCTGGAACCGGGCGCGGCCGTCCCCGCCGGGCCCGCCGCGCGCTGGGCTTCCGGCGCGCGGCCCGGTGACCCGGTGGTCCTGCTCGGGCCCGCCGTGGCGGACAACCGGGCCATCCGCTTCCGCCCGCCCGCGGACGCCGACCTCGTGGTCCTGTGGGGCGACGAGACGGCCCTTCCCGCGGTGTCCGCCATCCTCGAATCCCTTCCGGCGGGCCTGCCGGTGCGGGCCTGGCTGGAGGTCCCGCACGCCGGTGACATCCAGGACCTGGCCACCCCGGCCGACGCCGAGATCACCTGGCTGGTCAGGGACGGCCGCACCGCCGGGGACGCGCCCCTGGCGCTCGATGCCCTGCGGGACGCTCGGCTCCCGCCCGCCGAGGCCCCCTACGCCTGGATCGCGGGCGAGTCCGGGTGCGTACGGGAACTGCGCCGCCACCTGGTGCGCGAGCGTGGCATCAACGGCCGCCGGGTCACCTTCGTGGGCTACTGGCGGCAGGGGCTGAGCGAGGAGCAACTGCGCGATCTGGGCGAGTAGTTCGCGAACATCCGCGAGGTCTCCCCTCGGAGATCGAACCGAGGCGCACATCACGAAAGGCACAGGTGGGGCGGGGTCGCCCAGTCGACTTAGGTTAGGCTAACCTTAGTTGAACGTCGCGACTCCGCCCTTCTCCTGTCCCGCTCGGACTCTCCCCCGCACGGAGGACCCCCACATGCGCTCGCACCTGCTCAACGACACCACCGCGGACCGGTATCGCCGCTCCGTGACCGAAGGGGTCGAGCGGGTGGCCGCCAAACTCGCCGCCACCGAACGCCCGTTCACCGGCGTCACGGTCGACGACCTCGCCCCCCGCATCGAGCGGATCGACCTCGACAAGCCCCTGCACGACACCACGGCCGTCCTCGACGAGCTGGAAGAGGTCTACCTCAAGGACGCGGTCTACTTCCACCACCCGCGCTACCTCGCCCACCTCAACTGCCCGGTCGTCATCCCCGCCGTGCTCGGCGAGGCCATCCTGTCCGCGGTCAACTCCTCGCTGGACACCTGGGACCAGTCGGCCGGCGGCACCCTCATCGAGCGCAGGCTCATCGACTGGACGAACGAGCGCATCGGCCTCGGCCCGGCCGCCGACGGCGTGTTCACCAGCGGCGGCAGCCAGTCCAACCTCCAGGCCCTGCTCCTCGCCCGGGAGGAGGCCAAGGCGGAGAGCCTCGCCGATCTGCGGATCTTCGCCTCCGACGTCAGCCACTTCAGCGTCAAGAAGTCGGCCAGACTCCTCGGCCTCGCCCCCGACGCCGTCGTCTCGATCCCCGTCGACCACGACAAGCGCATGCAGACCGTCGCCCTCGCCCACGAGCTGGAGCGCTGCCGGCAGGACGGCCTCGTCCCCATGGCCGTCGTCGCCACCGCCGGCACCACCGACTTCGGCTCCATCGACCCGCTGCCCGAAATCGCTGAACTGTGCTCCCAGTTCGGCGCCTGGATGCACGTGGACGCGGCCTACGGCTGCGGACTGCTCACCTCGCTGAGGAACCGGGACCGCATCGACGGCATCGAGCGGGCCGGCTCCGTCACCGTCGACTACCACAAGTCCTTCTTCCAGCCCGTGAGTTCCTCGGCCCTGCTGGTCCGCGACGCCGCGACGCTGCGCCACGCGACCTACCACGCGGAGTACCTCAACCCGCGCCGCATGGTCGAGGAGCGCATTCCCAACCAGGTCGACAAGTCCCTCCAGACCACCCGCCGCTTCGACGCGCTCAAGCTGTGGATGACGCTGCGCGTCATGGGCGCCGACGGCATCGGCGAACTCTTCGACGAGGTCTGCGACCTGGCCGCCGAGGGCTGGAAACTGCTGGCCGCGGACCCGCGCTTCGACGTCGTCGTGCGGCCCTCGCTGTCCACCCTCGTCTTCCGGTACCTCCCGGCCGCCGTCACCGACCCGGCCGAGATCGACCGCGCCAACCTCTACGCCCGCAAGGCCCTGTTCGCCTCCGGTGACGCCGTCGTCGCGGGCACCAAGGTCGGCGGACGCCACTTCCTGAAGTTCACCCTGCTCAACCCCGAGACCACGACGGGCGACATCGCCGCCGTCCTCGATCTGATCGCCGGCCACGCCGAGCAGTACCTGGGAGACTCCCTTGACCGCGCTTGCTGAATCCACGCACACCACCTACGACTTCGTGGGAATCGGGCTCGGGCCCTTCAACCTCGGCCTCGCCTGCCTGACCGAGCCGATCGCCGAACTCAGCGGCGTCTTCCTGGAGTCGAAGCCCCACTTCGAGTGGCACTCCGGCATGTTCCTGGAGGGCGCGCACCTCCAGACCCCGTTCATGTCGGACCTGGTCACCCTCGCCGACCCGACCTCCCCGTACTCCTTCCTCAACTACCTGAAGGAATCGGGCCGTCTGTACGCGTTCTACATCCGCGAGAACTTCTACCCGCTGCGGATCGAGTACGACGACTACTGCCGCTGGGCCGCGGACAAGCTGAGCAGCGTCCGCTTCTCCACGAAGGTCGCGGAGGTGACGTACGAGGACGAGGTGTACACCGTACGGACCGAGGCCGGCGAGGTGTTCCGCGCCCGCCACCTGGTCCTCGGCACCGGCACCTCGCCGCACGTCCCGGACTCCTGCGCGGACCTCGGCGGCGACTTCATCCACAACTCCCGCTACACACGGCACAAGCAAGAGCTCCAGGCCAAGGACTCGATCACCCTGATCGGCAGCGGCCAGTCCGCCGCCGAGATCTTCTACGACCTGCTCAGCGAGATCGACGTCCACGGCTACCGGCTGAACTGGGTGACCCGCTCGCCGCGCTTCTTCCCCCTCGAATACACCAAGCTCACCCTGGAGATGACCTCCCCGGAGTACATCGACTACTTCCACGCGCTGCCCGAGGCGACCCGCTACCGCCTCCAGTCGGAACAGAAGGGCCTGTTCAAGGGCATCGACGGCGACCTGATCAACGAGATCTTCGACCTGCTCTACCAGAAGAACCTCCGCGGCCCGGTTCCCGCCCGGCTCCTCACCAACTCCTCGCTCGAAAGCGCGCGGTACGACCAGGGCACGTACACCCTCGGGTTCCGCCAGCAGGAGCAGGGCAAGGACTACGAGCTGAGCTCGGCGGGCCTGGTGCTGGCCACCGGCTACCGCTACGCGGAGCCCGCGTTCCTCGCGCCGGTCCGCGACCGGCTCCGCTACGACACCCAGGGCAACTTCGACGTGGCCCGCAACTACGCCATCGACACCACCGGGCACGGGATCTTCCTGCAGAACGCGGGCGTCCACACCCACTCGATCACCTCGCCGGACCTCGGCATGGGCCCGTACCGCAACGCGTCCATCATCCGCGAGCTGCTCGGCACCGAGTACTACCCGGTCGAGAAGACCATCGCGTTCCAGGAGTTCGCCATATGACCACCGCCACCGCCATCGGCACCTTCACCGTCCGGCCCCTCGACCCGATCGAGGACGGCCCGACGCTGCACCGGTGGGTGACCCACCCCAAGTCCGCCTTCTGGATGATGCAGGAGGCGAGACTGCACGACGTGGAGCGCGAGTACATGGCCATCGCGGCCAGTGATCACCACGACGCCTTCCTCGGTCTCCTGGACGGCGAGCCCGTCTTCCTGATGGAGCGCTACGACCCCCGGTACGTCGAACTCGTCGGCCTGTACGAGCCGGAGCCGGGTGATGTCGGCATGCACTTCCTGGTCGCCCCGAGCGACACGCCCGTGCACGGCTTCACCCGGGCCGTGATCACCACGGTGATGGAGCACCTCTTCGCCGACCCGGCGACCGAGCGCGTCGTCGTCGAGCCCGATGTGAGCAACACGGCCGTGCACGCCCTCAACGAGGCCGTCGGCTTCGTGCCCGTGGGGGAGATCCAGAAGCCCGAGAAGAAGGCGCTGCTGAGCTTCTGCACCCGGGAGCGGTTCACGAAGGCGGTGGCCGCGTGAACCTCACCGAGAGTGTCGCCCACCTGTCCCCCGAGCGCTGGGACCTCGCCAACCGCCTCCTCGTCCGCAAGGCGCTCGCCGAGTTCGCCCACGAGCGGCTGATCGCCCCGCGGACCCTGCCGGACGGCCGGTACGAGGTCCGCGGCGACGACGGCCTGACGAGCTACCGGTTCACCGCCACCAGGCGGGCCCTCGACCACTGGCAGGTGGCCGCCGAGTCGATCACCCGGCACCGTGACGGGAACGAACTCCCGCTGTCCGCGCTCGACTTCTTCGTCGAGCTGAAGGAATCGCTCGGCCTGAGCGACGAGATCCTGCCCGTCTACCTGGAGGAGATCTCCTCCACCCTCGCGGGCACCTGCTACAAGCTCACCAAGCCGCGGGTTCCCGTCCGCGAGCTGGCCGGCTCCGGTTTCCAGGCCATCGAGACCGGCATGACCGAGGGGCACCCCTGCTTCGTCGCCAACAACGGGCGGCTCGGCTTCGGTGTGCACGACTACCGCGCCTACGCGCCCGAGACCGCGAGTCCGGTGCGGCTGGTGTGGCTGGCCGCGCACCGCTCACGGGCCGCCTTCACGGCGGGCGTCGGCATCACGTACGAGTCCTTCGTGCGCGACGAGCTGGGCGCGGAGACGGTCGAGCGGTTCGACGGGATCCTGCGTGAGCGGGGGCTGGACCCCGAGGACTACCTCCTCATACCCGTCCACCCCTGGCAGTGGTGGAACAAGCTGTCGGTGACGTTCGCCGCCGAGGTCGCCCAGCGGCGTCTGGTCTGTCTCGGCGAGGGCGACGACGAGTACCTGGCGCAGCAGTCCATCCGGACGTTCTTCAACACCACCAGCCCGGAGAAGCACTATGTGAAGACCGCGCTGAGCGTGCTGAACATGGGCTTCATGCGGGGGCTGTCCGCCGCCTACATGGAGGCGACCCCGGCCATCAACGACTGGCTGGCCCAGCTCGTCGAGAACGACCCGGTGCTGAAGTCGACGGGTCTGTCGATCATCCGTGAGCGGGCGGCCGTCGGCTACCGGCACCTGGAGTACGAGGCGGCCACGGACCGGTACTCCCCGTACCGCAAGATGCTCGCCGCGCTGTGGCGCGAGAGCCCGGTCCCCTCGCTCCAGGAGGGCGAGTCGCTGGCGACGATGGCGTCCCTCGTCCATGTCGACCACGAGGGCGCCTCGTTCGCGGCCGCGCTGATCGAGCGGTCGGGCCTGACGCCGGTGGAGTGGCTGCGCGGCTATCTGCGCGCCTACCTCACCCCGCTCCTGCACAGCTTCTACGCGTACGACCTGGTCTACATGCCGCACGGCGAGAACGTCATCCTCGTGCTGGAGGACGGGGCGGTGCGGCGGGCGGTCTACAAGGACATCGCCGAGGAGATCGCGGTCATGGACCCGCAGGCGGTACTGCCGCCCGCGGTCGAGCGGATCCGCGTCGACGTCCCCGAGGACACGAAGCTGCTGTCCGTCTTCACGGACGTCTTCGACTGCTTCTTCCGGTTCCTGGCGGCCCAGTTGGCGGACGAGGGCGTCCTCGGCGAGGAGGACTTCTGGCGGACGGTCGCCGAGTCGGTGCGCGCCTATCAGGAGGCGACGCCCGAACTCGAGGACAAGTTCCGGCAGTACGACCTGTTCGCGCCCGAGTTCGCGCTGTCCTGCCTCAACCGGCTCCAGCTGCGCGACAACCGGCAGATGGTCGACCTGGCGGACCCGTCGGGAGCGCTCCAGCTCATCGGCACGCTGAAGAACCCGATCGCCGGGTTCTGAGCACCGGGCTCCCAGGAGCCCCACGGACGGGCGGGCGCCCCGGAGACGGTCCTCCGGGGCGCCCGTCGGCATTCCCTCTAGCCCGCGGGCCAGGGGACCTGGGGTGAGCGGTAGTACGCGATGCCGAGGGCGTCCCAGCGCGGAGCCTGTGCCGCGAGCCGCACCTTGTAGGTGTCCCAGTCGTGCGTGGCCGCGGGCGACCAGCCGAGTTCGGCGGCCCCGGGCAGCCTCGGGAAGGCCATGACGTCGATGTCCGCCGAGGTCTGGATCGTCTCCGTCCACAGCGGTGCCTCGACGCCCTCGACGGCCGAGGCGGGCACTCCGGGCAGGTAGCTGCCCGGGTCCCAGTCGTAGGCCCGCCGCACCTCCACCAGACCGGCCCAGTCCTGGCCGAGCGGGGTGTCCGCGGTGTACTTCATGTCGAGGTAGAGCCGGTCCGCGGGCGACAGCACGAGCCCGGTCCCGTTCCGCGCGGCCTCGGCGACCTGCGCCTTCTCCTCGGCGCCGGTGTCGTCGAGCCCCCAGAACTGCGCGATGGCGCCCTTCGCCGGGGTGGCCCCGGTCAGCTGGTGCCAGCCCATCACCTTCTTGCCGTACTTGGCGACCAGGGGCTGCACCTTGTCCATGAAGGTCACGTAGTCGGCGTGGCTGGTGGAGTGGGCCTCGTCGCCGCCGATGTGGAGGTAGGCGCCCGGGGTGATCGCGGCCAGCTCGCGGATCACGTCGTCCACGAAGTCGTAGGTCCGCGGCTTGCCCACGCACAGCGAGCTGAAGCCGACCTCGGTGCCGGTGTACAGCGGCGGCGCGACGCCGTCGCAGTTCAGTTCGGCGTACGAGGCGAGGGCGGCGTTGGTGTGCCCGGGCATGTCGATCTCCGGGACGACCTCCAGATAGCGCGAGGCGGCGTACCGGACGATCTCCCGGTAGTCGGCCTTGGTGTAGAACCCGCCCTGTCCGCCCCCGACCTGGGTGGAGCCGCCGTGGGCCGCCAGCTTCGGCCAGGAGTCGACGGCGATACGCCAGCCCTGGTCGTCGCTCAGGTGCAGATGCAGCTTGTTGACCTTGTAGAGCGCCAGTTCGTCGATGTAGCGCTTGACCTGGCCGACGGTGAAGAAGTGCCGGGAGACGTCCAGCATGGCGCCGCGGTAGCCGTAGCGCGGGGTGTCTTTGATGGTGCCGCCGGCGATCAGCCAGGGGCCTCGCTGTACGGACTTCCTCTCGACGCCGGCGGGCAGCAGCTGACGCAGGGTCTGGACGCCGTGGAAGAGGCCGGCGGGCCTGCCGGCCGTGATGGTGACGCCCGAGGCGCCGCTGTCGAGCCGGTAGCCCTCGTCGCCCAGCCCCTTGCCGCCGAGCCGGAGCCGGATCGCTCCCGTGCCGTGCGAGCCGACCGGCAGCCGGTAGCCGGTCGAGGGCCGCAGGATGCCGGCGAGGTACTCGCCGACGGCGCGGGCCGCGCGCGAGTCGTCGACGCGGATGCGGGTGTCACCGGTGATGCGGTACGGGGCTCCGCCCGGCTCGACGGAGGCGGGGGCCGGGACGACGCGGCCCAGCGGGGCGGCGGTCCCGGTGTGCGGTGCCGCGCCGACGAGGGAGAAGCCGGCCGTCGCCACGAGCAGCAGCGTACCGAGAAGGCGGGGCGTTCTGTGGTGCTGTCTCACAAGCGCTCCCTTCGGTGCCCGGCGAAATTCCCGGCCCGTCCTCGGCCGCGCGCTCTCGCCGTGCCCTTCGATCTGGTCGAGACCTCGAATTGGTCGAGACCACTCTGCCGCAGACGGGGTGGAACAATCCCCCGCATGGCGGAAATCATCCAGCGGGACGGCACATGGATCTTCGACGGCGACACGTTGCGCCTGACGCCGGGACGGGACAAGAACGTCAGCCTGCTGCGCCGGACCCTGGGTGAACTCGCCGTGCCGCTCGGGGCGTTGGCGGGGGTCTCGCTGGAGCAGGGCAGGAAGGCCGGACGGCTCAGGCTCCGGCTGCGGGACGGCGCCGACCCGCTGCTCCAGGCGACCGGCGGCAAGCTCGCGGAGCCGAACGATCCGTATCAGCTCACGGTGGAGGCCGACCGTCTCGGGGTCGCCGAGTACTTCGTGGACGAGGTGCGGGGCGCGCTGCTCCTCGACCAGGTCCCGGCCGGTCCGGTCGACGGCTATCTGGTGCCCGGCCCGGCGGTGCCGCTGTCCGCGTCCGCGGGTGACGGCTCGGCGAGTTTCGACGGCGAGCGCGTACGTCTGGAGTGGAACTGGAAGACGGAGGACGCGAAGTCCGCGGCGGGCTCCCGCACGCTCGCCCTCGCCGACATCACGGCCGTCGAGTGGCGGCCGGCGGCCGGACTGGAGAACGGCTGTCTGCGTTTCACCGTGCGGGGCGCCGACACGAAGGCTCCGCCGAAGTACGACCCGAACTCCGTTGAGCTGTGGGGCTTCAAGCGGGATCCGCTGATGGCGCTGGTCGCGGCGGCCGTGCAGGCGAGGCTGCCGCATCCGGCGGCGGCGGTGGACGACCCTCCCGCCGAGGAGCCGGACGGGGCGGCGGCCCTGGGGCCGGGGCCCGAGGCCGACCACGACGCCCTCCTGCGCAGGCTGCGCGAACTGGGCGAGTTGCACAGGCAGGGCGTCCTGACGGACGAGGAGTTCGCCCTGGCCAAGCAGGCGGTCCTCAAACGCCTGTAGGAACGGGCGGGCGAGGACCGCCGCGCGGGGGCCGGCCGCCGGTCAGGGAGGCGGTACGCCCCGCCTTCCGGGTGTACCTGGTCCTGGGGGCCGGCGGTGTCCGGTGCGCCGGGTACGCGGGCCCGGGGCTACTTGGCCCGGCGCGCGATGGTGAAGTGGTCGACCTCCGCACCGGTCTCGGCGATACCGCGGACCTTCAGGGTGGCCAGGCGTCCCTTCGGGGCCGGCTGGACGTCGACGCGCAGGAACGAGTAGTCGAGGTAGCGCACGCGCGACCAGGCGACCGTCTCGTTCTGCTTGCCCTCCTTGAGGTTGACGAAGGAGGCGACGGACTCGACCTCGTTCTCCTTGCCCTCGTAGGACTCCGGGGCGCTGAAGGCGTACAGGCTGCGGCCGGCCGCGCCCGCCGTCACGTACACGACGCCGTCGGTCTCGGTGTACGCCGTGCCGCCGATCGGCAGCTTCCTGGTGACCGTGTTCGCCTTGATGACGTCCGTGCGCTCGTACTGGTGGTTGTGGCCGTTGATCACCAGGTCGACGGTGTACTTCTCGAACAGCGGCACCCACTCCTGTCGCACGCCCCCCTCCGAGGCGTGCGCCGTGGAGGTGCAGTACGCGCAGTGGTGGAAGAAGACCACGACGAAGTCGATGTCCCGCGCGGCCCGGTACTTCTTGAGCTGAGCCTCCAGCCACGTGGTCTGGGTGCCGCCGGAGATGCCGAGGTTGGCCGGGATCTCGAAGGAGATGTCGTTGGCGTCCAGGGAGATGATCGCCGTGTTGCCGTGGACGAAGGAGTAGACGCCGGGCAGGTTGGCCTTGTCGGGGCCGTTGTCCGGAAGCGTCCAGCGGGCCTCCTCGCCGCCGTAGCCGTTGGGCGAGTACCAGGCCTCCATGTCGTGGTTGCCGTACGCCGGCATCCACGGGACCTGCTTGGCGACCGTCTCGGTCTGGGCGAGGAACTGGTCCCAGATGCGCGAGTCGAAGCCGGTGTCGGCGGTCTTGCCCTGGCCCGCCGGGTCCGCGTACGCGATGTCGCCCGCGTGCAGGTGGAAGGCGGGGTTCTGGGCGAGCAGCAGGGCGTCGTTGGCGAGGCCGTGGTAGCCGACGCCCTCGTCGCCGAAGGCGGTGAAGGTGAAGGGCTCGGCACGGTCGGGCGCGGTGGTGAAGGTGCCGAGCGTGCCGAGGAGGTGGGGCGCGGCCGGGTCGAAGCCCGCGTGGCCGACGCCGTAGTAGTAGGTCCTGCCGGGGCGCAGGTGGGTGAGCCTGGCGTGCAGGTAGTACTGGGTGTGGTCGCCGCTCACGCCCACGCCGGCCGGGGTGTACAGGGTGCGGACCTCGGCGTCGATCTTGCGGGAGAGGTCCCAGGGGTGGGCGCCGATGCGGATGTAGGGCTTGCCGACCGCGGTCGGCACCTGCCAGGAGACGGTCATCTCGGTGCGCGGGTCGTTGCCGAAGGCGAGGTGGCGGCCGAAGGGGGCGACGAGCGCGCCGTCGACCTTCTGGGCCGAGACGGGAGCCGCGGTCCGCTGCGACGGGGCGGCCGCCTGGGCGACGCCGGGCACGAAGGCGCCGCCCGCGACGGCGCCGATGGTGACGGCGCCGCCTCTGATCATGTTGCGCCGCGAGAACGTTGCGCGAAGGTACTCGTGCTGCTCGGCCATGGTCATCTTCTCGGCGAGCCGCTCGGGTACGCCCATGCGTGGAGTGTCCATGGCTCCAGAAGTTGCTCCGGGCAATCGACGGGACGTAAGACGCCGGATGGACAGCCCGCAAACAGCACACCATGAGAGATTCAACAAGCGCTTGCCCGATATCGGGCAGGATTCTTGCGAATCGTCTTCCGGTACCTCAGGATCAACGGGTGCACGACGAACTCGTTGATCATTTGACGCGGTCGACCCCCCTGAACCGGGGTGAGGCGCTGCGGGTGATCCAGGACGTTCTCGCCTACTTCGACGAGACGGCCCAGGAGTTCGTCCGCCGCCGCCACCGCGAGCTCCAGGCCCAGGGCCTGGTGAACGAGTCGATCTTCGCGCGGATCGAGGCGGACCTGAAATACCGCGCGGTCGCGCCGCCGGAGCTCACGCTCAGGCAGCTCCGCCGCATCGTCTATGGCTGAGGGAATCTACCTGTATGTGCGGAATCGTCGGATACATCGGCAGGCGTGATGTGACCCCGCTGCTCCTCGAAGGCCTTCAGCGCCTGGAGTACCGCGGCTACGACTCGGCGGGCATAGTCGTGACCTCCCCGAAGTCGGCCGGCCTGAAGATGGTCAAGGCGAAGGGCCGGGTCCGCGACCTGGAGGCGAAGGTCCCCAAGCGCTTCGCCGGCACCACGGGTATCGCCCACACCCGCTGGGCCACGCACGGCGCCCCCTCCGACGTGAACGCGCACCCGCACATGTCCGGCGACAACAAGGTCGCGGTCGTGCACAACGGCATCATCGACAACGCCTCCGACCTGCGCAAGAAGCTTGAGGCCGACGGCGTCGAGTTCCTCTCCGAGACCGACACCGAGGTCCTCACCCACCTCGTCGCGCGCTCCCAGCAGGAGAAGCTGGAGGACAAGGTCCGTGAGGCGCTGCGCGTCATCGAGGGCACCTACGGCATCGCCGTGATGCACGCCGACTTCCCCGACCGCATCGTGGTGGCGCGCAACGGCTCCCCCGTCGTGCTCGGCATCGGCGAGAAGGAGATGTTCGTCGCCTCGGACATCGCCGCCCTGGTCACCCACACCCGCCAGATCGTCACGCTGGACGACGGCGAGATGGCCACGCTCAAGGCCGACGACTTCCGGACGTACACCACCGAGGGCACCCGTACGACCTCCGAGCCCACCACCGTCGAGTGGGAGGCCGCGTCGTACGACATGGGCGGCCACGACACGTACATGCACAAGGAGATCCACGAGCAGGTCGAGGCCGTGGACCGCGTGCTGCGCGGCCGGATCGACGACCGGTTCTCGACGGTCCACCTCGGCGGCCTGAACCTGGACGCCCGCGACGCGCGCGCCGTGCGCCGCGTGAAGATCCTCGGCTGCGGCACCTCGTACCACGCGGGCATGATCGGTGCCCAGATGATCGAGGAGCTGGCCCGTATCCCCGCGGACGCCGAGCCGGCCTCCGAGTTCCGCTACCGCAACGCGGTCGTCGACCCCGACACCCTGTACATCGCGGTCTCCCAGTCCGGTGAGACGTACGACGTGCTGGCCGCCGTGCAGGAGCTGAAGCGCAAGGGCGCGCGGGTCCTCGGCGTGGTCAACGTCGTCGGCTCGGCGATCGCCCGCGAGGCGGACGGCGGCATGTACGTGCACGCGGGCCCCGAGGTCTGCGTCGTCTCGACGAAGTGCTTCACCAACACCACCGTGGCCTTCGCGCTGCTCGCCCTGCACCTCGGCCGCACCCGCGACCTGTCGGTCCGTGACGGCAAGCGGATCATCGAGGGCCTGCGCAAGCTCCCCGCCCAGATCGCCGAGATCCTGGAGCAGGAGGACGAGATCAAGAAGCTGGCCGAGCAGTACGCCGAGGCCCGCTCGATGCTCTTCATCGGCCGCGTCCGGGGCTACCCGGTGGCCCGCGAGGCCTCGCTGAAGCTCAAGGAGGTCTCGTACATCCACGCCGAGGCCTACCCGGCCTCCGAGCTCAAGCACGGTCCGCTGGCGCTCATCGAGCCCGCGCTCCCCACCGTCGCGATCGTCCCCGACGACGACCTGCTGGAGAAGAACCGCGCCGCCCTGGAGGAGATCAAGGCCCGCAGCGGCCAGATCCTCGCCGTCGCGCACCGGCACCAGGAGAAGGCCGACCAGACGATCGTCGTCCCGAAGAACGAGGACGAGCTCGACCCGATCCTGATGGGCATCCCGCTCCAGCTCCTCGCGTACCACACGGCGCTGGCGCTCGGCCGGGACATCGACAAGCCGCGCAACCTCGCCAAGTCGGTCACCGTCGAGTAGTCAGCACCGGGCGGCGGATCGACCGCCGCCCCCTCGTCGCCGCCCAAGTCCCATGCGGGCGGCCGGACATGAACGATCCCCGTGCGCACCACCCGCGCACGGGGATCGTTCTTCGAGGGGCCGGAGCCGCCCAATACCCCGGCCCGCGCCGAGGTCAGCCGGTGGCCGTCACCCCCCGGCCGGCGGCGCGTCGCGGAAGTGCGGTGGGCCAGTGGGCGAGAGCCGCGGTCGCCGCGTACCAGGCGACCGCGCCGGCCGCGACGGCGAACCAGCCGCCGGCCTTGCCCAGGACGGCGCTGTCCGCGAAGCGGCCGACGGCGAGAAGCAGCAGGGAGACGAAGAACAGTCCGTAGGTGCCCTGGCCGAGGGTGTCCCCGCCCGCGAGGGCGAGCGAGAGCACGACGAGCGCGAAGAGCAGCAGGAAGAGTCCCGCCGCGTTGTCGGAGACCTGGCCACCGGCCGAGACGGCCCAGGTGAACCAGAGGGCGCCGAGTCCCGTGAAGGCCGTGCCGTCGGCCGTGTCACGGTCGCGGAAGGCGAGCAGACCGGCGACGAACAGCGCGACGCC
This sequence comes from Streptomyces sp. NPDC015532, assembly GCF_043078065.1. Taxonomy (NCBI): domain Bacteria; kingdom Bacillati; phylum Actinomycetota; class Actinomycetes; order Kitasatosporales; family Streptomycetaceae; genus Streptomyces; species Streptomyces sp. NPDC015532. The sequence continues at coordinate 257,141 of NZ_JBIBSY010000001.1, read as the reverse complement.
GCCTACGTAGTGGGCCAGTGACACGGCGTCGGCCGCCGTCACTCCGTCGATCAGGTCGGTGTACCCGAGGCCGAAGGCCAGCAGGGTCACGCCGAGCGCGAGTCTTCCTACGATGGTGGTGGTGGTGCTTCCCGCAGAGACGTCATTGTCCACGGCGGGCTCCCTTCATGCCTGTGCAGTTGTGCTGCGCCGTACCGGTCGCCGCGTAGGACCGGCGTCCGGTATATGCCCTTCACAAAGGCACAAACACCTCTACGCGTCAGTAGGTTCACTCACCGCACTGAGAACGCCGCCCGCCGCGCGCGGCGCGGCAGGTCCGGCCCACGAGGGACGGGGCGTCAGGGAATGACGATGACAGGGCGCTTGGCGCGCTTGGCGAGACGTCCCGCGACCGAGCCGAAGATGCGCCCGACGATGCCGTGCGTGGAGCCCACGACTATCGCGTCCGCCTCGTACTCCCGGCCCACTTCCTCGAGTTCGTGGCAGATGTCTCCGCCGCGCTCGACCAGGATCCAGGGCACTTCGGAGAGGTACTCGGCGCAGGCGAGTTCGAGCCCCAGCACCTCGGTGCGGTGGTCGGGTACGTCGACGAAGACAGGCGGCTCGCAGCCGGCCCACACCGTGGTGGGCAGCCGGTTGGCCACATGGACGATGATCAGGCCCGAGCCGGAGCGGTGGGCCATCCCGATCGCGTAGGCGAGGGCACGCTCGCTGGACGTCGAGCCGTCGAAACCGACGACGACGCCGTGCTTGAAGGCGGGATCGCAGGAGTGGCGGGGTTCTTCCGCCGCCAGGGGCTCGGCCGCCGTGGGATCGGCGAGCGGGCGCTTGCGGTCCGCGGGATCGAAGAATTCGTGACCGGCCATGGGTGTCTCGGCGTTTGGATCCTCGTGGTGGGGACGACAACGAACGGCAGAGCTGTGTCTGGGAAACATCTTCCCAACCCCATACCCCCAAGGGTACGGCGGCACGCCTCCTCTGCCCAGATCCCGCGCGCCTTACGCGGCATTCCAGGGAGCATGCACGAAAGGGCGCCCGTAACGCAATGGTTGCTGCCCTGTACAGGTGGTTTGCGCACGGCTCCCCGTGAATTTGCACCGGCGCCCGGGAACGGGGAATTCCGTCGCCGTACGGGACCGGGCGATCACCGTCCCGGCACACGCTCCACCGACCGGGCAGTGACCGGCGGGTCGAACACGCGTTGAACCGGTCGCAGCCGCCGCGGAGAAGGCACGCCATGGAGATCACATGCCGTGCGAAGCCCGGAGAACACCGGAGCACAAGGGAGCAGAACGTGTCCGGACCCGACACCGTCCCCCGCTCCCCCGCTCCCTCCGTACCCTCCGCCCCACCGGCCCGCCCCACCCGTTCCCCCTCGCCCCCGGCACTCCCTGGAGCGCGACCCGGATCACACTCCGGATCGCGATCGGGAACGTGCCCCGGTTCGCGCCCCCCGGCGCCCCCCGTGCCGGACACGGTGAGCGACGTGGTCCGCTGGGCCGCCTTCAGCTGCGTCCTGGTCCCGGCGGTCCTCCTCTGGTACGGCGGCTCGCTCGCCGGCGCGGCCGGTACGGCGCTGGGTCTCGCGGCCGTGACGGGGGCCTGTGTGATCCTGCTGCGCCAGTCCGAGCGAGGGGCGGCGCTCCTGGCCGATGAGCAGCGGAGCACGTCACGCTCGCACGCCCGCCGGCGTGCCGACCGGCGGCGCGGACGGCACGGGAGGACCGGCCCGGGGAGCACGGGAAGCACCGCGGCCGCGGGGCACGGGAGCGCGGCGGGCCCGAGAGTCGTCCCGTGGGGCGGAAGCGGCACGGGAGTTCACCGAGGCGCTCGTCACAGTGCGGGGAACAAGTCGGTCGACTGACCGGTTTGCGCGTACACCTACGCTTCTTTTCAGCCAACTTCCGGCCATGGCCCATCCCTTGCTCGAACGACCCCCCAACCCCCGTTCGACCTGCACCTAAAGGGGTACGGAGGGCGCGCGCACCCTACGTGGATTGGCCACTGCCACGAGGCGCACTTCCCTGGGGCGCCCACGAGTGCAACGCTTCGTGATCGAATGCTTCACGCCAAGTTGCCATGTCGACATTCTGCGGAGTACCGAACTGGTCACCTTGGCGTGACGGGACACAGTAGATTCGATCTTGTCTTACGGCGGGGGACTCGTGCAGGACCGAGGGGAAACGTGCAGGAGCGACACAACCGAGGAGCCGCGACCACCGAGGGGGGCTTAGCAGGATGAGCCACGACTCCACTGCCGCGCCGGAAACCGCGGCCCGGAAACTGTCCGGGCGACGCCGCAAGGAGATCGTCGCGGTGCTGCTGTTCAGCGGCGGCCCCATTTTCGAGAGTTCCATTCCGCTGTCGGTGTTCGGGATTGACCGCCAGGACGCCGGCGTGCCGCGCTACCGCCTCTTGGTGTGTGCCGGCGAGGAAGGCCCGCTGCGGACCACAGGGGGCCTGGAACTCACCGCACCACATGGCCTGGAAGCGATCTCCAGGGCAGGCACGGTCGTCGTGCCCGCCTGGCGGTCGATCACCTCGCCACCACCGGAGGAGGCGCTCGACGCACTGCGCCGTGCCCATGAGGAAGGCGCCCGCATAGTCGGGCTGTGCACCGGCGCCTTCGTGCTCGCCGCGGCCGGCTTACTGGACGGCCGTCCGGCGACCACCCACTGGATGTACGCGCCGACACTGGCCAAGCGCTATCCGTCGGTGCACGTCGACCCCCGCGAGCTCTTCGTGGACGACGGCGACGTCCTGACATCGGCGGGTACGGCGGCCGGAATCGATCTCTGTCTCCACATCGTGCGGACGGACCACGGCAACGAGGCGGCCGGCGCGCTCGCCCGGCGTCTGGTGGTCCCGCCGCGGCGCAGCGGAGGCCAGGAGCGCTATCTCGACCGGTCACTGCCGGAAGAGATCGGCGCCGACCCCCTCGCGGAGGTCGTCGCCTGGGCGCTGGAACATCTCCACGAGCAGTTCGACGTCGAGACGCTGGCGGCTCGCGCCTACATGAGCCGCCGCACCTTCGACCGCCGGTTCCGCTCGCTCACCGGAAGCGCTCCGCTGCAGTGGCTGATCACTCAGCGCGTCCTGCAGGCGCAGCGTCTCCTGGAGACGTCCGACTACTCGGTGGACGAGGTCGCGGGCCGCTGCGGCTTCCGTTCGCCGGTCGCGCTGCGGGGCCACTTCCGGCGGCAGCTGGGTTCGTCCCCGGCCGCGTACCGGGCGGCGTACCGCGCCCGCAGGCCACAGGCCGAGCGGGTCGCGGATCCGGACGGCCCGACGGGTCCGGTCGGACCACCGGCGTCACTGCACCAGGAGCACTCGGGCCCGGTCCCGATGCAGACCCGCCGTACCGCGGCGGCCGGCCTGAGCGCGGCGGCCTCGCACTCCGCGGAGGCGATGCGGGAACGGGCGGAGCTGTACGCCACGGGCAGGCCGAGCCTGCCCGGACAGCGCAGCGCGCCGTAGCTCCGGCTCCGGCGGCAGGACACGCGGGGCCCGCACCTTCGGGTGCGGGCTCCTTCGTATGCGGACCCCTTCACGCGCGGGCGCGGACCCGGAGCGATCCGCCGCCCCGGCGGGGCGCACGGGCGGGTCCACCGGAGGGAGGCGGGCCGTAGGGTGAGACGCATGAACGATCGCATGGTGTGGATCGACTGCGAGATGACAGGACTCTCGCTGTCGGAAGACGCGCTCATCGAGGTGGCCGCGCTGGTCACCGACTCTGAGCTGAACGTGCTCGGCGAAGGGGTGGACATCGTGATCCGCCCGCCGGACGCGGCCCTGGAGACGATGCCGGACGTGGTGCGCCAGATGCACACGGCCTCCGGCCTGCTGGAGGAGCTCGCCGGGGGAACGACCCTGGCGGACGCCGAGGAGCAGGTCCTCTCCTACGTACGTGAGCACGTCAAGGAGCCGGGCAAGGCCCCGCTCTGCGGGAACTCCGTCGGAACGGACCGGGGTTTCCTGCTGCGCGACATGCCGACGCTGGAGGAGTACCTCCACTACCGCATCGTGGACGTGTCCTCGGTCAAGGAGCTGGCCCGCCGCTGGTATCCCCGGGCGTACTTCAACAGCCCGGAGAAGAACGGCAACCACCGCGCCCTGGCCGACATCCGCGAGTCCATCGCCGAGCTCCGGTACTACCGCGAGGCAGTCTTCGTCCCGCAGCCGGGCCCCGACTCGGACACCGCCCGCACGATCGCGGCCAAGCACGTCCTGCCCGCCGAATAGGCCTTTGCCGGGGCCCGGATGGGCCCCGGAAAAAGCTGTGCGCGAGCACCCCTTCAGACCCTGTACACTTTTTCTCGGCCGGTCGGAGAAGCACGAAGACCGGACATGGTGGGTGTAGCTCAGTTGGTAGAGCACCTGGTTGTGGTCCAGGTGGCCGCGGGTTCAAGTCCCGTCACTCACCCTGAGTGATCAGCCGGTGACCTGGTGAACAGGTCACCGGCTGATTGCGTTCCCGGACCCCTCGGCCCGTACGCTCCCCTCGTGTCGCACCCCACTAAGCCCCTCGCCACCGCCCGGCTCGATCTCCTGCCGCTGCGGGCCGAGCACGCCGAGGAGATGGCCGTGGTGCTGTCCGATCCGGCGTTGCACGCGTTCATCGGCGGGGCGCCGGACACTCCGCAGGCGCTGCGGGCCCGGTACGAGCGCCTCGTCACGGGTTCGCCGGATCCGGACGTCCTCTGGTGCAACTGGGTGCTGCGGGAGCGGGCCCTGGGATGCCTGGTGGGGACGGTGCAGGCGACCGTCTCGGAGGAGACCGCGGAGGTCGCCTGGGTCGTGGGCACGCCCTGGCAGGGCCGGGGATACGCGGTGGAGGCGGCGACGGCACTGGTCCGGCATGCGGTCCGGGCGTTCCCCGTCCGCGGGGTCGTGGCCCATGTGCACCCCGCTCATCACGCCTCGGCCGCCGTCGCCGCGGCGGCGGGACTCACCGCGACCGGCGAACTCCAGGACGGTGAGGTCCGCTGGGAGCTGACGGTACGACGGTGACCCGGGCCGGCCGCCATGCCCCCGCCCCGACCCGAACCCCACCGCTGACCGCCGTACGGCGTCGCGGGACCGGCCACGCCGCGAGACCGCCCTTCGGGCGACGAGGACCGCCCCCGGCCCGCGAGGCCGCGTCGTCCCGAGCCACGAGCCGCCCTCCCGGCGAGGGAGACCACCCCACCCGGCACACCGGAGCGCACCCCCGGGCACCGCGGGCCGCTCTCCGGAACACGGATGCCGCCCCGCCGGGGGACGATGCCGCCCGGGCCCGGCCGGGGACCGCCCCGCGCCGGTCTCAGGACGAGGCCCGCACCACCAGTTCCGCGGGCAGCACCAACTGGCGCTTCTCCAGGCCCCTGGAGGCCACGGGGCGGCGGTCCGCGATCTCGCCGAGCAGGAGGTCGATCATGGCCCGGCCCATCTCCTCGATGGGCTGGCGGACGCTGGTCAGGGGCGGATCCATGTGCCGGGCTATGGCGGAGTCGTCGTAGCCGATGAGCGCCACGTCGTCCGGGATGCGCCGGCCCTTCTCGCGGAGCACCTGCCGGGCACCCGCCGCCATGACGTCGGAGCCGGCGAAGACCGCGTCGAGGTCGGGGAAGCGCTCCAGCAGCAGGGTCATGGCGCGCCGGCCCCCTTCCTCGGTGAAGTCGCCGGGGACGATCAGCCGGTCGTCCACCTCGCGGCCCGCGTCCCGCAGACCCTGGCGGTAGCCGTCGACGCGTCGCTGGGCGCCGTAGACGTCCATACGGCCGGCGAGGTGGCCGATTCTGCCGCGCCCCCGGGAGACGAGATGTTCCACGGCCGCGCGCCCGCCGCCGTAGTTGTCGGAGTCCACCGACGGAAGCGTCTCCTCCGCCGAGCGCCGGCCGCTGATCACGGCGGGGATCTCCAGCTGGGAGAGCAGGTCGGGAAGCGGGTCGTCGGCGTGCACCGAGACCAGCAGGACGCCGTCCACGCGGTGCGCCGCCAGGTACTGGGCGAGGCGCTGCCGCTCCCGGTCGCTGCCCGCGAATATCAGCAGCAACTGCATCTCGGTCTCGGAGAGTTCGGCACCGACACCGCGCAGCATGTCCGAGAAGTACGGTTCCGCGAAGAAACGCGTCTCCGGTTCGGGGACGACCAGGGCGATCGCGTCCGTGCGATTGGCCGCGAGGGCGCGGGCCGCCGTGTTCGGAACATATCCGAGCTCCGCGACCGCCGCCTCCACCGCCGCCCGGGTCGCGTCACTGACCCGCGGGGAGCCGTTGATCACCCGGGAGACCGTGCCACGGCCCACTCCCGCGCGCGCGGCCACCTCTTCGAGGGTCGGCCGCCCACCGCTGCGGCCCCGCGCTCCGTGGACTGCCATGGCCTCCGCCTCCCGTTGAAACCAAGTTGGCCTGGAATCTAACAGCCTCGTCCGGTGAGGCTCGCGTCCCTGGGCCACCGCCCGGGAGGCGTCACGTCACCGAACCCGCCCCCCTTCGGGCGCCGGATCCGCCATGAGAGGCTTCCGGCCATGTGGCGGAATGACATCTTCAGCTAACAGGCCGATAACTGAACGCATCTCTCCGCTCCCTCACCCTTGACACCCCCGCCCGAACCGACGACTCTTCAACACATCACCTGTGGGAGCGCTCCCACAGTACCTGACACATACACATCCCGCACGTTCCCCGCCCGAGCCGCAGCGAGAAACAACGGGCGCCACCAATGCAGTTGGCCGGGGGGTCGGCACGTCAGGCAACAGGAGGACGCAATGCGCACGAGTACCCGCCGGTCCCGCAGGCTGGGGGCCATCGCGGTCGTCGCCGCGCTGGCTACGGGGCTGCTGGCCGGCTGTTCCAGCGACCCGGACAACGGCTCGTCGGACAACAACGGTGGAAGCGGCAAGGGCAAGACGACCCTGACCATAGGCACCTTCGGCGTCTTCGGATACAAGCAGGCCGGCCTCTACGACGAGTACATGAAGCAGCACCCCGACATCTCCATCAAGGAGAACGTCACCACGCGTACCGACGTCTACTGGCCCAAGACGCTCACGCGCCTCCAGGCCGGCTCCGGCACCGACGACATCCAGGCGATCGAGGTCGGCAACATCACCGAGGCCGTCCAGACGCAGGCCGACAAGTTCGTCGACCTCGGCAAGGAGGTCGACAAGTCGCAGTTCCTGCCCTGGAAGGTGTCCCAGGCCACCACCAAGGACGGCAAGACCATCGCGCTCGGCACCGACATCGGCCCGATGGCGATCTGCTACCGCAAGGACCTCTTCGAGAAGGCCGGTCTGGAGACCGACCGCACCAAGCTCGCCGAGCAGTGGAAGGGCGACTGGGCGAAGTACGTCGCCCTCGGCAAGGACTACATGAAGAAGGCGCCGAGCGGCACCAAGTTCGTGGACTCCGCCTCCTCGGTCTACAACGCGGCCCTCGGCGGCGAGAGCCAGCGGTACTACGACAAGGACGGCAACGTCATCTGGGACAAGTCCACGGGCGTGAAGAAGTCCTGGAACACCGCGATGACCGTGGCGACCAGCAACATGTCGGCGAAGCTGAAGCAGTTCGACCCGACGTGGGACCAGGGCTTCGCCAAGGGCTCGTTCGCGACCGTGGCCTGCCCCGCCTGGATGATGGGCTACATCCAGGAGAAGTCCGGTGACTCGGGCAAGGGCAAGTGGGACGTGGCGGCCGCGCCGACCGCGGCCAACTGGGGCGGTTCGTTCATCGGTGTCCCGGTGGCCGGCAAGCACCAGAAGGAGGCCATCGCGCTGGCGAAGTGGCTGACCGCCCCCGAGCAGCAGGCGAAGGTCTTCGCCAAGCAGGCGAGCTTCCCGTCGACCCCGTCGGCCTACGCGTCCCTGACGCCGGCCGCCGCCACCACGGAGTACTTCTCCAACGCGCCGATCACGCAGATCTTCGGCGACTCGGCGAAGACCATCCCGGTCCAGTACTTCGGCACGAAGGACCAGCCGATCAACACCGCGATCTCCGACGTCGGCATCCTCCAGGTCGAGCAGAAGGGCAAGTCCCCCGACCAGGGCTGGAGCGCGGCAAAGGCTGAGATCAAGGACGTGCTCGGCCAGTGACCAGCTCCAAGCAGGCTCTCGCGCACCCCGCGACGAGCGCCGACGCCGCGCCCGGCTCTCAGCCGGGCGCGGCCCGGGGCGCTCAGGGTCGCGGTAAGCCGCCGCAGGACCCGGGGTCCTGGCGCAGCCGGCTGTACCGCTGGGACATGAAGGCGTCGCCGTACGCATTCATCGCCCCCTTCTTCATCGTCTTCGGAGCCTTCGGGCTCGTACCGCTGCTCTACACGGCCTGGTACTCGCTGCACAATGTGCAGCTTTCCGGGCTCGACCACCAGACCTGGGCCGGTCTGGACAACTACAAGAACCTGCTGTCCTCGGAGTTCTTCTGGAACGCCCTGGGGAACACCTTCACCATCGGTGTGATCTCCACGGTGCCGCAGCTGCTGATGGCGATCGGCATCGCCCACCTGCTCAACTACCGGCTCCGCGGCTCGACCGTGTGGCGGGTCGTCATGCTCACCCCGTACGCCACCTCGGTGGCGGCGGCGACGCTCGTCTTCACGCTGCTGTACTCGTGGGACGGCGGCATGATCAACTGGCTGCTGCACTTCGTCGGGGTGGACCCGATCAACTGGCGCGAGTCCGACTGGGGCGGCCAGTTCGCCGTCTCCTCGATCGTGATCTGGCGCTGGACCGGCTACAACGCGCTGATCTATCTCGCGGCGATGCAGGCGATCCCCACGGACCTGTACGAGTCGGCCGCCCTCGACGGCGCCGGCCGCTGGCAGCAGTTCCGCCACGTGACGATCCCCATGCTGCGGCCGACGATCCTGTTCACGGTCGTCGTGTCCACGATCGGCGCGACCCAGCTCTTCGGTGAACCGCTCCTGTTCGGCGGGGTCAGCGGCTCGAAGGGCGGCTCCGCGCACCAGTACCAGACGCTCGGCCTGTACATGTACGACCAGGGCTGGAACATCGGCAACCTCGGCAAGGCGTCGGCGATCGCATGGACGATGTTCCTGATCCTCCTGATCATCGCCGCGATCAACCTGCTGATCACCCGACGGCTGAGGAAATCCCAATGACCACGACTGAACTGACCGCCTCCCCGGCAGACGCGAGGCCGACCCCGGACAAGCGCGAGCCCGGACGCCGCCGGGTGCTCGGCGCGGGCAAGCAGCTCCACGCGGGTCCGGTCACCTATCTCGTCCTGATCGTGTTCGCGCTGGTCTCGCTCGCGCCGCTGGTCTGGACGGCCGTCGCGGCCTCGCGCAACAACACCCGGCTGGCGCAGTCACCGCCGCCGCTCTGGTTCGGCGGGAACCTGTTCAAGAACCTCCAGGCCGCGTGGGAACAGGCCGGGCTCGGCACCGCGATGGTCAACTCCACGATCGTCGCCGGGACCATCACCGTCGGCACGGTCGTGTTCTCCACGCTCGCCGGCTTCGCCTTCGCCAAGCTGCGGTTCAAGTTCTCCGGACTTCTCCTGCTGCTGACCATCGGCACGATGATGATCCCGCCGCAGCTCGCCGTCGTACCGCTGTATCTGTGGATGAGCGACCTGGGCTGGTCCAACCAGCTCCAGACGGTCATCCTGCCCACCCTGGTGAGCGCCTTCGGTACGTTCTTCATGCGCCAGTACCTGTTGCAGGCCCTGCCCTCCGAGCTCATCGAGGCGGCGCGGGTCGACGGCGCGAACAGTCTGCGCGTGGTGTGGCACGTCGTCTTCCCGGCGGCGCGCCCGGCGATGGCGGTGCTCGGCCTGCTGACGTTCGTGATGGCCTGGAACGACTTCCTGTGGCCGATCATCGCCCTGAACCAGCAGGAGCCGACCGTGCAGGTCGCCCTGAACGCGCTGGGCACCGGCTACATCCCCGACCAGGCCGTCATCATGGCGGGCGCGCTGCTCGGCACTCTGCCGCTGCTCATCGCCTTCCTCCTGTTCGGCAAGCAGATCGTGGGCGGGATCATGCAGGGCGCGATCAAGGGCTGACCGCCCTTCCAGGGGCCGGGTCACCGCCGCCTCGGCCCCTCAGTGACGCCGCTACTTCCCCACCTCCAACTCGTCGGTCTTCACGACCCCCTTGGGAGCGCTTCCATGCCTGAGCCCGCAACATCCGTGACGTTTCCTCCGGCCTTCCTCTGGGGTGCGGCGACCTCCGCCTACCAGATCGAAGGTGCGGTGCGGGAGGACGGCCGAACGCCGTCGATCTGGGACACCTTCAGCCATACACCTGGCAAGACGGCCGGCGGCGAGCACGGTGACATCGCTGTCGACCACTACCACCGCTACCGCGACGACGTGGCCATGATGGCGGACCTCGGACTGGGCGCGTACCGCTTCTCCGTCTCCTGGTCGCGGGTGCAGCCCACCGGCCGGGGCCCCGCCGTCCAGCGCGGCCTGGACTTCTACCGGCGGCTGGTCGACGAGCTGCTGTCGCACGGCATCAAGCCGGCCATCACCCTCTACCACTGGGACCTGCCGCAGGAGCTGGAGGACGCGGGCGGCTGGCCCGAGCGCGAGACGGCGCTGCGCTTCGCGGAGTACGCGCAGATCGTGGGCGAGGCGCTGGGCGACCGCGTCGAGCAGTGGATCACGCTGAACGAGCCCTGGTGCAGTGCCTTCCTGGGCTACGCCTCCGGGGTGCACGCCCCGGGCCGGACGGACCCGGCGGCGGCGCTGCGCGCGGCCCACCACCTGAACCTCGCGCACGGGCTCGGCACCTCGGCGCTCCGTTCCGTCATGCCGTCCCGCAACTCGGTCGCGGTGAGCCTCAACTCCTGCCCGATCCGGCCCCTTTCGCAGGACCCGGCGGACCTGGCCGCGGTCCAGCGCATCGACGACCTGGCCAACGGCGTCTTCCACGGCCCGATGCTGCACGGCGCCTACCCGCAGACCCTGATCACGGCGACCCGGTCGATCACCGACTGGTCGCACGTCCAGGACGGCGACCTCGCGCTGATCCACCAGCCGCTGGACGCCCTCGGCCTCAACTACTACACCCCGACGCTGGTCTCGGCGGCCTCCAAGGCTCCCACCGACAGTCCGCGCGCGGACGGCCACGGCTCCAGCGCGCACTCCCCCTGGCCGGGCGCGGACGACGTCACGTTCCACCAGACCCCGGGCGAGCGCACCGAGATGGGCTGGACGATCGAACCGCAGGGACTGCACGACCTGATCATGCGGTACACCCGCGAGGCGCCGGGCCTGCCCCTGTACATCACGGAGAACGGCGCGGCCTACGACGACAAGCCGGACCCGGACGGCCGCGTCCACGACCCCGAGCGCGTTTCCTACCTGCACGGCCACCTGTCCGCGGTGCACCGCGCGATCGCCGACGGGGCGGACGTCCGCGGCTACTACCTGTGGTCCCTGATGGACAACTTCGAATGGGCCTACGGCTACGAGAAGCGCTTCGGCGCGGTCTACGTGGACTACGCGACCCAGGTCCGCACCCCGAAGTCGAGCGCCCACTGGTACAGCCAGGCGGCCCGCACGGGAACGCTGGCGCCGGTGACGCCCGCCGAGTAGGCCGGCGCCCGGAAGACACGGGGCGCGACACCCGAGGGGGGTGCCGCGCCCCGGCACGGCGGTGAGGGGAAGAGGAAGGGTCTGGGCCGCGTCCGGAACATCACCGGACGCGGCCCAGACCCTTCACGCCTTGCTACGACGCCCCGGCCGGGTGGGGGGTGGAGAAGTCCGGCCGGGGCGCGCAACCCCCGTTCTCGCGATGGCTACTTGAGAGCGGCGAACGCCTTGGAGAAGGCGCCGTCGCTCTGGACGATGGAGCTGCAGACCGCGTCCGCGGTGTTCTTGGCACCGCCGGCGCACTGCTTGTCACGGGCGGCGGACCACATCGAGAGCCAGCCGATGCCCTTGGACTGCGCGAAGGCCACGAGCTGCGAGGCGTCGTCGACCTTGAAGATCTCCGAGGCCACGTCGTTGACGCCGATCATCGGGGTGACGGCGACGGTCTTCCACGCGGCACTGTCGGAGAGGCCGAGGACGCTCTTGATCTGCGCCTGCGTGGCCGTGGCGGCCTGCTGGGCGAGGTCGCCCATGTCACCGCTGAACGCCGGGCCGTAGTCCATCGCCATGATGTTCACGGTGTTGATCTTCACGCCGTTGGACTTGGCGTCGGAGAGCAGGCTGACGCCGTCCTGGGTGAGGCCCTGGGGCAGGACCGGCAGGGTGAAGGAGACGTCCAGGCCCGGGTGCTGCTGCTGGAGCTTGGCGATGGCCTTCGCCCGGTTGGAGTTGGCCGTCGTGTTGGGCAGCGCACCGCCCTCGACGTCGAAGTCGACCTTCGTCAGCTTGTAGGCGTCCACCGCCTTGCCGTACGCCGTCGCCAGCGCGTCGGCCGAGGAGCAGGTGGTGGCCAGTTCCGAGCCGGAGGCCCCGCCGAAGGAGACTCGGACGTCGCCGCCCTTGGCGCGCAGCGCGCCGATCTGCGCGGCCACCGCGTCACTGGCGAGGTCGCTCACGCCGCCCCACTTCGGGGTGCAGCCGCCGCCGTCGGTGACGAACGCGAGGTTGTAGTTCTTCACTCCGGTGGCGTCGGCCGCCTTGAGCAGGTCGAAGGCCGGGAAGAGGGAGGTGTCGACGTAGGGCGCGAAGCCCGCGGTCGTCGTGGTGCCGCCGCCCGAGCTCTGTGTGGGGGTCGGGGTGGCCGTGGCGGTGGCCGTCGGCTTCGGGGTCGCTGTCTGCGTCGCGCTCGCGGTCGGGGTGGGCGCGGCCGTGGGGGTCGCGGTCTGCGTCGGGCGTCCGCTCGGTTCGGGCGTCGCTCCGTCGTCCACCGAGCACTTGGTGCCGTCGATGACACAGCCTGTCGGGTTCGCGGTGCCGGTCACGACGAAGCCGACGGTGACGGACTCGCCGGCCGCCAGACCGTCCTTGTCCCAGGACGGCGGCGTCACGGTGACGTGCTGCCCGCTCACCGACGACGTCGCGTCCCACAGCGAGCTGAGCTTGGACCCCGAGGGCAGGTCGAACTCCAGCTTCCAGTCGGGCTTCCGCTGGCCCGTGTCGTTGGAGACGACGTACTGCCCGGTGTACCCCGTGGACCACTCGCTGGTCCTGGTGTAGGCGGCGCCGACGCTCGACGCGTTCGCGATGCCGGTGAACACGAGGGCGCCACCGCCGGCCACGGCCGCCGCGACGATGCCGCCGATCACCTTGTTCCTGCCACTGACCTTGCGCCGGTGCGTGCTGCTCATCGCGTGTGCCTGCCTTCGCGGAATCACGGGGTTCGCTGGGTTGTCCCAGGGGGTGCGGGCATCACGCTAACGATCCGGAATCGGTCAAACCGCCTGATCCGGACGGCGGTTGAGGATCTTAGGGTCCGCTTAAGGAAGGCATCGGGAGGCGTTAAAGGTCGAGACCAATGTGGGCGGTTTGCCGGGTGCGCGGGCCCACGGGGAACAGCAGGTCGCCCGTGGCGTGTCAGCGCACGCCCGCGCCGCGCCTGCGGCGCCGGACGCTGCCGCGGTGTCCGCTGCGGACCGGCGCTCTGCCGTCCAGCTGGATCCAGATCCGCACCTCGGTTCCGCCCAGCACGGAGGACCCGATCCGTACGTCCCCGCCCGTCGCCTCCGCGAGCCGTCGCACGATGTCGAGGCCGAGGCCCGTCGACCCGTCGTTGCCCGAGCCCCGGCCGCGGGCCATCGCCGCCTCCGGATCCACGATTCCGGCGCCCGCGTCCGACACCAGCACGATCACGGCGTCCTCGGCGTTGTGCACGTCGACCGCGAAGGCCGTGCCCTCGGGGGTGTGACGGAAGACGTTGCCGAGGAGGGCGTCGAGCGCGGCGACGAGATCGGCGCGGGCCACGGGTATGCGGCACGGCCGGTCCACACCGGCCACCCGCACCTTGCGTCCCTCGTCCTCCGCGAGCGCCGACCAGAAGTCCATCCGCTCACGGACGACTTCGGACGCGTCGCACCCGGCTCCGGCGCCGATCGCCGCGGTCTGCGGTTTGGCCTCCCGGGCCGTCCTGATGATCGTGTCGACCTCACGCTCCAATTGCTCGACGGCGGCCCGGGTCTGCTCGGCGGCCGGTCCGTCCCCGAGGGAGGCGGTGTTGAGCCGCAGCACGGTCAGCGGCGTACGCAGACGGTGCGAGAGGTCGGCGGCGAGTTCTCTCTCGTTGGCGAGCAGTTGGACGACCTGGTCGGCCATGGAGTTGAAGGCGACGGCTGCCTGACGCAGTTCGGTCGGCCCTTCCTCGGGCACTCGGGAGCCCAGCTTCCCCTCGCCCAGTTCGTGCGCGCTCTCGGCGAGGCGCTGCGCGGGCTGCACCATCCGCACGCCCAGCCGGTCGGCGACCGCGACCGAGCCGACGACGAGGGCGGCGCCGACCGCGGCGAGGACCGCCCAGGCCGTGCCGACGCCGTTGCTGACCTCGGACTCGGGGACGTACACCTCGATGACCGCGATCTCGCCGGAGCCGAGCGCGACGGGCTGGAGCAGGGTGGAGCCGCCGGGGACGTCCGCGGTGGAGGCCCGGCCCAGCCGCCGGGTCATGGCGATGTCCTTGCCGACGGCGCGCCGCTTGCCGATCTCGACGGCCGGCTGGCCGTCGGCGGCGGGGATGTGCACGGCCATCTGCGCGTCCGATCCGGCGGAGACGACGACGCGCTCCAGCTTCTCCCGGTCGGTGGTGATGGAGAGCGCGGGCGCGATGGCGGCGGCCTGCCGCTCGGCGTTCGAGAACGCCCGGTCCCGTGCCATCTCCTTGATCACCAGGCCGAGCGGGACCGCGAAGGCGACGACGACCATCGTCGTCACCGCGACGCACACCTTGACCAGGGCCCACCTCACAGCGGACGCTCCGCTCTCGGCGGCTCCAGCTTCACGCCGACGCCCCGCAGGGTGTGCAGATAGCGCGGGCGGGCCGCGGTCTCCCCCAGTTTCCGGCGCAGCCACGAGAGATGGACGTCTATGGTCTGGTCGTCGCCGTAGGACTGCTGCCACACCTCGGCGAGCAGTTCCCTGCGCGGCACGACGACACCGGGGCGGCCGGCCAGGAAGGCGAGCAGGTCGAACTCGCGCCGGGTGAGGTCGAGTCGTACGCCTTCCAGTTCCGCCTGGCGGCGCAGCGGGTCGATGGCGAGCCCGCCGACGCGAAGGACCGTCGACACGGGGGTGTCGCCCACGGTGGTCCGCGAACGGCGCAGCACCGCCGCCATCCGCGCGGACAGGTGCTCGACCGAGAACGGCTTGGTCAGATAGTCGTCCGCGCCGGCGTTCAGGAGCCGGACGATCTCCGTCTCGTCGTCCCGCGCGGTGGCGATGATCACCGGGACGTCGGTGATCCCGCGCAGCATCTTCAGTGCCTCGGACCCGTCCAGGTCGGGCAGTCCGAGATCGAGGATCACGACGTCGAAGGAGAAGTGGGCGACCTCGCGCAGCGCCTCCAGGGCGGTGCCGACGCTGCGCACGATGTGCGCGGCCTCGGTCAGATGCCGGATGAGCGCCGAGCGTACGAACTGATCGTCCTCGACGACGAGCACACTTGCCATGGGCGGCACCGTACGCCATTCGGGAGCGACCGTCCGGAGCCTGTGGACAACCCCCGTCAGGCACTTGTGGACAATCCCGGCCCGGCCCCCCGGGACATTCCGGATCTTGGCAGGGCCGGGAGACACCCGTGGTGCTCGTGGTGCAGTATGGCCGCGATGCGCAGAGGACTCGTACACGTACTCGCGTGGTTGCTCGCCACGGGCGCGGCGGTCACGCTGTCGTGGTGGGGTGTCCACACCGTCATGACGGGGACGGCCTACGACCCGCCGCGCGCCCTGCCCATCACGGTGGCGGGCGCGACGGCGCCGGAGACGAGACCGCTGGCGTCCTCGACCCGGCGGGCCGAGCCGTCCAGGAGTGCTCCGAACAGCGCGTCCACGAGCCCGAAGCCGAGCTCGACGCCCTCGAAGTCCGGTTCGGCGAGCGGCAGTCCGTCACCGGCCCCGCCGGCTGCGACGGCGTCCCCGTCCGCCTCCGGACAGGTCAAGGGCTACGACTCCGACGGCGGCCGGGTGGTCTTCGACATCACCGCCACGTACGGGACGCTGGTGTCCGCGACGCCGAACACCGGCTGGTCGATGCAGGTGTGGAAGACCGAGACGTGGATCCGCGTGGAGTTCACCTCGGGCGCCGACCGGGTGTCGGTGTTCTGCGACTGGCACGACGGGCCTCCGCACGTGGACATCGGGACGTACTGAACCGACGCGCGCGGCGAGCGGGCGTCCGCACGCCCGCCGGGGTGCGCTGACGCCGGGTCAGCGGAACACGGACGGCGGCGGTGCCGGTGAGGCGACCGCCACCGCGTCCGTGACCGGTACCGCGCCGCCCGTGAAGTCCAGGAGCTCCTTGCCGTGTTCGACCCGGGCGGGATGCGGGTCGGAGGCGGCGCGGCGGGTCAGTTCGGCGATGGGCAGGGGCCGGCCGGAGGCGACGAGGACGGCGTTCCCGAAGCGTTTGCCGCGCAGCACCGTCGGGTCGGCGACCAGGGCGAGCTCGGGGAAGACGGAGGCGACGGTGGCGATCTGGCCGCGGAGGTGCGCGAGCGGGGGGCCGTCGGCGAGGTTAGCGGCGTAGACCCCGGAGTCCTTCACGGTCCGGCGGACCTCCGTGACGAACTCGGCGGACGTCAGGTGGGCCGGGGTGCGCGCGCCGCTGAAGACGTCGGCGATGACCAGGTCCGCCCAGCCGTCGGGCACCTTGGCGAGGCCTTCCCGCGCGTCCACGGAACGCACCCTGATCCGGGCGTTCGGGTCCAGTGGCAGTTCGCGGCGCACCAGTTGGACGAGGGCCGCGTCCCGCTCGACGACCTGCTGGGTGGACCGGGGACGCGTGGCGGCCGTGTAGCGGGCCAGGCTGAGGGCGCCGCCGCCGAGGTGGACGACCTGCACGGGCTTGCCGGGCGGGGCGACGAGGTCGATGACATGACCGAGGCGGCGCTGGTACTCGAAGCTGAGGTACGCGGGGTCGTCGAGGTCGACGTGGGACTGCGGGGCGCCGTCGATGAGCAGGGTCCAGCCGCGTGCCCGGTCGCGGTCGGGCAGCAGCTCGGCGAGCCCGCCGTCGACGGCCTCGACGACCGCCTCGGCCGGCCCGCGCCGTCCACCCCGTCCGGTGTCACGGCCGTCGTCCGCCCGCTGTTTCCTCGCCCTTGCCATCTGGCCATTATCGGGGCGCGGGGACGGGTCGGCTCAGCGACCGGTCACCGGGGCGCGCGCCCGCTCACCGGCAGCCGTCGGCCGCCTCGATCAGCCGCGCGGCCTCGCCCAGCGCGGCCCGCAGCACCGCCGGATCGGTCGCGAGGTCCGCGTCACCGGGCGGGAGCAGCCAGTCCGAGCCCTCGACCGGAGGCTCGGGCGCCGGCCGCAGGCCGCGGCCGCCGGTCTGCGTACAGGTGCTGCCGGGCACGTCCCAGGCGTCGGCGGTGCCGGGCGGCACCAGGAAGCCGAGGGTGTCGCAGCCGCCGTCGTGCAGGACGGGCCCCACGAGGTCGGCCGCGCCCCGGCGCAGGATGTCGACCGCTTCCAGCCCCTGGCGGGCCGGGACGGTCACCAGGTCGCACTCGGCGGCCGGCCGCGGCGGGACGCCGCGCTCCGGGGACGGCCTGTGCTGCGCGGTCGACGGCGGCGTACGGAACTCGATGCTCTGCGTGATCTGCATCCCGGCCTCCAACGGAACCCCTCCTCATGACGAGTGGGTCGGGAGTTCGGGCGGCTCCCGGTCCACCCGGTTCAACGCGCCAGGACGTCAACGGCTACGGCGAAACTCCGCCACAAAGGATGGCAGTTCATGGCAGATCGTGGATGAGATATCCGGTTTGTAGCCAAACCCAGCGTGGCGGCGTTGTCACAGCAGGTACGTTCTTGCCCCGCCGGAAGCAGGCACCTACCGGGTACAACCCGGTCAAGTCAGCCTCGGTTCCGGCGTGGTTCGACGGTTCGCAAGAGAGGGCCCGGCCATGGCGTCGTCATCGGTGACCTCGTCCCCGTCCCCCCGGCCGGCACGGCCGAATCTCGCCTTCCGGAGGCTGCGCGGTCAGCGCTCCCCGGGCGAGTTCGCCGCGCTGGTACGGAGGGCCGCGCGCGAGATCGGCGAGCGGGTGAGCTGCGACGCGCGCTACATCGGGCGCGTCGAGGCGGGAGAGATCCGCTGTCCCAACTACGCGTACGAGCGGGTGTTCCTGCACATGTTTCCCGGCCGCACACTGACGGACCTCGGTTTCACGCCCCGCTCATGGGTGCGCGGACGCGGGGCGCGCGACACCGGGGAGCCCCCCCTCGCGCACTCCACGAACCTCCCGCACGCCCCGCACGCGCATGAGACGGACGGGGCGCGCGAGACGTATGAGACGTCGGGTCCGCTCCCTGTCCCGGCTCCGTACGGCCCGCGCACCGCGCACCACACGGACAGCCCGCACGATCCGTACAGCCCGCACGATCCGTACGACCCGCACCGCTTGTGCGATCCGTACGACCCGTACGACAAACGCGATCAGAACCACGAGGAGAGCGACGTGCAGCGTCGCGCATTCATGACCGGAGGCACCGCCACGGTGGCCGCCTCACTGGGACCCTTCGCGGGCGCCTTCGGCGGCACCGCCGCGGCCTGCGAACGCCGCGTCCACCGGGCGGGTACGTCCGAGGCGGGCGCCCTCGAAGAGGCCGTCCGCAGGATCCGGCTGCTCGACGACAGACACGGGGCCGACGGGCTCTACCGACGCGCGGCGGCACCCCTGCGCACGGCCTACGAACTGCTCGACGCGGGCACCACCCGGCGGGCGACCGCCGACCGGCTGTACTCCGGAGCGGGCGAACTGGCCATCTCGGTGGGCTGGCTGGCACATGACTCCGGGCGCTTCGACGACGCGCGCTCGCACTACGCGGAAGCCCTCGCGACCGCCCGGATGGCGGGCGACGCGGGCCTGGAGGCCCACGCCTTCTGCAACACGGCGTTCCTCGCCCGCGACGCGGGGCGCCCGCGCGAGGCCGTACGCGCGGCCCAGGCCGCCCAGCGCGCCGCACGTCCCCTCGGATCCCCCCGGCTGCTCTCCCTGCTGGCGCTGCGCGAGGCGGGCGGCTGGGCCGGACTCGCCGACCGCCGGGGATGCGAGCAGGCGATGGCCCGCGCACAGGCCCTCTACGAACGGGGCCCCTCGGAGACCGACCCCGAGTGGATGACCTTCTACGGGGAGGCCGAGCTGGAGGGGCTGGAGGCGCAGTGCTGGTCGACGCTGGGCGACTGGCCCCGGGCCGCCCGCCACGCACGCCGCGCGGCCCACCTCCAGGACCCGCACTTCACCCGCAACATCGCCCTCTACACCGCCGAACTCGCCGACGACCTCGCCCGCGGCGGCCGCCCGGACGAGGCGGCCCTCGCCGGTCTGCGCGTCCTGGACCTGCTGAACGAGGTCCAGTCCTCCCGCATCCAGACCATGCTGGCGGCCACGGCCCGCGTGCTGCTGCCTCACCGCCGGGCCTCGGGCGTCTCGGCGTTCCTCGACCGGCACGCGAGCCTGCCCCGCACGGCGTGAGGGCGGCCGGGGGCGCCGGTCAGGCGCTCAGGTGCCCGCAGTCGTTCCACACCTCGATCGCCGGTTCCCCATAAGCCCAGCCGAGCACCGACAAAGAGGTCGGGTTGAGGCGGATGCGGGCCGCGAAGTCCAGCGGAAGGCCCATCCAGCGGGCGCCTATGGAACGCAGGATGTGGCCGTGGGCGAAGATCAGCACATCGCGGTCCTCGGAGCGGGCCCACGAGACGACCTCGTCCGCGCGCGCGGTGACCTGCTCCAGGGTCTCCCCCTCGGGGACCCCGTCGCGCCAGATGAACCAGCCGGGACGGATGTCCTGTATCTCGGCCGGGGTCATGCCCTCGTAGGCGCCGTAGTCCCACTCCATGAGCGCGTCCCAGGCCGTCGCCCGCTCCCCGAAGCCCGCGAGTTCGCACGTCTCGCTCGCGCGCGCGAGCGGGCTGGCACGCACCTCGGCGGCGGGCAGCGAGTCGAACGGTGACCGGTGGAGCCGCTCGCCCAGCAGCTTGGCTCCGCGCCGCCCCTCCTCCAGGAGGGGGATGTCCGTCCTGCCGGTGTGCTTTCCGGACAGCGACCATTCGGTCTGTCCGTGCCGGGCCAGCAGGATGCGCGGTGCCATGACGAGGAGCCTTTCCGTGACGGGCGGCACGGATGAGAGGGCCGGCTCACCCGTGGACGACTGAGGAGTGGGTCACTCCATCATCGCTCACGTCCGCTCCGGGCAACCCGGAGGGCGATCTCCGCGTCTTTGACATCCGGGGCGCCCCTCCGGGGAATTCGCGTACACCGTAAAATCCCCGGGTGGCCACGGACCGGGTCACCGCGAACGAGCAAGCACGAGCAGTTGGGGGAGGGCGATCGGATGCCGCAGACCGATGCACCGCGTACCGAAGCGGCACCGCGCGCCCGGTCGGGCCGGTGGAGCGCCCTGCGCGCGTCCGCCGCGTCGCAGGCCCGTCTGCGCTGGTGGACCGAGGTCCCGCTGATCCTGCTCGTGTACGGGGCGTACACCGCGGGCCGGCTGCTCGCCCGGGGCAACACCTCCGGCGCCGTGGACCACGGCCTGGAGATCCTGCGCGTCGAGAAGGCTCTCCACCTCAACGCCGAGCATCCGCTGAACCGGCTGTTCACGCGGGAGACCTGGCTCGGTGTGCCCGCCGACTTCTGGTACGCGTCGCTGCACTACGTGGTGACGCCGGCGATCCTCATATGGCTCTTCCGCTCCCGGACCGTGCGCTACCGCGCGGCCCGCACCTGGCTCTGGACCTCCACGTTCATCGGCCTGATCGGCTTCACCCTGCTGCCGACCTGCCCGCCCCGGCTGCTGTCGCCCGAGCACGGCTTCGTCGACACGATGGCCCAGTACAGCGCCTACGGCTGGTGGGGCGGCGAGGCGAGCGCGCCGCGCGGCATGGGCGGGATGACCAACCAGTACGCGGCGATGCCGAGCCTGCACGTGGGCTGGGCGCTGTGGTGCGGGGTGATGCTGTGGCGTCACGGCCGTACGCCCGCGGCCAGGGCCGCCGCCGTCATCTATCCGCTGTTCACCACGATCGTCGTGATGGGCACGGCCAACCACTACTTCCTGGACGCCGTCGCGGGTGCCGCCGTGATGGGGGCCGGCCTGCTGCTGACCCCGTTCGTGATGCGGGCGGCGGACCGGGTGCGGACGCTGCTGAAGGTCCGTGTCCCGTGGGCCGGGGGTGCCGCGGGGGGCGAGGGTTCCGCGATTGTCAGTGCGGGGTGCCAGACTTCCACGGGTGAACGAATTCCCCGACAGCGCGAGTCCCGGCCCGGGCCGGGAGCCGAGGCAGGTGCCTCCGCCACGGAGGCGGGCGACAGCGCTGCGACAGCAGCTCGCTGAGCTGCGCGGTCCGGACATCGCGCCGAAGGCGCTGGACGCGCGGGCGCTGGCGGCGCTCGCCGCCAACCCCGGGTGCGACCGGCGCGCCCTGCTGGACGGCGTGGGCGTCGACAAGGCGAAGCTGGCCGGTGCGATCGGCGCGCCGTCCGCGTTCGGGATGTCGCAGTTCGCCTTCATGCGGGGCAACGCGTTCGAGGCACGGGTCAAGGCCGACGGCGGCGCCGAGCTGCTGCGGCTGGTGCACGAGAAGCTGGACCCCGGCGCCGCGCCGCCCGGCGCCGGTTCCGTTCCCGACCTGAGCGCGATCGGCCCCGAGGGGCGCACGGAACGTACGGCACGGGCGTTGCGCGAGGCCACCGGGGCCGGCGCCTGGACCCTGCTCGACCACCCCATGCTCGCCCTGGACGTCGCGGGTTCCCCGGCCTTCCTGGAGCCGGACGCGGTGGTCGTGCATCCCGACGGCGGCTGGACGGTCGTCGAGATCAAGTCGTTCCCGATGCTCGACGGCTCGGCCGACCCCGCCAAGGTGGGCGCCGCCGCCCGGCAGTCCGCGGTGTACGTCCTGGCCCTGGAGGAGGTCGCGGCCGGCCTCGATCCCGCTCCCGAGGTCCACCACCGTGTCCTGCTGGTCTGCCCGAAGGACTTCTCCAACCTCCCGGCCGCCTCGGCCGTCGACGTGCGCAAACAGCGCGCGGTCACCCGCCGCCAGCTCGCCCGCCTCACCCGCGTCGAGGACATCGCGGCCGCCCTCCCCGAGGGCACCTGCTTCTCCCCCGGTCTTCCCGCCGAGGATCTGATCACGGCCGTCGAGGCGGTCCCCGCCACCTATGCCCCCGAGTGCCTGTCCGCCTGCGAACTGGCCTTCCACTGCCGGGCCCGCTCGCGCGCCGAGGGCGCGGTGACCTCGCTCGGCCGCTCGCTGCGCGCGGAACTCGGCGCCCTGACGACCGTCCCGGACGTCCTCGCCGCGGCACGCGGGAAGGCGGGCGACCCCGGCGATCCCGCCGTGGCGGCCCTCAGGAGAGCGGCAGCGCTGCGCGCGGAGGCCCTGAGCGGCGCGTCCGCGCAGGCCCGTACCCGAGCGGCGGAGCGGGTACCGGCCGCGGTGGCGGCACGGACCGGCGTACGGGACGACCACGCGGCAGGCCGGATCGGCACCGCCGGCGCCCTCCTCGCCACGCCACCCACGGTGCCCGCCCCCGGCTCCCCGACCCTGGAGGCCGACGCACCCCGAGCCGACGCATCGCGGACCGGCACACCCCGAGCCGACGCACCCCAGGCCGGTGCACCGCGGACGGGCGCATCGCGGGCCGGTGCGCCCGGAACCGCTGCGGCCGGTGTGCCCGGGTCCCCCGAGGCGTCCGCCCCCGGCGTCACGGACGGCCGGGAGGCGGGCGTATGTCGCTGATCACCGCCCTCGCCCGGCTGGAGGCCGTCGAGAGCGGCCGGGCGCAGCCCGCCGCCACCGTGCTCCACCGCCATCTCGTCGAACGGCCGCTGGTGTTCGTGCCGCTGACCACCGCGGGCGAGGCGGGGGCCCCGCTCGGCGCGCTCGTCGGCACGGACCGGGACGCGCCCCGGCTGCTGGTCGTGCCGCAGCCGCGCGACCGCGACCTGCGTTTCGCCTTCCTCGCCGAACTCGCGGACGTCGTCCTGCCCTATGTCGACGCGTACGCCGACGTCGTCGAGGCGGCCGAGCGCAGCGAGACCGACCCGGAGACCGGCAAGCGCGTCAAGGTCGAGGTCGAGCTGTGCGCCGACGCTCCGCAGCTGATCGTGCCGGGCCGGGCCGGTATCGAGTTCGTCCGCCTCCTCGGGCGCTCCACCCGCTTTCGCCGCACCGCCGAGCAGGATCCCGAGACACCGCATCCGGCGCCTCCCCGGGTGCCGCTGTTCGGGCGCTGGCTGACCCACTTCGGGGAGCGCGCCCGGGTGCCCGGCTCCGCCCTGCTCCTCGCCCTCACCGATGTGCTGTCACGGCACTGGGCCACCGGTCAGAGCAGCCTGGAGGATCAGCATCTGGGCGCGCTCCTGGCCTGGCTCGATCCGCCGGACGGCGGGCCGGGCGCCGAGGCGGCGGTGCGGGCCGAGCTCCAGCGGGACACGCGCGGTCAGCTCGTCTGCCCGCCCGCGGGACCGGCCACCGACCCCGCCTTCGACAACGAGCTGCTGGCCCCCGCGATCGAACGCTACGACCGCGCGCGTACGGCGCTGGCCGCCGCCGAGGACGGCGTCGAGGCGGACGACCGGCTCGGTGAACTCACCGCGGCCGAGCGGAGGATCCGCGACCTGGTCGAGAGCGTCACCCGGCCCACCTGGGACGCGGTCTGGCACGGGCTCGACCTGCTGCGGGCCCTGCCGGAGGGGGCGCGCGCCGCCGACCGGTGGACCCGTGACCGCTGGTCGTTCACCGGACACCGCGACCGGGTGGTGGCGGGCGAGCCGCCGCAGCCGCGCCGCGACGACGCGGTCACCGCCGCGAACAAGCTGGCCACCCGCGAGCGGGAGCAGGCCCGGCTGGAGGCGCAGGAGGCCCTGGACGACCCGCTGGTCATGGCCGGCCGGCGGCTCGCCGGAGAGGCGTTCGCCGGAGAGGTCACCGAGGTCGTGACGGCGTACAGCGAGGGCAAGCGGCCGAGCCCCCGCCCGCTGGTGACCGTCCGCACGGACGACCGCCCGCACCTGGGGGAACGGGCCAGGGTGTACCGCTCGCTCGGCGGGAAGCCGCAGGCCGCGGAGTTCGTGGGGTACGCCGACGAGGGCGCGGCCGTGGTGCTGCGGATCGTCGACAAGATGGGGCGCGGCAAGGAACCCGAGGCCGGGTCCGTGCCGGAGAAGGGGGACCTCGTCTGCTTCACGCTCTTCGAGCACGAGCAGCGCGGCGGTGCCAAGCTGCCCGACCCGGAGGAGACGCCGTGGACGCACGGAGGGCCGCCGGGTGAGCCCGACGCCCTGCCGCTGCCGGACCAGGTGACGGAGGAGGACGTCCTGTGACCGTTGTCTTCGACCCGGGTGCCGAGGCCGCCCGCGCCACCGACGCGATCCTGCGCGACACCCTGCACGGCACCGACCGCGGCGTCGTGGTCGACTCCCCGCCGGGCGCCGGCAAGTCGACCCTCGTCGTCCGGGCCGCTCTCGAACTGGCTGCCGCCGGACGCCCGTTGATGGTCATCGCGCAGACGAACGCCCAGGTCGACGATCTGGTGCTGCGGCTCGCGGAGAAGGAACCGGACCTGCCCGTGGGCCGGCTGCACAGCAGCGACTCCGACCCGTACGACAAGGCGCTTGACGGCCTGGACCAGGTCCGCAAGTCCGCGAAGGCGGCCGACCTGGCGGGCCTGGACGTCGTCGTCTCGACCGCCGCGAAGTGGGCGCACGTCAAGGGTGTCGAGCCCTGGCGGCACGCCATCGTCGACGAGGCGTACCAGATGCGCTCGGACGCGCTGCTCGCGGTCGCCGGGCTCTTCGAGCGGGCGCTGTTCGTGGGCGACCCGGGGCAGTTGGACCCGTTCGCGATCGTCGGTTCGGAGCAGTGGGCGGGACTGTCCTACGACCCGTCCGCGTCCGCGGTGTCCACGCTGCTCGCGCACAATCCGCAGCTGCCGCAGCACCGGCTGCCGGTGTCCTGGCGGCTGCCCGCGTCGGCCGCGCCCCTGGTCTCGGGCGCCTTCTACCCGTACACGCCGTTCCGCAGCGGCACCGGTCACGGCGACCGGCGGCTGGACTTCGCCGTCCCGTCGGACGGTTCGGGCACCGACCGGGTCATCGACGAGGCGGCCGAGTCCGGTTGGGGGCTGCTGGAACTGCCGGCCCGGCACACTCCGCGCACGGACCCGGAGGCAATCCACGCGGTGGCCGGGGTCGTACGGCGGCTGCTCGACCGGGGCGGCGCGGCCGTGTCGGAGCGGGCGGAGGATCCGGTGCCCCTGACGGCCGACCGGATCGCCGTCGGCACGGCGCACCGCGACCAGGCCGCGGCCGTGCGGGCGGCGCTGGCCGGTCTCGGCGTCACGGATGTCACCGTGGACACGGCGAACCGGCTCCAGGGACGGGAGTTCGACGTCACCGTCGTCCTGCACCCGCTGTCGGGACGGCCCGACGCCACGGCCTTCCATCTGGAGACCGGACGTCTGTGCGTCCTCGCTTCCCGGCACCGGCACGCGTGCATCGTGATCTGCCGGGAAGGAATCACGGAGTTGCTGGACGACCACCCGTCGACCGAGCCCGTACAGCTGGGGGTGACCGTGAAGTTTCCGGATGGCTGGGAGGCCAATCATTCGGTGCTGTCGCATCTGGCGGAACACCGGGTGGCCTGGCGGCCCTGAGCCCGCGGGCGGCCCGCTCCGAGGGCCCAGGGATCCGGCGAGGTCCGGCTTCCGCGGGCGTGCTCGGCCCTGCGGGCCCACTTGCGCGGGCGCGAGACAATGGACGGTGGCCCTTTGCCGAGAGGGGCCCCGAACCTACGAGGAGGAGAAGACATGGCGGAGCCCACGCCGCGTCGGAACGAACCGCGGCTACGCCCCGCGCCCCTGCTCTTCGAGCCCGCGGAGGCCGCCGGGGATCCGGAGCATTTCTTCGACCTGGAGTCGATCGACGATCCGCGCGCGCTGCTCGACCGGTCCACGGAGCTGGCGCACGCGTTTCGCGCCGCCGCCGACCGGGCCGTGGAGTTCCAGGCCATGGCCGCCGCGCAGCTCGCCGATCCGCGCCGTTTCGACCGGCTGACCACCGCCTCGATCGCCGAGCGGGCCGAGTGGACCGAGGACTACGCGAAGAAGATGGTCGAGTTCGGCCAGGACCTGCTGCGGGGCGCGGAGGGCAACGGACACGGTCACGGGGTGACCGACCCGCTGTGACGCGGACGCCCGGGATCAGGACGGCCGGGCGGCCTCACCCCGCCCCCTTCCTGGCATATGCCAGCCGGGCAAGATACTCCACCTCGGCCCTGCCTGTCCCGATTTCCGGCAACCCTCCGGGACGGGACGCTCACCGCCGGTAGATGTATGCGGCATGAGCAGCACACGGAACCCGCCGAGCAGCAGCCCGCACAGCCCCGGAGCCAGGTCGCCCGAAGAGCTGGACGTCTCGGGTGTCACGGCCGAGGGCGCCGCCTGGCTCGCCTCCGCGGGAACGTATCCGCGCAGCACGCTCGCTCTGTGGCGCGAACGGCCCGACGCCCCGGTCGTCCTGCTCTGCGGCAGCGCGTTCGACGTCGTCAGCGCCTCGGCCCTCTTCGGGCGGCGGATGCTCGACCGGCTCTGGGACGAGGGGCCGGGCTCGGGCCCGGTGGCGGCCTACCGCGGACGGATCCTGCTCTTCGCCGCGCCCGGCACCGCCCAGCGGCTCCCTTCGCTCATGGAGTGGGAGGAGTGGGGCGTGAGCACCTCCCCGGAACACGCGGGCGCCTCCCCCGCCCGCGTCGGCACTTCCCCGGAACACGTCGGCACCTCCCCGTCCCCGGAACGCGTCGGCACCTCCCCGTCCCCGGAACGCGTCGGCACCTCCCCGTCCCCGGAACGCGTCGGCACCTCCCCGTCCCGGGAACACGTCGGCGCCTTCCCGGGGCCGGCCGGCGCCTTCCCGGAGCGCGCGGGCGCCGGGGAGCGGGGCGGGCGCCCGGCGGCCGGGGCCGTCCAGGGGCCCGGTGGCCCCGTCGGCTCCGCCGGCCCGGGACACGGCCCCCGGGCGGGGCGGTGCCGCGAGGTGCCACCGCTGCTGTGCCACGGCACGGGAGACGCGGTCACCGTGCCCCCGCTGAACCCCGGGAGCCACGGGCCGGAGGCCGTCCGGGCCGATTCCCGCTGGCTGGTCGCCCCCGACACGCGGCGGCCCTGGCTTCCCGGCCCCGAGATCCTGCTCTGGGCGGCCGTGCGGGCGGCCCGCGAGGCGGCGGCGTCGGCGGTACGGATATCGATTTTTCCTCGTGCCGATCAGGATGCTAAGGTCTACGACGTCAGCAGGCGCCGCTAGCTCAGTTGGTTAGAGCAGCTGACTCTTAATCAGCGGGTCCGGGGTTCGAGTCCCTGGCGGCGCACGCCAACGAGAGCGGGATGATTCGCGGAAACGCGAGCATCCCGCTCTCGTCGTTTCCGCGGTCGCGGAGCCCGCTCAGCCTGTCGTGATCCGCACCGTCCAGGCCCCCGAGGCCGTCCGGTCCTCCACCTGGACCCGGACGTTCGCGCCCGGCACCTCGAAGCCCTCCCCGAGGCCCACCGGGGCGTCCGCGAGCGGCGGGTACACCGAGTCCTCCCAGCAGGACTCGGTGCCGGGGTGGGCGTCGAGGACCTGGATGGGTCCGCTGCCCGACTCGGTCCGGCTGCGGACCCGGTAGACGAGGACGCCCTGCTCGCACGTCGACCTGTCGTTGCCCGACGGCCCCCTGGCCTCGAAGGCGATCGCGCTGTCCGGGCCCGTCGGAACCACCGCCAGCTTGGTGCCCCGGCCGGCGCCGACGGTCCGCGATCCGGGGGGAGCCGCCACACCCACCGCGTTCGAGGAGGTGCCCGGCGCGCCCGGACCCCGCACGGACGTCCGCGGTCCGCCCGAGGGCACCCGCGGCCCCTGCCAGGCCACCTCCGGTCCGGTCGCCCCACTCGGCCCGGTCGCCCCGTTCGCCCCGTTCGACGCGGCCCGGCCTCTCGCCGCCGACGCGGCCGGGCCGGTGGCCAGCACCCCGGCTCCGGCGTCCTCCCGGGCGCTCGCTCCGGCCGATCCGACCGTGGAGCGGGCGGGTCCGGCCTCCAGCGGTTCCAGCGTCAGCCGGGTGGTGCCGGAGCCCAGGACGCACGCCACTTGATGCGGTTCCAGCCACCCCAGCCGCCACTTGTGCCAGCCGAAGAGGTCGGGGGCGAGGCCGAACTGGCTGCCCATGAGGTCCCAGTCGCCCACATAGGTGTCCCAGTCGCCCTTGCCGTCGGTGGGGCGGTGGTAGAGGTCGGGCAGATCGAAGACGTGGCCGGTCTCGTGCGCGAGGACGAGCCGGTCCGGCGGATGCTTCTCGAAGACCGTGACCACGCGCCGGATGTCCTTGCCGTCCGCGCGCAGCGGCGTGTCCAGGTTGACGACCTTCGTGGCGTCCGAGTCGACGCCCGGAGCGTCCGGGTCCGCGACGAAGTAGACGACGTCGTACCGCGAGAAGTCGATCCGCGGGTCGGCCACGGACAGGGCGTCGCGCAGATAGGCGGCACGGTCACCGGCGTTCCAGTCACGCTGTATGGCGTACGAGGTGGAGGCGTGCGGCATCCGGATCCAGGCACGCTGGGGATGCGGCCGGACCGTGAACTTTCCGTACGAGGCCTGCTCGAAGAAGCGGCTGGTGGCCGGGAAGTAGTCGCCCGTCAGCTCGGCGGGCGTGGTGCGCGGGGTGGAGTCGGGGAAGGACAGGAAGACCATCACGGCGTCGAGGGGCCGCGTGGGCCGCTCATAGGCGGCGTTCCAGGTGTCGGCGCCCTCCGAGTGGTGTGCCCCGGTCCGCGTCAGGGCGCAGGGCGACGCGAGGGGTTCGGCGATCGCGTGGCCCGGCCCCAGCGAGGTCGCCGCGAGCGCGGTCATCGACGTGAACATGGCCGCGGTGCTGCGCCAGCGGGCCGCCCCGTCGCGGGCGGGACCGCGCAGGAGCCCGCGAGCGAGAACCCTCAAGGGGAGCGGACGCGGCACGTCGACCTCCGGATGCGGTTTCGGGTCACCGCACCCAGCCTGATTGAATTTGTACTATTTCGCCCTGTTTGTCTGCACCGGACGAGTGAGTGCCGAGGGGGCCGACACCCCCGGACATGCACGGAACGTCACGTGCGGTCGGCGGGAGAGGGAACCCGTCCGGATAACAGGCAGAAACGATCTGTCAGAACAGGTGGTTGTTCCTGGACACTGGACAGTGGCCGCACCGTTTCGCGGGCAGCCTCTATGATCGGCACACTTTCCTGCACGGACACGGCTTGTGCGGCCGCCCATCACCGGCCGACCGCCCCGAGAGACCCATACGAAGAACGAGTGCACTGCGGGAGCGAGCGGTGAGCGGAACGTCCGAAGGGCCGGCGCCCGCGGGAGACCTCGTCCGGCCGACCGTCACAGAGCGTCACGTCGACACGTCTTCTCGTACGTCCGCCGGAACCTCTCACGGCCCACCCGCCCCCTCCGTACCGTCCGTGGCGCCGGGGCCGCCTTCCGGGACACCGGCCTCCCCTGCGGTTCCCGACGGAACGTCACTCCGTACCTTCCACGCGGCCTTCGGTACGGCTCCCCTCGCGATGGCCGTCGTCGACCGCGAAGGTCTCGTCGTCACCGCCAACGAAGCGCTGGGCACGCTGCTCGGCGCCGAGGCGCGGACGTTCACCGGGCGGGCCGCCGCCGATCTGGTGGACCTGGCCTCCGACGCCCGCACCTGGCACGCGTACCGGGAGATGCTGGGAGGCAGCCGGGCCCGGCTGCGCTGCACCCGCCGGCTCAAGCATCCCGACGGTCATGTGGTCTGGGCGCAGGTCACGATCGCGCCACTGCCCCCGCAGGAACGGGCGGTGCTGATCTCGGTCACGGACATCGGCGCGCGGCGTGAACTCCAGGCGCGGCTGCGCCACTTGCAGATGCACGACCCGGTGACCCGGCTGCCCAACCGCACCCTGTTCTTCGAGCGCCTCTCGGCGGCGCTGGAGGCGGAGGCGTACGCGGAGTGCGGCACCGGCCGGATCGGGCTCTGCTATCTGGACCTGGACGGCTTCAAGGCGGTCAACGACACACTCGGCCACCGGGTCGGGGACCGGCTGCTCGCGGCGGTCGCGGAGCGTCTGACGCGCTGCGCCGAGGAGGCCGGCCTCACGCGGGCCGCCAAACCCCTGGTGGCCCGGCTGGGAGGGGACGAGTTCGCGCTGCTCGTCGAGGACTCCACGGGCACCGACCAGCTCGCGGATCTCGCCGAGTCCGTACTGAAGGCGCTCCAGGCGCCGTTCGACCTGTCGGGGCAGCGGCTGTCCCTGTCGGCGTCCATCGGGGTCGTCGAGCGGCGCGCCACCGGCACGACGGCGACCGGTCTGATGCAGGCCGCGGACACCACGCTGTACTGGGCGAAGGCGGACGGCAAAGGCCGCTGGACGCTCTTCGACCCGGAGCGCAACGCGCACCGCATGACCCGCCAGGCCCTGTCGTCCACCCTGCGCGCGGCCGTCGAGCGGGGTGAGTTCGCCTTGGAGTACCAACCGTTGGTGGGGATGGAGGACGGCGGTGTGCACGGGGTCGAGGCGCTCGTCCGCTGGAACCACCCGCGGTTCGGGACGCTCACACCGAACCGGTTCATCGGACTGGCCGAGGAGAACGGCTCGATCGTCCAGCTCGGCCGCTGGGTGCTGGCCACCGCCTGCCGCCAGGCGCGCCGTTGGCAGCTCGACCGTCCGGACGCCCCGCCGATCTTCGTCAGCGTCAATGTCGCCGTGCGCCAGGTCTGGGACTCCGACCTGGTGGCGGACGTGGCGAAGATCCTGGCGGAGACCGGACTGGCCCCGCATCTGCTCCAGTTGGAACTGACGGAGTCGGCGGTGATGGGCTCGGCGGGCCGTCCGCTCCAGGCGTTGCAGGCACTCAGCGACATGGGGGTCCGCATCGCCATCGACGACTTCGGCACCGGCTACTCGAACCTCGCCTACCTGAGCAGGCTCCCGGTGTCGGTGCTGAAGCTGGACGGCTCGTTCGTGCGGGGCTTCCAGTACGAGAACGCCGACGGTTCGTCCGCCCACCCCAACCCGGCCGACGAGGTCATCGTCGAGGCGCTCATCCAGCTCGCCCACCGGCTCGGCCTGACGGTCACCGCCGAGTGCGTGGAGACCGCCTCGCAGGCGTCACGGCTGCGCGGGATCGGCTGCGACACCGGCCAGGGCTGGCTGTACTCCCGGCCGGTGGCGCCGGAACGCATCTCCGCGCTCCTGATGTCGGCGACCTGCCCTCAGGCCTGAGCGGTCCGCGCCCCCGGCAACCCGTAGGCGTCCGCGATCAGTTCGTACGAGCGCAGCCGTACGTCGGCGCTGTGCGCGTTGCCCGTGATCATCAACTCGTCGGCGCCGGTGCGCTTCTGAAGGTCGTCGAGGCCGGCGCGCACCTCGTCGGCGGTGCCGTGGATGACGTTGGCGTTCCAGGATCCGATGAACTCCCGCTCCATCGGGCTGAATTCGTAGGCCTCCGCCTCCTCCGGGGTGGGCACGAGTCCGGGACGCCCGGTGCGCAGGCGGACCATGTTCAGCGCGGCGGCCAGCACCTGGCGGCGGGCCTCCCTCTCCTCGTCCGCGGCGAGCGCGGAGACGCCGATGAGGGCGTACGGGGCGTCGAGGACCGCGCTCGGCCGGAAGGACTCGCGGTAGAGGTCGAGCGCCGGGATCGTGTTCTGCGCCGAGAAGTGGTGCGCGAAGGCGAACGGCAGGCCGAGGGACCCGGCGAGGCGGGCGCTGAAACCGGAGGAGCCGAGCAGCCAGACCGGGGGCCGGTGCGGGGACTGGACGCCGCCCGGCGAGGTCGCCTGGACCGGCCCGGGAACGGCGTGGATCCGGGCGTAGGGGTGGCCGTCGGGGAAGTCGTCGTCCAGGAAGCGGACCAGTTCCGCGAGCTGTTCGGGGAAGTCGTCGGCGCCCTCGCCCAGCCGCTGGGTGCGGCGCAGCGCGGCGGCCGTCGCGCCGTCCGTACCCGGGGCCCTGCCGAGGCCCAGGTCGACGCGGTGCGGGGCCATCGCCTCCAGCGTGCCGAACTGCTCGGCGATGACCAGCGGGGCGTGGTTGGGGAGCATCACTCCGCCGGAGCCCAGGCGGATGCGGTCCGTGTGGGCGGCCAGGTGGGCGAGGATCACCGCGGGCGAGGAGCTGGCCACGCCGGGCATCGAGTGGTGTTCGGCCACCCAGTAGCGGTGGAAGCCGCGGGACTCCGCGAGGCGGGCGATCTCGACACTGGTGCGCAGGGCGTCGGTCGCGGTGCGGCCCGCGCCCACGGTGACCAGGTCCAGTACGGACAGGGGCACGGGGGCGGTGCCCTGTGCCGTACCTCGGATCTCGTCCGTCTCGGCCGTCTCGTCCACCGGGGTGCCTCCTGTTGCGTACGCGTTGGTGTCCTCGGCGTACGAACAGGAGGCCGTCTCCGCTTATTCCCTCCGGGTGGGCGGGGAGCGCCCCTCAGACGCCGGAGGGGCTGGATCTTTCACTCCTGAAGGGCTGGACCACCCTCCGCCTGGACGATCGGTTCCCTGGTGAAGAGGGTGCCGAGGGCCGGGGCGTTCACGCGGCGGTCCGTCAGGCGCAGGGCCTCCCAGACCGTGACCTGGTTGGCGGTGAGGACCGGTTTGGCGAGCTCCTTCTCCAGGTCCGTGAGATGGGAGACGGTGTGCAGGGCCGTGTCGGGGAGGAGGATCGCGTCGGCGTCCGGGTGGTCCGCCGCCCTGGCCAGCGCGAGGACCTCGTCGTAGTCCCAGCCGGCGACCTCGGCGGCGGTGACGACGCCGGAGCCGCGCACCGCGGCCACCTCCGTACCGGTCTCCTTCAGGAACCCGGCGAAGAGCGCGGCCACGTCGTCGGGGTAGGTCGCCCCGATCGCGACCCGCCTCGCCCCGAGCTCCCGCACGGCATGGGCGAAGGCGAAGGACGTCGAGGAGGCGGGCAGCCCGGCCGTCCTGGCGAGGTCGCGGACCTGCTCGTGGGCGCCCTGCACCCCGTACACGAAACTGCCGCTCGTACACGCCCAGACCACGGCCTCCGCGCCGGACAGGCGCAGCTCCTCGACGCCCGCCGCCAGGCGGTGTGCCGAGCCCATTTCGAGGAGGGCGTCCACGCGGTGGGCGTCCTCCCCCATGTCCGTGTGGACGACGGTCAGGCGGATGTCGCTGCCGAGGAGCTGCTCGACGCGTGGGTAGTCGTCCTCGGCCGAGTGGCCCGGGTAGAGGAATCCGAGTGCGGTCATGCCCAACCTTCCTGTTCTTCGGGAAGTACGGGTCCCCGGCGGGCGGCCCGGTCAATCAGCCGCTGATAGGGGCCCACCGCCCGGGTACCCAGTTGGCGCAGCGCCGCCCACATCGTCACCTGGTTGGCCGAGATCACCGGTATCCGCAGTTCCGCCTCCAGCTGGGGGATGACGTCGTACGTCGGAAGGTTGGTGCAGCTGATGAAGAGGGCGTCCGCCGCGCCTCGCGCCGCCCGGCGGGCCATGTCGGCCACATCGCGGTACGGGACCTTCCAGATGTGCCTGGTCAGACCCATGAAGGCGCGCTCGGTGACTGTGATGCCGGCTTCCGCGAGGTACTCCTCCAGGGACTGGGTGACCGAGACCGTGTAGGGGGTGACCAGGGCGATCCGGCGGGCGCCGAGCTCCTCCAGGGCGGCGAGGAGGGCGCCGGAGGTGGTGAGCGAGGGCAGCGCGCCCGCCCGGGTCATCGCCTCGCACATCGCCCGCTCCCCGGCGACCCCGCCGACGAAACTGCCGGACGTGCACGCGTACGCGACGACCTCGGGCGCGACCGCGTTCAGGGCGCGGACCGCGTCGCCGAGGGTCTCGTGCTCGGAGACCAGGCGGGCCAGGTGCAGGCTCACCTCGACCGGTACGAACGGGGTGCGGGTCAGGTGCAGGGAGACGTCGTCCGGGACCCACCGCCACAGTTCACGGTCGAGGGCGAAGTCGAAGGGGGCGACGACGCCGACCCCGCGCTGTGGATACGGACCGCCGAGAAAGGAGACATCCATGGCAGGCACCGGCCTCGAAGAGGGAAACGGGCGGGCAACGGACCGTATGCGAGCCCGTGTTGACGAAGGTAGGTTCGGGTGCGAGCGTGGTCAATCCGCCCATCTCAGACGGTTCGGCTCCCGTTCGCCCGCACGTCTCCCGGTCATTTCGCCCCAGGATCTCCCAGAGAAGCGGACTCCCCTTGCGAAACGGTTTCCTCCGATGAACGCCCGTGTGTCCCCCGGCGCGTCCAGCCCGTCGGACCGGGCCACACTGCTCGTCCTGGACGCCGACCCGCTTCCCCGGCTGGGCCGGCTCACCGGCCGCGTACGGATCGAGCACGCCGACGAGTCCACGCTCGCGAAGCTGCTGCCGCACGCGGACGTGCTGCTCGTGTGGGACTTCACCTCGCGGGCCGTACGCCGTGCCTGGCCGGGCGAGGGGCCGCGGCCGCGCTGGGTGCACACCGCGAGCGCGGGTGTGGACCATCTGATGTGCCCCGAGCTCGCCGCCTCCGACACGGTGGTGACCAACGCGCGCGGCGTCTTCGACCGGCCGATCGCCGAGTACGTGGCCGCGCTGGTCCTCGCCATGGCGAAGGACCTTCCGCGGACCTGGGACCTCCAGCGGCAGCGCGAGTGGCGGCACCGCGAGTCGCAGCGGGTCGCCGGGACCCGCGCCTGCGTGGTGGGGTCGGGGCCGATCGGACGGGCGATCGTCCGCACCCTCAAGGCGCTCGATGTCACGACGGCACTGGTGGGACGCGTCCCGCGCACCGGGATCCACGGTCCCGGGGAGCTGGACCGGCTGATGGCGCGTGCCGACTGGGTGGTGTCGGCGGCGCCGCTCACCGCGGAGACACGCGGCATGTTCGACGCCCGGCGCTTCGGGTTGATGCAGCCCTCGGCCCGCTTCGTCAATGTCGGGCGCGGGCAGCTCGTCGTCGAGGAGGCGCTCGCCGAGGCGCTGTCGAAACGGTGGATCGCGGGCGCGGCCCTCGATGTCTTCGAGCACGAACCCCTCGGCCGCGACAGCCCGTTGTGGGACGTCCCGGGTCTGATCGTGTCGCCGCACATGAGCGGGGACACGGCCGGCTGGCGGGACGAGCTGGGGGAGCAGTTCGTGGAGCTGTTCGAGCGCTGGGCCGCGGGCAGACCGCTGTCGAACGTGGTCGACAAGAAGCGCGGGTACGTGCCCGGACACTGAACCGCCTCTGGGAGGGACCGATGCCGGAACTCACCGAGCTGACGGCGATACAACTCGTCGACGGGTACCGCAAGGGCGAATTCAGCCCCGAGGACGCGACCCGCGCGGCCCTGGAGAGAGCCGGCCGCGCGCAGCCCGCCGTGAACGCGTTCGTCGTTCTCTTCGCGGACGAGGCCCTGGCGCGGGCACGGGAATCAGCGGACCGCTGGCGGCGGGGCGAGCCCGCGGGCCTGCTGGACGGCGTGCCCGTGACGGTGAAGGACATCCTGCTGCTGCGCGGCCATCCCACCCTGCGCGGCTCCAGGACCACGATCGCGGGGGGCCGTTGGGAGGAGGACGCGCCGGCCGTGGCCCGGCTGCGCGAGCACGGCGCGGTGTTCCTGGGCAAGACGACGACGCCCGAGTTCGGCTGGAAGGGGGTCACGGACTCACCGCTGTCGGGGGTGACGCGCAATCCGTACGACGTCACGCGCACCGCGGGTGGCTCCAGCGGGGGCAGCGCGGCGGCCGTGGCGACGGGAGCGGGACCGTTGTCGCTCGGTACGGACGGCGGCGGCAGTGTCCGTATCCCGGCCGCTTTCTGCGGCATCTTCGGACTGAAGCCGACGTACGGCAGGGTGCCGCTGTATCCGCCGAGTGCCTTCGGGACTCTCGCGCACGTGGGCCCGATGACCCGGGACGCCGCCGACGCGGCCCTCATGCTCGACGTGATCGGCGCGCCGGACGCCCGCGACTGGTCGGCGCAGGCCCCGGCCGGGGGGTCCTTCGTGGACGCCCTCGGCGCGGGGGTCCGGGGGCTGCGGGTCGCCTTCTCGCCCTCGCTCGGCGGACAGGTCGCGGTCGCCCCGGCCGTGGCGGCGGCGGTACGGCGGGCGGTGGAGCGCCTCGCGGGCCTCGGCGCCCATGTCACCGAGACGGACCCCGGCTTCGCCGATCCGGTGGAGGCCTTCCACACCCTGTGGTTCAGCGGGGCGGCCCGGGTGACCCAGCGGTTCGGCGCCGGCCGGCGGGCCCTGCTCGACCCGGGCCTGCTGGAGATCAGCGGCCTGGGAGCCCGGTTCAGCGCGCTGGACTATCTCGCCGCCACGGACGTCCGGATGGCGCTCGGGCGCAGGATGAGCCTGTTCCACACGTCGTACGACGTGCTGATCACGCCCACCCTGCCGCTGACGGCCTTCGAGGCGGGCGCCGAGGTCCCGGCCGGGTCGGGCTCCCGTCGCTGGACGGGCTGGACCCCGTTCACCTACCCCTTCAATCTGACGCAGCAGCCCGCGGCGACGGTCCCGGTCGGCACGGACGGCCAGGGACTTCCGGCCGGCCTGCAGATCGTCGCCGCCCGGCACCGGGACGACCTCGTCCTGCGGACGGCACACGCGCTGTACGAGGCGGGCGCCGCCGGCGTCGCGGCGCCACCGCCCGTTCTCTAGAGCCGTTCGAAGCTCAGCGTCTCCCCCGCGGCGCCGGTGCGCCACAGGTCGTTGCAGGCTCGGGCCATCTCGTCGAGACCCTCGACCAGTTGGCCCCAGACGATGCCCGGCACCCAGCCCACGTCTCCGTTGAGGAGCAGGTTGTTGCGTTCGTAGAAGAGCGCGAGGTCGACCACGGTGGTGCCGGGGCGGACGTCGGTGCCGTATCCGTAGGCCCCGGTACCCAACTCCGTACCCGCGAAGGCGAAGTAGCAAAGGTCCCCGGGAATGGGAGTGACGGTCGGATTCTCCAGCGGTGGCTCGGATGTCGCGAAAGGGGGGAAGAGTGCGTAGATCTCATTGCGCGCGTACTTCGCGTGGTACACGTCCCCGCTCAGCGGGAGCGCGTCCCACACCGCCGCGCAGGTGACCGGCGCGCGGTCGTCGAGAAGTTTCACGGTGCCGTGCACACCGCGCCTGACCAGCGAGACTTCGATGAATCGAGCAGCCATGCGTTCCATGGTCCCGCGGCGGTCAAGAGCCCGTCGGCCCGCACGGGGCCGGAATCGGCCCGCATACAACGCATGGTCTCGGGTAGCCGCGCGGCCATGGCTCCACCATTCGAGAACGCACGTGCGAACACAACGGGAAACGAGAGACATCCCTCCGGGACGACCCGCCGGTCGCTGCTCGCGGGGGTCGCGGCACTCGGCGCGCTCGGCGCCGCCGGATGCAGTCGCGTGGCCTCGGCGTCGTCGACGGACGGCGGAGATCTCCTCGACCGGCTGAAGGCGCAGGGGGTCGTCCGCCTCGGCATCGCCGGCGAGATCCCCTTCGGCTACATCGACCGGGACGGCGAACTGACCGGCGAGGCACCGGAACTCGCCAGGGCCGTCTTCAAACGGCTGGGCGTCGACCGGGTCCAGCCGGTGCCGACCGAGTTCGGTTCCCTCATACCCGGTCTCAACTCGCAGCAGTTCGACGTCGTCTCCGCCGGGATGTACATCAACGCCGAGCGCTGCGAACAGGTCATCTTCGCCGACCCCGACTACCGGATGCTCGACGCGTTCATCGTGCGCAAGGGCAACCCGAAGGGGCTGCACGACTACAAGGACGTCGTGGCGAAGAAGGCCAGGTTCGCGACGGGGACCGGTTACGCGGAGATCCAGTACGCGGTCGAGGCCGGATACAAGGAGAGCGACATCCTGATCGTGCCCGACCAGGTCGCCGGGCTGAACGCGGTCGAGGCCGGTCGCGCCGACGTGTTCGCGGGGACCGCGCTGACCGTCCGCGAGGTGGTGCGTAAGTCCGCCAAGGCCGAGAGCACGAAGCCCTTCGCGCCGCTGGTCAAGGGCAGGCCGCACGTCGACGGCGGCGGCTTCGCGTTCCGTTCGCCGGAGACGAGGCTGCGGGACGCCTTCAACGTCGAGCTGCGGAAGATGAAGGAGAGCGGCGACGTCTTCCGCATCCTGCGGCCGTTCGGCTTCACCAAGGCCGAGATGACCGACATGACCGCGAAGGAGCTGTGCCGCGGATGACATCGGGACTCTGGAAACTCGTTCTCGAAGGGATCTGGGTCACCGTCCAACTGCTGTTCTTCAGCGCCTTGTTGGCCGGAGCCATGTCCTTTCTGGCAGGAATCGCGCGTACGTCGCGGCGGTGGGTCGTCCGCTTCCTCGCGGGCTTCTACACCGAGGTGTTCCGCGGCACCTCAGCGCTGATCATGATCTTCTGGGTGTACTTCGTGCTGCCGCTCGCCTTCGGCTGGCAGCTCGTCCCGCTGTGGGCGGGCACCCTGGCGCTCGGGCTGACCTATGGGGCGTACGGCTCCGAGATCGTGCGCGGCGCGCTCGACGCGGTCGACCCGGCGCAGCGCGAGGGCGGGATCGCGCTCAGCTTCACACCGGGGCAGCGGATGCGGCTGATCCTGCTGCCGCAGGCGGTGCCGGAGATGATCCCGCCCTTCTCCAACCTGCTGGTCGAACTGCTCAAGGGCACGGCGCTCGTCTCCGTGATGGGGATGGGTGACCTGACCTTCAGCGCCAATCTGGTGCGGCTCGCCCTCCAGCAGAGCGCGGAGGTCTACACGTACGTCCTGCTCATCTACTTCGTCATCGCCTTCCTGCTCACCCGGCTGATGCGCGGCCTGGAGAAGCGGCTGAAGGCCGGGGTCGGCGGGGTGCCGGACAGCACGCCGGTCCGCGAGGCGAAGCGGGCCGCGACGACCGGCGCGGGCGCCGGTGCGGGCGCCGCCGCGGGCGGAGGTGCCTCATGAGCACCACGCCTCACGCCACGCCTCTCCACGCCACACCCCTCAGCGCCATCCCCCTCATGAAGACGACGATCGGTGGTGCCCCGTGACTTGGGACTGGAGCGCCGTCGGCGACTTCATGCCGCACTTCCGGGACGGCCTGCTGGTCACCCTTGAGGCCCTGGCCCTCGGTTCGGTGATCTCGTTCGTTCTCGGCCTGGTGTGGGCGCTGCTGATGCGGACACCGACGCGCTGGGTGCGCTGGCCGGTCGGGGTGGCCACCGAGTTCGTACGCAACACCCCGCTGCTGGTGCAGCTGTTCTTCCTCTTCTACGTGCTGCCCGAGTGGAACATCACGTTCTCCGCGCTGACCACCGGTGTGATCGCGATCGGGCTGCACTACTCGACGTACACGATGCAGGTCTACCGGGCCGGTATCGAGGGCGTGCCCGCCGGCCAGTGGGAAGCGGCCACGGCGCTCGGCCTGCCCGTGCGGCGCACCTGGACGGCGGTGATCCTGCCGCAGGCTGTCCGCCGTGTGGTGCCCGCGCTCGGCAACTACGTCATCGCGATGCTCAAGGACACCCCGCTGCTGATGACGGTCACCGTGCTGGAGATGCTGGGCGAGGCGCGGCTGTACTCGCAGCAGCACTTCCAGTTCACGGAGCCGCTCACGGTCATCGGCGTGGCCTTCATCCTCATTTCCTACCCGGCTTCCCTGCTGCTGCGAGCCCTGGAGCGACGCCTTGTCCGCTGACACGAACACCGGCGCGAACGCCGGCGCGCACAACGACCCGACCGCCGGTACGACCGCCGGCCCCGACACCGAGGCCGGCCCCCTGAAGGACCTCACCAACCCCCCGGTGGACGGCACCGAGCTGATCCGCTTCGACAAGGTCACCAAGCGCTTCGGGGACAACACCGTCCTCGACGGGCTCGACTTCCGCGTCGACTCCGGCAAGCACGTCACGCTGATCGGCCCGTCCGGTTCCGGCAAGACGACGATCCTGCGGCTGCTGATGACCCTGGACCGGCCGGACGAGGGCACGATCACGGTCGCCGGGGACCGGCTGTTCCCGGCGCAGGGGAAGCAGGTCCGCGAGGTCCGCAAGAAGATCGGGATGGTCTTCCAGCAGTTCAACCTGTTCCCGAACATGAGCGTGCTGCGCAATGTCACCGAGGCGCCCGTCACCGTGCTCGGCCTGTCCCGGGACGAGGCCGAGGAGCGGGCCCGCGGTCTGCTGGACCTGGTCGGTCTCGCGGACAAGTGCGACGAGCGGCCGGGCCGGCTGTCCGGCGGCCAGCAGCAGCGCGTGGCCATCGCCCGCGCGCTGGCGATGCGGCCGCAGGTCCTGCTGCTGGACGAGGTGACGTCCGCGCTCGACCCCGAACTCGTCGCGGGCGTCCTCGACGTCCTGCGCGACATCGCCCACACCACGGACATCACGATGCTCTGTGTGACCCACGAGATGAATTTCGCCAGGGACATCTCGGACCAGGTGCTGATGTTCGATTCTGGCCATGTCATCGAATCCGGCCCGCCGGAGCGGATCTTCGGCGACCCGGAGCACGAGCGGACCAGGGAGTTCCTCGGCGCGGTCCTCTGAGGCCGGGGAGCGCGGGAGGGGCGGAAGGGCGGCACGGACGGCAAGGCGCGAGGTCCGGCCGGTGGGACATGCCCGAAGGGTCATGCCTTTGGCATATGCCAAGGTGGTGCGCTCCTGCTGAGAGGCATGAGGCGCACCATCAATCTCGTCAACAGACCGCCACAGATGGCGTCTTGGCCGTTATCGTGTAGTGAGCCCAGGTGTCCGGGCCGACGTCATTTTTGAGCCGGGCCATGAAGCGCAGGGGGAAACCGTGGCGCTGATGAACGAGCCGACCGCGCCGTACCACTCGGCCCAGGACGCCCTGCGCGTCCTGGAGACGGTGTCGCGGCACACCACCGGCGTCACCGCGACCGAACTCGCCCGCCAGGCCGGCCTCGGCGCCGACCGGCTGACCGCACTGCTGCGCATGCTGCGCCGGGAGGGCTACGTCGAGCAGGTCACGGACGGCGCGTACGTCACCGGCGCCGCCCTCGGCCGGCTCGGTTCCGCCCACGGCCGCGAGCAGGCGCTGCGCGACACACTCCAGCAGACGATCGACCGGCTCCGCGACTCGGTCGGCGCCGCGATCTACCTCAGCCGCTACATCGACGGCGAGGTGCACGTCACCCAGTACGCGGAGAGCCCGTCCACCCCCGCGGTCAACGAATGGGTCGACTTCCGCTCCTCCGCGCACGCCAGCGCGGTCGGCAAGAGCCTGCTCGGCCAACTCGACCACAACGGCCGCCGCGACCATCTCGCCCGCCACAAGATGGCCCGGCTCACCTCGCGGACCATCACCAGCGAGCGGCTCCTGCTGTCCCGTCTCGACTCCCAGCCGGCCACCGTGCCCGTGCTCGACCTCCAGGAGTACGCGATCGGCACGGTCTGCGCGGCCGTCCCGATCACCGCGGGCTCCTCCGTCGGCTGCCTCGCCCTCTCCCTCCCGGTCGAACACGCCCATCGACTCCGCCGCGCCGCGGACACGCTGAACCGCGGGGCGACCCCGGTACTGCTCTCCCTGGCGATCTGACAGCGCTCACCCGGCCCGTACGAGCTCCACCCGTGCGGTTCGCGCGAACGGTGCGCGCGGCTGGTCGGAAGCACCGCCGCGGACCAGGTAGTATTTCTTTCGTCGCCGACCGCGCAAGCGGAAGGCGAGAGTCATGCGCCGCTAGCTCAGTTGGTTAGAGCAGCTGACTCTTAATCAGCGGGTCCGGGGTTCGAGTCCCTGGCGGCGCACTTCGGTGAAGGCCCTCCACTTCGGTGGGGGGCCTTCACGCATGTCCGGGGAACCTCAGACGCCTCCGCTCGCCCCGGTCCGCTCCGCCGTGACGAACTCGGTCAGCACCCGCGCCAGCAGCTCCGGGTCCCGCGCCCCGCACAGTTCACGCGCCGAGTGCATCGACAGCCCGGCCACCCCGACGTCGACGGTCGTCACGCCGAGGCGGGCCGCGGTGACCGGGCCGATCGACGTCCCGCACGGCATCGCGTTGTGGGAGACG
This sequence comes from Streptomyces sp. NPDC015532, assembly GCF_043078065.1. Lineage (NCBI taxonomy): Bacteria > Bacillati > Actinomycetota > Actinomycetes > Kitasatosporales > Streptomycetaceae > Streptomyces > Streptomyces sp. NPDC015532. The sequence goes on along the minus strand of NZ_JBIBSY010000001.1, from coordinate 215,091 downwards.
AACGGCTGCCACGGCACCCCGGCCCGTTCGCACGCGGCGGCGAAGGCGGCGACACCGACGCCGTCGCTGGCGTAGCGCTGATTGACGTTGACCTTGATCACGGGGCCGCCGTTGGGCAGCGGACGGTGGTCCGGTTCGTGGCGTTCGGCGTAGTTGGGGTGCACCGCGTGGGTCATGTCGGAGGAGACGCACAGGGCGTCGGCGAGAGCACGGTCGAAGTCCTCCGGTCCGCCACCCCTGGCGGTCACGGAGCGGCTGAGCACCCGTTCCAGGAACGGGCCCTGGGCTCCGGACTCCGATCCGTTGCCGACCTCCTCGTGGTCGAAGGCGGCGAGCACCGGTATGGACGCGGGCGGCCGTTCCGCGCCGGCCGCGGCGACCAGGGCGGTGACACCCGCGTGCACCGAGATCTGGTTGTCGAGGCGTGGCGCGGCGATGAACTCCTCGTCCGCCCCCAGATATCCGGGCGGCTGGATGTCGTGCAGCATGAGGTCCCAGCCGAGGACCTCCGCGGCGTCGGCGCCCGCCTCGTCCGCGATCCGGCCGAGCAGGGCGCCGGGCGCGGGGCCGCCGAGCCCCCACAGCGGGGTCATGTGCCGCTGCCGGTCCAGGGCGAGCCCCTCGTTCACGGTCCGGTCGAGGTGGATGGCGAGCTGCGGCACCCGCAGCAGCGGCTTGTCGACGCGGACCAGCCGGGTCGAACCGTCCCGCAGGGCCAGCCGCCCCGAGACACCGAGGTCCCGGTCGAGCCAGGTGTTGAGCGGCACCGCGCCGTAGATCTCCACGGCTGTCTGCCGCCACCCCGCCGAGCCGGTGTCCGGCACGGGCTTGACCCGCAGGTTCGGTGAGTCGGTGTGGGTGCCGACGATCCGGAACGGGGTGGTGGCCGGGGCGCCCGGCGGGACGTACCAGGCGACCAGTGCTCCCCCGCGCACGACATAACGGCCTCCCTCGGTTCCGGCCGTCCACCCGTCCCGCTCCCGCAGCTCCGCGAAACCCGCCTTCTCCAGGCGCTGCGCCGCGCTCGCCACCACGTGGTACGGCGAGGGGCTGGCTCTGACGAAGCTGAACAGGTCGTCGTTGTGTCCGCGGTCGAGTGGGTCATGCGTGGGGGACATGATGGCCTTTCGGGTGCCGTCGAGGGGGTGGGGGTGGGGGCGTCGGACCGCCCCGCCGGTCGCGCGGTTCGGCCGGGGCGACGGTCCCGCCGGGAGGCGGCCTGGGCCTGGGTCTCACGGGCATGGGACCGGGACCGGACCTCGGCACACGCGGCACCACCGACGTCACCGGCGCGGACGTGGGCCGGGGCGGCGGCGCCCCGCGGCTTCCGTGTCCGCGACCCGGATCAGGCAACGCAACGCCCTTCTTCCCTCGGCTCGGGGCTCTGGCGCGCAGGCCCCTCGGCACACGTGCCCGGATATCCTCCCCGCGGAAAGCGGCCGGGATGCCTCATGTCGCCACCGTTCACAAGACACCACCGGACGCCCCCGGCCCCGCGAACCGTCCCGGCCGACACCACGGGACACCGCGCCCGCCCGCCGTGCCCCGGCTCCGGGGCCGCGGTGCTCCGCCGGAGTGCCCGTTCCCCGAACCGGCCCCGCGGTCAGCGCGTCAGCAGCTCCTCGCGCCCGTGCTCCCGGTACCGGGTCACCAGCACGGACACGTCCGCCGCCGTCAGTCTGCGGTACGTCTCCTCGCCCGGGGGCCGCCACAACACCGGGTCGGCGCAGTGGAAGCCCTCGCGCCTCAGGGCCACCCGGTGGATCTTGTTGGTGGCGGTGACGGGCATCCGCTCCACCAGACGCAGGAACCGGGGTGCCATCTTCGTGCCCAGATCCGGCTGGGCACGCAGGAACGCGGCGAAGGGCGCGGGACCGAAACGCGCCCCGTCCTTCAGGGCCAGGGCCGCCATCACCTGGTCGCCCGCCACCGGATCCGGTACGGCGTACACCGCGACGGCGGCGGCGTCCTCGTACCGGGCCAGGATGTTCTCGATCATCGCGGCGGCGAGGTTCTCGCTGTCGACGCGCAGCCGGTCGTCGGACCGTCCGGCGAAGTAGAGGAAGCCGTCGGCGTCGCGGTAGAAGAGGTCACCGGTCCAGTACCAGCCCTCCCCCGCCCCAGCGCTCCCTTTCCCCGCTCCACCTGCCCCTGCGTTCCCTGTGCTCCCTGCCCCCGCTTCCCCTGTCCCGCCCGGCTCGGGTGAGGCCCCCCGGCGCCGGGCCGCCTCGGCTCCGGGATTGCGCCAGTACCCCTCGAAGAGACTGGCGCCCCGGTTCACCAACTCCCCTATCGCGGCCGCGCCGTTGAGCAGACGTCCGCCCGCGTCGAAGACGGCCGGCGGACATTCGCGCCGGGTGTCCGGGTCGAGCACCGCGAGGTCGTCGGCGGGCGCCGCCCGGCCGATCGCCCCGGCCGGGGTGCCGGGCGTGCGCTGGATGGCGGCGCCGCCCTCCGAGGAGCCGTACCCCTCGACGAGTCGCGCCCCGAACCGCTTCTCGAAGGCGGCCACGTCGACCGCTCCGGCCTCCGTCCCGAACCCCAGACGCAGCGGGTTGTCGCGGTCGTCGGGGCGGGCGGGCGTGGCCAGCAGATACTGCACGGCACGCCCGACATAGGTGAAGTACGTGGCCCCGCAGGCCCGTACGTCGGGCAGGAACCCGGAGGCCGAGAAGCGGCGCCGCAGCGCGATCCCCGCGCCGGCCGCCAGCGCGGGAGCCCAGTCCGCGATCACCGCGTTGCCGTGGAACATCGGCATGCAGATGTAGTGGGTGTCGTCCGCGCGCACTCCGAAGTGGCCGGCGAGCGACCGCCCGGCCGCGGCGATCCTGCCCTGGGTGCAGATCGCGGCCTTGGGCGCGCCGGTCGAACCGGACGTGAACAGCAGCAGGAAGCGGCTGTCAGGACGCGCCCCGCCGTCGTCCGGAGGCGTGCCCTCGTACGTCTTCAGGAGCTCGGCGTAGGCGTCCGTATCGGTCACCAGGACGTGCAGGCCGGGCAGTTCGAGTCCGTCGAGAAGCGGCAGAAGGGCCCGCTCGGTGACCAGGACGCGGCACTCGGTGTGCCGGATGTCCCGGGCCAGTTCGGGTCCGCGCCGGGTCGGATTGATCCCCGCGACGGCGGCACCGGCGAGGGCGGCCGCGCCCAACCACAGTGGGTACTCAGGGGTGTTGTCGAGGAGCACTCCCACGTGCGGCTCCGCGCCCGGCGGCAGCAGCTCGGCGAGCAGCGCCGCGCGCGCCGCCGCGCCCTCCACGACCCGGTGATGGCTGATGGTCCGGCCCTCGAACCACAGTCCCGGCCGATGGTCGCCCCACCGCTCCCGCACGAGCTCCCCGACGGTACGCCTCCTGGACTCCATGGAGACGTAAGGTAATTGACGGTCCATCAGATAGGGAGTCTCGTGCGCGGACCCGCCCGCCCGCACTAGCTCCCGAGGAACGCGTCGCCGGAGAATGCCGCGTGGTACGTGATCATGAAGCCGACGCAGAAGCTGACGATCACTCCGTAGAACACCAGCATGCCGAGGGTGCCCGCGGCCACCTTCGCCGGGCTCGGAGGGTACGCCGTGCCCTTCTCGGGGTGACGGGCGGTGTAGTACGCCGGGACGATGTCGCCCTCGACGACCGTCGAGGGGCCGTTCGGCTCCTCGAAGCGGATCGTCCGGCCGTCGCGGGTCGTGAACTCGTAGACGTGGTGCATGGTCGTGGTGACGTGGGTGTCGTTGCCTCCGCCGCGGACCGTCGTGTACGAACGCAGACAGCGCGCCTCCGCGGTCAGTCCGCTGTTCCAGGCGCTGCGCAGCTCCAGCGAACGGCGCACGGTCCTGGCCGCCACGAACAGCACAAAGACGATCATCAGACTGGGCAAGGCATAGAAGAACACACTCATGACGGTCCCCCGGTGGTCGGATACTGCTCCCCGCACGTCGACCTGGTCATGTCGACGTGCGGGGAACATACCCGTACCGGTGCCGTCAGCGCCTCAAGGAAGGCTCAGAACCCGGGCTTCAGAACGTGACGTCCGCGCAGGAGTAGAACGCGTTCGTCGTGTCCGCGACCGTCCACACCCCGAGGATGACGTGGTGTCCGGTCCTGCCGCCGGGCAGGGTGCCGGTGTGCGAGAGCGTGGACGGGGGGCGCTGTCCGTTGTAGGGGACCGTCAGGAACGGGGTGGTCTCCAGGTCGGCGCGGGTCAGCGCGTGGTTCTGGTTCCAGCCGGTCTTGGTGATGAAGTACTTGAAGTCGGTCGTCGCGTGCATCGCGGTGAACTGCCAGCGGAAGGTGTACGTCTGTCCCGCGGTCACCTTGGTCGTCGGCCAGGCCGTACCCGCGGGGGTCTTGGGCTGGTCGAGCTGGCCGAAGTTCGTGTGGTTGGCGGAGCAGATCCGGCCGTCGGCCGGGCCCGCCGCCGGGAAGCCCTTGAGGCCCTCGACGCTCTGCGGCTCCCATTGGATGTCACCGCAGTTGGCCACGATGCCGCCGTTCGCGGCGCACATCTTCTGGCGGCTGAGGGGCTGGTCGGTGTAGCCGTGGGCGCTGGCTCCGCCCGTGGAGAGCACGAAGGTGCCCGCCGTCGCGAGGCCCAGCGCCGCCGCGTACATCTTCGCTTTCCTGCCGGTACGGGACCGGCCGGTGAGGTTCTGGTTCGTCCGTTTGCGCATGCTGCCGCTCCTGGAGGACGTGGGGGATGTTCCCGTGAGCCGTGCGCGCAGGGTTCAGGTCTAGACCAAGTATCAGATTATTGCGGGTAGTTGAACATGTCCATACCAATGCCCGACCCGGCCGACCGCCCCACGCGAGGCACCCGAGCGGCGCGAGCCGCGCGAGGCGCCCCCACGGTCCGCAAGGGCACGAGGAGGAGGAGTACGGGGAGTACGGGAATGGCAAGGCCTACGAAGGCACGAGGCCTACGAGGACACCTCCCCGCGCCCCGTGCAGAACGCCACCGTCAAGTCCTTCACCAACGCCTTGCGTTCGTAGTCGTCCAGTTCGACCAGCCCGCGCAGGGTCAGCCGGGTCACCGTGTCCTCGACCGAGTCGACGACCGAGCCGAGCACGCTGTCGCGGTGCTGGGCGTCCAGGGCCGCGATCCGGCGGCGCTGCATCACGGCGGCGATCTCCGGCGCGTACTCGATCCGGGTGGGCTGCGCGGAGAACACCTCCAGGCCCACGGGAGCCGTGTCCGCGGCCACCATCCGGGTCAGCGCCTCGCCGACCGCGTCCGTGTTGCGCAGGGTCAGATCCCTGATGACGGCGGGCGGCAGCTCGGCCGGCAGCTGGGAGAGCACCCGCGAGAGCGCCGCCTCCACACATTCGCGCAGATACGTCCGGTGGTCGTCGACCGCGAGGGTCGCCCGCGCGGTGTCCTTGACGCGCCACACCACGAGCACGACCACCCGCAGCTCGACCCCGTTCGCGTCGACCACGGACATCGGCTCGCTGCGCCAGTGCCGCAGCCGCACATCGACCCGGCGGCGCAGCACCAGGGGGTTGACCCACATCAGACCGGTGCGCCGGACGGTACCGCGATAACGCCCGAACAGCCCGAGCACCCAGGCCCGCCCGGTCCGGCCGCGGGCGAGACCCCCGAAGCCGAACAGACCGAGCGCGCCCGCCCCGGCGTACGCCGCCCATTGCGCGGGGCCGAGTCCGGTACCCGCGTGGCCGTGCAGTTCCAGGGCGGCCAGCACGGAGGGCGGCAGCAGGCCCGCCCACCAGGTGGTGAGGGCACATCCGGCCGCACCACAGGCCCCGGCCAGCACACCCGCCGCGCCGGGCAGCACCCGTGCCGGCCGTTCGACCAGCTCGGGGTCGACGTCCGGCACCGGGCGCGGAGGCCGGCCGGGCGTGGGCCGCCGGATTCTCGGCTGCTCCCCGGTACCGCGCCGGCGGCCCACGACGGCGGGCGCGAGCGGCACGGACACCGGGTCGGGGTCGTCGCGGAAGAGCAGGTGAACGGGGATCTCGGTGGTGACCTCGTTGTGGATGAGCCGGGCGGGCCGATGACCCCCACCACCCTCGGCCGCCGCACCGGACCGCTCACCACCACGGCCCTCGACCGCCGCACCGGACCGCTCACCACCGCGCCCCTCAGCCGCCGCACCGGACCACTGACCGTCGCCGCCCTCGGCCGCAGCACCGGACCACTGACCGTCGCCGCCCTCGGCCGCCGTGCCGGACCCGGGTTCCACCGGAGGTGCTCCTTCTGACTCCGGGGTGTCTGACGTCGTCGTACTCATAGCTGCCTCCATGCCTCCGCGCCTGGAAGTGTGTTCACGAGCCGTGGGGAAACCGGCCGCTCAGGAGAAGAGCCGCCGCCAGGTCTCCGGTCCCGGATAGCCGTCCGCCGCCCCGCCGCGCCAGCCCTGGGCCCGCTGGAACGCCTCGACGTTGCGCCGGTCCGCCTCGCCCCAACGCGGCCCCGGACCGGACGTGTAGTACGTGCCGAACCCCTTCTTGACCAGCTGCTTTCCCAGCTCGGTCACCTGGGCGTCGTTCGCTCCGGGCCGGAACACCGCGCGTCCCGGATAGCCGGGGACGGCATGCGAGGAACCCGGACCGGCCGTCACGGCGGGGATGTTCCTGCCCTTCTTGCCCACCAGGTACGACCAGGTCGCCGGCCCCGGCAGCCCGTCCGCGTCGGCGCCCTTCCAGCCCTGCGCCCGCTGGAACGCCTGGGTGGCCCGCTTGTCCGCGGCCGACCAGCGCGGCCCCGGTCCCTTGGTGTAGAAGCGGCGCCCGCCCCGGTCCACCAGGAGCCGGCCGAGCTGGGTGACGTACGCGTTGTTCGCACCGGTCCCGAAGTACGCGGCCCCCGGATAGCGGGTCGACGTGGAGGGCGGCGAACCACCCGCGCCCTCCGTGATCCCCCGGTAGCGGTAGGGCACGTAGTGGTCCGAGTTCGTCCAGTACGCGTACGGCGTGGGCTGCTTCCTGGCCCGCGGCGGGCTCTGCTCGTAGGCGACGTACTGGGTGTGCGTGTAGTCGGTCCAGCCGCCGAAGATGACGACGTGCGAGCCCTTCTCGGGGTTGGCGGGGTTGTGGAAGAGCAGCATGTCGCCCGGCTGGAGCCGGTCCCGGGTGATCCGCACCCCGAAGCTGTCGAGGCTGCCGGTCCACTCGTTGCCCGGCAGGTTCCAGGCCATCGAGACGAAGCCCGAGCAGTCCTGCCGGTACCCGTCCCGCCAGTAGTCGTCCATGCTGTACGGCACTTGCGCGTCGATCCATGTCATGGCGCGGCTGATGATCGCGGCCCGCGTGGTGGCGGGTGCCCGGACCGCCGTCCCCGGCCTGGTGGGCAGCGCGGGCTTCCCCGCCGGTCCGTGCAGCGGCGCCCGGCGGCCCTGGGGGGTGCCGTCGTGTCCGTCGGCCGGGGGGAGACCGGGCCGGACGGGTCCGTGCACGGCGGCGACCGCTGGGACCGCGCCGAGGACGGTGCCCGCCGTGGCGGCCAGCGCGAGCGCCATGGGGGTTCGCGCGACCCCCGCCAGGCCGAGGACATGGGCACGGGCCGCCGGATGCCCCGGAGGGCCGGACGGCCCGAGCCGCGAGGAGACGGGCAGGACACGCCGCCAGTGGACGCATCCGGGGCAATCACAGTCACTCGCGGGATCGACCTCCTCGAACACCGGAGTCTTCATGCGACGCCCCTCACCCTCCAGATTGAAATGTCCGCAATTCTGCACAATCGTCAGTTTCTCAACTGACATGCGGCGCCGCACGCTGACGGTCCGAATGATGTACGGGACCGCCCCCACCTGCCACGGAGCCGCCCACCTGGTCGGGAGCACCCCCGTGGGTCGGGTAGAGTTTTCCCGTCAGCAAGCGCCGCTAGCTCAGTTGGTTAGAGCAGCTGACTCTTAATCAGCGGGTCCGGGGTTCGAGTCCCTGGCGGCGCACAGACCGGAGGGCCTCCTCGTGAGAACGAGGGGGCCCTTCGTCATGCCTGCCCGGAAAGCCCCGGGGGGGAGGCCGCGAGGGGCGCCTCACGACCCCCATCGAGCACCTTCCGCCTCACAGCCCTCTCCCCGTGAGGTACGCCGAGACGACCACGTTCGCCGTGTAGCTGCCGTCGGTCCGGTCGAAGGTTCCGCCGCAGGTGATCAGCCGCAGCTCGGCCCGCCCGGACTCCCGTACCCCGTAGGCCTGCCGGGCATCGAAGTGGTCGCGCGGCAGAACCTGGACGTCGTCCACGGTGAACTCGGCGACGGTCCCGTCGTCGCGCATGACCCGGACGGTGTCGCCGGGCTTGACGGTGCTGAGCCGGTAGAAGACCGCGGGCCGGGTCTCGGTGTCGACGTGGCCGACCATCAGCGCCGTCCCGGCGGCCCCCGGCCTCGCCCCCGCCGCGTACCAGCCGACGACACCCGGCTGGTCGAACGGCGGCGGATCGATGGCGCCCCGGCCGTCCAGCCCGCGGGCCACGACGGGCGCCTGCACCCCCATCGAGGGAATGTCGACGCGCTGCGGCCGGGCGCCGCCGAGGGGCTTGAGCGCGGGGGGCAGCCGCACCTCCGGCGGCCGGCCGACGGCGGCGATGTCCCCCGTGGTCGGTGCCGACGTCCCCAGCCGCAGATCCGTCACCTCACGGCCCCACAGCCACAGCCCGAGCAGCAGGACCAGCCAGGCCACACCGGTCAGCAGACGGCCGCTGCCGGATGAACGCTCCCGATCGGACATGTCAGTCGCGGCCGTCGTTGCCCCGGCGCGAACCGCGGACCGCGACGGCGATCGCGGCGACGCTCGCGAGGATCAGGCCGACCACCGCCTGCCTGGTGCCGGGTCCGGCCGCGTGGGCGTCGTCCGCCGCGGCGAGGCGGGCCGTTCCGCCGCCCCCCGCGTTCACCGGCGCGACCGGCGAGGCGGGCATGACGCTCGGGGAGGAGTCGCGTGCCGGGACGGTGAGCGTGCCCTTGACCCGCTCGCGGTGGCCGTCGCAGTCCACCTGGATGCCGTAGCTGCCGGGCCGCAGCGCGGTACGGACGCGGGTGTCACCGACGAGTCCGCCGCCGCCCCCGCCGGTCAGCCGCGCGTCCGAGACGAACGCGTCCGACGCCGCCGTGCCCGTCCGGCCCGCGCAGCCCATGGCCCGCAGCCGGATGTCGCTGCCCGCGGCCGGGGACACCGGGTTCACGGAGACACCGGCCGGTCCCGCGTCGGCCGCGTACGCGGCGGGCGTGAGCGCCGCGGCGACCGCCGCCCCGGCACAGAGAGTGAGTCGCATCGAGCGCATCGTGAAACCTCCAGACAACTGGAGACTCCCCCTCGGGGCGGCGGCCCGCATCTCCAGGGGGCCGCCGCTGCTCCGTACGGGTCTGTGCGCGGCGCCGGGGGTTTGGGCCCGGCCCGACGCGCTCCGGAACCAGGACCGGAGTCTCCCGGAGGTGCTCACCACCGCCGGGCGTCCGGACCGGAGGTCACGAACGGACGGCCCGGTCACGGATGTGCGGCCTGTGGCCGGGCATCCGGGTCGCGGTCACGGAGATGCGGCCCCCGGCCGGGCGTCCGGGGCGGTGCGGTGGCTCAGACGCGGTCGACGAGGTCCGCGATCGAGTCGACGATCTTCGACGGACGGTACGGGTACCGCTCGACCTCCTCGGGCGTGGTCAGCCCGGTCAGGACGAGGAAGGTCTGCATCCCCGCCTCCAGACCGGCCAGCACGTCGGTGTCCATCCGGTCGCCGATCATCGCGCTGGACTCGGAGTGCGCGCCGATGGCGTTCAGGCCGGTCCTCATCATCAGCGGGTTCGGCTTGCCCGCGAAGTACGGCTGCTTGCCGGTGGCCTTGGTGATCAGCGCGGCGACCGCTCCGGTGGCCGGCAGCGGACCCTCGGTGGACGGCCCGGTCTCGTCCGGGTTGGTGGCGATGAACCGGGCGCCCCCCTTGATCAGCCGGACCGCCTTGGTCATGGCCTCGAAGGAGTACGTACGGGTCTCGCCGAGGACCACGTAGTCCGGTTCGTGGTCGGTCAGCACGTAGCCGATGTCGTGCAGCGCGGTGGTCAGACCCGCCTCGCCGATGACGTACGCCGTGCCGCCGGGCCGCTGGTCGTCCAGGAACTTGGCGGTGGCGAGGGCGGAGGTCCAGATGTTCTCGACCGGTACGTCCAGGCCCATGCGCTTGAGCCTGGCGTGCAGGTCGCGCGCCGTGTAGATGGAGTTGTTCGTCAGCACCAGGAACGGCTTCCCGGACTCCCGCAGTCTCTTGATGAAGGCGTCGGCGCCGGGGATGGGCACCCCTTCGTGGATGAGGACGCCGTCCATGTCGGTGAGCCACGACTCGATGGGCTTGCGCTCTGACATGTGCTGGGTCTCCTGCCGTCCTGGCGTACGTAACGCACTCGAACCGGGGCTGCCGGAACGACGCTGTGCCGACCCGCCCAGCCTAGTCAGGACGGCACGCCCACGGCCGGGCCGCCCTGGCCGCGGCTCCGTCACGCCCTTCGCACGCCTTGCCACGCCCGGCCGGCCACCGGACCCGGACTCAGCCCCGGGTCCCCGCCGCCCTCTTACGGCTTCCGGCTTACGTCTTCCGGCTTCGCGCTTCCCGCGCCCCGGGGTCAGCGTCGGCGCGGGCGCATGCGCCGGGCCAGGGCGAACAGTCCGGAGCCGAAGGCGACGAGGACGAGCGCGAGCGCGGCCAGTGCCGGCCGGTTCGCTCCGCCGGGTCCGGTGCTGGCGAGCTGTTCGGCGGACGGCGCCGTCGTGCCGGTCCCGGTGGTGGTCCCCCTGCCCGTGTCCGTACGGGCCTCACCGGTACCGGTGGTCCCGGTCCCGGTGCCGGGACCCACGCCGGCGTCGGCGTCGGCACCGGTGTCCGCGGTGCCGTCCTGGTCCTCGCCCGTACCGGTCTCCTCGCCCGACTCCGGGTCCTTGTCCCTGACGGCGCCCTCGATCCGGAAGCGGTAGGCGTTCGACTCTCCGACCCAGTCGCCGTCGTCGTCGTGCTTCTGCACGACGGCCGCGTTCGCGACGACGGAGTTCGGGGCGCTCGCGCCGGACGCCAGGGAGAGCCGGACCTTCACGGTCAGGGTGCGGCCGGGGGCGACGGTGAACCCGGGGAAGCCGTCGTCGAACGGTGCCACGTTCTCGGCCTCGTCGCTCCGCTCGAACCTCACGGCATGGGCCCGCTCCCCCTCGTAGAACTCCAGCCGCGCCTGCTCCGGCCGCAGCGTCCGCTTCTCGTCCACGAGGACGACGACCGGATGGATCGCGCCGCAGGGGTGTGCCGTGGTGTTGGTGAGGTCGATGTACCAGGTCCCGGAGTCGCCGCCCGCCTGGTAGGCGTCGGGGCCGCCGTGGATCCGGGTCTTGATCGGAAAGTCGTGGGTGTCGGACGCGACACAGCCCGGGCGGGGCTCCAGCGCGTGCGCCGGAGCCGAGGTGAACGTCACGAACAGGGCGAGAGCGGTCGGGGCGAGGGCGGTCGGAGCGAGCGGATGAGACGTACGCAGTCGCATGAGGAGCCTTTGGCCGATCGAGAGGGGGCGGGGATCGGGAGGATCGAAAGCGTCAGTCGGTACCGGGCAATGGCCTCGTGACCCTGCCACGCCGCACCCCAGCCGCCGGACCGCCGAACGGGCGGTCACCCCCGTTCGGCCCCCGGAATCCCACCGTCCGGCGGCACCCCCACCGATCCGGCCCCCCATCGACCGGCCCCTGCGGACCTCGTCGAGCCTGCTGTTCTCGTTGAGCCTGCTGTTCTCGCTGAGCTTCCAGGAGACGACGGTCAAGTCCCGATTGCTCAGCCCTCCCCGCGCCCGAACAGCGGAGCCAGCAGCAGTTGGGCCGCGCCCTCGGCCACCCCTCGCGCTCCGCCGGGGGCCACCCGGACCGGCACCGCCGGACCGCCTCCTTCGCGCCGGGCGCGTTCCTCCAGGACGGCCCCGACCCCCTGGAGGAAGACCTCCTCGTGAGCCGCGACCGTGCGCCCTCCCAGCAGCACGAGGTCGATGTCGAGCAGCCCCACCAGATTCGCCGCTCCGGCGCCGAGCACCCGAGCGGCCTCGGCCACGGTCCCCCGCCCCACCGCGTCCAGGCACAGCACCTCGATGCATCCGCGGTTCCCGCACTCGCACTTCGGCCCGTCCAGCTGGATGACCTGGTGTCCGAACTCCCCGGCTCCGGTACGGGCCCCCCGGTGCACGGCCCCGCCGATCACGAGCCCGGCGCCCAGACCCGTACCGAGGTGCAGATACGCGAACGACCCGCCGCCCGTGACGCCGGGGCCGGACCGGGCACCGGCCCCCACCGCCACCCCGAGCGCCGCCGCGTTGGTGTCCTTGTCCACGACCACCGGCAGCCCGAGCCGCCCGGCCAGCGCGTCCCGCAGGGCGAACCCGTCCCACTCCGGGAACCCCGTCACCCGGTGCAGCACCCCCAGGACGTGATCGAGCGGCCCCGGCAGCGCGACCCCCACACCCAGCGGTGACACCCCGCCGAGCAGGGCGGAGACCTCCCCGGCCGCCCCCTCGACCACCGCGTCGGCCCCGGCTCCCAGATCGAGCGGGGCGTGCCGCTCGGCCACCACGGCCCCGGTGAGATCGCAGAGCACCGCGGTCAGCTCGTCCCGGTCCAGATGCAGCCCGACCGCGTGCCCGGCGTCGGGCACGAGCCGCAGCACCGTACGGGGCTTGCCGCCCGTGGACGCGAGACGCCCCGCCTCCGTCGCGAGGCCGTCCGCCCGCAGCCGCGCGGTGATCTTGCTGACGGCCTGCGGGGTCAGCCCGGTCCGCTCGGCGAGTTCCAGGCGGCTGATGCCGGAGGCGCCCGCAGTGCGCAGCAGATCGAGCACCAGCGCGGCGTTGTGCGTGCGCAGGGCGGGCAGGTTCACCCCGGCCGCCCCGGCGCCGGCGCCCCCGCCGGAACCCGGATTCCCGGGAACGCCGTGGTTCGCGAAGACACCGGAACCCGGATTCCCGGGGACCCCGTGGTTCGCGAAGACACCGGAAGCCCCGCCCCCGCCGTTCCGGTCGGAAGCCCCGCCGCCCGCACCGTGACGACCGGAACCGCCGGCCTCCCCGGCTCCGCCCTGATCCGCGCATTGTCCCGAGGTCCGGGGTACACCTGGATTCCCGGGCGTTCCCTGCGTCCCGGCCCCACCCGCATTGGTCCTGTTCACATCACCCATTGTCCCCTGCGCTTGCACTTTGGCAACAGCGTTGCGAAAGTAGGACGCATGACAGGCATGACTGGTACTGGTACGCCCCTTCGCGTGGGTCTCGTCGGCTACGGCCTCGCGGGTTCCGTCTTCCACGCCCCGCTGATCGCCACGACCGAGGGGCTCGCCCTCGACACGGTCGTCACCTCGAACCCGGAGCGCCAGGCGCAGGCCCGCGCCGAGTTCGGCGACGGACTCCGCTTCGCCGCGACGCCCGACGAACTGCTGGACCGCGCCGACGAACTCGACCTGATCGTCATCGCGTCCCCGAACAAGACCCACGTCCCGATCGCGACCGCCGCCCTGAAGGCCGGCCTCCCCGTGGTCGTGGACAAGCCCATCGCCGGTACGGCGGCCGAGGCCCGCGAGCTGGCCGCCCTGGCCGACGAGCGCGGCCTGCTGCTCTCCGTCTTCCAGAACCGCCGCTGGGACAACGACTTCCTGACCCTGCGCAAGCTGTTCGCCGACGGCGAGCTGGGTGACGTCTGGCGCTTCGAGTCCCGGTTCGAGCGCTGGCGTCCGCAGCCGAAGGGCGGCTGGCGCGAGTCCGGCGACCCGGCGGAGATCGGGGGTCTGCTCTACGACCTCGGCAGCCACCTCGTCGACCAGGCGCTCGTCCTCTTCGGCCCCGCGGCCTCGGTGTACGCGGAGTCGGACGTCCGCCGTCCGGGCGCGCTGACCGACGACGACACGTTCATCGCGATCACGCACGAGAACGGGGTCCGCTCGCACCTCTACGTCTCCGCGACGACCGCCCAGCTCGGCCCGCGCTTCCGCGTCCTCGGCTCGCAGGCGGGTTACGTCAAGTACGGCCTCGACCCGCAGGAGGCCGACCTGCGCGACGGCAAGCGCCCCGGCGCCGGCGCCGAGTGGGGCGTCGAGCCGGAGGCCCTGTGGGGCCGCGTCGGTTCCGGCGAGTCCCCGCTGACCGGTGGCGGCCGTCCCGAGCCGACGGTTCCGGGTACGTACCCCGCGTACTACGCGGCCGTCGCCGCCGCCATCCGTGACGGCGCCCCGAACCCGGTCACCGCCCACGAGGCCGCCGCCGCCCTGGAGGTCCTGGAGGCGGCCCGCCGCTCCGCCCGCGAGTCCGTGGTGGTGTCCCTGTGAACGCGCCCGTCGCACCGGAGATCGCCGACCTGGAGGAGCAGGAGCGCCGGCTGACGCTCCAGCGTTTCACCCACGACGACGCCTGGGCCCTCGGCACGCTCCTCGTCGAACTCGCCCGCGAGCGCGAGGCGCCGGTCGCCATCGACATCCGCCGCGGTGGCCAGCAGCTCTTCCACGCGGCGCTGCCGGGGTCCACCCCGGACAACGACGCCTGGATCGACCGCAAGCGCCGCGTCGTCGAGCGCTACGGGTGCTCCTCGCTGCTGGTCGGCTCGCGCTTCCGCGCCAAGGGCACGACCTTCGAGGACTCCTCGCGCCTGGACCCCGACACGTACGCGGCCCACGGCGGCGCCTTCCCGATCGCCGTGACGGGCGCGGGCGTCATCGGCACCGTGGTGGTCTCGGGCCTGCCCCAGGTCGAGGACCACAAGATGGTGGTGGAGGCCCTGGAGAAGTTCCTGGCCGCCTAGCGAACCGGTTCCCCGCGCCCCCGTCAGGGGCGCGGGGAACCGCGCGAGCAACCACGAACCACCCGCGGAGCACGACGCACGGCAGAGCCCCGTCAGGGGCGCGGGGAACGGCGCGAACAACCACGACGCACCCGCGGCAAAAAAAGTCACCCGGCCCCGGCGGACCCGAACCGCAAACGAAGCGGAGCGCCTACGCGTTCTTGAGTTCCTGGCGCTGCCGCCCCAGCCCCTCGATCTCCAGCTCGACGACGTCACCCGCCCGCAGGAACGGCTTGGGGTCGGGCCGGCCGAGCGCCACCCCGGCGGGCGTACCGGTGTTGATCACGTCCCCCGGGTACAGGGTCATGAACTGGCTGACGTACCGGACGACCTCGGCGACCGGGAAGATCTGCTCGGCCGTCGTCCCGTCCTGCTTGAGCTCCCCGTTCACCCAGAGCCGCAGCGACAGCGCCTGCGGGTCCGGGACCTCGTCGGCGGTCACCAGCCACGGCCCGAGCGGGTTGAACGTCTCGCAGTTCTTGCCCTTGTCCCAGGTGCCGCCCCGCTCGATCTGGAACTCTCGCTCGGAGACGTCGTGCGCCACCGCGTACCCGGCGACATGCGCGAGCGCCTCCTGCCCGGACTCCAGGTAGCGGGCGGTACGGCCGATGACGACGGCCAGCTCGACCTCCCAGTCGGTCTTCACCGACCCGCGCGGCACCAGCACCGTGTCGTCCGGTCCGACCACGGTGTCCGCCGCCTTGAAGAAGATCACCGGCTCGGCGGGCGGCTCGGCCCCGGTCTCCCGGGCATGGTCGTGGTAGTTCAGCCCGATGCACACGACCTTGCCGATCCGGGCCAGCGGCGGTCCCACGCGCAGTCCGTCGGCGTCCAGCACTGGCAGCTCACCGGCCGCCGCGGCGGACCGGATCCGGCCGAGCACCGCGTCGTCGGCGAGCAGTGCCCCGTCGATGTCGGCGACCAGTCCCGACAGGTCCCGGAGGATCCCCTCGGCGTCGAGCAGCGCGGGCCGCTCCGCCCCGGTCGTACCGACTCGCAGCAGCTTCATGGTCACCGTCTCCCTCGGTCGCGGGCCGTCCGACCGACGGGTGCGGCCGTCGGAGGACCGTGCGATCCTCCAAGCTCACGGTCCAGTCCGCAAGACCCCGTTCACGGACTGGACCGACCGGCGCCCTTCCGCAGCCGGCCGCGATGCCCTTCCCACAGCCCGGTCGCCGCACCCCCCTCCCGAGGCCCGGCCGGACGAGCCGCCCCGTCAGGCACGCGGTCCCGTCAGGCGAGAGCCGCGGCCGCGGGCACCGCGCCCGGCATGTCCCGGTAGAGCACCGCCCGCTCCACCGCGCTCCAGGCCGCACTGGTCACCACGTACAGCGCGGCAGCCAGCGGCACCACGGCCACGGTGAACAGCGTGAAGAAGGACATGAACGGCATGATCTTGGCGACCGAGGCGAGAGCGGCCGCCTGCTCGCCGCCGGCCTCACCCGCCACCGGCGCGGCGACGACGGCCGTCCGCTTCGTGCGCACGTAGTTGAAACCGGCCACGACCGTGACGACGGCGAAGAGGACCAGGTAGACGAGGCCGGCCGGGCCGAAGAGCCCGCCGTCGCCGAGCGCGTCCGCCCACCGGTCCCCGAGCGGCGCGGCGAACAGCTTGTGCCCGAGGAGGGTGTTGGCCTCGCCGCCGATCGCCGAGCTGGAGAACAGGTGGTAGAGGAGGAAGAAGGCCGGCATCTGGATCAGGCTGGGCAGACATCCGGAGAGCGGCGACACCTTCTCCTCGGCGTGCAGCTCCATCAGCGCCTTCTGGAACTTCTCGCGGTCCTTCCCGTGCTCCTTCTTCAGCTCGGTGATCCGCGGCTGGAGCGCCGCCCGCGCCCGCTGTCCGCGTGCCGCCGCCCGCGACAGGGGATGCACGAGCAGTCGTACGAGCGCGGTGAACAGGACGATCGCCGCGGCGGCCGCCGAGGCGTGGAACAGCGGCTGGAGCAGGTCGGCGATGTGCTCGACCAGGTGCGCGAAAACGGACATGAACGTGGACATGCGTGAGCCCTCCGGGGGTCTCGTCGTGCCGGGAGTACGGAATGCGGCATGACGACCCGCGCGGGTCACCCGTGACGGAGCACCACTCGGGGTGAGTCACCGGGAGTGGGGAACCACCCCGGGCGAACGGTCACCGGGGGTGGAGGGGAAGGGTGCCTACGCGGTCGCCGGGAGGGCGTGTCCGGGTGCCCTGGGGCGCGGCCGTCCGCTGGCGTCGGGATCGCGTTGCGGCAGGAAGGCCGTGCGGCGGTCGCGGTCGCGGATGGCCGTACGGACCCGGGTGGGCGGCACGACGGGCGCGCAGCGCGCCACGATGAGGGAGCAGGCCGCGAAGGCGGACCCGGCCGCGGCCGTCGCGGCGACCGCGACGGTGGCGGTGAGGGTGCCCGTGTCGAGCAGGGCGACCTCGAGGAGCAGAAGCAGCAGTACGGCGGCGGGGCGGGCGTCGGCCCAGGTCCGGGTCATCGACCGCTCCTCCTCTCGTACGTGGCGCGCGTGTCTCGTACGCGGCGCGCGTGTCCCTCCGTTCGTTATACAGGATGCTTCTCGGCGGACCGCCCGGGAAGCGACGCGGCGTCCGCCACACCGCCCGGACCGCGGTCCGTCCCGGCGGACCTTCGGAAGTCCGACCTGGCGGACCTTCGGGAGTCCGGCCCGGCCAGCCCGCCGGATTCGGCGGCCACCGGCTTCCGCGGGTCCGTCTGACCCGCGTCGCGCAGGGAGCAGCGAACGCGGCGATCCTCGCGAGCAGCCTGGGACTGATCGTGCACACCTTCTCGACCCTGCGCGGGCGGCTACGCGCGACAGGGGTGTGGGGCAAGCAGCGGCCTGCTCAACGCCGCGCTGCCGCTGCTGGCCGTCGAATCCGTGCCACCGACCCGTGCGGCGATGGACTCGGGCGCCCAGCAGGCCTTCCGCTACCGGTAATCATTCGCAGTGCTCCGGCCTTCAGGCCGGGGTGAAGCGAATCCTGTGGTCGCGACACGGAGCGTCGCAGTGGCGTTCCGGCGGAGCCGGACCCCGCTTCATGACGGTGACGGGTCGCTCACATGTTCCCGGTGACGATGCGGGTTCGACTTGCCTAATGTGATCGTCATGCGGCTCCGGTACGCCTTCAGGCTGTACCCGGACTCGGTCAGTGCACGGCGCTGGCGAAGGCGTTCGGGTGCGCACGTGTTGTGTTCAACGACGCGGTGCGTGCCCGTGAGGACGCCCGCAAGGCCCAGCAGCCGTTCCCGACGGCTGGCCAGCCGTCCACGCGCCTGATCACCCAGGCCAAGCGGACAGCGGAACGGTCCTGGCTGGGCGAGGTCTCCGCGGTGGTGCTCCAGCAGTCCCTGCGCGATGCCGAGGCTGCCTACCGCAACTTTTTCGCCTCCCTCAAGGGCACCCGCAAGGGTCCCAGGCTGGGTGCGCCCCGCTTCAAGTCCCGCAAGGACACCCGGCAGTCGATCCGGTTCACCACCAATGCCCGCTGGAACATCACCGCCGGCGGACGGCTGAACCTGCCGAAGATCGGCGCGGTGAAGGTGAAATGGTCCCGCACCCTGCCCACCACCCCACCTCAGTCACCGTGATCAAGGACAGCGCGGGACGGTACTTCGCCTCCTTCGTCATCGACACCGACCCGGCTGTCGACGCCGCCCGGATGTCCGACACCCATCAGACGGTCGGCATCGACCTCGGCCTAACCCACTTCGCGGTCCTCTCCGACGGCACGAAGATCAACTCCCCGCGGTTCCTGCGCCGGGCGGAGAAGAAACTGAAGAAGATCCAAAAGGAGCTGTCCCGCAAACAGAAGGGAAGCAAGAACCGCGCCAAGGCCCGCCTGAAGGTCGCCCGCGCCCATGCGAGGGTGGCCGATGCCCGCCGTGAGTTCCACCACCAGCTCTCCACGAAGCTGATCCGCGAGAACCAAGCGATCGGCGTGGAGGACCTGGCAGTCAAGGGACTGGCGCGCACCAGGCTGGCCAAGAGCGTGTATGGCGCGGGCTGGGCACAGTTCATCGGCATGCTGGAGTACAAGGCGGCCCGGTACGGGCGCACCCTGATCAAGATCGGCCGGTTCGAACCGACGAGCCAGGTCTGCTCCACGTGCGGGGTCAAGGACGGACCCAAACCCCTGAACGTGCGGGAATGGACCTGCACCGCCTGCGGCACCCACCACGACCGGGACACCAACGCCGCGATCAACGTGAAGACGGCCGCCGGACTGGCGGCATCGGCCTGCGGAGCGCCGATAAGACCAGGAGCAATCCCGGCACAGCGCGAAGAAACAGGAAGCCACGGATTCCCGACCGGGAACCGTGCCGCGTAGCGGTACGGCAACCAGTCGAGGAAGGCCGGAATCCTCGCCCTTCAGGGCGAGGAGCATGTCAAATCGGTTCGTGCGCCGGGGTCGCGTCCTAACGACCGCCCTGGTCACCTCCACCGGCGGACCGGCGCACGGCGCGGACATCGCGATCGCCGTCTCGGCGGGCCTCGCCGCACCGGCCGCGGCGAGCGTCCTGGTCCTGCGGGACCGGGCGTGAACCCCGATCGTCACCGGGGCCGCATGGAGGTGAGCTTCCCCCACACCGCCATGCGGTACCGGGAGGTGTACTCGGGGGTGCACGTGGTGAGCGTGATGTAGTACCCGGGCCGGCTGTACCCGTACGACGGCCGGACGGTGCTGCGCGGCACCGGGCGGATCACCCCGACGTCCCGCGCGGAGGTCCGCGGAAGCGTCCGGTCGACGGTGTACGTGTAGACGGCGGTCCTCGTCTCGACGGTGATCGTGTCACCGCGCCGGAGCCTCGGCAGGTACCGGAACGGCTCCCCGTGCGTGTTCCGGTGCCCGGCGAGCGCGAAGTTCCCTGCCTGCCCCGGCTGCTGGGTGCCCTTGTAGTGGCCGACGTAGCCCTTGTTGAGGACGCCCGCCTTGCTCACGCCCTCCGCGACCGGTACCCGCAGGGAGAGCCGCGGAATGCCGAGGACGGCGTAGGCCTGCGACCAACGGGGGCGCTCCGGACCGCCGGTGCCGCTCCCGGGCCCCGACGAGGAGTGCCGCCCCGCCGACCGTCCGGCGCCGCTCCCCCCGTCGTCGGGCCCACCCTCCCCGGTCCCCCCGGCACCGGAGGCGGCGCCCGCATCGGGGCCGGCACTCCCGGGCGCCGGGGTCCCCCACTCCCGCTCCAGCGCCTGCACCTTGCGCTCGGCACCGTGCCGCGCCTGCCGGTTGGTCCACCAGAGCTGGTGCGCGACCAGGAGGAGCAGCACCACTCCGACGGTGACGAGCACCTCGGCGCCGCTCCAGACCACGCGCCGGTACGCGGCCCGCCGTCGCCGCGTGCCGTGGTGCACGACCCCCGGAGCCCGCATCCGTACGCCCCCTTCGCCGGGCGCACGATAGGCGCAGGCCCGCCAACTCTCCAGCCCCGCGCGGCCCTTGTCCGGACCGGCACTCCTCCGGCGCCCTTCGGCGCGCCCCCGCCGAGGCTTCCTCCATCGGTTTTAGAAAGGGCTGTCACAACCCTCGACAACCTCAGGCGCCACACCCGATGCTTCCTGATGGCATCACCGGGACGGGCAAGCGCCGACGGGAGCGCCCCGGCGACCGAGTTCGAAGTCGAGTCGACAGAGACGGCCAACTCCGCCACACGGCAAGCGAGTTGCGTCGAGACGGACGGAGAAGCCAGCCATGATCCGACGCAGAACACTTCTGGCCGCCACGGGCGGTACGGTCCTCGGCGGCGCCCTGGCGACAGGCACGGCCCGCGCGGACGCGACGATCGCCGTCAACCCGGCGACGACGTACGGGAAATGGGAGGGATGGGGTACCTCCCTGGCGTGGTGGGCCAATGTCTTCGGCGCCCGCGACGACTTCGCCGACCTCTTCTTCACCACCAAGTCGACCACGTACAACGGCGCTTCACGCCCCGGCCTGGGCATGACCATCGCCCGCTACAACCTCGGCGCGTGCGGCTGGAACACCGTGGGCGGCGAGAGCATGACGGCCTCCGCCAACATCCCCTCCTTCAAGCAGATCGAGGGCTACTGGCAGGACTGGAACAACGAGGACCCGACGTCGTCGGCCTGGAAGTGGACGGCGGACGCCACCCAGCGCGCCGCCCTCACCAAGGCGACGGCGCGCGGCGCGACGAGTGAGCTGTTCGCCAACTCCCCGATGTGGTGGATGTGTCTGAACCACAACCCCTCGGGCGCGTCCGGGGGCGGCAACAACCTCCAGTCCTGGAACTACCGCCAGCACGCCTCCCACCTCGCGGCGGTCGCCCTCTACGCGAAGTCGAACTGGGGCGTGAACTTCGCCACCGTGGAGGCGTTCAACGAGCCCGCCTCCAACTGGTGGACGTCCACCGGCACCCAGGAGGGCTGCCACATGGACGCGTCCGTCCAGGCGGCCGTCCTCCCCTACCTTCGCAGCGAGCTGGACAAGCGGGGCCTCACGTCCACCAGGATCTCCGCGTCGGACGAGACGAGCTACGACCTGGCCCGTACGACATGGAGCTCCTTCAGCTCGACGGCCAAGGCCCTGGTCAACCGGGTCAACGTGCACGGCTACCAGGGCTCGGGCGGCCGCCGGGACCTTCTCTACACGGATGCCGTGACGTCGTCCGGCAAGGCGCTGTGGAACTCCGAGTACGGCGACGGAGACGGCACCGGCCTGACCCTGGCGAGCAACCTCCTCCTCGACTTCCGCTGGCTGCATCCGACCGCCTGGGTCTACTGGCAGGTGATGGACCCCACCGCGGGCTGGGGCATGGTCAAGTACGACGCGAGCACCCTGACCGCCGGCGCGGTCGAGACGAAGCTCTATGTGATGGCCCAGTTCAGCCGCCACATCCGCCCGGGCATGACGATCGTGGCCACGGGCGTGGACTACGCGGTGGCGGCGTACGACGCGACGGCGAAGCGCCTGGTGATCGTCGCCGCCAACAAGGCGACGTCGGCCCAGACGCTGACCTTCGACCTCTCCCGCTTCACGACGGTCTCCGGCGGCACGAACGGCCTGGTCCCCCGCTGGAACACCCTGACGTCCGGCGGCGGCGACCTCTACACCGCCCGCTCGGACACCTACCTCAGCGGCAAGTCCCTGGCGGTGCCGTTCGCGGCGGGGGCGGTCCAGACGCTGCAGGTGGACGGGGTCGTGGCGTGAGGCGGGGCTGAGGGCCTCGGCGGTGCGGACGCCCGTGGCCCCGGCCGCGGGCGGCCGACCGCCGGCCGGGCGACGCGTCGAAGCGTCGAAGCGTCGAAGCGTCGAAGCGTCGAAGCGTCGAAGCGTCGAAGCGTCGAAGCGTCGAAGCGTCGAAGCGTCGAACGCAACGTGAAATATGCCATCGGGGACTCCCGCGTCTCTGGCCAGCAGGTCTCTCTCCTTGGCGGCCCGGCGGCAGTACGGTGTCCCCCATGCGCCCCGACACGCCTGCCGAGAACGTCGACCACACCGCCGAAGCGGCTCGCCTGGAGCGGACCGCCGGCCTGTACCCGGAGGACGCCGAGCACCTGCTCCTGCAGGCCGCGGCTCACCTCGAACTGGCCGGCGACCGCCCCGGCGCCTCCACCCTCTACGACCGCCTTCTCGCCTCGGACACTCCGCTGGAGAAGCCCTATCTCGTCCGCGCCCTCAAGGCGTCGAACCTGTGGGAGTACGACCACGAGGCCGAGGCCCGCGCGATCATCGACGGAGTCCGGGCGGCGGCGCCCCGCGACCCGGCTCCCTGGGTGATCGTGGCGGAGGCCCTGGAGTCGCACGACGAGCTGGAAGCGGCACAGGACACCTTCACGCAGGGAACGGTCCTGCTCCTGACGGACGTACCGGAACCCCCCTACTCCACGCTCCCCCTCCTCTTCGGCCGTCACCGGGTGCGCCGCATGCTGGGCGCGGCGCACGACGAGTGGGACGCCCTGGCCGACACCCTCCACTCATCCCCGATCTCCCTGGACGAACTCCACGACCCGAAGCGCGTCTGGTCCCTCGGCTCGGACAACCCGGCGGAACTCCAGGCCGAGATCAGCCGTCTCCAGGCCGAACTGGGCACCTACCGCGAGGCCCTGTCGCGCCCCTTCCCGGTGGCGGTCCTGCACTGGTCGGCCCCCGAACTCACGGAACTGACCACCGCGTACCCGGACCTCACCGCCGAGTACCCGTCGCACGACGAGCACCTCGCGACGATAGAGGCGTCCCTGCGCGAACTGGCCGGCTCCGGCACCCCGAACCTCGGCATCGTCACCGCCACGGTCCCCTCCTACGAAGCCTTCGCCGCCTCGGAGGCCTCGTCCCCCTCGGACACGACCCTGCTCCCCCAGTACGCGACGACCCTCGCGGCCCGCGGCCTGGCGGTGGCATGGCCGCCGCAGCGGACGAGCGAGTGCTGGTGCGGATCGGGCATCTCCTACGGCGAGTGCCACGGGGCGCAGGACGCTTGAGACCGGCACGCCACACCCCTTGGAACGCGGTCCCTGGAACGCCTCCGGGGGCCGCACGCGTATTCGTGTCGGCCCCGTTACTCCTTCACAACTCGTTCACGCTAACGTCACACCCGACCTGCTGAACCCGGCACGCCCGCACCCCTCCCGGACGTGTCCCTGCGCGCGAGGACCACGTATGCCGCCCTACCAGCCGTCTTCCGACTGGCAGTTCGACGTACCCACGAGCGGGAGCAAGCGACTCCCCCCGGCGGCCAGGTCGTTCGAATCACTCGCGCACCAGGGCTACGGCTTCGAAGCGGCCATCGCCGACCTGATCGACAACTCGATCGACGCCGGAGCCCGCGACGTCGTCGTGAGCTTCCTGCGGGACACGGGTGAGCGCGGCGGACGGGACCGCCTCGTCGGCCTGCTCGTCATCGACGACGGCCACGGCATGGACGAGGCGGGCCTGGACACGGCGATGACCGTCGGCGGGCGCGAGAAATACGCCGTCGGGGCTCTCGGGCACTTCGGCGCCGGGCTGAAGGCCGCCTCCCTCTCGCACGCCGACGCGCTCACCGTCATCAGCCGGACGAAGCGCAGCCCGTCGACCGGCCGCCGCTGGCTCACCGCCCGTGCGCGGGCCGACTTCACCTGCGACATCGTCGACGCGACGTACTGTCAGGACCTGGTCGACCGCTACGACGGGATCATCGACTGGCACGGCACGATCGTGCGCTGGGACCAGGTCCGTCCGTTCGAGACCATCACCGCCGGTCAGACCGACCGCTACCTCAACGACGCGATCGAACGTCTCGAGACCCACCTCGGTCTCTACCTCCACCGCTTCCTCGCCCGCGACGGCTTCCACATAGACATCGTCGTCGAGGACGTCCACACCCGGGAGGAGCTGGACCACCGCAGCGTCGAGCCCATCGACCCGTTCGGGTACCGGGTCCCGGGCAGCCCCGGCTATCCCCGTACGTACACCGCGCCTGTCGAAGGCCTCGGAGACGTCTCGCTCACCGCGCACATATGGCCGCCCAAGTCGCCACTGGTCGCCTACCGCGGCATCGGCCCGCTCGCCGAGCGCCAGGGCTTCTATCTCTACCGCAACGACCGACTCGTGCAGGCGGGCGGCTGGAACGACACCCGCAGCCCGGAGAGTCACCTCGCCCTCGCCAGGATCGCCCTGGATCTGCCGTCCGAGCCCAACGACGTTTTCTCGCTGACCGTCAAGAAGGACGGTGTCCAGGTCACCCCGGCGTTCGCCCGCGGTCTGGAGAAGGCGGCGAACCCCGACACCGGCCACACGTTCACCGACTACGTCCGTGACGCGGAGACGGCCTACCGCGAAGCCGCCAAGCGCCGCACCGAGGTCAAGCGCATGGCCGTCATCCCGCCCGGCAAGGGCATCGACCCCAAGCTGAAGCGGACCCTGCGGGACGAACTGCCCCAGCTGGAGGGCGTCGACCCCATCACCTTCATCTGGACCAGACTCGACGTGCCGGCCGGCGTCGACCCCGCTGAACTCGTCTTCACGATCGACCACAAGGAACGCCTGGTCGTCCTCAACAGGGACTACCGGCAGGCTTTCAACGGCGGTCGGCGCGGAGGTTCCAACGACGCTCCGGTTCTCAAGAGCCTTCTCTACCTGATGCTCAACGAAATCTTCCAGAAGGAACGGGTCTGGGCCAATCAGACCGACAAGGTCGCCCTGTGGAACAGCGTGCTCGTCACCGCGGTACGGGCCGAACTCGCCCGCGCCGAGGACTAGTCCACCGCTCTCCCCGCATCTTCCCGTACACCAGAGAGGCCTCCCGACCACCGTGACCGCCGAGAACGCGCCCGCCGCCGACCACCTCACCGACCTCCACGGCGAGGTGCTCGACGCGATGAGCCGGCGCGGCCCCAAGCATTTCGCGAAGCTCGCCTTCGCGCTCGCCGACGACGCCGAGGAGCCGGCGGACACAGACGTGGCAGGTTTCCACGAGCGCATCCTGGCCGCGGCCCCCGGAGACGACCTGCTCGCCGTCTGGCGCCGCAAGCTCACCGCCTGGGATTTCGAGCAGACCCCCTCGTGGTCGGCCACGACGGCACGCACCCCCGAGCGGCGCGCCGAGGTCTACGACAAGCTCGCGCTGGACGCGGATCTCCGCAAGGCGTTCGACGCGGCCGTTCCGGTCCACACCGAACCCGGTCCTGTCACCATCAGCCGCGAGTTCCAGCCCTGGTACACCCGGGAACAGGCGGCGAACCGCTCCTTCTACTGGACGTCGTACGAGCGTCTGTTGCGCCGCAAGGGCTGGGGGGACGCAGCCGTCTGCGGTCTGGACGAGGCCGCCCACGCGGTCGTGGAGCGGCTCGCCGACCCCACCCGTGACGACCCCTACGGCGCCCGCGGACTGGTCGTCGGCTACGTGCAGTCCGGCAAGACAGCCAACTTCACCGGGGTCACGGCCAAGGCCATCGACGCCGGCTACCGGCTGGTCATCGTGCTCGGCGGCACCCTGAACCTGCTGCGCGGCCAGACCCAGCGCCGGCTCGACATGGAACTGATCGGCCAGGAGAACATCCTGGGCGCCGCCGACCCGAACGACCCGGACGCCCTGGTCGGCATCGACTACCAGGACGACGAGGACTGGCCGGCGAAGTTCGTCTCGTTCGGTGCCCGCCCCTCCCTCCTCGGCGCGTTCGACATCGAGCGTCTGACCTCGCGCGACCGCGACTACATGTCTCTCGAACGCGGCATCAGCGCGCTGGAGTTCGAGAAGCCCGACCGCACCCGGCCTCTGCACGACCCGGCGAACCTGCACGCGGCACGCGCGCGCGTCATGGTCGTGAAGAAGAACAAGTCGGTGCTGGAGAAACTGGTCAAGGACCTCAAGAAGATGGGTCCGATCCTCGGTGAGATACCGGCCCTGATCATCGACGACGAGTCGGACCAGGCCTCGGTGAACACCACGGACCCGAAGAAGTGGGAGGACGGCAAGGTCACCCGCACCGCGATCAACGGCCAGATCAGCAAGCTCCTCAAGCTGCTGCCCCGCGCCCAGTACGTCGGCTACACCGCGACCCCGTTCGCCAACGTGTTCGTCGACCCGGGCGACGACGAGGACCTCTTCCCGCGCGACTTCCTGATCTCCCTCCCCCGGCCCAAGGACTACATGGGCGTTCAGGACTTCCACGACCTGGACTCCGTCGACGGAGAGGAGGGCGAGGCCGAGCGGAAACACGTCCGGGGCATCTGCGACTGCACGGGCGACCCCGGCATGGGGTCGGAGTCCACGGGTGACCGCCTCCAGGAGGCCCTGGACGCCTTCGTCCTCACCGGGGCGCTGAAGCTCTACCGCGCGGAGCACGACGTTCCCTCCGACCCGTTCCGGCACCACACGATGCTCGTGCACGAATCCGTCCGCATGGCCGAACACGCGGTGCTCGCGCAGCGCATCAACACCATGTGGAACAACGCCGCGTACACCGGCCCCGAGGGCCACGCACGCCTGGCGTCCCTCTTCGAGAAGGACTTCCACACCTACGCGGACGGCTCCCTGCCCACCCCCGCGACGTACGAGGACCTGAGGCCGTACGTCCATGGGGCGCGTCGCCTCATCAACCAGGGCGGCACGCCCGTCATCGTCGTCAACGGCGAGAGCGAGCGCGACTACGCCCAGCCCGACCTCGACTTCGACCGCACCCCGAACGTGTGGAAGATCCTCGTCGGCGGCACCAAGCTGTCCCGCGGCTTCACCGTCGAGGGCCTGACGATCACGTACTACCGCCGGACGACCCAGCAGGCCGACACCCTGATGCAGATGGGCCGCTGGTTCGGCTTCCGCCCCGGGTACCGGGACCTGGTGCGGCTCTACATCGGCCGCGAGGAGACCCTCGGCCGCGGGCGCAACGCCAAGACCGTCGACCTGTACGAGGCCTTCGAGGCGATCTGCCGCGACGAGGAACTCTTCCGCGCCGAACTGGCCCGCTACGCCCCCCTGGTGGACGGCCGCCCCCAGGTCACGCCGGCCCAGATCCCGCCCCTGGTGGCCCAGCACCTGCCGTGGGTGAAGCCGTCGGCCCGGAACAAGATGTTCAACGCCGAGCTGGTGGAGGTGCGGTCGCCGGGGACCTGGGTGGAGCCGACCGCCTACCCCGACACCCCGCAGGGTTTGGCCCACAACACCGAGTGCTGGGAGCCCGTGCTCGCCGCGCTGGGGCAGGACCCGGTACGTCTGTCGGTCGGCGACGGCCCCGAGTACGAGGCACGCGTGGGGACGGTCTCGCACGAGACGCTGACGAAGGTGCTGTGCGACCTGCGCTGGTCGCTCCCGAGCCAGTTCTCGCCGCACCTGGAGTTCCTGCTGGGCACGGGACGGCGACCGACGATCGACGACTGGCTCGTGATCACTCCTCTGCAGACCTCCGTCAGGCGCGTGGAGGCTCGCATCCTGGGGCACGGACCGTTCACCCCGGCCCGCCGTACCCGCAGGCGTGGTTCGCTCTTCGGCGCGGTCAGTGAGCCGAAACATCGCGCCGCCGCCCTGCGCGTCGCGGGCACCGTGGAGACGCCCGGGAACACGACGGTCGAGCAGCACCTCCACCCGCGTCGAGGCGCCCTGCTGCTCTACCCGGTGGTCGAGTCCGAGCCCCGACTCGCCTCCGACGGGACGATCGATCCCGGTGACCTCGTGATGGCCTTCTCCTTCGTCGCCCCGATGTCGTCGGGGGAATCCGAACGCCCCCTGATCCGGTTCCGCACGATCGACTCCAGCCGGCAGGATGCGATCGTCATCGACCGGGACGACGTACGTATTTGAGGCGCGAGAGCATTGGACAACGTGAGGCCCTCCTCTCCCGCCGTCTCGGCGCGCATGTCCCGCCAGGCCAGCAAGAACACGAACGCCGAACTGGCCGTGCGGCGGCTGCTGCACGCGGCGGGCCTGCGCTACCGCGTGGAGTACCCGGTGCCGGGCATGGCACGACGCCGCATCGACGTGGCCTTCACCCGGGCCAGAGTGGCCGTCCTGATCGACGGATGCTTCTGGCACGGGTGCCCGGAGCACGCCACGCGGCCGAAGGCCAACGCTGAGTGGTGGCGCGAGAAGCTGGACCGGAACATGGCCCGCGACCGGGAGACGACGGAGCACCTGGTCGCGCAGAAGTGGGTGGTGCTGCGGTTCTGGGAGCACGAGACTCCCGAGGAAGTGACCGCGCGGGTGGCCGCGACCGTGCGGCGACGACTGGCAGAACGATCGAAGGGCCGTGAAGAGTGACGGGACTGACGTTCGTGGACGTGTGCTCCGGAGCCGGTGGCTTGGCCCTCGGGCTGGAGCAAGCGGGATTCGCACCACGTCTCCTTCTGGACGACGACGAGGTCGCCGTCGCGACCCTGAGGACCAACCGGCCCCGATGGAACGTTCTGCGGTCCGACCTACTGGATTTCGATCCGGCCGAGCACCCCGAGAGCCACGACGTCGACCTCCTCGCGGCCGGTCTGCCCAGGGTGAGGTCGACGGCGACCGCCGGGCGGGTGGATTCGGGCCTGGAGGAACGACTGTTGAAGGCAACGGTCTATCTCGTTCACGCGATCAGACCACGGGCTGTGCTCATCGAGAACGTCCCCGAACTCACCCACTCGGACAGCCATGAGGCGTTCCGCGAATTCGCCCGTATCGAACTGGATCACTTGGGATACGCGTTCCGTTGGTTCGTCGTGGACGCCGTCGACTTCGGTGTACCGCAGAACCGGAAGCACGGCGTCCTGGTGGCTGTCCGGCGGCAGTGGGCCGAGGCGTTTCGACCGCCGGCGCCCACCTCGCGAGAACCGATGACGGTGGGTGCCGCTCTGGGACCGTCCATGGCCGCACGCGGTTGGGCCGACGCGACCCGCTGGGCCGATCAAGCCGATCAACCCGCTCCGACGCTCGTCGGCGGGTCGAAGAACCGTGGCGGAGCCGACCTGGGGCCGACGAGGACCAAGAAGAAGTGGGCCACGATGGGCGTGAACGCGCACACCGTGGGTGACAGAGTCCCCGGCCCCGACTTCGTCTGGGACCCTGAACTCGGCCGGGAGAATATGGTGAAGCTCACAGTCGAACAGGCCGCCCTGTTGCAGGGGTTCCCGGCGACGTGGCAGATCAGCGGCCTGAAGACGGCCCGGTACCGCCAGGTCGGACACGCGACGCCACCCCCCGTCGGGAAGGCGCTCGGGCTGGCCGTCGCCGAAGCGCTGCACAGTGGTTCGACGATCTTCGCTGCCGGCTAGACTTCAGCCCCATGACCAGCACGGTGCCCCAGCAGTCCTTCCTCGACAGACCCTTTGTCCTGGACCTCTTCGCGGGACCCGGTGGACTGGACGTCGCCGGGCATGAGCTCGACATCCCGAGCCTCGGCATCGAATGGGAGAAGAGTGCCTGCCTGACCCGCTACGCGGCGGGGCTGGAGACCCTCCATGCCGACGTGAGCGCGGTTCGCCGGGACGCCTTCGAGTCGCTTCCGCCGGAGATCAATGTGCTCGCCGGTGGACCTCCGTGCCAGACCTACTCAGTGGCCGGGCACGGCGCGGGCCGCGAAGCCCTGGAGGAAGTCAAGCAGTACATCCACCGACTGGTCGCGGGCGAGCCCGACGAGGCGATCGACAAGGATCTGAAGAAGCTCAGCGATCCGCGCACCGCCCTGGTCCTCGAACCTCTTCGTTACGCCATCCGGGCGACCAGGAGCCGGGCCCGGGCCAACCGCCCGTACGACGTGATCGTTCTGGAGCAGGTACCCACGGTCGCCCCGGTCTGGGAACACTATGCCAAGGCGCTGAGGGACAAGGGTCTGCCCGACGGCACCAAGTACGAGGTCACGTTCGGTGTTCTCGCCACCGAGAGGTACGGGGTGCCGCAGACGCGATCCCGCGCCGTGTTGATCGCTCGACGTGCCGGGCTCGGTCAGCCCTCCCTCCCCTCGCCGACCCACCGCGCCTACGAGCCGAAGGCCTGGAACCGCAGGATCGCCTCGGGCGAGAACCCGGTCCATCAGCCGACGCTCGACGACGCGGAAGCGCGAGGTCGTGGGAAGAAGGCAGATCAGGACCTACCGTCGTGGAAGTCCATGGGGGAGGTACTTCGCGACCGCGTGGGCACACATCCCGGGCGAACCACTCCCTTCCTTGTCCGCTCGAACTACGGCAGTTCCGGAATTCCCGGGCGCCGCGGGGTGCGGACCGACCAGCAGCCCGCCGCCACCGTCACGGGTCGTATCTCCCGCTTCGTGGTCTTCGAGCACCTCGACGAGAACGTCGTCCACGAGGGCGCGCGCTTCAGCATGAACGAGGCGGGGATGCTGCAGAGCTTCCCGCCGGACTACCCGTGGTCCGGTACGGCACAGGCCCAGCAGGTCGGCAACGCCGTGCCGCCCGCGTTCGGCATGCACCTGCTTAGCGCCGCGCTCGGTCTTCCCACTCCCGACACACAGCTCCTGCGCAAGCCGTGGCAGGCGGCCACGGAGGACCAGCGGGCCAAGTCGCGAAGCCACGGTTGCGGAGACGCGGACGCGTGCACCGAGAGGTGCCCGCGCCCGCAGGACCAGGTTCCACCGCCCTCCTCGCGCCCGCGCAAGAAGGTCAAGTAGGTCGATCCGCGCTTCGCCGACCCCTGACCGGTGCCGTCTCGAACAGGTCGGCGAAGTAGTCGGTGAGCGCGACGACGGATTTCTCCGGAACGGGATCCTCGTCGGGCCCTTTGGGGAGCGCGTGCCGTTCCACGGGGGGTGCCGATCCCGCCTCCGCGATCCAATCCCGCAGACGGGCAGGGTCCCTGGGTTCGTCCGGCGCCAGGATGTCGTAGATCAAGGTCGCGCCGGCCGCGTTGATCGCGGTACTGAGGCCGTTGACCCCTCGGCCCGTGGCGACCTGTTCGTTCCGCAGGAGCCTGACCAGGGCCTGGGCGGTGGGCCGGTGGTCGATCAGCTCCATCCGGAGAACCGTGTGGATGAGGTCCTGGTTTCCGCAGGCCGCCTCGACCGGCTCATAGTCCGACCCGTTCCGGAAGAGTTCGGCCGCCCACCACAGGCGGGAGAAACACTGGCGGTCGGCGACACCCCGAAAACGCTCTGGAGCGATTCGCCTTTCCGGCCTCTTGGCAGTCGGCTCCGAGAGATGGCGCCAGGCGACATAGTCGGGGGCCACAGCAAGGGCGATGTGGTTCCACAGCCGCTTGTCCGCCGCTTCCCGCCGTGTCAGGCGCAAAGTGGCGTGGAGCCGTGGCGCGAGCCACGCGTCCGCTCGGGTCCGTTCCTCCCTGAACTCGAACATGGCGTCCTCCACCAGACCCCGGATCGGTTCGACCGACCACCTGGCGTCGTCCTCGGCGAGGGGCTCGACGACCTTGGCGAGATCGATGCCCCCGTGCACCTGCTCGCCTCTCAGCAGTTCCTCCGTGAGAAACGGATCGGCGGCCGGTGTGGGGAGATGGGCCAAGCGCTCCGGTACGTGGTTCGGTCTGGTGATCATGCGTCGCTCCCGCGGTTCATCTGTTCCAGACTGCGAATGACGTAGGCGAGGGCCTTGGAGGCATCGGCCCGACGGACCGCCGCGTAGTGGATGCGGGTCTGCAGCTCCACCCAGCCCGAGTCACCGGTGCGACGTCGATGCACCTGGCGCAGTGCCTCCTCCACGTGCACTCCGGGGATCACGTCGGGGAGCATCTCCCGCAACACCTCGCCCTGCCAATCGGTCGGGAAGACCGGGCCGCCGCCGGGCTCGACCTCCAGATCGCCGATGGCGCCGTGGAACACCGCCGTCCAGGCATCTGTGGCCATCTGGGACACCACGAGGTCGCGCACCTTGCTGTCGACACCGGAGCCCCTGCTGTCCAGCAGGCCCATGACGCTCTCGACGTCGGTGTTCACGAGGACCGTGGGAACCCGGGCCGAGACGTCGACGATCCAGGGGGCGTCGGCGTACGCGTGCAACCACTCCCGGGAACTTCGCTTGAACGAGGCTTTCTGGACGTCCAGTTGCAGTCCTCGGGTCGGCTCCTCCGAGACCGTGTCGATGACCCAGTTCCGGTCGGTCTCCGCGATGGCTCGACCGCGTACGTCGTCCACCGTGGCGACGGCGTGCACAGCGAGAGAGGCCCGCCCCATGTGTTCGTCACGGAGCAGTTCCAGCGATCCGGACCAGTCTCGACCGTCGTCCGTGTCACGTCCCAGTTCCACCGAGGTGCGGATGTTGGTCTCGCCGTCGGTCAGTACGGCGAGGACCTGTAGATCGGACCAGGGCGCGTCGGAGGCGTTCGCGCCGGGCGGCAGGGTCGCCGACAGACGGATCGTGGCGCTCACCCAGTCGTCGTGACCCGCGACACCGAGCGCCACGGTCTGCTGCTGGGTCGAGTAGGCGGTGGTCTCCAGCGGATCGCGGGTGCCGTCGGACAGTCTGAGCGAGACCGAGGTCACCCTGAGCGTCACCGGTCGGTTGAGTCGCTTGTACGGATAGATCTTCACGTGTCATTCCCCCTTACCGGCTCGGAGTTCGACGACAAGGCGGGTCAGCGTCGTCCTGACCGGGTGGCTGGTGACGTCGGTGGATCCTCGGAACTTCGCACGCCGGACACCCGGTGTGAAGCGCAGGACTCCGTCCTGCACCTCACAGCCGTCGACAGCCACGAGCTCGGCCCAGTCCAACCTCGGGCGGCCTCCGGACCGCACGTCCATCTGGACGACCGGCACCATCGGAGTGATCTCGTCGCCACGCGGAATGCTCACCTCGGCGGTGATCAGCCACTCCCCGTCCTCGCCGATCGTCGCGTCCAGTCCGTCCAGTACCGGGACCACCGGTCCGGAGGGTGCCTTCGGCTTGGGCTTCGCCTTCACCGTCAGTGCCTTGCGCAGAGCCTCACCGCCTTCACCCGTGCTGCGCTTCGGCCGGGCTACGAGCTCCTTGACCGCGCTGTTCACCTCGG
This sequence comes from Streptomyces sp. NPDC015532, assembly GCF_043078065.1. NCBI lineage: Bacteria > Bacillati > Actinomycetota > Actinomycetes > Kitasatosporales > Streptomycetaceae > Streptomyces > Streptomyces sp. NPDC015532. Next base: position 181,958 of record NZ_JBIBSY010000001.1, on the reverse strand, counting down.
TGGTCAGCATGTTGATCCGGCGGTACGCGGAGGGGGACCAGCGCAGGGTCAGCTCCTCCGTCTGCCCCCAGCGATCGTGCTCGGGCGGCTCCGCCGCCCGGAGGAACTCTTCCGCCTCCTTCGCGAAGGGGGCCGATTCCCCGGCGGCCTCGCCGACCAGGACGACGGCCTGGAACGGGTTCGTCCCGAGCGGCAGGTTCGGCACACCGGTCTCTTTGACCGTCATCCGGTTGCCGCGCAGGGAGTGGACCTGATTCTTGTCCCCGTCGTCATCCACGCCGTCGGTGACCAGCAGCACGGCCTGATGGACACCCAGCGTGCCCCGAGGAGCTCCGGAGAGCGGCAGCTTCAATGGAACGGTGCGCGCCGCCACATGCCCGGCCTCGGTGAGCCGGTCCACCGTGGTGCCCTCGTAGTACGCCCGAAGGGCCCGGGTTCGCGACGGCTGCTTGTCGGAAGGATCGACCTGCTCCTCCTCCATCACCACCTCGCCGTTGCGCAGGGATCGGACGGAGACCTCCAGCAGGGGAAGCCTGTTGCCACCGCCGGTCATCGCGGCCCAGAAGTCCCGCCCCAACGCCTCGACCAGGCGACGGTGCATCTTTCGGATGTTCCGCGTGTCGTCGGCGCCTTCGTCGTCCGTCATCTCGTCGTCGTCGGCATCGGACGACCTCTCGTCGAGGCTGGCCACGTCGTGCGCCCCGACGATCAGGAAGGAGGTGCCCGGCTCGTCGTTCTCCCGGGTCAGGTGCAGGCGGGCCACGGTCTCCTCGTCCGCCCACCAGGAACGAGCGACCTGGGCGCCCGCGGAATCGGGGTCCGGACGTCCGAACCACGCGGGGCCGGCGTACGGACGACCCTCGACCTCGCGCCAGGGCAGCTCCAGACGGCCGATGACTCGGCGCTCGGTACGACCCTCGTGCGGAACGGACAGGGTGGAGTTGATGAGCACGAGCCCCAACGCGCTGGTGGCCCAAAGAGTCGCCTTGCCGAGGCCGTACGAACCACCCGCCCCGTGACTCGACTTGAGACTCTCCAACTGGCGTCTGACCACTGCGGAGAACTTGCCGTCGCCGTAGTCGTCACCGATGAGCCCGGAAGCGTTGTAGTCGTCGACCCGCAGCAGGACCAATCGACCCTTCTCGTACATGTCACGCACTCCCGCGTCCACGACTCGGCCGACCTTCTGGTTGCCCGCACCCTCCGAGACGGCGGAGTAGTGGGGGAAGAGATCGTTCCAGAGGATCGCCTCACGGAAGGCGTCGAGCGCCTCGCCGGTCAACTCGTGCAGCGTATAGCGGACCTTGACAGGTCGCCCGTTCTCCGGGAGGCGTTCGTCGAGGCTGTTCTGGCAGGTCTCTCGAGCGAGCACCTGCACGTCGGCGTCGAAGGCGAAGGCCGCGGCATTGCCCAGGTCACGGCCGCCGTCGGGGTACCCCGGGCGGTGGTACCAGGTGGTCGGCAGACCGGTCTGGGTATCCGTGGTGCGGGTGTGCACCGTACCGACGTCGGTGCCGAGCGCTTTGGCGATGTCCAACATGACGGTCGGGCGCGGAGTCGACCTTCCGGTGATCCACGCGGACACGGCGGCCCGGGTCAACTGGAGTTCCTCGGCCAGTTCGGCCTGGGTCTTCCCCGCAAGCTTGAGCTGCCGAGCCAACCATGGCCCGAACTCCTCGCCTGTCTCCACGCGTCACCTGCTCTTCCCCTCGGAGCCGCGGCAGGTCGCACACGGCAGACCCGGAGGCTAATTTGACGCCGACTCGACTGTCAACCAACAGTTGATCGGGCGCGACACCCTCACAGCTCTTCGCCAGATGCCCGATTTCGGCAATTCACCCAGCCTTGCCCTGTATGTTCAATCCAAAAGCGGAACGACCAATTCCCCATCTCCCTGCCGAGAGAAGGCAGTTGAGGGTTGCCAGCTTGCGGCACCACCCGATAGCCTTGCATCGACGGAAAAGCCGTCTCGCTCGAAAACCCGAATTCGGGAAGCTCGGGCGACGGGACACAGCTGTACCCAAATTCAGAGTTGGACCGAAAAACTCGACGCAGGCCCCTTCAGGCAACCCCTGACCGCACCGAAGCCGCACAGAAACGATCCCCCCAAAACGCTGGCGCCGCGAGACCCGCAACCGCTACCGTTTTCAACGGGGAAGGTTCTCACTCGAGAACCACCCACTTCACGGGGGCTATTAAGTGTGCCCAAAACCCCTGTGCGACCTCGACCACATCATAATCACAGGGGTGAATCTTCATGGACGGACAGGGATACAGCAACTACTTGAACTCGAGCCGCGAGTTAAGTGCATTTGAAATGGAAATTCAGATGGCGGACAGCAAGGCCAAGGTGACAGAAATCCTCGATTGGGTCGACCTGTCCGAAGAAAATTTCATTGAAGGATTTCCCGACTTGGCAAAGAAGGTTCGAGACCTGCCTGACAGCCCCACCTTCTCTGACTGATATTTCTTGCCGCACAACACCTGCAGCCAGGCATCTTCCCACAGGTGACGCTGCCCTCTCGGCCTCGTGCAAGCTCGCCATGAGGCCCTCTTGAGCAACCAAAAAATTCCATCGCCTCACGTCGAGAACGACGATCCGGCTGTTCATCTCTGACAGCCGGCCACCGGTTCTCACTTTCAGCCCCGGATCTTCACACCCAGGAGCGCAGAAGCAGTGTCACCTTCGCACCAGTCAGTGATTGAAACCGTTCTCGAACAGTCTTCCCGAGTACTCCACACCTACGCCGTGGACCCCGGCCTCGTCGCCGAACACGCAAATGGAGAACGCCGGATCACCCAGGGCGGATACGGCGACCGGCAACTGTTCGAACTCGTCCAGAATGCTGCCGACGAGATTTCCGGAGAACCGGGTGGGCGCGTCCACGTCACCCTCACGGAAACGCATCTCTATTGCGCCAACGAGGGAAGTCCGGTCACCCCCGAGGGTGCCGAGACAATTCTTCGAATGAGCATGTCGAAGAAGCGTGGAGGACAGATCGGAAGGTTCGGTGTCGGCATCAAATCTGTTCTCGTGGTGACCGATGCACCGGAATTCTTCAGTCGCACCGGCAGTTTCGGATTCGACCGTGCGTGGTCGTACGAGCAGATCAAGTCGGTGGCCGGCGTAACGGCTCGGTACGGTCCGGAATTCGACGCCCCCGTGCTACGGATGGCCCGCCCTCTCGACATACAGGCCGAGCGCGCCGCCGACCCCGTCCTGCACGAGTTGCTGACCTGGGCGACCACGGTCGTCCGCCTTCCTCTGCTCCCGAAGGCGGACGACCGTCTGGGCCGGGACATGCACGGCGGACGCGCCAAGGATCACGGCGAGCCCCGGGACGAGTTCCCGATGGGTTTCCAGCTCTTCTCACCGCACGTGGCGAAGGTCGTCCTGGAGGATCGTCGTCCACGCCCCGTCGCTCGCCGGGTGCTGACCGCACAGAACTCCGGTGATCTGCACACCGTGATCGAGGAAAGGACGGGAAAGGCCACCGTCACCGATCGTTGGCGGGTGTTCACCACGACCTACGAGCCCGGCCCGTCGGCCCGGGCCGACGCCGGTGAACTCCATGACCGGCTGTCGCTCGATCTCTCCTGGGGCGTCCCCGCCTTGGAGAAGGACCTGGAAAGCGGCCTGTACGTCAACTCGCGGGCCCGTGGCCGCGGCAGGTTCTGGTCGTTCTTCCCGACCAAGTACGAAATGTCGTTGAGCGGCATTCTCAACGGCGCCTGGAAGACCAACGAGGACCGACAGAACCTCCTCGACTCCTCGCCCTTCAACCAGGAAATGATCAAAGTGTCGGCGGCATTGGTCGTCGACTCGCTCCCCGAACTGGCACCCGCCGAGGATCCGGCCGCCTACCTCCGGCTGCTCCCCGGACGCGTCAAGGAGGCGATCAGCTGGGCGGACGAGTTCCTGACCCGGGAGGTCTGGGCCCGCGCGGCGACCCGTCCGTCGCTCCCCGACCAGGACGGCGTCCTGCGCGTCCCGACCGCCCTACGCATCCACCCCCGACTCGACAAGGACCAGAAGCGGTTGGCCGGTTGGCTGCGGATGTGGCACGAGTGCCCCGGGCGGCCCTCGAACTGGCTGCACCCGAGCGTCGAGGGCGACAGCCTGCGCTCCGGGAAGGTGGAGCACATCCTCGGCGCGGCCGGGCACGAGCGGTCGGACGTCCGCTCGTGGCTGGAGGCCTTGGTCGACGGCGGTACCGCCGAGGGCTCGGCCGTGGCGATGCGGATCCTCGCCGACATGATCGAGCGCGGCTCTCCTCACGCGGACGAGGCCCGCAGGGCGCACATCGTGCTCACCGAGGAGCACGGACTCGTTCCTCCCGTGCACGGTCGGGTCTTCCGCCGCGCCGACGAGGGCGGGTTGCGCGAGTCCCTGGTGTACGTGGTCGACGCGCTCGCCCAGGATCCGTCGCTGGCGCACGCGCTCAATGTCCTCGGAATCCGCGAGGCCGACATCGAGGGGCGTTTCGTCAGCGTCCTCGACCAGGGCTTCGACGGATACCGGGACGCCGAGTGGGAGCGATTCTGGGAGCTGTTCCGCCAGGCCGGGATCCGCCGGTTGGCGCACAAGTTGCTGGAGCGGGTTCCCTCACCCGGCTCGACACTGCGCGTGCGGACGGCCGACGGCCGGTTCCGTCCGATCGAGGACTGCATGCTCCCGGGCCCGGTGGTCGACGCCGGACGTGACCCGAGCATCGCCGTCGACATGAGGTTCCACTCCGACGACATCGCCTTCTTCGCCCAGGTCGGCCTGCTCGAGCGCCCCACCAGGGGAGTCCAGCCGAAGGAGGGGACCGCCTGGTTCGACGCCTACCGGGAGGCCGTCCACTCCGCGTACCTGCGCAAACTGGACAGTCACGCGCCCCGACCCACGCTGAACCGACTGAAGGTCGAAGGAGCCGCGATCGGCGGCCCCCTCCACATCTTCCCTGCGCTGTCCGAAGCGTCCCGCGCCGCCTTCCTGAAGGCGCTGCCCGACGACGCCGTGGTGGACAACTGGACCCGGCAGATCGGTGCGCAGAGCAGCACCCGACAGCCCGTGATCTCGCCGATCCGCTGGATGCTGCGCAAACACGGCACGGTCGCCACGTCCCAGGGGATCAAGCCACTGAGTGAGGCGGTGGGACCCCAACTCGCCTCCTACCGCGACGTTCTGCCGGTCGCCGACATCTCTGCCGAGAAGGCTCGCAAGCTACGGCTGCCGACCACGGTCGACGAAGTCCCCGCGGACCGCTGGAACTCGCTCCTCGACGAAGTCACCCGCAGCGAGGACGACTCCTTCGTCGGCGCCACCTACGTGATGCTGACCCGGTTCGGTGCGGACTTCCCCACCGACTCCCTCACCCGCTGCCGGATCGGCGACAGCTGGGGCACCCGCCCCGACGACGAGATCACGCTCGCCGTCGGCGCCGCCGAGTACCGGGCGCTGCGTGCCGAGCAGCTCCCGGCCCTGCTCGTATCCACCGACGACGACGCCGAGCTGATGGTCGAGAAATGGGGCATGCTCCGTTACGCCGACGTGATCAGCCGCGAGACCCGCGAGGTCGTCGAGGGCGCTCCGATCCCACTGGTCGAGCTGTACCCCGCTCTGCGTCGGAATCTCAACGGTTCCAATCGGAACAGCCTGGTGCAGCGGTGCACCGAGCTGGAGGAGGTCACGCGCACCCCGAACGGCACCCGGACCTCTCCCCTGGACGCCGTCCGTCAGGACGGCACCGTCAAGGTCCGTGTCCCCCTCGATCCGGAGCCGATGCTGCGACTGATCGACCGTGAACTCGGGCTGGGCCTCGGCTCCTCCGGCTGCAGGGCCGTGCTGGAGCTCCAGGAGCGGATGGCTCGCGACAGCGCGATGCAGGCGGCCCGGAAGGCCGTGCGCGACGCCGACGACGTGGTCGTCAAGATCGAGTTGCTGATCGGGGCCGAGGCCCTCCGGGGCGGCCTTCCCGAGGGGCTCATGGAGGCCGAACTCCAGGAGAGCGACGGTGTCGAACCGTCGGGCCGGCGGATCGCGCAGATGGCGTTCAACGCCCACGGTGACGGCGTGCTCAACCAGCACGCCCGCGACATCCAGGCGCGTTTCCCCGACGCGCCGGTCGGCTACAGCGGCTCCTCGGTCGCCGTCGCCTTCGTGTCGGACCTGAAGCTCCCGGCGTCCTTCGCGGGATCGCGGACCCCCACCCCCCCGTCGTTCGAGACCGTCGAGGGTCCGCGGGACTTCCCGAGTCTCCACGGCTACCAGGAGGACCTCGTCCGCAACATCACCACCATGCTCGACCGCCTCGCACCTCAGCGCGGCATGCTGTCGCTGCCGACCGGCGCGGGCAAGACCCGTGTCACCGCCGAGGCCGTGATCCGCTGGGTGAAGCGGGTGGGTGATCTGAAGGGACCGCTGCTCTGGATCGCGCAGACCGAGGAACTGTGCGAGCAGGCCGTGCAGAGCTGGAAGTTCGTCTGGAGCAAGGTCGGCGCGGAGCGACCGCTGACCATCAGCCGTCTCTGGAGCAGCAACGAGGTCGGGAACGTCGTCGATCACCCCCACCTGGTGGTCGCCACCGACGCCAAGCTGGAACGTTGCCTGGACACCGAGCAGTACACGTGGCTGAAGCAGTCCGCCCTGGTGATCGTGGACGAGGCCCACACCGCCATCTCCAAGAGGTACACCGAGATCCTGAGCCTATTGGGTCTGACCCAGTACGAGACCGGCCGGCATCTGCTCGGCCTGACCGCCACCCCGTTCCGCAACACCAACGAAGTCGAGACTCGTCGCCTGGTCAGCCGCTTCGGCAACCGGAGGCTCGACGAGGGCGTCTTCCCGTCCGGCGACCCGTACCGTGATCTCCAGAAGTGGGGGATGCTCGCACAGGTCGAGCACCGCACCCTGGAAGGCGGTCGGATCGAACTGACCCGTGACGAGAAGGCACAGGCCGAACGGATGGCGATGCTCTCTCGCGCCGCCGAACAGCGGCTCGCCGACGACCACGCGCGCAGCCGGCGCATCGTCGATTCGGTGGTCGCGCTTCCCAGCGACTGGCCGACATTGTTGTTCGCCACCTCCGTCGACCATGCCAAGTACCTGTCGGCCATGCTCAACGACCGGGGTGTCCCGTCCGCCGCCGTGGACTCGACGACCAGTGCGAACGACCGTCGCACACGCATCGAGAACTTCCGCAACGGGCGCATCCGGGTACTCACCAACTACGGCGTCCTGACCCAGGGATTCGACGCCCCCGCCACGCGCGTCGTGGTCGTGGCCCGCCCCGTGTACAGCACCAACGTCTACCAGCAGATGATCGGCCGAGGCCTGCGCGGTCCGCTCAACGGCGGCAAGGACACCTGCCTGATCCTCAACGTCAGCGACAACATCGCCAACTTCGACACCCAGCTGGCCTTCACCCAGTTCGAGCACCTCTGGAGCGAGAAGTGACCGACGCCTACCTCGGCAGTCCGCCTCTCACCGACGAGCAGCGGACCGTGGTCGAACAGCCCTGGGACGCACGCGTACTGGTCACGGCGGGCGCCGGAGCGGGAAAGACGCACACCTTGGTGCGTCGCCTCGATGCCCTGTGCGGTCATGAGGATCCCGACGAGGCGTTGGAGGCCGCCGAGATCCTGGTGCTCACCTTCTCCCGTGCCGCCGCGCGTGAGCTGCGCGAGCGGATCGCCCGGCACGGGGAGCGGGCGATCCGGGTACGCGCCCAGACCTTCGACTCCTGGGCGTACGGGGTGCTCCTCCAGGCTCGCCCGGACGTCGAGTGGGGTGCGACCGGCTTCGACGAGCGGATCAAGGCCGCGGCCCAGGCGATCGGGGAGAGGGCGCTGGAAGCGGGCGATGCCGTTCCGCCGGCTCACATCGTGATCGACGAGGTACAGGATCTGCTGGGTGCCAGACGCGAGTTGGTGGAGGCCCTCCTCGATCAGTACCAGGGCAGTTGCGGCTTCACCGTCGTCGGCGACGCCGCTCAGTCCGTCTACGGCTTCCAGATCGAGGATCCGGCCGAACGCGCCGACGAGACCGGCCGGTTCTTCGACTGGCTGCGTTGCTCGTACCCCGACGACCTGGTGGAACTGCGTCTCACTCAGAACTTCCGGGCCGTCACCCCGGAGGCCCGGATCGCGCTGGCGCACGGCCCCGGGCTCCAGCGGGTCACCGACGCGGACGAGGCGGCGACCCTGTACGAGGATCTGCGTGACCTGCTGATGGACCCGGCGAACGAGATGGGTGACCTCATCGATCCGTTCACCGTGGCCGGCCTGCGCGATCTCTCCGAGACATGTGCGATCCTCACCCGCGACAACCGACAGGCTCTGGTCGTCTCCGGGCTGCTCCACCGCCACGGCGTGGAGCATCGGTTGAGGCGCCCGCTCGAAGATCGTCCGGTGCCGTACTGGGTGGCCGAGCTGCTGCACCGCACCGAGGCGACGGGCCTCACCGAGCAGCGGTTCCGCTCACTGCTCGGCGACATCCCTCTGCCGTACGAGCCGAACGCGGACGCCCTGTGGACGGTGCTTCGCCGCACCGCGCGCGGGGCCGGACGCGACGTGATCGATCTGGAGAAGCTGCGCCGCTCGGTCGCCGACGGAAGGTTCCCCGACGAGGCGGCCGACCCCGAGACCGCCAGAATCGTCGTCTCCACCGTGCACCGGTCCAAGGGGCTCGAGTTCGACAGGGTGATCGTCCTGAACCCGCCGACCGTCGCCGAACTCGGCAAGCGGCACAAGGGCGACTTGGACCTCCCTGCCGAGGCACGAGCCCTCTACGTGGCGATGACACGCGCCCGCCAGGACATCTACCACGCGGACTCTCCCGAGTTGCCGCTCCTCAGGAGAGCGGGCGGCAGGAAGAACGGTCGCCGGTACGTGGGCGGATGGCAGCCGCACAAAAGATTCGGGGTCGTCGCCGAGGCGGGTGACGTCTGTCGGGACAACCCTCCCGGTCACGACACGGACGGTGTGGCGACCCAGGCGTATCTGCTGAACCATGTCGGTCCCGGACAGGAAGTGGTGTGGCGGAAGCGACATGATCTGCCGATGGGTGAACATCAGAGCCCGCCCTATGCGCTGATCCACGACGGGCGGGAGATCGGTGAGGCGTCGGAGCTGTTCCGCGAGGAGTTGTTCCAGGTACAGAAGGTGAATCGGACGTGGGATCCCTGGTGGCCCGACGAGATCCATGGCCTACAGGTGGACACTCTGGAGACCGTCACCGGCAGCCCCGCCGCGGGCGCCAACGCGGGCCTCGGTGATCGGGGTGTGTGGATCGCACCCCGCATCACCGGCATCGGTCTGTACCGGAGAGTTGACGACAACGGGAAGAACAGCGAATGACGTACGTGGCAGGCCGACACTCCGAGCACTACCGCGTTCGGGACGAGGAACTCCTGGTGGGGCTCCGCCGTGAACTCCTCGGCCCCCCGGAGGACGCGGGCCCGGACGACAAGGACGAGGTGCTCGCTCATGACGCACCGATCGACCGCTACCTGACCGGTGTCCTGTACCCGCGAGCGGCCGACAGAGCCGCACAACAGCGGAAGGCCGAGGACCACGCCGAACTCGACGGTCTGGACCAAGCACCCCGGCTCGCCCGCGACGACGTCGAGGAGGCCGGAACCGCACAGGACGTCGGCGCCTCGACGGACCGGCGCCCCTCCTCGATGGGGCTCACCTTCGCGATCGACCCGACCATAAGCGACACGATCGTGGTCTCGGCACGTGCCGTCGTCTACGAGCCCACGGACGCCGACGGCACGCTGATCCCGGCCCGCCGCGCGGAGGCCCGCACCACCGCCGACCAGCGGGAACAGTGGCGACGCCGGGAACTCGACCTGCCGGACCACCGCATCGTCGTGACCGAGCCGGCGCCGGGCGAACCGATCGCGCTCGGGCCGGAAGCCGCGTTGCACGTCATCGCCCGACGCCCCGACCCCGCAACCGGCACGGTCACGATCACGGTCACCCTGATCAACACCCAGAAGGTCGGCGAGCGGGATCTGCAGGACGCGTTCTCCTTGTTCCAGTGCGGTCTGACCGTGCGGGCGGTCGACGGCTCCACCGTGTTCGTCGAACGCCCCGCCCCGGCGGCCGCCCATGACGCGGAGATCGCCACGAGCAGACTGCTGCACCGACACGCACCGACCTTCGCCGTCGGCCACGGCTGCGCAGCCGAATGGGACTGGACACCGCCGCCGATCGGCGTGACCGATACCGTCCTGGCCGCCGTCGCCGAGGTGCGAAGCGAATTCGTACCCACCGTGGAAGTGCTGCTCACGGACTCCAACCCGGAGATCGACAGCTCAGCGCTGTCCATGCTGGGGCTGGCGGAGAAGTCCGACGCCGAGGTCCTGGCCGCTCTGGAGGAACTCTCCACGGGCTACGAGCGCTGGATCGACCGAAAGGCCGCCGAGGCGGAGTCCCTGGCGGGCGGCACCCACGAGAAGCCCGCCCTGGATCAGGTGGCGGCCTGCCGTGAGGCTCTCGGCAGGATCCGTGAGGGCATCGACCTCCTGCGGACCAAGCCTGACCTGATGCGGGCGTTCCGGTTCGCCAATCGCGCCATGGCCGACCAGCGCGCCCGCAGCGTCTGGGTGAAAGGTGGACGCCGCGGCTCCCCCGATCCGGCCGCCGGCCGCTGGCGCCCCTTCCAGATCGCGTTCGTACTGCTCTGTCTGGCCGGCATCGACGACCCCGAGCACCGCGACCGGCAGGTCTCCGATCTGCTGTGGTTCCCCACCGGTGGTGGAAAGACGGAGGCCTATCTCGGGCTGATCGCCCTCACGTCGTTCCTACGTCGTCTGCGCAGGGGTGGCAGCGGCGGAGGCGTCACGGTCCTCATGCGCTACACGCTGCGTCTGCTCACCCTTCAGCAGTTCGAGCGTGCGGCGATCCTGCTCTGCGCGATGGAGCACATGCGTCGCCACACGCCCGAGTTGGGCCATGAGGAGTTCTCCGTCGGCATGTGGGTGGGGCGCTCGGCCACCCCCAACACGCTGGCCGAGGCCGACAAGAAGCTCGATGAGCTGCGTGCGAACCTCGACAGGCGACTGGCCACCGAGAACCCCGTCCAGCTGCATGTCTGCCCCTGGTGCGGGAGCCGCCTCGACGCCCGGAACTACAAAGTCGACGAGGACGCCGGGCGGATGTACGTCCGATGCCCCGGGACGGGCTGCGACTTCGCCGACGGCCTCCCCGTCCATCTGATCGACGAGGCGGTGTACGCCGCCCGGCCGACGCTGGTGATCGCCACCGTCGACAAGTTCGCCTCGATGCCATGGCGTCCGGCGACCTCAGCACTCTTCAACCGGAACGACCCGGATGACCCCACCCCTCCCCCGGAACTGATCGTCCAGGACGAACTCCACCTGATCTCCGGGCCTTTGGGGACACTCACCGGCCTGTACGAGACCGCTGTGGACGCACTGGCGGATCGCCCCAAGGTGATCGCCTCCACCGCGACCATCCGTCGTGCCGCCGAACAGGGGCGCCACCTCTTCGCCCGCGAGGTGCGGCAGTTCCCGCCCGCCGGACTGGATGCCCGTGACTCGTGGTTCGCCGTGGAGACACCGCGCGAGGAGAAGGCGAGCCGCCGCTACGTCGGTCTCCTTGCTCCCGGTACCAGCCAGTCGACCCTGCTGATCCGCACGTACGCCACTCTTCTCCACCGTGCCAAGCACGCGAGGACCAAGGACGAGGTGCGCGACGCCTACTGGAGTCTCGTCGGCTACTTCAACAGCCTCCGTATCCTCTCGGCGGCCGAACTCCAGGTCCACGACGACGTGGTGGCCTACCTCGAACTGCTCGCCGAGCGTGAAGGAGTGGCGGTGCGGCCGATCGCCAACTACTCCGAGCTGACCAGTCGGATCGACGCCAGCGAGATCCCCACCCGCCTCAAGGGCATCGAGAAGAGACTCCCCGACGAGGACACCGTGGATGTCCTGCTCGCCACCAACATGATCGCGGTGGGGGTGGACGTGGACCGCCTCGGCCTCATGGCTGTGATGGGCCAGCCGCAGACGACCGCCGAGTACATCCAGGCCACCAGCCGGGTCGGCCGCGCCCACCCCGGGCTGGTCGCGGTCATGCTCAACTCGTCGCGATCCCGTGACCGTTCCCACTACGAGGGCTTCCAGCACTACCACTCGGCCCTCTACCGCGAGGTCGAGTCCACCTCCGTCACCCCGTTCTCCGCCCGCGCCCGCGAACGAGGTCTGCATGCGGTGATCGTCGCCCTCGCCCGCATCATGATCCCGGCCGCCCGCCCCAACGAGGGCGCCGGAGACGTCGAGTCCTACGAACACCTCCTCAAGGGCCACATCAAATCGGTGCTCCTGGATCGCGTCCGGGAAGTCACCCCGGAGGAGACCGGCGCTGTGTCGCTCGCCTTCGACGAGTTCGTCGAGTGGTGGTGCGAGGAGGCCGACATCCACGGTGGCCTCCTCTTCGAACCGCGCCGGGGCAATCGATCCCCCTCGCTCCTCAAGGCGTACGACGACGAGTCGGAGGATTCCGAGGCGTGGTCCACGCTCTGGAGCCTGCGCGACGTCGACGCCGAGTCCGCACTGTTCATGGAGGGAACCCGATGACCCCGCCCCCCGCCCGCCGTCGCCGTACCGGCGCGACGGGCTCCGCACCCTCGCACAACCTCCCGCGCCGCGGCACGGTCCGTCGTGCCCAGGCGATCACCACGTACGGAGTCGGATCGCTCGTCGCCGTCGATCACGAATCCTTCGTCGTCTCGGGTCTGGATCACGCCGAGGAGAGCTGGAGCGCCGACGAGTCCCCGCGAGTCCACGAACGTCGTCTGGCCCGAGTACTCGGTGTCGACTATTTCCGACTGCCGCCCGCATCCGGCGACACCAGTAAGGACGGCCTGCGGGTCCGCCGCTTCCCCCTGATGCACTCGTGTCCGGAATGCGACGACCTGCAACGGCACCGCGACTTCAACCCGCCCGCGGGGCGAAGCGTCTGCGGCGTGTGCGAGGTCGAGCTCGTCCCCTCACGCTTCGTCGTCGCCTGCGAGGCCGGGCACCTCGACGAGTTCCCGTACTGGCAGTGGGTGCACCGCTCCACCGAACGCGGTACGACCTCGTCGGGACAGTGCGGGGGAAAGCTCAGGATGCGCTCGTCGGGGCGTACGTCCTCGCTCCGTTCGATCCTCGTCTCCTGTACCTGCGGACGCGCTGCCGAGGTCTCGATGGAGGGCTCGTTCCGCAGGAACGCGCTCAAGGACCTGGGCCTCAAGTGCCGAGGCACCCGCCCTTGGCTCGGCACGTCCGCCCCCGCTCAGGAGTGCGGGCTTCCCCTGCGTACGCTCCAGCGTGGTTCGTCGGCGGTGTGGCAACCGGTGCTGAAGTCGGCGCTCTCCATCCCTCCGTGGAGCGACGGCCGCGCGGACCCTCTTGCCGAACACTGGGACGCGCTCCGCGAGTACGACAGCCGTGAGCACGTCGAGATCTATCTCAAAGGTGTTTTCAAGGGAGCGTGCCCCGTACCGCTGGACGAGGTGATGGCGCTGCTCGACGCGGAGCGCGAGGAGGATCCCGACGGCGAGACGGCACCCACCTTCGACCATCGCTACCGTGCCTTGCGCAGCAAGGAGTACGAGCGCCTCAGCACGGGCAACGCCGAGAGCGAGCACTCTCACGACGAGCAGTTCGTCTGCGAGGCCCCGTCGGGCGATCAGAGCGTCCTCGGCCCGATCGGCGTCACCTCTCCGATGCTGGTCAAGAAGCTCCGCGAGGTGCGCGCCCTCAAGGCCTTCACCCGGCTCGCCGACCCCGACTCGACGACCGACTCGAAGGAGATGCCGCTCTCCGGTTCTCCTCTGCGTTGGCTCCCTGCCATGCAGGTACGGGGGGAGGGGGTCTTTCTTCGTATGGACGAGGACCGACTCCGCGCCTGGGAGAAGGCCACGACAGTGGCAGCCCGGATCGAGCGGATGCGCACCGCTCACCAACGGGTTCTGGAGCAGCGCGCCGACGACCCGAGTCAGGTCGTTCCCTCCCCGGCCACCCCTCGCATGGTGCTGCTGCACACCCTGGCCCACGTGCTCATCAACGAGTGGAGCCTGGAGGCGGGCTACCCGGCCGCTTCCCTGCGTGAGCGCCTGTACGCCACCGACGACATGGCCGGGGTGCTCGTCTACACAGCGACGAGCGACTCCGCGGGCAGTCTCGGGGGTCTCGTCGCGCAGGGCGAACCGGACCGCCTCGAACGGTCGATCCGCTCGGCCGTTCAGCGCGCCGAGTGGTGTTCCTCCGACCCGCTCTGCATGGAGACCGAGGCTTCCGGCGCCGGCGGAACGAACCTGGCCGCCTGCCACGCCTGCGTGATGCTCCCCGAGACGAGCTGCGAGCACAACAACATCCTGTTGGACCGCGCGCTGCTGGTTGGGACCCCGGAAGATCCTGACCTGGGCTTCTTCGCGAACATATTGGCCCGCTGAGGCCACGGGCAGAGGAGGCATCGGCGGCAGACCTTGTCCGCCGGTGCCTCGACGGAGGTGGGAACGTCGGGCTGCTTCGAGCGCACCATCAGTGACTCGAAGCAGCCGTCGCCTCCACCGCACGACTCTCCACGCCTCTTCGTCACGGATCCCGGCAAGGTCGACCTGGAGCTTCCGAGATCTGTGCCTCGAAGCGGATCTGCGCTCTGTCCAGGACCTCCTCCTCGTCGCAGTCACGTGCGCGCAGCCAGTGGAGGACATCCACGATGACGTCGCTCGCCGCCTCTGCCGCGAGCGTCCTGCTCAGTCTGTTCGGGGTCCCCTCACAAACCGATCCTGTGGCTTCGCGGAGACTCAGAAGGGCTTCGGCCCGCGCGACCGCGGCTCCGTCCACGTGGCCGTTCGACGTGTTCGATCCCGTCGCCAATTCGCACCATGTCACTTTTCGGTCCGCGCGCAGCGAGACACCCCAACCGTCGGCGATCGCATCGACGATGGCCATACCTCGCCCGGCCTCGCAGTCGGAACCCGCCTCGACGAGGGTGGGCTGAGCCTGCGTGTCCGGATCGTGCAACTCGATACGGAGACGAGTGCCGTTCATCGAGACACCGAGCATGGCCGGGGTGCCCGCCCCCACGTGCTTGATGATGTTGGACACCAACTCGCTGACGCACAACTGGGCCGCGTCGGCGACCTCATGAAGGCCCCAGAGCCCCAGGTGCAACCGCATGACACGGCGCAGGGCGGCCGCTTGCTCGGGTTCCGCGGTGAAGTCCAGTTCCCAAGGCTTCCGCGACATACACGTTTCTCGGATCACGAAGACCTCTCTCGTCGTACGTCATCTCCACACGATCAACGGAGCGTCACGCATTCTCACGCGGAGTTGCGCCGCGCATCAGAATGGCGTGTGCATATCCCGCCGTGCAATGTGCACAGCGGGATTCCCACTTCCGAGTGATTGGCAAGCACACCCCTTGGCGAAAGACTGAACGCCCGTTATCAGGAGAGGGGTTGGGATGGCCGGCTCACCGACCGCACGACGTCGACGTCTCTCGATCGAGCTGAAGAAGCTCCGTGAGCAGAGCGAGCTGACCTGTGCGCAGGTCGGCGAGGCGCTGGACTGGAGTGGCTCAAAGGTCAATCGGATGGAGACAGGCAGCGGCAGGGTCCAGCCGTCCGACGTCGATGTCCTGTGCCGGTTCTACTCCACCGGTGACGAGTTGCGTGAGTTCCTGAAGTCGCTGGCCCGGCAGGCCAGAACTCGCGGTTGGTGGCAGGCGCACGGCTCCGGAGTCCCCGATTGGTTCTCGATCTACATCGGCCTGGAGCAGGACGCGTCCACGTTCCGCCAGTACCAGTGCGAGTTGCTGCCCGGTCTCATGCAGACCACGGCGTACGCTTCCGAACTCCACCGGACCGGAGCGCACATGACGCCCGCCGACATCGACCGTGCGGTGCGCGTCAGGCTGGAGCGGCAGTCCATGCTCACTCGGCCCGACGGTCCGGACGCCTGGTTCATCGTGAACGAAGGCACTCTCCGCAATACCATCGGCGATCGGGCCCTGATGCGTGAGCAACTCGAGCGCGTCCTGAAGTCGGTGGAGTCGCCGTCCGTGACATTGCAGGTGCTGCCCTTCGACTCAGGCACCTACCCGGCCATCGGGTCGTTCACGATGCTCGGGTTTCCCGACCCGGAGGATCCGGACATCGTGTATCGGGACGGCATCACCGACGCCATCTACCTGGAGGGCGAGCATCATGTTCGGGAGTACACCCGGGCGTTCGACGGTTTGAGAGCTGCCGCCCTGAGCCCTCAGCGCTCCAAAGAGTTGATCGAATCGGTTCTGAAGGATTACGCACGATGAGCATTGCAGAATCCACCGTCCCCACCGGCTCGGCATGGTTCAAGTCCTCGTACAGCAACGGCGCCGGCGGCGAGTGCGTCGAATGCGCCCACATCGGCCAGGACACGTTGATACGCGATTCCAAGGCCGACCCCGGCTCCGTCGTCACCGTCGGCCGTCGCAGTTGGCATGCCTTCCTCCGTGCCCTTGTCCAGGAGACCCTGGAGCGTTGACCATCGGTGGACCTGGTCGCGTGCAACCGTCGAAGCGCGCTTCCGGCGTGCCCGGTTCAGGACGCGTCCGGCCGCAGATCGTCGGTCAGCGGGTATCCCATGGCCCTCGCGGCCGCGACCACTTCGGGCACGGAAGCCCCGGGGTTGAGTGCGATGATCTGGGGCAGTCCGAGGGGGCGCAGCTCGTAGAGGTGTCGTAGGGCCCCGATGTCCACCGGTACCTCGTAGCAGTCCTCGGCGAACGCCCGGAACGCCTCGGGGGTCGGGGCGAGCAGGAGTTCGAAGAGCTGGGTCGAACCGTCGGGGTCCGGGTGGTCGGCGGGGTAGGTGATCTGGCCCGTCCGCCAGGACGTGGCGTTCGTTTCGCGCCACAGGCACGCCGTCACCACAGGGCAGTCGTCCTCGTCGGTGAAGGCCGGCTCGTCGACGTAGCGCCGGAAGGCCTCGGGCACCGAGTCCAGCACGCCTGGCCAGGGCTCCGGCCCGTCCTCGTGTCGGTACGGGCTCAAAGGGGACTCGTGGTCGAAGCCGCGGATGTACGCGCCGACGGGCGCGAAGACGATGTCGTACTCGTCGCCCGAGCCGTTGCGCATCGAGGCCACCTGCTCGGTCTCGGACCACTCGGCGCTGTAGGAGTAGAAGCACTCGCCGTCGGGGTTCAGTATCGCCTCGGCCATGGCCATCGATCGGCAGAGGTCCTTCAGAGTGTCGATGTCGGGCAGGACGGCGGCGATGTCTCGGACTGTCATGCGGGCCATCCAATCGGGTACCACCGACAGTGGGTCCGGGGCGGCCCCGGGCGACGACCGGGCCTCACCCGGCCCACGGCCACCCGCGCGCCCGCCGGGCTCCGGCACCGGGTTAGCCTCGGGGGACGAACAAGGAGGCAGCAATGGCGAAGGTTCCGGCCGCGGTGGTGGCCGCCGGGGGACTTGTCGGTGGGTACGGTGTCGCTCGGTGGACGAGGAAGCGGCAGCTCGGCGGGGTCGTGCTCGCCGCCGCCGGAGTCGCCGCCGCGCGGCAGTGGAAGCAGGAGGCCGGTGGGGTGGCCGCCGGGGTGCTGACCGCCGGGTACGTCGCCGCGTTCGCCGGGTCGCATCCGCTGGCCAAGAAGGTGGGCGCCTGGCCCGCCGTCTTCGGCGTCGCCGGTGCCATGGCCATCGCCTCCTGGGCCGTGGCCGACCGACGCGCCTGAGCCGAGCGCCGGTCCCGGCTCAGACCCAGGCCCGGTCCACGGGCCGGGGCATCTCATACCCAGGGCCCCCACGCACTGCGTCACGCCCAGTGCCGCCTCCCTGCCCAGGGTCACACCCACGCCCATGATTCAGGAGGCCGGCTCCTCCACCCCCCGAAACGCCCGTCGATACGCGTACGGGCTCGTCCCCACCACTCGCTTGAAGCGGTCCCTGAAGGCTGTCGGGGAGCCGAAGCCCGCCTGGGACGCGATGCGTTCGACCGGATACGTGGTCGTCTCCAGGAGGTACTGGGCACGGCGTACCCGGGCCCGGTGCAGCCACTGGAGCGGAGTCGTGCCCGTCTGTTCGCGAAAGCGGCGGTTGAGGGTGCGGGTGCTCGTGCCGGCGTGCGCCGCGATGTCCTCCAGGGTCAGATCCCGGCCCGCGTTCTCCTCCAGCCAGTCGAGCAGCGGCTCCATGGTCGTGCCCGCCGGTGTCGGCGGCTGGGTGTGGACGATGAACTGGGCCTGGCCGCCCTCCCGTTCGAGCGGCATCACGGACATCCGGGCGGCATGTGCGGCGACCGCAGAACCGTGGTCCTTGCGGATCATGTGCAGGCACATGTCCAGCGCCGCCGACGCGCCCGCCGAGGTCAGGAACTGGCCGTTGTCCACGTAGAGCACGTTCGGGTCCACGGTCACCGCCGGGTGCCTGGCCGCCAGTTCCCCGGCCGCGACCCAGTGCGTGGTCACGCGCAGTCCGTCCAGCAGGCCGGTGGCGGCGAGAATGAAGGCGCCGACGCAGACCGAGGCGATCCGGGTGCCGTTCGCGGCCGCCGCGCGCAGCGCCTCCGCGACGCCGGGCGGGAGGGTGGCGGACGGGTCGGCCACGCCCGGCACGATGATCGTGTCCGCGTCGGCCAGCGCCTCCAGGCCGTAGGGGGCGCGCAGCGTGAACGCTCCCGCGCTCACCTCCGCGTCCGCCGTGACCGCGCACACCCGGGTCCGGTAGGCCGGGCGGCCGTCGGGCAGCCGGGCCCAGCCGAACGTGTCGATCGGGGCGGAGAGATCGAACGGGATAACCTGGTCGAGTGCCAGTACGGCCACGGTGTGCATGACCAGAGCGTAGGCATACACCGGGTTCCCGTCATGCCCCGCCGGTGCGGCGACGATCCGTCCCGCGCCCATACCGGGTGCGCGCCATGCCCCACGGTGACGGCCCGTCCCCCGTCCACACCGGGTTCACCGTCCTGCGCACACACCGGGTTCGCGCCATGCCCGCACGCCGACGGCCTGTCCTGCGCGCGCACCGGGTTCCTGTCAGCGCGCACACCGGGTTCCCGTCCCGCGCACACCCCGGGGCTCCGCAGGCCGGTGGCCATGTCTCGCCTGCGTCTTCACCCCGGGCAAGGGCGGCGAAAAGCCTGGCCGGAGGCCCTGGCTGGAATCCGTTGGCTCCTGGCAGAAGTGCCACTTCTCCATGATCCGGCCGCCCCCTACCGTCACCCCGTGACCAAGTTCCTCCTCGCCGTCCACGTCATCGCCGCGATCGTCGCCATCGGGCCCGTCACCGTCGCCGCGAGCATGTTCCCGCCGGCCGCGCGCAAGGTGCTCGAAGCGCCGGACGACGCGAGCGCCCTCGCCGCCGTCCGGCTGCTGCACCGCATCTGCCAGGTGTACGCCGTGGCGGGCGTCGTCGTCCCCGTGTTCGGGTTCGCCACGGCGAGCGACATGGGTGTGCTCGGCGACACCTGGCTGATCGTCTCGATCGTGCTGACCGCGCTCGCGGCCGTGGTCCTCGCCGCGCTGGTCCTGCCCCGGCAGAGCGCGATCCTGGAGGGAGCCGTCCAGGACAGGACCGTGGACCGCGCGGCGACCGTGCGGCTCGCCATGTTCACCGGGATCTTCAACCTGCTGTGGGCCACCGTCACCGTGCTGATGATCATCCGGCCGGGATCCACGACAGGCGCCTAGCCGACTCCCCCGGCCGGGTTCCTCGACGGGCCCTAGGACCCGTCCGATCGGCTCCTCCGACCGGAACCCCGCCCACCCGTTCCGGTCGGTGTCCCGGGACCTTAGGATCCCCGCCATGGACGCAAACCAGCAGCAATCCGCACCGGGTACCTATCTGACCTTCGTGGAGGGTCAGTTGACCGCCGACGGGTGCGCCACGCGGTGGGAGGACTGGGCCGGGGTGCCCGTACTCGTGGGGCGGCGGGGCGAGTTCCGGATGCGCTGGATGGGGACGAAGCTGCATCTGTTCACGGTGGCCGCGGCCGTCCCGGAGATAACCGTGCAGGCGATCTCCGGGTTCACCGACCAGGTGATGAAGTACGCCAAGGACACCAAGGGCGGTCTGCCCGTCGGTTTCCAGAACGGCATCGGTGCTTTCCCGCTGCTGGTCAGCGACCGGGTCGATCCGGCGGCCGTGCAGTGGGCGGAGGCGCAGCAGCGGGTCAAGTTCGCCTGTATGACCCGGCCCGTCGTGGTCGACAGTTCGCGCCAGTACGTGGGGATGTACCGCGGCAAGCCGGTTCTCGGGCGCGTCTACGCCTCGTACTTCAACGAGAAGGGCTCGCGGTACTTCTACGGCCGATGAGCGGGCCGGTGCCGGCTGGCCGGCCTGCGTCCTCCGACGTCAGCCGGCCAGGACCAGTTCCTCGTCCATGGCGTCCGCCACGTCCGTCCTGAACTGCCGTGCCACCGCGCTCGCGACCAGGACGGCGGCGGCCCCGAGCAGCGTGACGGCCGCCCAGGTCAGCGGCCACACCTGGACGAAGCCGTCCGGCGGGCCGGGATGGGTCCGCAGCGACACGTGGAGCAGGGTCGCCGGGGGTGCCGCGACCAGGAGCAACGGCCAGGCCAGCGCGTCCCGGAGTCCGAAGTGGACGGCCAGGACCAGCAGGATCGCGGCGAGGGCGAGGACGCCGGTACCCGTCACCGGAGTGGTCTCCGCGACGGAGCCCGGCGTCTCGGGGCGGTTGCGCAGGTCCCAGGGAAGGCACAGAAGGTACGCCGCGCACGAGAGGGCGGCGCCGAGGACACGCGTCAGCCAGCGTTCCGGCCAAGGGCGCGTTCGCAAGGGGCGGAGCAGTTTCTCGGTCATGCGTACGAGGGTTCCGCGCCCGGCGGGGCCGCGACAGAGTACGCGTACTCAGAACCGTGGACGAGTCACGCCGAGCGCGACGCGTCGCGGACCGGGAGCCGGGAGGAACCGCCCGCGCCCGCCCGCGCCGGCTCAGGTCGCCTGTGCCGTGGTCGCCGACGACGAGGTGCCGGCCGTGGCGGGTGCCGTCGACAGGGGCGCGGCGATGTCCTCCAGGGAACGGCGCTCGGCCTTGACCGCGAGGAACACGGCGACCAGGCCGGCGGCGCACATCAGGGACGCGCCGATCTGGAACGCGAGCACCGTGTCGCCGACGACGCCGGACTTCGTGAGGTCGGCGAAGACCAGCGGGCCGCTGATGCCGCCGGCCGCGGTGCCGATGGCGTAGAAGAAGGCGATGGCCATCGCCCGGGTCTCCATGGGGAAGACCTCGGACACGGTCAGATACGCGCTGGAGGCGCCCGCCGACGCGAAGAAGAGCACCACGCACCAGCAGGCCGTCATCGTCACCGCGTTCAGCGACCCCTGGTCGAAGAGCCAGGCGGTGCCGAAGAGCAGCAGACCCGAGAGCAGATAGGTCGAGGAGATCATCACCCGGCGGCCGAGGGTGTCGAAGAGCTTGCCGAGCAGCAGCGGGCCGAGGAAGTTGCCGGCCGCGATGACGGCGAAGTAGTAGCCGGTGCCGCCGGTGGGCACGTCGAAGAACGTGGTGAGGATGGAGCCGAAGCCGAAGGTGATCGCGTTGTAGAGGAAGGCCTGGCCGATGAAGAGGGCGAGTCCGAGCACGGCTCGTTTCGGGTACCGGCCGAAGACGGTCTTCGCGATGACGCCGAACCCGATGCTCTTGCGCTGTTCGATGGTGATCTCACCCTTGGGCCGTGGCAGTGGTTCGCCCCGCTCCTCCTCGATCTCCTCCTCGACGGAGGAGACCAGTTCCTCCGCCTGTTCGCCGCGGCCGTGGATGAACTGCCAGCGCGGGCTCTCCGGCACGTGCCGCCTGACCAGCAGGATCACCAGACCGAGGACCACGCCGAGGGCGAAGGTCAGCCGCCAGCCGAGGTCCTTGGGGAAGATGTCCGTGTTCAGCATGACGATCGACAGCAGCGCACCGCCGATCGCGCCGAGCCAGTAGGTGCCGTTGATGATCAGGTCGACCCGGCCGCGGAACCTGGCGGGGATGAGCTCGTCGATCGCCGAGTTGATGGCCGCGTACTCGCCGCCGATGCCGAAGCCGGTGAGGAAGCGGAAGACGAAGAACCACCAGGCGTCGAAGGACAGGGCGGTGAGCGCGGTCGCGGAGAGGTAGACGACGAGTGTGATCATGAAGAGTTTCTTGCGGCCGTACCGGTCGGTGAGCCAGCCGAAGAACAGGGCGCCCGCGCAGGCACCCGCCACGTAGAGCGCCGCCGCGATACCGGTGACCTGCGCCGAGGTGATGGACAGGCCGCTGCCCTCCTCGGAGAGCCGGCCCGCGATGTTGCCGACGGTCGTGACCTCCAGGCCGTCCAGGATCCAGACGGTCCCGAGGCCGATCACGATCATCCAGTGCCAGCGGGACCAGGGCAGCCGGTCAAGCCGGGACGGCACGTTCGTGGTGACCGTGCCGGTGGCACCGGGGGCGGGTGCCGGTGAGGTGGGGGCGGGCATGGGGTTCCCTCTCCGTCGGGCGAGCCCCGCCCGGGCTCCCTCTTCGCCGGGCGAGCCTCGCCCGGGTTCCCCGGCCTTCTCCCGCTTACGCCCCCAACGCCCGTGACACCACGTAGATCAGCAGTCCGGCCAGCGAGCCGACGACCGTGCCGTTGATCCGGATGAACTGCAGGTCGCGGCCGATGTTCGCCTCGATCTTCCTGGTCGTGTGCTCGGCGTCCCAGCCCGCCACCGTGTCCGTGATGAGCGAGGTGATCTCCTTGCGGTACGTCGTCACGACGTACACGGCGGCGCCCTCCACCCAACTGTCCACCTTGGCCTGGAGCTTGGGTTCGGTGGCCATCCGGGCGCCGAGGGACAGCAGGGAGGCCCGCACGCGCAGCCGCAGCTCACTGCGCTCGTCCTCGGCCGCGGACACGATCATCGACCGTACGGCCGTCCAGGCGGAGGCGATCAGGTCCTGGACCTCGCCGCGGCCGAGCACCTCGCCCTTGAGGCGCTCCACGCGCGCGCGGGTGTCGGTGTCGGACTGGAGGTCGGAGGCGAAGTCGGTGAGAAACCGGTCCAGGGCACCACGGGCCGGGTGGGACGGGGAGTCGCGCATCTCGGTGACGAAGCGGAGCAGTTCCTTGTAGACGCGCTCGCCGACCTTCTTGTCGACGAAACGGGGCGTCCAGCCGGGTGCGCCGCCCTGGACTGCGCCCATCACCTGCTCGTCGTGGAACACCAGCCAGTCGTGGGCGCGGGTGACCACCAGGTCGACGAACCGCCTGTGGCCGCCGTCCACGACGATCTTCTCCAGCATCTTCCCTATGCCGGGCGCGATCTCCTGCGCGTCGGCGCGGCGGGTGATCGCCTCCCCGACGACGGCCTGGACGTCGGAGTCCCGAAGGACGGTCAGCGCGCCCCTGAGCGCGGCGGCCAGTTCGGCCGTGACCCGGTCCGCGTGGTCCGGATCGGCGAGCCAGGCGCCCAGCCTGCTGCCGATGCCCACCGCGCGCAGCCGCTGGCGCACGACCTCCTCGGAGAGGAAGTTCTCGCCGACGAACTCGCCCAGCGACACGCCCAGCTGGTCCTTCTTCTTGGGGATGATCGCGGTGTGCGGGATGGGCAGGCCGAGCGGGTGCCGGAAGAGGGCCGTGACCGCGAACCAGTCGGCCATCGCGCCGACCATGCCCGCCTCGGCGGCCGCCGCGACATAGCCGGCCCAGGCGCCCGCGCCCTCGTTGGAGGCCCATTTCGCCAGGACGTAGACGAGCGCGACGAAGAGCAGCAGGCCGGTGGCGGTCGCCTTCATCCGGCGCACCCCGCGGCGCTTCTCCTCGTCGGCGGGGCTGAAGGTAT
The DNA here is from genome assembly GCF_043078065.1 of Streptomyces sp. NPDC015532. NCBI lineage: Bacteria > Bacillati > Actinomycetota > Actinomycetes > Kitasatosporales > Streptomycetaceae > Streptomyces > Streptomyces sp. NPDC015532. Next base: position 158,155 of record NZ_JBIBSY010000001.1, on the reverse strand, counting down.
TCATCGCCCGGCCCGGCGGCGCGCCGGACCTCCGGACGTCCGCGCCACCGGCGGCCCTCGCGGCACCAGCACCAGCACCAGCACCAGCACCAGCGGCACCGTCAGCGGCGTCCGCCGGATCGGCCGTGTCCGCGCCACCGGCGGCCCCCGCGGCGGCGTCACCGGCGTTCACCGCCTCGGCGGCGTTCGCGGCGTCGCCGGGACGGGCATGCTGCTCCGTGCCGTCCCCTTCACCCGAATTCGTGCGTCCCATTCACTCCACCCGTTCGCAGGCCACGTCACGCACCGTACCCATTGTCCCTTTCTCCCTCTCTTCTCACCGACTCCTGGAACGACACGGGAGTTCCCGGCGTCTGTTCGGATGGGGAATCAGTCAGGGGGGTCCCTCAGGGGGCGCGTCGGAGTCCTCGCGCTGCATGACGCATCATGGAGTGATCACATCGGAGCCTCGGGCTCCCTCGCCCGAGGAGACACGCACCGCATGACCAAGCGTCACGGTTATGCCCTGCTCGCCGCGATCCTTGCCGTGGTCGTGGTCCTTTCCGCCGCCATCTACACAGGCGTCGCGGCGGACGACGGCAACGAGACCAGGGCCACCGTGGCCAGTGGCCGCACATCCCACGACGCCGCCCCCGCCTCCACCGGCACCTGGGTCGGCGCCTGGTCCACCTCCCCCGTCGGAGCCGAGCCCGGCACCGAGCCCGACGGACTGGCGGGCCGCTCCGTGCGCAACGTCGTGCACACGGCCGCCGGGGGTACGAGTGCCCGCATCACGCTGTCCAATCTCTACGGGCAGCAGCCGCTGGTCATCGCACACGCCACGATCGCCGTCGCCGCGACCGCGAACAACGCCGCCGCCACGGCCGACACCATGCGCCGCCTCACGTTCGGCGGCGCCACGACCGTCGTGATCCCGGCGGGCCGGCAGGTGATGAGCGACGCCGTACGTGTGCGCATCCCGCACGGTGTGGACGTCCTCGTCACGACGTACTCACCGACCCCGTCAGGGCCGGTCACCTACCACCCGCACGCCCAGCAGATCTCGTACGTGGCGGACGGCGACCGCACGGAGGACGTGAGCGCCGCCCCGTACACCGAACAGAGCCCGTACTGGCGCTACCTGACGGCGCTCGACGTGCTCAGCGACGACGCCACGGGCACCGTCGTCGTCCTGGGCGACTCCCTCACCGACGGCATCACGTCCACCGTGGGGGCCAACCGCCGCTGGACGGACGTCCTTTCGGAGCGGCTGAGCGCCTCGGCCGGAACCGGCCAGACGCCCCGCTACAGCGTCGTCAACCAGGGCATCAGCGGGAACCAGGTCCTCGCCGCCGGGTTCGGCCGGCCGGCCGACAACCCCAGCGGACTGAGCCGGTTCGGCCGCGACGTGCTCGACCGTACGAACGTCAAGGCCGTCGTCATCGACCTCGGCGTCAACGACATCCTGCGCAACCCCGCCCAGGTCGACCCGAACACCGTGACCCAGGGACTGCGGACCCTGGTGCAGCAGGCGCACGCCCGCGGACTGCGGGTCATCGGCGCCACGTTGATGCCCTTCCAGGGGCACCGCGGATACACCGAGGCGCGGGAGGCCGTACGCCGGGCCGTGAACGCGGAGATCCGGGCAGGGAAGGTGTACGACGCCGTCGTCGACTTCGACGCGGCGCTGCGGGACCCGTACAACCCGCGCCGGCTGCGGCCCGACTACGACTCGGGCGATCATCTGCACCCCAGCGACAAGGGGTTCCGGCGGATGGCCGAGGTGTTCGACCTGAAGGAGCTGAAGGGACCGGTTCCGGCGGAGCTGTGATCCAACGGCGGTTCAGGCGAACCGTGTTCCGCCGACGGCCCGGGCAGAACAGCCGAGAAGACCCGCGGCCCGGGCAGCACGGCCGAAAGGCCTACCGCCCGGAGGGGCGCGGGAGTTCAGTAGTCGCCGTCGCGCCGCCGGTGGCGGTCCTCCCGGCGCTCGCGGTGCCGCTCCCGGCGCTCCTCATGGCGTTCACGGCGCTCCTCGTGGCGCTCGCGTATCAGGTCGCGGGCCTCTTCGAGCGCGTCGAACATGTCACCGAGACCCTCGTCCCGCGACCCGTCGAGCTCCTTGCGGGCCTCCCTGCGCTCCACCTTCTCCTGCCGGCGCTCCTCCTTGAGACGCTGGCGCTCGGCACGGGTGAGCTTGCGCTCCACGCCGACACCGCCCCAGAAGGCGAAGCCCGTGACCACGACCCGGGGTGCGCCCGGGTCGCCCGGCCGGCCCTCCTCGCGGTGGTCGAAGCCGCCCATCACGCCGATGCCACGCACCACGACCTCGACACCCGGCGGCACGATGACGTTCAACCCGCCCATCACCGCGACACAGTTGATGACGACCTCACGGTCCGCGAAGTTCGCCTCGCGCAGGTCGATCTCGCCACCGCCCATGAAGGCGAAGCAGTTGAAGCGCTTGGGGACCGTCCAGCGGCCCTTGCGCTCGAAGCCCGACAGAACCGCCACACCCCACGAGGACGAGCCCTCGCCGCCGACGACACGGGATCCCCAACTTCCGTCGTCCACAGGCTGCTTGACCATGGAGATGCGGGCCGTCCCCACCGCGCCCGGCAGATCGCGGGTGATCGGCGTCAACTCCCCGTAGGTACGGGCCGCGTACGTCGCCTCCAGCCGCTCCTCGAACTCCTCCATGTCGAGGCGGCCCTCCGCGAGGGCGTCCCTCAGCTGTTCGGCGACTCGTTCGCGATCGGCGTCGGAGGCACGCAGCTCCGGGAGTTCGTCGGTCATGGGCAGCAGCCTACGAGGTCCCCCGCCCGCGGGCTATCCGGCCCGCGGTTGCGGCGGCCTTCCTACGACACCCTCTTCCCGGCGTACATACGGCTGATGACCGCCTCGATGTCCGGCTCCCGCACCGAAAGGTCCACCAGCGGATAGTCCGCCGCGATCCGGGCCACCAGCGGAGCGGCCGACATGCCGGCGGGGAAGGCCAGCCACTGACGCGGCCCCTCCACCTTCACCACCCGCGCCGACTCCAGCTCGATCGGGGGCAGTTCCCGCTCCAGGTCCACGACCAGGGTCCGCTCGCTCTCCCCCACCGCGTGCAGTCCGCTCAGGGCGCCGTCGTACATCAGCCGCCCGTGATCGATGACCATCACCCGCCGGCACAGCTGCTCGATGTCGGTGAGGTCGTGCGTGGTGAGCAGGACGGTCGTACCGCGTTCGGCGTTCAGATCCCGCAGGAACTCCCGGACCCGCACCTTGCTGACCACGTCGAGCCCGATCGTCGGCTCGTCGAGATAGAGCACCTCGGGGTCGTGCAGCAGGGCCGCCGCGATGTCACCGCGCATCCGCTGCCCCAGCGACAACTGCCGTACGGGAACGTCCAGCAGGGCACCGAGCTCCAGGAGTTCGACACAGCGGTCGAGGTTCTCCCGGAACCGCGCCTCCGGCACGCGGTACATCCGGTGCATGAGCCGGTACGAGTCGATCAGCGGGAGGTCCCACCACAGCGTCGTACGCTGCCCGAACACGACCCCGATCCGGCGCGCGACACGGGTGCGCTCGCGGGACGGGTCCAGACCGGCCACCCGCAGCCGGCCGGCGGACGGGGTGAGGATGCCGGTGAGCATCTTGATCGTGGTCGACTTGCCGGCGCCGTTCGGGCCGATGTAGCCGACCATCTCCCCGCGCCCGACCGTGAACGAGATCGAGTCGACGGCCCGCACCTGCCGCCGCTCACCGCGCAGGAACCCCGTCCTCCTGCGCACATCGAAGACCTTCTCGACCCCGTCCAGCTCGATGAAGCCGGCCCCCGGGCCCGGTTCCCCGCCCGGACCGGCCGGTTCCCTGTCCACTGCGATGGCCACGCCCGTTCCCCTAACTTCCCGTACTCCGGTAGGCGCGCAGCCCCGCGCGCCAGGCGAGCCCGGCCAGCGCGCAGCACAGCGCCGCCACGACCGGTGGTGCGAACGCGACCCACGCCGGCAGGTCGAGCGGATAGGGCCGCCCCAGCACGTACAGCGCGGGCAGCCAGTTGACGAAGGCGAGCGGGAGGACGAACGTCACTCCGCGCAGCATGTCCTTGGCGAAGACGGTCGGGGGGTACTGCAACAGCGTATTGCCGCCGTACGTGAAGGAGTTCTGCACCTCGGAGGCGTCCTGCGCGACGAACTGGAACGCCCCGCCCGCCACGAACACCGCCGAGAAGATCGCCGAACCGCTGAGCAGCATCATCGGCATCATCAGCACCTTGAGCGGCGTCCAGTGGATGTCGAGGACGACGAGGGCGTACCCGAGGACGAACAGCCCCTGGGTGATGCGGCCGAGCCGGCGCAGCGCGAAACGGTCCGCGGCGACCTGGGCGAGCACCGGCGCGGGACGCACCAGCAGGGTGTCCAGCGTGCCGTCGCGCACCCGGCGCCCCAGCCGGTCCATCGAGCCGAGCGCGAGGTCCGCGAACCCGAACGCGACACCGGACACCCCGTAGAGCAGGGCGACCTCGGGCAGGCTGTAACCACCCAGCCGGTCGACCCGCGAGAACATGATCAGGACCGCCACGAAGTCGAGGGCGGTCGCCGCGAAGTTCCCGAAGGCGGTCATCGCGAACGAGGCCCGGTAGGCCATCGTCGAGCGGATCCACATCGCGGTGATCAGCCGGTAGGCGCGCAGCCCGTCCCGCAGCCGCTCGTACGCCCCCTGCCGCTCGAACGGCTCGAAGTCCACCGCCGGGACCGCCGTCTCCCGGACCGGCCCGGCCTCGGCCCGATCCCGCGCCGGCCCCGCCACGACCCCCGCCCCGCGCTCCACCGGATCAGCCACCCTGCACCACCACCCTGCGCGTCGCCACCGACTGGATCAGCCGCCCGGCCGCCAGCAGCCCGGCCGCCCAGGCGCCCTGCACCGCGTACGTGCCCAGCGGATCCGCCGTGCCGAGCAGGACGTCCACGGGCGCCTGGATCAGCGACGACCAGGGCAGCGCCCGTACGACCTCGCCCAGCGCGCCCGGAAAGACGTTCAGCGGCAGCAGCATCCCCGAGCAGAAGATCCCCGCGATGGAGGTCAGCTGCGCCACCCCCGCTCCGTCGAGCAGCCAGAACGCGGACAGGGCCACCAGGAAGCGGATCGCGAACCCGACGACCACCCCGAGCGCGACCGCGACCAGGAAGGCGAGCCAGGTCAGCGGATCCGAGGGCAGCGCCAGGTCGAAGACCAGCGCGCCGAACAGGAGCGGAACCACTCCGCGGCCCAGCAGATGGAACAGCGCCCGGCCCATGTCCTGGGCGAGCCACCACATCTGCAGGTCGGCCGGCCGGTACAGGTCGATCGCGATGTCACCCGTACGGATCCGTTCGATCAGTTCGTCCTCGAAGCCGCCGCCCATCATCGCGACCACCATCAGCAGCCCCTGGCTGACCCACACATAGGTCAGCGCCTGCGCCTGGTCGTAGCCGCCGAGGTGCGGCTTCACGTCCCACAGGGCGATGAACAGGTACGCCAGGATCAGCCCGAAGACGGTGTTGGTGAAGACACCGGCGGCGGTGGCGACCCGATAGGTGGCGTACCGCCGGAACCCGCTGCCCGCGACAGCCGCGTACAACCGCGCCGTGCCCACAACCCGTCCCTTTCCCCAGCGTTGAGCCAAAGCGCAGGAGCCTAGTCCGGACCCGGCACGGCCCGCCAGGCATTTTCCGGCGCGACGCGTGCCGGGATCGGGGAACGGAACACATGGTGCGAGAGTCTTCATACGGGGCGCACCAGGCGTACAAGGGCGTACGACGCGAAACAGGAGTCCGGCGAACAGATGAGCGACGAGCCGCAGCAGCGCAGCCAGGGCTGGGCACCCAGGGAACCGGGAGCGGGCCCCCGCCCGAACCCGGCCCCCGCGGCGGGACCGCAGACAGGCCCGCGGTCGGGGCCGGGAACAGGACCGGGCGGGCCCGGCGCCAAGCGGAACCCGCAGCAGAAGGGGAAGCGGACACAGCGGCCGAAGCGGACGGGCCTGCGCAGACTCGTCCCGACCTGGCGCATGCTGCTCGGCACCGTCCTCGGCACGGCACTGCTCCTGGCCGGACTCTTCGCGCTCGGCTACTTCCTCGTCAGGATCCCCTCCGCGAACGCCTCCGCGGTCAAGCAGAGCAACGTCTTCCTGTACGCCGACGGCAGCCAGCTCGCCCGCGACGGCGACGTCAACCGCGAGAACGTCGCACTGGAGCACATCTCCAAAGCCGCCCAGCACGCCACCCTCGCCGCCGAGGACCGCGACTTCTACAGCGAGTCCGCCGTCGACCCCAAGGCGATGCTCCGCGCCGGCTGGAACACCGTCACCGGCAAGGGCAGACAGTCCGGCTCGACCATCACCCAGCAGTACGTCAAGAACTACTACCTGGGCCAGGAACAGACCGTCACCCGCAAGGTGAAGGAGTTCTTCATCTCCATCAAGCTCGACCGGGAGAAGAGCAAGGACGACATCCTGGAGGGCTACCTCAACACCAGCTACTACGGCCGCAACGCCTACGGCATCCAGGCCGCCGCCCAGGCCTACTACGGCGTGAACGCCAGGGACCTCACCGTCGGCCAGGGCGCCTACCTCGCCGCCCTGCTCAACGCGCCCAGCGAGTACGACGTGATCGCGCACCCCGAGAACAGGGCCGGGGTCCTCGCCCGCTGGAACTACGTCCTCGACGGCATGGTCAAACAGAAGTGGCTGACCCGGGCCGCACGCGACCGGGTCTCCTTCCCGAAGCCCCGGCAGGCCAGGGGGTCGGCGGGCCTCTCGGGCCAGCGCGGCTACCTCGTCCAGGCCGTGACCGCCTACCTGACCTCGAACAGGATCCTCGACGAGGACACCCTCGGCCGCGGCGGCTACCGCATCACCACCACCCTCCAGAAGTCCAAGCAGGACGCCTTCGTCAAGGCCGTGAACGACCAGGTGATGGACCAGCTCGACAAGAAGAACCGCAAGGTGGACACCTACGTCCGCGCCGGCGGCGTCGCCATCGACCCCACCGACGGCCGGGTCCTCGCGATGTACGGCGGCATCGACTACACCAAGCAGTACGTCAACAACGCCACCCGCCGCGACTACCAGGTCGGCTCCACCTTCAAGCCGTTCGTCTTCGCCTCGGCCGTCCAGAACGGCTCACAGACCCAGGACGGCCGCACCATCACCCCGAACACCGTCTACGACGGCACCGACCAGCGCCCCGTGCGGGGCTGGAACGGCGGCGCCTACGCACCGGAGAACGAGGACGGCGGGTCGTACGGGGACATCTCCGTGCGCACCGCCACCGACAGGTCGGTCAACTCGGTGTACGCGCAGATGGCCGTCGACGTGGGCCCCGCCGCCGTGGAGAAGACCGCCGTGGCCCTCGGCCTGCCCGCCGGCACCCCCGACCTGACCGCCTCCCCCTCCATCGCGCTCGGCCCGGCCACGGCCAGTGTCCTCGACATGGCGGAGGCGTACGCCACGCTCGCCAACCACGGCCGGCACGGCACGTACACGCTCGTGCGGAAGATCACCAAGGACGGCTCGGAGGACGTGGAACTGCCGGCCCGGGACGACGTCCGGCAGGCCGTGAGCCGCGAGGCCGCCGACACGACGACCGCCATGCTCCAGAGCGTCGTCGACGGCGGCACCGGCCAGGCCGCGCAGAACGCGGGCCGGCCCGCCGCGGGCAAGACCGGCACGGCGGAGGAGGACACCGCCGCGTGGTTCGCGGGCTACACCCCCGACCTCGCCACCGTCGTCGCCGTGATGGGCCAGGACCCCGGCACCGGCGCCCACAAGTCCCTGTACGGCGCCCTCGGGCAGTCCCGCATCAACGGCGGCGGCTACCCCGCGCAGATCTGGGCCCAGTTCACCGGGGACGCGCTGGAGGGAACGGAGGTGTCGGACTTCGACCTCCGGCTCCAGCCGGGCGCCGAGGAGATGTACGACCCCGGCGACGAGACCGACGACCCGGACGCCACCGTCGAACCGGACGGCGACGGCACCGCCGACGGGGGCGAGAGCGCGGGCGGGGCCAACGGCAGCACACCGGCGTCGCCGAACGGCCGGACCCCGAGCCAGGGCCAGACCCCGGGCCGGACCGACGGCCGCACCCAGGGCCGCACCGACGGCGGCACGGACACCTCCGGCGGGACCTCGGCCGGCACCACCGGTGGCACCCCCACGGACGGAGGCGCCACCGGAACCACCCCGACCGGGGGCACCACGGCCGGCACCACGGGCGGCGGGGGCACCACGTCCGGCGGCGGCACGGGCACGACAGCGGGCGAGGGACCGCTCAGCGGGCTCACCCCCAGAAGGGAGAACCACTGAGCGCGCCGGCCGCCCGGCCGTCGGTTCCGCGATCGGTCCGACGGTCGGTCGCGGGTGAAGCGGTCAGATCCCCAGGTCCTTGATGATCTTCGCCACGTGTCCGGTCGCCTTCACGTTGTAGAGCGCCCGCTCGACCTTGCCCTCCTCGTCCACGACCACCGTGGAGCGGATGACGCCGACGACCGTCTTGCCGTACAGCTTCTTCTCGCCGAAGGCCCCGTACGCCTCCAGGACCGTCTTGTCGGGGTCGCCGACCAGCGTGACCTTCAAGGACTCCTTCTCGCGGAACTTGGCGAGCTTCTCGGGCTTGTCCGGGGACACACCGATCACGTCGTAACCGGCACCCGCCAGCAGATCCAGGTTGTCCGTGAAGTCGCAGGCCTGCTTAGTGCAGCCCGGGGTGAGGGCGGCCGGGTAGAAGTAGACGATGACCTTGCGGCCCTTGTGATCGGCGAGGGAGACCTCGTTGCCGTCGGCGTCGGGCAGGGTGAAGGCGGGGGCGGTGTCGCCGGGCTGGAGTCGCTCGCTCATCGGAACCTCACGTGGCCGGGGGGATGGAATGGATACGGAACGAGCGTAATGGGGGGTGCCGAGGGGTGCGGTCCGGTACGAACTGACAGACTGTCCGAATCAGGGACTCACTACACGACCACGGAGGCAGCGCGGTGTCGGATACGTCGAGAACGCCGGATACCAGGACTCCGGCGCAGATCGAGGCGGACATCAAGCACCGCCGCACAACACTCGCCGACACGCTCGACGAGATCGGCGTACGGGTGCACCCCAAGACGATCGTCGGAGACGCCAAGGCCAAGGTCGCCTCCAACATCGACCACACCCTGGGGCGCGCCTATGTCGGCGTCAACCGCGTCGTCGGCGATGTGAAGGGCCAGTTCGTCACGGAGGAGGGCGCGCCCCGGCTGGAGCGCATCGTCCCGGTGGCTCTGGTCGCGGTGGGACTCGTCGGGCTGCTCGTCGTGGGCACGCGGCGGCGCAAGGGCTGACCCGTCCGCGTACGAAACGGGCCGGGACAGGTAGGTTCAGGGCGTGAGCGCCAACCGTGAAACGCACAGCACCCATGACGACAAGCTGCCCATCCGGATGCTGCACGACCGCGTGCTGGTACGGCAGGACGCCGCCGAGGGCGAGCGGCGCTCCGGCGGCGGCATCCTGATCCCCGCGACGGCGGCCGTCGGCCGCCGGCTCGCGTGGGCCGACGTCGTCGCGGTCGGGCAGAACGTCCGTACGGTGGAGCCGGGCGACCGGGTCCTGTACGACCCCGAGGACCGTGCCGAGGTCGAGGTGCGGGGGATCGCCTACGTGCTGATGCGCGAGCGGGATCTGCACGCCGTGGCCGCGGACCGCTTCGAGGGGTCCGAGGACTCGACCGGCCTGTATTTGTAGGGCGTACGCATTCCGAAGGGGCCGGTGACCATGGTCACCGGCCCCTTTCGCCATTCCTTGCTACGGTGGAGGGACCCCGACGAGACGCGCCGTACCGGGCTCAGCAAAGACGACGCAGCCTGTGATGCCGTCGTCTCCCGGAGGTGCCTCCCATGGCCTGGGTCCTGCTGATCGTCGCCGGACTGCTCGAAGTCGGCTGGTCGATCGGAATGAAGTACACCGACGGTTTCACCCGCCCGGTCCCCAGCGTTCTGACGGCCGCGGGCATCGTCGCGAGCATGCTCCTGCTGTCACAGGCGGCCAAGTCGCTCCCGATCGGCACCGCGTACGGCGTCTGGGTCGGCATCGGCGCGGCCGGCGCCGCGATCCTCGGCATGACCCTCCTGGGCGAACCGGCGACAGCCGCCCGCGTCTTCTTCGTCTGCCTGCTCCTGGCATCGGTGGTGGGCCTGAAGGCGACGTCGGGCCACTGAGCGCGCCGAACCCGACCGGACACGCACTGGGCGTAACCGTCCGATTAACGGTTCGTTAGTCCGTACGAGGTCGCGAACGTGCGGTCGAGAACGGAGCGGGCATGAGCGTCAGGTACACCCGTGAGTTGCTTGAGGAAGCAGCTCGCGAGACACGGCACATTGACGACGCGGTCCGGTGGTGCGGAGGAAATCCGACACCGGGCAGCCGTCGGTACCTGCGGCAAAAGATGAGCGAGGCCGGCATAGACATCTCGCATTTCATGACGAGCCAAGTGCGCCACACGGAGGAACGCCTGAAGGCGGCAGTGAGCGTGTCGACCAGCATCAAAGACGTCGTACGCCACCTCGGAATCAGCCAGGTCGGCGGCAATCAAACACATGTGGCCCGCAGGATCACCGCGCTCGGGATCGACACGTCGCACTTCACTCAGACCCGCCGTGGCGCATCAAAGGGCTCGCTCAGCGGCCTCCTCACCGTTCGGCTTCCGGAGAACGGCAGAGTTCCAGGAAGGAGGCTCCGGCGCGAGTTGCTGCGATCCGGACTGGAAGAGCGCTGCGCCGAGTGTGGCACTGGCCCCGAATGGAACGGCAGGCCACTCACCCTCGAGGTCGACCACATCAGCGGGCGCTGGTGGGACAACCGGCCGGAGAACCTACGCCTCCTCTGCCCCAACTGCCACGCCGCAACGGACACTTATCGCGGCCGCCAGAGGAGGCACACGTGACTGGCTCGAAGTATCCACGGGACAGGCTGGCCAGGACGGCAGCCGTCTCCACAAGTCTGGTGGACCTGTTGCGACGCCTCGGCGCTCCCCTCGGCAGCCACACTCTGCGCTATGTGAGCAGCAGGCTCGACCACTATGGAATCGATACCTCGCACTTCATCGGCGAGCCCCTGCCCTCCCGTGAGAAACGCTTCTACACACGGGAGTTGCTTCAAGAGGCGGCCCGTCACTCGCGCAGCCTGAGGGAGATTTTCGAGTATCTCGGATACTCACCCGACAACAGCCCGTACGGCCATGTCCGCAAGAAGCTCGACCAGTTCGGAATCGACACCTCACACTTCACCAGTGGCCGCAGATACGGCCCCGGCTTGGTCCCGGCGGAAAGACTCATGCCCGCCGCCGCGCAGTCCAGCAGCATCGCAGGCTTGCTGAAACTGCTTGGCCTGACGGACAACGGCGCAAGTCGAGAACGGGTGAAGCGCAGCGCGGAAAGGTACGGCATCTCGATCGACCACTTCACCGGCCAGGGGCACCGGCGAGGTCAATCTTCGCCGCAGCGGAAATCCGCCGCAGATATTCTGCGCCTAGAGCCGCCTGGATTGCAGCGAACCAAGACCGCTCACCTCAGACGGGCCCTCGACGACCTCGGCGTGCCGCACATGTGCACGGAGTGCGGAACCGGGGACTCCTGGCGGGGCAAGCGTCTGGTGCTGGAGATCGACCACGTCAACGGTGACCGGCTCGACAACCGTCGCGAAAACTTGCGATACCTCTGCCCGTCCTGTCACAGCCAGACGAGGAGCTACTCCCGGAGTCGACGAACACACGACCCGCACCGCCCAGTAAAGTAGGCGCGGTACACGCGCCTGTACTCCAATTGGCAGAGAGACTGGTCCTAGGAACCAGCTGTTGTCGGTTCGAATCCGACCGGGCGCACCACGGCGAAGGCCCGGCTCGGACTGTGAGAGCTGGGCCTTCGTGTGTGTGCGGCGCTCGGCAGGCCGGGCTCAGCCCAACAGCTCCCGCACCACCGGTACCAGTGCGCGGAATGCCTTGCCCCTGTGGCTGATCGCGTTCTTCTCGTCGGGTGACAGTTCGGCGCAGGTACGGGAATCGCCCTCGGGCTGGAGGATCGGGTCGTAGCCGAAGCCGTTCGTGCCGGCGGGGGTGTGGCGGAGGGTGCCGAGCAGTTGGCCCTCCACGACGCGTTCCGTGCCGTCCGGCAGGGCCAGGGCCGCCGCGCAGGCGAAGTGGGCGCCCCGGTGGGGGGCGTCGATGTCGGAGAGCTGGGCGAGGAGCAGGTCCAGGTTGGCCTGGTCGTCGCCGTGGCGGCCGGCCCAGCGGGCGGAGAAGATGCCGGGGGCGCCGTTCAGGACGTCGACGCACAGGCCCGAGTCGTCGGCGACGGCGGGCAGCCCGGTGGCCTGGGCGAGGGCGTGGGCCTTCAGCAGGGCGTTCTCGGCGAAGGTGACGCCGGTTTCCTTGACGTCGGGGATGTCGGGGTAGGCGTCCGCGCCGACGAGGTCATGGGTGAGCCCTGCGTCGGCGAGGATCGCCTTCAACTCGGTGAGCTTTCCGGCGTTGCGGGTGGCGAGGATCAGGCGGGTCATGGTCGCCAGTATCTCCGAGTCCGGCCCTGAGCCGGGCTCAGGCCGCCCCGAGCCGGGTCCCGGTGGGGCCCTACGGCGTGCAGACCTTCGTCAGTTCGCCCGCCGCGGCCGTGACGGGGCTGATGTCGGGGGTGGTGTCGCCGTTCTTGACGGCCGTACGGACGTTGCCGACCGCCTTGTTCAGCTCGTCGACCGCCTTGTTGACGTCGGCGTTGTCGGTCTTGTCGCCGATCTTGTCGAGGTTGTTCTCGATGGCGTTGAGGGACGCGTCGGTCTGCGTCGGGTCGTTCGCCGCGTTCTCGACGGCCTGCTGGAGGTCGGTGACGCTGTCGGCTATCGAGTCGGCGGTCTGCACGCAGTCGAGCGCCTTGCTGACGGCGTCGCAGCCGACGACTGCCGGCAGGACGACAAGTGCGGCGACGACGGTGAATGCGGCGGTACGGCGGCGATTGCGGTGGCGCGCGGCCATGGAACGGTCCCTCCCCGTGGACGTGGTGTGGTGCGGCCGCACCGACCGCATCGCACCGGTCCGCTTGTGCGGTCGGCCCGATCCGCCCGAAGGGGCCGGCGGGCGCACGGCTGGACCGTACGCCCGTACCCATAAGAACGCTGAGGGTCAGCCCTCGGTTGCCTGTGAGGTCTCTTCGAGTACCGCGCGCTGGATGGCGGCGAGTTCGTCGCAGCCGGCGACGGCGAGGTCCAGCAGGGCGTTGAGCTCCTTGCGGTCGAAGGGCTCGGCCTCGGCGGTGCCCTGGACCTCGACGAAACGGCCGTCGCCGGTGCACACGACGTTCATGTCGGTGTCGGCCCTGACGTCCTCCTCGTAGCAGAGGTCGAGGAGGGGGACGCCGCCGACGATGCCGACGGAGACCGCGGAGACCGTGCCGGTGAGCGGCTTGCGGCCGGGCTTGACGAGCTTCTTGCCCTGGGCCCAGGTGACGGCGTCGGCGAGGGCGACGTACGCGCCGGTGATGGCCGCGGTGCGGGTGCCGCCGTCGGCCTGGAGGACGTCGCAGTCGAGGACGATGGTGTTCTCGCCGAGCGCCTTGTAGTCGATGACGGCGCGCAGTGAGCGGCCGATGAGGCGGCTGATCTCGTGGGTGCGGCCGCCGATCTTGCCGCGGACGGATTCGCGGTCGCCGCGGGTGTTGGTGGCGCGGGGCAGCATGGAGTATTCGGCGGTGACCCAGCCCTCGCCGCTGCCCTTGCGCCAGCGCGGGACGCCTTCGGTGACGGAGGCCGTGCAGAAGACCTTGGTGTCGCCGAAGGATACGAGGACGGAGCCCTCGGCATGCTTGCTCCAGCCACGCTGGATGGTGATGGGGCGCAGCTGTTCGGGGGTGCGGCCGTCGATTCGAGACATGGCGTCGAGCCTATCCGCACAGGCGTGAGGGGCTGCCCGCCGGTGGCGGAATCAGCCCCTCATGGGTGAGCCGGTGCGGCTCCTGAAGCGGTGTGCGGCTCGCGAGGGGCCGGGGTGGCTTCAGTGGGTCCTGCCGGTCACATCATGTCTTCGATCTCGCCGGCGATGGGGTCGGCGTCGGTTCCGATGACGACCTGGATGGCGGTGCCCATCTTGACGACGCCGTGGGCGCCTGCGGCCTTCAGGGCGGCCTCGTCGACGAGTGAGGCGTCATGGACCTCGGTGCGCAGGCGGGTGATGCAGCCTTCGACCTCTTCGATGTTGTCGATGCCGCCGAGCCCGGCGACGATCTTCTCAGCCTTGGTGGCCATGTCCTACTCCCTGATCAGAACCGCTTTTTCGCAGTAACCCACAGTTGGCCCATCTTCGCGAGCGGTCATGTCGTGGGTGCCGAAGGATGGCGATCACGACAGAGCGACTGCCCGCCGACTGGTCTACACCAGTCGGCGGGCAGTCGCCAAACCGGCCCGCCCGGAGGACGCCCATGAGTGCCGTAAGTGATGTGTCTCCAGCGCGTGCCCGCTGGCACAAGGCGTTCCAGGGACTGCAGAAGATGGGCCGCAGCCTGCAGTTGCCGATCGCGGTGCTGCCGGCCGCGGGCATTTTGAACCGGCTCGGTCAGCCTGATGTGTTCGGTGCGGACGGGCTCGGCTGGGACAACCTGTCGAAGGTGATCGGCGCGGCGGGCGGCGCGCTGCTGGACGGCAATCTCGGGCTGCCGATGCTGTTCTGTGTCGGCGTGGCCATCGGTATGGCGAAGAAGGCGGACGGCTCGACGGCCCTGGCGGCCGTCGTGGGTTTCCTCGTCTACTACAACGTGCTGCGCGCGTTCCCGGAGACCTGCCCGGGCGGGAGCATCCAGATCAAGCTGGGCTGTCAGCTGGAGGACAACTCGGTCGTCGAGTTCACGTACCAGAACCCCGGGGTGTTCGGCGGTATCGCCATCGGGCTGATGTCGGCGTTCTTCTGGCAGCGCTATCACCGGACGAAGCTGGTGGACTGGTTGGGCTTCTTCAACGGGCGCCGGCTGGTGCCGATCATCATGGCGTTCGTGGCCATGGGGTTCGCCTCGCTGTGTCTGTGGGTGTGGCCGCCGATCGGTGACGGGCTGGAGAACTTCAGCGACTGGCTGGTGGGACTGGGGGCGTGGGGTGCGGGTGTGTTCGGTCTGGCGAACCGGGCTCTGCTGGTGATCGGTCTGCACCAGTTCCTGAACGTGCCCATCTGGTTCCAGTTCGGCAGTTTCACCAAGCCCGACGGCCAGGTCGTGCACGGGGACATCAACATGTTCCTGGCGGGCGACCCGAACGCGGGGCAGTTCCTCTCGGGCTTCTTCCCGATCATGATGTTCGCGCTGCCGGCGGCGGCGCTCGCGATGACGCACACCGCGAAGCCGCATCGGCGCAAGGAGATCGGCGGTCTGATGCTGTCGGTGGCGCTGACGTCGTTCGTCACGGGTATCACCGAGCCGATCGAGTACTCGTTCCTGTTCATCGCGCCGCTGCTGTTCGCGGTGCACGCGGTGCTCACGGGTGTGTCGATGGCGGTGACGTGGGGGCTCGGTGTGCACGACGGGTTCAGTTTCTCGGCCGGTCTGATCGACTACATCATCAACTGGAACCTGGCGACGAAGCCGTGGTTGATCATGCCGATCGGGCTGTGTTTCGCCGCGGTGTACTACGTGATCTTCCGGTTCGCGATCACGAAGTTCGATCTGAAGACTCCGGGGCGGGAGCCTGAGGAGGACGTCGAGGACACGACGAAGGCGTAGCTTCCGCGCCGGGCCGCGAGCCCGTGCGGGGCGTGGGCCCCCGGACCACCTGGTCCGGGGGCCTTCGTCATGACCGGAATCAGTTGTTCCCGTTATGGCCCAGACCACAAAATTCGTGGGTTCCTTATCCGGCCTTCACCGTGCTAGAAACAGGTCTACACCACTGAGTGGTGTAGACCACGCGAGGCAGACGAGTCACCGCGTGCCGTCGAAGACGCCGCCGTCCTCTCCTGTCCCCTGGGCGGCGCCTTGCCAACTGGAGGAAGTTGATGACCACGGCCAGCGCGGCACCCGCCGCCGAGAAGAAGAAGGGCGCCGGCGCGATGGCGGTCCTGCAGCGCATCGGCCGCAGCCTGATGCTGCCGGTCGCCGTGCTGCCCGCAGCCGCGCTGCTGGTGCGCCTCGGCAACCCCGACATGCTGGGGCGCCCGTCGTTCCCGATGTTCCTCACCAAGATCGCCGGCTTCATGGCGGCGGGCGGCAACGCGATCCTCGACAACATGGCCCTGCTGTTCGCGGTGGGCATCGCGATCGGCTTCGCGAAGAAGTCGGACGGCTCGACCGCGCTCGCGGCCGTGGTCGGTTACCTGGTCTTCAAGAACGTGCTGGCCACGTTCACCGACAAGAACCTGCCGAAGGTGGCCACGGCCGTCGACGGCAAGGTGGTCATGGTCGACGCCGCGGTGGACGCGAAGGTCCTCGGCGGTGTCGTGATGGGCATCGTCGTGGCCCTGATATACCAGCGCTTCTACCGCACCAAGCTGCCCGACTGGGCAGGCTTCTTCGGCGGTCGCCGTCTCGTCCCGATCCTCTCCGCCTTCGCGGGTCTGCTGATCGGCATCGTGTTCGGCTACATCTGGCCGGTCCTCGGCACGGGTCTGCACAACTTCGGTGAGTGGCTGGTCGGTTCGGGTGCCGTCGGAGCGGGCATCTTCGGCGTCGCCAACCGCGCGCTCATCCCGATCGGCATGCACCACCTGCTGAACTCCTACCCCTGGTTCCAGGCGGGCGACTACCACGGCAAGAGCGGCGACATCTCCCGCTTCCTCGCGGGCGACCCGAGCGCCGGACAGTTCATGACCGGCTTCTTCCCGATCATGATGTTCGCCCTTCCCGCGGCCTGCCTCGCGATCGTGCACTGCGCCCGCCCCGAGCGCCGCAAGGTCGTCGGCGGCATGATGTTCTCGCTCGCCCTGACCTCCTTCGTCACGGGTGTCACCGAGCCCATCGAGTTCACGTTCATGTTCATCGCCCCGGCCCTGTACGCGATCCACGCGGTCCTCACCGGTGTCTCGCTGGCGCTCACCTGGGCGCTCGGGATGAAGGACGGCTTCGGCTTCTCGGCCGGCGTGGTCGACTTCGGCCTCAACCTGGGCATCGCGTCCAACCCGTGGGGCCTGGTCCTGGTGGGCCTGTGCTTCGCCGCCGTCTACTACGTCGTCTTCCGCTTCGCGATCACCAAGTGGAACCTCCCGACCCCCGGTCGCGAGTCCGACGAGGAGCTCGCGGAACTGCAGAAGGCCGAGGCCAAGTAGCAGCGGCCGCTGCCCCCGGCACAGCAGAATTCCCCGGACCGTCCGCCGGTCCGGGGAATTCTGCGTGTCAGGGAACTCTGCGCGCCGCGCCGCGGGCGTCAGATCTCGTACGTCGCTCCCGGGGCCGCCAGTTCCACCGGGCCCCGGTACGCCGAGCGGGCGTCCGTCAGGTTGGTGTCGGCGTCCGTCCACGGGGGGATGTGGGTGAGGACGAGGCGGCGGGCACCCGCGCGGGCGGCGGTCTCACCGGCCTCCAGGCCGTTGAGGTGGAGCCCGGGGATGTTCTCCTTGCCGTGCGTGAACGCGGCCTCGCACAGGAACAGGTCCGTGTCGCGAGCGAGTTCGTCCAGGGCTCCGGTCACCCCCGTGTCACCGGAGTACGTCAACGACCGTCCACCGTGCTCCACCCGGATGCCGTACGCCTCCACCGGGTGGGCCACCCGTTCGGTGTGCACGGTGAAGGGGCCGACCTCGAACGTGGACGGCTTGACCGTGTGGAAGTCGAAGACCTCGCTCATGGACGAGGCGCTCGGGGTGTCGGCGTAGGCCGTGGTGAGCCGGTGCTCGGTACCTTCGGGGCCGTAGACCGGGAGCGGGTCGCAGCGGCCGCCGTCGTGCCGGTAGTAGCGCGCGACGAAGTAGGCGCACATGTCGATGCAGTGGTCGGCGTGCAGATGGCTCAGGAAGATCGCGTCGAGGTCGTAGAGACCGCAGTGGCGCTGCAGCTCGCCCAGGGCACCGTTGCCCATGTCGAGAAGCAGCCGGAAGTCGTCGGCCTCTACGAGGTAGCTCGAACAGGCCGATTCCGCGGACGGGAACGACCCCGAGCAGCCGACGACGGTGAGCTTCATAAAGCAGAAACCTCCGCTGGCGGGTAACAGCTGGAAACGGGGAGGACGGGGGTCGTGCGGTCCGTCGAGCGTAAGGCGCAAAAGGACGGGTCGCTCCTCCGCCTGGGGCTGTTGTGGGCGAACTCACCTGTGCTGTCACCGGTTCGGATGGACCTGAGGCACGGTGTTTGGATCAGTTCGGACGACACGTCGGACACCGGGCTCGTCCCAGGGCGGGCGCGGTCACCCGCGCGCCGGTACCTTCTTTGCTGTGGACACGTCCTGGTGGCTCGCGTTGGCGGCGGTGGTGCTGCTCGCGCTGGTCGCGACACTGGTGGACGGCTGGGGGCGCCGCGGGCGCTGGCCGGCCGGACGGACGCGCCCGCCGGGCCGGGACCGGGGACCGCGCCGGAGCGGAACGCGGCGTGAGGGGCGGGCGCCGCGGGCGGCGGAGATCTGGTGGGCGAACGTCCCCTACGAGGACGGGCCGGGGGCCAAGGACCGGCCGTGTCTGGTGCTGGTGGTGCGCGGGAAGCGGGTGACCGTCGCGAAGATCACCAGCAAGTACCACGACGAGCGGCCCGGGGTGATCCCGTTGCCCCCGGGGGCCGTGGGCGACACGCAGGGGCGGCCGAGCTTCCTGGAGACGGACGAGTTGCGCGAGGTGCCGGTGGGCGACTTCCGGCGCCGGGTCGGTGTGGTGGATCCGGTCCTGTGGGACCAGGTCCGTTACCTGGCCCGCTGAGCCGCTCTCCGGCCCGGGTGGAGCACGCGAGAACGCGGAAGGGCGCGGGGACCGTCGATCGGTCCCCGCGCCCTTCGTCGCGGCCGGTGCCGTGTCCGGTCTACGCCCAGAGCTGGCCCTGGAGTGTCTCGATGGCCTCTTCCGTCGTCGCCGCCGTGTAGACGCCCGTCGACAGGTACTTCCAGCCGCCGTCGGCGACCACGAAGGCGATGTCGGCAGGCTCTCCGGCCTTGACGGCCTTGTTGCCGACGCCGATCGCGGCGTGCAGCGCGGCTCCGGTGGAGACGCCCGCGAAGATGCCCTCCTGCTGGAGGAGTTCCCGGGTGCGGGTGACCGCGTCCGCCGAGCCGACGGAGAAGCGGGTGGTGAGGACGGAGGCGTCGTACAGCTCCGGTACGAAGCCCTCGTCCAGGTTCCTGAGGCCGTAGACCAGGTCGTCGTAGCGCGGCTCCGCGGCGACGATCTTGACGTCCGGCTTGTGCTCACGCAGGAAGCGGCCGACGCCCATGAGGGTGCCGGTGGTGCCGAGTCCCGCCACGAAGTGGGTGATGGAGGGGAGGTCGGCGAGGATCTCGGGGCCCGTCGTGGCGTAGTGGGCACCGGCGTTGTCCGGGTTGCCGTACTGGTAGAGCATCACCCAGTCCGGGTGCTGCGCGGAGAGTTCCTTGGCGAGGCGGACGGCGGTGTTGGAACCGCCGGCGGCCGGGCTGGGGATGATCTCGGCGCCCCACATGCCGAGCAGGTCACGGCGTTCCTGCGAGGTGTTCTCGGGCATCACGCAGACCATGCGGTAGCCCTTGAGCTTGGCCGCCATCGCCAGGGAGATGCCGGTGTTGCCGCTGGTCGGTTCCAGGATCGTGCAGCCCGGTGTCAGACGGCCGTCCTTCTCCGCCTGCTCGATCATGTGGAGGGCCGGCCGGTCCTTGACGGAGCCGGTCGGGTTGCGGTCCTCCAGCTTCGCCCAGATACGGACGTCCGCGGACGGCGACAGCCGCGGCAGGCGCACCAGAGGGGTGTTGCCCACCGCGGCGAGCGGGGAGTCGTAGCGCATGGGTGACCAGGGTCCGATCAGGCCATGCCGCCGGCGACGGCCGGCAGGATCGTGACGCTGTCGCCGTCGGTGAGCTTGGTGTTGATGCCGTCGAGGAAGCGGACGTCCTCGTCGTTGAGGTAGACGTTGACGAAGCGGCGCAGCTCGCCGTTGTCCACGATCCGGGCCCGGATGCCCGCGTGACGGGTGTCGAGGTCGGTGAACAGCTCGGCAAGGGTCGCCCCGCCGCCCTCGACGGCCTTCTCGCCGTTCGTGTAGGTGCGGAGGATGGTGGGGATGCGGACCTCGATGGCCATGGTTGCGGGCTCCTGTCGGAAGGAAAGTCAGGTCGGACGACGCGCGGCAGCGCGGGCAGGGCAGGGGGTGCGCCGGTTGCGGAGCCGCGGCTCTCCGGCCGTACGCGGCGGCGGGTCAGCGCGTACAGATGGCGCTCTGCAGCCTGCACAGGTCGACGTGCAGCCGCGCGACGAGCATCATGCCCGGCGTCTTGTCGCTCACGTCGTTCAGAACCATGGGCTCATCGTATCGATTCCCGGTACGGGCCCCGGACTGTGATCTCGCATTCCGGACGCTTTTGGGTCGGTGGGTGAGATCAGTAGCTCTCTACGACCTTGACCTCCTCCTCCGTGACCTCGCCCTCCACGATCCGGTACGAGCGGAACTGGAAGGGACCGGCGTCGTCGGTGTCCGCCGTGGAGACCAGGACGTAGTGCGCGCCGGGCTCGTTCGCGTAGGCGAGGTCGGTGCGGGAGGGGTAGGCCTCGGTCGCGGTGTGCGAGTGGTAGATGACGACGGGCTCCTCGTCGCGGTCGTCCATCTCGCGGTAGAGCTTGAGCAGGTCGCCGGAGTCGAACTCGTAGAACGTGGGCGAGCGGGCCGCGTTGAGCATCGGGATGAAGCGCTCGGGCCGGCCGGTGCCCGCGGGCCCCGCGACGACGCCGCACGCCTCGTCGGGGTGGTCCTGGCGTGCGTGGGCGACGATCTGGTCGAACAGGGCCTCGGTGATGGTCAGCATGCTGGTCAGGATAGACAGAAGGGCCGTCCCGTACCGAGGCGTGGTACGGGACGGCCCGAATGCCGGACGTCCTGAGCGGTGGCCCGGGGGCCGGACATCCGTGACGTGGTCAGCCGATCTTCTCGAGCTCCGGCTCGCGGCGTTCGGTGACCTGGGGGTTGCGCGCCTTGAGGATCGCCCAGCCGACGGCCAGTGCGACGGCCCAGACGGCCATCACGTACAGGCAGACGCGGGAGTCCGGGTCGTAGGCGATCAGGCCGGTGACGAAGAGCAGGAACGCGACCGCGACGTAGCTGCACTTCGCGCCGCCGGGGGCGGGGAAGGACGAGGCCGGGAGCCGGCCCGCGTCGACCGCGCGCCGGTAGCGGATGTGGCTGACCAGGATCATCAGCCAGGTCCAGATGCCCGCTCCGGTGGCCACCGAGGTGACGTAGGCGAAGGCCTTCTCGGGGACGACGTAGTTCAGGATCACGCCGATGCCCATGAAGAGGACCGAGATCGTGATGCCGAGCGCCGGGGTCTTGGTCGCGGACAGCTTGCTGAAGCCCTTGGGGGCCTCCCCGTTGTCGGCGAGGTTGCGCAGCATGCGGCCGGTGGAGTACATGCCCGAGTTGCAGGAGGACAGGGCGGCGGTGAGGACCACGAAGTTGACGATGCCGGCGCCGGCCGGGATGCCGATCACGGCGAACGCCTTCACGAAGGGGCTCACCCCGGGCATGAACTCGGTCCACTTCACGACGCAGAGGATGACCGTGAGGGCGCCGACGTAGAAGAGGGCGATGCGCCACGGGAGGGTGTTGATGGCCTTGGGGAGCGTCTTCTCGGGGTTCTCGGACTCCCCCGCCGTGACGCCGACGAGCTCGACGGCGAGGTAGGCGAACATGACGCCCTGGAGGGTCATCAGGGACGAGCCGATGCCGTTGGGGAAGAAGCCGTCGAACTGCCAGAGGTTGCCGACGGACGCGGTGTCACCGGCGGCGCTGAAGCCGAAGGTGAGCACGCCCAGGCCGATCACGATCATGCCGATGAGGGCGGTGACCTTGACCATCGAGGCCCAGAACTCGATCTCTCCGAAGAGCTTCACCGAGATCAGGTTGGCCACGAACAGGACGACCAGGAAGACCAGCGCCGACACCCATTGGTGGATCGACGGGAACCAGTAGTGGACGTAGATCGCGGCGGCGGTGAGTTCCGCCATGCCGGTGACCACCCACATCAGCCAGTAGGTCCAGGCCGTGAAGTAGCCGAAGAACGGGCCGAGGAACTCACGGGAGTAGTCCGCGAAGGAGCCCGAGACAGGGCGGTAGAGCAGGAGCTCGCCGAGCGCCCGCATGATGAAGAAGATGATCACGCCCGCGAGGGCGTACATGAGGATGAGACTGGGTCCCGCCTTGGCGATGTTCGCCCCGGCGTTCAGGAAGAGGCCGACGCCGATGGCGCCGCCGATCGCGATCATCTGGACCTGACGGCTGCCGAGCCCGCGCTCGTACCCCTCTTCGGGGGCGTCGCCGCCCACGGCCTCACTGCCGTCGTGCTGCTTGCCGACCTGCGATGAGGTCATGTGGTGCGCCTTTCTCCATACCGGCCCGAGCCAGTGCCTTGGCCTCGAATCGGCTTCCGATCCCCCCGGACAGGTGGAGCTTGTGCCTGGCCGGCGGTCCGCCGGCTCGGTGGCGCACCCGGCGGACATGGGTGGTGTCCTGCCGGGCGGTCGTGAAGATCTATCACGGCGGCGGCGTTGATCGGTTGCGGCTCATGTTGCGCAGACCACAGGAAGAACCGGACAAAACGTCGAACCGCGCCCCAAAGGACGCGGTTACGGTGACGTGATCGTTATCCGGATTTGAGCGTCCGCTGAGCGAACGCGCGGGGGGTCACGCGACGGGTCGCACGGGGGTGCGTATCCCGGCGGATCAGGGCATAAGGGTGGTGACGAGGGTCTCCTGGAGGCCGCCGAGCCACAGGTAGGCCATCACCATCGGCTTGCGCGGGTCCTCGTCGGGGAGGCGGTAGAGGAGGTCGGTGTCCTCCTCGTCGACGACGTCGAGCCGCGAACCGATGGCCAGACGCAGGTCGTTCAGGGCGCGCAGCCACTGCTCGGACTGTGCCGTGGTCAGCTCCAGGACCGCTCCGCCGTCGCCTCCGGGCGTCAGCGCGTCCAGCGAGCGGACCACCGCGAGGGCGTTCTCGCGCTTGCCGGCGCGCAGGTCGTTCTCGGTGAAACGGCGGAACTCGGCGGAGTGGGCGTGCTGCTCCTCGGCCTGCTCGGGCGTGTCGGCCCGGACGCCCGGGCCGCTGTAGGCGTCGGGGAACAGGCGCTTGAGCACCGGGTCGCTCGGCGGCTCGCTGGGGCCCTCGGCGAACAGCTCGGCGAGCGGGTCGGCGGAGGCGCTCTCCGCGGGGCCCGGACCGATGAGCTCCAGGAGCTGGACGGCGAGGGAGCGGATGATGGAGATCTCGACCTCGTCGAGCGCGACGGCCGCGCCGCCGCCGGGGAGCGGTTCGAAGTGTCCGGGCATGGAGTGAGTTCGCTACTTCCGGTCCTGCGGGCGGTCGGTTGACAGGGGGCCGGCTACTTCCGGTCCTGCTGAAGGGTGGCCCACAGACCGTAGCCGTGCATGGCCTGTACGTCGCGCTCCATCTCCTCGCGCGTGCCGCTGGAGACGACGGCCCGGCCCTTGTGATGGACATCCATCATCAGCTTGGTGGCCTTGTCCTTGGAGTAGCCGAAGTACGTCTGGAAGACATACGTCACGTAGCTCATGAGGTTGACCGGGTCGTTGTGGACGATCGTGACCCAGGGGACGTCCGGCTCGGGTACGGCGTAGACCTCCTCCGCCGACTCGGTCTTCTCGATCTCTAGAGGTGCGGGAGCCGTCACACCGCCCATGCTCCCACCAGAGGGGGTCACCCGCATAAACGGGCCCCGGAACACGTGCTCGGGCGCTCCGGGAATCGCCGGTCCGATAGAAATCGTCAAACTGACGAAATGGGGGTACGATCCCTGCCATGAACACAGCGGACCTTGGGCTGCCGGTGGATGTTCCCTCTACGGCACTCTTCACCGACCAGTACGAACTGACGATGCTGCAGGCCGCGCTCGCGGCCGGAACCGCCGAGCGCCGCTCGGTCTTCGAGGTCTTCACCCGGCGGCTGCCCGAAGGGCGGCGCTACGGGGTGGTGGCGGGCACCGGACGTGTCCTCGACGCCGTCGAGAACTTCCGGTTCGACCCGGACGTCATCGGCTTCCTGCGCGAGCACTCGATCGTGGACGAGCCGACGCTGGAGTGGCTCGCCTCCTACCGCTTCGAGGGAGACATCTGGGGCTACCCCGAGGGCGAGGTGTACTTCCCGGGCTCGCCCCTCCTGCGGGTCGAGGGCAGCTTCGCCGAGTGCGTGCTCCTGGAGACGGTGATCCTCTCGATCCTCAACCACGACTCCGCCATCGCGGCGGCCGCCTCCCGCATGTCCTCCGCCGCGGGCAGCCGGCCGCTGATCGAGATGGGCGCCCGGCGCACCCACGAGCTGGCCGCGGTGGCCGCCTCGCGAGCCGCGTACCTCGGCGGGTTCACCAGCACCTCGGACCTCGCCGCCGGTTTCCGCTACGGCATCCCGACCGTGGGCACCTCCGCGCACGCCTTCACGCTCCTGCACGACCACGAGCGGGACGCCTTCCGGGCCCAGGTGGACTCGCTGGGCCGCGGCACCACGCTGCTCGTGGACACCTACGACGTCGCCGAAGCGGTCCGCACGGCCGTCGAGGTCGCCGGGCCCGGACTCGGCGCGGTGCGCATCGACTCCGGCGACCTGCTGCTCGTCGCCCACCGGGTACGCCGGCAGCTCGACGAGCTGGGTGCGACCGAGACGAAGATCGTCGTGACCTCCGACCTCGACGAGTACGCCATCGCCTCGCTCGCGGCGGCCCCCGTGGACGCGTACGGCGTCGGCACCCAGCTCGTGACGGGATCGGGCCACCCGACGTGCTCGATGGTCTACAAACTGGTCGCCCGCGCCGAGTCGGCCGACCCGAAGGCGCCGCTGGAGCCGGTGGCCAAGAAGTCCACGGGCGGCAAGACCTCCATCGGCGGCCGCAAGTGGGCCGCGCGGCGGCTGGACGGGCAGGGGGTCGCGGAGGCCGAGGTGATCGGCGTCGGACCGGTGCCCGCCGAGCTGGCCGACCGGCAGCTCCTGGTCCAGCTGGTCAAGGGCGGACAGGTCCTGGCCCGCGAACCGCTCGACGTCGTACGCGACCGGCACGCGACGGCCCGCGCCCGGCTGCCGCTGTCGGCGACCCAGCTGTCGCGCGGCGAGCCGGTGATCCCCACCGAATACCTCTGAGACGCCCGGGACGGGTGGTGCGGGCGTTGCCGGGGTGGCACCGCGCATGAACCCTCGGTGAGCGGGAATGCAACGGCAGCGTGCCCGCGCGGGCACCCGAAGCCGAATACCCCCTCCCGCACGACCCCGGAATTCTCTAGGCTCGGAAGTTCAACGGCCGGGCCCGCACCCTTGTCTGCCGCCCCCCATAGCCGAAGGACACAGCCCATGCGCCGCGCCTTGATCGTCGTAGACGTGCAGAACGACTTCTGCGAGGGAGGCAGCCTCGCCGTGGCCGGGGGCGCCGATGTGGCCGCCGCGGTCACGGAGCTGATCGGGCAGGCCCCCGCCGGCTACCGGCACGTGGTCGCCACCCGGGACCTGCACATCGCGCCGGGCGGCCACTTCGCCGACAACCCCGACTACGTGCACTCCTGGCCCGCGCACTGCGTGGCCGGCACCGAGGGGGTGGGCTTCCACCCGAACTTCGCCCCGGCCGTCGCCTCCGGCGCGATCGACGCGGTGTTCGACAAGGGCGCCTACGCGGCGGCGTACAGCGGCTTCGAGGGCGCCGACGAGAACGGGCTGCCCCTGGGCGACTGGCTGCGCGCCCGCGGGATCGGCGAGGTGGACGTGGTCGGCATCGCGACCGACCACTGCGTGAAGGCGACCGCCCTGGACGCGGCGCGGCAGGGCTTCCGCACGACCGTCCTGCTGGACCTGACGGCCGGGGTGGCGGAGGAGACGACGCAGCGGGCGCTGGAGGAGCTGCGGGCCGCAGGAGTCGAGCTCACGGGCAAGCCCGTGGTCTGACCGAGCCGCCCCACCCGCGACACCCGCCGCACCCGTGGGGCCGCGACACCCGCCGAATCCGCGAGGTCCGGCGAACCCGTGATGTCCGCCGCCCCGCCACAGCGAGCACGGGCGGTCACGGCAGGCACGGTGACGCGCGAGGCGTCACGCCCAGTGGTACCGGGCGACCCCGGGTCGTGCCCGGTCCGTCCCGGTCGGCCGCCGCGCGGTCACGGCTGTGGTGCCGGGCGTCTGAGCAGCGTCCTGACCGGGTGCCACAGCTCCTGGCTGAGCTCGGTGCAGCCGGTCTCGGGGGCCGTGCGCCATATGAGCCCGTCGGGATGGTGCAGCACCGCGGTGATCTCGTCGGGGCTGGGCGGGGACGCGTTGCCCCGCAGGTAGACGGCGCGCAGGCCCAGGTTGCGCAGCCGTGTCAGGGCGCGGGCCCGGTTCGGGGCGACGACCAGGAAGCGCACGCAACCGCCCGCCGGACCCGCCGGGCTGGGCAGGTTCAGCGCCACGACGACGCTGCCGTTGGGCAGTCTGCAGA
Organism: Streptomyces sp. NPDC015532; assembly: GCF_043078065.1. Taxonomy (NCBI): domain Bacteria; kingdom Bacillati; phylum Actinomycetota; class Actinomycetes; order Kitasatosporales; family Streptomycetaceae; genus Streptomyces; species Streptomyces sp. NPDC015532. The sequence goes on along the minus strand of NZ_JBIBSY010000001.1, from coordinate 131,606 downwards.
AACCTCCTGCGGCCATGCGGTCACACCCCCGTGCGAGTCGGTTCAGATGTCGGTGTCAATAAGCCAGGCACAGGAGGCACCTAAACACGATCGGCGGCAACCCGCCAGGGGTTGCCGCCGATACGCTTTTGACCTGCGGAAATGGTGATTACTTCACCGCGGGGCCAACCTTGAGGGAGATCGTCGAGCCATCCTTGGCCTGCTTGACGATCTCGATCTTGGTGTTGGTGTCAGTGATCTTGACACCGCCGGTCGGGTTCCGGTTGTCGTAGTAGTCGCTGGTGTGGTCGTTGAAGACCGACACCCCCTTCGACGACGGAATCTTCGTGGCGACGTCCGCGCTGTGCAGCGTGAGACCACCCGTGCGGTACAGGCTGAACGGCGAGTCGTAGGCCTGGATGCGGTTGCGCATCAGCGTGCCGTTGTCCCACCACAGAGCCTTGGGGTGCGAGTCGACCGGAAGGGCGAGGCCGACACCCGGGTGCTGGCTGGTGTTGTTGTCCGCCTGCGAGGTGTCCCACTTCCAGATCAACAGGCCGGTCTGGTACGGGTAGTGCTCCACCCAGTCCGGACGGGTCGTCGAGAAGCCGAAGTTGTACGGGCCGACCTTGAGGGTCTTGTCGTACGAGACGTACTGACGGTTCTCCGCGAGGTAGTACTGCGCGTAGTCCTTGGTGAACGAGGCGCCGATGCGGGAGAAGCCGGCGGCGGTCCAAGCGGCGTCGGCCGACTCGGCGTTGTCCGAGAAGAGCGCGGTGCCGTCCGCGGTGACGCTGATCTCGTCGGCCGCGAAGCCCTTCAACGCCACGCCGCCGTCGCTCTGGTAGCGGAAGCGGACGTCGATCTTCTTGCCCGCGTAGGCGTCGAGCGGGTACACCAGCTTCGCGTACGCGTCGATGGTGCCGGTGAGGGCGGGCTTGTCGCTGCCGTCACGCGGGATGGCGGCACCGTCCACCGTGCCGTCGAGAGCGGTCCAGTTGGCACCGCCGTCGGTCGAGACCTCGGTGTAGAGGTAGTCGTAGTTCGCCTCGATGTCGTACCAGCCGTCGAGGGTCAGCTTCGCCGACGACTTGCCCGTGAGGTCCACCGACCGGGTCAGCGTGTTCTTCAGGTTGTCACCGCTGCCGCTCCACCACTGGGACGAGCCCTGCGCCGGGTTGACGACCGTGGTCGTGACCGCCTTGTCCGGCAGGGAGACGACGAGCGCCTGCTTGTCGAACGTGTTGTACTCGGCGACGCCCAGCTTGTGCGTGGACTGCTTGCCGGCCTTGGCGGAGTCGTAGTTCAGCCAGCCGAGCTGGAGCTTGTCCCAGGCGTTGAAGTCGCCGGGGAGGTCACCGATGGACTGCTTGCCGGTGCCGAGCCAGGAACCCGAGGACATCAGGGTCCAGAAACCGGTGGAGTTGTCGCCTCCGGCCGTGTCGTAGTGGTCCGGCAGACCGAGGTCGTGGCCGTACTCGTGCGCGAAGACGCCGAGTCCGCCGTTCTCCGGCTGGATGGTGTAGTCGCCGACCCAGATGCCGGTGTCGCCGATCTGGGCGCCGCCGAGCTTGTTGTCGCCCGGACCCGTGGCGCCCGCGTCGGTGCCGAACGCGTACCAGCGGTGGGCCCAGATGGCGTCCTCGCCCTGAACACCGCCGCCCGCGGACTCGTCCTCACCGGCGTGCACGATCTGGAAGTGGTCGATGTAGCCGTCGGGCTCGTTGAAGTTGCCGTCGCCGTCGAAGTCGTAGCGGTCCCACTGGTCGAACTGGGTCAGGTCCGCCTTGATGGCCGCGTCGGTCCGGCCGGCCGCCTTCTGCTGGGCGACCCACGCGGTGACGCCGTCCTTGACGACGTTCCACACGCTCGGGCAGTTCGTGCTCCCGCAGGCGTTGTTGCCGTAACGGGCCTCGTTGTACGGCACCTTGACCCAGTCGGCGACCTCGCCGTCGACCGAGTAGCGGCCCGAGGACTGCGTCTCGTAGAACTTCTTCATCGACTCGACGTTCTTGCCGGTGCCGAAGTAGAGGTTCTGGAAGTGCTTCTGGTTGTAATCCGCCTGCCAGGCCGTGCTGTTGTCCTTCTTGCGGTCCGGCGCGGCGATCGTGTTGTGCGCGGGACCGGCGGTGCCGCCGAACTTGGGGTCCGTCTGGTCGCCGAACTCGACAAGAATCGTGAAGATCTTGTCGGTCTTCTCGCGGCCGAGCTCGACGTACTTGCTGTCGCCCTTCTTGGACTTCAGCTGGACGACCTGCGAGCCGTTGCGCTTCTGCACCTTGGCGTCGCCGGATATCACCTGGTTCAGCGCCTCCTGGCGCTGGGCGTTCTGCGTCTTGCTCAGCGGGCCGTCGAGGTCGTGATCGACCGTGTTCTTGACCGGCTGCGGGTCGTGGCGGTCCACGACCGGTGAAGCGGCGGCCGAGTCGGCCTGCGCCACGGCGTACGTCGAGAACGTGGCGGTGGCCGCCGCGAGGGCAACGCCCACCGCGGCCGCTCTGAACGTCCATGGTCTGTTGGTCACTTGATGTCCTCCCCCGCGCACGTTCACGCGGAGGGGGTTCCGGGTCATGGAGGTCCGCGAGCGTCTGCGCGATTCAAGTGACGACATTTGACCGGAGTTACGAAAGAAAAAACAGATCTTGACTTGAACCTGGCAAGTGCGTTATGCGGAGCCCTCGTTCGGTATCCGGACGGCCCCGAAACCCCCCAACGGGCGCGCCTTCAGGCCTACTTGTCAGGCCCGGTGACTCCGTGCGCCCCCTGTGCACCGGCACCGTGGGTAAGGTCACGCTTACCGGACGTTCCACTCGGGCATGCAGGCGAATAGAGTCGATTGGCGAAGCGTCGGAAGCCGGCGGACAGCCACGTCGACACCGTTGTCTCACCCCCGACATCTATCCGCACCCTCCCCCATCGCGAGAGGCCCCGGGGGGAGAACCCCCATCCGAGGACACGATTGCCATGCCTCGTCCGACCGCCGCACAGCTCGCCTACGGTTCCTGCACCGTGATCTTCTCCACACTCGCCATGCTGCTGCTGTCACAGACGAGTTCGAGTCTGGGGATCGTGCTGATCACCCTCTCGGCGCTCGCTCTCGGACTGCTGGTGGCCATGACCGTCCCGATGCCGAAGCCCTCGCCGTCCGCCCCGGCGGCCGTCGTGCCCGAGCGGGTTCCGGCCCGGCGCGAGACCGCGTCCGTGTCCGTGTCGGTGTCCGCGTCCTCGGCGCCCGAGCCGGTGCGCGAACCCGCGGGGCCCTGAAGCCGCGTACACGCGCCCTGTTTCCCGGCCTGCCGCCGGCATCCCGGACGCTCCGGCCTCGTACCGGAACGGCGGGCCCGTGAAGCTCGGGCCCGCCGTTCCGGTGTGCGCACGCGCCGCCCGGCCCGTCGTCCGGCCGCCGTCCCGTGACGCGATGTCGTCCGGCCGCCGTCAGCCGGTGTCGACCACGACCGTCTTGGCCGCCTTGTCGTGCAGGCCCTGTTTGTAGGGCTTGTCGAAGAAGCTCCAGCCGCCCGCGATCGCCGTCCAGATGCAGGCGCAGCAGAACGCGAACGGAATCCACAGCACCAGGGCACGGACCAGGGACGTCTGCACGGAGGGCGTCGAGCCGTTGTCGAGGTTGGCGACCCGGTGGTTGAACAACTTCTTGCCGACGGTCTGGCCCGTCTTGCTGATCATCACGGTGTCGTAGGTCACGAAGAGCACCGCGACCACCAGGGACTGCCCGAGCGACTTGCCGTACTCGATCTTGTTCGAGTCCATGTTGTACTCGGTGACCCCGAACGCCCAGGACAGCAGCCACGCCACGATGCCCACCAGGATCATGTCCAGGATCCTGGCCAGCACCCGCTTCCCGCTGTCCGCGAGCGGCGGCATGCCGGCGAGCGGGTCGCCGCCGTAGGGGCCGCCACCGCCGTAGGGGTCTCCGCCTCCCGGGGGCGGTCCACCGCTGCCCTGGTAGGGGCCGCCGCCTTCGCCGTAGGGGCCGCCGCCGAACGGCGGCGGCTCGCTGCCGTAGGGCGGGGTCCCGTCGCCGGGACGGGGCGGCGGGTCGTACGGGGAGCCCGTGCCCTCACCGGGCGGGGGCTGCTTCTTGAACGGGTCGTCGTCCGGTGGCCCGCCGGGGGCCGGGGGCGGCGGTTCGCTGCTCATGGCCCGAGTCGACCGCGAACCCCCCGGCTCCGCATCCGGCGAAGGGCCGTCCGGGGGACGGGGTTACCGGGCCGGGCCGGCCACGAAGGTGTGCGCCGCCTTGTCGTGCCAGCACTGGCTCCAGGGTTTGTCGAACAGGCCCCACACGACCCCTGCGAGTCCCACGACCAGCAGACACGGCACGCTGAGGACGAGCCAGCGGACCAGGGCCCGTCCGAAGCCCGGCGGTTCGTGGCCCTCGATGTCGCGCACCTCGATGCCGCACAGCTTCTTGCCCAGGGTGCGGCCCCACCGGGCGGTGGGCAGGACTTCGTAGAGGACGCCGAAGACGAGCAGGACGGCGAGGACGGCACCGAGGCAGGAGGCGGTCGTGCCGTCGAGGAGCCAGACGGTGACCTTCTCGCCCGACAGCTTGGCCGCGTCGATCTTCTCGTCGACGTGGTCGACGGCCCTGGTGCCCAGCGGCACGGCGGCCGCCGCGGTGACACCCGCGATGACGACGGTGTCCAGCAGCCGGGCGACCAGCCTTCTGCCGAACCCGGCCGGGCGGGCCGCCGCCTGACGGCGCGCGGCCGCCTGGAACGGATCGTCGACCGGGGGCTTCCACGGCGCGACGCGCTGTCCGCCCTCGGCCGGTTCACCCGCGAGCTGGTGCACCTGCTGGGCCCAGGAGGGCTGACCGCCGCCGGTCCCGGAGGCCACGGGGGCGGATTCACCGGGCTGTTGGGGGACGGCGGAGGCGGGAGCGGCCTGCCCGGCGGGAGCGGGAGCGGCCTGCCCGGCGGGAGCGGGAGCGGCCTGCCCGGCGGGAGCGGGAGCGGCCTGCCCGGCGGGAGCGGGAGCGGCCTGCCCGGCCGACGGCTGCGCGGCGGCGCCCGGGGCGGCGCTCTGCGCGGCGCCCGGGACGGCGGGGCTGTGCGCGGCCGTCCCGGCTCCGAAGCCGCCTCCGGCCGGCGCGGTGGACGCCGCGGGCGGGGCGGAGGCGGCGGATGCGGCCGTCGGGCCGGGTGCGGCCGTCGGGCGGCCGGTCGCGGCGGACGCGGCCGACGGGCCGGACGCGGGGGACACACCCGGCGCGTCCGCCGAACCCGTGCCCCCGCCCTGGCGCTCCGTACGCGGGGAGGGCGCACGGAACGCCGCGTCACCCTCGGCGGGCACGGGGTCCGCTGTGCCCGGAGTGGCGGTGAGGTGTCCGGCGCCGGACGGCGCCGTGCCCGGGGCGGCCCCTGTCCCGGGCCCGATCCGGCTCTCGGCTCCGCCCGAACTCGCCTCATCCGTACGGCTCGTGGCGCTCGCGCCCGCCGCGCCGTCCGGCCCCGCCGACGGCACCGGACCGGTGGGGCGGCGGAAGACCACGGGACCCGCGGCCGCGGAAGGCCGGGAAGCGGAGCCGGAGTCGGGGGCGGGCGGGATCGTCGTCGTGCCGTCCGCGCGCGCCGAGGCACCGTCGGGGCGGCTCACCGGGTCGGCGGGTCCCGCGGCGCGCGGGTCCGCCCCCTTGGGCGCGCCCCAGGACACCCGGCGATCCTGGTCGCCGCCGAACCCGGACTGCCGGGAGCGGTCGGCGCCCCACGAGGCGGCGGGTTCGGGGCGGTTGCCGTGCTGCGACTCGGCCGGGGCGGGGTGCTGGGCCTCGGCGGGGACCGGGTGCCGGGACTCGGCCGGGGCCGGGTGGTGGGGCTCGGCCGGGGCTGGGTGGTGGGGCTGCGGGTCCTCGTCGAAGAAGTGCGGACCCGTCTCCTCCGCGGCGGGGACGTCCGTCCGCCCCCGGGGGGTCGTGTACTCGGGGGAGGTCGCCGGAGCGGGCACATGCGCGGGACGGGCGGCGGCCGGCGGGGCGAGCGCCTCGCCGCCGGACGGCGCCGGGCGGCTCGTGCCCGGCACCCAGGCGGCGCCGTTCCAGTACCGGACGTATCCGGGGATGGAGGGGTCCGGGTAATACCCTTCGCGGGGCTTGTCGTCACCGGGGGCCGGGGTTGGGGCGCTCATGTCCGTCGTCCCGTATCTGCTCGGGGGTCGTGTGGGAGGTCCACATCTACCAGACCGGCGCACGCGTCACGGCCGGTCCCGCTGTACCCACTCCTTTCGGGCAAGGATCCGTTCCCTCGCGCGGCCGGAGGCCCGAGGCTGTTCCCGGTGTGCCCGAAGGGGGACCGAAGCGGACCCGAAAGAATTCTCCGAACCCGCGTAATGGTCGCGGCGCGAGGCGCTCTCCACTCGTACGGGCCCGTCCGCAGGAGCCCGTACGACGAAAGGAAGCACATCGACATGCACACCGTGGTGGAACGCGAGCTGGAGCTTCATCTCGTCCTGTCGCCCGAACACAGCATCCCGGTCCCGGCGCGTCTGAGGTACCGCGCCGACGACCCGTACGCCGTCCGCATCACCTTCCACGTCGGCTCCGACCATCCCGTCAACTGGACCTTCGCCCGTGAACTGCTCGTCGAGGGGGTGTTCCGGCCGTGCGGTCACGGCGACGTACGGGTGTGGCCGACGAAGGTCGGCGGCCGCGGCGTCGTCCTGATGGCGCTGAGCTCGCCGGACGGCGACGCGCTCCTTGAGGCGCCCGCCGCGCAGATCACCGCCTGGCTGGAGCGCACCCTCAGGGCGGTCCCCCCGGGCACCGAGGCCGGTCAGCTCGGCATCGACGCCGGTCTGGCCGAGCTGCTCGCGCCGTCCCCGAGGCTGTCGGCCCCGCTCGACCCGACGGGAGCGCCGTCCCCCGACGATCTGTGGCTGCGCGACCCGTGGCCCTCGGACGAGTCGGCGGACGGTGAACGGCCCTGACGGGCCGGCGGACGGTGAGGTGTCCGACCGACGGACGGTGAGCGGTCCGAGGGGCCGGCGGACGGTGAGCGGTCCGAGCGGCCGGCGGCGGAGCGGTCCCGGACCTCAGAACAGTTTGCCCGGGTTCAGGAGGCCCAGCGGGTCGAACGCCGCCTTGATCGCCCGCTGCATCTCCACACCCACCGGGCCGATCTCGCGGGCCAGCCACTCCTTCTTCAGCACACCCACGCCGTGCTCACCGGTGATCGTGCCGCCGAGTTCGAGGCCGAGGGCCATGATCTCGTCGAAGGACTCGCGGGCGCGCCGGGACTCGTCGGGATCGGTCGCGTCGAAGCAGACGGTGGGGTGCGTGTTGCCGTCGCCCGCGTGCGCGCAGACGCCGATGGTCAGGGCGTACTTCTCGGCGACGCGTTCGATGCCGTCGAGCATGTCGCCGAGCCGGGAGCGCGGTACGCACACGTCGTCGATCATCGTGGTGCCCTTGACCGCTTCGAGCGCGGTGAGCGACAACCTCCGCGCCTGGAGGAGGAGTTCGGACTCGGCCGCGTCCTCGGCGGGGACCACCTGGGTGGCACCGGCGGCCTCGCAGAGGGCGCCCACCAGGGCGAGGTCGGCCGCCGGGTCGTGCGTGTCGAAGGCGGCGAGCAGCAGCGCCTCGGTGGTCTCCGGGAGGCCCATGTGCGCGAGGTCGTTGACGGCCTTGACGGTCGTCCGGTCCATCAGTTCGAGCAGGGAGGGGACATGCCCGCCCTCCATGATCTTGCAGACGGCGTCGCAGGCGGCCCGCGCCGACCCGAACTCGGCCGCGAGGACGAGCTGTTGGGGCGGCTGCGGCTTCAGCGCGAGCACGGCCCGTACGACGATGCCGAGCGATCCCTCGGAGCCCACGAAGAGGCGGGTGAGGTCGTAGCCGGCGACGCCCTTGGCGGTTCGGCGCCCGGTGGACATCAGCCGCCCGTCGGCGAGGACGACGTCCAGGCCGAGGACGTACTCGGCCGTCACCCCGTACTTCACACAGCACAGGCCGCCGGAGGCCGTGCCGATGTTGCCGCCGATGGTGCACATCTCCCAGCTGGAGGGGTCCGGCGGGTAGTACAGGCCGTGTTCGCCCACGGCGCGGGAGAGCGTGGCGTTGACGACACCGGGCTCGACGACGGCGATGCGGTCGACGGGGCTGATCTCCAGGATGCGGTCCATCTTGACGAGGGACAGCACCACACAGCCGTCGGTGGCGTTGGCCGCTCCGGACAGGCCGGTGCGGGCGCCCTGCGGGACGACGGGGACGCGCAGTTCGGTCGCGACGCGCATGACGTGCTGGACCTGCTCGACCGTGCGCGGCAGGACGACCACGGCGGGGGTGCCCGCCTCGCAGAAGCTCGCCATGTCGTTGGCGTAGGAGGCCGTGACGTCCGGGTCGGTCAGGACGGCCTCGGCCGGCAGAGCGCTCAGCAGACGGTCGAGGAGGCTTCCGGCCGCTGCCGTGTCCTCATCGCGCGGGGCTTCGATACGGCTCATGATCACAGGGTCGCACCCGGGGCCATCGGTGTGAACCCCATTCGCGCGAGGCTTGGCGTGCCGGGGTGCGGTCTTCGTATTGACGCACAGTGAGCGGCATGGAGATCGAAGAGCGACAGCCGGTGCCCGCCGGTCCGCGGTCCGAGGAGCCCTCCGGCGAGCGGTCCGAGGGGCCCTCCGGCCCGCGCCGCTCCCCGTTCGCCCGGCGCCCGCTGATCGCCGCGGCCGCCGGCTGTGCCGTGCTCGGCGGTGTGCTGGTACTGCTGCCCTCGACGGACGAGGGCGGGGCACCGCGGCCCGCCCCGGGTCCGGTGGCGCGGGCGGTGGGCGCGGTGGGAGCCGGGGCGCCCGCGGCGCTGCCCGATCTCGCCGCGCTCATCCACGACCGCGAGTCCCGGGTGCGGGCCCGTCCGCGCGACGACGTGTCGTGGGCGGTGCTGGGTGCCGCGTACACGGAGCGGGCGCGGCGGACGGCGGCGGGCGCGTCCTACCCGAAGGCCGAGAAGGCGCTGCGCACCTCGCTGCGGCTGCGGCCCAAGGACAACGTGGCGGCGCTGGAGGGGCTCGCCTCCCTCGCCGGCGCGCGGGGCGACTTCCGGGCCGCGAAGCAGTGGGGCGAGGCCGCTGCGGAGCTGGCGCCGAAGCGGTGGACGACGTATCCGGCGCTCGTCGACGCGTACACCGGGCTCGGCGACTACAAGGCCGTGGACAGGGCCCTCGCCAGGCTGCTGGCCCTGCGTTCCGGGCCGGCGGCGCAGGCCGTCGCGTCGCGCGTGTACCGGGACCGCGGGCGGCGCGAGGACGCGGCGGCGGCGATCTCGGACGCGGCGGCGGGCGCGGCCACCCCGTCCGAGCAGGCCGCCTTCCTCACGCAGGCCGGGGACCTGGCGTGGGAACGCGGCGACCGTCAGGAGTCCCTGGACCACTACCGGGCCGCGGTGAACACCGACGCCGACGCGTACGACGCGCTGGCCGGGCAGGGGCGCGCGCTGGCGGCGCTGGGGCGCGCGCCGGAGGCGCTGCGCGCGTACCGGGCGGCGCTCGCCGGGCGGCCCGTGCCGCGTTACGCGCTGGAGCTGGGTGAGCTGTACGACCAGCTCGGGCTCGGCGCGGAGGCGCGCGCTCAGTACGACCTGGTGCGGGACCTGGTGCGGCGGGACGGTGCCGCGGGTGTGGACGACGCGCCGGTCCTCGGGCTCTTCGAGGCGGATCACGGCGACCCGCGGGCCGCCGTGCGGGAGCTGCGCGCCGCGTGGCAGCGGCGGCCGGGCATCGAGGTGGCGGACGCGCTGGGCTGGGCGCTGCACCGCGCCGGGGACGACCAGGAGGCGCTCGGCTTCGCCGTGCGGGCCACGGACAAGGAGCACGGGGGCGGTGTGCGCAGTGCGCTGTACGCGTACCACCGGGGGCAGATCGAGCGTGATCTGGGGCTGTCCGGTGCGGCCCGCCGGCATCTCGCCGAGGCGTTGCGGATCAATCCGTACTTCTCGCCGCTGCTGGTGCCCGCGGCCCGGGAGGCGCTGACCGCGCTGGGCGAGCCGCCCGCCGGGGGCCCGCCGGAGGAGTCCGGGGACGAGGACACGGCGGCCCCGCCGGCGCCGCCCGCCGCCCCGGGGCAGACCTCTGCGCGCTGAACACCATCACGAGGACACCGTCGGGAAGGCACCCGTACGAAAGCACCGGCACGAAAGCACTCGTGCGACGGCACGCGTGCGAAGAACGTGTCCGGGGGACGCCGGTTCGGCGTCCCCCGGACACGTGGAGACCGACAGGCCTTCGGGGAAGGCCCGATCGCTGCCTCAGAGGTTGCCGCGCTTCTCCTGCTCGCGCTCGATCGCCTCGAACAGGGCCTTGAAGTTGCCCTTGCCGAAGCCCATCGATCCGTGGCGCTCGATCATCTCGAAGAAGACGGTCGGACGGTCCTGGACCGGCTTGGTGAAGATCTGGAGCAGATAGCCGTCCTCGTCGCGGTCGACGAGGATCTTCAGCTCGCGCAGGGTGTCGACGGGGACGCGGGTGTCGCCGGCCCACTCGCCGAGGGTGTCGTAGTACGAGTCGGGGGTGTCGAGGAACTGGACGCCGGCCGCGCGCATGGTGCGTACGGTCGCGACGATGTCGTTCGTGTTCAGCGCGATGTGCTGGACACCCGCGCCGCCGTAGAACTCCAGGTACTCGTCGATCTGGGACTTCTTCTTGGCGATGGCGGGCTCGTTGATCGGGAACTTGACCTTGAGCGTGCCGTCGGCGACGACCTTCGACATCAGCGCGCTGTACTCGGTCGCGATGTCGTCGCCCACGAACTCCTTCATGTTCGTGAAGCCCATGACCTTGTTGTAGAAGCCGACCCAGTCGTTCATCCGGCCGAGCTCGACGTTGCCGACGCAGTGGTCGATGGCCTGGAAGGTGCGCCGCGCGGGGGGCTCGACGATGGGCGCGGCGGCGACGAAGCCGGGCAGGTAGGGGCCGTCGTAGCCGGTCCGCTCGACGAGCGTGTGGCGGGTCTTGCCGTAGGTGGCGATGGCGGCGAGGACGACCGTGCCGTTCTCGTCCTTCATCTCGTGCGGCTCGGCGATCGAGGTGGCGCCGTGCTCGACGGCGTAGGCGTACGCGGCGCGCGCGTCCGGGACCTCGATGGCGAGGTCGACGACGCCGTCGCCGTGCTCCGCCACGTGTTCGGCCAGGAAGTGGCCCCAGGTGGTGGCGGGCTTGATCACCGAGGTGAACACGAAGCGCGCCGAGCCGTTCTCGAGGACGTACGACGCCGTCTCGCGGCTGCCGTTCTCCGGTCCGGAGTACGCGACGAGCCGCATGCCGAAGGCCGTGGAGTAGTAGTGCGCGGCCTGCTTGGCGTTGCCGACGGCGAAGACGACCGCGTCCATTCCCTTGACCGGGAAGGGATCGGCCTGCCGGGCGGTGTCGGGAGTGTGGTGTGTGGTCTGCGTCATGGCCGCAGGCTCCCTCCGTTCCGCAAGGTGCGCAATAGTTCGCCTGTCGGTTGAACAATGTGTGCAGCGAAAGACCCGGGCCAGCGGGCTTTCTGTACATGATGACCATCTCGGAGGCCCGCATGGCGATCGATCATCTGGACGGGCGGCTACTGGTGCTGCTGGCGAAGGAGCCGCGCATCGGGGTCCTGGAGATGTCGCGGCGGCTCGGGGTCGCACGGGGGACGGTGCAGGCCCGGCTGGACCGTCTTCAGTCGAACGGAGTCATCCGGGGCTTCGGTCCCGAGGTCGATCCGGCGGCGCTCGGCTATCCGGTCACGGCGTTCGCCACGCTCCAGATCCGCCAGGGACAAGGGGCGGACGTACGCGCCCACTTGACGACCGTGCCCGAGGTGCTGGAGCTGCACACGACGACCGGCAGCGGGGACATGCTGTGCCGGCTGGTGGCCCGCTCGAACGCCGATCTCCAACGTGTGATCGACCGGGTTGTCGGTTTTGATGGCATCGTCCGGGCCTCCACGGCGATCGTCATGGAGAACCCGGTCCCACTGCGGATCATCCCGCTCGTGGAACAGGCGGCGACCGAGCGCTGAACCGAGGAGCGGGGTGATGGCGTGAACTTCTGGCAGTACCTGAGCAGCCGCCACGAGCAGCTCCTCACGGACACCTACCAACACGCCAGCGCGGTCTTCCAGTGCATGGTCGTGGCGACCGTCATCGGTGTGCTGATCGGCGTCGTCACCTACCGCAGCGACTGGGCGGGAAACCTCGCCACCACGACGACGTCCGCGATTCTGACCATTCCCTCGCTGGCCATGATCGGTCTGCTGATCCCGATCGTGGGGCTCGGCGTCCCGCCGACCGTGATCGCCCTGACGCTGTACGGGCTGCTGCCGATCGTGCGCAACTCGATCGTCGGTCTGCGCGGTGTCGATCCCTCGCTGGTGGACGCGGCCACGGGTATCGGGATGTCGCGGACGGCCCGCCTGATGCGGGTCGAACTGCCGCTGGCCTGGCCGCCGATCCTGACCGGCATCCGGATCTCCACCCAGATGCTGATGGGCATCGCGGCCATCGCGGCCTACGCCTCCGGGCCCGGCCTCGGCAACGAGATCTTCCGCGGCATCAGCTCGCTGGGCAGCAAGAACGCGCTCAACCAGGTACTCGCGGGCACGGTCGGGATCATCATCCTCGCGCTGCTCTTCGACGCCGCCTACGTCCTGCTCGGCCGGCTGACCATCCCGAGGGGGATCCGTGCCTGAGGCCGCAGAGACCGCAGAGGGCCCCGCGGACGCCGAGGGCGGCGCCGGTACGCCGGGCGCCGCGCGCGCGGACGGCGGCAGCGGGGGCGGGAGGACCTCGTCCACCACGGGCGCCACCATCGAGCTGGAGAACCTCACCAAGCGCTACCCCGGCAGCCGCGACGCCGCCGTCGACAGCGTCAACATGGAGATCAAGGCGGGTGAGCTCGTCGTCTTCGTCGGCCCGTCCGGCTGCGGCAAGTCGACCACCCTGAAGATGATCAACCGGCTGATCGAGCCGAGCGGCGGCCGCATCCGGATCGGCGGCGAGGACGTCACCGACATGGACCCGGTGAAGCTGCGCCGCAAGGTCGGGTACGCGATCCAGTCCTCCGGGCTGTTCCCGCACATGACGGTCGCCCAGAACATCGCGCTCGTGCCGAAGATGACCGGCTGGCCGAAGGCGCGGATCAAGGCGCGGGTCGAGGAGATGCTGGACCTGGTCGGGCTCGACCCCGGCGAGTTCCAGGGCCGCTATCCGCGCCAGCTCTCCGGCGGTCAGCAGCAGCGCGTGGGCGTGGCGCGGGCGCTGGCCGCGGACCCGCCCGTCCTGCTCATGGACGAGCCGTTCGGAGCGGTGGACCCGATCACCCGCGACCATCTCCAGGACGAGCTGATCCGGCTCCAGCACGAGTTGCACAAGACGATCGTCTTCGTGACGCACGACTTCGACGAGGCCATCAAGCTGGGCGACCGGATCGCGGTCCTGCGCGAGCACTCGCACATCGCGCAGTTCGACACCCCGGAGGCGATCCTCACCAACCCGGCCGACGACTTCGTGTCGGGGTTCGTGGGCGCGGGCGCGGCGCTGAAGCGGCTCAACCTCAGCCGCGTACGGGATGTGGAGATCACCGACTATCCGACGGTCACCGTCGACGATCCCCTCCAGGAGATCTTCGGCAAGCTCCGCTCCAGCGGGACGAACGAGATCCTGCTGCTCGACAAGCGGGGCCGCCCCTACAAGTGGCTGCGGCGCGGCGATCTGATGCGGGCCAAGGGCTCGCTGGCGCGGGCGGGCACGCTGGTGCACGACACGGTGACCAGGGACGCCACCCTGCGCGACGCCCTGGAGGCGGTGCTCACGGACAACTCGGGCCGGGTCCCGGTGACCGGGCGGCGCGGCGAGTACACCGGGGTGGTCGACATGGAGACCCTGATGAACTCCGTGCACGAACTCCTGGAGGCCGACCGGCTGGAGGCGCTGGAGCACCAGCACGACCTGGAGGAGGCACGCGCCCATCAGACCCAGTTCGAGCAGGAGGGTGTCGACGGCGGGGAGGCGAAGGCGTGAGCACGCCGCCGACGGACCAGCGCCCCGAGGGCGAGCACGAGGTCAAGGGCGTCCCCTTCCGCGACGACAGCGACGGTGACGGCGAGGGCGAGCGGGAAGCCCCGCCGCCGCACGCGCCCCCGAGGCGGCGGATCAGCTGGCAGAAGCTGACCTTCCTGCCCGCCGTGCTGATCGCCCTGCTGCTGGCCACCTGGATCTGGTTCCAGCAGGCCGACCTCGACGCGATCTCCAAGAACGCCCTGTCGAACGGCCAGGTGTCCAAGGCGCTGTGGCAGCACATCCAGCTGACGGTGATCTCCACGTTCTTCGTGCTGATCATCGCCATTCCGCTGGGGATCCTGCTGACCCGCAAGGCCTTCAAGAAGCTGACGCCGATCGCGATGACGGTCGCCAACATGGGGCAGGCGACCCCGGCGATCGGCCTGCTGGCCCTCCTCGTGATCTGGCTCGGCACCGGCGAGAAGTCGGCCCTGATCGGCATCACGATCTACGCGATCCTGCCGGTCCTGTCCAACACGATCGCCGGGCTGAAGGCCAACGACCCGACCCTGCTGGAGGCGGCGCGCGGCATCGGCATGTCACCGCTGGGCGTGCTCACCCGGGTGGAACTGCCGCTGGCCGTACCGCTGATCCTCGCCGGCGTCCGGACGGCGCTCGTCCTGAACGTGGGCACCGCGACCCTCGCCACGTTCGGCGGAGGCGGCGGCCTCGGCGTCCTGATCACCACGGGCATCACCACCCAGCGCATGCCGGTCCTGGTCCTCGGCGCCATCCTCACGGTGGCGCTCGCGCTCCTTGTCGACTGGCTGGCGTCGCTGGCGGAACTGCTGCTGAGGCCGCGCGGGCTGGAGGTGGGGACATGAGCGGGGTGCGCGCCCACGCGGCCCTGGCCGCCGTCCTCGTCCTGGCGTCCGCGTGCGGGCTGACCAGCGGCTCCCCCATGACCGACAACGTCGAGCCCGGGTCCATCGGGCGGGGCGAGCCGCTGAAGGGCGCCACGCTCACGGTGGCGTCGAAGGAGTTCACCGAGCAGCTGATCCTCGGCGCGATCATGGGCATCGCGTTCCAGGCGGCGGGCGCGAAGGTGATCGACCGCACCGGCATCCAGGGATCGATCGGCGCGCGCGAGGCCATCAAGAACGGTGACGCGGACGCCATGTACGAGTACACGGGCACCGCGTGGATCACCTATCTCGGCAACAGCGAGCCGATCCCGGACCCGCAGAAGCAGTGGCAGGCCGTGCACGACGCCGACCCGGAGAACGGGGTCACCTGGCTGCCGCCGTCCGCCCTCAACAACACCTACGCGCTCGCCATGAACCAGGCCAACTTCAAGAAGTACGGCACCACGACGCTGTCCGACGTGGCCGCGCTGTCGAAATCGGACCCGAGCGCCGTCACCCTGTGCGTGGAGAGCGAGTTCGCCAACCGGGCCGACGGACTGCCGGGCATGGAGAAGGCGTACGGGATGGACATCCCCGCGAAGAACATCACGCAGATGGACACCGGGATCATCTACACCCAGGTGGAGAAGGGGAGTTGTACGTACGGGGAGGTGTTCACCACCGACGGGCGCATCAAGTCGATGAACCTGGTGGTGATGAAGGACGACAAGAAGTTCTTCCCCAACTACAACGCCGCGCCCGTCATCAACTCCAAGGCCCTGAAGAAGTATCCGCAGATCGCCGAGGTCATCGAGCCGGTCACGAAGAAGCTCAACAACACGGTGGCGCAGGACCTGAACGCGAAGGTGGACGTCCAGGGCCAGGACCCGCACGAGGTGGCACTGGACTGGATGACGCAGGAGGGCTTCGTCAAGCAGGACTGATCCCGCGGGCCCGCTCCAAAGAAGTGGTTGCAAAGAAGTGGTTGCAAGGGATTCTTTGCAACGCTATCTTTGTACGCATGACGGAGCAGCCCCCGCTTTCCCCCGAACCGCCGGACCTTCCGGATGCCGGCGGTCCCCCGGTCCCGCCGGAGGCACCAGGCCCCCCGGCTCCCCCCTCCCCGCCCCTGCCGCCGGAGCCCCCGCAGCACCGCCGCCTCGACGCCCGCTCACTGCGCGGGATCGCCCACCCCCTGCGGATGGAACTGCTGAGCAGCCTGCGCCAGAAAGGCCCGGCCACCGCGTCGATGCTCGCCGAGCGGCTGGGGGAGTCCAGCGGAGCGACCAGCTACCACCTGCGTCAGCTCGCCGCGCACGGCTTCGTCGAGGACGCCCCCGAACGGGGCAAGGGGCGCGAGCGCTGGTGGCGGGCGGTGCACCAGGGCCTGGACTTCGGCGAGGACCTGCTCAGCGACCCGGACCCGGTGGTACGCGGAGCGGCCGACATGTTCCTGCACGAGGTGGCCACCACCCACGCGCGTGAGCTGTCGACCTGGCTCGGCACCCGCGAAGAGTGGGGGGACAGATGGACCCCCGCCTCCGACATGAGCGACTTCACGATGCGCCTGACCCCGGCGCAGGCCAGGGAACTCGTCAAGAAGATGCACGACCTGCTCGACAGCTACTGCGCCCTCGAACGACCCGAGGACGATCCCGAGGCGGAGCAGGTGCGCTTCCACACGCACGTCTTCCCTCAGACCTCCGGCTGATCCGCTCGGTCGAGGACCGCGTCGCGCCCGCCCGACCCGCACGACGGCTCGGCACGGACACCCCGCACCACCCGCACGTCCGGCTCACCTCGCACGATCACACCGACTCGATCACGAAGAGAGGTCACCCCGATGCATCCCGAGACCCGCCTCCAGTTGCAGCACGTGCGCGCCGCCGACCTGCGAGCGGAGGCGGACGCCTACCGGCTCACGGCCGGGACCAGGAACACCCCCCGGCTGCGCGCCCGCGTCGGCTGGACGCTGGTGGAGGTCGGCCTCCGGCTGGCCTCCGCGCCGCGGGCGGCCGTCGCCCTCGGCTGACCCGGCCGCACCCCGGCCGTCGCCCCTCCCCCGCCGACCCGGCCGCACCCCGGCCGGAGGGCCTCAGCAGCTCGGGACCGAGCCCTTGTTCCTCTCCAGGGCCACCAGGGCGTTCACCGCTCCGTCGAGGTCGGTCACCGGGATCAGCCGGAGCCCCTTCGGCAGTTCCGCCTTCGCGTCCGAGCACTCCGCCTTCGGAACCAGGAACACGGTCGCGCCGTCACGGTGGGCCGCCTGCGTCTTGAGGCTGACACCGCCGACCGCACCGACCTTGCCGTCGGGGTCGATCGTGCCCGTCCCCGCGACGACGCGGCCGCCCGTGAGGTCACCGCCGCTGCCGTCGCCGTCCAGCTTGTCGACGATCCCGAGCGAGAAGAGCAGTCCGGCGCTCGGTCCGCCGACGTCGGCGAGCTTGAGCGTGACCTTCACGTCGCCCTTCTCGTGCAGGTACCCCAGGGCCGCCTCGGTGGCGCTGTCCTGGGACTCCTTCATCTCGTTCGCGTTGTGCCGCTCGATCTCCTTGACGCTGCCACCGCTCGGGTACACCGAGTCGCGGGGCATCACGGCCTTGTCCGTGGCGAACCAGGCACTGAGCACGTCACCGAGGGAGACGCTCGCGTCCGGGCCGGTGGCCTCGATCGTCGTCATCCGCAGCTGACCGCTGGTGTTCCGGGTGGGCGCCCCGCTGATGGTGATCACCGGCTCGCCCTTGTTCTCGCCGAGGACGTTCGCCGTCAGGCCGGGCTGCGCCAGGGAGAACGGCAGCGGCGCGAACACGGCCGTGGCCAGCAGGGCCACGACGGGGAAGGCGCAGACGGCGACGGCTTGGGGGCGCGTGAGGCGAGAGAGCACGGGGTCAATCTAACGTCACCACCGGGCGGAACCTCCGGACAGGTCCCACGGCCTCCGCACAGGACCCCGGACCTGGGGTCACGAACCCGGCCCCGCACGGGGGTTCGAGGCACGTCGGGCTCCGGTCCGGACCCAGTGACGAGCCTCCGGACCCACGGCCAGCGCAGGACGTGCCCGCACGGGGGGGGCGAGGCACGTCGGGCTCCGGACCGGACCAGACGCGACCTTCCGCACCCGGTCAGCGCAGGGCGTCCGCCACCTCACGGGCCGCGTCGACCACGCGCGGGCCGACCCGCTCCGGAACGGCGTCCGCCAGCATGACCACGCCCACGCTGCCCTCGACCCCCGTCACCCCGACCAGCGGAGCCGCCGCCCCGCACGCCCCGGCCTCCAGCTCTCCATGGGTGAGCGTGTATCCGGGCTCCCCCACCGGCGCCTTCCGGGCGGCGAGGATCGCGCGGCCCGCGGCCCCCCGGTCCAGGGCGTGCCGGAAACCGGCGCGGTAGGCGACGTGATAGTCCGTCCACGTCGGCTCGACGACCGCGACGGCGAGCGCCTCCGTCCCGTCGACCAGGGTCAGATGAGCCGTCGCGCCTATGTCCTCGGCCAGCGACCGCAGCGCGGGCAGCGCGGCCTCCCGGACCAGCGGATGCACCTGGCGGCCCAGACGCAGCACGCCGAGCCCGACCCGGGCACGGCCGCCCAGATCACGGCGTACGAGAGCGTGCTGCTCCAGGGTGGCGAGCAACCGGTACACCACGGTCCGGTTCACGCCCAGCTTGTTCGCGAGCTCGGTGACGGTCAGTCCGTGATCGGTGTCGGCGAGCAGCTTGAGGACCCGCAGTCCCCGGTCGAGCGTCTGAGAGGTCTCCGCGGTCACGACGCCCACTCCTTAGTGGTGAGGTCGACGGCCCTCGTACGGCGGATGCGGCACCGAGTCCCGTCGGCGACGCGCTTCAGAGGCCGCCGGTCGGCCGGCGCCCCGGGCTGTTCCCGGGCCGCAGTCGCTTCACGGCTGCGCTCCGCGGCGGCGCTGCCACGGGGCGTGTGCGTAGCCGGACAGTAGCGAGCCGGTCCGCTCAGCGGAAGCCTCCGTCCAGAATCCGGGCATCCGCCGGTGCGAAGTGATTCCGTTTGTCCCGGAACGCGGGGCGCGCGCGACTCGGCGTACACCGCTCGTATACGCAGCGCACGGGCCACGGCACACGCCTGTCCGAACACAACACGCCCCCTCGGTACGGCATCCGCGGCCCGCGGTACGGGTTCCGGATACCGCCGTCGCCGGCGGTGATCGGCTCACCGTCCCGACGGTTGGACGCCCCGGGCACACTCCCCGGTTCCCCGTGGACGTCACCGCATCCGGGTGGCCCACTCCTGGACCTTGGCGATGCGCTGCCGGAGCTGTCCGGCCGTGGCCTCCGCGCTCGGGGGGCCGCCGCAGACGCGGCGCAGTTCGGTGTGGATCACGCCGTGCGGCTTGCCGCTCTGGTGGACGTACGCGCCGACCATGGTGTTGAGCTGCTTGCGCAGTTCCAGCATCTCCTTGTGGGAGACGACGGGGCGGCGCTCGGCGGGAAGTTCGAGGAGGTCCGCCTCCTCGGCCGGCTTCTTGCGGCTGTGCGCGATCTGCCGGGCCTGCCGCTTCTGGAGCAGGAGCTGTACCTGGTCGGGTTCGAGGAGCCCGGGGATGCCGAGGTAGTCCTGCTCCTCCGCGCTTCCCGGGTGGGCCTGCATGCCGAACTCGGCGCCGTCGTACAGGACCCGGTCGAAGACGGCCTCGGACTCGAGCGCCTCGAAGGAGAACTGCTCCTGCTCGCCGGTGTCCTCGTCCTGCTCCTTGTTCGCCTCCTCCATCTCCTTCTCGGAGTCGGCGTACGGGTCCTCCTCGCCCTCCTTCTTGGGCTTGTCGAGGGCGTGGTCGCGCTCGACCTCCATCTCGTTGGCGAAGGTGAGGAGGTCGGGGACGGTCGGCAGGAACACGGAGGCCGTCTCGCCGCGCCTGCGGGACCGTACGAAACGGCCGACGGCCTGGGCGAAGAAGAGGGGCGTCGAGATGGTGGTGGCGTACACACCGACGGCCAGGCGGGGCACGTCGACGCCCTCGGACACCATGCGGACGGCGACCATCCACCGGTCTTCGCTCGCCGCGAAGTCGTCGATCCGCTTCGAGGCCCCGGTGTCGTCGGAGAGCACGAGGGTCGCCTTGGTGCCGGTGATCTCGCGGATCAGCTTGGCGTAGGCGCGCGCGGAGTCCTGGTCCGAGGCGATGACGAGCGCCCCGGCGTCCGGGATGCCTTTGCGCACCTCGGTGAGGCGCTGGTCGGCGGCGCGCAGCACGCTCGGCATCCACTCGCCGCGCGGGTCGAGCGCTGTGCGCCAGGCCTGGCTGATGGCGTCCTTGGTCATCGGCTCGCCGAGCCGGGCGGCGATCTCGTCGCCCGCCTTGGTGCGCCAGCGCATGTTGCCGCTGTAGGAGAGGAAGATGACCGGCCGCACGACGTGGTCGGCCAGCGCGTTCCCGTAGCCGTACGTGTAGTCGGCGGACGAACGCCGGATCCCGTCCCTCCCCTCTTCGTACGTGACGAAGGGGATGGGGTTGGTGTCGGACCTGAAGGGCGTACCCGTGAGCGCGAGCCGGCGGGTGGCGGGCTCGAACGCCTCCAGGCAGGCCTCGCCCCACGACTTGCTGTCTCCGGCGTGGTGGATCTCGTCGAGGATGACGAGGGTCTTGCGCTGCTCGGAGCGGTTGCGGTGGAGCATCGGCCGCACACCGACACCGGCGTACGTGACGGCGACGCCGTGGTACTCCTTGCTGAGGGGTCCGGCGCTGTACTCGGGATCGAGCTTGATCCCTATCCGCGCGGCCGCCTCGGCCCACTGCTTCTTCAGGTGCTCGGTCGGCGCGACGACGGTCACCTGCTGCACGACATGGTGGTGCAGCAGCCAGGACGCGAGCGTCAGGGCGAACGTCGTCTTGCCGGCGCCGGGGGTGGCTACGGCGAGGAAGTCGCGCGGCTGCTCCTGGAGGTACCTCTCCATCGCCCCCTGCTGCCAGGCACGCAGCTTGTTGGCGGTACCCCAGGGGGCTCGTCCGGGGAACGCGGGCGAGAGGTGGTGGGTGTGCGAGGAGGCGCTGGCGGCGGTGGTAGTCACGGTCTCCGGTCTGGGTGTCGATTGGGAGCGTCCGGGTCCACGCGCGACGCGTCAGCGGTGACGGGTGGGCGGCTCGGCTACGTATGACAACCGGGCCACCCTACCGGCGCCCGGCTCACGACGACGTGCGGACAAGGCCGGGCCGGCGGTGGATGGGACTGACGTCACAGATCACCCGCCCGCAACACCGGCACCTCGGTCCGCCCTCCGCGCGAGCCTTCCCGGACCGCGTCAGCCCGTGTTCGCGGGTTCCCGCAGCCGGGTCGTCACCCATGCCCCCAGCAGTGCCACCCCCGCCATCGGCAGGAACACCGCGGCGAAGGCGGCCGGGTGGGAGGTGGGGGCGGCGGATGTCGCGACGGTGGCCGCGTCGGCGACCGCGCCGCCGCCCAGGGCCGCGAAGGCGGCTCCGCCGAGGGCGAGCAGCAGCACGTTGGCCAGGGCGTCGGAGATCTGCAGGGCGGCCGAATTGGCGCCGGCCTCCGCGGGGGCGGAGAGGTGGAGCAGCAGCACGCTGGTCGAGGCGATCACCAGGCCCATGCCGAAGCAGCCGAACGCCCAGGCGACGGCGACGGTCCACACCGGAACGGCGGGGATCAGCACGCTCGGCGCGGCGGCGACGGCCGCCGCGACCAAGAGCATGCCGAGAAACATCAGGCGTTCCCGGTACGGCTCCACGCGCGGCCGCGCCTGCACCCAGGAACCCAGCGCCCAGGTCCCGCCGCCGGCCGCGAGCGAGAGCCCGGCGAGCGTCGGCGACAGCCCTCTCTGGGTGACCAGCATCAGGGGCACGAAGGACTCGGCGGCGATGAAGGCTCCGGCGGAGACCCCGCGCAGCAGGACCACCGAGGGCAGCCCGCGGGCCGCCCGGCAGGTGCCGCGGGGCAGCAGCCCGCGCACGGCCGGGACGAGCAGGGCGGCTCCGGCCGCGGCGGGTACGAGGGAGAGCGGGCGCGGATCCTGCGCGGCGTACTGGAGGAGCCCCGCGCCCAGCGCGATCCCGAACGCCAGCCGGATGCGCCGCCGGTCCAGCCGCGGGCGGCCGCCCGCCTCGGCGGGCCCGGACGCCCGCCGCCGTATCTGCGGCAGCGCGAGCGCGAGCGGAACACCGACCAGTGCCGGGATCCCGATGAAGACCCAGCGCCAGCCGAGGTGCTCGGTGACCGCGCCCGCGGCGAGTGGTCCCACCACGGACGGCACCACCCAGGCCGCCGCGAACGCGGCCATGATCGCGGGCCGCAGCCGCTGCGGGTAGGCCCGGCCGACCACGACGTACAGCGCGACGATGACGAGCCCGCCGCCGAGTCCCTGGACGGCCCGCCCGAGGATGAACATCCACATCCCGCCGGCCGTCCCGGACAGCAGCAGTCCCGCGGCGAACGCGCCGATGCCCGAGGCCAGCGAGGTCAGCGGCCCGTCGCGGTCGGACAGCTGCCCGGCGAGCACCATCCCGAACAGGCTCGTCGTGAAGTAGCCCGAGAACGCGAACGCGTACAGGGCGACCCCGTCGAGGTCCCGCGCGGCGACGGGCATCGCCGTGCCCACGGCCGTCGCCTCGAACGCGATGACCAGCACCACGGACACGATCCCGACGGTGAGCGCCCGGTGGGCCCGGCCGAGCACCCCGCCGTCGCCGTCGTCACCCTCGGACCGAACCGTCGCGACCTCGGTCGCCTCCACTGCTGTCATGCCGGCCAGCGTAAGGTGCGCAGCTTTCGTTGACTCCTGTCGGCAGACGGTGATCAGGCGGTCCTTTGGACCTAGGACCACTCCCCCGAGCCGTCCGACGGCCCTGTTCCCGGCGGGTCGGGCCGCCGTTCGTGAACGGCGTGTGGCAGTCGCGTTGCGGCCGCCCCGGAACCCTTGAGCCGGCTCCCGCACCCCGCCTACGGTCGACCCATCAGGTTCGGAACGAGTGAGCCGTGCCGCACCTGAGAACGGCCGTGTGCCCGAGTGGTTCAGGGGCTCGACTGCAAATCGAGTTACGTGGGTTCGATTCCCGCCACGGCCTCCACGCAGGGGTCGGCCGTCCCGGTTGGGGCGGCCGATCTGCTGTGTCCGCCCCTTCGCCGGGCGGCCGGGACCACCAGGACAGGCCCTAGGCGTAGAGCATGCCGATCGAGCGGTCCTCGAATATCTCCGGCCAGTGGCGGCGGCCGTCGTCGCCCGGGAGGGTCGGGGTCCGGTCGCAGGCGGTGGGGTCGACGGTGGCGAGGGTCTCGGTCAGGGTGGCCGCGAGCTGGCCGTAGGAGCCGCTGAGGCCGCGGGCCGCCTCCACGGTCTTCTCGCGGTGGACGAGCCAGAGGGTGAAGGCCAGCGTCGAGATGTCCGCGTTGAGCGGGCGCAGGGTCAGGTCCGGCTCGCTCCAGGCGAGTACGGCGCCCGTGGCGCCGTCCACCACCAGGCTCGTGTCCTCCAGGAGGCGGCCGAGGCGTATCAGGCGGTCGGCGGCGGCCGGGAGCAGGCCGGCGGCGAACGCCTCGGGGCGCTCGTCCGCGTAGAACTCGGTGAGGGACGGCAGCGGCATCTCGGTGTCGAGCTGGAAGAGCAAGCCGTCCTCGGGCAGGCCCGACTCCCGCAGGAAGCGGCGGGTCGGCTCGTGCGTCAGGGCGGGCGGGAAGTCGACGTCCTCGAAGCGCATGATCCCGCCCGCGCCGAACTCCTCGTCCAGCAGCCGCTTCGGCAGACCGAGGACGAGCCCGTCACCGGGTCCGGCGATCCGGGCGAGCGGGCGGATCAGGGCGGCCATCCGCCAGTACGGCGGCACGTCCTCGCCGGTGCAGCCCTCGAAGACGGCGCTCAGCCGGTGCGACACCTGGGCGACCGCCTTCGGACCGAAGGGGCCGGAACGACCGCGGGGCAGGGTCAGTTCCTCGGTGGCCGCCGCGAAGCGCAGCAGGGCGTCCAGGGAGGGGGCCAGGGGCGCGAGGTCCAGGTGGGCGGGGTCCCGCCGGACGTACGCCGAGGACACCTCGCCCGTCGTCCCGTCGAGCACGATCGGCTCCAGGTCGCGGTCGAGGCTGCGCAGCGCCCCGATGACGAGCCGGTCGCGCAGTTCCTCGGCGAGCCGGTCGGCGCCGCCCGCCAGGTCGGCGACCGTGCGCAGACCGTGCTCGCGCAGGGCGTCGAAGGCGAGCAGCGCGCCGCCGGGAGGCAGTCCGGGACCGGTGAGCCGGTCCCGGGTGCCCGGGTGGGTGACGAACGGATCCAGCTCGTCGCCGGTCAGCGTGATCGCGCCGCCGATCTCGGTGTCAGTCGTACTCATGGCTCCCCCGCGCATGTGAACGCTCCGTGCTTCCCCCGAAGGGAACGGCCGGTCGTTCCACGGCAGTTCCCCATCGAGCCAGAACGATACGCCGCCCCACTGACAACGCCAGGGACGCGCCGGAACCGGCCGTGCGCGGATGCGGAACCGTCCGCGTGATGCCGCGGCGGGCGTCAGGTGAGGTAGACGCCGCCCAGGACGACGACCAGGGCCGCCAGCACGAACAGCAGCACCCAGAACAGCAGCTTCCCCACGCTGGGCGGGGGTTCGTACCGCGGCTGCCCGGCCTCGGCGCCGGGCGGCGGCGGGGCGGAGCCGTCCGGCGAGGGTTCGCCGGCCGGCCGCTCCCGCTCGGTCACGAGGCCGTCACCACGGCCGCCTGCGGGCGGATCGGCAGACGGTTGACCGGCCGGCCGGTGGCCGCCCGTACGGCGGAGGCGATGGCCGCGGGTGAGGTCACGACCGGCACCGCGCTGGCCGCCTTGGCGCCGAAGGGGGCGACGACGTCGCGCTCCTCGACCAGCTTGACGATGCGGATCTCGGGCGCGTCCAGCGCGGTCGGCAGGGCGTAGCCGGTGAGGTCGGGGTGGCGGACCAGGCCGCGGTTGGTCCGCAGGTTCTCGGTCAGCGCGGCGCCCACGCCCTGGGTGACGCCCGCCTCGATGCGGGCCTTGAGCTGTGCCGGGTTGAGGATCCGGCCGACGTCCTGGGCGAGCGCCAGCTCCACGACCCGTACCGAGCCCAGCTCGATGTCGACGTCGACGACCGCGCGGATGGCGCAGAAGGCGAGACCCACGAAGGCGTCGCCCTGGCCGGCCTCGTCCAGCGGTTCGGTCGGGTGCGGGCGGCACTGCGCGGTCGCCCACAGCTCCTTGCCGTCCATCGCCTCGGTGACCGTGGTCGACAGGACCCCGTCGTACGAGGTGATCTTGCCGTCGGTGATCTGGAGCAGCTCGGTGGACATGCCGAACTTGTGCGCCAGGGGCTGGAGCAGCTGCGTACGGACCATCTTGGCCGCGCGCTCCACCGCTCCGCCGGACACCCAGGTGTGCCGGCCCCGGCAGCTCGGACCGGCCGGCGGCTGGTCGGTGTCGACCGGGGCCACGTGCACCTCGTCGATGCCGAGGGTCTCCTGGACGATCTGGCGGGCCAGCGTGGTGAAGCCCTGGCCGGTCTCCACGGCCGCGCAGAGCACGGTGGCGACGCCGTCGTGGACCTTCACGGTGGCCGTCGAGACCTCGTCGGCGCCCTCGGCGCCGAGCATGTGCACCATGCCGAGTCCGTAGCCGACGCCGCGGCGTACGGCACCGGGTTCGCCGGCGCCCTCGGGGCCGCCGGGCAGCAGCCACTCGTCCTCGGGCGTGTCCTTGGGCAGCGCGGGCAGCGGGTAGTCGCGTACGGCCTGGAGCAGCTCGGCGACGGGCGCCGGGCAGGTCACGGTCTGGCCGGTCGGCAGGACGTCGCCCGTGGCCATGACGTTGCGCAGGCGCAGTTCCGCGGGGTCGATGCCGAGCTTCTTCGCCAGCTTGTCCATCTGGGCCTCGTAGGCGGCGCAGACCTGGAGGGCGCCCTCGCCGCGCACATGGCCCGAGGGCGGGTTGTTGGTGCGGACGGCCCAGCCCTCGATGAAGGCGTTCGGGACGACGTAGGGGCCGCAGGCGAAGGAGACCGCGGCGGCCAGGGACTCGCCGGAGGTGTCGGCGTAGGCGCCGGCGTCGAGCAGGATCTGCGCCTCGACCTTGACCAGATTGCCCTCGGCGTCGGCGTGGTGCCGGTAGCGCAGCAGGGTCGGGTGCCGGTGGGAGTGGCCGAGGAAGGACTCCTCGCGCGTGGCGGTGAGTTTCACCGGGCAGCCGGTCGCCAGGGCGAGCAGGCCGAGCGCGAGCTGGAAGCCCTGGTCCTCACGGTCGGCGGTGGCTCCGGGGACGCCCGTGACGACGACCTTCACGCGCGCGGGTTCGAGGCCGTAGCAGGCGGCGGCCGCGTCGCGGTCGCTGTGCGGGTCGGTGGAGGCGATGTAGAGCTCGACGCCGCCGTCGGGGCGGGGCACGGCGAGTCCGGCCTCGGCGCCGATGGGGGCGGGGTCCTGGCGGCCGATGCGGTACTGGCCCTCGACGACGACCTCGCCGACGGCGTCCGGGTCGCCGTGGCGCAGCGGGATGTGCCGGATCAGGTTGCCGTCGGGGTGCAGCGGTTCGGCCTCGAAGGCGTGCTCCGGGTCGGTGACCGGTTCGAGGACCTCGTACTCGACGATGACGGCGGCGGCGGCCATCCGCGCGGTGTCCGGGTGGTCGGCGGCGACGGCCGCGATGGGCTCACCGTGGTGGCGTACGACGTCGGAGGCGAACACCGGACGGTCGGCTCTGCCGCGGCCGTGCAGCGGGGTGCCGGGCACGTCCTCGTGGGTGATGACGGCGCGTACGCCGGGCATCTCGCGCGCGTGGCTGGTGTCGATGGACAGGATGCGGGCGTGCGGGTGCGGCGAGCGGAGCACGGCGGCCCACAGCAGGCCCTCGGCCCACAGGTCGGCGGCGTAGGGGAACGTGCCCTCGGTCTTGGCGCGGTCCTCGGCGGCGGGCAGCGAGACGCCCAGCCCGTGCGGCAGGGGCTCGGGGCCCGTCTCGGGCGCCACCGGTGTCGCGGTCGCGGCTTGGTTGGTCACGCCTGGCCTCCGTCCTGGCCGTACGGCTGTTCGTGCTGTGCCGGTGAACCGTAGGCGGCGCCGTCCTCGTACGCGGACGGGTGGACGCCGCCGGCGCCGGGTCCGGCCTGGTGCGGGATGCGGGCCGCGTCCGCGTCGGGGGCCTCGGCCGCGGCGACGGAGTGCGCCTCGCGTTCGGCGACGACCTCGCGCACGGCGTCCAGGACACCGCGGTAGCCGGAGCAGCGGCACAGGTTGCCGCACAGCGCCTGGCGGGTCTCCAGCTCGGTCGGAGCGGGGTTGCCCTCCAGCAGGTCGTGCAGGGTCATCGCCATGCCGGGGACGCAGAAGCCGCACTGCACGGCCCCGCACTTGGCGAGCGCGCGCTGGACGTCGGAGGGCTGTCCGTCGGCGGCCAGGCCCTCGACGGTGCGCACCTCGCTGCCGGCGGCGGTGACGCCGGGCACCAGGCAGGACGCCACGAGCCGGCCGTCCACCTGGATGTTGCAGGCGCCGCACTCGCCCTGCGAGCAGCCGTCCTTGGCGCCCGCGAGGCCGAGCCGCTCGCGCAGGACGTAGAGCAGCGACTCGCCGACCCAGGCGTCGGTGACCGGCCGGTCGGCGCCGTTGACCCGCAGGACGTAGGAGGCGAGGGGGTGGTCGTCGTGTCCGGCCGGGGCCGGGAGGTCCGCGTCCGGCGTTCCGTCGCCCGTCACGATGGCCTCGTGCGCCGGATCCGGCTCGGCCACCCCGTGTGTCCCCGCGGTCACCGGACCGGGGCCGGCGTCGGGCTCAGCGGCCTCGTGGGCGTCCTGTGCGGGCCTCTGGGCGGCCTGCGCGGGTGATTCGGCCCCTGATTGCCCCGCGGGCCCTGCGAGGGCCTCAGCGGCCGCTTCTCGCGCGTCGGCGGTCCAGGGCTGCCCGATGTCGCCGGCCCAGGGCGCGGCCGCGCCGCCGGGGAGCGTGGAGGGCGGGGTGCCGCCCCACTGCTCGACGAGCGCCGACGTGGTGAACTCGCCCGATTCGTCCGGGAGGTCGCCTCCGGCCATCGGGATCGACCACTGTCCGGTCACATCGTGTCCGGGGCCCTGTGCCTGACCCTGCGCCTGGCCCTGCCCCGCGCCGTCGTCGAACTGCCACTGCCCGGTGGACCCGGGGTGGTAGGCGAACCGGTCGTCGTGGGCGCCGTCCCGCGGCTGCGCGGCGTCGGGATCCGGCCATCGCGGGTCACCGCCCTGACCGGCCCAGGTTCCGCCGTCGGCCGGGTCCCCGGCCGCGGGCGGGGCGGGTGTCACGCTGATCTGCGGGGGCACGTAGCCGTGTCCGGGTGCGGCGAGCGGCTCCCGGGCGGCGAGGAGGGCCTCGATGCCCCCCTCGGGAAGTTTGACGAAGGCGGTGGCCCCGTCGTCGTAGTCGCCCTGGGGCAGCGGGTCCCAGCGGCCCCCGCCGCGCGACGCGCCCTCTTCGTGCTGGTCGTCGGTCACGACAATGCCCTTCCAAGTGCTCGTCGGGCCAGCGCGGCGACGGTGCGCCGCAGGTGCAGTACGGCGGGCGGAAGCGGGGTGAGGGTTCCGTCCTCGGCGGGGACGGGGTCCGGGATGCAGGCCGCGGCCACGTACTCGCCGAACGCGGTCAGCGCTTCCGGGACGATCGCGCGGCTGTTGTCCCAGTCGATGAGCTGGGCCACCCAGGCCTCGGCGTCCAGCGGTCGCAGCGGCATCGGCGCTATGGCGCCGACGGCGCAGCGGACGCCGCGCCTGGCCGGGTCGAGGACGACCGCCACGGAGGCGATGGCCCGCCCGGGTCCGGTGCGGCCGGTGGCCTTCAGGAAGACCTGCGGGGCGTGCAGCAGCGGCACGCGCACATAGCCGATGAGTTCTCCGCCGCGGAGCATGTCCACGCCGGCGAGCAGGTGCGACACGGGGATCTCGCGGCGGGCTCCGCCCGGTCCCGCGATGATCAACGTGGCTTCCAGGGCGGCCAGTACGGGCAGCGCGTCCCCCGTGGGGGCGGCCGAGGCGACGTTTCCGCCGAGGGTGCCCGCGTTGCGGATCTGCGGCGGTCCGGCCGCCCGCGCGGCGGCCGCCAGCGCCGGGATCAGGGCGGCGAAGTCGGGGCGGCCCATGCGGGCGTGCGTGAGGCCCGCGCCGAGCAGCGCGTGGCCGTCCTGGTACTGCCAGCCGCGGATCTCGGTGATCCGGCCGAGGCCGACGAGCGCGGCCGGTCTGAGCTGCCCGGAGTTGACCGCGGCCATCAGATCCGTGCCGCCCGCGACCGGAACGGCCGTGGGCATGGCGGACAGCGCCGCCACCGCCTCGTCCAGCGAGACGGGCAGCGTCACGGCCTGCGCCGTCCGCGGTGCGTGCGTGGTCAAACCGGTTGCCCCTTCCCGCTGCCCCACCTGGTCCCACCTGTGCTGCCGTACGGTACGTGCTGACAGGGCGGACGTGGCAACTCTGGCACATCTTCCCGGGCCCTCGACGCGGGGGTCCGCTAGGAGGCATTCGCCCGCCTCACCAGGGATGTGGCCGGTTTTCGCACGGCATCACCGGTGGGAGCCGATTATCACTCTTCGGTGACCCTTGGGGGCCTTTTTTCCTTGGGGTGCAAAGGCTCCGGGGCACCGCGGACGGGGCCGGGCGACCGTGAGCGGTCTCACACGTTCGGGGGCGCCCCCTCGATCGGGCGTCCGAGCACCCCCGGCCGCCGCTGCCAGGGCCGCGGACCCGAGGGCGCGCGGTAGGCCACGCCGAGGGCGTCGAGCCGCCCGTAGTGGGCGTTCATCCTCCGCTCGAAGCCGGCGAAGTCCCGCTCCCCGGGGGCCGGCAGGCGGCTCCAGGCGACCTCGGCGAAGGCGGCGAGCCTCGGGAACGCCTGGTAGTCCACGCGCGTGTGGTCTTCCATCACCTCGGTCCACAGGTTGGCCTGCGTGCCCAGGACGTGCCGCGCCTCCGCCTCGGTGAGCTGCGGCGGAACCGGCTCGAAGCGGTAGACGTCCTCCAGGGTGCGCACGTAGGCGATCGGCACCGGTTCGTCCTCGCCCGCGGCCTGACGGTAGTCCAGGTACACGTGCTGCTCGGGGCACATGACCACGTCGTGACCCGCGCGCGCGGCCGTGACGCCGCCCTGGTAGCCGCGCCACGACGACACCGCGGCGCCCGGCGCGAGACCGCCCTCCAGGATCTCGTCCCAGCCGATCAGCCGACGTCCGCGCGCGGACAGCCAGTTGTCGAAGTGCCGGATGAACCAGGCCTGCAACGCGTCCTCGTCGGCGAGCCCGAGTTCCTTGATGCGCGCCTGCGCCGTGGCCGACTCCTTCCACTGGTCCTTGGCGCACTCGTCGCCCCCGATGTGGAAGAAACCGGAGAACTCCGGGAAGCGGGCGGGGTCCGCCGGGAACAGGTCGAGGAGTTCCTCGAAGACCCCTTCGTAGAAGCGCAGGGTGTTGTCAGTGGGGGCGAGTACGTTTTTGGAGACGCCCCAGGTGTCCCAGACGGTCAGGGAGGTCGTGTCGATGACGTCGGTGTTGCCCAGTTCCGGATACGCGGCGATGGCCGCCTGCGAGTGGCCGGGGATGTCGATTTCGGGGACGACGGCGATATGCCGCTCGGCCGCGTACGCGACGATCTCCCGGATGTCGTCCTGGGTGTAGAAGCCTCCGTGCGGCTTCTCCTCCCACAACGGCGAGGCCCGGTGGCCGAATTTGGTGCGCGCCCGCCAGGAACCGATCTCCGTCAGCTTCGGGTAGCGATTGATCTGAACACGCCATCCCTGATCGTCGGTGAGATGGAAGTGGAAGACGTTGAGTTTGTGCGCGGCCAGCAGATCGAGGTAGCGCAGGACGCCTTCCTTGGGCATGAAGTGCCGGGCGACGTCGAGCATCAGGCCGCGCCAGCGGAATCGGGGCGCGTCCTCGACGGTGCCGTGCTCGATTTCGTACGCCGTCCGCGGATGGACCGGGGCCCGGCGGAAAGCGTCGGGGCCGAGCAGTTGACGCAGTGTCTGGGCGCCCCAGAAGACCCCGGCCGCGTCGCCGCCGCGGATCTCGACACCGTCGTCGCCGACGGCGAGCCGGTAGGCCTCCGGCCCCAGGGTGTCGTCGAGGAGCAGGCGTACGGCCCGCGTCGCGTCCCGCGGCCCAGGTCGCAGGGGCAGTCCGAGTGCGGCGCCGAGCGTCGAGCCGAGCCAGCGTGCGGTGGTGTCCGTGCCGGGCGCGGACCACAGGACGGTGTCCGCGTCCAGCGCGAACCGCCCGTGCGCGGCGCCGTCGACGACGAGGGGAGCGGGAATCAGGCCCGTATCCATCATGTCCATCCGTCCTTCAGTCCTTTTCCGCCACAGGGGCCGGAGACGAGTCTCTGGGGTTCGCGTACGAAGAAGATCGGCCGGTGAATGGTCTTCACCGTGAAGACGGCGACGGCCGTCACCGCGGAGACGGCCGCCATACCGTCCGGTCGGGCTCTTGGGCTCGCGCCGCGCGGGCGAGGACATCCGCGCGGACCGCGCGCGACGACGCCCGGGAGAAGGGGCCGGGGAACGCGAACCCTTCGCCATCGGCGTGCGCGGGAAAACGTCCCGGCGGCCGTGAGGCGGGGGAACGCGGGCGCGAAAGGCATCCGCCGGGGAAATCGTGTGCGGCGCGCTCCGCCGGGTTCACAGTCACCTTCCGCGCATCCGCGGCGGCCTCGGTGAAACCGCGTGACATCGGGGTCGCGAAGGGCCCCGGGCGGGCCGCGTACGACAGGGTCCCCGAACTCGCCGTGTTCGGCCGGCCGAGGTCCCGCGGGAAGAGGAAGAGAGGTTCGCCGGAGGCTCGGCGGGCATCGTCCGGGCGGCCGGGAACATGATCGGCGAGGTGGCCCGTAATCGGAGGCGGAATGATCCCCGCACCGCCGCCGGAAAGAATCCGACGAGCGCGGGGACGACCGCGGCACGGTCCGACCGAGAAGGCGTCCGGAGAACCGACGGGCGAATTCCCGCCGCCGCGCGACGCCGTGAGGCGGGACGCGGGAAAGATCAGCGGGAAGGCCGCGGTCCGCGGGGTGGGAGCGCGGCGGACCCCGCCCGGCCGGATCGCCCGAGCGCGACCGGCGCCGCCCCACGGGGAGGTGGTCACGGTCCCGGCCACGACGGTGAGGGGGCACTGGGCTTCATCGGCGTCCTCCGGCGCGTGTTGCGGTGCGCGCAATGACGGTTTCGCATCGCACAACACTCCGGAGGCTAAGGAGTTCCGGGACCCGCCCACAAGAGGTCTACACCACTCTGTGATCACGGGCGCCGCGAAAACCCGCCCTCCCCGGACACGACACGGCCGCGGCACCCCTCGCCAGGGGCGTCGCGGCCGTGGTCGTTCTGCGCGGCGTGCACCGCGCCGGGGGCGGAGTCCCGGCGCTACTTCTTGTCGCCGCCCTTGCCCTGGTCGCCGCCGGCGCCCATGGACTCGAAGATCTCCTTGCACATGGGACACACGGGGTACTTCTTCGGGTCGCGGCCCGGCACCCACACCTTGCCGCACAGCGCCACCACGGGCGTGCCGTCCAGCGCGCTCGCCATGATCTTGTCCTTCTGGACGTAATGGGCGAAGCGCTCGTGGTCCCCGTCACCGTGCGACACCTGCGGCGTCGGCTCTACGAGGGTCCCCGTCCCCGTGCCTCGCTGGGGCTGGGTCTCAGGCTCAAGAGTGCTCATGGAGCCAAGGGTACTGGGGCTCGCACCCATCAGTTGAGGGAAGGGTCGCGGCGCTTCGGCGCACGGCTCGCGGGCCGGTGCGCCGGTCAGTTGAGGGAGGGGTCGTCGGGATACGTCGCGACCATCGCCAGATCGCTGCGCTGGCGGCGCAGG
This sequence comes from Streptomyces sp. NPDC015532, assembly GCF_043078065.1. NCBI lineage: Bacteria > Bacillati > Actinomycetota > Actinomycetes > Kitasatosporales > Streptomycetaceae > Streptomyces > Streptomyces sp. NPDC015532. The sequence goes on along the minus strand of NZ_JBIBSY010000001.1, from coordinate 98,962 downwards.
ACCTCGCGCCACAGGCGTTCCGGCGACGGGGAGGAGACGTCACCGGGCTCGGACTCGACGACGTACCAGGCTCCGTCGACCAGTTCGTTCTCCAGCTGGCCCGGTCCCCAGCCCGCGTACCCGGCGAAGATGCGCAGGGAGCCGAGGGCGGAGGCGAGAAGCTCGGGCGGGGCCTCCAGGTCCACCAGACCGATCGCACCGTGCACACGCCGCCAGCCGAGGGGCGCGCGCTCCCCCGCCGTGCCGCCCGGGATGACCGCCACCCCCAGCGCGGAGTCCAGCGAGACGGGGCCGCCCTGGAAGACGACGCCCGGTTCCCCGGCCAGACCGGCCCAGTTCTCCAGGATGTCGCCGACACCCACCGGGGTCGGGCGGTTGAGGACGACACCGAGGGAGCCCTCCTCGTCGTGGTCGAGGAGCAGCACCACCGCACGGTCGAAGTTCGGGTCCGCCAGGGCGGGCGTGGCCACGAGCAGCCGCCCTGTGAGCGAGGACACCTCGGTCATGCCAGACATGATCCCGCACATTCCCTCCATGTGGGGAGCCAATGCGTGTACGGGAGTGAATGCAGCTCAGGGCGCAACGAAGCGCTGCCCGCGCACGCGTGCGACGGTGACCCCGTGTGCCCGGGGCGGAACGGCTCGTGTTGTGGCCAAGCTATGACCGAGCTGAGTCCTCCTCGGGCTTACTGCGCCGGGGTGGGCGGCCATTACCCTTGCTGTTCGGCTCCCGTACGACCGGCCTGCCGACGACCACGCCTGCCCAACTCATCGGAACGCGAGATACATGACCGTCAACGACGATGTCCTGCTTGTCCATGGCGGAACCCCGCTTGAGGGCGAGATCCGTGTCCGCGGTGCGAAGAACCTCGTACCGAAGGCCATGGTCGCCGCCCTGCTGGGCAGCGGGCCGAGCCGGCTGCGCAATGTCCCCGACATCCGCGACGTCCGTGTCGTACGCGGGCTGCTGCAGTTGCATGGTGTGACCGTCCGTCCGGGTGAGGAGCCCGGTGAGCTGATCCTCGATCCCTCGCACGTCGAGAGCGCGAACGTCGCCGACATCGACGCCCACGCGGGCTCGTCGCGCATCCCGATCCTCTTCTGCGGCCCGCTGCTGCACCGGCTGGGCCACGCGTTCATCCCGGGTCTCGGCGGCTGCGACATCGGCGGCCGGCCGATCGACTTCCACTTCGAGGTGCTGCGGCAGTTCGGCGCGAAGATCGAGAAGCGGGAGGACGGCCAGTACCTGGAGGCCCCGCAGCGGCTGCGCGGCACCAAGATCCAGCTTCCGTACCCGTCCGTGGGCGCGACCGAGCAGGTGCTGCTGACCGCGGTCCTCGCGGAGGGGGTCACGGAGCTCTCGAACGCGGCCGTGGAGCCGGAGATCGAGGACCTGATCTGCGTCCTTCAGAAGATGGGCGCCATCATCGCGATGGACACCGACCGGACGATCCGCATCACCGGTGTGGACTCGCTCGGCGGTTACACCCACGCGGCCCTCCCGGACCGCCTGGAGGCAGCCTCCTGGGCCTCCGCCGCGCTGGCGACCGAGGGCAACATCTACGTCCGCGGCGCCCAGCAGCGGTCGATGATGACGTTCCTGAACACCTACCGCAAGGTGGGCGGTGCCTTCGAGATCGACGACGAGGGCATCCGCTTCTGGCACCCGGGCGGCCAGCTCAAGTCCATCGCCCTGGAGACGGACGTCCACCCCGGCTTCCAGACGGACTGGCAGCAGCCCCTGGTCGTGGCCCTGACGCAGGCCACCGGCCTGTCGATCATCCACGAGACGGTGTACGAGTCCCGGCTGGGCTTCACGTCCGCGCTGAACCAGATGGGCGCGCACATCCAGCTCTACCGCGAGTGCCTCGGCGGCTCCAGCTGCCGCTTCGGCCAGCGCAACTTCCTGCACTCCGCGGTCGTTTCGGGCCCGACGAAGCTCCAGGGCGCCGACCTGGTCATCCCCGACCTGCGCGGCGGCTTCTCGTACCTGATCGCGGCGCTGGCGGCGCAGGGCACGTCCCGCGTCCACGGCATCGAACTCATCAACCGCGGCTACGAGAACTTCATGGAGAAGCTGATCGAGCTGGGCGCGAAGGTCGAACTGCCCGGCAAGGCCCTCGGCTGACCCAGCCTCTCGCCCCGGCCCGGGCAACGCCGTTCGGCTGGGGGTCCGGGGGTCATCCCCCGGGCAGGCACAGCATGCGGCGGAGTGATCCGCCTACGACGATGGGGCGGCCCCCTGAAAGGGGCCGCCCCATCGGGCGTTACCGGCCTTGTACGCGTCCCGCGTCCCGCGTCCGAGGAAAACGTACCGGCGCCGGGGCTAGTTGCCCTTGGCGGCTTCCTTGAGCTTGCTGCCCGCGGAGACCTTCACGCTGAAGCCGGCCGGGATCTGGATCGGGTCGCCGGTCTGCGGGTTGCGCGCGGTGCGAGCGGCACGGTGGGTGCGCTCGAAGGTCAGGAAGCCGGGGATGGTCACCTTCTCGTCGCCCTTGGCGACGATCTCGCCGACGGTCTCGGCGAAAGCGGCCAGAACGGCGTCGGCGTCCTTGCGGGTCACCTCGGCGCGGTCGGCCAGCGCGGCCACCAGCTCACTGCGGTTCATGTTGTTACTCCCGTGTTCTTCTTGCTGTTGAGGCGTGCCAGGCGGCGGAGCCGCATATCGGGCACAGTGAAGCCGATGCTGCCAGGGTCCTCGGTCGGCTCCCGGACCCGGGTCCGTGGCCAGACCGTCGCGCCCGAATACGCATCCTGCCCCCACCTGCGGCGGGAAAGCCAATCCGGCACCCCTGGGAGTCACACGAACACCCTTGGGGGTCACACGAAGAGGCCCCTGCGAGGCCTGAACCTGGCCGCCACCCTAGAGGCGGCCACGGGCCCCGCGTTCCGCGACGCGCCGGGTTCCGGGCGGTCGTGGCGCCCGTCACAGACGGGACATCTCCGTGCAGGACACGGGAACGGGGCCCGGTTCGACCCGTACTACGCGCTCGCGTTGGCCGCGACCGCGGCCCCCGCCGCCTTCGCCGCGTCACGCACCGCTCCGGCGACCGCGCCCGCGACCTTGTCGTTGAAGACGCTGGGGATGATGTAGTTCGCGTTGAGCTCGTCCTCCGTCACCACGCTCGCGAGCGCGGCCGCGGCGGCCAGCATCATGTCCGTGTTGACGGTACGCGACTGGGCGTCCAGGAGGCCGCGGAAGACACCCGGGAACACCAGCACGTTGTTGATCTGGTTGGGGAAGTCGGAGCGGCCGGTGGCCACAACTGCCGCCGTCTGGCGGGCGATTGCCGGGTCGACCTCGGGGTCGGGGTTCGCGAGCGCGAACACGATGGAGTTCTCCGCCATCGAGGCCACGTCGGCGCCGTCGATCACGTTCGGGGCCGAGACACCGATGAACACGTCGGCGTCGCGCACAGCCTCCTTCAACGTGCCCGTGAGGCCTTCGAGGTTGGTGTTGTCGGCGATCCAGCGCAGCGGCGAGTCCGCGGCGGCGTCGACGAGGTCCGCGCGGTCCGCGTGCACGACACCGTGGATGTCGGCGACGACGGCGTGCTTCACACCGGCGGCGATCAGCAACTTGAGGATGGCCGTACCGGCAGCTCCCGCACCCGACATGACGACCCGGATGTCGCCGATCGCCTTGCCCGCGACGCGAAGTGCGTTGGTCAGGGCGGCGAGGACGACGATGGCCGTGCCGTGCTGGTCGTCGTGGAAGACGGGGATGTCGAGGGCCTCGCGCAGCCGGGCCTCGATCTCGAAGCAGCGCGGCGCGGAGATGTCCTCCAGGTTGATGCCCGCGAAGCCGGGGGCGATCGCCTTGACGATCTCGACGATCGCGTCGGTGTCCTGAGTGTCCAGGCACAGCGGCCAGGCGTCGATGCCGGCGAACCGCTTGAAGAGGGCCGCCTTGCCCTCCATGACGGGCAGCGCGGCCATCGGGCCGATGTTGCCGAGGCCCAGCACCGCGGAGCCGTCCGTCACGACCGCAACGGAATTGCGCTTGATGGTGAGGCGGCGGGCGTCCTCGGGGTTCTCGGCGATCGCCATGCACACCCGGGCCACACCCGGGGTGTAGATCATGGAGAGGTCGTCACGGTTGCGGATCGGGTGCTTGGACTGCATCTCGATCTTGCCGCCGAGGTGCATGAGGAACGTACGGTCGGAGACCTTGCCGAGGGTCACGCCCTCGATCTGCCGGAGCTGCTCGACGATCTCGTCGGCGTGCGAGGTGGAGCTCGCCGCGATGGTGACGTCGATCCGGAGCTTCTCGTGGCCGGACGCGGTCACGTCGAGGCCGGTCACCGAGCCTCCGCTGGACTCCACGGCCGTGGTGAGCTGGGAGACCGCGGTTCCGCTCGCGGGCACCTCCAGCCGGACCGTCATCGAGTAGGAGACGCTGGGCGCCGTTGCCATGGCCGACTTCCTCTGCTTTCACCGAGTCACTGCTTGTGCCGTCCGATCGTCGCACCTACCCCTGAGTACGCGGTAGTCGCCCCGGATTGCGGACGTTTTGTTCACCGGAGGCCCGTTTCCCGGAAAGCTGATTCCACTCTACGAGAGAGGGGTCCGCCCTGCGCCGACGGGCCCGGGGACGAAAGAGGCCCACGTCACAGGGTGACGTGGGCCTCTTCAGGTCCTTCGGTGAAGGACGACGGTCAATGACACCGACCCGCCATGCTCGCCTCGCGGCAAGTGGTCGCTCGTAGCGACGAAGGTTGGGCCCGGGGGCTTGGATCGGGCCGGTGTCACGTCAAAGGTAACAAAGGATTCCCATAGAGCAATTCCCGTCCCGGGAGTTCTTTTCGGCCGGGACGGGACACGGGGCCCACGGTGGCGGACAGCCCGTGCTCCGGGCGGGTGACGCGGAGCGCGTCAGTCCCGCAGGAGGTCGGGGATCCCGTCCGCGTCGGGTTCGTCGCGGTCGCTGGAGACGACGGTGAGCTGCTGCGTGGCCCGGGTCAGGGCGACGTACAGCACACGCAGTCCGGCGGGCGACTCGTCGGCGATCTCCGCGGGCGAGACGACCACCGTCGCGTCGTACTCCAGGCCCTTGGCCTCCAGGCTTCCCAGGGCCACCACGCGGTCCCCGAGCCCGGCGAGCCAGCGGGCGGCCTCCTCGCGCCGGTTCATGGCGACGACGACGCCCACGGTGCCGTCGACCCGGTCGAGGAGATGGGCGGCCTCGGCGCGCACGGTCTGCGCGAGGGAGTCCCGTACGACGGCGAACCGGGGCTCGACGCCCGTGGACCGTACGGCGGACGGCGACTCCGAACCCGGCATGGCGAGGGCGAGGACCTTGGCGGCCAGCTCGGCGATCTCCGCCGGGTTGCGGTAGTTGACGGTGAGGGTGAAGCGGCGCCGGGGGCGGGTGCCGAGCGCCTCGTCACGGGCCTCCGCCGCCTCGTCCGGGTCGGACCACGAGGACTGCGCCGGGTCGCCCACGACCGTCCAGGTGGCGTGGCGGCCGCGCCGGCCGACCATCCGCCACTGCATGGGCGTGAGGTCCTGCGCCTCGTCGACGATGACGTGCGCGTACTCGGTCCGCTCCAGCGCGAGGCGCTCGGCGCGTTCGCGCTGCGTCTCCTCGCGGTGGGGCATGAGCTCCTCGAGACCCGTGAGGTGGGCCAGCGGGTCCACGTCGCGCCGCTTCTTGGGGCGGACGGGCGCGCCGACGATGGCCTCCAGCTCGTCGAGCATCGCCACGTCGTGCACGGAGAACCCGTCCCGCTTGAGCGAGCGGGCCACCCGGCGGACCTCACCGGGGTTGAGGATCCGACGCGCCCAGCGCCCGAGGCGCCGTTCGTCGGCCATGGCGGCCAGCACCCCGCGCGGGGTCAGCTCCGGCCACCAGGCGTCCAGGAACGCCAGGAAGCTGTCCTCGGAGGTGACGTCCTCGTCGAACGAGGACCGCAGCTCGGCGGAGAGCTCCGGGTCCGCGTGCCGGGTCCCGGCGCCCGACTTCGCCCACAGGGCGTCCAGCAGCAGTCTGCGGGCGCGTGGGCGCAGCAGGTTGACCGGCGCGGTCCCGCCGAGCGCGTTGTGCTTGATCCGGTCCAGCTCGGCGGACTCCAGCTCCAGCCGGCGCCCGAAGGCGACCACCCGCAGCCGGGTGGGAGCTCCCGCGGGAGCCGCCTCCGGCTCACCGAAGGCCAGCTGGCCGCCGCCCCGGCCGGACGCGCCCGCCGGGGCCTCCAGCGCCCCGCGCGCCGCCTTCCGCAGCACCCGCAGCATCCGGTACGAGCCCTTGGCCCGGGCCACCGCCGGGGAGTCGTACAGCGTGGCGCCCACGCCGTCCACGAGCGAGCCGATCGCGCGGATCGCGACCTGCCCCTCCTCGCCGAGCGAGGGCAGCACGCCCTCGGTGTAGGCGACGAGCAGCGGGGTCGGGGAGACGATCAGGATGCCGCCCGCGTACCGGCGGCGGTCCTGGTAGAGGAGATAGGCGGCCCGGTGCAGGGCCACCGCGGTCTTGCCGGTGCCGGGGCCGCCCTCGACATAGGTCACGGACGCGGCGGGCGCGCGGATCACCATGTCCTGCTCGGCCTGGATGGACGCCACGATGTCGCGCATGGTGTGGCTGCGGGCCTGCCCGAGGGCGGCCATGAGCGCGCCGTCGCCGATGACGGGCAGCTCCTGGCCGTCGAGGGAGGCCTTCACCTGCGGGCGCATCAGGTCGTCCTCGACCCCGAGGACCCTGCGGCCCTTGGAGCGGATGACCCGGCGGCGTACGACCCGGCCGGGGTCGACCGGGGTGGAGCGGTAGAACGGGGCCGCGGCGGGCGCCCGCCAGTCGATCACCAGCGGCGCGTACTCGGCGTCCAGGACGCCGATACGGCCGATGTGGAGCGTCTCCGCGATGTCGGCGGTGTTGTCCTCGCGGACCGCGCCGTCGGCGGGTTCCACGGCGGTGTAGGCACCGTCGGGCCCCTTCACGCCGTCCTTCCCGCGGAGCAGGTCGATCCGGCCGAAGAGAAAGTCCTCGAACTCGTTGTTGAGACGGTTGAGGTGGATTCCCGCGCGGAACACCTGGGCGTCTCGCTCGGCGAGCGCCCCCGGTGTGCCGACGTGACCGCGCTGGGCGGCGTCGTGCATGAGGAACTCGGCCTCGTGGATCTTCTCCTCGAGGCGCCGGTAGACCCGGTCCAGATGTTCCTGTTCGACAGCGACCTCACGGTCCCGTACGGAGTCGTCCTTGACGGATTCGTCCGGCACGGATGTGCGGACCGAGCCGAGCGCGGTTTCCTGCTGAGCCTGAGCGGCCACCGGGCGCCCCCTTCTGACGTGCTGGGCAGCCGTCAACCGTACGCGAAGGGAGGCCCGCCGGGCTACGTCCGCGCCCGGAGTCCGCTCACGCCTTCACCTCGACGAGACGCTTCCCACTGAAGGTCATGACCTCGAAGTGGTCGATCTGGTTCGGCTCGAAGGCCGCGCCGCCATGGACGTAGAGGGGCTGCTTGGCCTCCTCGGTCTTGGCGTTGGGAGTGCCGTAGCCCCACTCCGGGACCGACCAGGAGGTCACCGTCTCGCGCTCGCCGTTCTTGCCGACGGCGATCAGGGAGCACTTCTCCGGGCCCGTGACGTTCTTGAGCTGGAGGACCGCGTGGGTGCCCCAGTCCTTCGGCTCGATCGCGACGACGGCGTTGACCTTGGTCTTCGGGTCCGTGGCCGACGACTTGTCGGTCATGTCCTGGAAGGCGGCCTTGGCCGGGCTGGTCGCGTGCGCCTGCGGCATGTTCGTTCCGGTGTCGCTGCCGCCGTTGACCGCCATGACGGTCAGCGGACCGCCGATGATCAGCGCGGCCGCGGCCGCCACCAGGTACATGCCGCGCCTGCGCTTCTGGGCGCGGCGTGCCGAGACCTCGTCCACCAGCCGCTCCGCGAGCCGTGGGCTCGGGCGGGCCGAGAGGGACTCCGCGATGGCCGGGCTGCCCTGCGAGGCGGGCAGGTCGGCGAGTGCCGCGAGCATCGGTTCCATCCCGGCGAGCTCGTCGAGCTGCTGGGCGCACCACTCGCAGGAGGCGAGATGCTCCTCGAAGGCCGTCGCCTCGACGTCGTCGAGGATGCCGAGCGCGTAGGCGCCGACAGTCTCGTGAATGTTGTCCCCGGACCCTTGCTGTCCTCGTGGACCTTGCATGGCTCCCGGACCACCTGTTCCGTAACCCCCGTACGTGTTCATGCCGTCACCCCCCGCTCCTCCAGCGCAAGCTTCATCGACCGCAGGGCGTAGAAAACCCGTGAGCGCACAGTGCCGCTGGGAATGCCGAGCGTTTCGGCCGCCTCATTGACGGTACGCCCTTTGAAGTATGTTTCGACCAATACTTCCCTGTGAGCAGGGGTCAGGTCGTCCAGCGCGTCCGACAGTGTCATCAGCCACAACGCCTTGTCGATCTCGTCCTCCGCGGGGATGACCTCCAGCGGCGACGGGTCGACCTCCTGCGGCCGGGCCTGCCGACTGCGGTGGCCGTCGATGACGATGCGTCGGGCGACCGTCACCAGCCAGGGGCGTACCGAACCGGTCGCTCGATTGAGCTGGCCGGCGTTCTTCCAGGCACGGATGAGCGTTTCCTGCACGACGTCCTCGGCGCGCTGCCGGTCTCCGGCCACCAGGCGCAGCACGTAGGCCAGCAGGGGCCCCGCGTGTTCCCGGTACAACGCACGCATCAGCTCCTCGTCGGGTTCGGTCGACGAGGACTGCTGAGACATGCGATGTCGGGCCCTTGGCCTGTGTTCATCAGCCACGGCTGAATCCTTGCGCACGCCTACCTCCGGTGTCCGGGGGTTCCCCCAGTCGGTCGCTCATCACCGGGTACGTGTGCCGGTACGCGAGTGTTCAAAGTGTTCAGGATTTTTTCTGGTGAAGATGTGTAGACAGCGAAAAGAATGCATACCGATCACCTCACGTCACTGGTACATCACGGACGGGTGTGATCAGGCGCGCGCCAGAGCCGCGCGGCGCCGGTGCCGGGCCACTCGCTCCCGATTGCCGCACACCTCGCTGGAGCACCAACGGCGGCGTCGGCCGCGCGAGGTGTCCAGATAGACGATCGGGCAGTTGTCACCCGCACACTGTCTCAGACTCGCGCGGGCGTTCGGGTCGGTGAGCAGGTCGAGGGCGTCCCGGGCCACCAGGGAAAGGAGTTCACCGCAGCGGGGCGGGGCGTGCAGCGCCCGGCGCAGCGAGCCATCGGCGGCGCGGACGGCCCAGGGCGCGGGCGGGGCCGCGAGGGCAACGGCGTTGACGCGGGCGAGCGCGCTGTCCGCGGGCCGCCCGTCCAGCTCGCCGCGCACCAACTGGGTGATATGTCCGCGCAGTTCCTGGAAGCCGAGCAGCCATGAGGCGTCCACGGCGGCCAGCGCGGTGCCGACGGGTACCAGCCCGGAGGCGACGACCCAGGCGCTCAACCGGGCGGCCGAATCGAGGCGTTCGTCGGGATGGGTGGTCGCCGTCAGGTCCAGGCAGATCCGCCCGGAGTCGAACCGCAGCTCGTACGAGGCTGTGGCCATGCCCGATGCCATGCGCCTGTCACCGCCTTGGGGTCACCTGCCGTGGTACCCCTACAGTGCCTCCCCCGGCGCCCCGCCGGAAGACTCGGCACCGGTCCCGTACCGGATGCGTACCCGACGGGCACCGGACGGGGTCCGCGGCGCGGCGTGGACGCCCGCTTATGCGGCCGCGCTCCTCGGCCATGTCACCCGCTCCGGACCGCCGGTTGACTGAGGGACATGACGGACAACAGCACGGAGCGGCGTGACGCCGCCGCGGGTGTACTGGGTGCGGCCACGGTGGCGACGGGCCTGGTCGCCGGAACCTTCTACGTCTTCGCCTGCGCGGTGATGCCGGCGCTGGCACGCAGCGACGACCGCGTCTTCATCGAGGTCATGCAGAACATCGACGAGGTCATCCAGAACCCCGTCTTCTTCCTGGGTTTCCTGGGCGCGCCGGTGCTGACGGCGGTCGCCGCCCGGCAGTCGCGCGGCGCGCCGGAGAGGTGGTGGGTGCTGGCCGCGCTCGCCGCGTACACGCTCGCGTTCGTGGTCACCGTGGCCGTCAACGTCCCGCTCAACAACGGTCTCGCGAACGCGGGCGCCCCCGGGCGCATCGCCGATCCGGCCGCTGTGCGCGACCGGTTCGAGGACCCGTGGGTGGCGTGGAACGTCGTACGGGCGCTGCTGTCGACGCTGGCGCTCGCCTGCCTCGCCCGCGCCCTGCTGCTGCGCCGGCGGCCTCAGGCGTCGGCGTACTTGGCGTCGGCCGCCGGGTCGAGCGCGAGCCGGTAGCCCCGCTTGACGACCGTCTGGATCAGCTTGGGCGCGCCGAGTGCCGTACGCAGCCGGGCCATCGCGGTCTCCACGGCGTGCTCGTCGCGGCCCGATCCCGGCAGCGCGCGCAGCAGTTCGGCCCGCGCCACCACCCAGCCGGGGCGCCGCGCGAGGGCTCGCAGCAGCGACATCCCGGCGGGCGGGACGGGCCGCAGCGAGCGGTCCACCAGCACGGCGTGCCCCCGGATCTCCACCTGGTGCCCGGCGATGGGCAACACCCGTGCCCGGCCGGGCAGTTCCTGGCACAAGAGCTGTACGAGGGGGCCGAGCCGGAAGCGTTCGGGCTGGACGGTGTCGACGCCGAGGGCCTGCAACGGCAGCGCGGTGACCGGGCCGACGCAGGCGGGCAGGACGTCGTGGTGCAGCGCGGCGAGGAACTCCGCGCTCAGGCCCCGCTCCTCGGCCCTGGACAGCAGGGAGGCCGCGGCGGGGGCGCTGGTGAAGGTGAGCGCGTCCACGCCGCGGGTGAGGGCCGCGTCGAGCAGCCGGTCGACCGGGCCGATGTCCTCCGGCGGCATCCACCGGTAGACGGGCACGAGGACGACCTCGGCACCGGCGGCGCGCAGCGACTCGACGAATCCGGGCAGCGGTTCGCCGTGCAGCTGTACGGCGATACGGCGGCCGTCCACCCCTTCTTCGAGCAGCCGGTCGAGCACCTCGGCCATCGACTCGGAGGACGGCGACCACTCCTCGGTCAGCCCCTGGGCCCGGACCGCGCCCTTGACCTTGGGTCCCCGGGCGAGCAGTTCCACGCTCCGCAGCCGCTCCAGCAGTTCCTCGCCCATGCCCCAGCCGTCGGCGGCCTCGACCCAGCCGCGGAATCCGATGGCGGTGGTGGCCACCACCACGTCCGGCGCGTTGTCGACCAACTCCTTCGTCGCGGTGAGCAGTTCGCCGTCGTCGGCGAGGGGCACGATCCGCAGGGCCGGCGCGTGCACGACGGTGGCCCCGCGCCGCTGGAGCAGCGCGCCCAGTTCGTCTGCCCGGCGCGCGGCGGTCACCCCCACGGTGAATCCGGAGAGTGGACCGTGCTCGGGTCGCTGCTGTTCGTCGTGCATGCGGTCTCGTCTCGCGCTCGTCGAGTCGTCGTACGGGTCTGTGCTTGTCGTACGTCGTGGCGGATCCGAGCCTGTCAACGGACCGTGACAGGCTCGGATCAAGGTGATGTCGGGCGTGTTACGTCACACCTCGGCGTAGCTGAGCTGGGCCTTCGCCTCGGCGGTGGCGCTCGCCCGGGCCGGGGCGGCCGGCCGGCGAAGGTATACGGCCCAGGTGACCGCGAAGGCCGCCGCGTAGAAGGCGAGGAACGTGACGAAGGCGCCGGTGCCGGAGCCTGAGTCGAGGAACGACTGGCGGAAGGCGAGGTTGATGCCGACACCGCCGAGCGCGCCCACGGCACCGATGAGCCCCATGGCCGCGCCGGACAGGCGCCGTCCGTGGCGGGCGGCCTCCTCCCCTTCGAGCCCGGCGTCCAGGGCCTTCCGCTGGAAGATGCCGGGGATCATCTTGTACGTCGACCCGTTGCCGAGCCCGCTGAGCACGAAGAGCACCACGAAGACCGAGACGAAGAGCGGCAGCGACCCCTCACTGCTGGCGAAGACCAGGACCCCGGTCGCCGCGGCCATGGCGACGAAGTTCCAGAGCGTGATCCTGGCGCCGCCGTAGCGGTCGGCGAGCCGGCCGCCGACGGGCCGGATCAGCGAACCGAGCAGCGGGCCGATGAAGGTGAGGTAGGCGGCCTGGAGCGGCGTACGCCCGAACTGGACCTGGAGCACCTGTCCGAACGCGAAGGCGTAGCCGATGAACGACCCGAAGGTGCCGATGTAGAGGAACGACATGATCCAGGTGTGCGCGTCCTTCGCGGCGTCCAGGGCGGCGCCGGTGTCGTTCTTCACGGAGGCGATGTTGTCCATGAAGAGGCCGGCGAGGACGGCGGCCACGACGATGAGCGGGATGTAGATCCCGAGGAGCAGCCGGGGGCCGCCGCTCGCCCCGATGATGGCGAGGGCCACGAGCTGGATGACGGGGACGCCGATGTTGCCGCCGCCCGCGTTGAGGCCGAGCGCCCAGCCTTTCCTCCGCAGCGGGAAGAAGGCGTTGATGTTGGTCATGCTGGAGGCGAAGTTGCCGCCGCCGACACCGGCCAGCAGGCCCACCACGAGGAACGTGTCGAACGAGGTGCCCGGCTTCATCACGACGAACGCGGCGACGGTCGGTACGAGCAGCAGGGTCGCGGACACGATCGTCCAGTTCCGGCCGCCGAAGAGGGCGACGGCGAAGGTGTAGGGAACCCGCACCACCGCGCCGACCAGCGTCACCATCGAGGTGAGCAGGAACTTGTCGGCCGGGGTGAGTCCGTACTCGGGTCCCATGAACAGGACCAGCACCGACCACATGGTCCAGACGGAGAACCCGATGTGCTCGGACAGCACGGAGAAGAGCAGGTTGCGCCGGGCGACCTTCTCGCCCTTCTCCGCCCAGAAGACCTCGTCCTCCGGATCCCACTCCTCGATCCAGCGACCGCCCCGCGCGGGGGCCGTACTCGTGTCTGGGGCAGTCATGTCACGCCTCCATTGGTTCTCCGGGCTTACTGGCCTGCTGTTTCCCGAAGGTAGGGAGGGCTCGTTTCCGCCCTGTGGCTGTGAGTGACCTGAAGGGAACGTTGCTCTCACCCGGTCCCGGACCCGGCGGTGAGGACGGGCCCGGGACGGGGTGAGGTCCGTCCGGCGCGCTCGCCCGCCGGGCGGGTCCGTCCGGCGTGCTCGCCGCAGGGCGGGAGGGCGTACGGGGCGCTCGTCCGGGCCTGTCAGACGGCCGCGTTGTGGTACGAGGTGATGGCCCAGGTCGCGTCGGCGGGGTCGCGGACGAGCACCCAGGTCGCCCGGTGCTGCCGGCCGGCGGGCACCTCGCTCTCCCCGGCCAGGAGAATTCCGGCCTCGCTGACCACGACGGCGGTGCCGGGGCGCGGGAAGCGGATCCGCCGGGGTTCGTCGAGCGGCCGGGATCCCTTCAGCGGTCCCTCGAACGCGGCCGCGATGTAGGAGCGGATCTCCTCCCGCCCGTCGTTGAAGACGCCGGGCATCACGACGGTCGCGTCCTCGGTGTAGAGGGCGGCGAAGGCGTCGGCGTCGTAGTCGGCCCAGGCGGAGTAGAGACGGGCGAGGACGCGGCGGATGTCCTGGACGTCGTCGGTGCTGGTCATGATGGTTCCTTCTCCTCGAACGGGTTCGGCGCCGGTATGTACCTCGACGGCACCCGGAAGTCATCGGTGCCGCGGCGATGAGTCCGGGCGGGTCCGGAGGTAGGTACCGGTGACGGACGGGACTCGGCGAAGCGAGCCCCGAGGAGCGGACCGCCGACGCAGCCGAGGAGCAGACCATGGAGACGCGGGACGACGGGCGCCTCGACGGGCACGACGAGCCCTTCGACGGGGACGACGGGGGTGACCGGCCCTTCGAGGGGGACGACGGGGACGACGAGCCCTTCGACGGGGACGACGGGGGTGACCGGCGCGACGACTTCGAGAAGCGGACGGCGCCCTACCGCCGCGAGCTGCTGACCCACTGCTACCGGATGCTCGGTTCGGTGCACGAGGCCGAGGACCTGGTGCAGGAGACGATGCTCCGGGCCTGGCTCGCGTACGACCGTTACGACGCCGGCCTCGCGTCCCTGCGCACCTGGCTGTACCGCATCGCCACCAACCGATGCCTCACCGCGCTGCGCGGCCGCACGCGCAGACCGCTGCCGTCGGGTCTGGTGGGCGCGCTGGAGGATCCGGGGGCGCCGATGACCCTGGGGGCGGAGGTGCCGTGGCTCGAACCGTTCCCGGACCGGGGCGCGACCGGGCCGGTGTTCGGCGCCGGGGCCGCGGCCGGGGATCCCGCGGGTGTGGTCGCCGCCCGGGGCAGTCTGCGCCTCGCGCTGATCGCCGCGATGCAGTTGCTGCCGCCGCGCCAGCGGGCCGTCCTCATCCTGCGCGACGTACTGGCCTGGCCGGCGGCCGAGGTGGCCGAGGCCCTCGGCACGTCGACGGCCTCCGTGAACAGCGCGCTGCAACGGGCCCGCGCACGACTCGGCGAGGCCGGTCTGACCGAGGAGGAGGTGACGGAGCCACCGGACCATGAGCAGCGCGCGGTGATCGACCGTTATCTGCGCGCCTTCGAGGACGCCGACCTCGACGCCCTGCGCGCCCTGCTCACCCAGGACGTCGTCCTGGAGATGCCCCCGGTGCTCAACTGGTACGTCGGCCCGGACGCCTACGTCGCCTTCATCGCCCGCGTCTTCGCGATGCGCGGCACGGACTGGCGCCTGCGCCCCACCACCGCGAACGGCCAGCCCGCACTGGCGGCCTACGTCCGCGCCCCCGGCGACGACACCTACCGCCTGCACACCCTCCAGGTCTTCACAGCGACCCACGGCGCGGTGAGCCACACGGTGGTCTTCCAACTCCCGACGGTCTTCACGGCGTTCGGGCTGGCGGAGGAGTGGGAGGACTGACCACGCCGGGGCCGTGGACTACTGGGGTGGTTGCGGCTGCGCCTGCGGTGGTACGGGTCCGGACTGGGCGGCGTACGGGTTGCCGGGCCCGCCCGGGGCAGGGACGGGGGGCTGCTGAGCGTAGGGGCCGGGGGTCTGCGGGGGCTGACCGGCGTAGGGAGGCTGGCCCGCGTACGGAGGTTGCGGGGCCTGAGCCGGGTAGGGAGCCTGACCCGCGTACGGGGATTGGGGGGCTTGACCGTACGGGGGCTGGGCGGCGTACGGGGGCTGGCCGGCGTACGGACCTTGCGGAGCCTGAGCCGGGTAGGGAGCCTGGCCCGCGTACGGGGCTTGCGGGGCCTGGCCCGCCTGCCCCGCCTGCGGGGCATAGGGGCCGTACGGGCCGGTGGGCTGACCGGCGTACCCGGCCGTCGGCGGCAGATACCGCACCCGCCCGCCCTCCTCCGTCACGGGAGCGAACCCGGCCGCCCGCAGCAACGCCGCGAACTTAGCGTTCCGCTTGCGTGTGACGACGAGCCCCACGCCGAGGACGACCATCATCACGGCCCAGAGCACGCCCGCCACCGTGAAGGCGACGGAGCCACCGCCGGCCCGTACCGCGAGGACGACGCAGCCGACGCTGAGACCGACCCCCGCGTACACCATCCGCTTCTCGGCGTTCTTGCCGGTGAGGTCGAAGTTGATGCGGGCCTTGAGGAGTTCCAGGGCGTCGGGGACGACGGGCGGCAACGAGACCCCGTCGCCGGCCTTCGGGTACTGCGCCCCGTTCTGCGCGGCACGCGCCTGAGCCTGCGGGCCGGGGTCGGGCACGATGAGCATCGTGAGCGCGTTGTTGCGGCCGCTGCCCTGACGCACGTCCGCGTACTCGTAGCCGAACTGCTGGGCGATGAAGGCGAGTCGGGCCAGCTTCTTCACGGAGGCCATGGGGCTCGTGAGCTGTACCGCCTGGCCCTGAGCCATGAGCCCGAACATCTTCCGGATCTGCCGCTTACTCACGTGACCCCCAACTCCCCACCGAACCAACCCGTTCGCATCAGCAACGGCCCCACCTTTTCACGCACGACATCTCCGCAGAACAGCCGGGCATCTCCGTTTACCGGCGCTTGACTCGGCCTTGCCGGGCCCGTGGACAGGCCGGGCTCAGCGGTTGATGGACTGGATCTCCTGGACGACGACGTCCTGGTCGGCTCCGAAGGTGCCGTCCGGCAGGTTCCGCGCGTCGGGTACGCCGGTACCTGTCCAGTGGATCTTCCAGGTGATGGTGGCCCTCAGCTTGTACGAAGCGTCGCCAGAGGAACGCAGGTACTTCACCCCGCAGGGCGGGGTCTCCCCGGCTTTGCCCTTCGCGTACGCCTCGCCGATGCGGTCGCCCGTGATCTCGCAGACGCCCGACGCGGGATACGTCTGCGCGTCCGCCGTACCCGGCTCGATCCTGAGGGAGACCGGCTCCGCCGTCGTCGTGGCCGTCACACGCAGCAGGGGAACCGACGCGGTCACCGACACCGGCTTGAACTTCGCCGTGTCCAGCCACGCCCACGTCGGCAGATTCACCTTCGTCGTCCCCGCCGGAGCCAGATCCACCTTCGTCGACGGCACCCGTATCTCCGCATACGCGAGCTGCGCCAGCATCTCCGGCGTGATCGCCTCCGGAATATCCGCCGGAGGCGCCTCACCCGTGTCCACCCAGAAGATGCCCTTCGTGCACTTCAGCGCACCGGGGTCACCCTCACGACCCGGCGTGACATACGAGTCCCACCAATAGCCCTTGCCGGTCTTGTCCTTGTTGAAATCCTTGGCTTCGCCACCATTGACGTACTTGTCACGCTGGGTCTGATCCCAATCGGAACCGGTCGACTCGGCGTTCCAGATGGGCTCCAGATACTTCTGCAACTCATCCGGCGTGTACTTCGGCGCGTAATAGCAGGCGGGCGGAGTCCAGTCACCGGACGAAGAGGTCACTGGCCCCGACGAGCCCCCCGACCCGTTCTTGGACCGATCGAACACAACAGCACCGGCAGTGGCGGTGAGGTTGCCCTTTCCGTCACTGTCACCGGAGGTGTGCGTGCCGCCAGGCTTCTGGCTGCCGTTGCCGAAGTCGTCGTCGGCTATGGCAGAGTTGGCGTTGACCAAGAGAAGAATCGCAACCGCGGAGCCGCTCACAGCCCCGCGCCATTTCACGGCTGACATTTCCCGCTGCCCCTCTCCGAGAGCATGTCCTGCGTCACCCAGACACCGTCCGCATTCCGCTTCAACGACGTGTTGTAGAAGATGTAGCTGTTCTTCGTGACGGGAGTCTTGTCGACCTTTCCGGTCTTGACGAACTTGTTGTACGCCTTGCCCTGGTCTTCGCAGTACGTGAGCGCCGCCGATCCGTCACCGAGAAGCGTCGCCGTCTCGCCGTAGAAACGGTAGGTACCGGTGGTCCGAGCCTTGTGGTCCACAAATCGCTGCACGTACTTCTGCGTCGCCGCCGCGAGCTCTTCCGCCGAGTAGAAGCGGTATGCGGGGTCGAGCGGGTCCTGATTGGCGATCGCCTGGTCCGTGGCCTTGATGAACAGTTCACCGTCGGCCAGGACGGCGTCCTTATCCTTGTTGCCCGTCTTGCGCCACTCGAAGGTGTAGTGAAGGTCGGCAGGCAACTCGATCTTCGGTCGGCCCGTCGATTGCGTCGCGCTTGCGCTGGGTGTGGCCGACGCCTTGTCTCCGGTGTCCGCGCCGGCGATCTTGTCGTTGGCCTTCGGCTTGTCACCACCCCCACCGCAGGCGGTCAGAACCAGCACGGCTGACGCTCCGACAGCGGCTGTGGCAAACAGGCGGGAACGGCGGTTCACGGCAGACTCCTGTGCGGCGTGGGGTGCGGAGGGGCACCAACACGCTAGCGGGGGTCTGTGCGACGACACCACAGCGAATGGTGCCAAGCGAGTAACAGACGCCGACCATAGATGCCCATAGCGTGCTCAACTGGCCGCCCGGAGCCTTCGATTCAGCGAACGCCACCGGAAGCACGGTTCACCCAGTTGCTCTCCGCAAAGCTCTCAGCCTCCGTCCCCGCGCCCCAGGGCGGCTGGACGCAGCGGATTGTCGAAGGAGGCCAGGGCCGCGATCCGGCGAAGGATCACTCGGTACTGCTCACGCCGGCCGACAGCGGTCGTGCTCAGCGTGAACACGGCCAGCTGTCTGCAGTCCGGATGCGGCAGGTGGGCGCGGAACTGGACCAACGGCATCTGGGGGATTCCGCTCACGGCTCCGGGAGTATGAACGGCCTCGCTGAACGTGACCGGCCCGCAGGGGAGTTCGGTGAACTCGACGCGGGCCTGCCCATCGAACCCGCTCACCGCACGCGCGGCCGTCACGGCTCGTGGTGAGACCGCCGTCGCCCGCCAGGAGACGGTGAAGAACGACAACAGCGGCCGGCCACAGCTCGCGTCCCCCGCGTCGACGTCATCACGGTGCAGTCCGATGGAGCAATGGACGGTTCCCGCCTCCGTCAGAGCGGCGAGCAGTCGCTGCCCCTGAGTGAACTGAGCGATGAACCGCTCTCGTGCCATCCCGTCAAGAGCCGCCTCCAGGAACGGCGCGAGTGCGGTACGCAGGTCATCCGCGGCCTGGGAGCCGGGTTCGGGCAGCAACGCGTCGAGGGGCACAGCCGTGAAGCCGGCGGGTTCCGCGAACCAGATATCGGCGTCGGGGTCTTCGGCCGAGTCGGCGACGGTGAAATGAGGGGCCGTGGTCATCGGATCCTGCCGGGTACGAGTCAGTGAGGGTGGGAATGCGGGCGCACCGCGTCGGGGACGTGGGCGCCGGAACGGCGGGCCCGTTCGAGTGCGGCAGGGCTCGCGTTCCAGTCGGTCGGCTCGATGCCCCGGCGGCCCGTGGCCGTGCGCTGATAGAGCAGGTGCAGCCTCTTGGGTGCCTCACCCTTTTTCCTGGAGGCCGCGATGACGGCGATGAAACGGGGGTCCCCGGCGAACCAGAGCGGCTCGATCTCGGCCTTCAGCTCCGGCTTCGTACGAGCGGTACCGAACCGCCGCATCCACCAGAAGGTCCGCATACCGGAAAGGAACAGCAGAGGAATCCTCTCCCCCGGCTCCTCAGGATTGGACAACTCCAGCCACATCTCATCTTCCTGAACCATCGGATGCCGGTTCCGTCCCCGGGGTACATCAGCCATAAGCTGCCAGGGGTACTGCCAGAGGACGCGCTGAATGTAGATGGAGGGACGGATGTAGGCGAGTTGGAGGACGGCTCGGAAGGCTGCATAGCCCAGGATGGGGACGAAGAGCAGGGTAAATCCTGGCGAGAGAAAGACCACCAGGAAAGCCAACGAGCCGATCCAGACTGCGATCCAGCCCAGTAGCCGCAGAACGATCAAGATCGAGTGCTGAACGAAGGCTCTTCTGGTCGGGGGGTGGTCCCATGCTGTCGGGTACTCGGTCGGAGCCATGTGGCGCCTTCTCTCTGCTCGGAAATCAGAAGACATGACGGGCGATGTCCACAAGTCCTCCGACGTCCAGGCCAAGCCTGGCGCCGTCGATACCCGCCACCGAGCCGTCCTTGATCCCATCGTCGTCGGTGTCCACGGCGGTCATGGCGAGTCCAAAGCCTGCGGTACCCACGCCCACCGAGGCCGAGGTGACCTCAATCCCTTTGGTGATCTGGGCCGCTCTGGCACCGCGAACCGTGAAGCCGAGCAGCGCATTGTCCAAGCCTGAAATGGCTTTCGCATGCTCCATGGTGCTGCCCCCAAATCGGATGACCCGTTGACCGAGCGAGAGAGCATCACCCGTCTCACTCGCAGCCCGAAGCCCAACCGCGGCGCCCTTGCCCACCGCAGCAATTCCGGGAAACATTCCAAGAGCGTCGCCCCCGACCGTCACGAGGTTGCTCCAGAAGTCGGTGTCGAACTCTCCCTTGGCAAACCCATCTCTCAGCGACGCCCACACCGTGGGGTGCTCAGAGATCCGGAGAGTCAAGGCCGTCGCACTCAGAACCGACGCAGCCAGCAGCAACACCGCAGCCAACGTCCCACCCGACACCACAAACAACGCGACCAAGCCGATCACGGCCCCCAAAGTGCTCAGGATGTCCGGCAAGTTCTCGGTGACCCAGTCCAGTGCCGAGTCGAACCAGCCCGGTTCATGGGGCGTCAGCTTCTTCGTGGCGTCGCGGATCCTGTCGGCCCGAAGCCGGGCCTGGTGCTCGTGTTCCTCGGCGAGTTCGCGCGCCTTGCCGCGAACTCTGCGCAGCACGTCCTCGGCGTCGTCCACCGCCGATTCCGCCTTGGTCAGTGCCTTGCGCGCCTCGTCGTGCGCGGCGCCCTTCCCCTCCAGATCGGCGCTGTCGCCCGCCTTCGTGGCGTGGCCCTTCGCCCGGTCCACGGTGGCCTGGGCTTCCTTCGCCTCTTGTTCCAGTCGCTTCGCCCGCCGCTGGAAGTCGTCGAGTTCGCCTTCCCAGCGGTCGAGTTGTCGGGCCGCCTTGCGGATGGAGTGCGCCGCGTTCTTCAGGTTCAGCGGAAGCGGTCCGCCGTCCAGCTGCTCGCGGAAGGCGACGGCCGCGTCGCCCTCCCAATAGCTGCCGTCCATCAGCTTGGTGACGAGTTCACGCGTCTCTTCGAGGACCTTCGCACACCCCGTGAGCTTCTTGCGGAGGCCGCTCACGGTCTCCGTACTGCCGGGCACCGGATCGAACCCGAGGTGCGGGTAGTCGGGGTTGGGGATGCGCGGGACCGACTTGAGTCCCTGCGGCTTGTCGTGGTCGGCGAGGGACCGCGGGTCCATCGCCGCTCCGGTGTCCTCGGGCTCGTAGGTCACCTCGTACCCCCGCCGCCGTTCCCGGCCTTCTTCAGAGCCTGCTCCAGGGCTCTGTCCACCTCGCGGTAGCTGTCCCTGCTCTTCCCGATGATCTCGGCCAGGTCCTCGGTCTGCTCACCGATCTGGTCGGCTCCGTACTTCCAGTTGTCCTGGAAGTCCTCGCAGGCACAGTCGAGGTCGTCCGTTCCCAGACCGGTGACCGTGGCGTCCTCCAACGCTCTGCGCAGGCCCCGCAACGACTCGGTTGACTTCCGGAGCATCTTCATGAAGTGCGACAGCTCATCGCCGTCGACAGCAAGCCGTTCCGCCATGCCCTCTGCTCGTTCCGGATCTCAGGGAGTCCGGAGGGCCGGACTCAGCGGTTGATGGACTGGATCTCCTGCACGACGACCTCCTGGTCGGCGCCGAACATGCCGTCCGGCAGGCTCCGTGGCGCGGGTATGCCGGTGCCGGTCCAGTGGATCCGCCAGGTGAGGGTGGCCCGCAACCGGTACGAGGCGTCGCCCGAGGAACGCAGGTACCGCAGCCCGCAAGAAGGCGTCTCCTTGGCCTTGCCCCTGGCGTACGCCTCGCCGATGCGGTCGCCCGTGATCTCGCAGACGCCCGACGCGGGATACGTCTGCGCGTCCGCCGTACCGGGCTCGATCCTGAGGGAGACCGGCTCCGCGGTCGTCGTGGCGGTCACATCGAGCAGGGGAACCGACGCGGTCACCGACACCGGCTTGAACTTCGCCGTGTCCAGCCACGCCCACGTCGGCAGATTCACCTTCGTCGTCCCCGCCGGAGCCAGATCCACCTTCGTCGACGGCACGCGCATCTCCGCGTACGCGAGCTGCGCCAGCATCTCCGGCGTGATCGCCTCCGGGATGCCCGCCGGCGGGGACGCGCCCCTGTCGACCCAGAAGGTGTCCTCGGTGCATGTGGAGGCCGCGGGGTCGCCCTCGCGGCCTTCGGTGACGTACGAGTCCCACCAGTAGCCCTGGCCGGCCTTGGCCTTGTTGAAGTCCTTGTAGGGGTGCCCGTTCACATACGTGGCGCGCTGCTCCGCGTCCCACTGATACCCGGTCGATTCGACTGCCCAGATCGACTCCTTGTACTTCTGCATCTGAGCCGGGGTGTACTTCGGGGCGTAGTAGCAGGCGGGCGGGGTCCATTCACCCGACGCAGAGGTCACCGGCCCGACAGAGTCACCCGCCCCGTTCCCCGACCGATCGAACACAACAGCCCCTGCCGCGGCAAAGAGGTCGCCCTTGCCGTCCGCACCTCCGGAAGCCCTCACGCTGGGAGGGGTTGTCTGCGCGCCTCCGCCGATCTCGTTGTCGGCCACTGCGGGCGCTGCACTCAGCCAGAGAGAACCAATCATCGATACGGAGATCACTGCTCCCCAGCCGGTGCTCAGGGCCGGCACTTTGTGCTTCCCCTCTGAGAAAGGAGCTTCTCGATGACCCAGACGCCCTTGCCGTTCTTGTGCAACTGGGTGTTGTACAGAACGTAGCTGTTCTTCGTGACGGCCGTTTTGTCGATTCTTTTCGGCTTCAGGTACATGTCGTACGCCTTGCTCTGGTCCTCGCAGTAGACGAGCGACGCGCTGTCGGCGCCGTTCACCTTCACCGCTGGGGCGTAGTACCGGTACGTGCCCGTCGTACGCGCCTTGGCGTTGACGTATGCCTCGACGAACTTCTGGGTCTGCGCGGCGGCTTCGCCCTCGTAATAGAAGAGATATGCCTTGTCGAGAGCGTCTTGGTTGGCGATGGCCAGGTCCACGGCCCTGATGGACTGCTCGCTGTCCCTGAGCACCGCGTCCTTGTCCTCGTCGCCCGTCTTGGGCCACTCGAACGTGTAAGTGAGATCCGACGGCAACTCGATCTCCGGTCGCCCCGCCGGCGGCGTCGCCCTCACCCCCGGCGAAGCCGACCTCGCACCCCCCGCCCCCGCGATCTCGTCGTGCCCCTTCGGCTCGGTGCCGCCCCCGCCGCAGGCGGTCAGGAGGAGCAGTGCGGCTGTCGCTCCGGCGGCGGTCGTGGGGAACAGGCGGGGGCGGCGGGTCACGGAGAGCTCCTGGCGGCGTGGGGGCAGCGGCACGTCACGCTAGCGGGGCCCTCGCGACGGCTCCAGGACAACGAACGCCGAGCAGGTGGACATAAAGGTTCATAGCGTGACCAAACGGCCACCTGGAAACCTTCGATTGAGTGACATCGCGGATGAACGGGGCAGGAAGCCTCTAAGCCTTGGTCCGGCGTCCCCGCGCCGTCGAACGGCCCTTGGACTTACGGCTCTTGGCTCCGTTCGGCCACAGACGCGGGCTTCGTTTGGCCGCGATGTCCTCGATCCAGCCGAAGGCCAGGATGGTCAGGCCGATCAGCGGCCACACCAGGACGAGCATCCACAGGGTGTAGGTGGCGTCGAGGGCGGCCGTCGCCTGGTCGTTCTCCATGAAGGGGAGGTTGTAGAGCTGGTCGAGGATCGGGACCGTGGCCATGATGAGCATGTTGTGCCACAGGTAGATCGTGACCGCGCGGTTGTTGGACAGCGTCACCAGCTTGTCCCACCGGGCGAGGCGGCCCGGCAGTTCCTGCCAGGACGGGCTGTACTGGAGCAGGATCACCACGAACCCGAAGGACCACATCGCGTCGGCCAGCGGGATGTCGTTCAAGTCCCAGCCGTCGGGGCCCAGATGACCCGAGGCCCACCACAGGCCGAAGGCCATGGTCAGGGTCGAGCACGAGATGGCGATGTAGCGCGGGACCTTCGCGAGCTTGCCCTCGTGGTGGGCGAAGCCCAGGATCCAGCAGCCGCCGTAGACAGCGAAGTCGGTGATGGCGTTGCCGGTCTCACCGGGGATGGTGACCAGCCCGGTGCCGACCACCGCCGTCAGGGCGAGGGGAGCCAGCACGGTCACCCACGGAGCGCGGCGGAACGCCCACAGCATGAGCGGGGACGCGACCACGAACCACAGGTACGCGCGCAGATACCAGAGCACACCGGCGCTCTGGACCGCCCAGCTGTCCTCCAGCAGGCCCGACTTGGAGCCGACACTCCAGGGGAACGGCGGGGCGCCGACCGGGACGATGTAGTTGAGCAGGTCGACCAGGCCCCACATGCCACCGTGGTCGGGGTCGTTCCAGGGGTTCCAGCCGCCCGCGAACATCATGGCCAGCGCCACCGCGCTGAAGGCCCAGAGCGGGGGCAGCAGACGCCGTACGCGTCCCCTGATCACGTTCAGCGGCGGCCGGCTCAGCGAGCGGGCCATCAGGGAGCCGGCCAGCGCGAACATCACGCCCATGGAGGGGAAGACGACCGTCAGCCAGCCCCAGCCCATCAGGTGGTACACGACCACGCGGACCAGCGCCATGGAGCGGAGCAGGTCCAGGTAGCGGTCACGGCCGGGGCGGCTCGGGGCCGGGGCCGGCTTCCGCCCCGGGTCCGCCCCTTCGGCGGTCTCGGGAAGCGGGCTCGTCCCGGACAACGGTCCCGTCCCGGGGAGCGGCGCCGTCTCGGACAGCGATCCCGGGTCGGACAGCATTGCCGGGTCCTTGTCCGTCGGCGGCTGTGGCTCCGGCTGCGGGCGCGGCCAGTCGTCCGCGGGCGCTCCCGGGTACGTCCGCGGACGCGGGACCGCCGGCTTCGGCGTGCCCAGCGGCGGAGTCGCCCCCACCGGGTACTCGTGCGTGGTCATCCGACCGGCCTCCGTTCGTTCCCGCTGTCCGACGCCCGCTGCTGCGGGACGGATCCCGGTGCCGCGCCCACGACGCCGGTGCGGCGCAGCTTCTGCCAGCGCAGCCGGCCGCCGGTGAGGGCGGTGATCCAGGACTGCAGCAGGACGACGTACATCAGCTGCCGGTAGAGGATCTGCTGAAGGGGCAGCGAGATCAGATGGGTCATGGGTTCCTTGTCCAGGCGGAACGCGTACGCCGCGCACACCGCCTGGATGGTGAGGACACCGAGCCAGGCCACGATCGTCTTCTGGGTCGGGCCGAAGACGACGCCGTACAGGAGGAAGACGTCGATCAGGGGCGCGAGGAGCGGGGCGAGGACCATGAAGAGGGAGACCAGGGGCAGGCCGACCCGGCCGAAGCGGCCCGACGGGCCCCGTTCGATCAGGGCGCGGCGGTGCTTCCAGATCGCCTGCATGGTGCCGTAGCACCAGCGGTAGCGCTGGGACCACAGCTGCTGGACGGACTCCGGGGCCTCGGTCCAGGCGCGCGCGTTCTCCGCGTAGACGACCCGCCAGCCGTCGCGGTGCAGGGCCATCGTGATGTCGGTGTCCTCGGCGAGCGTGTCGTCGCTCATGCCGCCGACGCGCTCGAGCGCGGTACGGCGGAAGGCTCCGACGGCGCCGGGGATGGTGGGCATGCAGCGCATCAGGTCGTACATGCGGCGGTCGAGGTTGAAGCCCATCACGTACTCGATGTGCTGCCAGGCGCCGATGAGGGAGTCCCGGTTGCCGACCTTGGCGTTGCCCGCGACCGCGCCGACCTTGGGGTCGGCGAAGGGCTGGACGAGTTCGCGGACGGTCGCCGGCTCGAAGACCGTGTCGCCGTCCATCATCACGATGATGTCGTGGCCGGCGTTCGCCAGGCCCCGGTTGAGGGCCGCTGGTTTGCCGGCGTTGGTCTGGCGTACGACGCGTACGTTCGGCAGATACATGTCCTCGACGATGCGGGCGGTGCCGTCGCCCGATCCGTCGTCGATGACGATGATCTCGATGGGGTGCTCGCTCGCCATGAGGGAGTTCACCGTGTTCTCGATGCACTTGGCCTCGTTGTACGCCGGGACCAGCACCGTCACCGGTTCGGCGACCGGCGCCGCGCCCCAGCGGAAGTCCTTGCGGCGGACCCGGCGGGCGTGCAGCGCGGAGAGCAGGAGCATCAGCCCGAAGCGGGTGAAGACCAGCACGCCGATGATCGCGATTCCGACGACCAGGATGTCGGTGGTCTTCTCCGAGGCCTGCACCAGGAAGATCCAGGCCTTGCCCTTCCACAGGTCGAGGCCGGTCACCGGGGTGTTCGCGCTCGGCGCGTCGAGTGCCTCGGTGAGGTTCTGGAACGCGTAGCCCTGCCGCTGGAGCCGGGGCAGGAACTCGGCCAGCGCCTGCACGGTCTGATGGCGGTCGCCGCCCGAGTCGTGCATGAGGACGATGGCGCCCTTGCCGCCCTTCGGCGTGGCCCGTCGGATGATCTCGGCGACGCCCGGCTTCTGCCAGTCCTCACTGTCGGTGTTGTTGACGACGGTGATGTAGCCGCGGGTTCCGACGTACTGCGTCACCGGCCAGGACTTGTCGTCCATGGCGTCGGCGAACGAGGAGTACGGCGGGCGGAACAGGGAGCTGCGGATGCCCGCCGCACCCTCCAGCGCCAGCTGGTTCTGCGACAGTTCCCAGTCGATACGGCTCTTGGACTGGTACGACAGGTCGGGGTGGCTGAAGGTGTGCAGGCCGACCTCGTGGCCTTCCCTCACCATCCGCTCGACGAGCTCCGGGTAGCGCGAGGCCATGGTGCCGGTGACGAAGAAGACCGCGTGGGCGTGGTTCGCCTTGAGGACGTCCAGGACCTTGGGGGTCCAGGTCGGGTCGGGGCCGTCGTCGAAGGTGAGGACGAGACGGTGGTCCGGGACGCCGAGGCTGGTCGTGCGTCCGCTGCGGGTGTCGATGACCGGGCCGCCGTCGAGGATCTTCTGCGGCACCTTGTCCGTGGCCGCCTCGGGCCGGATGCGGTGGTCCGCGAGGATCTCGCTGTGCACGTAGCCGCGCAGCATCAGCATGCCCATCATCGCGGCCAGGACGAGGACGGGCAGCAGGAAGCGCAGGGGGAGGCGGCGGCGCCGGACGTCGCGGGCCCGTCGCGGGGTGGTGCCGAGGCCATGACGCGGCGCGCTGGGCGCGGGACCGTGGCGGCTGGAGCGGGACATCAGAGGAGGTTCTCCGGAAGCGAAGGGGAGAGGGAGTACGGGGTGGTGAGGTGGCTCGGCCGCCTGGACGCCGCGAGCGTGTCCTCGACGAGCGCCGCCACCGCGCCGGGCGCGGTGGCGGGAGCGTGTTCCCGCCCGGCGGGCGCGCGCCGGTGAAGGGCGCTCATCCGGTGCCGGCCCCCGCTCCGGTTTCGCCTGTGGTGCCCGTGCTCTCCGTGGGAGCCGGGGTGCTGCCGGGAGTGGTCGCCGGGGCGGAGGCCGTGGGCTGGCCGTCCGCGGAGGACGTCGGTTCGGGGTCAGGGGCCGGGTTCTTGGTGGTGGCGCCGGGATTCGGCTTCTTGGTCGGCGACGTGCTGGGCTCGGGGTCGCTGGAGGCGCCCGTGGCGGTGGCGTCGGCGGAGGCGCCGGCCGTGGCGGTCGAGCCGGGTGAGGGCGTCGTTCCGTCGGCGGCCGTGGCCACCGCGCCGGGCGCGGTGGCGGCGCCCTTGGCGGAGGGGTTCACCGACTGCGTGGGCAGCGGCG
Source organism: Streptomyces sp. NPDC015532 (assembly GCF_043078065.1). NCBI lineage: Bacteria > Bacillati > Actinomycetota > Actinomycetes > Kitasatosporales > Streptomycetaceae > Streptomyces > Streptomyces sp. NPDC015532. The sequence continues at coordinate 71,904 of NZ_JBIBSY010000001.1, read as the reverse complement.
AGGTCTCGACCTGCCCGGCGGGGGTGTCCTCCTCCTGGCCCGGGACCGGGAGCCAGGGTGCGTTCGAGTTGCCCGACAGGAGCGTGGCGACGATCACGACGGCGTAGACCGCGCAGGCCACGGCGACGAGCATGCCGAGGCGTCGGAATCGGCGGCTGCGGCGGCCGGACTCGTCGACGAAGACGGGGCCGTCGGAGATGTCGGCGGTCGCCGGGACGTCCTTGCCCGGCCCGTCGTCCGCCTTGCCCGCGCTGTCGAGCTGGATGGTGACCTCGTGCGGGTCGTGGCCGTCCGCCGGCCGGCCGGTGTTCTCCGGGGACGCGGACAGCGGGCGGCCCGAGTCCGGTGCGGCTCCGGGGAGCAGCTGGGTCGACGGGCCGTCGTCGAAGACAGGTCCGTCGTTGAAGAAGGGCCGTACCGGGGCCGTGCGGGTGAGGGTCGACGTCTCCGTGCCTCCGGGGGCGGGCCACGCCACCCCCGGCTCCTGCTCGGACGCCGAGGCCGGCTCGGGACGCCGGCCGGAGAGCACCTCCGTCTCCGTGACGCGACCGACGAGCAGTTCGGTCTCCGGCTCCGGGGTTCGCTCGGGACGCCCGCCGACTGCTCGCTCGGCGCGTCCCCCACGCTCAGGACTGATGCCAACTCCCATATCCGGCCACGAAATCGTTCCGCCGGCTCTCGGCCGGGAGATCGGTTCCCCGGCTTGTTGCCCAGGTGACGGATCGACTCGTCGTCCGTCCCGCCGACCGCTTTCCCGATCGAACGGTTGGGCGTCTTTCCGCCAGTTCTCTACGCGCACGTGCATCCCCCCACGGGACTGATCACGGGTGCGCGACGACTCCGGGCAAATAATCTTTATGCCGTCAGGACCAGGCCCCCACCCGGTCTGAGCGCCCCCCAATATCACACCGCGCCCGGACCGAAAATGTAGCGGCGGTGGGACTCGTGCGGTTACGTCTCATCCGCGTTTCATGAAAATGAGGGCATCGGTGGCTGGAATCCACCCTCTCCGGGGACTCAGGAGCCACTTTTCGTCGCTTGCGAGTTCGATAGAAGCTCGTATTAGCGCATCAATTCCTGGATGAACGAGTCCCTTGCGCCACACCAGTGACACTGGTGAGAGCGGAACGGGGTCGATGAGGGGTCTCGACACCGAACCGGGCATGGCCGGAAACTCCACCACGGCCAGGACCGGAGTCCGCCACTTCGCCATGATCCGCCGGAATTCCTCGGGCCCGACCGCCACCGGTGCGGGTGACGCGAGTCGGATACCCCGTCCCTCGAACAGGTGACGTGCCAGGTCGGTCCACTCCAGCGTCCGGGGGTTGCCCGCTCCCGCGTACACGGTCTCGCCCGCGAGCGCGGCCAGCGGCACCGCGTCCAGGGCGGCGAGGTGATGGTCCTCGGGCAGGACGACGGCCATCGGCTCGTAGCGCACGAGCCGCTGCTCCAGCCGGGCCCGCACGGCCGGGTCGAGTCCCGCGAACCGGCCGAACGACACGTCCAGACGGCCGGCGAGCAGGTCCGCCGCCGCGCCGGTGAGCCCCGTCTCGTACCGGGCCATCAGTTCGCTGCCGGGGGCGAGTTCACGGGCCCGGTCGAGGATGCGGCTGGAGACCAGTCCGGGCGTGTTGACGTCCACGAGCAGCGGTCGCTCCTCGCCGCCGGGGCGCGCGAAGGCGTCCAGCAGCGCGTCGTGCGCCTCCAGCACGCGGCGCGCGTACGGCAGCAGCCGCTCGGCGTCCAGTGTCGGCGTCACCTGCCGGGTCGTGCGCACGAACAGCTCCGCCCCGAGTTCCCGCTCCAGCCGGCGGATGTCACGGCTCAGGGACTGCTGGGCGACGTACAGGCGGGCGGCGGCGCGGGTGAAGTGCAGTTCCTCGGCGACAGCGAGGAAGGCGCGCAGCAGACGGGGGTCCAGGTGGCCGGGAAAGGGGCGTTGCCCGGGCGAGGGGCGGTGATCGGGAAGGGGGCGTTGACCGGGCATCACGTGAACCTACAACCCATGTGCGTCAATCGCGACGGAGCAGGTGTTGGACCGCCGCCGCCGTGCCGGGCGACGGTTCACCCATGTCACCGCTCACCCCGTACCGCCGTCTCTTCGCGCTGCCCGGCACCCGCGCCTTCACCCTCGGAAACCTCGTCGCCCGGCTGCCCATGGGCATGTTCAGCGTGAGCGCGGTCATCATGATCGCCGGCGCGCGGGGCTCGTACGCGCTCGCCGGAGCCGTCACCGCGACGGGTCTCGCCGCGACGGCCGTGGTCGCTCCCTGGACCGCGCGGCTCGTCGACCGGCACGGACAGGCCCGGGTGGCCGTGCCCGCCACGGCCTTCGCACTGCTCGGCGGGGCGGGGCTGGTGGCGTGCGTGCGCTTCGGGGCGCCCGACTGGACCCTGTTCGCCGCGTACGCCGCCACCGCCACGACCCCCAACACGGGCGGGATGTCACGCGCGCGCTGGGCCCACCTCCTCGAAGGGGACGCGGCGGCGCTGCACACCGCGAACTCCTTCGAGCAGGCCGCGGACGAGCTGTGTTTCATGCTCGGCCCGGTGCTCGCGGCCTTCCTGTGCGGGACGATCGCCCCGGAGGCCGGCATGCTCGTGGGGTCCGCGCTGCTGCTGACGGGTGTCCTGCTCTTCACCGCACAGCGTTCGACGCAGCCGCCGCCCCGGCCGGTCACGACGTCCGGGTCGCCCGTGCTCGCGCCCGGAATGCCCCCGCTGCTGCTCTCCTTCCTCGCCACCGGAGCGGTGTTCGGCGCGATGGAGGTGGCCACGATCGCGTTCGCGGACGAGCGGGGGCACCGGTCGGCCGCAGGGGTCGTGCTCGCTCTCCAGGCGGCGGGGTCCTGCGTGGCGGGCCTGCTGTTCGGCGCGCTGCGGCGGGGCGCTCCGTCGCCCGGCCGCACGACTCCCGCCGACCGCGCGGCGGGTCCCGCCCGGAACGTCGAACCGTTCGACGCCGAGGCGCTCGCCGCCCGGCGGTACGCGGTGTGTGTCGGCGCCATGGCGGTCCTGCTGACGCTTCCGCTTCTCGCCGTCCGGCTCACCGGCTCGCTCACGGTTCTCGCGGGCGCGCTGCTCGTGGCCGGCATGGCGACCGCTCCGACCATGGTCACCGGCATGACGCTGGTCCAGCGGCGCACACCCGAGGGCAGGCTGAACGAGGGCATGACGCTCGCGGTGACCGGCCTGCTGGGCGGGATAGCCGGCGGCTCCGCGGCGGGCGGCTGGATGGTGGAGCGCTGGTCGCCGGCCGCGGGATACACGGTCCCGGTCGTGGCGGCGACGACCGCGCTGGTGATCGCCGCGCTGGCCGCGAGAACGGGCACGGCACGGCGCCCGGAGCGGCGCCTCGCACTCGGCCCGGTGAACACTCCCTAGGCTCCTGGCCGGCACCCGGCGCCCGGCACCGCCGCGTGCCGGCGCCCGGCACCGCCGCCGTCCGATCCGTCGAACGCCTGCCCCAATTCCGGTTCAGCCCATTGACGTGTCCACGGCCCCCACCTACCTTCCCCCGTCGAAGCGCTTCGACGGCGTGCATCGAAACGGTTCGACGACGGTGCATGGCGGCCCGATACCCATCCGACTCCTCTGGAGGCAGTGGATGCTGACGAAACGACGGCGTGCGGCGGCGGCGGTGGCCCTGGCGGGCGCCCTGCTGGCGACGTCCTGCGGCGGCTCGGACAGCGGTTCCCCGGACGGCAAGACCCTGAAGCTGTGGCACTACGAAGGTCCGGACAGCGCGATGGGGGTGGCCTGGAAGGAGGCCATCAAGGAATTCGAAGCGCAACACCCGGGCGTGCGGGTGAAGTTCGAGGAGAAGGGCTTCGAGCAGATCCAGAAGACGGCGCCCATGGTCCTCAACTCGGACGACGCCCCCGACCTCATGGAGTACAACAAGGGCAACGCGACCGCCGGACTCCTGTCCAAGCAGGGGCTGCTGACCGACCTCACGGCCGAGGCCACCCGGCGCGGCTGGGACAAGAAGCTGAGCGCCGGTGTGACGACCACGAGCCAGTACGACACCAACGGCGTCATGGGCTCCGGCAAGTGGTACGGCGTGCCCAACTACGCCGAGTACACGATGGTCTACTACAACAAGGACCTGTTCAAGAAGTACGGGATCGCGGTGCCGGCCACGTACGACGAACTGGTCTCCGCGATGGACGCGTTCACGGCGAAGGGCGTCACCCCGCTCGCCAACGCGGGCGCCGAGTACATGGCCCAGCAGTACCTCTACCAGCTCGCCCTCTCCCGGGCCGACCGCTCCTGGGTCGACAGCTACGAGCTGTACAAGGGCAGGACCGACTTCCACGACACGGCCTGGACCTACGCGGCGGACACCTTCGCCGACTGGGTGAGGAAGGGCTACATCTCCGAGAAGTCCAGCGGCACGAAGGCCGAGGACGCCGGCGTGTCCTGGATCCAGGGCAAGTCCCCGATCCTGTTCTCCGGAAGCTGGTGGTACGGCCGCTTCGAGTCGGAGGCCACGTTCGACTGGGACTCCGGCCTGTTCCCCGGTTCGAACCTCACCCTGGGGTCCGGCGGCAACCTGTGGGTGGTGCCCAAGGGCGCCGAGAACAAGGAACTGGCCTACGACTTCATCGACATCACCATGTCGAAGAAGATCCAGAACCTGCTGGGCAACAAGGGCGGTGTCCCGGTGGCCGCGGACACCTCCGCGATCACCGACGCCAGGACGAAGACGCTGATAGCCGACTACAACACCCTCTCGGGGCGTGACGGGCTCGCCTTCTACCCCGACTGGCCGGTGGCGGGCTTCTACGACACCCTCGTCTCCGAGACGCAGAAGCTGATCACCGGCAGCGAGAAGCCCGACGCCTACCTGGACAACCTCCAGAAGGCGTACGACAAGGGCGTACCGCGGCGATGACGGTGACCGCCGAACGCGGCGGGCGGGTGACCGGCCTGAAGGCCCGGGCCGGTCACCCACGCCGCCCGCGCACCTCGTACGCACTGTTCCTGCTGCCCGGAGCGGTGGCCTTCACGGTCGTCATCGTCGTGCCGTTCCTGATGAACACCGGTCTCGGCTTCACCGCCTGGCAGGGCGTCGGGACTCCTTCGTGGACCGGGCTCGCCAACTACCGTGCCCTGGCGGACGACAGCGAGTTCTGGGCGTCGTTCCGGCACAGCCTCTTCATGGTGCTGGCGATGGCCGTCGTGCCCACCGCCGCCGGACTCGTCCTGGCCGCCGCCCTGTTCGACTACGTCGGCAGGCACTTCGGCAGCAGGATCGTGGCGGTGCTGCGGGCCTGCTACTACCTCCCCCAGGTCCTGCCGATCGCCGTCGCCGGGATCGTGTGGAGCTGGATCCTCGCACCCGACAACGGGTCGCTCAACGAACTGCTCCAGGCCCTCGGCCTCGGATCCTGGCAGCAGGACTGGCTCGGTGACCCCGACTTCGCGCTGTACAGCGTGATGGGAGTGATGATCTGGGTGCAGCTCGGCTTCCCGCTGGTGGTCTTCATGGCGGGACTCCAGCGCGTCGACCCGGGGCTGCACGAGGCCGCCGAGCTGGACGGCGCGGGCTGGTGGCGGCGGTTCTGGCACATCACGCTGCCGCAGATCCGCCCGGAGATCTCGGTCGTCCTGCTGTGGTGCACGATCGCCGCGCTGAAGGTGTTCGGGGCGGTCTACGTCCTGACGAAGGGCGGCCCGGGCGGAGCCACCGACGTGCCGTCGTACTTCTCCTTCACGACCTTCTTCGAGAAGACCCAGGTCGGCTACGGCGCGGCCGTCTCCACCGTCCTGACCGTGATCATCCTGGCGCTGGCGCTGATCGGGCTGAGGTTCCAGACCCGCGCCGAGGACGCCGAGGAAGGGGCCCGCGCATGACCGCCCTCCGCCGCTACCCGGTGCTCGGGGCGCTCGTCATCGGCGCCCTGTTCATGGTGCTGCCCTTCGCCGTCGTCGCCGTCAACGCGGTCAAGTCGCCCGCCGAATACGCCGAGCACGGACCGCTCAGCCTCCCGCACGGCCTCTACCTCGACGGGATCGAGGACTTCTGGCAGCGCGTCGACTTCGGGCGGAAGCTCCTCAACTCGGTCCTGATCTCCGGGTCGGTGGCGGCCCTGGCCGCCATCCTGTCGGTCCTCAACGCGTACGCCATCGGCATCGGCCGGATCAGGGGCCGCACCTGGGTGCTCGCCTTCTTCGTCCTCGCCAACACGCTGCCGCAGGAGGCGCTGGTCTACCCGCTCTACTACCTGAGCAAGCAGGCCGGCCTCTACGACACCAGGCTCAGCGTGATCATCGTGTTCGCGGTGATCCAGACGGCCTTCGGCACCTATCTCCTCTCCGCCGTCCTCGGGCGGTTCCCCCGCGAGATCATCGAGGCCGCGCGCATCGACGGGGCGAACCGGTGGCAGGTGCTGTGGCGGATCGTCGTCCCGGTCAGCCGCCCCACGATCGGCGTGCTGCTCGTCTTCTTCTTCATCTGGACGTGGAACGAGTTCCTGCTGCCGCTGGTCATGCTGATCTCCAACGACAACCAGACCGTGTCGGTGGCCCTCGGCGTCCTCCAGGGACAGCGTCTGATGGACGCCACGATGACGAACGCGGCGGCCCTGCTGGGCGTGCTGCCCGCCATCGTCTTCTTCCTCGTCTTCCAGCGGACCCTCACCCGCGGCATCGCCGTCGGCGCAGTGAAGTAAGGGGTAGGAAAGTGAAGTTCACGGACGGCTACTGGCTCCTGCGCGAGGGCGTCACCGCGGCCCATCCGGTCGAGGTCCTCGATGTGACCTCGGGCCCCGGCGGCCTGGAGATCCACGCGCCGACACAGCCCATCCGGCACCGCGGTGACCTGCTGAAGGGACCGGTCGTGACGATCAGCGCCCACGCGCCGATGCCCGACGTCATCGGCGTCACGTTCACCCACTTCCAGGGCGAGGAGCCCCGGGGCCCCCGGTTCGAGGTGCGCGGAACCGGGTTCACTCCGCACACGGAGTACGACGACAGCCACGCGACCCTGACCTCGGGCGCCCTGTCCGTCCGGGTCGCCCGCACCAGCCCCTGGCACCTCGACTTCCTCGCGCACGGCCGCGTCCTCACCGGCAGCGGCCCCAAGGGCATGGGCATCATGCGGGACACGACCGGCGCCCACTATCTGCGCGAGCAGCTCGACCTCGGCGTCGGCACCCAGGTCTACGGCCTCGGCGAGCGGTTCGGGCCGCTCGTCAAGAACGGCCAGGTCGTGGACATGTGGAACGCCGACGGCGGGACCGCCACCGAACAGGCCTACAAGAACGTGCCGTTCTATCTGACGGACGCGGGCTACGGCGTCTTCGTCGACCACCCGGGCCGGGTCTCCTTCGAGGTCGGCTCGGAGGCGGTCTCCCGGGTCCAGTTCAGCGCCGAGGCCCAGCAGTTGACGTACTACGTCATCCACGGCCCGACCCCGAAGGACATCCTGCGCACGTACACGGCCCTCACCGGCCGTCCGGCCCTGCCGCCCGCGTGGTCCTTCGGTCTGTGGCTGTCGACGTCGTTCACCACCTCCTACGACGAGGACACCGTCACCTCCTTCATCGACGGCATGCGGGAGCGCGAACTACCGCTGTCCGTCTTCCACTTCGACTGCTTCTGGATGCGCGAGTTCAACTGGTGCGACTTCCGGTGGGACCCGCGGGTGTTCCCCGACCCGGAGGGGATGCTGACGCGGCTCAAGGACAAGGGGCTGCGGATCTGCGTCTGGATCAACCCGTACATCGCGCAGCGCTCACCGCTGTTCGCGGAGGGACGGGCCCTCGGGCATCTGCTGCGACGGCCGGACGGAAGCGTGTGGCAGTGGGACCTGTGGCAGCCGGGCATGGCACTGGTCGACTTCACCAGCCCGGCCGCCCGGGACTGGTACGCCGCGAAGCTGGAGGCGCTGCTGGAGCAGGGCGTCGACTGCTTCAAGACGGACTTCGGCGAGCGGGTCCCGGTGGACGTGGCCTACGCCGACGGCGCCGACCCGGAGCGCATGCACAACTACTACACGTACCTCTACAACCAGACCGTGTTCGAGGTGCTCCGCAAACACCGGGGGGAAGAGGAGGCCGTCGTCTTCGCCCGCTCGGCGACCGCGGGGAGCCAGCAGTTCCCGGTGCACTGGGGCGGCGACTGCGAGGCGACGTACGCGTCGATGGCCGAGTCGCTGCGCGGCGGGCTCAGTCTCGGCATGTCGGGGTTCGGGTTCTGGAGCCACGACATCGGCGGCTTCGAGGGGACCCCGACGGCCGCCCTGTTCAAGCGGTGGATCGCCTTCGGGCTGCTGTCCTCGCACAGCCGGCTGCACGGCTCGTCCTCGTACCGCGTGCCCTGGCTGTTCGACGAGGAGGCGGTGGACGTCCTGCGGCTGTTCACCCGGCTCAAGCTCGGGCTCATGCCGTATCTGTACGAGGCCGCCCGCACCGCCCACGCGGAGGGGGTGCCGATGATGCGGGCGATGGTCCTGGAGTTCCCGGACGATCCGGGGTGCGCGCATCTGGAACGGCAGTACATGCTGGGCCCGGACCTGCTGGTCGCGCCCGTCTTCAGCGACGAGGGGGACGTCTCGTACTACGTGCCCGAGGGCACGTGGACCCCCTACCTCGGCGGGCCGCCGGTGACAGGACCACGCTGGGTGCGCGAGCGGCACGGATTCCTGAGCGTGCCGCTGCTGGTGCGGCCGGGCGCGGTCGTCCCGGTCGGCGCGGTGGACGACCGCCCCGAGTACGACCACGCCGACGGGGTCACCCTGCGCGCGTACGGCCTGAAGCGGGGGGCGCGGGTGTCGGTGCCGGTCGGCCCGGTCACCTTCACCGTCGTGCGCGAGGGGAACACCCTGCGCGCGTCCTGCGACGACCCGTCCGCGCCCTGGGGGCTGGCCGCGGGCGGACGCGAGGTCCGGGCCCGCGCCGGGACGGGCTTCCTCTCCGTCGAGCTGGAGTCCGAGTGATGGTCAAGATCACCGATGTGGCGCGGCACGCCGGGGTGTCCCCGAGCACGGTCTCCTACGCCCTCAGCGGCAAGCGGCCGATCTCCGAGGAGACCCGGCGGCGCGTCGAGGAGAGCATCCGCCGGCTGGGCTACCGCCCGCACGCGGGGGCCAGGGCGCTGGCCAGCAGCCGGTCGAACGTCCTGGCGCTGGTCGTGCCGCTGCGGGCGGGCATCCATGTGCCGGTGGTGATGCAGTTCGCGGTGTCGGTGGTGACGGCGGCCCGGCTGCACGACCACGACGTCCTGCTGCTCACCCAGGAGGAGGGCGAGGAGGGGCTGCGCCGGGTGGCGGACACGGCGCTGGTGGACGCGCTGATCGTGATGGACGTCCAGCTCCACGACCCCCGGCTGCCGTCTCTGCGCGCGCTGGACCGGCCGTCGGTGCTCATCGGCTTCCCGGCCGCCCCCGACGGGCTCACCTGCATCGACCTGGACTTCAAGGCGGCCGGCGAGCTGTGCGTGGAGCGGCTCGCCGGGCTCGGGCACCGGGTCGTCGCGCTGGTCGGCTCGCCGCCGGAGGTGTACGTGCGGGGCACGGCGTTCGCGCAACGGGTGGTGCAGGGGTTCACGGCCGCAGCCGACCGGAACGGGCTGGCCTCGTCCGTCCACCCCTGTGAGGCCTCCCCCGCCGCCGCGCGCCGGGTGGCCGAGCAACTCCTGCGCGAACAGCCCGCGTTGACCGGGGTGGTCGTGCACAACGAGCCGGTCCTGGAGCCGTTGATCGAAGCTTTCGAACAGCTCGGTCTGCGGGTTCCGGCCGATCTGTCCGTCACCGCGATCTGTCCGGACGAGCTCGCCGGGAGTCTGCGCGTGCCGGTGACGTCCATCGCCATCCCGTCGGCGGAAGTGGGGGCGCGGGCGGTGGAGTTGCTGATGCGGAAACTGGCGGGCACGCCGGTCGCGGAGGCGACCCTGCTGGCTCCCCGGCTGACGGAACGCGCGAGTACGGCACCGCGCACGCTGAACGCTTGAGGAGTCCCGACACGAGGAAGCACGGTCGAAGGAGGGCGGTCGGGGGAACGCGGTCGATGGCGCGCGGGACGGAAACCCCGTACGACCGCGCGCCGGCGGCCGCCGGCCGACACCTCCGCCCGGCGCGGGGGCGGGTCAGCCGGTCTCGATCAGGTGGTCCACGTCGGAGACGTGATGGGCGCCGTACCCGAAGCGCTCACCGATCACCTGGAACCGGTCGTACCGCTCCCGCGTGAGGGGCACCCGCAGCGTGCGCAGGACACGGAGGAACAACCGGAATCCGAGATCGGGATCGACCCGGGTGACCACGTGTTCCAGCGCGTCCATGACCTCCGTCGCGGGCACGGGGTGCCAGTGAGGGCTGACGGCCCTGTCCGCCACCGTGGGCGCTGTCTCCCGGACTTCACGCAGCACGGTGCCGGCGAGTTCGCCGCGAGCGGGCGCCACGACGGGGCTGTACCCGGGGGCGACCTCCCTCAGCCGTTCACGGCACACGTCCGCGACCAGCCGAAGCCGGGCCCGGCCGTCGGTGCTCGCCGGCCGGTCCGAGGCCCCGGACCACAGGGCGGAGACCGCCGCGTCGGGCAGCGCGGACCGCAGCAGGCGGAGCGCGTCCTCCAGGAGGACGGCCGCCGCGGAGCCCGGGGTCTGCCCGACGTCGTCGCCCTCGGCCGCCCTTCGGATGTCCTCCCGGCCTCCAGGCCAGTCCTGGTGGACCTGTCCGGCGAGGCGGGAGAGCCCGAAGTCCCAGACGGTGTCCCGGCGGGCGGAGTCGATGGGCGGCCACGCGACGTCGAGACCGGTGCCGATCAGAGAACAGTGGTGGCCGAACCTGTCTCCCAGCGCCTGGAACCGGTCGTGCCGCTCCTTGTCGATCCGCACGGAGCACGCCTTCAGCGCGCGGAGGAAGAGCCGGAAGGCGAGTTCGGGATGCGCGTGGACAGCCACCTCCTCAAGGGCCGACAGAGTGCCCGGGGAAGGAAGGACCGGGTCGCCGGCGTGCGCTGCACGACACCCGAGGGAACCTGCCGGGCGCTCGCGGCAGGAACGGATCTCCGCGACGACGTCGTCACGCGTCTCGTCGGCCGACGGCGGCCGGGTGTCCCACAGCGGGGAAGGCGCCGGGCGCCGCCCGGGGATCCTCCGGGGCGGGCGCGCTGCACAGGTCTCCTCGACGCGTCGCAGCCAGCCGCGGGCGCTCATCCCGTGCGCCGCCGGATCCCACCCACCCCCGGCGGCCACTCGCCATACGGTCCGGATCGTCTCGTCCGACAGCGGTGACGCGACGATCGTGCGCACGTCGGCGCGCAGATCGTCGGCGTACCCCCACTCGTCGTGGCTGGTGTCGTATCCGAGGATGCTCCGCTCATCCGCGCCGAGATGGTCGAAGGTGTCCACGGGCGTCTCACGGTCGTGGGCGTCGAGCTTCGCCGTGACGAGCCCGAGTGCCGCGCGGACGTTCTCGGGAGCGGGTGTGAGGGCGAACGCCTCGGCCAGCCCGCTGAGCCCGAAGTCCCCTTCGTAGCAGAGGTGGTACGGCTCCCGCCGTCCCGTCACAGTCGTCCCCTCCGGTCTTCGATGCCCTTTACGGCGTGCCCGCGCGTACGGTTCGGCGACGAGCTCCTCGGAGCCGTGTACATGGTCACGACCGCCGCGAGACCGGGCTCCGGCCATGACACAGGCCCCGCCGCTCGAAAGCGACGGGGCCTGTGCCCACATGGGATGAGTGGAGATGGCGGGAATCGAACCCGCGTCCAACGGTGCAAAATCAGGGCTTCTCCGTGTGCAGTTCGCTGCGCTTTTCTCAGCCCCGGTGATCACGCGAACAAGTCGCCGACGGGCTCAGTCACTGTTTGATTTCCCACCGAACCCCGTGACCGGGCTCAGTGGTTTAGTCCCCTAGATTATGCCAGGATCCGGGTCGGGAACACTCCCGGGCTGACACCCATTAAGGGTCCTTCACTCACTGCTTATTAGGCAGCGAGGGCGAAGGACTGGGAATCGCTCTTGGTATTGGCGATTATTTTTTGCGACATATGGTTTACGAGATCATTGCCGCTTCCTCGACACGCTTCCCCTGCTTCAACAGCCGCTGTCGAAACCGATCATCCCCATGTTGATTTTTCAAAGCTCGGCCCCTCCGGGGAGGAACCACTCCACACCCGCTGTGGGGTGCGTTGCCATCGTACGTGACCAACGCACGACGGTGCCAGCCTATTCCGCGGGCCCCGCCCGGCGCCCTACTCGCCGCGCTGCTTCCGCTTGGCCGACGCGATCGCGCGGTCCGACTCGCGCCGGTCCTGCTTCTCGCGCAGGGTCTGCCGCTTGTCGTACTCCTTCTTGCCCCGGGCGAGCGCGATCTCCGCCTTCGCCCGGCCGTCCTTGAAGTACAGGGCGAGCGGGACGATCGTGTGACCCGTCTCCTGGGTCTTCGCCTCCAGCTTGTCGATCTCCTCGCGGTGCAGGAGGAGCTTGCGCTTGCGGCGCACGGTGTGGTTGGTCCAGGTGCCCTGGCTGTACTCCGGGATGTGGGCGTTGTGCAGCCACGCCTCGTTCCCGTCGATCTGGACGAAGCCGTCCGTCAGCGAGGCGCGGCCCTGGCGCAGCGACTTGACCTCGGTGCCGGTCAGGACGAGCCCGGCCTCGAAGGTGTCGATGATCGCGTAGTCGTGCCGCGCCTTCTTGTTCTGCGCGACGATCTTGCGCTTGCCGTCCTTGACCTTGCCGGAGGCCTGGCCGCCCTGCTTGGGCTGGGACTCCTTCGGTACGTACATTCCCTTGCTCATAGTGCTGGCCATTTTCGCACTACAGGGGGGCTCGGGGGAAAGCCGATTACCCGGGCCGCGGTCCGCGGGTCAGGGAAGGTCCCCGAGACCGCTCAGCACGGTCTCGGCCCGCTTCAGCGACTCCTTGTCCGCCTCCAGGTCGGGGGTGATGCCCCGGCCGTCGACGGAGCGGCCCGCGGGGGTGCGGTAGTGGCCGACGGTGAGCTCGGCGACGGAGCCGTCGGGCAGCCGGCTCGGCATCTGCACGGAGCCCTTGCCGAAGGTCCTGGAGCCCACGACGACCGCGCGCCCGCGGTCCTGGAGGGCCCCGGTGAGCAGTTCGGCCGCGCTCATCGTGCCGCCGTCGACGAGCGTGACCAGGGGCCTGGAGGTGTCACCGCCGGCGTCCGCGTGCAGAGCGCGCTGGGCGCCGTTCACGTCGTACGTGGCGACGAGGCCGCCGTCGAGGAAGGCCGAGGCTGTGGTGACGGCCTCGGTGACCAGGCCGCCGGAGTTGCCGCGCAGGTCGAGGACGATCCCGGCCCGGCCCGGGGCACGGCCGACCGCGCTCCGCACGGCGTCGCCCACGCCCTTGGTGAAGGCGTCGACCTTGATCAGGGTGACCCGGCCGGGAAGGCTGCTGACGGTCACGGAGTCCGTGGAGAGCCGGGCGCGGCGCAGGGTCCGGCTCCACGACTGCGTGCCGCGCTCCAGGCCGAGGGAGACCTTCGTGCCGGCGGTCGCCGCGTCGGCGTCGCCGCGCAGTAAGGAGACCACCTCGGTGACCGGCCGGCCGTCCACCTTGGCGCCGTCGACGGTGCGCAGCAGGTCGCCCTCGCGGATGCCCGCCGCGGCGGCGGGTGAGCCGGCGCTGACGCGGGTGACCTCGATCCGTCCGTCGCTCTCGCGGCGGGCCCACAGGCCGACGCCGGTGTACTGGCCGTCCAGGGCCTCCTCGAACTCCTCGTACTCGCCCTGGGAGTAGACGGCGCCCCAGCGGTCCCCGCTGCGGCTGACGGCCCGTTCGGCGGCCTCCATGGGGGATTTGCCGTCGGCCATCGCCTCGGCGGCGGCCTGGGTGACCTCGTCGTGACGGCGTGCCGAGGCCGAACCGGGCGTCGGGTCAGTGGTCTTCCGGGCGGGGTCGGAGAACGATCCGGTGGCCGCGCCGGCGACCAGGACACTCGCGAACACCAATGTCAGGGCCGCCCCGCGGCGGATGCGGCGGGGCTCACAGAACAGGTCACGGCCTGACATGCCGGTGAGTCTAGGACAACGCGAAGGGCCGCACCGCCGGTTGACGGTACGGCCCTCTTGGGATGCGTCACACCTTCAGGTACTTGCGCAATGCGAAGAATGCGGCCAGTGCGGGCATCAGCAGGCTTGTCGCGAGGATGAGCGGGAGCTTGGTCAACACGGCGTCCCAGCCGATGAAGTTGATCAAGTTGAGCTTCTCGGACAGCGCCAGACCGTGGTCGATGATGAAGTACCGGGCGATCAGCAGGAATCCGCAGGCGACACCGCCGCCGATGAGTCCGGCGACCGCGGCCTCGGCGATGAACGGCGCCTGGATGTAGAAGCCGGAGGCGCCGACGAGCCGCATGATGCCGGTCTCGCGCCGCCGGCTGAAGGCCGAGACGCGCACCGTGTTGACGATCAGCATGAGGGCGACGACGAGCATCATCGCCATCACCGCGCGCGCGGCCCAGTTCATGCCGTTGAGCAGCCCGAACAGGTTGTCCAGGATGCCCTTCTGGTCCTGAACGGACTGCACGCCGTCACGGCCGTCGAAGGCGGTCGCGATGACCTGGTACTTCTCCGGGTCCTTCAGCTTGATCCGGTACGACTCCTGCATCTGGTCCGGCGTGAGGGAGCTGGCCAGCGGGGAGTCGCCGAACTGCTCCTTGTAGTGCTTGTACGCCTGGTCCGAGGACTCGTAGGTGACCTTCTGGACGACCGTGGACATCTTGTCCAGGTCGGCGATGATCTGCTTCTTCTGGTCACTGGTCACCGCGCCCCTGGCGCAGTGCGGGTCGGACTCGGCGTCGCTCTTGTTGCAGAGGAAGATCGAGACGTTGACCTTGTCGTACCAGTAGCCCTTCATGGTGTTCACCTGGTCGCTCATCAGGAGCGAGCCGCCGAACAGGGCGAGCGAGAGGGCGACCGAGACGACGACCGCGAAGGTCATGGTCAGGTTGCGGCGGAGACCGACACCGATCTCCGACAGAACGAACTGCGCGCGCATGGCGTCTTCCTCAGACCTTTCCGTGGACGATGATCAGTGCTGGTAGCCGTAGACGCCGCGCGCCTGGTCGCGGACGAGACGGCCCTTCTCCAGCTCGATGACGCGCTTGCGCATCTGGTCCACGATGTTCTGGTCGTGCGTCGCCATCAGGACCGTGGTGCCCGTCCGGTTGATCCGGTCGAGCAGTTTCATGATGCCCACGGAGGTCTGTGGGTCGAGGTTTCCGGTCGGCTCGTCGGCGATGAGGAGCTTGGGCCGGTTCACGAAGGCTCTCGCGATGGCCACACGCTGCTGCTCACCACCGGACAGCTCGCCGGGCATCCGGTCCTCCTTGCCGCCCAGGCCGACGAGGTCGAGCACCTGGGGCACGGACTTGCGGATCTCACCGCGGGACTTGCCGATGACCTCCTGGGCGAAGGCCACGTTCTCGGCGACCGTCTTGTTGGGCAGGAGGCGGAAGTCCTGGAACACGGTCCCCAGCTGGCGGCGCATCTGCGGCACCTTCCAGTTGGAGAGGCGCGCTAGGTCCTTGCCCAGAACGTGCACCTGGCCTTGGCTGGTCCGCTCCTCGCGGAGGATCAGCCGCAGGAAGGTGGACTTTCCGGAGCCGGAGGAGCCCACGAGGAACACGAATTCTCCGCGCTCGATCTCCAGGGAGACATCCCTGAGAGCGGGGCGGGTCTGCTTGGGGTAGACCTTGGAGACATTGTCGAATCGGATCACGGGTGCACCACGGGTCGCCGGGGGTAGGTGTGCGTGACCATACGCGAACCGGGTGTGCGAGCGCAGTCGGCGTACGGGGTTGCGCACGGCTTGCACGATTTGTCACGGATCCGGGGCGCGATTCACCCCCGGCCGGACGGGCTGAGGGTACTCCGGGCGGGGCAGGACAAGGAGGGCCGCGCCGAATTCCGCGGAACCTGGCACAGTGGTAGGGGAACGGTTGCGTTCGCCGCAGCGTTAAGGAAGCGATGTGTACGCGAGAGTGCTGCGTACGCGGAGACGTCGCAAGGAGGGCCGGCGCATGACGTACGACCGACTGGTATGCGCTAACTGCGCGGCACCCGTCAGCGAGGGCCGCTGCCGCGTCTGCCGCGCGAACCGGGAACGGCTCCAGCAGGAGAGCCCCTTCGCGGGACTCAACCCCATGGCACTGATCGCTCTGCTCGCGGTACTGATCGCAGCACTGGCGCTGGTGGCCCACCAGACGGTGTGAGAGCCACGGGGACGGTCCGGCACGGCCGCCGTCACACCTGAACACGGGAAGGGCCCGGAGCGAGCTGCTCCGGGCCCTTCGTCGCGTGGGCGCGCGTCAGGCGGCGGCACCGCCGCGGCCGCCGGACAGGCGCGGCAGCAGGCGGAAGCCGATACCACCGGCGATCATCGTGGCGGCACCGATGAGCAGGAACGCGGTCTGGCCGGCACCCGTCTCGGCCAGCGCGCCGTCCTTGCCCTGGGCCTGGGTGTCCGAACCGGTGTCGGTGAGGGCGGAGGAGCCCTCCTCCTGGGCGCTGGAACCACCGTTGGGGTCGGCGTCGTTGCCGCCGCTTCCGGTGCCGCCCGTGCCGCCCTCCGAGGGGGCGGAGGTGCCGGAGGTGGGCTCGCCGGTGGGCTCCGTGGGCTCCTCGGTGGGCTGGGTCGGCTCCTCGGTGGGCTCCGTGGGCTCCTCGGTGGGCTCGGTCGGCTCCTCCGTGGGCTCGGTCGGCTCCTCGGTGGGCTCGGTCGGCTCCTCCGTGGGCTGGGTCGGCTCCTCGGTGGGCTCGGTCGGGATGCCCGTCTCGGTGGGCGTCGGGGTCGGGTCGTCAGCGGTGGTCGCCGTGAGACCGACCTTGAGGTCGAGCGCCGAGGCGGCACCTGCCGCCGTCAGCGAGGCACCGGCGGCGATCACAGCGCAGGCGGCTATGCGCGCCACGCGGATCCGCGTCTTCTTGGTCATGTTCCTGCTACCCCCAGTAGCTGATCGTCAATGGAGCAGCGCCCGGAGCCACGGCGTCACAGGAGATTGCGTTCGACCCCCCGGTTCACATGCGCCCCGGTGATACGCATGCCACACGTCACCCTTCCCAGTTTTCAAAGCAGCGTCAAGGTCGTTGCGTACGCGATGTCCGGAACACCATCGTTTGCCTGGCCTGAGGACATGTGACTGTGACGGAAAACCCAGACAACCCCCACAACGAAGGCAACTGCCGTCCGATGGACGGCAGTTGCCTTGTCGACAAAGAGGTTTCAGCGGGGGCGGAGAAGGTCCGCCCGCACCGCTTCTGTCGTGTGCTTACTTCTCCTGCTGCTTGCGCCAGCGAATTCCGGCCTCCAGGAAGCCGTCGATCTCGCCCCCGAACACGGCCTCGGGGTTGCCGACTTCGTGCTCCGTGCGCAGGTCCTTGACCATCTGGTACGGGTGCAGGACGTACGAACGCATCTGGTTTCCCCAGGAGTTGCCGCCGTCGCCCTTGAGGGCGTCCATCGCGGCCTGTTCCTCCTGCCGGCGCCGCTCCAGGAGCTTGGCCTGCAGAACGTTCATGGCCGAGGCCTTGTTCTGGATCTGCGACCGCTCGTTCTGGCACGAGACGACGATGCCGGTGGGGAGGTGGGTCAGGCGCACCGCGGAGTCGGTGGTGTTGACGCCCTGGCCGCCGGGGCCCGACGAGCGGTACACGTCGATCCGGAGCTCGGACTCGTCGATCTCGATGTGGTCGGTCTGCTCGACGACCGGCAGGATCTCGACACCGGCGAAGGAGGTCTGGCGGCGCCCCTGGTTGTCGAAGGGCGAGATGCGCACCAGGCGGTGCGTGCCCTGCTCCACGGAGAGCGTGCCGTACGCGTACGGCACGTGGACGGCGAAGGTGGTGGACTTGATGCCCGCCTCTTCCGCGTACGAGGTCTCGTAGAGCTCCGTCTTGTAGCCGTGGCGCTCGGCCCAGCGCAGGTACATGCGCTGGAGCTTCTCGGCGAAGTCGGAGGCGTCGACGCCGCCGGCCTCGGCACGGATGGTGACGACGGCCTCACGGGAGTCGTACTCGCCGGACAGGAGCGTGCGGACCTCCATCTCGTCCAGCGCCTTCTTGACGGAGACGAGCTCGGCATCGGCCTCGGCACGGGTGTCCGGGTCGTCCTCCTCCTCGGCCATCTCGAAGAGCACGCTCAGATCGTCGATGCGCCCGCGGAGCGCCTCGGCCTTCCTGACCTCCGCCTGGAGGTGGCTCAGCTTGCTGGTGATCTTCTGCGCCTCGTCCGGGTCGTCCCACAGGGACGGCGCGGCCGCCTGCTCCTCGAGCACGGCGACATCTGCCCTCAGCTTGTCGAGGTCCAGGACGGCCTCGATCGACTCCATGGTCGAGGAGAGGGACTTGAGCTCTTCGGATACATCGACGACTGCCACGCCTCCAGCGTAACGGTTACGGCAACCGGGCCCGCCCTCGTCCCCTGGGGCCCGCACCGCGGTGACCGCCGAAGATCTTCCTCGCCCCCTCCGCCCCTTCCCGTCCCGAACCCGGGGCTCCGCCCCAGACCCCGCTCCTCAATCCCCGGAGGGGCTGATTCTCAGCGGGGGTCTGGGGGCGGCAGCCCCCAGGTACGGGACGGGTAGGGGCGGAGGGGGCGGAAAAAGGCCGTTCCCGGGGCGCCGGCCGGGGTCAGGGTGAGGCCGGGGCCGAGTTCTTCGTGTCCTGGGGGGCCGCGTCGTCGTCGCCGGAGGTGGCGAGCCAGGTACCGACACCCACCGCGGCCACGAGGGCGACCGCCGCCACCCCCAGGGTGATCCGCCGCCGCCGGGCGGAGGCCCGGTGCCGGGCGGACCCGGGACGGGGCGCGCCCGCGGCCCGGGGCGCGCGAGCCGTCCCCCGGGCCCCGCCGGCCAGCTCGTCGGGGGCCGGTACCCGCATCGAGGTGTGGGTGTCCCGGTTCGAGTCGGGCGCGGCCCCCGGCACGAGGGGCACGGCCCCGCGCCGCTCGCGCGCCGCGGCGGGCGCCGCCGGCTCCGCGCTCTCCTCGTACTCCTCGTCCCCGTCCGCGGAGTCCGCGTCCGGGGAGTCCACGTCCAGCGGCGGCATCCCGGCCAGCAGCGGGAGCTGCTCCCGCAGCCGCGCGCCCAGCTCGGAGGCCCGCAGCCGGGACGCGGGCGCCTTGGCCAGACACTGCACGAGCAGCTGCCAGAGCTCGTCCGGGATGCCCGGGAGCGGGACCACGGTCTCGGTGACATGGCGGCGCAGGACCGCGCCGGGGTGTCCGCCCCCGAAGGGCGTGAATCCGGCGAGCAGTTCGTAGAGCACGGTCGCCAGCGCGTAGATGTCGACGGCGGCCCGCGGCGGCAGGCCCTCGACGATCTCGGGCGCGAGGTAGTCCGGCGTGCCGATGATCTTCGTGACCCGGGTCCGGCGCGGCGAGTCGATGAGCTTGGCCACTCCGAAGTCGGTCAGGAGGGCCGGGTGGGAGCCGCCGGGGCCGAGCGGGCCCTGCATGTCGAGCAGGACGTTCTCGGGCTTCACGTCGCGGTGGACGACCCCGGCGGCGTGCGCGGCGGCGAGTCCGTCGGCCACGTCGGCGACGATCGCGACCGCGGCCTCCGGGGCGAGCCGGCGCTCCCGGTCGAGCCGGGTGCGCAGGTCGGTGCCCCGGACGAGGTCCATGACGAGGGCGAGGTCGTTGCCGTCCACCACCAGGTCGCGCACCGCCACCACGTGGGGGTGATCGAGGCCGAGCAGCGCGGTGCGCTCCTGCACGAAGCGCCCCACCAGCTCCTGGTCGGACGCGAGGTCCTCGCGCAGCAGCTTGATGGCGACGGGTCCCTCGGGACCCTCGCCCAGCCACACCGTGCCGGCGCTCCCCCGCCCCAGGATCTGGTGCGCGGTGTACCTGCTGCCGATCTTGCGTGCCAAGACTGCTCCTACAGACGCGTGTTGCCGCTTAAAGTACGCGCCCGCGGAGCCAACCTTCACGCCCGAGACCGAAATCACCCGTCAGATGTCGACAAGTCCCCAGAGTCGGCGTTCCGAGGGGGCCCGGATCAGCTGCCCTAGCCGCCCGTGGGGTCCTTCGAACCGAGATCCTCGATCCAGCCGCTGACTTGGTCGTACCAGTGGGTGATCTGGCCCCAGAAGCTCCTGGTCGATCCGATCCAGTCCTGGAGGGGGCTGAATTCCCAGATCAGCCAGCCGGCCACGAAGAAGATGACGATCGTGAACAGGCACCCCTTGAGGCAGCCGAGTCCCGGGATCTTCATCGGGTTGGCGCTGCCCTGGCGGGGCTCGCGCTGACGGGGGGCGGGCTGCTGGGGCCGCTGCGGTTCGGGCGCGTACCGCTGCGGCTGGGGCTGCTGCTGGGGCGCGGGGGCGTAGCGCTGCGGCTGCTGGTGCTGCGGCGCGTACTGCTGCGGCTGCCCGCCCTGCTGCGGATAGCCGTATCCGGGCGGCGGCTGCTGGCCCTGCTGCGGACGCTGCCGCTGGGGCTGCTGCGGCTGCTGCGGACGGGCGACCTGGCGCTGCGGGCGGCGGCGCAGCGGGTCCTCGTTCGGGTCGAGGTACTGGACCTGCGTCTGTTCGTTGCGGTCACGGGCCGCGCGCATCTGGCTCTGCCAGGGGTGCGGGTCGTCACCCTGGCCGGGCTGTCCGCCCGGCTGGTTGTGGGGCACGGGCGGCAGCACGGCGGTCGGGTCGGCGGCGCCGGAGGTGTGCGGGAGCACGCTGGTGGCGCCGTACGGGTCGTAGGAGCCCGCTCCCTGCGGCAGCACCTGGGTGGCGTCGGCCGCACCGGGGACGTCCGGGACAGGGGCCGGGGCCGGGTCGGGGGCGAGCAGGGCGCCGACGCCCTCGGCGGCGGTGATCTGCGCCGGTGAGGCGTGCACCCCGATGCCCGAGGCGACGGCACGCAGTCCGCGCGCGAGGTTCTCGGCGCTGGGCCGTTCGTCCGGGTTCTTGCGCAGGCAGCGCTCTATGACGGTCCACAGCGGGTCCGGGACGGTCGAGGGGCGGCGCGGCTCGGCGCTCAGGTGCTGGTGCAGCACTTCGAGGGCGGACCCGCCGGAGAAGGGCGGGCGCCCGGTGACCAACTCGTACATCAGGATGCCGGCGCCGTAGATGTCGACGGCGGACGTCTGGGGGCGTCCCTCGGCGGACTCCGGGGCGACGTACGCGGGCGTGCCGACGAATTCGTGGGTCCGGGTGAGGCCGGGGGAATCGGCCAGCCGCGCGATGCCGAAGTCGGTCAGCATCGGGTGCATCTGGCCGGCGTACTGCTTGAGCAGGACGTTCGCGGGCTTCAGATCGCGGTGCACGACGCCGTCGGCGTGGCTGGCGGCGAGCGCGTCGGCGATCTGGGCGGTGAGCAGCGAGGCCGCGACGGGCGAGAACGGTCCGTTCTCGCGCAGGTAGCGGTGCAGGTCGGGGCCGTCGACCAGGTCCATGACGAGGGCGAGGAGATCGCCTTCGACGACGAGGTCGCGCACGCGCACGATGTTCGGGTGGGTCAGGCGCAGCAGCACCGACCGTTCGCGGAGGAACCGCATCACGATGTCGGCGTCGCTCGCGAGCTCTTCC
The DNA here is from genome assembly GCF_043078065.1 of Streptomyces sp. NPDC015532. Lineage (NCBI taxonomy): Bacteria > Bacillati > Actinomycetota > Actinomycetes > Kitasatosporales > Streptomycetaceae > Streptomyces > Streptomyces sp. NPDC015532. The sequence goes on along the minus strand of NZ_JBIBSY010000001.1, from coordinate 50,407 downwards.
TTCAGGACCTTGATCGCCACGGTCTCGCCGGGCTGTCCCGCTACGGCCGCCTCGGCGCCCGCGGTCTCCCGCTGGCGGGCCCGCCAGACCGTGCCTGTGGCGCCGCGCCCCAGCGGCTCCTCAAGGAGGTACTTGCTCCCTACCGGCCGCACGTCATGCGCTCCCTGTTGCTTGCTTGCCTGGTCCGTCCACCGTGATCACCGTGGTACAGGAGTTTCCGACCCACTGTAGTGCCGCCCTGCCTGGCGAAGGGCTGTCCCGCCCGTGTGCTTTCCCATAGGTCCCGTGCGCACCTGTGGTTCGCATAAACGCTTACGTGGGCGCTCCCGTCCACGTTCGACAGAAAGTCGACGGAAAGTCGCTCGCATGTGTACGACGGAAAGACGCTCACTCCGGTCGCTTGGTTGCCGGGACCGGGCGTGAGCGATCTCAAGCCGACATCGGGCAGGCACGGGTCAGGAACTTTTACGGGCAGAGCCGACCAATCAAGATCACTTACAGGTGGGGGGCGGGCGTGTTGTCAGCGGCAGGTGCGAGGATGCCTCCAGTTACTGGCCGACGTGCCCGTGCGCGGTGGGGGGATCTGCGGTGGGGGACCGCAGCGCAGCCTCGTCCTCGTCGCGGACACCTGCGCGGAAGGGACCCCTGACGGCGATGCAGATCCGGCTGACCGTCGTAGACCCGCTGGGCCCGCCCTCGGAGCCGCGGGGGCGAGCCACGGCCTGCGATGTGCTGGTGACCGCGCCCGCCGGGACGGCGCTGGCAGCGGTCGCCTCGGGGCTGGCCTCGGCGGTCGGGGGAAGCGGGGGCACCTCCCAGGGGGAGCGGGGCCGTGAGTCGGGCGGGGGCCAGGTCGTGCTCTACGCGGGCGCGGAGCGGCTCGACGCCCAGCGCTGCACCCTCGGCGAGCCTCCGCTGACCGACGGCGCCGTGCTCTGTCTGGGCGCGCCCGCCGAGCCGGGTCCCGATCTGGACGGCGTCTCGGCCCAGCTCCATGTGGTCGCGGGGCCCGACGCCGGCGGGGTGCACCTGCTGCACGGCGGCCAGATCCGCATCGGGCGCTCCGCGGACGCCGACGTGCCCCTGGACGACCCCGACGTGTCCCGCCTGCACTGCGCGGTCACCGTCACCCCCGAGGGCCGTGTCTCGGTCGCCGACATCGGCTCCACGAACGGCACGACACTGGACGGCTCCCGGGTGGGCGGCCGGCCCGTCCCCTTCACCGCGGGCGCGCTGCTGCGCGTCGGCGAGTCCGCCCTGCGGCTCTCCCCTCCGGGCGGCCCGGACCTCGTGGAGACGGCACCGGACGGCGAGGGCCATGTGAGGGTGCGGACCGGGTCCCCCGGGGACGCCCCCTCCCGGGCCCGTGGCACCGACCGGCCCGGCGCTCCGGCCGCCTCCGGCGCCACCGCCCGGCGGGACACCTCCTCCGCGTCCGCCGGCGGCTTCGCGTCGGAGACCTCACCGGGCGCTTCGGCCACCGGAGCGGGCGCGGACTCCCCGGAGCCGCAGGATTCCCCGCAGAGCGCGTCGCACCCGCGCGGTGCCGTGCCCCACGCGCGCGGCGAGAGCCCCTCCTTCGCCCCGGGGAGCGTCGTGCCGCCCGCGGGCGAGACGCATCACGCCTACGGGACCGCCGAGTGGGGTGCCTCCGCCGGCGTCCCGGGGGCGCTGGAGTACGGACGGACGGTGCCCCCCGCCGTGCCGGAGCAGGGCGGGGCGCCCCGGAGCGAGAGCGGGCCGCGGGGCTCGACGACGGAGGGCCGCGGGTCCGGCACCGGCGCGTCCGCGCGCGAGGCGGGCCGCCCCGGCGGGCCCGGGAGGACGTCCGGCGACCGTGCCGGAACGCGGGCCGCGCGCGCGGAGACGTACGGCGCGGGGGCCGGACCGCGGGCCGTACGCCCCGAGACCTTCGGACCCGGCGCCGCCGACGCGGCCGGCACCCCCGGGGCGGACATCCCAGGCGCGCGCGCAGGCACCCCGGCCGCGGGCACGGACCTCCCGCCGGGGTCGCGCAGGCGGGGCGGTATCGGCGCGTGGGCCCGGCGTCTGGCCGGCGGCCGGGGAGGACCGTCCCCCGCCGCGCCAGAGGCGTACGAGGACGGAGCCGTCGCGGTGGAGGAGCTCCTTCCCGCCGTGCACCGCTCTCCCGAGAGCTGGCCCGACCCGGCGACCCTGCTGCTCACGGCGCTGGGCCCCGGCCCGCGGCTGTGGGAGCGCGGACCCGGCCACCCCGAGGCACTGACGGTACGGCTGGGCACGGCCGACCGGGCGGCACCGGACGGCTCGGGCCTGCTGCCCGCGGTGCCGGTGACCGCCGGACTGCGGGAGGCCGGCTCCCTGGGCCTGGCCGGACCGCGCGCGCGTCTGTCGGGGCTGGCCCGCGCGGTCGTCGCGCAGCTCGCCGCGCTGCACTCCCCCGACACCCTGGAGATCGTCCTCGTCAGCACCGACCGGGCCCGCCCGGTGGAGGAGCGCACCGCCGAGTGGTCCTGGCTCGGCTGGCTCCCCCATCTGCGTCCCGCGCACGGCCAGGACTGCCGTCTGCTGCTCGCGTACGACCGCGAGCAGGCGGCGGCGCGCACGGACGAGCTCCTGCGCCGTCTGGAGGACCACCTGGCGGAGGCGGAGGGCACGCCACGCGTCCGTGGTCCGCTGCCCGGGAGCGCCGGTGCCACGGTTCCGGCCGCCCGGTCCGCGACGCACGACGCCGACGCCGCACGCGTCGCCGCACCCGGCGGGAGCGGTGCGCGGGACACGCCGCGCAGGCCGTCCTGGGCGCGGGCGGACGACGCGTCCGACGGGTACGACGGCCCGTACACGGTGGTGATCGTGGACGGGGACCCCGGGGGCGCCGATGTCCGGGAGGCCTTGACGCGCCTCGCGCACGACGGCCCGCGGGCCGGAATCCATCTGCTGTGCCTCGCCGAGACCGCTGCCGCCTCGCCCGCGTCACCGGTGAGCGAGACCTACGAAGCGGCGTGCGAGGCGTCGCCGGCGTTCCGCGAGTGCGGGGCGGTGGCCCTGCTGAGCGGGGACGTGGCCACGGCCCTGCGGCTGCTGCGGGTGGCGCCGGGCGGCAGCGGCGAGCTCGCCCCGGACGGGGCCCGGCACGCCGGGTCGTCCCCGGCCGGCTCCCGGCACGGCGGACCCGACGAGGCCGGACGGGGATACCCCGGAGCCGCCCACACCTCACCGGCGCACTCCGGTCCCCACGACAGCGGAGCCACTCACACGGGCGTCCCGCGCCCCGCCTCCGGACGGCACGACGGCACGGGCGGGCGCGCCACCACCTCCCGTACGGGCCGGTTGCCGCGTGGGCCCCTGGGGCACGGCACCGTCGCCGCCGTGGACGCCGTGTCCCTGGCCTGGGCCGAGCGGTTCGCCCGGTCCCTCGCGCCCCTGCGGACGGACGGCGCGCTCGGGGACCGGCACACACGCGTGTCGGCGCCCCTGCCCCAGACGGCCCGTCTGCTCGACGAGTTGGGGCTGGCGCGGGCCACCCCCGCCTCCCTGATGGCACGTTGGGCGGACGCCGCGGACGACAGCGAGGCGTTCGGCGGCCGGGCGCGGGCGGTGCTCGGCGCGGGCCCGCGCGGACCCGTCTCCGTGGACCTGCCCGTCGAGGGCCCGCATCTGCTCATCGAGGGCCCGCCGGGCAGCGGCCGTACGGAACTGCTGCGCTCGCTCGCCGCGTCCCTCGCCGCCGCCGAACGGCCCGACCGGCTCGGGATCGTCCTGATGGACGGCCGCGACGGAACCGCGGCCCATGGCGGCGCGGGCGGCGGGGAGGGCCTTCAGGTCTGCACCGACCTGCCGCACGTCACCACGCACCTGACGGCCAACGACCCCGTGCGGATGCGGGAGTTCGCCCAGTCACTGAGCGCCGAGCTGAAGCGGCGTTCCGAACTGCTGGGGCGCCTCGGCTTCGCGGAGTGGCATGCCGGGAGGACGGTCCCCGGCCGGATCGTGGCCCAGCGCTCGGGCGGCAGCTCGTCGGGCGGGACCTCGTCCCTGGGGGCCTCTGACCTCGACACCCCGTCCAGCTCGACGCTGCGGCTGCGCCCCGCCGCCGCCCGCCGGCAGACCGAACCGGGGCCCGCGCTGGCCCGGTTGGTCGTGATCGTCGACGACCTGGACGCCCTGCTGGCACCGCCGCTGGGCTCCCCGGGACGCCCGGCGGCCGGTTCGGTCGTACGGGCGCTGGAGGCCGTCGTCCGGGAGGGCGACCGGCTCGGGGTGCACCTCGTGGCGGCGTCCGGCGCCGACGGCCGTACGGCGGCGTCGGAACTGGCGCGTTCCGCCGCGCTGCGCGTCACCCTCGACGCTCCGTCGCCCGGCCCCGAGGAACCCGCCCCCGGGCGCGGCCGGCTGCTGCTCCCGGACGGCCGGGAGACCTCGTTCCAGGGTGGACGGGTCACGGGCCGCATCCCCCGGACGGCGACACTGCGCCCCACGGTCGTTCCCCTGGAGTGGCACCGCATGGGCGACCCGCCGGCCCGGCGCCCGGTCCGCGAGCTGGGCAACGGGCCCACGGACCTGGCCCTGCTCGCCAGTGCCCTGGAGCGAGCCGCGCGTTCCGTCTCCGCCACCGAGACGCCCTCGCTCCTGTAGCCCGCGCCCGCGGTGCCCCCGCCGCTCCGGTCCGCTCCCGCGAACGGCCCTGGCCGCGCACGTCACCGGGGGTGGCGCCGCCCCGGCCCGGGGCGGCCGGGCGGCGTCGGCGTGCCCGGCGGGCCATGACGTGACGTCACGACCCCGTCACGATCGCGCACTTGACACCACCGGCGGTCTTGCCGCCCCCGAGTGGGCAGGCGTAGACCGGAGTGATCCGGGCAGCAGCCGCTTTGACGTTCGACGAAGAACGAAGAACGGGGCAGTGATGCGCAGCATTCCTCAGATACGAAGGTCGCCCGATCGCTTCACCCGCCACTCTCGCAGAGCCGCACAGGCCGCCGCGGCCGCGGTCGTCGCGGGTGCGCTCACGCTGACGGCATGCGGTGGCGGTGGCGACGACGACAAGGGAAGCGACGGCGGCAAGGCCACGGAGAGCGGCGGCGCGGGCTCCGTCACCCTGCCCAGGCTCGACGGGGCCACCCTGGAGGTGGCCGCCGTGTGGACCGGCGCGGAACAGGCCAACTTCAAGAAGGTGCTGGCGGAGTTCGAGAAGCGCACCGGCGCGAAGGTCACCTTCGTACCGGCGCAGGACCCGATCATCAACTTCCTCGGTTCGAAGATCGCGGGCGGCGCGCCCCCGGACGTGGCGCTGCTCCCCCAGGTCGGCGCGGTGCGGCAGGCCGTCGACAAGGGGTGGGCGAAGCCCGCCGGCCCGAACGCGCAGGCGCAGTTGACGAAGAACTACGCGCAGGGCTGGCAGGACCTCGGCAAGGTCGGCGGCAAGCAGTACGCCGTGTACTACAAGGCCGCCAACAAGTCGCTGGTCTGGTACAACACCAAGGTCTTCGAGAACGCGGGGGCCAAGGAGCCCAAGACCTGGAAGGAGTTCCTGGCCACCGCGCACACGGTCTACGACTCCGGTGTCACCCCCGTCTCGGTCGGCGGGGCCGACGGCTGGACGCTCACCGACTGGTTCGAGAACATCTACCTCTCCCAGGCGGGACCCGAGAAGTACGACCAGCTCGCCCAGCACAAGATCAAGTGGACGGATCCGTCCGTGAAGGACGCGCTGACCACGCTCGCCCAGCTCTGGGGCGACAAGAACCTCATCGCGGGCGGTCCGGACGGCGCGCTCCAGACGGAGTTCCCGGCCTCGGTCACCCAGACGTTCACCGGCGGCGACCAGCCGAAGGCGGGCATGGTCTTCGAGGGCGACTTCGTGGGCGTCAACATCGCGGAGACGAAGGCGAAGATCGGGACGGACGCGAAGGTGTTCCCGTTCCCGGCGGTCGGCGACAAGGCGCCGGTGGTCAGCGGCGGTGACGCGGCGGTCGTCCTGAAGGACTCGAAGGCGGCGCAGGCGCTGCTGGCCTTCCTCGCCTCGTCCGACGCGGCGACCGTCCAGGCCAAGCTCGGCGGCTATCTGTCGCCCAACAAGAACGTGGCCGGCTCCGCCTATCCGAACGCCGTCCAGCAGGCCATGGCCAAGGCGCTGATCGCGGCCGGCGACGACTTCCGCTTCGACATGTCCGACCAGGCCCCGCAGGCCTTCGGCGGGACGCCCGGCAAGGGCGAGTGGAAGGACCTCCAGGACTTCCTGAAGAACCCGAAGGACGTGGCGGGGACGCAGGCGAAGCTCGAATCGGACGCCGCAGCGGCCTACAAGGGCTGATCCGGCGATGACGTCCGCGACGGCCGGGGGCACCGCACCGGTGCCCCCGGCCCGTACACGCAAGAGCGTGACCGGGACCCGCAAGGCGGTGGTGGCGCTCTTCCTGCTGCCCGCCCTGGTGCTGCTCGGCGCGCTCGTGGTCTACCCCATCGGGTACTCGGTCGTGCGCAGCTTCTACGACCAGCAGGGCGACGGTTTCGCCGGGTTCGACAACTACAGGGCGCTGTTCACCGACGACGGCATCCGCACCGCGCTGAAGAACAACATCGTCTGGGTGGTGTTCGCCCCGACGGTCGCGACCGCGCTGGGGCTGGTCTTCGCCGTGCTCACCGAACGGGTGCGCTGGGGAACGGCGTTCAAACTGGTCGTCTTCATGCCGATGGCGATCTCGATGCTCGCCGCCGGCATCATCTTCCGGCTGGTGTACGACCAGGACCCGGACAAGGGCGTCGCGAACGCGGTGTGGGTGGGGGTGCACGACACCTTCGCCCCGGCGTCGGCGTTCCCGAAGGCCCACCCCGGGCGGGAGTCGCCCCTCACGGCCGAGAAGGGCGGGTTCATCACCCGGGACGCCGTGCGCGCCGGACAGTCCGTCGCCCTGCCGCTGGTGGGCGTCGCCCCGGACCAGATGCCGGGCAGCGCGAAGAAGGCGGTGCGGGCGGGCACGGATCCCGGCAAGGTCACCGGCACCGCCTGGCAGGACTTCACCCGGGGGAAGGGCGTGGGCAGGCTCGGCCAGGTCGACCCGAGCGAGCTGGGCTACTCCGGGATGACGATCGAGGCGGTCAAGGACGGCGAGGTCGTCGACTCGGCGACGGTGGGCGACGACGGTACGTTCTCGCTCTCGGGCAAGGCGGACGGAGCCCGGCTGCGGCTCCCGGCGGGCAACTTCGCGGAGCCGTACAACGGGGTCGACTGGCTCGGCCCGTCCCTGGTCACCCCCGCCATCATCGGCTCGTACGTCTGGATGTGGGCGGGCTTCGCGATGGTGCTGATCGCCGCGGGTCTGGCGGGGGTGCCGCGCGAACTCCTGGAGGCCGCACGGGTCGACGGGGCGAACGAGTGGCAGGTGTTCCGCCGGGTCACGGTGCCGCTCCTCGCGCCGGTGCTCGCGGTCGTGGCCGTGACCTTGATGATCAATGTGCTGAAGGTCTTCGACCTGGTGTTCATCATCGCGCCGGGCTCCTCCCAGGACGACGCGAACGTGCTGGCCCTGGAGCTGTACCGCAAGGGCTTCTCGGAGGGCCGCCCGGGCGTCGCGAGCGCGATCGCGGTGTTCCTCCTCCTGCTGGTGATCCCGGTGATGCTCTTCAATGTGCGCAGGCTCAGGCGGGAGGTGCGGCGATGAGCTCACGCCTGTCGTCCGGCCGGGGGTCCGGGGGTTGCCCCCCGGGACAACACAGCAACGTGCGCAGGCTCAGGCGGGAGGTGCGGCGATGACGGTCCATGCCGGAAGTCTCACGAAGACGGCGTCCGCGCCCGAGGTGAACACGGCCCGCCGGTCGCTCGGTTCACGGATCGCGGGCGTCGTCAGCGGTGGCGCGGTCCGCGTCCTCCTGCTGCTCGTCGGCCTGTTCTGGCTGGTGCCGACGATCGGGCTGCTGCTGTCCTCGCTGCGCAGCTCCGAGGACATGAACGGCAGCGGCTGGTGGAAGGTGTTCAGCGCGCCCTCGCAGCTCACCGTGGACAACTACCAGAAGCTGCTGGAGAACAGCGACATCACCGGCTCGCTGCTCAACACGGTGCTGATCACGGTCCCGGCGACGCTGCTGGTCGTCGTGATCGGCTCGCTCGCGGGCTACGCCTTCGCGTGGATGGAGTTCCCCGGCCGCGACTGGTGGTTCCTCGGCGTGGTCGGCCTGCTGGTCGTTCCGGTGCAGGTGGCCCTGATCCCGATCGCCGAACTCTTCGGAAAGCTCGGCCTCTTCGGGTCGGTGGCCGGCGTGGTCCTCTTCCACGTCGGATACGGCCTGCCCTTCGCGGTGTTCCTGCTGCGGAACTTCTTCGCGGAGATCCCGAGGGAACTCCTGGAGGCGGCCCGGCTGGACGGCGCGGGCGAACTGCGCCTGTTCGCCCGGGTCGTGATGCCGCTCGGCGGCCCCGCGATCGCCTCGCTGGGGATCTTCCAGTTCCTGTGGGTGTGGAACGACATGCTGGTCGCGCTGGTGTTCTCCGACTCGGGGAGCCAGCCCATCACGGTCGCGCTCCAGACGCAGGTACGCCAGTTCGGCAACAACATCGACGTGCTGGCGCCGGGCGCGTTCATCTCGATGGTGATCCCGCTGGCCGTGTTCTTCGCGTTCCAGCGGCAGTTCGTCTCCGGAGTGATGGCGGGCGCGGTCAAGTAGGCAGGTCGTGGGGGTGTTCGAGGGGCGGGCCGGTCACCGGCCCGCCCCTCGCCGTTCACCCCGCGTCCCCCGGATGCCACATCTGGCGTAACCAAGTCACCCCTTCGGCCGTTCCCGGGCAGGTATGCCCGCGCCGACCCATGGATGTCCCGTGCCCAGGTTCAGTGTCATCGTCCCCGTGTACAAGGTTCAGGCGTACCTGCACGAGTGCCTCGATTCCGTGCTCGGACAGTCCTGCCCGGACCTCGAACTCATCGCGGTCGACGACTGTTCACCCGACGGCTGCGGGGCGATCATCGACGAGTTCGCGGCCCGCGACGCCCGGGTGCTCGCCGTGCACCTCCCCGAGAACGTGGGACTCGGGCCCGCCCGCAACGCCGGTCTCGAACGCGCCACCGGCGACTACCTGATCTTCCTGGACAGCGACGACACGCTCACCCCGGACGCGCTGCGGGCGGTCGCCGACCGGCTCAAGGAGACCGGCGACCCGGACGTCCTGGTCTACGACTACGCCCGTACGTTCTGGTCGGGCGAGGTGGTACGCAACCAGGTCTCGGCGCAGCTCGCCGAGGAGGGCCCGGCGCCCTTCCGGCTGGACGAGCGGCCCGGACTGCTGCGGCTGCTGATGGTGGTGTGGAACAAGGCGTACCGCCGGGAGTTCGTCGAGCGGGCGGGCTTCCGCTTCCCGCCCGGCTACTACGAGGACACGCCCTGGACGTATCCGGCGCTGATGTCCGCCGAGACGATCGCGACCCTCGACCGGGTCTGCGTGCACTACCGCCAGCGGCGCCACGGCAGCATCCTCGGCACCAGCAGCCGCAAGCACTTCGACGTCTTCGAGCAGTACGACCGTGTCTTCGCGCATGTCGCCGCGCACCCGGAGCTCGACCGGTGGCGCCCGGTGCTGTTCCGGCGCATGATCGACCATCTCGCCACGGTGTTCGTGAAGCGGGGCCGGCTGCCGCGCGCCGCGCGGGCCGAGTTCCTGCGCAAGGCCCGCGCGTACTACCGCCGTTACCGCGTCCCGGGCGCGCCGGCCGACCCGCGCACCCGGCTGCGCCACGCGCTGGTCGGCCTCGGCACGCATCGCACGTACCGTCTGCTCTCCTTCCTGTCGCGGATCCGCAGGAGAGCCGTACGGCGGGCCGCCGGGCTGCGGCGCGCGGTGCGCGGGGCCGCGCTCCGGTTCCACTACCGCGTGCAGCTGCGTCTCCCGCTGCGCGCCGACCGTGCCGTCTTCTCCAGCTACGGGGGCCGCGGCCACGGCTGCAACCCGGGGGCCCTGGAGTCCGCGTTCCGCAGCTTCGCCCCGCACATCCGCACCGCGTGGATCGCGCACGCAGAACACCACCACTCGATCCCGGAGCGGACAGTGCGGCTGCGTCCCGGCACGGCGGGGTACTGGACGGCGCTCGCCCGCTCCAAGTACCTGGTGAACAACGTCGACTTCGACCGGCGCATGGTCAAGCGGCGCGGCCAGATCATGATCCAGACGCAGCGCGGGACACCGCTCAAGCGGATGGGGCTCGACCTCCAGGACCGCCCGGCCGCCGCGCGGGACACCGACTTCGCCGAGCTGCTGCGCGGTGCCGACACGTGGGACTACTGCCTGTCCGCCAACCGCCACTCCACCCTGGTCTGGGAGCGCGTCTTCCCCTCCTCGTACACGACGCTGGAGTACGGGCTGCCCCGCAACGACGTCTTCCATCACGCGACGCCGGCGGACGTGGACCGGCTGCGCGCGTCGCTCGGCATCCCCGCGGACACGGTCGCCGTGCTGTACGCGCCGACGTTCCGGGACTACCGGCGCACCCAGCCGCGCAGCCTGGACCTGGAGCGGGTGGTACGCCGGCTGGGCCCGCGCTTCGTCGTGCTGGCCCGTGCCCATCACCTCCACGGAGCACCGCTCGCCGAGGCGGCGGGCGGCCGGGTCATCGACGTGTCCGGCCATCCGAGCGTCGAGTCGCTGTGCCTCGCCTCGGACGCGCTGGTCACCGACTACTCGTCCCTGATGTTCGACTACGCGGTGCTCGACCGGCCGATCGTCGTCCTCGCGGACGACTGGGAGGCCTACGAGGCGGCCCGCGGCACCTATTTCGACCTGCGGGCCTTCCCGCCGGGCGCCCTCGCGCGCGGCGAGGACGAGCTGATCGACGTGTTCGCGACCGGACAGTGGCGCGGCGCGCGCTCGGCGGGGCTGCGGGCCGCGTTCCGCGAGCGGTTCTGCCCGTACGACGACGGCCGGGCCGCCGAACGGGTCGTCCGGCATGTGGTGCTCGGCGAGGGCGCCGGCCTGCCGCCGTTCGTCCCGTTCGCCGAGCGCCGGCCGGTCCCCTCGGCCGAGGCGGCCCTCGTGCTCGTCCCGGGCTCCGGCCGGCCGCTCGGGAGCGTGCCGGCGCCGGGTGCCGCCGTACCGCTCACCGAGACCCTCTGAACCGGAGTCCGCGTGCCCTCCAGTCCTTCGCGGCCCACGCCCACCCGGCCCTCCACCTGGCGGCCGGCCGGGCGCCCCGGACGATGAATCCCCCGTTCGGCGCCCCTTGAGAGAAAGAGCAGAATGCCCCGCTTCAGTGTCATCGTGCCCACCTTCGACGTCGCCGGGCACCTGGCCCGCGCGCTGGACTCGGTCCTGGCCCAGTCCTTCGGTGACGTCGAGCTGATCCCGGTCTGCGACGAGCCGGACTCCCCGGCCGCGGCGGTCGCCGCCGCGTACGCGGCCCGGGACTCCCGGGTGGTCCCGGTCCATTCGCCGCCGTCGGGCGGACTGAGCGCGGCGCGCAACGCCGGGATCGCGGCGGCGAGGGGCGCGTACCTGCTCTTCCTCGACGGCGACGACGATCTGGCGCCGGGCGCGCTGGACGCCCTGGACGCGAAGCTCTCGGCCGACGTGGACGTCCTGTACTTCGGGCATCAGCGGGTGCACTGGTGGGAGGGCGAGCCGAGCACGCCCCCGCTCGACAAGGCCCCGGAGGTACTGGGCGTACACGTTCCGGCGTGGAGCGCCGCGTACCGCCGCGACTTCGTCGCCGAGCACGAACTGACGTTTCCGGAGGGGCATTTCACGGACGCGGGCTGGGGCGGGCTGGTGACGGTTTCGGCCGAACGGGCGGCGGTGCTGCGTACGGTCTGCGTACGGCATCGTCTGCGGCGCCAGGGCAGCCGGCTCAACGCGCCGGGCGAGCACCACTTCGAACTCCTCGACCAGGTCGAGCGGGTCCTCGTCCTGGCCTCGGGGCGGACCCTGCCCGCGGCCCGGTCGAAGGCGCTGTTCGGCCAGCTCTTCTCGCTGGTCCTGAAGACGGCCTCGCACCCGGCCCGGGTGCCCGCGGGGCGCCGCCGGGCCTTCTTCCGCCGGGCGGGCAAGCTCTACCGGCGGCACCGTCCGGCCGGCTTCCGGGCTCCGGCGGGCAGTCTCGGTGTGCAGCACCGGCTGCTCGCGACGGGCGCGTACAGCGCGTTCCGCGCGCTGCGCGGCACGAACCGGGCCGTCTCCGGTGTGCTCCGGCGGATGCCGCGCGGGCGGACCCTGCGCACCCGCGTGCGCTACGCCCTCCAGCTCCGTCGTCCCCTCGACGAGAACCTCGCGGTGTACTGCGCCTACTGGGGCCGGGGGTACGCCTGCAATCCGGCGGCGATCCACGCCAAGGCCCGTGAACTCGCCCCGCACATCCGCTCGGTGTTCCTGGTCGAGCCGGAGGCGGTGGACGCGCTGCCGAAGGACGTCGAGCACGCGGTGATCGGCAGCCGGCGCGGCTGGGAGGTGCTGGCCCGCGCCAAGTACCTCGTCAACAACGCCAACTTCGCGGACGGTGTGGTCAAACGGCCCGGCAGCGTGCACCTCCAGACCCAGCACGGCACCCCGCTGAAGAAGATGGGCGTGGACCAGTCGACGTTCCCGGTGGTGGCCGCGGCGACCGGCAGCTTCACCAAGCTGCTGGCCCGGGTGGACCGCTGGGACTACAACCTGTCCTCCAACCGGCACTCCACCCAGATGTGGGAACGGGCCTTCCCGGGCGGCTACGAGGCCCTGGAGTACGGCTATCCGCGCAACGACGTCTACTGCACGGCGACTGCCCAGGACGTGGCCCGGGTCCGCGAACGGCTCGGGGTGCCCGAAGGCAGGACGGCGCTGCTGTACGCGCCCACGCACCGCGACCACAGCACCGGTTTCGAGTCCCGGCTCGACCTGGAGGCCTTCTGCGAGGCGATCGGCGAGCAGTTCGTCGTCCTGCTGCGCGCCCACTACTTCTACGACGAGGGCCGCGGGCGCGGCAGCGGGCGGATCATCGACGTGACCGGGCACCGGTCCTCCGAGGACGTCTGTCTGGCCGCCGACGCGCTGATCACGGACTACTCGTCGATCATGTTCGACTACGCCAACCTCGACCGCCCGGTCGTCGTGTACGCGGACGACTGGGAGGTCTACCGGGAGACCCGGGGCGTCTATTTCGACGTGCTGGAGGAGCCGCCGGGCCGGGTGGCACGCACCCCGGACGAACTGGCCGCGCTGTTCGCCGACGGCTCATACGCGGATGCGGACGCCGCCGCGCTGCGGGCCCGCTTCCGTGAGCGCTTCTGCCAGTTCGACGACGGCCGGGCGGCCGAGCGGGTCGTGCGCCGGGTGCTGCTGGGCGAGTCCGCCGAGACGATCCCGCCCGTCCTGCCGCTCGCCGAACGCGTCCCGGCTCCCGCCGCGTCCACCCTCGTAAGGAGCTGACGTGCCCCGCTTCAGCATCATCGTCCCCGTCTTCAAGGTGCAGGGCTTTCTGCGCGAGTGTCTCGACTCGGTCCTGGAGCAGTCGTACACGGACCTGGAGGTCATCGCCGTCGACGACTGTTCCCCGGACGGCTGCGGCGCGATCCTCGACGAGTACGCGGAGCGCGATCCCCGGGTGCGGGTGCTGCATCTGCCGGAGAACGTGGGACTCGGCCGGGCCCGCAACGCCGGGATGCCGCTCGCCGGCGGGGACTACCTCTTCTTCCTCGACAGCGACGACACCCTCACGCCGGGCGCGCTGCGCGCCGTCGCCGACCGTCTGGACGAGACCGCCGACCCGGATGTGCTGGTCTTCGACTACGCGCGCACCTACTGGTGGGGCGGCACCCGCAGGAACGTGCTCGCGCGGGTCCTCGCGGAGGCCGGACCCGGCACCTTCACGGCGGCCGAACACCCGGAGATCCTCGATCTGCTGATGGTGGTGTGGAACAAGGTCTACCGCCGTACGTTCGTCGAGCGGGAGGGTTTCGCCTTCCCGCCCGGGTACTACGAGGACACGCCCTGGACGTTCCCGGTGATGCTCAGCGCGGAGCGGATCGCGGCGCTGGACCGGATCTGCCTGGCCTACCGCCAGCGGCGGCAGGGCAACATCCTGTCCACCACCAGCCGCAAGCACTTCGACATCCACGACCAGTACGAGCGGGTCTTCGCGTTCGTCGACTCCCGCCCGGAGCTGTCGAGCTGGCGGCCTTTCCTGCACGGCAAGATGGGCGAGCACTGCCTCGACATCCTCTCCAAGGAGGACCGGCTGCCGCAGGAGGACAAGGCCGAGTTCTTCCGGCTGACGGCCGCGCTCTTCCGCAAGCACAAGGCGGGTCCCGTACCGCCCGAACTGCGTGTCCTGGAGGGCGGTTTCACCCGCTACCGGGTACGGCGCCAGGCGGACCGCGCGGGCCGGGAACTGGGCCGGCGCGGACAGCAGGCCCGCCGGATCGTCGCCGCGCGGGTCAAGCGCGGCTGGTCCGCGGTGCACGGACACCGGCCGCTGGACCCGCACCTGGCGGTGTACTCGGCGTTCTCGCACCGGGGGGTCCTCGGCGATCCCGCGGCGGTCTACACCGCGGCCCGCGAACTCGCCCCGCATCTGCGCGGGGTGTGGGTGGTGCGCGACGAGGAGCAGGCGGCGCTGCTCCCGCCGGACACCGAGCACGTCCTGCTCGACTCCACGCGCTACCGCCATGTCACCGCGCGGGCCACGTACTTCGTGAACAACGTCAACTGGCCCGGTTCGCTGGTCAAGCGCCCCGGCAGCGTCCACATCCACACCCATCAGGGCACCCCGCTGAAGTACATGGCCGCGGACCTGCTGCACAAGCCGGGCGCGCGGCACGGCCTCGACGTGCCGCAGATGCTGCGGCGCGCCGACCGCTGGGACTACAGCCTGGTCGCCAACCGGCACTCGGAGCTGGTCTGGGACCGCGCCTATCCCTGCCACTTCACCTCGCTGCGCAGCGGCAGCCCCCGCAACGACGTCCTGGTGCGGGCCCGGCCCGAGGACGGGGCGGCGGCCCGCGCGCGCCTCGGGATCCCGGCCGGGAACCGCGTGGTGCTGTACGCGCCGACGCGCCGCGAGTACGTCCGCGGCGGGCATGCCGAGCGTCTGGACCTGGCCGCGTTCGCGGAGGACCTCGGCGCGGACCACACCCTGGTCGTACGGCTGCATCCCTCGCTCGCGGAGGGTCCGGCGCGTGGGATGGGGCTGGCCGAACTGCACCGGCGCGGTGTCGTTCTCGACGCGACGGACGTGCCCTGCGTCGAGGACGTGATGCTCGCCGCCGACGCCCTGGTGACCGACTACTCGGCCCTCATGTTCGACTACGCCAACCTCGACCGGCCGATCGTGCTGTTCGCCGACGACTGGGGCGCGTACGCGGCGAGCCGGGGCGCCTACTTCGACATCACGGCCGACGCTCCGGGTCATGTGGCGGGCTCTCAGCGGGAGTTGGCGTGGCTGTTCGCGTCGGGGGCCTGGCGGGACGGGGAGTCGGAGCGGCTGCGGGCCGGATTCCGTGAGCGGTTCTGCGAGTTCGACGACGGCCGGGCAGCCGAGCGGGTGGTGCGGACGCTGATGCTCGGCGAGCCGCTCGTGCCGCCGTCGACGATCGCCCCCCTGCCCGCCCAGGCGGGCCACGACGTCCTCGCGACCTCATGACCGGCCCCACGACCGGCCCTTCGGACGGCCCCGCGCCGGGATCCGCGAACGCACCCGCGAAGGGCCCGGCGCCGGCACCGGCGGACAGCCCGGCCCGGGGACCCGTGAACGGATCCGCGGACCGCCCCGCGCGAGGCTCCGCGAACGGCAGCACGGCGGTCGGCGCCCCGGGCGGCTCCGGTGGTGCGCCCGGGGCCGCGCGCTCCCGCCGGTTCCGGGTGCGCGCGCCGCGTTCGGCCCGTGCCCGGGTGATCCTGATCGCCGTCGTCTTCGCCGTCCTCCAGCTCGCCAACGTCACCAACCGGGACACCCCCGACACCAAGAACTACCTCACGTACGCGCTGGACCTGAGCGGCCACAGCAAGGAGCAGGCCGCCGCGCTGACGATCGACTACGTCTGTGCGGGCAAGGCGTCCGTCGCCCGGCGCAACCAGGCCGTCGACGTGGTGCGCTTCCACCGCCCGAGTCCGACCCGCCGGGTCCTCGCCGAGTGCCGGCGCGAGCAGTGGCGGGGCGTGTCCGCGCGGCTGGCGGCGGAACGGACGACGGGACACACCGTGCCGTTCATGCCGCCCCGCTTCATGCGGATCTTCGAGGCGCGGCCGGGGTATCCGGTGCTGCTGGTGCCTTTCGTCACGCTGCTGGGGGTGACCTGGGGCCTGTGGGCCTCGGCCGTCACCGTCACGGTGGCCGGGGGCGTCCTCGTGTTCCTCCTCCTGCGCACCCTGCGCGCCTCCACCGGCGCGGCCCTGACCGGGCAGGCCCTCTACTACGTCCTGCCGTGCGGTACGACGGCGATGCGCCCGATGACCGAGGGCCTGATGATGGCCGTGACCCTCGCGGCCCTGTGGGGCTGCGCGCTGGTCCTGGAGGGCCGCGCGCGGGCCGGTACCTGGCTGGTCGGCGGCTGTCTGGCGGTCCTCTTCACGGTGAAGCACTCGCAGGCGCTGTTCCTCGGGCTGTGCCTGGGCGCTTCGTGCGTGGTGCTGCTCGCACGCAGGCGCCGGTGGGACGGGCCGCTGCGGACCCTGGGCGTGGTGGCGGGCTGCGGCGTGCTGGCCACCGTGCTGCTCGCGAAGGCACTGCACTACCCGTCCCAGTCGGAGAGCGTGCAGGATCTGCTCACCGGGCATTACGCACGTCCGGACCGCGTCCATCCGTGGCCGGAGTTCCTCCATCTGGAGGCCGCCTTCTGGATCGAGTGGACGCGCCGCCAGTTGTGGGAGCCCTTGTTCCTCGCGGCCGTGGTGGCGGCCGGGTGGGGAGCGCTGCGCGGACATCGGGCCTTCGGCGTCTTCCTCGTGGCGGCGGCGGGCACCGGAGTGCTCAACCAGGCCGCGCACCCCGACATCAACGTCTGGGGCGACCGGCTGATCGTGCTGCTGTGGCTGCTGCCCGCGGTGGGTCTTCCGCTGCTCGTCGACACGGTCGTCCGGCGGGGCGCGCGGACGCCGGGCAGCCTGGTTCCGGGGCCGTCGCGCAGGGAGTCCGAGGTCGCCCGATGAGGTGATCCCTGGCTAGGCGGCCGTTCGGGGCGGGCATATAGGGCAGATGCCGGAAACCGCCGATCCCTGCTCCCCCACCGCCCGATGAGCGCCGATGTCGTCACGCGGCGGGAGGCCGTCCGCGGCGCGACCGCGCTGCGCGGCCGGGGCTCCTGGCGTCCGACGCCGTACCAGGTGTGGGGCGGCCTGTTCTGGCTGGTGATGACGCTCGCCTACTGGCGGATCCCGTTGTGCTGCGACGCGGGCCAGCACGCGGCGGTCGTCGAGCGCCTGCGGGCGGACCTGCTGCACCCGCGGCATCCCATGGCGGACCTGCCGGGCGCGGGCAGCCCGTACTACTCGCCGTACGCGGTGGCCCAGGGCGCCTTGGCCCGGCTGACCGGACTCGGCGGCTGGGCGCTGGTGCGGCTGTCGGGGCCCGTCAACCTGCTGGTGCTGCTGACCGGCATCGGCCGCTTCACCCGTGTGCTGACACCCCGTCGTTCGGCGCCGGTCCTCTGCCTGTTCGCGATGGTGCTGCTGTGGGGCACGGAGCGGGCCTGGTGGAGCGGCTACCTCGGGCTGATGTCGATGACCGGCAGCCTGGGCTATCCCTCGACGTTCGCCATCGGGCTGGCCTTCTGGGCCTGGGCGTTCACGGGCCGGCGCGCGGCGGGCACCGGCGGCCTCGTCCGGTTCGTGGGCCCGGGCGGTCTCGGGAGCCGGTGGGGGTACGCGGCCCTCGGCGCCCTGTACGGACTGATCCTGCTCGTGCATCCGATCACGTCCATCGCGGCGGTGCTCGGCGGGGTGGCGTTCGTGGCGGGCGGGCAGCGCGGATGGCGTCCGGCGGTGGCGGGCCGGTGGCTGCTCGCGGGCGCGGTGGCGCTTCTCGTCGCCTACTACTGGCCGTACTTCGACGTCTTCGCGCTGACCGGGGACCGCAGTGTGGACGCCATGCACGAGCGGCTGTACGAGGGGATGCCCGGACACTTCTGGCTGGCCCTGACCGGGGCGCCCGCGCTGTGGCTGCGGGCCCGGCGTGTCCGGCGGGGCGGGGGGCACGGGTGGCGCGATCCGCTGGTGCTGATGTTCGCGCTGGAGTGCGCGGTGGTGGCGTACGGCTGGGTGAGCGGGCACTACACGTACGGCAGGATCCTCGGGCTCACGCTGGTGCCGCCGCAGTTCGCGCTCGGCGTGGAGCTGGCGGAGCCGCGGCCGTGGGGGCCGTGGCGGCGGCTGCTGGGCGGGGCCGCGGCCGCGGCCGCCCTGACCGGGTTCCTGACCGTGCACGCGGGGGCGGTGGTGCCGCGCTCGCTCGACCCGGTCGGCTTCGACCAGCCGCCGCGCTGGCCGACGTACGACTGGGCGGCGCGGCACATCCGGCCCGGCGAGGCGGTCATCGCGGACGGGTACTACTCGGTCCATCTGCTCGCGGGCTACGGCCCGGATCTCGTGGCCCCCGCCTGGCCCGACCCCGCTCTCGCCGAGAGCGAGCGGCTGCGCAGGCTCGCGGCGGTCCGCGCCTTTCTGGACCCGTCCTCGACCCGGGCCGAACGCGCCGTCGTCGCCCGCCGGTACCACGCCCGCTGGCTGCTGCTGACGCGCTGGCGGCAGGTGCCCGAGGAGGCGACGGTGGTGGCGTGGAGCGCGGAGACCGGGGAGGTGCTGGCCCGGATCGGCCGGGGGCCCGGCACCCGCACCGGTGCGGCGGCCGGTGCAGGAGCCGGCGCGAAGGGCGGTGCGGGTACCGGGGTGAAGGCCGGTGCGGTGGTCCGCGCCGCTCGATGACGAACCGCCCGGCACCGGCCCGCTCGATGCCGGTTACTCGATGACGAGCTCGACGGGGATGTTGCCGCGGGTGGCGTTGGAGTAGGGGCAGACCTGGTGGGCCTGCTCGACCAGCTTGCGGCCGGTCGCCTCGTCCACGGTGTCGGGCAGCTCGACGCGCAGGGTGACGGCCAGGCCGAAGCCCTCGCCCTGCTTGCCGATGCCCACCTCGCCGGTCACCGCGGCCTGGGTGACGTCGACCTTCGCGGCGCGGCCGACCAGGCCGAGGGCGCTCGCGAAACAGGCCGCGTACCCGGCGGCGAACAGCTGCTCGGGGTTGGTCCCCTGGCCGCTGCCGCCCATCTCCACCGGAATGCCCAGCTGGAGGTCGAGCGTGCCGTCGGAGCTGACGGCACGGCCCTCGCGGCCGTGGGTGGCGGTGGCGACAGCGGTGTAGAGCGCGTCCATGGGGACCATCCCTCTCAAGTCGGAATCCTGGCGGGGCCGCCGGTCCGGCGGCCTCACGACAGAATTAGAGCACACAATTCAGTTGTGCACAACTAAATTGCTCGCTAGAGCTATCCTGAGAGCATGACCGCAACACCCGCACCGAGCCCCGAGGCCCCCGCCACGACGGACTTCCTCCGCCTCGACGAGCAGATCTGCTTCTCGCTGAACGCCGCCTCGCGCGCCTTCGGCGGCGTCTACCGCGTCCTGCTGAGGGACCTCGGACTCACCTACCCGCAGTACCTGGTGATGCTCGTGCTGTGGGAGCACGGCGAGCTGCCCGTGAAGAAGGTCGGCGAGCATCTGCGGCTCGACTCGGGCACCCTGTCGCCGCTGCTGAAGCGGCTGGAGGCGGCCGGGCTTGTACGGCGGGAACGCAGCGCGCGGGACGAGCGGTCCGTTCGGGTGCGGCTCACCGAGGAGGGGTCCGCGCTGCGCGAGCGCGCGCTGGACGTGCCGCGCCGGATCGCGGCCGCTACCGGGGCGGACCTGGAGGAGATCCGAGAGCTCCGGGCCCGGCTCGACCGACTGACGGCGGCACTGGACGAGGCGGCCCTGTCCGAGGCGCCGGGATGTATGTAGGCCGGCGCACGTAGAGGCGCAGCGTCACACCTTTGCGGACGACCCGCTCCACCGGCACGAACTGCTCGCCGATCACGGCGAGCTTGAGGCGCTCGGTCGCCTCGGCCGGGTACCAGGCCCGGCGCGTCGCGAACGGCGCGACCACCAGCCACACCCGGTCGAGCCGGTCGAGCCTCCGGCGCAGTTCACCGGGGTCGGCCTCGCGCCCGTACAGGGTTCCCGAGGCGGGCGCGGGGACGCTCAGCGCGATGTCGCGGATCCCGCGGAAGCCCTTCGGGTACGCCAGTGCCGCGCGCCGCGCGAGGGACGGCAGGAACAGCACCGGGTCGCCGGGACGCAGTTCGCGGTGGGCGACGGCGGAGACGGCGGCCAGGTTGTCGGGGCGGCGGTCGGCACCGCGGTCCGCGCGCAGCAGCGGGAGCTGGACGGCGAGGACGAGGGACACGGCGAGGACGCCGGTGAGGGCCGCGTGGGGCAGCAGCCGCGGCAGCCTCGTCGCGAGGTGGTCGGCTCCGGCGGCCGCGAGCAGCGGGGCCCCGGCGAGGGCGTACAGGACGTAACGCTCGTCGTAGAGCGGCCGCCAGTGGGACACCGTCAGCAGCACGCCCGGGGGCACGGCCACCAGGGGCAGGGCGACGGCCGGGAGGGAGAAGGTGCCGCGCGGTGTCCGCTCCGGCCGGAAGGCGAGGGCGACGAGGACCAGGTAGGGCACGATCACGAGCCGGGCCGGTCCGGTGAACAGCCCGAGCAGCCGCTCCACGCTCGCGAGGCCGGTGCGCGGCAGCCAGGCGACCTGCGCGGACTGGCCGTGGGAGACCAGGACGAGGGGCGCCAGCGCCAGCGCCACGCCCCCGGCGGCGAGGGCCCAGGCCCGCCACACCGGCGCCGGCACACGGGCGAGCGCCAGTGTCGTGGCGTGGGCGAGGAGCAGGAGCAGGGCCATCTCGTGCAGCAGGCAGGTCGCGGCGGCCGTCGCCGCGTAGGCGAGCCAGGGGCCGGGCCGGGTGGACCGGGCGGCCCGGACCAGCAGCAGGGTCGCTCCGGTCGCCCCGGCCGCGACGAGCGCGTAGGAGCGGCCCTCCTGGGCGAAGTGGCCGGTCATAGGGGTGACGGCGTACAGCAGGCCCGCCCACAGGCCGACGCGCGGACGGCTCAGACGGACACCGAGTGCGGCCACGAGCCCGGCGGTCGCGGCGGCGCCGCAGACGGAGGGCAGCCGCAGGGCGATCTCGCTCGGGTGCGCGGCGAGGACGGGGTGCATGAGGAGGTAGTACAGGCCGTGCACGGCGTCCACGGTGTGCAGCAGGTGCCGGATCTGGGGCACCGAGCGCTGCGCGACCTGGAACGTCACGGCCTCGTCGCGCCACATGCCGCCGCGGTCGAGCCCCCACAGGCCGATCACGAACATGACCAGGGCGGGCACGAGGACGGCCAGGGCCGCGGCCGCCGCCTCCCGGCGCCGGGAGGCCCGGCGCCGGGCGGGCGGATGCCCGGCCACCGGATGCCGGGCCACCGGGCGCGGAGCCGTCGAGGGCCTCATCCACGCATACACCATGGGGGCGATTTTTTGCTATTAAACAACCTTTGTCTCGTATTGACGGCGTATCAGACGGTATGACCCATCCATGCGGCTTACGATCCGGGCTTGATGAGCGCCATCCGGAACCACCGCCCGCTTGCCGTCGCCGCCGCCTGGCTCGCCACCCGCGTCCTGATGCTGTGGCTCCTCGCCCACGACCGGCTCGCCCCGCTCGGCAGGGGCGGGGTGTCCCGCGAGGTGGGTCATCTGTACTTCCACTGGTACGGCGTGCTGTCCCGGGGCGCGTTCCCGGCGGGCGACCGGCTGTGGCAGTACCCGCCGGGCGCCGGCCCGGTGCTGCTGGCGCCCGGACTGCTGCCGTGGCTGACGTACTTCACCGCGTTCGTGGCCTGCACGCTCGCCGCCGACGCGGTGATCGCCGTCGCCCTCACCCGCGCGGGGATGCGGTCCGGCCGCAGCGCGCGCGGCGCCTGGCTGTGGGTGCTGGGCCTGCCGCTCCTGCTGCACATCCCGCTCGCCCGGTACGACGTACAGGTCACCGCCTTCGCCGTCGTCTCCCTGCTGGCGCTCGCGCGCCGCCCGCGCGTGTCCGGCGCGTTCGCCGCGATGGGGGCGCTGGTCAAGGTCTGGCCCGCGCTGGCGCTGATCGGAACACCCCGGGGCCGCACCACCCGGGAGGTGTGGACGTCGGCGGCGGTCACCGCGGCCGCGCTGCTCGCCGTCCTCGCGGCCGCCTTCAGCGGCTCCTTCGACTTCCTGCGCCAGCAGAGCGGCCGGGGTGTCCAGATCGAGTCCCTCGGCGGCACGGTCCTGGGCTTCGCGCGCCACGCCGGCTGGCCGGGGGCGGCCCGCTACCAGTACGGCGCGATGGAGTTCGTCGGCCCGTACACCGGCGCGGTCGCGGCCTGCTCGCTCGCCCTGACGGTCGGCGCGTTCGCGCTCGTGCTGCTGTGGCGGGTCCGCGCGCGGTGCTGGACGACGGCCACCCCGTACGACGCCGCGCTCACGGCCGTCCTGCTGTTCACCGTGACGAGCCGGGTGATCAGCCCCCAGTACATGGTGTGGCTGCTGGGCCTCGCCGCCGTCTGCCTGACCTCTCGGCACACCACACAGCGCCCGGTCGCCGCGCTGATCGTGGCGGCGACGGCGGTCAGTTCGGTCGTCTACCCGATGCTGTACGGCGACGTGGTGCGCAGCACCTGGACCGGCTGCCTGCTGATGCTCCTGCGCAACGGCCTGCTGGCGACGGCGGCGGGAGTGTCGTTCGTACGACTGTGGCGGTCGGGTCTGCCCGCGGCCGCCCCGCACCGGGCCGCGCCGGCCGGGCGGGAGCGGAGCGCACACCGGATTCCCGCCGGGCTCCGAACGCGACAGTGAGCGCCGCTTGACGGAGAATTACCCGCAATCCCTACGATTCCGGCCCATGGATCACATGAACCCTCACGAGGCGAAGGTCAGCGTCGTCGTCATCGGGTACGACGACGCCGCCCATGTGGCGGACGCCGTGCGCTCCGCGCTCGCGCAGGGTCCGGCCGTGCGCGAGGTGATCGCCGTCGACGACCGCTCGACGGACGGCAGCCCCGCCCTCCTCGACGCGCTCGCCGAACGGGAGCCACGCCTTCGGGTGATCCACCGGGCGGCCAACAGCGGCGGCTGCGGCAGCCCCCGCAACGACGGCATCGACGCGGCCGCGGCCCCCTACCTGATGTTCCTGGACAGCGACGACGTCCTGCCTCCCGGCGCGGTGGACGCGCTGCTCGCCGCCGCCGAGGAACACCACGTCCAGGTCGCGGCCGGGCTGTGCGTACGCCGCGAACTGCCCTCGGGCCGCGAGGTCCCCTGGGAACGCGCGCTCTACGCGCGCCCCGCCCTGATATCCCGCCCCTCGCGCCGCCTCCGTCTCGCCCACGACACCCTCTGCGTCAACAAGCTGTACCGCACCGGCTTCCTGCGCGAACACGGCATCCGCTTCCCCGAAGGCCACTACCCCTACGAGGACTTCGTGTTCACCGCACGGGTGCTGGCCGCCGCTCCGCGCGTCGCGCTGATCCCCGACACGGTGTACATCTGGCACGTGCGGCGCACCGCGGAGCACCTGTCCATCTCGCTGGACCGCGCCGGCATCGGCAACTGGCGGGCACGGACCGAGGCGAACCGGGCGGCGCACGAGATCCTGCTGCGCGCCGGGGAGAAGCAGCTCGCGCGGGCCGTGCGCGCCAAGTTCCTCGACCACGAACTGCGGATGTACACGCGCGAACTGGAACTGCGCGCTCCCGGCTACCGCAGCGCCTGGTGGGACCTCACGCGGGCGTACCTGTCGACGTTCGACGCGGCCGACTTCAGCGTCAATCCGGCCGCCCCCGGCCGCCTCGTCGCCCGCGTGATCCTCGCCTGCCCCGCGCCGCGCGACCTGCCCCGCCTGAGGGAACTCGCGGCCCGCCCGGCCCGGCTGCTCCCGCCCTACACCCGCGACGGCGACGGCACCCCCGTGTGGTCCGCCGACCTGCCCGAGGTGACCCTGGAGCACTTCCTGGGCAGACCCGCCCATCTGCTGCCCGCCGCCGTCGACGCGGAACTGCGCCCCGGCGCGCGGGGCACCCGGCTGCGGCTGCGCCTGCACGAGCTGTACGGGCGGATGGCCGCGGCCGGTCCCGCCTCGGTGGACCTGGAGTTCGTCCACCGGGAGGAGGGGCGGGTGGGCCTGAGGGGCACGGCGGCCCTGGTGGCCGACCGGCACGGCGACTCCTGGTGCGCGGAGACGCCCGTGGAGCTGTCGGCACTGGGCGCGGGCACCTGGGATCTGCGCCTGGCCGTGCGCTTTCACGACGGTACGAGCCGGGAGGTGTCGGCGCACGCCCGCGGCGGACCCGGTCTGCTGCGCCGCCGCGCGGTCGCGGACGCTCACCACGGCGTTCTCCTCGTCCAGCCGTACCGGACGCACGCGGGAGCGCTGGGCCTGCGGACGGCGTCCGGTTGGCGAGGAATGACCGGAGTGGTGTCCCGGAGGCTCCGTCGCCTGCTTGACTGATACGCGGACGCGGAGACGCGAGGCGCGGAGGCGGACACCGTCACGCGGGACCGCCCCTCCCCGGCCGCAGGCACACGGTCCGGCACCACGGACGCACTCATGAGGGGAACGGCCGCACATGACCTGGCTGATCACCGGCGGAGCCGGCTACATCGGGGCGCACGTCGTCCGCGCGCTGCGCGAGGCGGGCGAACAGGCCGTGGTCTACGACGACCTGTCCACGGGGATCGCCGAGCGGGTGCCGTCGGACGTTCCGCTGGTGGTCGGCTCGACCCTGGACGGCGACCTGCTGGCCCGCACGCTCACGGAGCACTCCGTCACCGGTGTCGTCCACCTGGCGGCGAAGAAGCAGGTCGGCGAGTCCGTGGAGCTGCCCCTGCACTACTACCGGGAGAACGTCGAGGGCCTGCGCGTCCTGCTGGAGGCGGCGACGGCGGCCTCGGTGACCGCGTTCGTCTTCTCGTCCTCGGCCGCGGTGTACGGGATGCCGGACGTGGACCTGGTGACGGAGGAGACACCGTGCGCGCCGCTGAGCCCGTACGGCGAGACGAAGCTGGCGGGCGAGTGGCTGGTGCGGGCGACCGGCGGCGCGACGGGGCTGTCCACGGCCTGTCTGCGCTACTTCAACGTGGCCGGCGCGGCGACCCCCGAGCTGGCCGACGTGGGGGTCTTCAACCTCGTCCCCATGGTCTTCGAGAGGCTGACGGACAACGCCCCGCCGCGCGTCTTCGGCGACGACTACCCGACGCCGGACGGCACCTGCGTGCGCGACTACATCCACGTGGTCGACCTGGCCGAGGCGCATGTGGCGGCGGCCCGCGCCCTCAAGGCCTCCCCCGGTGCCGCTCTGACCCTCAACATCGGCCGCGGCGAGGGCGTCTCGGTGCGCGAGATGATCGACCGCATCAACGCGCTCACCGGCCACGACCGGCCCCCTGTCACCACCCCGCGCCGCCCCGGCGACCCCGCCCGCGTCGTCGCCTCCGCCGACCGCATCGCCGACGAACTGGGCTGGAAGGCCCGCTACGACGTCGAGGACATGATCACCTCCGCCTGGTCCGGCTGGCTCCGCCGCCACCCGGGCGCAAGCCGGATCTAGCTCCGCCCCCTGCCCGGAACTCCCCCACCGGCCCCACCGACTCGGCCTCACCGGCCCCACCGGCTCTGCCCCGACGGCCCCCTCGGAACTCCGCTTCCCGGAGAGAGCGCCGCGCGCCGGACCCGACCGGGCGCCGTCGGCTCAGAGCGCCTTGAGCGCCGCCGCCGTCGCGCGGGCCAGGCTGGCCAGGTAGCCCTTGGGAACCTTGGGGCCGCGGACGACCACCGCGCGCCAGTACAGCGGCCCCGACATCAGGTCCAGCGCGAGTTCGACGTCGACGCCCTCCCGGATCTCGCCCCGCGCGACGGCCGACGCGACGATCCCGCTCGCCACGGACTGCTGGCCCTCCCGCAGCGCCGCCTGCATGGCGTCCGCGATCTCGGGGTTGCGGGCCGCCTCGGCCTGGAGGTCGGGGATGATCTGGCCGGCCACCGGATGCCGCAGCGCGCGCGAGGTGACCTCGTACAGCAGCCGCAGGTCGCCCTCCAGGGAACCGGTGTCCGGCGCGGGAAGCCCCTGGACCGCGATCGCCGAGACCAGGTCGAGCACGAGATGGAGCTTGGAGCGCCAGCGCCGGTACACCGCGGTCTTGCCGACGCCCGCACGGCGGGCGATGCCCTCGATGGACATCCTGGCGTAGCCGACGGACGCGAGTTCCTCGAAGACGGCGGCACGGATCGCCTCGGTGACGTCCTCGCGCAGGACGGCCGCACCGGCGGGAGCCCGGCGCCGCCGGGGCTTTCCGTCGGCAGGCGCGGGCGTGGCGGCACTCGCGGCTGGGTCGGCGTTCGTCGTCATACGGACCAGCATAGGGCGTTACGACGAAACGGTTGCGTTCCGACGTCGAGTGGGCCTACTCTCGCGTTACGACGATACGGTCCCGTTCCGACGTAAGAAAACGGCAGGAAAACCCGTCGGAAACGTTTCGGGGCCGACCGCACCCCCACCCCCCGAGCGAAAGCAACGGATGTGAGCCAGGTCCTCAACACACCGCCCACGACAGCGTCACCGGTCGCCCCCGCCGAGGACGCCGCGGCCCTCGCCGCCCGGTACGGTCTCACCGTCAGCGGCGCGCGCCCGAGCCTGCCCGCGTACGTCCGCCAGTTGTGGGCACGGCGCCACTTCATCACCGCCTTCGCCACCGCCAAGCTCACCTCGCAGTACAGCCAGGCCAAGCTGGGCCAGGTGTGGCAGGTGATGACCCCGCTGCTGAACGCGGCGGTCTACTACTTCATCTTCGGCATCCTGCTCGGCACCAAGCACGGCGTGCCGGACTACGTCCCGTTCCTGGTCACCGGCGTCTTCGTCTGGACCTTCACCCAGAGCTCGATCATGGCGGGCACCCGGGCGATCTCCGGCAACCTCGGCCTGGTCCGCGCCCTGCACTTCCCGCGCGCCGCGCTGCCGGTGTCGTTCGCCCTCCAGCAGCTTCAGCAGCTGCTGTTCTCCATGGCCGCGCTGGTCGTCATCCTGCTGTGCTTCGGAGTCCCGGTCAGCGTCTCGTGGCTGCTCGCGGTGCCCGTGCTGGTGCTCCAGTTCACGTTCAACGCGGGTGTCGCGATGATCGTGGCCCGGATGGGCGCCAAGACGCCGGACATCGCGCAGCTCATGCCCTTCCTGCTGCGCACCTGGATGTACGTCTCCGGTGTCATGTGGAGCATCGACAAGGTGCTCAGCAGCGACAAGCTGCCGCACTGGGCGATGGTCCTGCTGGAGAGCAACCCGGCGGCCGTCTACATCGACCTGATGCGCTTCTCGCTGATCGACAGCTTCCACGCGCACCAGCTCCCGCACCATGTCTGGGCGCTCGCGGTCGGCTGGGCGCTGGTCGCCGGCGTCGGCGGCTTCATCTACTTCTGGAAGGCTGAGGAGACGTACGGCCGTGGCTGACATCATCACGCAGGACACCCGGCCGCGGAACGCCGCGAGCGCTGCCCAAGCCGCCCCCGCGGACGACGCCGGGCGCATCCCGACCGTCATCGCGGACCACGTCGACATCGTGTACCGGGTCAACGGCACCGGCGCCGGACGGGGCAGCGCCACCGCCGCCCTCAACCGCATCCTGCGCCGCGAGAAGTCCGAGAAGGCGTCGGGCGTCCGCAAGGTCCACGCGGTCAAGCGCGTCTCCTTCACCGCCTACCGCGGCGAGGCCATCGGCCTGATCGGCACCAACGGCTCCGGCAAGTCCACGCTGCTCAAGGCGGTCGCGGGCCTCCTCCCGGTGGAGAACGGCAAGATCTACACCGACGGCCAGCCCTCGCTGCTCGGCGTGAACGCGGCCCTGATGAACGACCTGACCGGCGAGCGGAACGTCTACCTCGGCGGCCTCGCCATGGGCATGTCCCGTGATCAGGTCAGGGAGCGCTACCAGGAGATCGTCGACTTCTCGGGCATCAACGAGAAGGGCGACTTCATCACCCTGCCGATGCGGACGTACTCCTCCGGCATGGCGGCCCGGCTGCGCTTCTCGATCGCGGCGGCCAAGGACCACGACGTGCTGATGATCGACGAGGCCCTCGCGACCGGTGACCGCTCCTTCCAGAAGCGGTCCGAGGCGCGCATCCGCGAGCTGCGCAAGAGCGCGGGCACGGTGTTCCTGGTCAGCCACAACAACAAGTCGATCCGTGACACCTGCGACCGCGTGCTGTGGCTGGAGCGCGGCGAGCTGCGCATGGACGGCCCGACCGCGGACGTCCTCAAGGAGTACGAGAAGTTCACCGGCAAGTAGGCACCGGCACAGGGGTGCGTACGCGTGTGCCGCGTCAGCGGTGACCGGGGCGGGGCCGCCGACGGCCCCGCCCCGGCCCTCGTACGCACCCCCGCGAACTCGGCGCCCCGGCCCGCTCAGCGTTCGAGGAACGCGAACAGTTCCTCCCACCTGCGGACGACCTCGTCCGTCGTGAAGCGCCGGACGTTCGCGCGCGCCGCCTCGCCCATGGAGTCCCGCAGCGCCTTGTCGGACATCAGCGTGTCGAGCCGGCGGGCCAGTTCACCGGTGTTGCCGAGGGTGGCCAGCAGGCCGTCCTCGCCGTCCCGGACGATCTCGTGGACGCCGGGCGCGCAGTCGAAGGCGGCGCACGGCAGACCGGCGGCCATCGCTTCCATGAGGGCGAGCGGGAAGCCCTCGCCGCGCGAGGAGAGCACGAAGACCGAGCCGCCGCGCAGCGCGCCCGGGACATCATTCGTCCGTCCCATCCAGTCGACCGAGTCGTCGAGCCCGAGCGCGGTGCACTGCTTCCTCAGGATCTCCTCGTCCTCGCCTGAGCCGTAGACCCGCAGCCGCCAGTCGGGGTGGAGCGGGGCGACCTCGGCCCAGGCGTCGAGGAGCATGTCGATGCCCTTCTGGTCGTGCAGCCGGCCCACGCTGACGACGGCGTTCCCGGTGCGCGGCGAGGGCACCTCGGGCATGAACGGCAGGGGGTTCGGCATGAAAGAGGCGTTGTTCATGCCCTGCCCGATCCACAGGTCGGCGTCCTCACGGGTGAGCGCCAGCATCCGGTCGACGTCCTTGTAGTGCTTCAGGACCCGCCGGAACCGCGAGGTCGTCCGGCTGTACTCGTAGGACTCGTGGCTCATCCCGATGACGGTCAGACCGCCGGTGTCGGCGAGCCCCACCCATTCCATGGCCCACACCTGGGTGACGATCACGACCGCACCGGGGCGCGCGGCCCGGAACAGCGCGGTCAGTTCGGCGGCCTTCTCCCGCATGCCCGCCGCCCGCTCGGCCCGCAGTCTGTGCCCGGCGACGTCGAGCCGCCCCCTGAGGCCGCGCGCCGGTCCGACCCGGGGCGGGTGGATGTCGTACAACGTCGTGGTGGGGTACGGGAGTTCGCCCAGCTCCTGGGGAACGGCGGGCTCGGCGACGCCCACGACGTGCACGCGGTGACCGCGCTCGGTGAAGAGCCGGGCCATCTGGTGCGACCAGGTCGTCACGCCTCCCAGTTCGTCGACGCTGTTGGAGACGAAGAAGATGTCCCGCTGCGCAGGGCCGGTCATCCACGCCTCCAGTGCCCGAAGAACTGGTCGACGACGCTGCGGGCCGCCGTCCCCTTGTCGTACTCGCCGAAGTCGGCGAGGAACTGCTCGCGCCGGGGCGCGTACTTGACGCTCTGTTCCTCCAGCGAGCCGAGCACCGTGTGCAGTTCGTCCTCGGTCCGCACCACGGGTCCCGGCGCCCGCTCCAGCAGGTCGAAGTAGGTTCCGCGGTCCTCGTGCACATAGGCGTCGTAGTCGTACGCGAAGAAGAACATCGGGCGGTCGAGGAGGGCGTAGTCGAACATCACGGACGAGTAGTCGGTGATCAGCCCGTCGGCGAGGGCGAGCAGCGGGGTCACGTCGTGGTGGGCGGTGACGTCGATGAC
The DNA here is from genome assembly GCF_043078065.1 of Streptomyces sp. NPDC015532. Classification (NCBI taxonomy): domain Bacteria; kingdom Bacillati; phylum Actinomycetota; class Actinomycetes; order Kitasatosporales; family Streptomycetaceae; genus Streptomyces; species Streptomyces sp. NPDC015532. Next base: position 20,470 of record NZ_JBIBSY010000001.1, on the reverse strand, counting down.
CCGGCCGCGCACGGACGGCGGGAGCACGACGTGGTTCAGGTAGTGGGAGCGGACCAGGAGGACGTAGCGGTCGCCGAAGGTCTCGGCGAAGCGCTCGACGTCGAAGGGCAGCTCGAACCGCCGCTGTCCGCTGCCGCGGCGGCGGAAGGTCGGGGCGTACAGGAGGATCTGCCGGTCCTCGGGGATGCCCAACTCCGCCGCCAGGGACCCGCGTTCGCGCCCACCGCCGGTCGCCTCCCGCTGTCTGGCCCGCACGAGCGCGTCGTTGCGCGGGTAACCGACCCGCAGCAGGGTCCGCTCCTGGAGCCGGAACGCCCGCGCGAGGGTGCGCACATCGTGCTCGGAGCGGATGAGGAACCGGTCGAAACGGTCCAGTGTCTTCTGCTGTTCGGCCTGCGCCTCACGGGACTTGAGCTTCCAGTCGGCCTCGTCGAAGCCCATCCGTTTGAGCGCGGAGCCGTGCCAGGTCTGGATGTACGTCGTGTCCGGCCGCTTGGTCAGCTTCAGCGGGTAGCTCTGGTTGTCGACCCAGAACTCGGCCTGCGCGAGGGCCCTGAGATACGGCAGCGACCAGCGGCGTACGAGGGTGGCGTCGTCCGGGAAGCCGGCCGGGCTGCCGCTGTGCGCCCAGACCGGCTCGAACTCCAGCCCCTGGCGGCGCATCTCCTCGTAGATCGCCCGGGGGCTGTCGCTGTACTGGCGGCCCAGGTGGCTCTCGAAGACGACGAGCCCCGTACGGACGGGCAGCCGGCTGAACACCTCGTGGTAGAGACGGATCTTGGTCGGGCCGGAGGTGAGTTCCTTGCGCAGGGAACGGGCCTTGCGGTAGCCGGTCTTGGCGAGCGTTCCGGCCCGGCCGTGCACCCCGCGCCGCACGAGAACGTTGGCCTTCTTGTCGGGGACCAGCCGGAAGGACAGATGCCCGCGCGAGGAGACGACCGGTTCCATGCGGTCGGCGACCAGCCGGGTGAGCCGGGGCCGGACGGGTACCCGCCCGGTGGCCAGACCGGGTTCGGCCGCGGTGAGCCGCGTGCTGGTGCGCACGCCGTCGACGTCGAGGTGGAGCCGTACGTCCCACACGGCGTCCACGATGCCCAGCGGCCGTACGGCCATCAGGTTCGCCGTGCCCTCCCAGGCGACGGTCTCGCCCGCGTGCCACACGTTCCTCACGGGGAAGCGGAAGGTCTGGAAGCGCACTCCGGGGCGGCGGGCGTAGAACTCCAGCTCGCCGGCGAGCCGGGCGCCGGGCGGGATCACACCGAGCGGGTTGGTGACGCGCCCGGCGAGCCGGACGGTCGCGCCGGCGCTCTCGTACGAGGTCAGCGCGTTGCGCAGGAACATCCGGTCGACCGGCTTGATGTGGTGGCCGAGGTCGGTGACGTCCAGGACGTGCCGCCCGAAGGGGTCGTCGAGATGCTCGGCACACCAGTACACGCGGCCGTCGCGCTCGACGAGCGGCGAGGAGATCTTGTCGCGGTTGGTGAGGGTGTCCACGGCGGGCAGCAGGTTGTCCCAGTCGCTCACCTGGAGGAGGTAGGCACAGATGGCCTGGACGGGTTCGGCCTCGTCGAAGGCGGCGCGGTCGATCGACTCCAGGTACCGCCGGGCGATCGCGGCGAACTCCTCACGGAAGGCGGCGTCACGGAAGGGCAGTTCGCGCAGGTGCAGCACGAGGTCGTGCTTGAGGAACTTGACGTCCTTGGCGAACTTCAGCTCCAGGAGCCCCTTGTCCGCGAGGAGTTGGTCGACCCTACGGTGGATCTCCATGCGGTGCGTGAAGTTGGCGATCTCGTCGCGCCGGTTGCTGATGGACTTCGCCGCCGCCTGGTCGGAGACCCGCCAGTCGTACACCCGGTTGGGGATGAGGGTGATGCGGCGGGCGGTGGCGTAGGCCTGGGCGGAGAAGAGCAGGTCCTCGTAGTGGATGCCGACCGGGAAGCGCAGCCCCTCGTCGAGCAGGAACCGCCTGCGGTAGCACTTGTTGGTCGACAGGGTGTCGAAGACCAGCAGGTCGGGCAGTTCGGAGATCGACTCCAGGGTCCGGGTGCGCCCGTACAGCCAGGGGTACCACTTGACCTCCTTGCGGGTGCGCGCGTCGACGTGCACGCGCACGCACAGCCCGGAGACCAGGTCGGCGCCGGTGGCCTCGGCGGCCTCCAGCATGTTGCGGCAGGCGTTGCGCTCCAGGACGTCGTCGCTGTCGAGGAAGACCACGTAGGTGCCGCGGGCCTCGGCGATGCCGCGGTTGCGGGGGGCGCCGCAGCCGCCGCTGTTCTCGGCCAGCCGGCAGGCGCGGACCCGGTCGGGGTGCGCCGCGGCCAGTCCCCGCGCCACCTCGTACGAGCCGTCGGCGCTCCGGTCGTCGACGACGATCACCTCGACGTCGTGCAGCGTCTGGTCCAGGACGGAGCGCACGGCCGTGGGCAGCCGGGCGGCGTCGTTGTAGACGATGACGACCACGGAGACGGCGGGCTTGCCCGGCCCGGACCCGGTGGCCCCGGCCGGGGAGGCGGCGGACCTTGCCCCGTGCTCGGCAGACCTTGTCCCGTGCCCGGCGGACACTGTCCCGTGCTCGGCGGGTTCTGCCCCCTGCGTGGCGGACGAGCGAGGTTGATCCACATTCATCCTATTAATCGTAGACACCGCGGCCCCTTTTGGGGCGTTATCGGCCATTCCTCGCGTGTTGGAACACCCACGTCCGGTACACCACGAAGCGGAACGCCGAGGCCAGGACGATCGACAGCGCCTTGGCGATGTTGGAGCCGAGCGGTCCGCTCATCCCCAGGCCGTGGTAGCCGGCGTAGAACAGGACGCTCTCCATGGCGACGCCGAGCCCGCTGAACGCGAAGAAGAGAGCGATCTGGCGCCGCGTGCGCGAGGCCCGGTCCCGGTAGGCGAAGTAGCGGAAGCCGAGGTAGTTCGTCCCCATGGCGACACAGCTCGCGGCCACCGTGGCGACCATCGGGGCCCACGTCAGGCCGTGCAACGCCAGGTTGAAGAAGAGGATGTTGACGACGACCCCACTGCCGCCGACGACGGAGAACCGGGCCACCTCCAGGGCGAGCCGGCGGACCCTCGGGACGCTCGGGACAGGACGGGGGCGGACCACGGGCAGGGTCGCGACGGGCGCGGGGCGCTCGGAGAGGTGCACTGTCACGGGTCCGGATCCTCCACAGGTCTGTCCGTCGGTCGAGCCCACCCTAAGCTAAATGTCCTATTTACCAGGTATAGGTAAATCGCGAGCCGGAATTTCGTCGCGCGAGGCCGGAATGTGGTCGGAGAGCACCTGAGACAGGCAAGGAGACCGGGGCGCGCCTCTCGCACACGAAACGGGGGCGCCCCGAGCCGTCACCGGCTCGGGGCGCCCCCGTTCGCGTACAGATCAGGAATGCGAGCGCAGCAGGGTCCGCATCGTCCGCATCGCCACCGACAGGTTGGCGAGGTCGAACGAGTCCGAGCCCTGGATCTCGTCCAGGGTGGTGCGGGCCCGCCCGAGGATCGCCGCGTTCTTCTCCTCCCAGGCCTCGAAGCGCTGCTCGGGAGTGGAGGCCCCGTTGCCCACCGCCAGGACGTCGGCGGTCAGGGCCGCGTGGGCCGCGTACAGGTCCTCGCGGATCGACGCGCGGGCCATGGACTGCCAGCGGTCGGCACGCGGCAGCTCGATGATGCGGTCCATGAGCTGGGTGATCCCGAGACGGTCGGCGAGGTCGTAGTAGACCTCGGCGACGGCCATCGGGTCCTGGCCCGTGCGGTCGGCCACCGAGACGATGTCCAGCGCCGGGAAGGCGGAGGAGAACCCGGCCACACGGGTGGCGAGTTCGTCCGGCACACCGGCGTCCGACAGCTCGTCGTAGATCTGCTGGTACCACTCCAGGTCCGCGCCGCGGACCAGCTTGGGCAGCTCCGACCACACCTGCTCGACACCGTCGGTGAAGAAGCTGATCGTCTCGGCGAGCTGGAGCGGCTGCGGCCGGTTGTTGAGCAGCCAGCGGGTGCCGCGCTCGACGAGACGGCGCGAGTGCAGCCGGATCCGGGTCTGCACGTCGGCGGCGACGACATTGTCGAGCGCCTCCACCGCGTCCCACACCGCGCTGGAGTTGAAGATCGCGCGGGCCGCGGTCTGCGCCCGGACGATCTCCTCCAGCGAGGCACCCGTCTCCTCGCGCAGGCGGTGCAGGAAGCTCGTACCGCCCGTGTTGACCGTGTCGTTGACCAGGACGGTCGTCACGATCTCCCGGCTCAGCGCGTGCCCCTCGATCTGCTCACGGAACCGGTCGCGCAGCGCCGACGGGAAGTAGGCGAGCAGCAGGTTCTGCAGGTACGGGTCGTCGGGCAGCGAGGTGGCGAGCAGGTCGACGGAGACCGTGATCTTCGTGTACGCGAGCAGGACCGCCGTCTCGGGACCGGTCAGGCCCTGGCCGGCGTTGAGCCGCTCGCGGATCTGCCGCTCCGTGGGCAGGAACTCCAGGGCCCGGTCGAGGTGCCCCTCACGGACCAGATGGCGCAGGAACCGCTGCTGGGCGTGGAGCATGCTCGGGGACTGGGCCAGCGCGTTGGCGATCGCCGTGTTCTGCGCGTAGTTGTTGCGCAGCACCAGGGCGCCGACCTCGTCGGTCATCTCGGCGAGCAGCTTGTTGCGCTGCTTGACGGTCAGATCGCCGTTGGCCACCACCGCGTTGAGCAGGATCTTGATGTTCACCTCGTGGTCGGAGGTGTCCACGCCCGCGCTGTTGTCGATGGCGTCCGTGTTGATCTTGCCGCCGTGCTGGGCGAACTCGATCCGGCCGAGCTGGGTCAGACCCAGGTTGCCGCCCTCGCCCACGACCTTGACGCGCAGGTCGGCGCCGTCGACGCGGATCGCGTCGTTGGCCTTGTCGCCGACCTCGGCGTTCGACTCGGCGGACGACTTCACGTACGTGCCGATACCGCCGTTCCACAGCAGGTCGACGGGCGCCTGGAGGATCGCCCGCATCAGGTCGGCCGGCGTCATCTTCGCGACGTTCGACTCGATGCCGAGGGCCTCGCGGATGTGCGCGTTGACCGGGATGGCCTTGGCGCTGCGCGGGAAGACACCGCCACCGGCCGAGATCAGCTCGGTGTCGTAGTCGGCCCACGAGGAGCGCGGCAGCTCGAAGAGGCGGCGGCGCTCGGCGTAGGAGGTCTCCGCGTCCGGGGTCGGGTCGATGAAGATGTGCCGGTGGTCGAACGCGGCGACCAGGCGGATGTGCTCGGAGAGCAGCATGCCGTTGCCGAACACGTCGCCGGACATGTCGCCGACGCCGACCACGGTGAAGTCCTGCGTCTGGGTGTTGACGCCGAGCTCCCGGAAGTGCCGCTTCACGGACTCCCAGGCACCGCGGGCGGTGATGCCCATCTTCTTGTGGTCGTACCCGGCGGAGCCGCCGGAGGCGAACGCGTCGCCGAGCCAGAAGTCGTAGCTCTCCGCGACCTCGTTGGCGATGTCCGAGAACGTCGCCGTGCCCTTGTCGGCGGCGACCACGAGGTAGGTGTCGTCCTCGTCGTGCCGCACGACGTCGGCGGGCGGGACGATCTCGCCGGCCACCATGTTGTCGGTGATGTCGAGCAGCGCGGAGATGAAGGTCCGGTAGCTGCGGATGCCCTCGGCCAGCCACGCGTCACGGTCCACGGACGGGTCGGGAAGCTGCTTGGCGACGAAGCCGCCCTTGGCGCCCACCGGCACGATGACGGTGTTCTTCACCATCTGCGCCTTGACCAGGCCGAGGATCTCCGTACGGAAGTCCTCGCGCCGGTCGGACCAGCGCAGACCACCGCGCGCGACCTTGCCGAAGCGCAGGTGCACACCCTCGACGCGCGGCGAGTACACCCAGATCTCGAACGCCGGGCGGGGCGCCGGCAGGTCCGGGATGGCCGTCGGGTCGAACTTCATGGAGACGTACTCGTGCGGCGTGCCGCCGACCGCCTGCTGGAAGAAGTTCGTGCGCAGGGTCGCCTTGATCAGGTGGAGGAAGGACCGCAGGATCCGGTCCTCGTCCAGCGAGGCCACCTGGTCGAGGGCCGCGTCCAGCTCCTCCAGCAGGGCGTCGGTCAGCTCGAGACCGGCGCGCTGGCGCTCCGGCGACATCCGCGCCTCGAACAGCGAGACGAGCAGCCGGGTGGTGTGGACGTTGTTGCGGAGGGTGTCCTCCATGTAGTCCTGGCTGAAGGTGGAACCGGCCTGGCGCAGGTACTTCGCGTAGGCGCGCAGCACCATCGACTGCCGCCAGGTGAGCCCGGCGCTCAGCACGAGGGCGTTGAAGCCGTCGATCTCGGCCTGTCCGGTCCAGGTGGCGGCGAAGGCCTCCTGGAACCGCTCGCGGCCGTCGTCGCCGAGGTGGTCGCCGTTGCCGTTGAGGGACTTGGGCAGGCGCAGCCCGAAGTCGTAGATCCACGCCGTCGTACGGTCCGAGCAGCGCAGTTCGTACGGGCGCTCGTCGGTGACCTCGACGCCCATGCGGTTCAGGGCCGGCAGGACCGCCGAGAGCGACACCTGCTCGCCGGTGCGGTAGATCTTGAAGCGGCGCTCGCCGGGTACCGCGCCCACCGGCTCGTACAGGCTGAGCGCGAAGTCCTTGCTCGCCTCCTGCCCGAGTGCCTGGAGGTGGACCAGGTCGGCGACGGCGGAGCGCGGGGAGTGGTCGGCCTTGTAGCCCTCGGGGAAGGCGTTGCCGTAGCGGCGCAGCAGTTCGGCAGCGCGCTCCTCACCGCACTCGGCGGTCAGCGCCTCCGCGAAGCCGTCGGCCCAGGAGCGGGCGGCCTCGACGAGGCGCGCCTCGATGCGCTCCTTGTCGGAGTCGGAGAGCTGCGGCAGCTCGGTGCCGGGCTCGACCCGGACCACGAAGTGCAGCCGGGACAGGATCGACTCGGTGTTCCAGGCCGTGAAGTCGACGCTGGTGCCGTTGAGCTCTTCCTTGAGGATGTCGATGATCCGCAGGCGCACACCGGTGGTGTAGCGGTCGCGCGGGAGGTAGACGAGGGCCGAGTAGTAGCGCCCGTACTCGTCCTGGCGCAGGTAGAGCCGCAGCCGGCGGCGTTCCTGGAGGTACAGGACGGACGTGACGATCGCCCGGAGCTCGTCGGCGGGGGTCTGGAACAGCTCGTCGCGCGGGTAGGTCTCCAGGATCTGGAGCAGGTCGCGTCCGTCGTGGCTGTTGGGCGAGAACCCGGCGCCGCGCAGCACCTCGTCGACCTTGCGGCGGACGACCGGCACCCGGCGCACGGACTCGGTGTACGCGGCGGAGGAGAACAGGCCCAGGAAGCGGCGCTCCCCGACGACCTCGCCGTTCTCGTCGAACTTCTTGACCCCGACGTAGTCCAGGTACGACGGCCGGTGCACGGTGGCGCGGCTGTTCGCCTTGGTCAGGACCAGCAGCTTGTGCTCGCGGGCTTTGGCCCGGGCGTCGGCGGGCAGCCGCTCGAAGGACGGGCTGACCGGGTGGCTGTCCTCGCCGTGCTGCGGGTCGGAGCGCAGGATGCCGAGCCCGGTGCCGGGGACGGCGGCCAGCGAGTCGTCCTCGCGGAGCTGGTACTCGCGGTACCCGAGGAAGGTGAAGTGGTCGCCGGAGAGCCAGCGCAGCAGCTCGCGGGCCTCCTCGACCTCCTGGTCGCGCAGATCGTCGGCGGTGGGCTCCTTGGGGAGCTCCTCGGCGATCCGCAGCGCCGCGTCGCGCATCTTCTCCCAGTCCTCGACGGCCTCACGGACGTCAGACAGGACGCGCAGCAGATCGGCGGTGATCTGCTTCAGGTCGGCGCGGTCGGTCTCGCGGTCGATCTCGACGTGGATCCAGGACTCGACGTGCGCGTCGTGCGGGAGGTCCTCGGCGGAGGGCCGCGTGGGCAGCACCTCGATGAGCTTGCCGGTGAGGTCGCGCCGTACGACGAACTGCGGGTGGATGACGACGTGGATGCCGCGTCCCTGGCGGGACAGCTCGTTGGTCACCGAGTCGACGAGGAAGGGCATATCGTCCATGACCACCTCGACGACGGAGTGGCTGCAGGTCCAGCCGTTCTCCTCGACGGTGGGCGTGTGCACACGGACGTTGGCCGTGCCCTGCGGCCGCGCCTCGGCCAGTCTGTAGTGGGAGAAGGCCGCTCCGAAGACATCGACCGGGTCGCGGTCGGTGAGGTCCTCCGGGGCCGTGTGCAGGTAGTAGCGCTGGAGGAACGCGAGCACGGTGTCCCGGTCGGGGGTGCCCTCGCCCGTCGTCCCAGTCGGTAGGTGCCCCCCGACCGGGCTGTTCTCAGCTACCCGGGCGGCCCGTTCGAGCAGCTCGGCCTTGGCTTCGTCCAGCTTGGTCTGCATTGTCCTCTGGCTCCTGTCGCGCGCCGTTGCGTGACGTTGAAGGAAATACGGTCTCGTCGCTTCCGACGCAACGCCGCGACGCGGGGTGTCCGGTCTGGTTCGACGCTATGCCGCAAGGGGAGACGGGCGGGGGGGTATCGGTCATTCTGGACCGCCCCGGAGTGTGTGACGCCGCTCTCGGTGACGTCCGTTCCCCGGGTTCCGTCGACCTACGCGGTGCGTTGCCGTCGACGTACAAGCCGCGTCGCCGTCGGCGCTCATCGCGTTTCCGCTCGCGCCTACGGCCGTCGCCATGGTCCCGTCCCGCCCGTGGAGATCAGCGATTGCCGCCCGGTCACGGATGTCGTCCGTGCGCTCCGGGCGCGGGGCAGGGGCGACGATGCCCCCGCGAGATATCGCGCTGATCACGCCACCAGGCTATCGCCCCCGACCGGGGAGTCGTCATGAGCCGTATGTGTACAAAAGCAGGGGGGCAACTTTGACACTATGCACAGGGGCGGAGAGGGCGACGGCATGCAGTGCGGGCCGACTGCGGGCTACCGTCGTCCTACGGACCGTGTTCTGCCCCTTGGCAAGCGCCTCCCCCGGAGGCAGGTTGACCGGGACGGCGAACGCGACGCGCAGGACGGCCGACGGGAGCGCAGCACCATGGCGAAGATCCTCATTGTCACCGGCGACGCGGCGGAGTCGCTGGAAGTCCTCTACCCCTATCAGCGGCTGCGTGAGGAGGGGTACGAGGTGCACATCGCGGCCCCCACCCGCAAGAAGCTGCGGTTCGTGATCCACGACTTCGAGCCCGGCTTCGACACGTACACCGAGAAGCCCGGCTACACCTGGCCGGCGGACCTCGCGTTCGCCGAGGTCGACCCCGGGGCGTACGTCGCCCTGGTCATTCCCGGAGGGCGCGCCCCGGAGTACCTCCGCAACGACCTCGAACTCCGCAAGATCCTGAAGTCGTTCTTCGACGCGGACAAGCCGGTGGCCCAGATCTGTCACGGCCCGCTGCTGACCGCGTCCGTGGACAGCCTGAGCGGGCGCCGCGTCACGGCCTATCCCGCGCTGGAACTCGACATGCAGGCGGCGGGTGCGACCTTCCAGGACGCGGAGGCCGTCGTCGACGGCAACCTGGTCTCCGCCCGCGCCTGGCCGGATCACTCCGCCTGGATGCGTGAGTTCCTCAAGGTGCTGCGCTCGAAGGCCCCGGTGAACTGACGGTCCCGGCTTTCCCGCGAGCCGCCTGTCCGGGAGGCGGGCAGGAGCCTCAGGCCGCCAGCCTGCCGGCCTCCTCGACCGCCTCCTCCAGGCTGTCCACCACGGGAACGCCGGCCGCCTCCAGGCTGGTGCGGCTGTGGGAGCCCCCGGTGTAGAGCACGGCCCCGGCGCCGACGTGCCGTGCGGCCGTCGCGTCGTCCACCGCGTCGCCGATCACCACCACGCCGGCCGGTTCGACACCCACGAGGGCGCCCAGGTGGCGCACCATGTGCTCGGCCTTGCTGCCGCCCGAGGGTCCGGTCCTTCCGTCGACCCGGACGAAGTGCGGCTCGATCCCGAAGCCCCGCACCAGCGGGACCAGGTCCTCGTGCCCGTACATGCTCAGGAGGGACTGGCTGCGGCCGGCCGCCTCCCACCCGGCGAGCAGCGCGGGCACTCCGGCGGTCAGCCCGCACGCCCTGCGGTGCTCGGCGTAGTACCGGTGGAAGGTGTCGTCCATGATCTGCCACTCGATGTCCGTGGGCAGCCGGCCCATCAGCCGCTCGTAGAACTTCGGCACGGGCACGCAGTACATCGCCCGGTACCGCTCCAGGGTGATCGGCTCAAGACCCAGCTCGGCGAAGGCCGCGTTCGTCGCCCCGATGATCGCGTCATTGTCGTGGAACAGCGTGCCGTTCCAGTCCCAGACAATGTGCGCGTTTCCTTGCTTCCCCATACCGAGAAAAGTACCCGCCGCCACCGACAACCTCTCATCGTGGGGGGAATCCGGGCGGCTACTCCCCGAGTCCGACCAGGCCGGGGATCTCCTGCGTGGCGAACCACAGCAGCTCGTGGTCCTCGGCCCCGTCGACGACGAACTGGGCGTCGTCGTCCCCGGCGTCGGCCGCGCCCAGCGCCGCCGCGGCCGCCCTCACGTCCGCCTCGGCGTCGGCCGCGTCGACGTGCACGGCGGCCGCCTTGGCCAGGGTCACGTCCTGGGAGACCCGCAGCTCGCCGAGCGCCGCGGGATCGAGACCCCGGTCGGGGTCGGCGGCCGCGGCCCGGTCCGGAACGTCGACCGCGACGACGACCCGGCGCCGCACGGCCTCCGGATCGGCCGCCAGGAGCCGCAGCGAGGCCAGCGCGGCACGGCTCAGCGCCGCGTACTCCAGTTCCTCGATGTCGTCGGAGAGATACCACTCGCGCAGGGCGGGCGTGACGGCGTACGCGACGAACGGTCCCGTCTCCAGCTCTCCCGACTTGTACGCCTCGGCGAGACCGGAGAGGGTCAGGGGGACGTAGACGCGCATGGCTGGCCGCTTTCGTGGTCGGGGCTCCGAGGGTCACGCGGTGCACTCCGGGGAGGGCGCTCCCACGCCTCGGGGAGGGCCTTCAGGATACGTGCGGGCGTCCCCTTTCGAGGTCCTGGCCGCACCCTCCGCGGCGTCCACTCCACGCCCGCGATTCACCCGGTAATCCCCTTGCCCGCCAAGGGTTCCACCCCTCCCCGTCCCCCTGATAGGTGAACTCTCCCGCGGGCTCGGCGTTCGCCCGCCGTCCTTGCGCGGGCCCCTTCCCGGCTCGTACAAGATCCCCGACACGAAAGTTACCGATCGGTATGCCGGTCCGGACGACGAGCGGGGACGACGCATGAACAAGGTGATGACCAGGATCAGGCGCCACCCGGGCACCCGCCCGCCCGGCCGTCAGGACTCCCGCCGTCCCGGCGGCGCCCCACCGCGCACCCCGGGCACGGGCACCCCCGCCCGGCGGCCGGGAGGCAGCCCGCCGCAGGACACGAGTCCGCCCCCCGCCCCCTCCGCGGGCACCCCGTCGCCCGGCGAGGCCCGGCTGCTCGCCACGACGGCCTCCGAAGCACCCACAGGGCCCGCGCCACGGCCCCGCCCCACCGATGTCTTCGCCGAGCGTCTGCTGGCCGTGCTGAGCGGCGCCCGCCCCGTCCACTGCATGCTGCGCCACACCGCGGGCCGGGCCTACGACGAACTGGTCCGGCTCGCCGAACGCGGCCCCCTGCGCACCCGCGGCACCCGCCCCGTCGTCCGGGACATCGGCTACTACGTCGCACGCCCCGGCGCCGTCGAGGCCTTCGCCCGCATCGGCGCCGGCGACCAGCTCCGCGCCATGGCCTTCCGGCTGGAGCAGGGCCCGGACCTCCGCTGGCGCTGCACCGCGATCGAACTCGGCGGCCCCCGCACACCCCGCGCGACCGACTGAACGCCACCGGGACATCGGGACACTGGGGCGCCGGAACACTGGGGCGCTGGGGCGCTGGGGCGCTGGGGCGCTGGGACGCCGGGGCACCGGGACACCGGGGCGCCGGAACACTGCGGCACCGGGACACCGCGACGCCGGAACACCGGGACGCCGGAACACCGGGGCACCGGGGCACCGGGGCACCGCGACGCCGGAACACCGAGGCACCGGAACACCGGAACACCGAGGCACCGGGACAGCGGGGCGCCGGGACAGTGGGGCGCCGGGGCGCCGGCATCCGGGCCCGAGACACGGCAGGGGCCGGACACCTGGTGTCCGGCCCCTGCCGTGTCATCGGTCGCGCGCGGCGGCGGTCACCCGCCGCCCTCACTCACTTCTTGCGGCGGCGCACGCCACCCTTCTGCGCCTTGCGGCGCTCCGCGCGCGTGAGGCCGTCCGCTTCGGACCGCACCGGCTCGTCGTTGGCGAAGTCGCCCTCGACGATGCCGCCCTCGCCGTCCACGGTCGGCGCGGAGAAGTGCAGCCGGTCCGGACGCTGCGGGGCGTCGAGGCCCTTGGCGCGGATCTCGGGGCGGCCGGCGCCCGCGGGAACGGCTTCCTGCTTGGCCAGGGACGGCGCGGAGTCCTCGACCAGGACCTCCTCGACCTGCTGCTCGACCTGGACCTCCAGGTTGAACAGGTAGCCGACGGACTCCTCCTTGATGCCGTCCATCATGGCGCTGAACATGTCGAAGCCCTCGCGCTGGTACTCGACCAGCGGGTCCTTCTGGGCCATCGCACGCAGGCCGATGCCCTCCTGGAGATAGTCCATCTCGTAGAGGTGCTCACGCCACTTGCGGTCCAGGACCGACAGCACGACCCGGCGCTCCAGCTCACGCATGATCTCGGAGCCGAGCTGCTCCTCGCGGGCCGCGTACTGGTCGTGGATGTCGTCCTTGATGGACTCGGAGATGAACTCGGCGGTCAGACCGGCGCGGTCGCCGGCCTCCTCCTCCATCTCGTCGACGGTGACCTTCACCGGGTAGAGCTGCTTGAACGCGCCCCACAGCCGGTCGAGGTCCCACTCCTCGGCGAAGCCCTCGGCGGTCTCGGCGCCGATGTAGGCGTCGATGGTGTCGTCCATGAAGTGCTGGATCTGCTCCTGGAGGTCCTCGCCCTCCAGGACGCGACGGCGCTCGCCGTAGATGACCTCGCGCTGCCGGTTGAGCACCTCGTCGTACTTCAGGACGTTCTTACGGGTCTCGAAGTTCTGCTGCTCGACCTGCGACTGGGCGGACGCGATCGCGCGCGTGACCATCTTGTTCTCGATCGGCACGTCGTCCGGGACGTTCGCCATCGACATGACGCGCTCGACCATCTGCGCCTTGAACAGGCGCATCAGGTCGTCACCCAGGGAGAGGTAGAAGCGGGACTCGCCCGGGTCGCCCTGTCGGCCGGAACGACCGCGCAGCTGGTTGTCGATACGCCGGGACTCGTGGCGCTCCGTGCCGAGGACGTAGAGCCCGCCGAGGTCCTTGACCTCCTCGAACTCCGCCTTCACGGCCTTCTCGGCACGCTCCAGGGCGGCGGGCAGGGCGTGCGCCCACTCCTCGATGTGCTCCTCGGGGTCGAGGCCGCGCTGGCGCAGCTCCGCCTCGGCGAGGTCGTCGGGGTTGCCGCCGAGCTTGATGTCCGTACCACGGCCGGCCATGTTCGTGGCGACCGTGACGGCACCCCTGCGGCCGGCCTGGGCGACGATCGTCGCCTCCCGGTCGTGCTGCTTGGCGTTCAGCACCTCGTGCTGGATGCCGCGCTTGGAGAGCTGCTGCGAGAGGTACTCGGACTTCTCGACCGAGGTGGTGCCGACCAGGATCGGCTGGCCCTTCTCGTGCTTCTCGGCGATGTCGTCGACGACCGCCTCGAACTTGGCGACCTCGGTGCGGTAGATCAGGTCGGACTGGTCCTTGCGGACCATCGGCCTGTTGGTCGGGATCGGGACGACGCCGAGCTTGTAGATCTGGTGGAACTCGGCGGCCTCGGTCATCGCCGTACCGGTCATGCCGGAGAGACCGGGCATTTCCTTGCCGCTGTGGTCGTGACGCTTGTAGAGGCGGAAGAAGTTCTGGAGGGTGATCGTGGCGAGCGTCTGGTTCTCGTCCTTGATGTCCACCCCTTCCTTCGCCTCGATCGCCTGGTGCATGCCCTCGTTGTAGCGGCGGCCGGCGAGGATACGGCCGGTGTGCTCGTCAACGATCATGACTTCGCCGTCCATGACGACGTAGTCCTTGTCCTTCTTGAACAGTTCCTTGGCCTTGATGGCGTTGTTCAGATAACCGACGAGCGGGGTGTTCACCGACTCGTAGAGGTTGTCGATGCCAAGCCAGTCCTCGACCTTGGCGACGCCGGGCTCGTGGATGGCGACGGTGCGCTTCTTCTCGTCGACCTCGTAGTCGCCGGTCTCCTCGATGCCCTTCAGGGGGTTGCCGGGCTCGCCCTTCTTCAGGCGGGTGACCAGCTTGGCGAAGTCGCCGTACCACTTGGTGGCCTGGTCGGCCGGGCCGGAGATGATCAGCGGCGTACGGGCCTCGTCGACGAGGATCGAGTCGACCTCGTCGACGATCGCGAAGTTGTGGCCGCGCTGGACGAGCTCGTCCTGGGACCACGCCATGTTGTCGCGCAGGTAGTCGAAGCCGAACTCGTTGTTCGTGCCGTACGTGATGTCGCACGCGTACTGCTCGCGGCGCTGGGCCGGAGTCATGTTGGCGAGGATGCAGCCGACCTCGAGCCCGAGGAACTTGTGGACGCGGCCCATCATTTCGGAGTCGCGCTCGGCCAGGTAGTCGTTGACCGTGATGAGGTGGACGCCCTTGCCGGAGAGGGCGTTCAGATAAGCGGGCAGGGTGCCGACGAGCGTCTTGCCCTCACCGGTCTTCATCTCCGCCACATAGCCGAGGTGGAGCGCGGCGCCACCCATCATCTGCACGTCGTAGTGACGCTGGCCAAGGGCACGCTTGGCAGCCTCGCGGACGGTCGCGAAGGCCTCGGGCAGCAGGTCGTCGAGGCTCTCGCCGTCGGTGTACCGCTGCTTGTACTCATCGGTGAGGGCCCTCAGCTCGGCGTCGGAGAGGTCGACGAAGTCCTCTTCGATGGAGTTGACCTGGTCCGCGATGCGGTGCAGTTTGCGCAGGATCTTGCCTTCGCCTGCACGCATGATCTTCGAGAGGACGGACACGGGGGTTTGTCTCCTTGCCGGTCGGGCCTGGGACGGTCGGTTTCAATGACAGTTTCAAATCACAGCTTGAGCAACGGCCATCGTAAGCGAGGACCACACCGCGCCGGGAGGTCTGCCGGTGACAGCCACCAGGACAACGGACAGGGGTCGCCTAAGGTGCCGCGTTCGCTCAGCGAAAAGTAGCGAACCGGTCACCCAGGGCAAAGGAATGGCGTCCTTCCGATTGCCCGAGCAGAATCGGCCGATGGACCCCGTCACGCTGACCACCGATCGTCTCGTCCTGCGCGCCGTGGGCGTGGACGACACCGACGCCGTCTTCGAGGCCGCCCAGGATCCCGACATCCAGCGCTGGACGACGATCCCGTCGCCCTATCTGCGTGAGCACGCGTCAGGCTTCACGGACCAGATCGTGCCCGAGGGCTGGGTGGACGGATCGGCCTTCGCCTTCGGTGTCTTCCTCCCCTCCGGGGAGCTGGTGGGCATGCTCTCCATCACCATGCGCTCCCTCGGCGTCGGCGAGGTGGGTTACTGGGCGACGAAGGAGCACCGCGGCAACGGCTACATCGCCGAGGCCACCGTCGCCGCCTCCCGCTGGGCCTTCACCGACCTGTCCGTCGACCGCGTCGAATGGCGCGCCGAGGTCGGCAACACCGGATCCCGCGCGGTCGCCGAGCGCGCCGGCTTCGTCATCGAGGGGACCCTCCGCTCCGCCGTCAACAACAAGGGTGTGCGCAGGGACTGTTGGGTGGGCTCGCTGCTCCCCTCGGACCTGGGCCTGCCGTCGACGGCGCCGTACCTGCCGGCCAGGTGAACGCCGTGGCGGGTCCCGGAACGGACCTCGCGCCGGCTCCCGTGCGCGGGTCCCGGGCGCGGGTCGCGCGCCCGCGCCGCCGCGGTCCGTCCGGGGACGCCCCCGTTGTCAGTGGCAGCGCCTAACGTGTGGGCATGACGAGTCTCCCGCGTCCCACCACCGAACTCTCCGCGGACGAAGCCCGCCGCATCGCTCTGCGGGCGCAGGGTCTCCTGGGCGCCCCGGACCGCAGGGCGGGCGTCCGCGGAGTCCTGCGGCATCTCGGCGCGGTCCAGCTCGACACGATCTCCGTCCTCGCCCGCTCCCACGAACTGATCCCGTACGCCCGGCTCGGCGCCGTCGGCCGCAAGACCGTCGAGCAGGCGTACTGGACGTCGGCACCGCCCTCCGACACTCCCCCGGCACCGCACGCCTTCGAGTACTGGTCCCACGCGGCCTGCATCCTGCCCGTGGAGGAGTGGCCCCACTTCGCGTTCCGCCGCCGCGCCTACCGCGCCCGCCCGCACTGGAACCACGACCTGCCCGACGGCGCCTACGACCAGGTCCTCAAGCAGTTGCGTGCCGAAGGCCCCCTGACGGCCACGGACTTGGGCGGGGCGAAGAAGACCAGCGAGTGGTGGGACTGGTCGGGCACGAAGGTGGCCGTCGAACGCGCACTGATGTACGGCGAGGTGGTGTGCGTGGAGCGGCGCGGCTGGAAGCGGGTCTACGACCTCGCCGAGCGTGCCATCCCCAAGTCGCTGCTGCACGACGAGCTGGACGACAGGGAGTGCCTGCGCCGCCTCGTCCGCCTGGCCGGACAGTCCCTCGGTGTCGGCACGCGCGCGGACATCGCCGACTACCACCGCCTCAAGCTGGACCAGGTCGACGCGGTGATCGGGGACTCGGGTCTGGTCCCCGTGACGGTGGAGGGCTGGGGCAGGGCTGTGGCCGGGAAGGGCGGCGCGGGGAGTCCGGGGCCACGGCCGGCCGGAGACGCGTGGGCGGACCCGGCGGCACTGGAGACGGTCCCGCGCGGCCGTCACCGCACGACGCTGCTGTCACCGTTCGACTCGCTGATCTGGGAGCGGGCGCGCACGGAGCGAATCTTCGATTTCACGCATCGTCTGGAGGCGTACACGCCGAAGCCGAAGCGGGTGCACGGCTATTTCGCGATGCCGGTCCTGGCCGGTGGCCGGCTCGTCGGCCGGGTCGACCCGGCGCGCGAGGGCCGCACGCTGGTCGCCAGACAGGTCACCCTGGACGACGCGAAGGCGGTCCCGGCGGTGGCGCAGGCCCTGGCGGAGGCCGCGGGCTGGGTGGACTGCACGGATGTCCGGGTCGAGCGGGTGGACGCCCCGGAGCTACGCGAACCGCTGGCCGCGGAGCTCGTACGCATCCTGGGGTGACACCCGGCGGAGTGCGTCGGATGACGTCCGGCGCAGTGGTCGGACCGCGTTTGACGCAGCCGTCGGACAGAACCCGGCCAAGCCGTCGGACGGCACCCGGCGAAGCCGCCTGGCGTCACCCGGCAAGTCGTCGGGCGGGCACCCGGCGGCGCCCCGGGGACGGCCCTCAGCGGATCTCGAGGATCTTCTCGCGCATCGCGTACACCACGGCCTCCATCCTGGAGTGCAGTTGCAGCTTCTCCAGGATGTTGCGCACGTGGTTCTTCACGGTGTTCTCGGAGATGAACAGTTCCTTGGCGATGTCACGGTTGTTCATCCCCGTGGCCACCAGCTTGAGGACCTCCAGCTCGCGGTCGGTGAGCCGCGGCGCGGGCACCAGCCGGCGCTCGTCCGTGCGCTGGATCATCGACTTGAACTCGGTGAGGAGTTTCGACGCCATCGACGGACTGATCTGCGACTGCCCGTCGGCGACCGCGCGGATGGCCGTGGCCACCTCGTCCGTGGAGATCTCCTTGAGGAGGTACCCGGTCGCCCCCGCCTTGATCGCGTCGTAGAGGTCGGCCTCCTCGTCGCTGATCGTCAGCATGATGATCTTCGCGCTGGGGGCCACCTCCTTGATGGAGGTGCACGCCTCGATACCGCCGCGCTTGGGCATCCGTACGTCCATCAGCACGATGTCGGGCAGCAGGTCGGCGGCCTTGTCGACCGCCTCCGCGCCGTCCCCCGCCTCACCGACGACCTGGATGTCCTCCTCGGCGGCGAGGACGATCTCCAGACCGCGGCGGAAGAGAGCGTGGTCGTCCACGACAAGGACCCTGATGGGCTCCTCGCGTGACGAGCCCCCGTCCGGGCCGGAGGCGGCGACTCCGCCGTCGGTGTCGCGCGCACGCATCGGTCCGAAGCTGTCCGCCATCGTTCCTCCCCCTGAAGGCCGTGGCCTGTGTTTCCGCGGCATCGCCAACCCAAGGCAACGACCCACCGGTTGGGCCGGTGCGGCCATGATTCCATGTCCGGACGGCGGCGGGGTGACGGAGCGGGGCGTGAAGTGGTCGCACACCGGTGCCCCTGGGGGCGCACTCGCGCTCCAGGGGCACCGGCTCATCCGTCACCGGGGACGGTCAGCCGCCGAGCGCGCCGCCCGGCGCGTCCGCCCCGCCCTGGGTGACCATCGGGTCCGTGCTGAGGTGGATGACCCCGTAGTCGTACGCATGGCGCCGGTACACGACGCTGGGCTCCTTGGTCTCGGAGTCGACGAAGAGGTAGAAGTCGTGCCCGACCAGCTCCATTTCGTAGAGCGCCTGGTCGAGTGTCATCGGTGCGGCCACATGGGTCTTCTCGCGGACGACGCAGGGGCCTTCGCCCATGATCTCGAGCGAGCCGATCTTCTTGGTGGGTACGGCGTCCGGCTCCTCGTCGTGGACGACGTCACCGCTGCCGTTCAGGGTCGCGGCCCCCGGGACGACGTCGGCGACCTCGGCCGCCGAGATCCTTCCGTTGCCACGGCGGGTGTAGCGCTTGTCGTGCTGCTTGCGCAGCCGGGCCTCGAGCTTGTCCGCGGCCAGGTCGAGTGCTGCATACGCGTCGCTTGCCGCCGCCTCCGCCCGGATCACCGGTCCGCGGGAGTGGAGCGTGATCTCCACCCGGTCACTGCGGTCGGCCTGTCGGGGGTTGGGCTCCTTGGACACCTCGACGTCGAGGCTGATCACCTTGCCATCGAGCTTCTGGATCTTCTCCAGCTTCAGCTTCTCGGCCACGTGCTTGCGGAACCGCTCGGGCACCTCGGTCTTGCGGCCCTTGACGACGATGTCCACGCAGAACTCCGTTCCCGGATAGCCCCGCTCCACTGGCGGAGCATCTCCCTTTTGCACCAGGCTCCGGTGAGCCCCGGAACCTCGGACTCGGTGACTTTCACCTCCTCCTCCCCCAAGGACAAGATCTCCACCCCACCGATGCGGGTGATTGCCGGAAAGTGACGCTTCGGCACTCGGACGCGCGAGGTACGGCCTGCGCCATTGCCTCACAACCGAACATATCTCGCCCGGACGGATGTCGTCACCCTCTACTGATACGTACCTCCGTTCAGGTGAATTGACCCTCTTATTACCTGCAACGATGCAAGTTGTCGGTCAGTTCCGGTTTATTTCGAAGGCGTCCGGCGGTGCCGCGATCACGGCCGAGCGGACCGTTGCACCATTCGTTCCTCCGGCCTGCTCCCTACCCGGGATTCGCCCGTACACCTCCCCCCGTCCCGTCCTCTCACCCGTCCATCGCAGCGCCCGCGCACCCGACTGCGCCGTCCGCACCGCCCGCGCCGCCTCCGCCAACGACGCCCCGGTGGTCATCAGGTCGTCCACCAGCACCACCCGCCCTCCTTCGGCCAGCATCGGTCCGCCACCGGCGACGACCTCCAGGGCGCCGGCCAGATTCACGGCCCGCTGGCGGGAGTTCAGCCCCGACTGGTCGGCCACGGCACGCCGCTGCCGCAGCACAACGAGCACCCGGGCCGGCGTTCCGGTACGCCGCAGCTCCCCCGCCGCCGCGAGCGCGATCCGCCGGACCGGATCGTGCCCCCGCGCCCGAACCGCCCGCCGCGCCGACGGCACGGGCACGAGCAGCACGGGCCCGTGCCCCGCCCCGGCCGCCCGGACCGCCGTTCCAACGGTGTCCGCGCCGTCCCGCTCTCCCCGCACGTCCCCCTTCCCGAACCTCTGACGCCCCTGCGAAGCCATGGGCCGCCCCGCCGGACCAGGACGTCCCGCAGGCTCCAGGCCTGCCCGCACAGCCCCCGCGAGGGCCACGCCCAGGGGTGCCGCCAGTGCCAGCGCACCCCGTTCCTTGTGGGCGAGGAGCATGGCCCGCACCTCGTCCCCGTAGGGAGCCGCCGCGTGCACCACGGACAGCCCCGCCGGTTCGGGCACCGGTCGCACCCGGCACGGAGCGGCCCCTGTCAGGGCGGCACGGCACTCGGGACAGAGCACCACGCGAGGCCTCCCGCAGCCTCCGCACTCGGCCGGCAGCACCAGATCCGTGAGGTCCCGCCACCACCCCCGCATGGCCTCCACTGTGCCAACGGCCGGCCCACTCGGCCACCCCTGTGGAAAACCCTGGACACCGACGGACAACCGCCTGTGGACGGTTCCCGAAACGCCTGTGGCCGGCTCTTGGAACGGCGGTGGGCCGACGTGGGCCGGCCCCACTCCCGAAACGGCGGTGGGGGCCCCCCCGCCCCCCCCCCGCCCCCCCCCGGCCCCCGGCGGGGGGCCCCGGGGAAACCCGCGCCCGCCCCGGCGGGGGCCCCCACCGCCCCCGCAAGG